>CAWFDN010000002.1:0-1042303 GCA_963814615.1 uncultured Alphaproteobacteria bacterium | reverse complement strand
TCATCTGCTCTACCAACTGAGCTATGCGCCCCGGAAGGCTCGGAAAGCCTTCGCAAGAGGGCGTCGTTTAGCAAAGCGACCCCCCGATGTCCAGCAAGGTAACGAGATATCCCGTGGGTCTTTCCATGGAAAATACGGGAAATTCTAAAGCGGCCGTTCGAGCTTGCCGATCGGGCTGAGGGCGCGCTCTAAAGCCGCTCAGGACCGCCCCGGCCACCATAGTCCCTGCCCGGCCCACGATCCCGACCGTAATCGCCATCACCACGATCTAGACCGCGGCGGCGCCATCCGCCCCCGAACCGGCCTTCCATGTGCGTGAGAATGGCCAAGCGACGTTTCTGGCCCTCATCGAGAGTTCTTGTAGAGCGGGTCGGCCGCGTCCGCGATGCGCTTCATCGCCGCCGCCGTGGTTACCATCCCGTCGGCGCGCTCGCGCAACCGCGCCACCGGATCGTCAGGCTTCTGCAAATCCCGCGTATCATCCGACTTCGCGTTCATCCGCGCATTGGCGCGATCGGTCCGCAATTTTGCGAAATCCCGCACCGCGGCCTCGACCGGCGGCCACAATTTTTCCTGATCGGGCGTCAGCTTCAAACCGGCCTTCACGGCTGCAATCCGCGCATCGGTAAAGGCCGCCCGGTCCTCAGGGGTCATTCGCACATGGTCGTGAAACCACTGGCGGTGCTGGGCATAGGCTACGGTCGAACCGGCGATGGTGATCGCGGCAAAACCGGCGAGCAGGATTTTCTTCATGCGAACCTCCTTTGAAAAGCTTGTGCAAGGATGGGCGCGCGTTCGCCCGCAATCAACTTACGGTTTGGAAAGAGTGCCATGTCTTACCAAGATGTAATCTTGCCGCCATCCATTGCGCCAATCTTCAGATCATCCCAAGCAGTCGCGGCAGCCACAGCGATATTTCCGGGATGTAGGTGATGAGCCCGAGGAAGGCCAGCATCGCGCACAACCATGGCAGCACCGCGACCGTGATCTCGCTGATGCCCATCTTCGCGATGCCGCTGGCGATGTAAAGATTGAGGCCGACCGGCGGATGGCACAGCCCCACTTCGGTATTCACGATCATCAAGACACCGAGATGAACCGGATGGACACCGATCTTGGTCGCGAGCGGAAACAGGATCGGTGCCATGATCAAGAGGATCGACGACGGGTCCATCACATTGCCGGCCACGAGCAAGATGATGTTGACCACCAGCAGGAACGTCCAGACGCCAAAATTCTTGTCGATGATCCAGGCCGCCATCTCCTGCGGGATCTGCTCATGCGTCATCAGGAACGAGAACAGCACCGCGTTGGTGATGATGTAGAGCAGCATCGAGCTCATGCTCGCCGCCTGCAGCAGCACCTTCGACACTTCGCGCAGTTTCAATTCCTTGTAGACGAACACCGTGATGAAGAAGGCGTAGACCGCGGCCACCGCGGCGGCCTCGGTCGGGGTGAAGATGCCGCCATAGATGCCGCCGAGCACGAGCACGATCAGCAGCAGGCCCCAGACGCTTTCACGGAACGCGGTCCATTGCTGGCCAAGCGTGGCCTTGGGCATCCGTGGGTAGCCTTTGCGCCAGGCGATGAACCAGGTCACCGTGGCAAGCATCGACGCCAGCATGATCCCCGGCACGATCCCGGCCATGAACAGCGCCCCGATCGAGGTGTTGGTGGAAACGCCATACAGCACGAGAATGATCGAGGGCGGCACCAGAATGCCGAGCGCGCCGGAGGTCGAGATCACGCCGACGCCGAACCGGCGCGGATAGCCGTGCTCGACCATGGCAGGCATCATGATCGAGCCGATTGCCACGACGGTTGCGACGCTCGATCCGGAAATCGCGGCGAACATCGCGCAGGCCGCGACGCCGGCGAGCCCAAGCCCGCCCGGCAAATGGCCGACCATCGAGGTGGTGAAGGCGATCATGCGGCGCGCGACCCCGCCGCGGGTCAGGAAGGTGCCGGCGAGGATGAAAAACGGGATCGCCATGATGCCGAAATTATCGAGTCCGGAAAACAGCTTCAGCCCGACGCTCTCGATCGGCACCTGCGTCATCGTGAACAGAAAAGTGAGCACGGTGAGGCCGAGCGAAATCGAGATCGGCATGCCCGTCAGCATCAGGGCGAACAGCAATCCGAAAATAAGGGCGGCGCTCATCACGCTTCTCCCAGCGCGACCGGCGCCTTCAGGCTGACTTCGACACCGTCGACATGTGTCGCGTCATGATGCGGCAGCTCGCCGATCCAGAAGTAGGTCCACGACACCTGCAGGAACCGGAAGCACATCAAATAGGAGCCGAGCGGGATGCAGGCGTAAACCAACCAGCTTGGCAACTCCAGATCGGGCGAGACCTGGTCGGTGCTCATCAACTCGAAAACGAATTTTGCGCCCATCGAGCCGACGGTGAAGGTGAACAGCGCACCGCCGAGCAGGCCGAACAGGATGACGGCCTTTTGCCAGCGCGGGTTGAGCCGGTTGATCAGCACGTCGACGCCGACATGGATTCCGGTCCGCACCCCATAGGCCGCGCCGAACTTCGCCATCCAGATGAACATGTAGATGCACAGCTCCTGCGCCCAGGAGATGTGGATTTCGATCAGGTACGGATACAGAAACGGCACGCCGGTGCCGAAGCGATGTACGACGGAGATGAAAATCAGGATCGTCGCCGCCGCCATCAGCGCGCTGATCAGGATTTCCTCGAGCCGATCAAGGATACGAAGCAGCACCAATGTCCCCCTTAGAACGTGTCTTCTGTACTTAGCTCGTCATGGCCGGGCTTGTCCCGGCCATCCACGTCTTTCTTATTGTCGCGCCGCTAAGACGTGGATGCCCGGGACATCTAGCGCGAAGACGCGCGTCGCGCTTCTGCCCGGGCATGACGGATGAGGAAATGCGGCTGCAAGGCCAGCCGTTCGAAGAGCGCCCCCGGCCCTGTTCCTAATGGCTGACACCGCCGGTTTCCTTGATGAACTCGTCGATCAAGGGTTGACCGACCCTACCCGCGACGTCCTTGTAAACCGGGTCCATCGCCTTGCGCATGGCGGCATCCTGTTCCGGCGTCAACGTGACGATTTCGGTCTTGCCCACCTTCTTGATTTCCGCAAGCGCGTCATCGTTTTCCTTCGCCGACTGACTGTTGCCGAAGGCGGTGGCCTCCTTCATGGCTTTTTCACATTGCGCGCG
Organism: uncultured Alphaproteobacteria bacterium; assembly: GCA_963814615.1. Classification (GTDB taxonomy): domain Bacteria; phylum Pseudomonadota; class Alphaproteobacteria; order Rhizobiales; family Xanthobacteraceae; genus Bradyrhizobium. The sequence goes on along the minus strand of CAWFDN010000002.1, from coordinate 1,039,113 downwards.
GATGTCGGCCGGGAGGCCGTCCCAGAACTTCTTGTTCACGACCACGACGTACCCGATATAGCCGTGGTTGGTCATGGTCATGTACTTCTGCACTTCATGCATTTTCTGGGTGTAGATGTTCGAGGTCGTGTTCTCCTGGCCATCGACCACGCCGGTCTGCAGCGCCTGATACACCTCGCCGAACGCCATCACCTGCGGAATTGCCCCCAGCGCGCGGAATTGCGCCTCAAGCACCTTCGAGGACTGGATGCGGAATTTCAGGCCTTTGTAGTCTTGCGGCGTGATCAGCTTCTTGTTGGCGCTCATCTGCTTGAAGCCGTTGTCCCAATAGGCAAGACCGGTCATTCCCTTGGGCTCGAGCCGCTGGAGCAGCCTGGCGCCGAGCGGCCCGTCGGTCACTTTGCGTAAAGTGGCGAGGTCGGGCAGGATGTAGGGAAGATCGAACACCTCGAACTCGCGGACGCCGATCGGGCCGAACTTGGAGTTCGAGGGCGCAAGCATCTGCACCGCGCCGAGCTGAAGTGCCTCCAGCTCTTCCTTGTCCTTGTAGAGCGTCGAATTCGGATAGACTTCGACCTTGACCTTGCCCTCGGTATATTTCTCCGCAAGTTCCTTGAATTTTTCGGCGGCAGCACCTTTCGGTGTGTTGGAAGCCACCACGTGGCTGAACTTGATCACAATCGGCGATTGCGCCGACGCCGGTCCGGTCAATGCCAATACCGCGACCGACGCGGCGGCCAAAATCAATTTACGCATGTTTCCTCCGGCGTGATTTCTTCTTGTTTGGGCATGATCTTCTCGGAAAATCGGTTCCCAATTTCTTCGGATCATGCGCGAGGCGCACGAGCGGCACAGCTCCAACCTTGTATGCATCGGCACCAATACAGAGAAGCCACTCGAAATGCCATTGCCCGTTAGCAGGGGCCGCGGGAAAACATTGTGCAATGCAAAAAAACCACTGAGCACCGCGTGGCGACCCACCTCCCCAACCCTCCCCCGCAAAGGGGGAGGGAGTCACAGGCCTGCCTACAAACCCTTCAGCGCGCGGTCGTAATAGGACGCGTCGATATACTTCTCGGGCGACGGCGGGGTGCCGCCCCACTGCCCCTCCAGATCGGCGCGCAGCTTCAACACGTTGCGGAAGCCTTCAAGATCGAGCTTGGCATCCTTGGCGAAGCCGGATTGCGGATCGGTCGCGACCGCGTAGGACTGAGCGGCGACATCCGGGGCGAGCTTGAGGCGTTCCGCCATCATGGCGATCATCTCGGCCTTGTTGTCGGGATCGACCGCCCAGCGCAGGCCCTGGATATAGGCCTGCAGATACTGCACCAGGGTGTCGGCATTGGCCTCACCCCAGGACCGCATCACCCAGGCGCCCGTCGCCTGATAGGGTCCGATCATCTTCACCATCTCGCCCGCGTCCTTGAGACCGGAGCGGCTTGCGAGGATCGAAAAGGGCGGGTTCAGCGAGGAGGCGGCGGCATTCTTGTCCTGCTGCATCGTCTCCAGCCGCTTGAACGTGGCGCCGACGGGCTTCACCTCGTAGTCGCCCTTGTTCAATCCGTTCTGCTTGAGCACCGCATAGACCTGGAACGCATAGGCGGTGTTGACCGCATCGACGATGACGGTCTTGCCGCGCAGATCCTTGATGGCGTCGATCCCGGGCTGCAGGAACAGATGGTTGAAACCGTTGTCGCCGCCGATCACGACCGCGATATCCGCCTTGGCAACCTCCGCCATGGCGACCGCATTGTCGATCCCCCCGTGCACGATCTGATGGCGTCCCTGCGCCAGCCCGTCGCGCAATTCCTGCGAATTCGGCGTGTTCAGCACCTCGACCTCAAGCCCATGCTTGGCGAAGAAGCCTTTCGCCTGCGCGGCGAAGAGCGGCAAATTCTGCACGCCCGGGAAGACCATCACCTTCAGCTTCGTCTGCGCCAACGCGCCGGAGACACTTCCGCCCAGCATCGCCGCCGCGACGGCGCCGAGTACGGCGCGACGCAACCAGAGATTCCACATGCTTAACCTCCCGTTTGAGCCGCGCTGGTTTCAATGACACCAGCGGGCTCCCTTTTGTTTGTCTTATTTTGACGACGAAGCTATTTCCGGTTCGCCTGCGACTCCGCGATCGCGGGGAAGCGGCACCGAAACATGGCGTTGCAAGGGAGGCAAGGTCACCGTCCTGCAAACACTCGGTGTGGGCGGGGAATTTCCACCGGGTGGGCCCGCCCGCCGCCGAGAGCAATCAGCTCGCCGCTGCCGCCGGGATGTCGCGCTGGCGCTTCATGACGATCTTGTTGAGCGCGCCGAGGTAGGCCTTCGCCGAAGCCACCAGCGTGTCCGGATCGGATGCCCGCGCGGTCATCGAGCGACCTTCGTGGGCGAGCCGCACCGAGACTTCGGCTTGCGCGTCGGTGCCTTCGGTGACGGCGTGGACCTGGTAAAGCTCCAGCTTCGCCTCATGCGGCACCAGCGCCTTGATGCAGTTGAACACGGCATCGACCGGACCGTTGCCTTCGGCTTCCTCGATCTTGATCTGGCCCTCGATGTTGAGCTTCATGGTGGCGCGCTGCGGACCATGGGTGCCGGCGATCACGGTGAGCGAGGCCAGCTTGATGCGGTCGTGGGAGGCGGCGATTTCCTGATCGACCAGCGCCTCGATGTCCTCGTCGTAGATGTCCTTCTTGCGGTCGGCGAGCGCCTTCATCCGCAGGAACGCGTCTTCGAGCTGGTTGGCGCCGAGCTTGTAGCCCATCTCCTCGAGCTTGTGCACGAACGCATGGCGGCCGGAATGTTTGCCGAGCACCAGCGAGGATTGCTTCAGGCCGATCATCTCGGGGCGCATGATCTCGTAGGTCGAAGCGTCCTTCAGCACGCCGTCCTGATGGATGCCGCTTTCATGGGCGAACGCGTTCCGGCCCACGATCGCCTTGTTGTACTGCACCGGGAACGACGTCGCCGCCGAGACCAGCTTCGAGGCCCGCGTCAGCATGGTGGTGTCGATCTTGTTCCAGTACGGAAACCTGTCGTTGCGCACATTGATCGCCATCACGACTTCTTCGAGCGCGGCATTGCCGGCCCGCTCGCCGATGCCGTTGACCGTGCATTCGATCTGCCGTGCGCCGCCGGCGAGACCGGCCAGCGAATTCGCCACCGCCATGCCGAGATCATTGTGGCAATGAACCGAGAATACCGCCTTGTCGGAGTTCGGCACCCGTTCGATCAGGGTGCGCATGAAGTGGGTGTATTCCTCGGGCACGGTATAGCCGACGGTATCCGGGATATTGACCGTGGTGGCGCCGGCCTTGATCACGGCCTCGACGATCCGGCACAGGAATTCCATGTCGCTGCGGGTGCCGTCCTCGGCCGACCATTCGACGTCGTCGATGTGGTTGCGCGCGCGCGCGACGTTGGTGATCGAGGTCTCGATCACCTGCTCGGGCGTCATGTTGAGCTTGACCCGCATATGCAGCGGCGAGGTCGCGATCACGGTATGGACGCGGCCACGTTTGGCGAACTTCACGGCTTCGGCACAGCGGTCGATATCTTTCGGATGCGCGCGGGCCAGCCCGGCGATCACGGCGTTCTTGGAACGCCGGGCGATCTCGCTGACCGCCTGGAAGTCGCCTTCGGAAGTGATCGGAAACCCGGCTTCGATGACATCGACGCCCATGTCGTCGAGCATCTCGGCGACTTCGAGCTTTTCCTCGAAGGTCATGGTGGCGCCGGGGCATTGTTCGCCGTCGCGCAAGGTGGTGTCGAATATGATGACGCGATCCTTGGCGGACTGGTTCACATTGGTCATCGGAAAATTCCTTTGGCTGTTGCGCTTGCTCGGTGCGCTGAAGGGGTCTGGTGATCTCGCCGCAACCCCTGAGTGCCCAGGCGCAAACCGCCCAGACGGCCCTCAGGGGCCGATAAGAAGCAGAAGCCCGCCAAGACGCAGGGTGGGCAGGGACGCAGCCGGAATTGCTTCAGGACGGGCGGCATGGGCCGCTCCACCCTGAACTCCGTACTCTTCGCTGCGAATCAGCATGCCAGGAACCCTTCGAGAAGCGTCATCCTCGGCCAAAACCATTGACGGTTTGTTGCCAAAGGCCCGCTTTCCTGCCCGTTCTAAACGAGAATTGCGCCAAACCGCAATGCCAAAAGATGGTCAGCAAAAGATAGTCAGAACGGCTGACCTAATTGCCCATAGGTCCGAGATCCGCGGCGCAATGCGCCCGACACAGTTGCTTGTGTATGCGCCGTCTGGGACGCCACCCATGGCGGAAGCGCTGCGCTGGCAAGGAATCGGAATTCAGAACAGCCTTCAGGGCGAGACCCCGGCGGGCATGATCATCTATCGATGGCACCGCCGAACTAGCGGCCCTTTGTCACCACCTTCTTCACCGCACTCCTCCGCCCTTCCTCCAAAAGCGCCGTTCGCACCAGCTTGAACTCCTGCAACGAGGCCTTGTCGACCTTCGGGAATTTCAGGTCGAGGCCCTCAAGCGCGCTGACGATGGTGGAGCCGATCACCACCCGCGCGAACCATTTGTGATCGGCCGGCACCACATGCCACGGCGCTGCCGCGGACGAGGTGTTTCGGATCACCTCCTGATAGGCCGCCTGGTATTTTCCCCACAGCGCGCGTTCGGTGATATCGGCCATCGAAAATTTCCAGTTCTTCGAGGGCTGGTCGAGGCGATCGAGAAACCGCCCGCGCTGCTCTTCCTTGGAGACGTTGAGAAAGAATTTCAGGATCACCGTGCCGTTGCGCGCGAGGTAGCGCTCGAACGCGGAAATGTCCTCGAACCGCTCGCGCCAGATATTCCTGGTCACCAGGTGCGCGGGGATCTTCTCCTTGGCGAGGACTTCGGGGTGCACTCGCACCACCAGGCATTCCTCGTAATAAGAGCGGTTGAAGATGCCGATGCGGCCCCGCTCCGGCAGCGCGATCACGCTGCGCCACATAAAATCGTGGTCGAGTTCGCGCGACGACGGCTGTTTGAACGAATAGACCTGACAGCCCTGCGGGTTGACGCCCTCGAACACGCTTTTGATCGCACTGTCCTTGCCGGCCGCGTCCATGCCCTGAAAGATCAGCAGCAGCGACCAGCGGTCCTGGGCGTAAAGTTTTTCCTGAAAATCGCTGAGCCGTTTCCGGTTGGTGTCGAGAATCTTCTCGGCCTTGTCCTTGTCGAGCCCGCCTTTCTCACTGGTCTTTTGCGACTTGAGATGGAACTCGCGCGATCCGTCGAAACGAAACGGCGCCACAAAGGGCTTCAACTGATCGCTGAAAGATTGCGAAGATTTCTTGCTCATGACTCAGGAGCTCCGGTCGGCTCGCACGCTTGAGGATACATGTCAGGAGCGAGCGGCGCTAGACCGGTTCGCCCTTGCGAGGAGTGCGAGCGCCGAAGTAATCCAGACTTACTTCGTTGCCCGATGGATTGCTTCGCGAAGCCTGTCATCGGGCGCGCATTCACGCGACCCGTTGGCTCGCAATGACCGGATTAAGCACCGACTACGTTGCAAGCTGCGCTTCGAGAAAGGCGGTGACGAAGCGCGGCATCGCGGCAGTAAGATCGCTTAACTCGCGCACCAGATGGATGGCCGAAAGTTCCGGCTCAATTTGCCGGGCGAGATTGGACTCGATCCTGGCGCGCAACTTCTCGCCGGTCATATCGACACTCAACATCCTGATGATCGCGATGCTGACGCCGGAGACCACGCAGTCCCAATGCGCGTCGGCGTGATAATCGGCTGAAGTCAGGCCGGTTTCTTCCTCGATTTCGCGGACGACGCTGCCTGCAATATCGACCGCACCATCGCTGATGTCGTCGAGATCTGGCGTACCGGAGGGAAAATAAACGTGTCCCGTGTTCGCTGTATCCGGCCCCATTTCGCCCAATGCGAAAACGCCGTCGGAACAGCGTAGCGCGCCCATCCCGAAGCCGTTGAAGACGCTTTGGTCCGGAAACCCCCAATCGCGCCACGCCAGGAAACTGGCGAAATCGGTCTCGAAAAATTTGGCACTGAAACCGCTACCGGTGAAAACCGGATCGCGCCCCAACAAAATGCGACCATTCCAGAGTTTAGGTTTCTCGCGCTGTTTGATCGCAAAATGTAGCTTGATATCGGTCCGCCGCTCTGCTGCGAACGCCCACACCCACGGCTTCAGCGATAGGTCGAGCGTCGTGACGCGATGAATGACCGGAACCGTCATCACGCTTTATTTCGCATTCATCATTTCGCGTTCACGCCCGTCGTCTTGCCGGCCTGTTCCACATATTTGTTGGTCCAGGTCTTGGCCACGTCGATATTTGCTTTCGCAACTTCCGGCGAGCTCGCGCTGAACATCGCGAGCACAGCATCGGCGCCCTTGGGATCCATCTTGCCGTTTTCCGAATACATCGGCAGCGTGTTCTTGAGCGCCGCGAGATAAAGCTCCTTGTTCTTGCCGACCATTTCCGGAGGCATTTTCGCCATGACCTCCTCCGGAGAATGCGTGTGAATCCATGCGAGCGTTTTCAGAATTGCATCGGTCAAGGCCTGCACGTCCTTCTCATGGGCGGCAACCCACGCAGTGGTGCTGTAAAGCGCGCCACCCGGATATTCGCCGCCGAACACTTCCAAAGTGTCCTTTTGCGTGCGCGTATCGGAGAGAATGCGCAGGTCCGGATGGCTGCCTTGCAGGACGGTGACCGAGGGATCCAGCATCACCGCCGCATCGATCTGGCCCTGCTCCATCGCCGCCACCGCGGTCGCGGCGAGGCCGACGCCGATCACCGAAACGCTGGCCGGATCGAGGCCGTTTTTCTTCAAGAGATATTTGAGAAAGAAATCGGTCGAGGAACCCGGCGCGCTGACGCCGACTTTCTTGCCGACCAGATCGTTGATGGTTTTGATTTCGCCGGTGTGCATCGGCGACACCACCAGCACCAGGCCGGGATAGCGGTCATAGACCACGAAGGATTGCAGCTCCTGCTTTTTGGCGGCGAGGTTGACGCAATGGTCGAAATAGCCGGAGACCACGTCGGCGCTGCCGCCAAGCACGGCCTTGAGCGCGTCGGAGCCGCCCTTCAAATCGACCAGTTCGACGGCCAGGCCTGCGTGATCGAATTCGCCGAGCTGTTTGGCCAGCACGGTCGGCAGATAGCACAGGCAGGCACCGCCCCCGACCGCGATCGTGATCTTGCTTTGCGCCGCCGCGAGGCCGGACATCAGAAACAGCACCAGCAGCGTCGCGGCAAATCTGTTCAAAATCATCCGCATGATTTCCTCCGTGCATTGGTTGAGCACACGATAGAGGAGCACGCGTCTCTTGAGAAGGCGATTTGTCACCGTCATTGCCTGCGACAAACGCAAAGCGTTTGCGCAAGAAAGCAGCGCGACGAAGCAATCCAGCTCCGCGCGATCTATGGATTGCTTCGCTCACGCTCGCCATGACGGACAAGCGCTAGCCGTGGCCGACCGCCGCATCCGGCCGCCACACCAGAAGCCGCCGCTCGACCATCGTCACCCCTACATCGATGAGGATGACGAAAGCGGACAACACGAACATGCCCGCGAACACGCCGGCGACGTCGAACACGCCTTCGGCCTGTTGAATCAGATAGCCGAGCCCCGCCGCGGAGCCGAGATATTCGCCGACCACGGCGCCGACCACGGCGAAGCCGACCGAGGTGTGCAGCGAAGAGAACATCCACGACAGTGCCGAGGGCCAGTAAACGTGCCGCATCAACTGTCGCTCGCTCATGCCGAGCATGCGGCCATTGGCCAGCACGGTGGCGCTGACTTCCTTGACGCCCTGATAGACATTGAAGAAGACGATGAAGAACACCAGCGTGACGCCGAGCGCGACCTTCGACCAGATGCCCAAACCGAGCCACAGCGTGAAGATCGGCGCCAGCACGACGCGCGGCAACGCGTTCGCCATTTTCACGTAGGGATCAAATACCGCGGCGACGCGCGGCTGGCGCGCAAACCAGAAGCCAACCGTGACGCCGCCAAACGAGCCGATCGCAAAGGCGAGGATCGACTCCCACAAGGTGATCAGCAAATGTTTCCAGATCACGCCGCTGGCGAACCAGTCGACAATCTGGCTGCCGACGTCCACCGGATTGGAAAAGAAGAACGGCGGCAGCACGATGCGTCCGAACATCGGCACGGTGGCGAAGAACTGCCACAGCCCGATCCCGACGACGGCGACCAACACCTGCAACGAGAGGAGCTTCGCGCGAGACATGGTTAAAAATCCATCTCAGCGTCGTCCTGGCATTCGCCAGGACGACGAGAGAGCGGGCGAGTCCTTCCCACAAGGTGGGAGGGAATCGCGCAAGCTTCAGGTTACGGCTTGGAGAACGTGCCGATCAACCCGGTCGCAGCCTTGGCATGGCCATCGAGCGCCTTGATCAGTTCATCGCGAGGCAAGCCTGCCTGCAGGGCGGTGGGCTCGAGGTCGGTCGCGATCAGGGTGAAGGTGTAGTGATGCGGCGCGCCGGGCGGCGTGCAGGGTCCGAAGTAGCTCGACAACTTCATCGTGCTTTGGCCACCGATATATTTGTCGCTCGGTTTGGAGACTTCGCCTTCGGCGAAACCGGTGACTGAAACCGGAATGCCATAGGCCACCCAGTGGCTGACGCCTCCGGGCGGACGGCCTTCCGGATCGAACATCATAAGCGCGAAGCTCTTGGTGCCCTCCGGCGGGTTCGCCCAGGAAAGCGCGGGCGAGACGTTTTCGCCGACGCAATTGGCGTTGGTCTTGTTGTTGCCGGCGTTTTTCACCGCCAAGCGCTCGCCGTCCTTGAAGGAAGGCGAAGACAGCGTGAATACGCCTTGCGCAGCGGCATCGTGAACACCGCCAAAAGCGGCCAGCGTGACGGCAGCAGCCAGAATAGAACCACGTAACAGCATAACATCTCCCTTTTATGTCGGTCGGGGTAACTCCCCCGCCATCGGATTAACGCATCGAGAACGAGCATCGAAAACGAGGCATTGCGAACGAGGTATTCCGAACGAGGTATTCCGAACGAGGTATTCCGAACGAGGTATTGCGAACAAGGCGTCCGGATCAAGACATCCAGATCAAGACAATCTCATCCGGCGCCGGATTGGGCATAACTCTTCAACACCTCGGCCTTGAGAACACTCCATATCACACGATGGAGTGCGTGAAATTCCTTTTCGAGCCGGACTTCAAAAATATCGCGCGGCCGCGCCAGCGGCACGCGCCAGTCGCCGATGATGCGCGCATTGGGCCCTGCCGACATGATCACCACGCGGTCCGCCAGCGCAATCGCCTCCTCCAGATCGTGGGTGACAAACAGCACCGCCTTGCGGTCGGCGTTCCACAACTCCAGCAGCAGATTACCCATGATCTGCCGCGTTTGGGCATCGAGCGGCCCGAACGGCTCGTCCATCAAAAGGATTTTCGGATCGCGGATCAGGACTTGCGCCAACCCGACGCGTTTGCGCTGTCCGCCGGACAGCATGTGCGGATAGCGGTTGCCGAACGCCCCCAGTCCCACCGAAGTGAGCCAGGCTTGCGCGCGGCCGAGTGCCTCTGCGCGCGGCACGCCCGAGATTTCGAGACCGATCGCAACATTGTCGATCGCGGTCTTCCACGGAAACAGCGCATCGGCCTGAAACAGATAGCCGGCCTGCCGGTTGAGGCCGACAAGCGGCGAATCGAAAATTCTTACTGTGCCCGAGGCCGGCTCGAGCAGGCCGGCGGCGACATTCAACAGCGTCGATTTTCCGCATCCGGTCGGCCCGACGATGGCGACGAACTCGCCATCCGCGACGACAAGCCGGGCCTGCTCCACCGCCGTGTAGACGCGGTTCTCGCCAAAGCGAAATGCCACCGTCGCATCTTCGAGCGCGACTGCTTTGGGCTGTGCCTCGTCCACCGCATTCCCTCCAGGTCCGGACGATGCATTAACCTCTCGGGACGACAAGTTCAACGAAGTGGTACATCATGGTACGCCAGCCTCCTTAAAACGGGATGGTCAAACACCGTCGCCGGGAGCCTTGAGCCGAAGTGATTGGGTCGAACTGAAATGCAGCACGCCCCTAGAATCGCATTTGCGCATGTCGGCAAAAGCTTCGACGACGGCCGGGTGAAGGCCGTGGACGACGTCTCGCTCGAGGTCGGCGAGGGCGAATTTCTCGCCATCGTCGGCGGCTCGGGCTCCGGCAAGACCACGCTTTTACGGCTGGCGAACCGGCTGATCGACGCCGACGGCGGCCGCATCGAAATCGAAGGCGAGGACGTGCACGCGCTCGATCCGGTCTCGTTGCGCCGTCGCATCGGCTATGTGTTCCAGAGCGGCGGGCTGTTTCCGCATATGAGCGTCGCCGACAATGTCGGCATCACGCCGAAGCTGTTGGGCTGGCCGGCGGCGGAGATTTCCGCGCGGGTGGATGAATTGCTCGATCTGGTGCGACTCGATCGCGCGCTCTACCGCGATCGTTTTCCGCATGAATTGTCGGGCGGCCAGCGCCAGCGCGTCGGCGTCGCCCGCGCGCTCGCGGCACGGCCGCGCATCGTCTTGATGGACGAGCCGTTCGGCGCGCTCGATCCCCTCACCCGCGACGCGCTCGGCGACGACTACCGCGCGCTTCATCAAAAGCTTGGGCTCACCACGGTCATGATCACCCACGACATGACCGAGGCAATTCTGCTCACCGATCGCGTCGCGGTAATGCGCGCCGGGCGGCTCCTGGCGCAGGGCACGCCATCGGAGCTTTCGAAAAGCGACGACGCCTATGTCGGTGAATTGCTGCGCACGCCGCGGCGGCAGGCCGAGCGGCTCAACGTGCTGCTGCCGCGGGAGGGCGCGGCATGAATTTCTTCGCCGATTCCCGCTGGAGCGAGGCCTTCGCGCATCTCCCCGATTATCTCGGCAACCATGTTCGGGTCAGCGTCACGGCGCTGGCGCTGGGGTTGCTGGTCAGTCTGCCGCTGGCGGTCGCCACGCGCCACCGTCCGGTGATGCGCGGTGCGTTGCTCGGGCTGGCCGGCATCGTGCAGACGGTGCCGGGCCTGGCGCTGCTTGCACTGTTTTATCCGCTGCTACTGGCGCTCGCGGCGCTGTCGCTCGCCTGGTTCGGGTTTGGCTTTTCCGCGTTCGGATTTCTTCCGGCGGTGCTGGCGCTCGCGCTCTATTCGATGCTGCCGGTGTTGCGCAATACCATCACGGGCTTGCGGGGCGTCGATGCCGGAATCATCGAGGCCGCGCAAGGCGTCGGCATGACGCCGCGGCAGTCGCTCTACATGATCGAGCTGCCGCTGGCGCTGCCGGTGATGATGGCAGGCATCCGCACCGCGGCGGTGTGGGTGATCGGCACCGCGACCTTGTCCACCCCGATCGGCCAGACCAGCCTCGGCAATTACATCTTCGCGGGGTTGCAGACCCAGAACTGGGTGTTCGTGCTGTTTGGCTGTCTCGCCGCCGCGGTGCTGGCGCTCGCGGTCGATCAATTGCTGGCGCTGATCGAGAGCGGCCTTCGCAACCGCAGCCGCGTGCGCACAACGCTCGGCGGCATCGGCATTGCGGGTTTGGTCGCCGCAACCCTGGTGCCCTCGATGGCCCGCTCGCCATCGACTTATGTTGTCGGCGCCAAGACCTTTGCCGAACAATATGTGCTCTCGGCGCTGATCGCAGAACGCCTTCGCGCGGCGGGCCTGACGGCGAACACACGCGAGGGCCTCGGCTCCAACGTGATCTTCGAAGCGCTCGCCTCCAATGACATCGACGTCTATGTCGATTATTCCGGTACGCTGTGGGCCAACCAGTTTTACCACAGCGAGATCAAGCCGCGCGAGCAATTGCTGGCCGAATTGACGGCGACGCTGGCCGAACAAAAAATCACATTGTTGGGCGAACTCGGCTTTGAGAACGCTTACGCGCTGGTGATGCCGCGAAAACGCGCCGATGCGCTTGGCATTCACTCGATCGCCGATCTCGCCGCGCACGCAGCAACGATGTCGATCGCTGCGGATTACGAATTCTTTTCGCGTCCCGAATGGGCCGGGCTGCGCGAGGCCTATGGATTGTCGTTTCGCGCGCAGCGGCAGATGCAGCCGGATTTCATGTATGCCGCGGCCGCGTCCGGCGAGGTCGACGTGATCGCGGGCTATACCAGCGACGGGCTGATCGCGAAATACGATCTGGTGGTGCTGGACGATCCCACACACGCGATCCCGCCCTACGACGCCATCATGCTGCTGGCGCCGAAACGCGCCTCCGACGAGGCATTGCGCACCGCGCTGGCGCCGCTGCTCGGCAAGATCGATATCTCGACGATGCGCGAGGCCAATTTGCGCGCCACCGGCAACGACGGCGCCTCGTCGCCCGACGCCGTAGCGCGTTGGCTGTGGGAGAAGATCGCAAAGAAGTAGCGGGGTCGGGAGTTCGATCGGGAGTTCAAATCGGCGCCGGCCGCGGGCATGCCTGTCCCCTCAGGAGGATCAGAGCTCCCGCCCGCGCGACGGTGGCGCCTTTCCTGCGTCTCGCTTACTTGGCATCAGTGGGGATCTTTTGCAGGTAGCGGCTCCAGATGTAGTCGGTGACGCGCTGCGCCATGTCGCGGCCGGCCGGGCCCGAATGGCGCCAGTGAACACCGCCATAGGTTCGAGAGATCATCACCTCATCCTGAAGGGCGCTGAACGAAGTGTAGGTGCGCGGGGGTGCACCGGGATCTGAGAAGGAGGAGGTGCGGAAGGTGAGGCTGTCGCCGAAAGCCTTGCGAAAGGAGGCTGTAAGCGCACCGGTGCGGGAGGCGTGACCGGAGGGATGCTCGGGGTTCGGGGAGGTGGTGAGAGCGGGCTGCCAGGCGTCGTCGTGCAAGGTGCCGAGCCCATCGGGTTGGTCCGGGGGGACCTGACGGTACTGGGTGATCGGGCGGCCGAACCGGTAATGGTATTTCCAGAACCAGTGGTTCGCATGTGCATCGTGCGTGGACATCGCCGTGAGGGCAATGATCCTGAGCAAGTCGGTGCCCGTCTCGCGAATATCGGCGGACCTGAGAAGGTCGATCGTGTTGCCAATCTGCGAACCGAAATTACCGTCGTGGAAGCGCGCAGTCGCGTCGGTTTCGGCGGTGCGAGCTGAGCGGGCGCTGTTCGAGGTGCCGTAGCGGTAGAGTTCCTCCCACTGGGCCTTGAACGCGGGGCTGTCATTGCCGAGCGGCGAGACAACGAAGGTCACATCCCCACCGGCAAGACCGAAAGCGGCAAGACCGAAGGGACGGACGCTGGGGTAGCCGGAGGCTTGAGGTCCATCGGGGTAGTAGGGCAGGCCATACTGATACTGGTCCCAACGGGTGCCGTTGACAACCTTGGTGTCGAGCGGTGGGTGGCCGTCATCGGCGCGCTTGGCGAGGATCTGCTGGCCAATGAAGCTGCCCAGGGCGACACCGCTGGTGTAGGCGGCCGAGGTCGGATCAAGCGCTGCGGTGTGAATGGCAAATTGGCTAGCGTGGGCGGAGCGACGGAAATCGGCGAGAACGCTCGCGGGCTGGGACGGCGGTGGAGCGAAGAGCCCATCGAGCACGATCTGGGCGGCCTTGGCGACGGCAACCCGCTTGGAGGCAACGTTCAGATCGATCGCGGAGGGGACCGAGGCAACCAATACGGCGTAGGGTGCATATGTCCGGTCGATCGTGTTCGACGCCTCGAACATGGCCAGGGCCATCATGGCCCAGCCGCGCAGCGCCGAAGAGCCGCCGCCCGGGGCGTTGAAGGCATTTGTCGATTGATAGAGTTGGTCGTGCCACTCGGCGATCTCTTGCCGGGTCAGGTCGCCTCTGAAGGGGCCGTTGTCGGTGTTACGCTCCGCAGCAAGCGCGATGCCGGTTCCGAAGCCAAGGCCGAGGCCGAGGCCGAGGAGAACCACCGCAGCGCGCGCCAGCGATCGCTTCTTGGTCGGGTTTCGCAGCCGGGAGACCGGCTCCGCGGCGGTGTGTCGTTCCGCTTTCGCCCGAGTGTCGCCAAAAACCAGAGTGTCGTCAAAAACAGGTGCTTGCAGAGCAGGCATTTGACGACTCCTCAGGCTGAGCCGCGCACTTCTCTTGTGTTTGGGATGGAATGCGCAGGGGCAGCCATTCGGTAACTTTTTTGTTGATAATCCGCAACCGGTCGCGAATGACGTCCGCTGTTCGTCGACGGCTGGCATCCCGCAACGACTGAAACCTCGGGCAGCGGATGATGAGGGTGTGGCGTAAATCGGGGCGGCATTTCAAGTCGTCTTGAAACGCCGCCCCGATTTCTTATCCATGGCTTCCACCAAGCGACCAGGGTTTCCGCAAGACTTCCACAGGATTGGCGTAGCCTCGGTCTGATCCCGATCAGACCGAGGCTTGGACGCGGCTGCGCTCTAGAAGCCCTCGAAGACCTTTCCGCCAAGATCAGGCAAGATCGAAGCGATCCAGGTTCATCACCTTGCTCCACGCGGCGACGAAGTCATGGACGAAACGCTCCTTCGAGTCCTCGCATCCGTAGACTTCCGCGACCGCGCGAAGCAACGAGTTTGAACCGAAGATGAGATCCGCACGGGTGCCGGTCCATTTGAGTTCACCTGTTGCGCGGTCGCGTCCTTCGAACACGTCTTCGGTTTCCGACGCCGCCTTCCACGTCGTGCTCATGTCGAGCAGGTTCGCGAAGAAGTCATTGGTGAGCGTCTCCGGCCGCTTGGAGAAGATGCCGTGGTGAGTGCCTCCAAAGTTTGCATTCAGCACACGCATGCCCCCGACCAGAACCGTCATCTCAGGCGCGCTCAGCGTCAGCAATTGTGCCTGATCCAGCAGTAGCTCCTCAGCCGAACGGACGTGCCCTGCCCTGAGGTAATTGCGGAATCCGTCGGCGGTCGGTTCGAGCACGGCAAAGGAAGCCACGTCGGTTTGCTCCTGCGACGCATCCATGCGTCCCGGCGTGAAGGGGACCGTCACGGTGTGTCCGGCGTTCTTCGCCGCTTTCTCAACGGCTGCGCAGCCGCCAAGAACGATCAGGTCGGCGAGCGAGACCTTTTTCCCTCCGGACTGCGACTTGTTGAAGCCCGTCTGGATTGCTTCCAGGGTCTGCAGCACTTTCGCCAGTTGGGCCGGCTGGTTGACCTCCCAATCCTTCTGCGGCGCGAGGCGAATCCGCGCCCCGTTTGCTCCACCGCGCTTGTCAGAGCCGCGGAACGTTGCCGCCGACGCCCAAGCCGTCGAGACCAGCTGGGAGAGCGACAGTCCAGAAGCGAGGATTTTGTCCTTGAGCGCGACAATATCCTGTTCGTTGATCAAGGCATGATCGACTGCGGGGATGGGATCCTGCCACAGAAGCTCTTCGGCAGGAACCAACGGGCCGAGATACCGCGAGCGTGGCCCCATGTCGCGGTGCGTCAGCTTGTACCAAGCCCTGGCGAACGCGTCTGCGAACTGATCCGGGTTGGCGTGGAAGCGCTTCGAAATGGCCAGGTAGTTCGGGTCCGTCTTCAGCGCGAGGTCAGTGGTGGCCATCATCGGGGCATGCCGCTTCGACGGGTCGTGCGCGTCCGGAACCGCATCCGCCGCGGCTCCGTTCTTCGGCGCCCACTGCTGCGCGCCGGCAGGACTCTTCACCAGCTCCCACTCGTAGCCGAACAGGGTGTCGAAAAAGCCGTTGTCCCATTTGACCGGGTCGGGGGTCCACGCCCCCTCCAGACCGCTGCTGATGGTGTGGACGCCTTTGCCGCTGCCAAAGGCATTCTTCCAGCCGAAACCTTGCTCCTCGATGCTGGCTCCTTCCGGTTCCGGTCCGACATACTGACCCGGATCGGCGGCGCCATGGGTTTTGCCGAAGGTGTGCCCACCGGCAATGAGGGCGACCGTCTCCTCGTCGTTCATCGCCATGCGCGCGAACGTCTCGCGAATATCCCGGGCTGAGGCGAGCGGATCAGGGTTCCCGTTCGGCCCTTCCGGGTTGACGTAGATCAGACCCATCTGAACGGCGGCGAGAGGATTTTCGAGCTGCCGATCTCCGGTGTAGCGCTTGTCGCCGAGCCAGGTGTCCTCGGAGCCCCAGTAAATATCTTCTTCGGGCTCCCAGACGTCTTCGCGCCCACCGGCGAAACCGAACGTCTTGAACCCCATCGATTCCAGGGCGCAGTTACCGGTCAGGATCATGAGGTCGGCCCATGAGATTTTCTTGCCGTACTTCTGCTTGATCGGCCAAAGCAACATGCGCGCCTTGTCGAGGTTGACGTTGTCAGGCCAGCTGTTGAGGGGTGCAAAGCGCTGGGTGCCGGAGGAGGCGCCGCCGCGACCGTCGGCGATACGGTAGGTGCCGGCGCTGTGCCACGCCATCCGAATAAACAGCGGCCCATAGTGACCATAGTCGGCCGGCCACCAGTCTTGCGATGCCGTCATCAGCGCAAAAATGTCTTTCTTCAAGGCGTCAAGGTCGAGGCTCTTGAACTCTTCGGCGTAGTTGAACGACTTGCCCATCGGATCGCTCTTGGGCGAGTTCTGATGGAGCATCTTGACGTTCAGCTGCTTCGGCCACCAGTCTCGGTTTACCCGGGCCAGAGCTGTCATGGGTTTTCGTTCCCCGCCGCCCGCAACCGGGCACTTCGCCATCTCGTTCATATTGTCTCCTGTCGTGGTCTGGATGTTTCCGACCCTATACCGTCTCGCTGCACTCTACGCGAGGCCTTGTATCAGGTAAAATTGACTTTGGTGATTGCGACGATAAGTTGTTCTGATGATTCAAGCTACCCTGAAGCAGCTTCGCTATTTCGACGCGCTGGCACGCCATGGCCACTTCGGACGCGCGGCGGAAGCCTGTGCGATCTCGCAGCCGGCTTTATCGATGCAGATCAAGGAACTGGAGGACGCTTTGGGCGGCGTGCTCTTCGAGAGAGGCGCGCGCCAAATCGGACTTACCGAGTTCGGAGAAGAGGTAACCCGACGCGTCCGCGACATCCTGCGCTCGGTCGATGAACTGGGAGACTTCGCGCGGGCGTCCCGGGACCGGCTTGTGGGCCGGCTGCGCATCGGCATGATCCCAACGATTGCTCCGTATCTGCTGCCTACGGTCATCGGGAACCTCACTCGAATTCACCCCGAACTTGACATCCATGTGCGCGAGTCGCTGACACCGAAGCTGATACGGGAGCTCGCGGAAGGTCGGCTTGACACGGCAATTGTTGCGCTGCCGGTGTCCGAACCTTCCTTTACCGAGGTCGCCTTGTTTGCGGAAAACTTCTTGCTCGTAAGGCCGGTCGGGGATGAGGGAACGCCGGTGCCCACGAGCGAAATGCTACGCGAAATGAGGCTGCTTCTTCTCGAAGAGGGCCACTGTTTTCGCGATCAGGCGCTGTCGTTCTGCAACGTGCAATCGTCGCGGCCGCGTGAGGTGCTGGATGCGAGCTCGCTGTCCACACTGGTTCAAATGGTTGGCGCCGGCATCGGCGTCACCTTGATCCCGGAAATGGCCGTGGCGGTGGAAACCCGCTCGGCGTCAGTGTCTGTCGCCCACTTCAAAAACCCGCAACCGTCGCGAACCATTGGCATGATCTGGCGCAAGACAAGTCCTCTGGCCAGACAGCTCCTGCAAATTTCTGAGGTGGTCTGTCTCTCAGCCGAGGCGTTGCGCGAGCAACCGACCCGCGCCTGCTGATCAGTCGCGAACGTATGTCGGTGACATTTTTACGATCTCGCCGGCCCGCGTGAGAACAACGCTCTCTGGATAATCCTGCTCATATATGACGCCAAGGTCGTTCAGGCGTCGAAGCAATTCAGATAAACGAGGCAAGCAACCATTTCCGATGTCATGCAAGACAACCACGCTCCATTCGTTTTCAAGCACCTGTGCGACGCACCGCTCAACCCATCCCGCCGCATCTTTCCAATCGCCTGGGACGCTATTCCAGAGAACGGTCTGGAACCTGTTCGCCAGAAGATAGGCAATGGCCGCCCGGCTCAGCAGATGAGGGCCGATGAGACCCGAGTTTCCATAGGGTCGGAAGAATTTATTGGGGTGGGACAATTCGGCGATACAGCGTTGGGTATTACCGATTTCGTGCGCGGCGTAGTCCGGATCGGGGCGATCCCCCAGCGCGACAGAGTGCGAGAACGTGTGATTGCCGATCCAATGGCCAGCGGAATGAGCCTCCCTTGCCAGAGATGCGGCCGCGGGGTGAGCCAAGTTGCGGCCAATGACAAAAAACGTGCTGCGGATACCTTCACGACCCAATATCTCAAGCACACGTTCCGTGATCCCGGGCGTTGGGCCGTTGTCAAATGTAAGCGTGACGCGTCGCGGTGCCATAGCGCCCTTAACTTTGCGATTGCTCTTACTTTGCGATTTCTGGGTCGCGTGGTGTGCCGGGCCGCAGCTCTCAAAAACCCGTAGCGGCCATCGTCGCTGACGGTGACCGCACGCGCAAGCGCTGGTTGCGAGACTTGGCTTGTCCCGGAGACTTGGCTTGTCGCGGACCGACCCAAGACTGTTCCAAGACTGTTGGCCGCGATCACTCTGCAAGCCCCCATTGCGCACATAATGTTGTGCGTGATCGGCCGCAATTTGTGACAGAATTACTACAATCAAACGTCAGTTCGGTTACAGCGGAGCGGCCCATGAGTTTGGAATGGCGGGCGCGGCCAAGTTCCCTGGCATGGTCAAATCCCCTGGCCTGGTGGTGGGGTCTGTTGACGCTGGTCAGCACCGCAAACATCGCGGTTTGGTTCTTGCTGTACCGCCAGCTCCACGAACACAGTCTCGCCAGCACGTCCGACCTCAAGCTCATGCTCGTTCTGTGTGCGGGCTATGTTTTCGGCTGCGCATTCAGGTCGTTCCTTCCGCGCGCGGATGTTCAGCGGATCTGCATGTTCGACACCTGGCTGTCGAGCGTTGTCGTCGGCCGGTCGGTGGCAACCGTGGCCGAGATCTGTTTCGCGGCGCAGTGGGCGATGATCCTGCGCCAGTTGGGCACGATGACCGAAGCGGACACCACCTTGAACGCCGCGTGGGTGATCGTGCCGTTGATCCTCATCGCGGAATGCTTCTCATGGTATGCGGTGCTGACCACCAACTATTTGGGCAGCGCCATCGAAAATTCGCTATGGGCCGTTGCCTTCTTCGTGGTTGGGATTGGCCTTTGCCGGTTGCTGCCGGAGTTCGATGGTCCGGTTCGCGTGGTCCTCGCCATCGCGATAACAGGGATTGCAGGCTATCTGGCATTTCTCATGACCGTCGATGTCCCGATGTACCTGAGCCGATGGCGGGCGGAGGTGGCCGATGGCAGCAGGTTTCTGAGACCCCTTGAGGGCCTCCGGGACGTGAGCACGCGTTGGATCGTGACGCACGAGCTTGCCCAGTGGAAGGACGAGATTGCCTGGATGTCGCTTTATTTCAGTGCGGCGGTCTGGGCCAGCCTCGCGCTGTGTGTTTTCTACTCGTACGAGGATCGTCTCCCGCGCTATCGTAGCGAAGCAACGGTCGCGAGCGGGCCGTCGGACACGTTGGCAGTCGGTAGCAAGCCGCCCCCGATCATCGCGCGCCACAACGCTTAGGCGCGCACCGTTCCTTCCAAACAAGCCCCATGCGTGCCCTTGAGAGCTTCGCCTCGTCGCCGGGTATCATCTGCGCTGGATGCCGTGGTTGCAACAGCGCCCCGCAGCCCTTTTCAGTTCAGCTATGCAAGCCGGGAGCTTCCTGCCCCGTGCGCGCCACATACTCCGTATAGCCGCCGCCATATTGGTGAATGCCTTCGGGCGTCAGTTCCAGCACGCGGTTGGACAATGCGGCGAGGAAGTGCCGGTCGTGCGAGACGAATAACATCGTGCCTTCATATTGCGACAACGCGGTGATGAGCATCTCTTTGGTCGCCATGTCCAGATGGTTGGTGGGCTCGTCCAGCACCAGGAAATTCGGCGGGTCGAAGAGCATTTTCGCCATCACCAGCCGGGCCTTTTCGCCGCCCGAGAGCACCCGGCATTTTTTCTCGACGTCGTCGCCGGAAAATCCGAAACAGCCGGCGAGCGCGCGCAACGAGCCTTGTCCGGCTTGCGGGAACGAATCCTCCAACAACTCGAACACGGTGCGCTCGCCCGCCAACAGATCCATGGCGTGCTGCGCGAAGTAGCCCATCTTCACGCTGCCGCCGAGTGCCACTGCGCCTTCATCCGGCGTCGTGGAGCCCGCCACCAGCTTCAACAACGTGGATTTGCCGGCGCCGTTGATGCCCATCACGCACCAGCGCTCGCGGCGGCGCACCTGGAAGTCGAGCCCCTGATAGATCACGCGGCTGCCATACCCTTTGTGAACCTGCTTCAGGCTCACCACGTCCTCGCCGGAGCGCGGCGCCGGGAGAAAATCGAACTCGACGGTCTGGCGACGCCGTGGCGGCTCCACCCGCTCGATCTTCTCCAGCTTCTTGACGCGGCTTTGCACCTGGGCGGCGTGCGAAGCGCGCGCCTTGAAGCGCTCGATGAAGCTGATTTCCTTGGCGAGCATCGCCTGCTGACGCTCGAACTGGGCCTGCTGCTGCTTCTCGCTCAACGCGCGTTGCTGCTCGTAAAATTCGTAATCGCCGGAATAGCTCGTCAGCGTGCCGCCATCGATCTCCACCACCTTGGTGATGATGCGGTTCATAAATTCGCGGTCGTGCGAGGTCATGAGCAGCGCGCCTTCATATCCTCTCAAAAACTCCTCCAGCCAGATCAGGCTCTCGAGGTCGAGATGGTTGCTCGGCTCGTCGAGCAACATCGCGTCGGGGCGCATCAGGAGAATGCGGGCCAGCGCCACGCGCATTTTCCAGCCGCCCGACAGCGCGCCGACATCGCCATCCATCATCTCCTGGCTGAAGCTCAGGCCTGCGAGCACTTCGCGCGCGCGGCCCTCCAGGGCGTAGCCGTCGAGTTCCTCGAAACGGCCCTGCACCTCGCCGTAACGCGCGATGATCTCGTCCATGTCGTCCGCGCGCGCCGGGTCGCCCATCGCGGTTTCGAGTTCCCGCAACTCGCTGGCCACGCTGCTGACCGGGCCGGCGCCATCCATCACCTCGGACACCGCGCTTCGGCCCGACATCTCGCCGACGTCCTGACTGAAATAGCCGATGGTGACGCCGCGATCGACCGCCACCTGGCCCTCGTCCGGCTGCTCCTGGCCCGTGATCATCCGGAACAGCGTCGTCTTGCCGGACCCGTTGGGGCCGACAAGGCCGACCTTTTCGCCCTTCTGGAGCGCCGCCGAGGCCTCGATGAAGAGGAGTTGGTGGCCATTCTGCTTGCTGATGTTGTCGAGACGAATCATGTGCCCACGCGCCTGAAAAAAAGAAATCGCCGCCGCTCTTATGCCATGTGGCGCACTTGCGAAAGAGCGTTGCAGATGTCAGGCCAGCCGTTGTTGGATCGGCAGGGCCAAGTGCTATAAAACAAGTGCTATAAAACAAGTGCGATAAAACAAGTGCGATAAATCCAGCCAATCTCCGGAATCTTCGTTCACGTAAAACAAAAGTGGCCTATGACATTTGCTGACCGCCTCCCCCGAATTCTGGCTGTAACGGCGTTTGCCGTATCGGCGCTTGCCGCTTTACCCTTCCAAGCCCGCGCAGAGGCCCGCTATCCGGACAAGCCGGTACGCATCGTGCTGCCCTTTGCGGCCGGCGGCGTCGCCGATATCACCGCACGCATTGTCGCGGAAAAACTTGGCGACAAGTTGGGGCAGCGTTTCTACGTCGAGAATCAAGCCGGCGCCGGCGGCATCAATGCGGCCCGCACGGTGATCTCATCGGCGCCCGACGGCTATACGCTGGCGCTATTGTCCAACGGCACCGCGGTCAGCGTCTCCTTGTTCAAGAAACTGCCGTTCGATCCGTTGAAGGATTTTGTGCCGATTTCCAGCCTGGGCGTGTTCGATTTTATTTTCTCTACCGGTGCCAATTCGCAATTCAGGACACTTGGAGACTTCATCGCCGCCGCGAAAGCAAAGCCCGGCGCGCTCAATGTCGGCACGATCAACATCGGCAGCACGCAAAACCTGTCGGCCGAGTTGTTCAAAACCGCGGCGGACATCGACTTCACCATCGTCCCCTATCGCGGCACGCCCGAGATCGAGGTGTCGCTGCTGCAAGGCAACGTCGCCCTGATGATCGACAGTTACGCCTCGATCAAGGGCAATCTTGCCGACGGGAAATTCCGCGCGCTGGCGTCGTCGGGGCCGGTGCGCTCGGAAAGCATGCCGGAGGTCGCCACCGTGCAGGAAAGCGGTGTCGCCAATTACGACGTGGTGTCCTGGAATGCGCTGTTCGCGCCGGCCGGCACGTCGGGCGAGATCGTAAAGACGCTCAACGGCGCGTTGCAGGAGATACTCGCCGACGCGGACGTAAAAAAGCGGCTTCTCGAACTTGGCATCGAGGCAAGAGCGAGCACGCCGCAGGAAATTTCGGCGCGGCTCAAGTCCGACATCGACAAGTGGCAAAAAGTAATCGAGAAGGCCGGGGTGCAAAAGCAGTAGCGCTGTTTGATCTGGAGATCGTTTGCGAATGACCGTGATCTCGACCAATCCCAGGCATTGGAATGTAGGCCTCGTCGGTTACGGCGAGGTCGGCCGCATTCTCGCCGAAGACCTGCGCAAGCAAGCCATCAAGGTCACCGCCTGTGACCTCAAGCTCCATACCGATCAGGCCGGCGCGATGCGCGATCACGCCTCCGCCCACGGCGTCGCGCTGGCGGCTTCCCATCTCGATTTGGCCGGCCAAGCCGACTTGATCGTTTCCGCCGTCACGGCGAGCCAGGCCGTCCCGGTCGCACAAGCCTGCGCGCCGGCCGTCAGAACAGGCACCTGGTTCCTTGACTTCAATTCAGCCTCGCCGGGCGCCAAGCGGCGGGCGGCCGGGCTGATCGACGGCCATGGCGGCCGCTACGTGGAAGGCGCGGTCATGACCTCGATCCCGCCGTCCCGCATCAGGGTGCCGCTGCTGCTCGGCGGTGCTGGCGCCGCCGAGCTCGCGCCGCTGCTCGTCGACCTCGGCTTCAACGCCAAGGTCGCGAGCGCGGAGCTCGGCGTCGCCTCGGCGGTCAAGATGTGCCGCAGCGTGATGATCAAGGGGCTGGAGGCAATGGTGATTGAAAGTTTCACCACCGCGCGCGCCTATGGCGTCGAGGATGCGGTGCTCGCGTCGCTCAAGGAAACCTTTCCCGGGATCGATTGGGAGAAACAGGGCGCCTATTTCTTCCAGCGCGTCATCGAACATGGCCGCCGCCGCAGCGAAGAAGTCCGCGAGGTCGCGGAAACCGTGCGCGAGATCGGCCTGACGCCATGCTCGGCGCAAGCAACGGCCGAACGCCAGGCGTGGATCGCCGACCTCGCCGATCAAGGCCTGTTCGGCCCGAAGGGCACGGAAGCCTTTGCCCGAAGTCCCGACTGGCGCGTCGAGGCCGATCGCATCCTCGCCTCCCTCAAAAAGAACTAAGCGAGCATCCCATGCAATTCGAGAAGACCCCGGGCTGGCTGGACTGGTATGCCGGACCCTCAAAGCCCCGCTTCAAGGTGCCGGCCGGTGCAGTGGACGCGCACTGTCATGTCTTCGGCCCCGCCGACGAATTCCCCTATGCGGCGACGCGCAAATATACGCCTTGCGATGCGACCAAGCAGCAGCTCTTTGCGTTACGCAATCATCTCGGCTTCGCCCGCAACGTCGTCGTGCAGGCCACCTGCCATGGCGCGGACAACGACGCGATGATCGACGCGCTCAGGCATTCAGGCGGTCGCGCGCGCGGCGTCGCAACGGTCAGGCACGACTTCAGCGATGCCGCGTTGCAGGCGCTGCATGACGCGGGCGTGCGCGGCGTGCGCTTCAATTTCGTCAAACGGCTGGTCGATTTCACGCCAAAAGACGAACTGATGGCGATTGCCGGGCGCATTGCGAAGCTCGGCTGGCATGTCGTGATCTATTTTGAGGCGCCCGACCTGCCGGAGTTGTGGGACTTCTTCACCGCGCTGCCGACCGCCATCGTCGTCGATCACATGGGACGGCCCGACGTCGGCAAGCCGGTCGACGGGCCTGAGTTCGAGCTGTTCGTGAAGTTCATGCGCGAGCACGCCAACGTCTGGTGCAAGGTCAGTTGCCCGGAGCGGCTCTCGGTTTCCGGGCCGGCCGCGCGTAACGGCGAACAAAATAGCTACCGCGACGTGGTTCCGTTCGCCCGGCGCATCGTCGAGACTTTTCCCGATCGCGTACTTTGGGGCACCGACTGGCCGCATCCCAATCTGAAAGACCACATGCCGGACGACGGCCTCTTGGTGGACTTCATCCCGCACATCGCGGCGACGCCCGAATTGCAACGCAAGCTCTTGGTCGACAACCCAATGCGGCTTTATTGGCCGGAAGAATCGTGAGTGCGGAGCCGATCGGGTGGGCAAAGCGCAAGCGTGCCAGCACTGACGGTATCGCGGCCCTCTCCATCATTCCCCGAAGCGCGCTTGCGCATCGGGGATCGTGCGTTAGCACCTTGATCAGCGAGATCGCGCTTGCGCGATCTCGCTACTTGAGAACGTGGATCAAGCCTCAGTTCTTCGTCTTGTCCACCAGCGCGCCCTTCTTGATCCACGGCATCATGTCGCGGAGCTTGGCGCCGACGTCTTCGATCGGATGCGCGGCGAGCTTGGCGCGGGTCGCCTTGAACGAGGTCTGGTTGACCTTGTTCTCCAGCATCCAGTCGCGGGCGAACTTGCCGGACTGAATGTCATCGAGCACGCGCTTCATTTCCTTCTTGGTCTCGTCGGTGACGATGCGCGGGCCGGTGACGTATTCGCCATATTCGGCGGTGTTGGAGATCGAATAATTCATGTTGGCGATGCCGCCTTCATAGATCAAATCGACGATCAGCTTCACTTCATGGAGGCATTCGAAGTAGGCCATTTCGGGCGCGTAGCCGGCTTCCACCAGGGTCTCGAAACCGCCCTTGATCAGTTCGACCAGGCCGCCGCACAGCACCACCTGCTCGCCGAACAGATCGGTTTCGCACTCTTCCTTGAACGAGGTCTCGATGATGCCGGCCCGGCCGCCGCCGATCGCCGAGGCGTAGCTCAAGCCCAGATCATGGGCGTTGCCCGAAGAATCCTTGTGGATCGCGATCAGGCAGGGCACGCCACCGCCGCGCTGATATTCCGAGCGCACGGTATGGCCGGGGCCCTTCGGCGCGATCATCAGCACGTCCAAATCAGGACGCGGGTCGAGCAGGTTGAAATGCACGTTGAGGCCGTGCGCAAACAACAACGCGGCACCGTTCTTCATGTTGGCGTGCAAATGATCGCGGTAAATGTCGCCCTGCAATTCGTCAGGGGTCAGCATCATCATCACGTCGGCCCACTTCGCGGCCTCGGCGACTTCCATCACCTTGAAGCCGGCGGTCTCTGCCTTGGTGGCGGACGTCGAACCCTTGCGCAGCGCGATCGCGACGTCCTTGACGCCGGAATCCTTCAGGTTGAGCGCATGGGCATGGCCCTGGCTGCCGTAGCCGACGATGCAGACCTTCTTGCCCTTGATCAGGTTCAGGTCGGCGTCGCGATCGTAATAAACACGCATGGTCGTTCCTTTTGGCTGGCCGGGCGGAGTGCCCGGATCATCGTGTGTGCTGAAGGTCTGGCGGGTGATTTCCGGGCGTTTCTAGTCCATTTTTAAGTCGAGGGGAAACCCGTTTCTGCATGGCGCGCTGCGGCATCATGCGTCCATGAAGACCGGATAGAGCGAGGCCAGCAGCAATGCGGCCATGACAATATTGAAGGCCCGCACGGCCCGCGGCGAGGTCAGCACCGGCCGCAGCGCGCTGCCGAACAGCGCCCACGTCACCGACGACGCCGCACCCATCACGAGGACGATGGCGGCCTGTATCACGATATTCCAGGGGAAGCGGGCGATCGCCGCGTACGCGGTGATGGTGCTGAGCACCATCACCCAGCCCTTGGCATTGATCCACTGGAACATCGCGGCACCCCGGAATGTCATGGGGCCGCGCGGCTTGTCCTGCCCTGGCGAAGTTTCACCGGACATCGCGATCGCGGCGGCGAGGTAGATCAGATAGGCCGTGCCGGCATATTTGAGGATGCTCTGCAGCACCGGATAGGCGGTGAAAATCGTCCCCAGACCGAGACCAACGGCTGCGATCATGAAGACAAGACCGAGGGTGATCCCCGCGATATGCGGCAGGGTGCGGCGAAAGCCGCGCGTCAACCCCGACGACAGCAGCATGATGTTGTTCGGCCCCGGCGTGAAAGACATCACGGCGGCGAACACCACAAAGGCGATGAAAAGCGGTTGCGGCATGTTGCGCTCAGGAGACCTTCGGCAGCGCCAAGGACGGCTTTGAGACCAGCATGATCGCGATGCCGCAGACCACGATCACCATGCCGGAAAGCCGCAACGCCCCGAACCGTTCGCCGAAAATCACGCTCGACACCGCGGCCCCGACGAACGGCACCAATAATGCGAATGGCACGATTTGCGCGGCGGTGTAATCGCGCAGCAACCGGCCCCAGAGCCAATAGGCAACGGAGGTCGAAAAGACCCCGATGAAGAGCATGCTGATCAGGCCGGTCGGCGAAATGTGCGAAAGCGAATGCGCCGTGATCTGCGGCCCGTCGACGGCGAGCGCCAGCGCCAACAGCGGCAGCGGCGGCACCAGACAAAGCCACGCGAACAGATCGAACATCGGCACGTCTCTGGCTTGCCGCAGCAAAAGATTGCCGATCGCAAAACAGATCGGCGAGATCATCAGCACGGCGAAGGCGCCGGCGCTGAAATCGAAACCGACGGTGCCGCCGATCAATAACAAGCCGATCGCGGCCACGGCTATTCCGGCCATTTGCACGCGCGTGGGAATCTCGCGAAACGCGATGGCTGCGAATGCCACCGTGAACAGCGCCTGGCTCTGCACGATCACGCTGGCCAGTCCGACCGGAACATGGTGCGCGATCGCCCAGGCCTGGGCCAGAAACTGCCCCAGGAACAGCGTGGCGCCGATCGCGATCAGCACCGTCCAGGAGACTTTCGGGCGTGGCACGAACAAGCACGGCACCGCCGCAATGGCGAACCGCAACGCGTTCATCAGCTCGGGCGAGAGTTCGTCAAGCGCGAGCCTCGAGGCCACGAACCCCAACCCCCAGGTGACCGCGACGAGCACGGCCAGGAAAACATCGGCTGGCTTCACGGTCGCTCAGCCCTGCTCGCCGGGTTTCGGTTTCCGCAGCAAATAGGTGCCGTGCAGCGGCGCATGATAGTCGACCGAGACCAGCGTGAAGCCGGCGTCGGTCACCATTCGCTCGATCACCCAGCCGAAGGTCGAATATTCGTCGCGCATATGGGTGACGACGCTGTCGCGCGAAAAGCCGTGGTTCTTGATGTTGAAATCCGCCCACGCCTCGACGCCGCGCTCGGAGCCATCGGGCGTGCTGACAAAGACGATGTCGCGCAGGAAGAAGTTGCTGCCGGCCTTGAGCGCACCAAAAATCCGCGACAGCGCGACGGCCTTCCAGAAATCCGGCAAATGATGCAGCGCGAACTCGCTGACGACGAGATCGTAGCTGTCGGGCTGATAGGCGAAACTCAACAGCCCGGCCGACTGGGTCCGGATCGCGACTTTGCGGTCGCGCGCCTGGATTTCTGCGAGCGCCAGCATCGCCGGCGAAATATCGATGGCGTCGACCTCGGCGCCCATCAGCGCCGCCTCGCAGGCCAGCACGCCGTTGCCGCAACCGATATCGGCGACCCGCCAGCCGCGCTGCACTCCGAGCATGGTCAGCGCCGCGCGGGCGCGGAGGTCGCTATCGTCCTGCTGGTCGTAGATCGAGGCGACCGTCGAACCGAGGCCGATCTGCCGCCGCTCATTGTAATACCAGTCGCGCGCCAGCATGGTTCACATCCCCTCAGCGCCCCGCCCGATGGCGGCAACGCCGGTGCGCGAGATCTCGACCAGGCCGAGCGGGCGCATCAGGTCGATGAACTGGTTGATCTTGGCGGAACTGCCGGTGATCTCGAACACGAAGCTCTCGATGGTGGCGTCGAGCACGCGGGCGCGGAACGCCTCCGCCAGACGTAGCGCCTCGACGCGGTGCTCGCCGGTGCCGCGCAATTTCACCATCGCCAGTTCACGTTCGATCGAGCGGCCGGACTGCGTCATGTCGACGACGCGATACACGGGAATCATGCGGTCGAGCTGATGTTTGATCTGCTCGATCACCATCGGCGTTCCCGTGGTGACGATGGTAATGCGCGAGACGTGCTTCTGGTTCTCGGTCTCCGAGACAGTGAGACTCTCGATGTTGTAACCGCGGCCGGAGAACAGCCCGATCACGCGCGCGAGCACGCCCGGCTCGTTTTGCACGAGGATCGAGAGCGTGTGGGCCTCGACCGGGTCGTGACGCTCTTCCATGAAGTAGGCGGATGCGGGCTGGGTCATCTTGGCTTCCTGTTATCTCTCATTCGTCATGCCCGGCCTTGCGCCGGGCCGGCTACTACTCACACCAGCACCTTGTCGCCGACCACCGCTGCGGATTCCGCAACGACCCATCGGTTGAACAAATCCAGATCGATGTTGCCGCCGCTCAGGATCAGGCCCACGCGCTTGCCGTGGATTTTGGGCTTCTCCTGCAGCGCGGCGGCGAGAGCCGCAGCGCCGGCACCTTCGGCGAGGTTATGCGTATCGGTCCAATAAGCGCGCACCGCCGCGGCGATCTCGCCGTCGCTGACCTGCACGATGCGCGAGGCGCCCTTGCGAATGATCGCCAGCGCTTCCGCATCGGGCACGCGCGTCGCCATGCCGTCGGCGAGCGTATTGCTGCTCGCGGTCGTCACCACCGTGCCGGCCGCGAACGACAGCGCATAAGACGGCGCCTCTGTCGATTGCACGCCGACGATTTCGGTCGTCAGCCCCAGCAGATCGCGCGCCAGGATGCAGCCGCAGATGCCGGATCCCTGCCCGACCGCAACATAGAGAACGTCGAGGTCCGGCGCCGTTCGCAAGAGTTCGAGCGCGTAGGTTGCAACCCCCATCACCAGATCCGGATGGAAGGACGGTACCAGTTCGAGCCCATCCAGTTGGGCGCGGCGTTCGGCTTCTTCGCGGGCGGACTGGAAATCCTCACCGTGTTCGACCAGGTTCGCCCCGAACGCCCGCATCGCGCGATTTTTCTCCGCCGAATTGCCGTGCGGCACCAGAATGGTCACCGGCACGCGGTAACGGCTCGCCGCAAAAGCGAGACTCTGGCCATGATTTCCCCGCGTCGCCGAGATCAAGCCTGGCGTGTGCGGGCGCTCGCGCTTGAGGCGATCGACATAGACCAGCCCGCCGCGCACCTTGAAGGCGCCGGTCGGGGTATGGTTCTCATGCTTGACGATAGCGGTCGCGCCGAGCCGTTCCGACAAGAGCGGCCACCCATGGGCCGGCGTCGGCGGCATCGCCGCGCTGACGATCGCATGCGCGCGTTCCAACTGCGGCAGATCAAACATCGGCTCGCCCCATGGCTTCACACCAGCGCCTTGCCGCCGGCGAAGGCCGCGGCGGTGGCTTCGTCGTTGGCTTCCGCCGGCAACAGCATCTCGTTATGCGCCTTGCCGGAGGGAATCATCGGGAAGCAATTCTCCAGCGCCGCCACCCGGCAATCGAACAGCACCGGGCGCTTGACGTCGATCATCTCCTTGATCGCGCCGTCGAGATCGCCGGGCTTGATCGCCTGGATGCCGACACACCCATAGGCGTCCGCGAGCTTGACGAAATCCGGCAGCGCTTCCGAATAGCTGTGCGACAGCCGGTTGCCATGCAGCAACTGCTGCCACTGCCGCACCATGCCCATATACTGGTTGTTCAGGATGAAGATCTTGATCGGCAAGTCGTGTTGAACCGCCGTCGACATCTCCTGCATCGTCATCTGCACCGAGGCATCGCCGGCGATGTCGATCACCAGGCTGTCGGGATGCGCGACCTGGACGCCCAGCGCCGCCGGCAGGCCGTAGCCCATGGTGCCGAGACCACCCGAGGTCATCCAGCGGTGCGGCTCCTCGAAGCCGAAGAACTGCGCCGCCCACATCTGGTGCTGGCCGACTTCGGTGGTGATGTAGACGTCACGGTCGCGCGTCGCCTCGAACAGCCGCTGAATTGCAAATTGCGGCAGGATGATATCGTTGTTCTTCTTGTAGGACAGCGAATTGCGCGCGCGCCACTTCGCAATCTCCTGCCACCAGGCACGGATGTCGGGCTTTTTCGCTTCCGCCTTGAACACAGCCAAGAGATCGCCGAGCACGTTGCCGGCATCGCCGATGATCGGAATGTCGACGTGGATGTTCTTGTTGATCGAGGACGGATCGATGTCGATATGGATTTTCTTCGAACCCGGCGAAAACGCATCGGTGCGTCCTGTGATGCGATCGTCGAAGCGCGCGCCGACACACAGCATGGCGTCGCAATCATGCATCGCCATGTTGGCCTCATAGGTGCCGTGCATGCCGAGCATGCCGAGCCAGTTCGGACCCGACGCCGGATAGGCGCCGAGGCCCATCAAGGTCGAGGTGATCGGAAACCCGGTGACTTCGACCAGTTCGCGCAGCAGCTTGGAGGCCTCCACGCCGGCATTGATGACGCCGCCGCCGGTGTAGATCACCGGGCGCTTGGCGGAAGCGAGCAACGCCACGGCTTTGCGAATTTGGGTCGCGTCGCCCTTCACCCGTGGGGCATACGAGACGTGCACGTCGGACTTGCGCGGCGGGTGATAGGTGCCGACCGCGAACTGGACGTCCTTGGGCACGTCGACCACGACGGGGCCGGGACGGCCAGTGCTGGCGACGTAGAACGCCTCGTGCAGCACCTTGGCCAGATCGTTGACGCTGCGCACTAGCCAATTGTGCTTGGTGCAGGGCCGGGTGATGCCGACGGTGTCGCATTCCTGAAACGCATCGTTGCCGATCAGATGCGTCGGCACCTGCCCGGTGATGCACACCAGCGGAATCGAATCCATCAGCGCGTCAGTCAGCGGCGTCACCATGTTGGTGGCGCCCGGCCCCGAGGTCACCAGCACCACGCCGGGCTTGCCGGTGGAGCGCGCGTAGCCCTCGGCGGCGTGGCCGGCGCCCTGCTCGTGCCGCACCAGGATGTGCTCGACATCGTCTTGCTGGAAAATCTCGTCATAGATCGGAAGCACCGCGCCGCCGGGATAGCCGAAGATGTGTTTGACGCCATGATCTTTCAGCGCCCGCACGATCATCGCGGCGCCGGTCATCTGGTTCGGATCGTGGCTCTTGTCGCTCATGGCTTGCTCCGGATGCGTGCTCTCACGCGGCTTGGTCGTTTGGAAAGTTTTGCTCGCTTCGAATGCTAAGGCCCGATCGTTTTTGGAAAGTAATCAGGAGGGCCAAAGAAAAAGGGGCCCGAGAGGCCCCTGCACACCGCCCGAATGTGGATGACCTCAGTCATCCCCGGCGGTGCGCTTGGGTACGACGACGATAAGCAGTTTGGTAATTTTATTACGCATGTGTCGCCTGGATTTCTCAAAGGTTGCGCGAACCATACCGACCAAACCCCAAAAGTCAAGGCAAGGCGACGAAAATCGCGCGATTCAAAGCTTAGCGAGGTTTTTACCTCGGCGAGAGCGAATTTGATTCATGCGGGCATACGTTGGCCTCGGCACGCCCGGCCTTGTGCCGGGGATGACGGCCTAGCCAAAATCCGCCCCCCGACGATCCAACCATCCCCCCGCCTCTTCCGACATCACCCATTCGAACTCCGGCAGTTGATGCCGAAACCAGGTGAACTGCCGCTTGGCGTAATGGCGGGTATCGCCACGGCCGATTGCGGCCGCCTCATCGAGCGTGATCTCGCCCGCAAGGTGGCGAAGCAGCGCCGGCACGCCATGGGCCTTCATCGCCGGCAACAACGGATCGAGATGCCGCGCGCCTAGCGCGGCGACCTCCTCCAGCGCGCCGGCTTTGAGCATGGCATCGAAGCGCGCATCGATCCGCGCATAGAGTTGATCGCGATCGGGGGCGAGAAACAGCGCGCTGAACGTTCCCGGCGGCAACAGCGGCGGCAGGCCGTCGCGATGCCAGTCGGTCAGCGAACGCCCGGTGGCCTCGACGACTTCGAGCGCGCGCGCGATGCGGGTGCGGTCGCGCGGCTTCAGGCGTTCCGCGCTCGCCGGATCGCGTTGCGCAAGTTCGGCATGTAGCGCCTCGACCCCGTCACGCTCCAGCCGCGCCCGCACGCCGTCGCGCACTTCGGGCGCAATCGGCGGCACCGCCGATAATCCGCGCGTCAGCGCCTTGAAATACAAACCCGTGCCGCCGGTAAAAATGGCCAGCCGGTTTTGCGCGCGCGCTTCGGCAAGCACCATGGCGGCGTCCGTCACCCAGGCCCCTGCGGAGAAATTCACCGCGGCATCGACATGGCCATACAGCCGATGCGGAACGCGGGCTTCTTCGTCGCGCGTCGGCCGCGCCGTGATGACCTTGAGGTCGCGATACACCTGCATGGAATCGGCGTTGATGACGACGCCACCGGTTTTTTGCGCGAGCGCCAGCGCCAGCGCCGACTTGCCGCTGGCGGTCGGCCCTGCGATAAGCACGGCCTTGCCGTTCTCACTTAGCGAAGTTACGTGCATGTCTCTCGTCGCCACGCTCATCTGTCATCCCGCCGACCCCGCGCTCGATAGCACGGTGGTGGACGGCGCGCGCGCCATTCTTACCCATGCAGGCAGCCCGCACTGGCTGTTCGACGAAGTGGCGGTCGACATCCCCTTCGAAGCGAGCGAGGACATCGGCGCCATCGCCGGCCGCCTGCGCCAGGCGCGCGGCGACCTGCCGATCGATATCGTGGTGCAGCCTCAAGCTTTCCGACGCAAGAAGCTTTTTCTCGCCGACATGGATTCCACCATGATCGGCCAGGAATGCATCGATGAACTCGCCGACTATGCCGGCCTGAAAGCGCATGTCGCTGACATCACCGAACGCGCGATGCGCGGCGAAATCGAATTCGAGCCGGCGCTGCGCGAGCGCGTCGCACTGCTCAAGGGGCTTCCCGTCGGCGTGGTCGATGAAGTTCTGAAACAACGCATCACGCCAACATCAGGCGGCCGCGAGCTGGTCGCGACCATGCGCGCGCACGGCGCCTATACCTGCCTGATCTCCGGCGGCTTTACCCTTTTCACCGACGCGGTCGCCGCCATGCTCGGCTTTCAGGAAAACCGCGCCAATGAGCTGCTGGTCCGCGACGGCCAACTGACCGGCGAGGTCAAGGAGCCGATTCTGGGTCGCGCCGCCAAGCTCGCCACCCTGATCGGCCTGCGCGAAGCCTTCGACCTCGACGACATCGACACGCTCGCCGTCGGCGACGGCGCCAACGATCTCGACATGATCCAGCACGCCGGCCTCGGCGTCGCCTACCACGCCAAGCCGGCGGTCGCCGCCGCAGCGGCAGCCCGGATCGATCACGGCGACCTCACCGCGCTATTGTATGCGCAGGGCTATCGACGGGATGAATTTGTAGGGGGATAGGCCCCTCGGCGAATGCTGTGCTCGGTTGGATAAGCTAAAGGGAGATCATTGATGGCGCTGCGACTTGATTGGAACGATATCCGAGCCCGAGCAGCGAAGTTTGCTGAAGAGTGGAGGGATGCGCATTACGAGCGTGGTGAGACACAAACCTTTTACAACGAGTTTTTTGAGTTATTCGGGGTCACTCGGCGCCGGCTTGCCAGCTTTGAATACGGCGTAAAACTTCCAGAAAACAAGCGTGGCTTTCTAGACTTATTCTGGAAAGGCAAGTTGCTGATTGAACAGAAGTCAAAAGGGCGGGACTTGAAGCCCGCGCGCAAGCAGGCGCTAGAATATTTCCCCGGCCTGAAAGAAGACGATCTTCCACGTTACATACTGTTATCGGATTTTCAGAGCTTCGAACTCTACGACCTCGATATTGATCCCGACAAGCCGTTAACATTTAAGCTCGACCAACTTCCGGATCACGTTCAAGCATTCGGATTTATTGTCGGTCAGGAACGACGGATTTTCCGCGATCAGGACCCGGCAAACATTCAGGCGTCCGAGATCATGGGCGCGCTTCACGATGCACTTGAGGAGTTTGGCTACAAGGGCCATGATCTCGAACGATTCCTTGTCCGTCTGCTGTTTTGCCTGTTCGCGGACGATACCGGCATCTTTCAGCCAATTGGTATTTTCGACGAATACATAGCCAACACGCGCGAAGACGGCGTGGACCTTGGTCCAGCCATTGGCTCACTATTCCAAGTGCTCGATACCATTGAAACCGACCGACACAAGACAATAAGCAGCGAGCTTTCGCAGTTTCCCTACGTCAACGGCGATTTGTTCAAGGAAACGCTCAAGCTTCCTTCGTTCAACCGTGAAATGCGCGACAAGCTTTTGAACGCGTGTGGCTTTAAGTGGGATTCCATCTCGCCCGCCATCTTTGGATCATTGTTCCAATCTGTGATGAATAAGGAAGAGCGGCGTAAGAAAGGCGCGCACTACACTTCTGAGAACAACATCTTGAAGGTCATAGAGCCGCTATTCATGGATGAACTAAAGGCGGAATTCGAACGGACTAAAGCGCTGAAGCGTGGACGCGATAAGACCCTGCAAGACTTCCATGACCGACTTGCGAGCCTTACATTCTTCGATCCGGCTTGCGGTTGTGGAAACTTTCTAGTGATTGCCTACCGTGAATTGCGGGAACTCGAAACGGCATTACTAAAAGAGTTACACCCCGAACAGCGCGTTACGGATATTGGGCTCTATACCAAGGTCAACGTTGACCAATTTTATGGCATCGAGATTGAGGAATTCCCGGCGCGCATCGCGGAAGTCGCGATGTGGATGACTGATCACATTGAGAACGTGCGCCTTTCCGCAGCGTTTGGGGAATCCTACGCTCGAATTCCTCTGACCAAATCGCCGAACATCCGTCACGCCGATGCACTTGAGATCGAATGGGCGAGTGTTCTCACGCCAGAGAGCTGCTCATTTGTCTTTGGAAACCCACCATTCATTGGCGCAAAATTTCAAAGTGAAGATCAGCGTGCACAGGTTCGCCGCATCGCCGCACTCGGTGGCTCCGGCGGTTCGCTCGATTATGTCTGTGCATGGTTTCTCAAAGTTGGAAAATACCTGGAGCGATCAAAAGCGCGAATTGCTTTCGTTGCAACAAATTCCATCACGCAGGGAGAGCAGGTGGCTCAACTATGGCCGCTTCTGTTCGAGCGGTATGGGCTTGAGATATCGTTCGCTCACCGGACATTTGAATGGCTGAGTGATGCCCGGGGACGTGCGCACGTACACTGCGTTATAATCGGACTAACTCGCCGCGACGACGAGCCAAAAATCAAACGACTATTTTCATATGCTGAAATTGCTGGAGACCCCGTCGAGAGTAGACACTCTTCGCTATCCCCATATTTGTTTGACGCAAGCGGATTGCAGAATAAGCACTTAGTTGTCGAAGAAATTAGCCAACCGATTGCGAATGTAAGAAGGCCGGTTATTGGCTCTAAGCCAATCGACGGCGGCTATTTTATTTTCACGGAGGAAGAGCGCACAGAGTTTCTTGCTAAAGAGCCCAAAGCATCGAAGTTCCTTCATCCATACATTGGCGCGGATGAATTTATAAATGGCGAGATTCGTTATATTCTTGCGCTCCAAAAAGCATCGCCTTCAGAGCTACGTGCAATGCCTACGGTCGTGGATAGAATGAACTCTGTTAGCAGGTTTCGTAGCGGAGACCTCCCGGCGAGGAAACTAATCGGAAAGTCTGGGACTGAGAAACCAAAGGCTCGCGGTAAAGGCACGATAGCCATGGCGGATATGCCAGCTTCTTATCACGTGACAATAATTCCTAAAGCTCCGTTTTTGGCGATTCCTGAGGTCAGCTCAGAGCGTCGCAGCTACGTACCAATTGGTTGGCTAAAGCCACCAACAATACCAAGCAACCTTGTAAGAGTATTGATTAACGCGGACATGTGGGATTTTGGCCTCATTACTTCGCGCATGCATATGGCTTGGCTTCGCCATATTGGCGGACGGCTAAAGAGCGATTACCGGTATTCGATTGGCTTAGTCTATAATCCGTTTCCTTGGCCCGTATCAGTCGAAATGACGGCGCAAAAGAAAATTAAAGAACGTGCGCAGGACGTACTGAACGCACGCGAGAAACACTCGGGTTCAACGCTGGCTGACCTTTACGATCCCGACACGATGCCGCAAGACTTGCGCAAGGCCCATCAGGCCCTCGATCTTGCAGTTGATAGGCTGTATCGCAAGGAACCATTCGCGAGTGATCGTGAAAGAGTTGAACATTTGTTCAAACTCTACGAAAATTTGACTGCGCCGATGCTTGCAGCCGCCTCGGCCAAGCCGAAACGTGAACGCGCGAAGGTGACGAAAGACTAACCGTCGACCGTTCTACGCTGGGGGCCGTATCGCGCATTTTTCTATTCGAACGAGCGTGGCGAGCCGCCGCATGTTCATGTCCAATCCGGAGATTTCGAAGCCAAGTTCTGGCTTCACGACCTGTCGGTCGCGGTCAATGCGGGATTTCCCGCTCATGAAATCGGCGCTATTATCCGCCACCTGAGATCACATCGGGATGTCCTCGAAGGCAAATGGCATGAGCACTTTGGAAATTGATGTCGGCGATATCAGGCCGGTCTCGGTTGCCTTCACCGCTGAGGAACTCGTGGTGACGCTGGCAGATGGCCGCAAGATCGCTACCCCGCTTGCTTGGTATCCCCGGCTGCGGGATGCCAGTCCTACTGTGCGCGGGCGCTTCGAGCTGATGCCGATGGGCATTCACTGGCCCGAGCTGGACGAAGACCTCGGCATCGCCGGGATGTTGCGGGGACGTTCGGCCGCCTGACGATCCTATCTGATCTTCTGCTTCCGCCTCTCCCTCATTCTGCCACTACGCTTTGCGCGAAGACTCTCCCGCTGACCGGGATTTCGTGCTATGTTTAGTCCTATGAATAGCAGCGAAGCCCTTGAAACCCTGCGTCGATCCGAACCTGATCTCCGCGCACGTGGCGTGCGCCGGGCGGCCGTGTTCGGCTCAGTGGCGCGCGGCGAAAGCCGGCCCGATAGCGATATCGACATCATGGTCGAAATCGATCCAGAGGCGCATCTCACCGTGTTTGAGTATGCAGGCCTGAAGGATTACATCGCGGGCCTGTTTGACGGTCCTGTCGACGTGGTGAACCGTGACGGCCTCAAACCCTATGTCCGTCCCGCCGCGACGGTTGACGCGATCTATGCCTTCTAGACCGGTCGACGCCGTCCTTCACGACATGCTGCATCACATCGACCTCGCCGCAAATTTCTCGGCGGGGTTAGACCGCGCCTCCTTCAAGCACGACATCAAGACCGTGTACGCCGTCACGCGATGCCCGGAGATCATTTCCGAAGCTTCACGCCGCTTGCCGAATGATCTGAAAGCGCGGCATCCGGCTATTGGTTGGAAGCAAATGGCAGGCGCAGGCAACATCTATCGCCACGACTACGAAGACGTTGCGGCTGAGTTTGTATGGGAAACAGTGGAGAGGGCGTTGCCGCCCTTACGCGCCGTGATCGAGGCCGAACTTAAGCACGGTGTCTGAAGCGACGCTCAAAAGTATCGGCGAGACGAGTTTGTGGGGGGATAGCCCCCCGGCGTCATCACCGGGCTTGTCCCGGTGATCCACGTCTTACTTTATTTCTTGTGAGGCAAAAAAGACGTGGATGGCCGGGCATAGGCGAGCGGAAGCGACGCCGTCCTTCGGACGACTATGCCCGGCCATGACGAAAAAGGCGTTGTGAACTTGCTACTGCATGCTCAGCGCGACGAACCGCAATTCCCCGTCGGTGTTGGCCACCAGAAGCAGGATGGATTTCTTGCCGTCTTTCTTGAGTTGATCGACGCGCTTTTTGATGTCGGCGGCGTTGCTGACCGCTTCCTGCGCCACCTCGACGATGACATCGCCGGCGCTGAGGCGCTTTTCGGCGGCGTCGGAGTTGCCGTCGACATTGGTGATGACGACGCCCTTGACGGTGTCCTTGATCTTGTAGCGGCTGCGCAGGTCCTTGCTCAACGTGGCGAGATCGAGCCCGAGCGCCTTTTGCGTCACCGGCTTCTCCGCAGGCTCGGGCTGGTTCTTGGCCGAGGCCTGCACCGCCTTGTCGCCATCATCGAGGCGGCCGAGCGTTACTTTGTGGGTTTCCTCTGCGCCCTTGCGGATGACGACGACATCGACCTCCTTGCCGACCGCGGTGTCGGCGACGGTGCGCGACAGATCCTTCGGCTCCTTGATGTCCTTGCCGTCGAACTTGACGACGACGTCGCCGGGCTCGATCCCGGCGGGTTTCGCCGGGCCCTTGTCGTCGACGCCGGCGATCAAGGCGCCGCGCGCCGGCTTGATGTTGAGGCTTTCGGCGATCTCGTCGGTGACCTGCTGGATGCGGACGCCGAGCCAGCCGCGGCGAAGCTCGCCGAACTGCCGGAGTTGATCGACGACGCCGGCGACCGTCTTCGAAGGCACCGCAAAGCCGATGCCGATCGAGCCGCCCGAGGGCGAGATGATCAGCGTGTTGACGCCGATGACTTCGCCGTCGAGGTTGAACAGCGGCCCACCGGAATTGCCGCGGTTGATGGCGGCGTCGGTCTGGATGTAGCTGTCATAGGGGCCGGAGTTGATGTCGCGGTTGCGCGCCGAGACGATGCCCGCCGTGACGGTGCCGCCGAGGCTGAACGGGTTGCCGATCGCAACCACCCATTCGCCGAGACGGAGCTTGTCGGAATCGCCGAACTTCACCGCGATCAGCGGCTTCGCCGGCTTGAATTTCAAAACCGCAAGATCGGTCTTCTTGTCGACGCCGACCAGCTCGGCCTTGAACTTGGTGCCGTCGTTCATGATCACGTTGATCTCGTCGGCATCCGCGATGACGTGATTGTTGGTGACGACGATGCCCGAGGTGTCGATGATGAAGCCGGAGCCGAGCGAATTGGTCTTGCGCGGCTGCAAGTCACCGCCCTTGTCGGCACCTCTGTCGCCGCCCTTGGAGCCGCCGCCCGGACCCTTGTGGTTCTTGAAGAAGTCGTCGAAGAATTCCTCGAATGGCGAGCCCGGCGGCAATTGCGGCATCGCGCCGCGGCCCTCCGCCCCACCGCCCTTGGCCTCGACGGTCTGCGAGGTCGAGATGTTGACGACGGCATCGATCACCTTTTCGGCGACGTCGGCGATGCCGTCGGGACCTCGCGCCAAGGCCGGTGCGGAAACGAGGACACTTGCCGCGCCAATTGCGGCACCAAGCCAGATCGCGGCCAACCGGGCGCGCAAGCCCCGGGGGCGCAGGCGATGGCTCAGGGGTGGGATCGCAACGGTCATATTCAATCTCTCTTCTCACGAAACGGCAGGATCGGTGTCCACAGTGCGCCCGAACGGGGTCACGGCGCAAGCATTTGAACCCGACATTCGTTCACATCAGCGTCGCACGGATTTACCGCAAAAAGCGGACGCGAGGGCTCACGATGTCGTTGATCCCGCGATATTTTTTGAACGCGACCGAGGTCGGGATTTGCGGACACGCGACGAGAGCCTGGCCCGCGACGGGTGCCCTAACGCCGCACCGCCCATATCAGGATCAGCCCGGCGACCGCCGATCCGATCCCGACGGCGCGCAGGATGTTGTCCGGCGTCGCCAGCGCGCTCTTCATCGCCCGGCGCATCGAGGCGGGGCTTGCCGCAAACAGCAGGCCCTCCAGCACAAACAGAATACCCACCCCGATGAGGAAGTCGGCGAACGCTATGGACCTCATCGGACTGAAATCTCCCCCTTTATATTCTTTTACGCGTGATCTTGGGACCGGCAAAACCGAAATACCCTCGGGTCCAAGTCCCGAGGGTATTCATGGCGTCTGCCTTTGCCGTTCGCGCGCTTGCCTTACGGCTTCGCGGCGGCCGTAGCCGGTGGCTTGCCTGAGGCATTGCCGAAGAACTTGAAGAAGTCGGAGTCCGGGTGCAGCAGGAAGCGGGTATCGTTGCTCTTCAGACCGTTCTCATACGCCGTCATCGAGCGGTAGAACGCGAAGAAATCCGGATCCTTGCCGTAGGCTTCGGCGAACAGCCGGTTGCGTTCGCCGTCGCCCTCGCCGCGCACCTGTTCGGCGGTCGAATTGGCTTCGGCGACGATGACGGTGGCTTCGCGATCGGCGTTGGACCTGATCTCCTGTGCCTTCTGGCCGCCCTGGGCGCGGAATTCGGCGGCCTCGCGCTGCCGCTCGGTCTGCATGCGCTGGTAGACCGCCTGGCTGTTCTGCTCCGGCAGATCGGCGCGCCTGATCCGCACATCGACCACCTGGATGCCGTAGCCATCGGCTTCCTTGTCGAGTTGGTCGCGGATCCGTCCCATCAGGGCTTCACGCGCGTCGCGCACCACCGTGATGAAGGTCACTTCGCCGAGCACCCGGCGCAGCGAGGCGTTGAGCAGCGTCGTCAACTGGATGTTGGCGGCCTGGATCGAACCGACGCTCTGATAAAACCGCAGCGCGTTCTTGATGCGGTAGCGGGCGAAGGCGTCAACCACCAACCGCTTCTGATCCGAAGCGATGACTTCCTGCGACGGATTTTCGAGGTCGAGGATCCGCTTGTCGATCGAGATCACGGTGTCGATGAACGGCGCCTTGAAATTCAGGCCCGGTTCGGTGACGACACGGACCGGCTCGCCGAGCCGCACCAGCAGCACCTGTTCGGTCTGCGCCACCGTGTAGGTCGAGCTGTAGCCGACGATGACGACGACAAACAGCACAAACAGCGCGGCAATACCTGCAACTGGGGACCTCATCGGACGGCTCCGCTTGGCTGTTGGGGCTGGCCCGTTGTCGCCGGAGCCGGACGGCGTGCCGTCAGTTCGCTCAGCGGGAGATACGGCACGATGCCTTGCGAGGAGGATGAGCCGCCGTCATAGACCAGCTTCTCGGCACCGCCGAGGATGCGCTCCATCGTCTCCAGATAGATACGTTGCCGGGTCACGTCAGGCGCCTTCTTGTATTCGTCGTAGACTTTCAGGAAGCGCGCGCTCTGGCCCTTGGCCTCGGCGACCGCCTGCTGCTTGTAACCTTCGGCAACCTGCAGAATCTGCGCGGCCCGTCCGCGCGCGTCCGGAACGACTCGGTTGGCATAGGTCTGGGCTTCGTTCTGCAACCGCTCGAGGTCGGCACGCGCCGCCTGGACGTCGCGGAAGGCGTCGATCACCTGCGCCGGCGGATCGACCTTCTGCATCTGCACCTGCTGCACCAGGATGCCGGAACCGTAACTGTCCAGCGTCTTCTGCATCAATTCCTGCACGCCCGCCTCGTTGGTGGTGCGGGCGCCGGTGAGGATCGGCTGGATGTTCGAGCGGCCGACAACTTCGCGCATCGCACTTTCGGCCACCGCCTTCACGGTGCCTTCGGGATTCTGGATGTTGAAGAGATAATTGCCGACGCCATCGGGCTTGATCCGCCACAGCACGGTGAAATCGACGTCGACGATGTTCTCGTCGCCGGTCAACATCAGGCTTTCTTCCGGCACGTCGCGCATCGTCCTGCCGCGCCGGGCCGGATCGTCGATCAGGGTCATGCCGATCGAGATGGTGGAGACGCGCAACGCCTTCGGCAGCAGCACGGTCTCGATCGGATACGGCAGATGATAGTTCAGGCCCGGCTGCACCGTGCGCACATGCTTGCCGAACCGCAGCACGACGCCGAGTTCTTCAGACTGGACGCGGAAAAATCCGGACAATCCCCAGATCGCCAGGGCGCCGATCAGGACCAGGGCGATGCCCATGCCGGAAAAATGCCCGCCCGGCAACAATTGCTGGAGCCGGTCCTGGCCGCGGCGCAGAAGATCTTCGAGATCGGGCGGCCTTGGCCCCGCCGATTGCGGGCCGGAGCCCCACGGCCCCTTCGGACCCGAGCCCCAGGGGCCTCCGCCTTGATTCTTCCACGGCATCGACAGTCTCCTTCGCGGGCCAAGGCCAAGACGCCCCTGAGCGCCAAATCGCCCCGGCCCCGCATAATCTGCATGCCTTATAGGGGACCGCTCCAGCCCTTACAACGCAAGCTTCCGGTTCGCAGGAGCTATGCTTGAGTCAGTAATTGTCAATGTAAACATTGCCTGAGCGCGTATTCCGCAACAGCGGGCACCGGTTTTGCCGTCAGAATACGCGTAAATTAATATTTGGCGCATTTTCTTACAGCTGACCGGATTCCACTTAGCCGGAAAATGCTTTGGTTAATGCGACTTTCGTCGGCGATATGTCACATAGGAATAGTCGGCGCTGTCGTCCGAGCTGGCCGAATTCCGCACGCGCGCAACCTCCTCCCAATCGGCCGCATCGATGGCGGCCAAATAGGTATCGCCCTC
This sequence comes from uncultured Alphaproteobacteria bacterium, assembly GCA_963814615.1. Classification (GTDB taxonomy): domain Bacteria; phylum Pseudomonadota; class Alphaproteobacteria; order Rhizobiales; family Xanthobacteraceae; genus Bradyrhizobium. The sequence goes on along the minus strand of CAWFDN010000002.1, from coordinate 996,731 downwards.
GGGCCGGGCGTGAACCTCGGTGACTTCCAGACGATCCGCAACGCCTATCCACTGGGCGTAAATCTCCGCGCCGCCGATGACGGCGATTTCACCCGCCGAACGCCGCAGCGCATCGCTCTGCGCGACCGCACCGGCCGCGGCGAACGAAGTCGCCACCACCGCGCCCGGGCTTCGAAAATTGGCATCGCGCGTGAGCACGATATTGGTTCGCCCGGGCAGCGGCCGGCGCAGCGACATGAAGGTCTTGCGGCCCATCACGACGGGCTTGCCCATCGTCATCATCTTGAAGCGTGCCAGGTCGGATTTCAGCCGCCATGGAATGGCGCCCCGCGCGCCGATCACCCCATTGTCGGCCACCGCGACGATCAGCACGACCTCCATCAGCGCGCTCCTTGCGCCAGCGCCGTCAGGGCGGCACCGCCGACCCGGCACACGGTCCACTCGTCCATCAAGACCGCGCCGAGCGATTGGTAGAATTCGATCGACGGCGTGTTCCAGTCCAGCACCGACCATTGCAAGCGCGACCAGCCGTTCGCCACGCACTCTTTCGCCAACTGCGCCAAAAGCGCCTTGCCGATGCCCTTGCCGCGGTGCGCGGGGCGGACAAACAAATCTTCCAGATAGATTCCGGATCGGCCGCTGAAGGTGGAAAAGTTGATGAACCAGACCGCGAAGCCGGCCGGCTCGCCGTTCCACTCCGCGATCTCGCAGAACAGCCGCGGATTGCTGCCGAACAGCGCCGTGCCGATCGCCGCCTCGGTCGCTTCGACCTCGTGGAGCAGTTTCTCGTAGTCGGCGAGTTCGCGAACCAGCGACAGGACAAGTCCGGCTTCATCGGGACGCGCGCGGCGGATATTGAGGGACATTCAATCGCTCACGCTTCGATCATTCACACCGCCACCTCGGCCTTGATATGCGGGTGCGGATCGTAGCCTTCGAGCACGAAGTCCTCATAGCGAAAGGCGAAGATGTCCTTCACTTGCGGATTGAGCTTCATCACCGGCAGCGGGCGCGTGGCGCGCGTCAGTTGCAGACGGGCCTGCTCGATGTGGTTCAAATAAAGATGGGCATCGCCGAGGGTGTGCACGAAGTCGCCGGGTTTGAGGCCGGTCACCTGCGCGACCATCATCGTCAGCAAGGCATAAGACGCGATGTTGAAAGGCACGCCGAGAAAAACGTCCGCCGAACGCTGATAAAGCTGGCACGATAATTTGCCGCCGGCGACGTAGAACTGAAACAGGCAATGACACGGCGGCAACGCCATCTTGTCGACGTCGGCCGGATTCCACGCGCTCACGATCAGGCGCCGGGAGTCCGGATTGCGCCGGATCATGTCGATGACATTCGAAATCTGGTCGAGCTTTCGTCCGTCCGGCGCCGGCCAGGAGCGCCACTGCGATCCATAGACCGGGCCGAGATCGCCATTGGCGTCAGCCCATTCGTCCCAGATCGAGACGCCATGGTCCTTGAGATATTTGATATTGGTGTCGCCTTTGAGAAACCACAGCAACTCGTGCACGATCGCCTTGAGCGACAGTTTCTTGGTGGTCAGGAGCGGAAAGCCAGCGGCCAGATTGAACCGCATCTGATGGCCGAACACCGACAAGGTGCCGGTGCCGGTGCGGTCGTGCTTTTCCGCGCCGTCGGAGAGAATTCGTTCGAGCAGGTCGTGGTACTGATTCATGGCGTTGGCGTTGCGGCCTTCAGCGAAAACTTGAGAGATGCGAATTTGAGAGATAATGAATTTTAGCGGCCGGGCCGGGCAAACGACAGCGGCGATTCGGCAACAGCTCGGGATTATACCGGGAAAGATTATACCCGGAAAAATGTCAGAACCGGATCCGGATCAAGTCCGGGGCAGACCTGGCCGAAAGCAGGCTCGGCAGGTTCCACCCGGAAGGCGCCTTCCCGGGCTCTGTTTTTCTCCATTTTTCGCCTTATATTGAGGGTGCCGGTTCGCCGGCTATGGAAATAAATGGCCGTCGCAATAAACCATTCGGACCCGGGGGCGGTACCCGGCGCCTCCACCCAAGCCCGCCGACAATTGCGCGGGTTTCGGCGGGGGCGAAACAGGATCGACGAGGGCGTAAAGGACGTGTTTTTTCTCGGTATGGTTCCGCCGTTATCGGGCTCTGCAATAGTTGCAAACGACAACTATGCTCCGGTTGCTCAGGCCGCTTAAGCGGTTTGAAAGACCAAGTCTGAAGTCCTGGTGGGTTAAGCTCCGCCAGGCGGGGTTCGGAGGCACCTGGCAACAGAAGCCTCCACTTCCTTCGACCGCATTTCGAACTTTTCGCTGGAATTTCTACCGCCAGCCGTAACGCCTGCTGACCTCGGCCTGCCGGCGGGGTAGCATAGGCGGGTAGCGAGTCGGGCCACGAAACCGCTGCCGACCACCGGTGGCATCTGAACGCGACAGGACTGACAATGGCGACCGATCACATCCGATACGACGTCCTGGCACGCGACGCGCTCCGCGGCGTGCTGCGCCGTGTGCTGACCGACGCCGCCGAGCACGGCCTGCCCGGCGAGCATCACTTCTTCATCACCTTTCTGTCGACCGCCGACGGCGTGAAGCTGTCGCCGCGGCTGTTGGCGCAATATCCGGAAGAAATGACCGTTATCCTCCAGCACCAGTTCTGGGACTTGACGGTGACCGAGGATCGATTCGAGGTCGGGCTATCGTTCGGCGGCATTCCGGAGCGGCTGGTGGTTCCGTTCAATTCCATCAAGAGCTTCTTCGACCCCTCGGTGCAGTTCGGCTTGCAGTTCGAACCAACCGAGGCCGGGGCTGAGGCAGCGGCCGACCACCTTCCCGCGGCTCCCGCCCCGGCGGCACTGACGGTTGCCAGCTCGGCCGTCGAAACTCCGGAAGAGCCGGCAAAGCCGAATGAGGGCGCCGAAGTCGTCCGGCTGGACCGTTTCCGCAAAAAATAATCCCGCGCGCCAGAAATTCGCGGAACCGTGTAGAATGGACGAGCCGCCGCCGTGCGGAGCCAGCGGGGCTCCCCGGCAGTGATTTTTGCGCACCGGACATGATCATGGCTCGATCGACGCCCTCATCACGATCCACTCCTACGCGTACCGAGACCGATAGCTTCGGTCCGATCGAGGTCCCCGCCGACCGCTATTGGGGTGCGCAGACCGAACGCTCGCGACAGAATTTCCGCATCGGTCAGGACCGGATGCCGATCGCCATCGTTCGCGCGCTCGGCATCGTCAAACTCGCTGCCGCCGAAACCAACCGGGAGCTTGGGCTGCTCGACCAGCGCCGGGCCCGCGCCATCATCCGCGCCGCGCGCGAGGTGATCGACGGCAAGCTCGACGAACATTTTCCGCTGGTGGTCTGGCAGACCGGCTCCGGCACCCAAACCAACATGAACCTCAATGAGGTGATCGCCAATCGCGCCAACGAACTTTTGGGCGGCAAGCTCGGCGCCAAGCAACCGGTTCATCCCAACGATCACGTCAATATGAGCCAGTCGTCGAACGACTCGTTTCCGAGCGCCATGCACATCGCAGCAGTGACGGGCATCGTGGCCGATCTGATTCCGGCGCTCAGTGCTCTTCACCGCGCGCTGCGCAAAAAGGAAAAGGCGTTCGCCCGCATCGTCAAGATCGGTCGGACCCACACCCAGGATGCGACGCCGCTGACACTGGGCCAGGAATTTTCCGGCTACGCCGCCCAGGTCGAAAGCGGCATCGCGCGGCTTCGCGTGGCGGTCAGGGATCTATACCCACTGGCGCAAGGCGGCACGGCCGTCGGTACCGGCCTCAATTCGAAGCCGAAATTCGCCAAGGCGTTTGCCAGGCACGTCGCCAAAATTACAAAACTGCCCTTCACCAGCGCCCCCAACAAATTCGAGGCGCTGGCCTCCAACGACGCCTACGTATTCGCCCACGGCGCCCTCAATTCGGTGGCCACCGGCCTGTTCAAGATCGCGAACGATATCCGGCTGTTGGCGTCGGGTCCGCGTTCCGGACTCGGCGAACTGATTTTGCCCGAAAACGAGCCGGGCTCGTCGATCATGCCGGGCAAGGTCAACCCGACGCAGTGCGAAGCGATGACGATGGTGTGCTGTCAGGTATTCGGCAACCACACGACGATCACGATTGCCGGCAGCCAGGGCCATTTCGAGTTGAACGTCTACAAGCCGGTACTGGCGTATGGTATGATGCATTCCATACAACTGCTCGCCGACGTCGCGCGCTCGTTCACAGAGAATTGTGTTGAAGGCATCCGCGCCGACGAAAAACGCATCCGGGATTTGATGGAGCGTTCGCTGATGCTGGTGACCGCGCTCGCACCCACGATCGGCTACGACAACGCCGCAAAGGTGGCGAAGTCCGCGCACGCCCGCGGAACGACATTGAAAGAAGAGGCCGTGCGGCTGGGATTTGTTTCGGCCGAGGAATTCGAGCGGTTGGTGCAACCCGAAAAAATGACGCGACCCGAATGATCACCCCCGTGAAACTACGGGGGTGTATAATTTTAGGTCACAACGGCAAAGCTGAAACCGATACGCTCAACGCTGAAACCGATTGGCTATTATCGTTGCGTTGGCCCATAGTAAAAATAATATCGCTTGATCACGGCAAACCAATTTTTCTGATGCTATCAAGAAAACGATTGTGGGGAATTTCTTAAATGACGATCGAACTCACCAGCGCATATTCCGCAAAAGCGGCTGCCGATTTTGCGGCCGCCGCAATGTCACTGCAAAGCACTTCTTCACGATGCTCCCGATTCCACTTTGCCGAAAATGGCTCTGACGCCCTGCGCGACAACGGGGGCTTTCGTGAAAACGCCGCTTGCTCTCCCGTTGTAAGGTGATGGGGGCAAGCATGGGGGACGTGGTCAATCTGAAACGATTCAAGAAGCAAGTCGAACGGCAGCACTCGGAGAAACACGCCCAAGCCAACCGGTCGCGGTTTGGCCGTACCAAATCCGAACGCGATCTGGACGAACGGCGCACCGAGCGCGCCAAGAACGTGCTGGATCAGCATCGAATCGACGGCGAGGACGCGTCATGAAATCGCCGGTGGTGAAGCGCTCGATCGTGGTGGCGGGTCACAAGACCAGCGTCAGCCTCGAAGAGGCATTCTGGAACGGCATGAAGGAAATCTCCGGACTGCGGGGTATGACGCTGTCCGAACTGGTCGGCGAAATCGACAGCAATCGCCAGCAGGGCAATCTGTCTTCTGCGATACGCCTCTTTGTCCTCGATTACTTTCGAACGCGCGCGATGGTCGTCATATCGGATTCAAAACCACGATGCTCGTAGAACCGCGTTGGAATCCCGTTCGACGGAGTTGAATTAGCCGCGGGCGCTTCCACAAGAGGAACGCGCCCGCCGGGTCGGGTCGCCAAATTCAATAAACGAGGCCAGTGCCGGGTGGCTTTTCGAGCGCCGCCGCCAGCGAGCGATACTCTTCGCAGCCAGTCCCGCAAATCGCAGCGATCCGATTCAGGTGATACTGTGCAGAATCGCGATTGCCCTGCTCGATCTGCCACAGGCCGTAATACTGCCAGGTCAGGACGTGGTTCGGATCTTCCTTCAACGCGCGCTCGTACCAGATTTGCGAGAGCTTGTAGTCGCCGAGCTTGCGATAGGAATAGCCGATCAAATTGGCCACGTTGGCGTTGTCCTTGTGGCCGAGCGCCTTGAGCTGCTCGATCGCAGCACCATACTCGTGACGATCGTAAATCGTCACATAGGCGTTGTGGTAACCTTGAACAAAAGCGGGGTCGGCGAGACTCGATTGCTTGTTGGTTTTCTTCTTGCTCTTGGGGGTCGTCTGCGAGCCTTTGCTGCTCGAGTCCGACGGGTAATCGGGAGAACCGGGATCAGGACCGCTTGCGGCAAAGGCTGGAATGACCGGGGACGCCATGATCAGCGCCATCGAAAACCCAGCCAGCGTCACTAACTTGATCATGAAGCTGGTCATGCGTGCCTCCTGCTTTTCATGTGGGCAAACCCCACGATCCAACCCCCAGAGATAAACCCCGCTTTATCCCGGACATTCCGCGAAATTTTGTTTCTGGAGAACCTCCGAACCCCTGCCGCGATCGCGCCCGCGAACGCCTCGAGCGTTTTCCAGGGAAGTGGATGCCGGTTCGCGTCAAGAAAACGCGTCATAACAAAGAAATAGAGCCTCCGTTCCGATTCAATCGGAACGGAAAAGGCCCTAAAACGCCGGCGGCGGTAGACCTGCAATCGGCGGCGTCAGCACGAGAGGCGGCCGTGGCCGCGGCGGGCGCGCCGCGCCGGGAGCGGGGCGGACCTCGATCGGGGGCGGCAAGGGCTGAACCTGTTGACTGACGACAGGCGAATTGGGGCTCGGCGGCGCGCTCGGCAGACGCGGAGCGCTAACCTTGGGCTTGGACGAAGGCCGGCGCGGATCGCGGCCAGGAGTTGGGGCCACGGAAAGCGGCTGGTCAGGTGGGACACCGTCCGGCGCGGCAGCCGAAGGCAGCGCGGCCGCAGGCGGCTCAATCGAGACCGGCGATGGCGGCGGCGGATCGCCACGCTCGATTGAATCCAGCCGGCGGGTTTCGCGATCGATCGCCCTTACCGCCAGCCATGACGACAGCGCGGCAACGTCCACCGTGCGATCAAGTCGATCCGGCGAACCCACGGCGAACAGTTGGATTTCCGGACGGCTGGTCGCCGTCCCGGTCGCCGTCGACGCCATGGTGGCGCGAATGTCGGCCTGGTCGGCGGGAATATCATATCCCCCGGAGATGACGGCGCGCGCGCCTTCGGCGTCGAGCGTGGTCGCGCTCACCCGAAGCCGGCCATCCCGGATATTGAACGGGATTTGCGCCGACGCTACCGACAACGCGCCGACCGACAAAACCGGTTCGACGATCTGCCGCAGCCGGACGTCGTCGCTCGCCTGACCGTTGTCGCTGGCCCGGATCGCGGCGTCGAAGGCGCGCGGATCGAGCCCGGCAACGCGCGCGGATTCCAGCGTCACGATGCCGCTTCCGGACAACGCGCCCGCCAGCGCCGACGCACTGCGGCCCTGGCTCGCCAGCGTCATTTGGAGGGAGGTGCGACCGGTCGGCATCGACAAGCCGCGATAGCGCAGCGCCGCGCCGGCGACACCGCTGAGCCGGATACGTGCATTGAACGCAATTCCATTCGCCGACGGCTTTGCGTCGATATCGGCGCTGGCTTCGCCGCCGCCGATGGCGCCGGTGATGGCATCGAACGTCAGCGATTGGCCGTCGCTTTTGACGGTACCGCTCACCGGACGCAACTCGGCGCCGCCCGGCAGCGTGCCGCGCAGGGCCTGAAACGCGATCCGACCGTGCCAGCCTTTCAGTAATCCAGTACCGAGCGGTTCGGTTGCGTCGTGCCCGGCGTTGCCGATTGCGAGCGCGAATGCCGGCGCGAGATCGAGCGCGTCGAGGCCGACCTCACCGTCGACGTTTCTTTCCTCGTCCAGGGTCAGCGCGATCCGGCCGCGCAGCCGCGCGCCTGACGCCGCACCGTCCACATCATCGAAGCTCAACCGGCGGCCGATCAGCGACATCCGCGAAGAGAGGCTGATGTTTTGCGCCAGCGCGTCGGATGGCTTGAGATCGAACAGCGGCGCGAGATTGACGCTGCGAATTTTCAAATTGACGTTGGCTTTGGCTTGGGCTTTGGGGTCGGTTTTGGTGTCCTGCGCCCAGGGCTCGGCCGTGCCCTGCGCTTCCGCCTCCAATCCGTTTCCCGACATCTTGACGTTCAGCCGCAGCGGCGCACGCCACGCGCCAGTCACCGATCCCACAAATTGCGCCGGGCCTTCGCCGACCGCGATCGCACGATCGAGCCCGAGCAGCGCCAGTAACGGCCCGCCGTGCTGCGACGACAGTTTCGCCTCGACGCTTATTTCGCTGCGTCCGAGCGCTTCGAGATCGATCCCGCGCACCGCCCCGACCTCGGGCTTTGCGGTGAGCGTGGCGACGGCCTTGAACTGCGGCGCGTCGAGATCGAACACCGCATGCGCCTCGGCGAATCCGGCGCGCTCGGAATTCTTGTCGAGATCGAGCGCGAGCTTGGTACGCACCGGGCCTGTACCCGTTCCCAACGCATTGAGCCGCGCAGCCAACGAGGGGGCAAACGGCGCAACAAGCCCGGTGATCTGGCCGAACGACGCAGCGCTCGAATCGACCGCGAGCCGTCCCGTAGCGGTGGCGCGGTCGAAATGGCCCGCGCCTTCCATCATCAAGCCGCCGGCCCCGCCGATTTTCAATTGATCGAGCGAGATCTTGTTCGGCCCGTAGCCCAGCTTCGCCATCAACGGCCGCAATTCCTGACCGGCCGAGCTGGCGTGGCCGATATCGAGCGATAGCTGCGCCTCGTCGGGCCACTCGGCCTGCGGGCCTGCGAGCGAACGCGTGAAGGCGGTTGCGGCATCGAGATCGAGACGTTCCGTCTTGAGCTCGGCCTCGAAACGCGAACCCTTGCCTGCCGGCAGATTTGACAGCGCAAGCCGCCCTTCGACGGCGCCGCCATCGATCTCGGCCTTCATGGCCTCGATCGCCATCCGGTTTCCGGCCAGACTGACGTCGCCGCGCAGCCGCAGCGGCTTTTGGCTGCGATAAGCGATCTCGCTGCGGCCTTGCAGCCACGCCATCAGCGCATCCGGATCGGACGCCTCGACGTTGAGCGCTCCCTTGAAACCGCCGGCGGGACCGCCTTGCGCGTCGGCGCCGCTCAGAACCACGCGGGTGGCGCCGGGGGCGCGAAACTCCAGCCGGTCGATGGTCCAGGATTTGGCGTCGGCATGCAGTTCGGCGGCGAGATTTTGCAGAGGACGTCCGCCCAGCATGATCTGCTCGGAACCGAATTCGATTTGTGCCGCCATCGGGACCTGCGGAAGGGTCGCCGCAATCAGCGCGCGCAAGCCCGGCAACAACCGGATCGGCTCGGAGGCGCCAGTGCCGGTATCCTGGGCGAAGAACTTGTCGGCATCGAGCTGCCGGGCGGAAAGGACGGCGTGAAGCAGCGGCGAGCCTCCAAAACGAATATCCGCAAGCCCTGCGAATTTCAGCGCGCGCTCGTCAGCGCCATAGCTGCCTTCAAGCTGCTCGAACTGCGCGGCGGCGCGATCGGCCTTGACCTTGGCCGATATCCGCCAAGGCGTGATCGGAACGTCGCCCTTGACGTCTCCTTGGGCCTTGAGGCCTGCGGGAACGGCCAAAACCATCGCACCGTCGAAGCGCGGCGCCCGCGCCTCGAAAGCGAGTACGCCGTCGAGGTCGATGGCGAGAGGGCGCGCGCCGGGGTCGATGTTGAGATGAACGCGGGTGCCGCTGCCGTCCACGCTTTGACCGGATGAGACGCGAAACGGGTAGCGCATCCCCGACAGCATGAAGCTGCCTTCACCCCGTACCGATCCCGCCAGCGAGCGCACATCCCCACTGAAGGCAATATCGTTCAGCTCGACCGTCCCGTGGCTCGCCGCGTCATGCAGCGCGATGCGGCCGGTCAGATTCAAGCGGTCGATCGCAAGCGTCGCCAGGTTGAGCTTGCCGGTCGAGGCCGGCCAGTCGATCCGCCTCTGGGAATCAAGGCCGAGATCGAGCGACAAGCCGTCGACCGTCAGCTCGTTTGCGCGCCATTCCCCACGCATCAACGAACCGAGGCTGAACTCCACATCGAGTTTATCGGCGCGAACCTTGCCAAGATCGTTGGCGCCGCCGACCACCACGGAGCGCAACCGCAGCGACGGCGTCGGCAATAAACGCGCACCGAATTCGGCTCCGACGCGCACCGGCGCGCCGAGCACCCGCGTCGCCTCGGCCTCGAATTGCGGCCGGAATTGATTCCAGTCGACAAAATACGGCCCGATCAGCGCGGCTATCAGCGCGATGATGAAGGCAATCGCCAATCCGAGCAGCGTCGTCTGCACCGTGTCTTCCCTTGAGCACGTCCGAGTGCGTCGGCCGCCGCCGCTGAAGTCAACGCCGGCACCGCACCATATATAGAACTAAGTATGGCGAAGTCACAGCACAGCCGCGCGAGGAGACATCCTCACCCAGCTGGCGGGCAGCATTTTTGAGGCCGCGCAGGACGAAGGTCGGCCGCCACTGCGGGTTTTCGGCATTGTCCAGCCGCAAGTCGGGAAGCCGACGCAACAGGGTCGCGACCGTGACTTGCCGAAACGCTTGTCGCGCAAAACAAGACTGGCCTCCGCGTACCGGCTCGCAACACGGGCGCCGAACGGCGTGAGGTGCATCGGGTCGGTGCTGCACAATCGCGCATAAGCGGGAATACCGAACGGAACCGGAGCGATAGAACAACGTTCCCACCTTTTTACGCAGACCGGCGCCTTTGGTCAGGCAAAAGCCTTTTCTCGAGGGGACAGGGCGGGATCGTCGCTATGCTTCAGGCGCCAGATCAAAGCGAACGGCCACCCTCGGAACGCCCGTATTGTCCACCCGCGCCGACGCCGCAACCGCGCCCGCTCCGGCCATGGGCGCTTATTCGGACCCTGAAGCGCAACCCGCTCGAGTGCTGGGCGGCGGAGCATTTCGAACGACCGATCGTGGCCGGCGGATTGCCGATCGGACACGTGCTGCTGGTTCACGAACCCCGCGCGATCCGCCGCGTTCTGCTCGATAACGCCGCCAATTACCGGAAAGACCGGCTGCAACGTCGGGTGCTGTCGGCAGGCTTGAGCGATGGTTTGCTGAGCGCGGAAGGTGAGCAATGGCGTCTGCAACGACGCGTGCTGGCCCCGATGTTCGCGCGCAAGACCGTGATGGATTTCACGCCTGCGATGATCGGTGCCGCCCAGAAATTGATCGATCGATGGGCGAGCCTCGGAGAGCGCCCGACTATCGACGTCGCTGCCGAGATGGCGAGGCTCACGCTGGAGGTGCTCGAACACACCATCTTTTCGGATGGATTTGGCTCCGACGCCGAAGCCATCCGGCTCGCGATGGCGACGTATTTCAACACCATCGGAAAAATCAACCCGCTCGACCTTCTCGGCGTGCCTGACTTCGTCCCGCGGCTCAGTCGATTGCGGGTGCGCGCGACGCTGAAATTCTTCGAGTCCGAAGTCGACCGCGTCATAACCGTCCGCCGCCGAATGTTGGCCGGGCAACCAGAGAGAACACCCAACGACCTGCTGACCCATCTGTTGCAAGCCCACGACAGCACCAGCGACGACCGCATGACAGAGGCCGAGGTGCGCTCGAACATTCTCACCTTCATCGCGGCCGGTCACGAGACGACGGCGAACACCCTGAGCTGGACCATGTTCCTGCTTTCCCAATCGCGGCCATGGCATCGGCGGGTGGAGGCCGAAGTGGACCGTGAACTCACGGGATCGATCGCCGGAATCGCGGATCGCCTGGTGGAGACGCGGGCCGTCATCGAAGAGGCCATCCGTCTCTATCCGCCGATCGCGGCGATCAGCCGCGTCGCGATCGATGACGACGAACTGAGTGGCGAGCGGGTCAAACCGGGATCGCTGATCGCGATCTCGCCCTATGTGCTGCACCGCCACCGCTTGTTGTGGGAGCGCCCCGACGCGTTCGATCCGCAGCGTTTTCTTGGGTCCGCGCGCGAGAAAATCGACCGTTTCGCCTATCTTCCGTTCGGGGTTGGTCCGCGCAAATGCATCGGGTCCACCTTCGCGCTTCAAGAAGCGACGCTGGTACTGGCCGTGATTGTAAAAAACTTCAGGTTTCAGCTAAAGCCCGGCCACCCGGTGTGGCCCTCGCTCCGCGTGACCTTGCGGCCGGCGAACGGGCTGCCGATGATCCTCAGCAAGCGATCATCACAACAAATCACCGAATGAACCGTCGTCGAGCGGAGTTTTCCCTTCATGATCCCAAAGCTTCGAGCGCGTGATGCACGTGCCGCAATGGAAGAATGCCCGCTCGACGCTGACGATCATCACAAGCTCGGGCACACGGCCTTTCTCCGCCAAGGCGCTCCTGATATCGTGATCGCGAACAATCACCGCTCGCCCGCCGACACGTAGCGTCTCAGGCCGCCCAGGAATGAAGAAGATCAAGCCGACGCCGGGGTTCTGCAGCACGTTGTGGAACGTATCGACCCGGCGGTTGCCGCGGCGATCTGGCACCGCCAGCGTCGCGCTGTCGAGCAATTTTACGAATCCCGCCCGATCGCCCTTCGGCGAGAGGTCGACCATGCCCAGCGGGTCGGTCGAACCAACCACGACGAAAGGTGAGGCTGCGATGAAATCCCGACACCGACGATCAAGTCTCGGGAGAATCTTGCTGGTGAACCATTTGTTGGCCGGTCCGACAATTTTTCTCAATTCCGACTCGGTCGTGATCACTTCCTCAAACCGCCGATCGGCGGTTTCGGCTTCTCTCAGGTCCACGTTCGTGCCCCCTGTCGATGGCAGGATGACTATCCCGCCGGGCTGATCCCGATTGCGACGCTAGGAGCCGGTTGCGGCGGGAGTGCGCCCGCAAATTGTTTCTTTCGTTGCAGAGGGAACGCCGTCGTGAACGCGGAACCAGAGATGAAGAAACGATCGGGCACCGTTTCTCCGGGCGTTACGCCGCCGGCAAGATTTTTCCGGGATTGAAAATGTTCTGCGGATCGAGCGCCTGCTTCACCGCGCGCATCGCGTCGATCGCCGCCGGTCCAAGCTCGGCCTCGAGATATTTCTGCTTGCCCTGGCCGATGCCGTGCTCGCCGGTACAGGTCCCGCCCATCGATTGCGCGCGTTCCACCAGCCGATGCATGAAGTTCTCGCCGCGCGCCATCTCGTCGCGGTCGTCGACGTCGCACAGCAGCGAGCAGTGGAAATTGCCGTCGCCGACATGTCCCACAATGGGCGAGGTCAGACGCAAGCGCTCCAAATCCGCTTCGGTTTCGGTCACGCAATCGGCCAGCCGCGAGATCGGCACGCACACATCGGTCGCGACCACGCCCGAACCCGGACGCAAGGCCTTCACCGCCCAATAGGCGTCGTGGCGCGCCTGCCAAAGCTTGGTGCGGTCTTCGGAGCGGGTGGTCCAGGTGAAATCGCCGCCGCCGCATTCTTTCGCGATCTCGCTGAAGTTCTTCGATTGCTCGGCGACGTCGTTGGCGCTGCCGTGAAATTCAAGCAGCAGCAACGGCGTCTCCGGCAGCGACAATTTCGAATAGGAATTGCAGGCGCGCACCTGGGCTGCATTGAGCAGTTCGATCCGTGCCACCGGAATCCCGGTTTGGATCGCTAAGATCGTCGCCTGGCAGGCGCCGCGCACGCTCTCGAACGAACACGCCGCCGCCGCGATGGTTTCGGGAATGCCGCGCAGCTTGATGGTGAGCTCGGCGATGATGCCAAGCGTGCCTTCGGCGCCGACAAAAAGATGCGTCAGGTCGTACCCGGCTGCGGATTTTTTCGCCCGCGTCCCGGTGTTGATGATCTCGCCGTCGCCGCGCACCACTTTGAGCGCCAGCACGTTGTCGCGCATGGTGCCGTAACGCACCGCGTTGGTGCCGGAGGCGCGGGTCGAGGCCATGCCGCCGAGCGAGGCATCGGCGCCGGGATCGATCGGAAAGAACAATCCCTGGTCCCGCAAATATTCGTTCAGCGCCTTGCGTGTGACGCCGGGCTGGATCACGCAATCGAGATCCTCGGCGTGAACTGCCAGCACCTGGTTCATGTCGCGCAGATCGATGCAGACGCCGCCGGCCGGCGCGTTGACCTGTCCCTCCAGCGAAGTGCCGGTGCCGAACGCGATCACGGGAACGCCGAGCGGAGCGCAAATCCGCACCACGTCCTGAATGTCCGACGTCTCCTGCACCATCACCACCGCGTCGGGCGGCTGCGGCGCCAACCATGTCGTGGTATGGGCGTGCTGGTCGCGGACCGCCTGCGAAGTGATCAGCCGGTTGCCGAACCGCGCGGCGAGCGCTTCGAGCGCGCCCGCCAGCGCCTGCGGCTCGGGGCGTTTCACATGATTGGTGATGGTTAGGCCCACGCGATATCCTCCCGGCAAAAGACCGTGGCAAAGGATATATTGTATAACGGGTCGAGGGACCAGAATCGAAATAACGGGGATGGCTGAATGACGACCGTTGCCGCCGGCGACAATGATCTGCTCCGGCCCGCGCCGTATCTGGCGTCGGTGATGCAGATCGAGCCGCAATGGATCGATTACAACGGCCATCTCAACATGGCCTATTACAACGTGATGTTCGACCGCGCGATCGACGAATTATGGCTCGAACTGGGAATCGGACCCGGCTATCGGAAGGAGCGCAACGGCTCGACCTTCACCGCCGAATGCCATGTGCGGTATTTGCGCGAGATTCATCTCGGCGATCCCGTGCAAATTTCGGTGCTGCTGGTCGGCGCCGACGAGAAGCGGCTGCACACGTTCGAGGAATTGCGCCACGCCGGCGAAGGCTGGCTGTCCGCCACGTCGGAAAACATGACCATCCACATCGACATGACCGCGCGAAGAACCGCGCCGTTTCCCGCCGATATCAGCGCCCGCATCCAGGCATGGGCGAAAGCACATGCTTGCGTCCCGCACCCCGAAGGGCTGGGGCGGAAAATCGCGATGTCTTCCAAATAGGACGCGGGCAAAACAGGCTACGCGTCAAACGCGGGTGCGTCCGCGCGCCAGACCGACCACGGCGGAGACCAAAAACAACACGACCGCGATGAAGAAGATGATCTTGGCGATTTCGACGGAGGCGCCGGCGATGCCGCCGAAGCCGAGAATGCCTGCGATCAACGCGATAACCAAAAACGTAACGACCCAGCTCAGCATGGTCTTCACTCCGTCTCACAAAGGGCCGGCGCGACTGCCAGCGTTCGTGCCTCGGCTGCAAAACCAATCCAGACTGGGAACGAAAGTTCCGGCCGGCTCCGGACGCGGAAACCATGGAAATACGAATTCCCCGGGGAACAAAATCGGGATCCCTCGGCGAGAACGGCACCGCTGGCGCGGCGGGATAACTCCTGTCAAATTCGCCGCCAAAGTCCTATATGGCCTTCCATCCTGCTATGAAGGCTCCCCTTCACGGCCCCGCGGTGCCATCGTGGGCGGAAGACGATTCGCATGATTGAGCCAAACAGATTGACCCCTCACGGCCTCCCCGACCACCAGCCTGCGGCTGGCGGCATTGCCGCGCGCGCTCGCGCCGCCGCGAGCCCGCAATATCTGGCCGGGCTCAACCCCGAGCAGCGCGAGGCGGTGGAAACGCTGGACGGCCCGGTGCTGGTGCTGGCGGGGGCCGGCACCGGCAAAACCCGGGTGCTGACCTGTCGCATCGCCCACATCCTCAGCACCGGCCGCGCCCGGCCCAACGAAGTCCTGTCCGTCACCTTCACCAACAAGGCGGCGCGCGAGATGAAACTGCGCCTCGGCCAGATGCTGGGCCAGGCGGTCGAGGGCATGCCGTGGCTCGGCACCTTTCATTCCATCGGCGGGCGCATTCTGCGCACCCATGCCGAACTGGTGCAGTTGAAATCCAATTTCACCGTGCTCGATGTCGACGATCAGATTCGGCTGTTGAAGCAGCTCTTGCAGGCCGAGAACATCGACGACAAACGCTGGCCGGCGCGGATGCTCGCCGGCCTGATCGACGGCTGGAAAAACCGCGGGCTCACGCCGTCGCAGGTGCCGCCCGGTGAAGCCGCGGTGTTCGGCAACGGCCGGGGCGGCAAGCTCTATGCGAGCTACCAGGAGCGGCTGAAGGTCCTCAACGCCGCCGATTTCGGTGATTTGCTTTTGGAAAACATCCGGCTGTTTCGTGAACATCCCGACGTGCTCCGGCAATACCAAAGCCGCTTCAAATTCATTCTGGTGGACGAATATCAGGACACCAACGTCGCCCAGTATCTGTGGCTGCGGCTGCTGTCACAGGCGCCTTCGTCTTCTCTCACCTCGCCCCGCTTGCGGGGAGAGGTCGGATTGCAAAGCAATCCGGGTGAGGGGGAGCCAGCTTCATCACCTGTGTCCGTGGAGAGTCCCCCTCACCCCGACCCTCTCCCCGCAAGCGGAGCGAGGGAGAGTAGCGTGCCTCCTGGAATGACGGCGCCCCTGCAGTCTTCGCCCCCCAAAAACATCTGCTGCGTCGGCGACGACGACCAGTCGATCTACGGCTGGCGCGGGGCGGAGGTCGACAACATCCTGCGCTTCGATCACGATTTTCCCGGCGCCAAAGTCGTTCGCCTCGAGCGCAACTACCGCTCCACCGGCCACATCCTCGCCGCCGCCTCGCATTTGATCGCGCACAATGAAGGCCGGCTCGGCAAGACGCTTCGCACCGAAGACGTCGACGGCGAAAAAGTCACCGTCACCGGCTCCTGGGACTCCGAAGAAGAAGCCCGCGGCATCGGCGAAGAGATCGAAGAGCTGCAACGCGGCGGCCACCGGCTCAACGACATCGCGATTTTGGTGCGGGCGTCGTTCCAGATGCGCGAATTCGAAGATCGCTTCGTCACCCTCGGCCTGCCCTATCGGGTGATCGGCGGTCCAAGGTTCTACGAGCGCGCCGAAATCCGCGACGCGCTGGCCTACTTGCGCGTGATCAACTCACCGGCCGACGATCTCGCTTTTGAGCGCATCGTCAACGTGCCAAAACGGGGTCTTGGCGACGCCACGGTGCAGATGCTGCACGACCACGCCCGCAAGCGCCGCATACCACTCTCCGAGGCCGCCCGCGCCGTGGTCGAAACCGACGAGTTGAAGCCGAAAGCGCGTGGCTCGTTGCGCGGCCTGCTCGCCAATTTCGATCGCTGGCGCGCGCAACGCGAGGTGACCTCGCACACCGAATTGGCCGAAATCGTGCTCGACGAGAGCGGCTACACCGAGATGTGGCAGAAAGACCGTTCCGCCGACGCCGCCGGCCGGCTCGAAAACCTCAAAGAGCTGGTGCGCTCGATGGAGGAGTTCGAGAATTTACAAGGATTTCTCGAACACATCTCGCTGGTGATGGACCGCGACGGCGGCACCGAAGACGATGCGGTGTCGCTGATGACGCTGCATTCGGCCAAAGGGCTCGAATTCGATTGCGTGTTCCTGCCCGGCTGGGAGGAGGGCCTGTTTCCAAGCCAGCGCACGCTCGACGAACAGGGCCGCGCCGGATTGGAAGAAGAGCGGCGGCTGGCCCATGTCGGGCTGACGCGCGCCCGCCGTCGCGCCAAACTGTATTTCGCCACCAACCGGCGGATTCACGGCACCTGGTCGACGACGATTCCGTCGCGCTTTCTCGACGAACTGCCGGCGCGGAACGTCGAGATCACCGAATCCAAGGGCGGCTCGGGCTGGGGCGGCTCAGGCGGCTACGGCCCTTCCCGCTTCGACAATGTGGAAGCGTTCGGCTCGAGCTATTCGACGCCGGGCTGGCAACGGGCGCAGGCCAACCGCGCACGCGGCCAGGGCGGCCGGCAGGGTCAGGCCGGCGGCGGCTTCAACGAAAGCCAGTCGCCATTTTCGGGCAGGGATTCTTCCAGCTCGCACGGCGATGCTTCAAGCTCGCGCGGTGACGCTGCATCGTCGGGACCGGGCGGCGGCTTTTCCCGCACCAAGCACGCGCCGATGACCATCGAAGGCGAGTTGATCGCCAAATCCACCGGCACCACGTCCGAGTTTTCGCTCGGCAATCGCGTGTTCCACCAGAAATTCGGCTACGGCCAGGTGGTGAGAATCGACGGCAACAAGCTCACCATCGCGTTCGAGAAGGCCGGCGAGAAGAAAGTGGTCGATAGTTTCGTCGAGCGGGTGTGAGCCGCCAAGAGACGGTGCGCCGCCACCAAGAAGTTAACGGACGCGGCCGTATTTTAACGAATTTTTAGGACCAATACTTAGCTGGCATTTTTACGGAAAACTCGCGTGTGAGGGGTATCTTCACGGCAGATATCGCGATGCGCGGTTATTCTTTAAATTTGAGGCCTGGTAAAATGAGTGAGGTAAAGTCGTTTTTAGGGGATCTCGACGAGGCCGTATTGCGGGGAACGTCCGAAAGCTGCATGCGGGCGCTGTGGCATGCGACCGATCTGTTGATCGCCGGCCGCTACAGCGAAGACGAGATATGGACCTTCGGCGAAGTGATCGCGCGGCTGGCCGACGAGATTGAGGTGGCAGCCCGCGCGCAGCTCGCTAGGCGGCTGGCCCGCCTGGACACCGCCCCGACCAATATCATCCACAAACTTGCCTTTGACGATTCGATCGAGGTTGCGGGTCCGGTGCTGCGGGAGTCCGAGCGACTGGATGACAAGGCACTCATTGCCAACGCCAAGACCAAAAGCCAGCCGCATTTGCTCGCGATCTCGGAGCGAAAGTCTCTTGAGGAGACCGTCACGGACGTGCTGGTGACGCGCGGAAATTGGGACGTCGTCAACTCCGTCGCCAACAATAGCGGTGCGCGTTTCTCGGACTTCGGCTTCTTGCACATGATCAAACGCGCAGAAGGCGATTCCATTCTCGCCGAACAACTCGGGCTTCGCCAGGACATCCCCAGGCACATTTTCCAGCAACTGATCGCCAAGGCATCGGACGACGTGAAAAAGCGGATCGAGCACGAGCGTCCCGAGCTGGCTCAGCAAATTCAGTCCTCGGTGACCGACGTCACCGGCGAGCTGCAATCCAAGTTCGGTCCGTCATCGCGAAGCTATTTCGTCGCCAAGCGGCTCGTGACAACGCAACACCAGCAGGGCAACCTGAATGAGAACAGCATATCCGGATACGCCCGATCGCATAAATTCGACGAAGTCACGATCGGCCTATCCTTGTTGTGCGCATTGCCGGCCGACGTAATCGAGCGGGCTATGGTCGACAAAAACCGGGAAATGCTGCTGGTTCTCACCAAGGCGCTCGATTTTTCGTGGGCGACGACCATGTCGTTGCTTTTTCTTGGCGCAAGAGATCACCGCATCACCGCCCAGGAATTGAGCGACACGGAAAACGAGTATGGCTGCCTCAAGGTCGAGACCTCCCGGAGCGTGCTGAAGCTCTATCAATCGCGCAAAAATGGCGAGGCTGCCGATCCCGCCCCCAAGCGATCGTCTCCCCTCGAGACGGCCATGAGGTGACCGATTTGAACTTGGTAGTGGGGATCTTGGTAGTGGGGATCTTGGTAGTGGGATCTTGGCAGCGGAATATCGGCAATGAACGCAATCTTACTCGGCACCGTCGCCGGCAAGCGCCTCAATGGCGTTTCCGATGAATCGAAACCGGACAAGCCGCTGGATGCGGCCTGGGTCGTTCTCGAAGCGGCGAACGATCTCGGAGACCTCGCCACCGTCGAAGCCTGCCGACGCGTCATCGATGCGAACCTGAACGGCACGCCTGCCGCCCACGCCGATTTGCACATCGTGCTCGATTATTTCAGGTAGATTATCTCAAGTAAACTCCTGATCCCCTCGGATTCGCGAGCTTCCACTTCGCCGCCGATTGCGCAATGGCAGATGGGTGCCTATCTGTGACTGCTCGCCCCCTCGCCTGCCCCAAGCGGAGCGCGCACCGCTTGTCCTGATCCTCTATCCCTTCCTTTTCCTGATCTCCAGTCATCAAGCCCGCCATGTCCGCCATCATTTCTGTCTCCAATCTGTCGAAGACCTACGGCTCCGGCTTCAAGGCCTTGGCCGGCATCAATCTGGAGATTCGCCGCGGCGAAATCTTCGCACTGCTGGGGCCGAACGGCGCCGGCAAGACCACGCTGATCAGCATCATTTGCGGCATCGCCAATTTGAGCGAAGGCCGCGTGACCGTCGGCGGCCATGACATCAGCCGGGAATACCGCGCCGCGCGTTCGCTGATCGGCCTGGTGCCGCAGGAATTGCACACCGATGCGTTCGAATCGGTGTGGGGGACGGTCAGCTTCAGCCGCGGCCTGTTCGGCAAACCGAAAAACCCGACGCACATCGAAAAGGTGCTGAAAGACCTGTCGCTGTGGGACAAGAAGGACGCCAAGATCGTCACGCTTTCCGGCGGCATGAAGCGCCGGGTGATGATCGCAAAGGCGCTGTCGCACGAGCCGCAAATCCTGTTTCTCGACGAGCCGACCGCCGGCGTCGATGTCGAGCTGCGCAAGGGGATGTGGGAAGTGGTGCGAACGCTGCAGGCCTCGGGCGTCACCATCATTCTCACCACCCATTACATCGAAGAGGCCGAACAGATGGCCGACCGCATCGGCGTCATCAACAAGGGTGAGATCATCCTGGTCGAGGACAAGGCAGGCTTGATGCGCAAGCTCGGCAAGAAGCAGTTGAAGCTGCATCTGCAGGGCAAGATCGATGCGGTCCCCGCCGAGCTCGCGCCCTACAACCTCGAACTCTCCGATAGCGGCCACGAGCTGACCTACACCTACGACACCAAGAGCGAACGCACCGGAATTACCAGCCTGCTTGGCGACCTCCGAGGCGCCGGCATCCGCTTCTCAGATCTCGACACCAGCCAGAGCTCGCTGGAAGACATCTTCGTCAGCCTGGTGAGGGCACCATGAATTTCACGGCTGTCCGCGCGATCTATCGGTTCGAAATGGCGCGAACCTGGCGCACCCTCGTGCAAAGCATCGTGTCGCCGGTGGTTTCGACCTCGCTGTATTTCGTGGTGTTCGGTGCCGCGATCGGCTCGCGCATCACAGAGGTGGAGGGTGTGAGTTATGGCACCTTCATCGTACCGGGGCTGGTGATGCTGTCGGTGCTGACCCAGAGCATCGCCAACGCCTCGTTCGGCATTTATTTTCCGAAATTCGTCGGCACGATTTACGAATTGCTGTCGGCGCCGATTTCGTATTTCGAGATCGTGCTCGGCTATGTCGGCGCGGCCGCGACCAAATCGATCATCCTCGGCCTCATCATCCTGGCCACCGCCAGCCTGTTCGTGCCGCTGCACATTCACCATCCGTGGTGGATGCTGACCTTTCTGGTGCTGACCGCGGTGACCTTCAGCCTGTTCGGCTTCATCATCGGCATCTGGGCCGACGGTTTCGAGAAGCTGCAGATGATCCCGATGCTGGTGGTGACGCCGCTGACCTTCCTCGGCGGCAGCTTTTACTCGGTCAGTATGCTGCCGTCGGGCTGGCGCACGATCACGCTGCTTAATCCCGTGGTCTACCTGATCAGCGGCTTCCGCTGGAGCTTCTACGAAATCGCCGACGTCAGCGTCGGCTTGAGCGTCGGCATGACGCTGACGTTCCTCGTCCTCTGCATGATCGTGGTGTGGTGGATCTTCAAGACCGGATACCGGCTGAAGAATTGAACCGCTTTCGTCATGGCGAGGAGCAAAGCGACGAAGCAATCCAGTCTTGTTTCGCGGCTATGGATTGCTTCGCTAGAGCATGATCCGGAAAAGTGGAAACCGGTTTTCCCTCGCGACAAACGCGAAGCGTTTGCGCGGAGATCATGATGCAATTCAACTTAATCGCATCATGATCCAGCTCGCAATGACGGTTAGCGATCACCGATAACAATGGAAATGATCGTAGCGGTCGTAAAAGCCGCGGCAACGATAACCACGCCGCCAGCCGCGGTCCGGAATTCCGAACACGCCTTTGACAGCGCCCACGGCGCCGCCAACTCCGGCCCCGACCGCCCCGCCCACCACGCCGCCGACGGGGCCGGCAACCCGGTTGCCTTCGGCAGACCCTTGCTGCGCGCCGCGCACGATGCCTTGCGCATGCCCGACATGGGGGATCGCGAGCAAGGCAAGAAGAAGCGCTGCAGCCGCAAGATGGAGTTTTGCAGGCGAACCGGCGGGCAATGTCGATGTCCTGATCTTCATCCTGGCTTGCATTGGAATTCCTTTTGCGCGGCGCAATGCCGACGGGGCGGGAATCTGTAACGCCGGTACGGCGAAAAGGTTGCGTGGGCGTGACAAGTTCAGGACGACGCGGCGGCCATTAGCGCGAGACGCAGCATTCGCGTGCGACATCGTCCGCCAGATCAGGCGTCGAGATCGCCGGCTCGATTTAGCCCCGCCTCCGCCTTGCTGCCGCCCGTCTGCACGTTAACGATGCTCTTCACGCGCCGCTGGAACCAAAGTTGAGTTTCTGGCATATAGATGCGGGGGACGGTGAGGAGCGACGCTGCAAGTCAAGGCTTAAACTCAATAAGGCTTTTGAACTCATAAGGCTTTAAACTCATAAAGCTTAAACTTGAAGGGTAACAAAATGCGTTCCTTCGTCGTTGCATTCGCAGGCCTGATGCTGTTCGCCACCGGCGCCGCGCAGGCCAAAGTCTCCATCACCATCGACAAAGATGCGCAACAGATGACCGTCGCGGTCGACGGCGTCGAGCGCTACCAGTGGCCGGTCTCGACCGGCATTCCTTCGCGTGAAACGCCGAACGGCAGCTTCCGCACCTTCCGCATGGAGGAAGACCACTACTCCAAGGAATTCGACGACGCGCCGATGCCGCACTCGATCTTCTTCACCAAGATCGGTCACGCCATTCACGGCACCGATTCCGAAAGTCGCCTCGGCACCCCGGCCTCCCACGGCTGTGTGCGGCTGTCGCGCGCCAATGCCACGACGCTTTATGCGCTGGTCGAGCAGGAAGGTGTGCTCAACACCACCGTGACACTGACCGGCTCGTCGCAGGTCGCGCTCGCGCGCAACCCGCGACCCCGGACCGCGGTCGCACGCCGTGACCCGGCTCAACAATACGACGCCGCGGGCGATCCGGTCATGCTGGCGCCGCGCCAGGTCGCGCCGCAGGTGCAGGCCGCCGACGGCTACATCTATCCAGCGGACGGCAGTTCAAACGAGGCGCGCTATCCGGCGCCGCGCAGCCGGCGTCTCTATGAGGCACAGGCGAATCCGCCGCAAGTATATTACGACACTCGCGGCCCCCAATATGCACCGCAGCCTTACGCGCCGCGGCAATATTATCAGCAGCGCGATTATCAGCAGCGCGGCTGGTTCGGCCAATAGCGCCGGCGATCGGCCAATACGCGCGCTTCGCGTCCGAGATCAGCTCTAATTCCTCGTGCGCTGCACGAACGCCGATCCCCGCGTGACCACGCACATGTAGGAATAGGTTTCTTCCGCACCGGACGTGACGATGTCCACATCCACCATGATCGGCCGGGTCTGGCCCTTCCACGTCGCCAGGATCGCCGCCGGCGCCGGACGCGCCCGCGATCTCTTGACCACGAGCCCGGCGATGCGCGGCAACGCCTCGGTCGCCTTCGATATGCAAGCCTGATTGGCTTCGGCGTGGCCGCTGAGAGTGACCATCAGCAGAGCCGAGGCGGCAATGGTCAGCGCGGTACGCATTTGAAAAATTTCCAGGCCGGTCATCGAAACTAAACACACAATTTTCGCGCTGTCGACTTCCGCCCTCGACCGGCGCGCGCCTTGGGCCGCGCCCGGTCTATTCTTCGCCGTCGCGCAGCCGCCGCCACACCGCGCCGAGCACGTTGGAATAATCGTCGGTCCACACCCGCTGGTTCTCGTCGGCCTCGGTGAGAGCCCATTTGTCCGATGAGGCGAGCTTGCCGACGTCGGCCTCCTCGCGCGCCGAAACCACCACCGAGGTCGCAAAGATGTACTCACTGTCGCGCCCCGAATCCTCGCTATAGACCCAACTCTTGAGGTCGTTGGCCTCGGCGATGCCGACGACCACGCTGGACAATTCCAGATGCCGGTTCGAGACGTGCATCACCACCGCGCCCTGCGGCGCGAGCTTGTCCTTGTAGATCTCCATCGCCTCTACGGTGGCGAGATGGATCGGGATCGCATCCGATGAATAGGCGTCGACGATGATCAGATCGTAGATGCCGTCCGGTTCTCGCGCGAAGGTGAGCCGCGCATCGCCGATCACCGGTTCCAGATCCGGGGCGCAGTTTTGGATGTAGGTGAAATATTTCGGGTCGCGCGCGGTATCGACCATCGATTGATCGATCTCGAAGAACTTCCAGCTCTCGCCGGGCTCCGACGCGCAGGTCAACGTGCCGGAGCCGAGACCGATCACCGCGACCCGCAGCGGCAAGCCTTTGCGCTCGCGCACGGCTGCGATCGCCTGACCGATGCCGCCATCCCTGTGGTAGTAGGTGATCGGCTCCGGCCGCCCGGCGATCAGCGTGCCGTCGTCGTTCTGGAATTTCTCGGCGCCGTGAATTGTGGTGCCGTGCATCAGCACGTGATATTGGCCGCTCGGCGTCACCACGATCTTGTGGACGCCGAAAAAGCTGCGCACGGTTTCCACGCGGCCTTCGTCGACCGGATAGACGCGGATCAGCACCAAGCCGACCGCGATGGTGGCAAAAATCTTCCAGCGGTTGGCATTCAATCCGAGCGCCAGCAATGCCGAAAGCACGCCGACGGCGCCGATCACCCAGACCCGGTGTTCACCGAGCCAAGTCGCCACTTTGCCGCTCGACCAGGACGGCGCGATCAAAGCCACCGCCGCCACGGCGAGAACCGGCCAGTACCAGCGGCTCCAACGCGGCCATCGCTCGTCCGCCGGCGGACGGCACAGCGCCGCCAGAGCCACCAGGATCGGGTATTCCGCGATCCATGAAAATGTAAACGGCGCGATGAGGCCTGCGAACAATCCGCCGACCATGCCGCCGAACGACAGCGCGACATAGAATCCGGTGAGATATTTCGCGGCCGGCCGGGTCCGCGCCAGTTCGCCGTGGCAGGCCATTGCGATCACAAAGAAGCAAAGTTGGTGCCCGCCGAGCGTCAGCAGCAGATTTTGTTCGCCGCCGACCGCGAGCAGCACGATCACACCGGTGATCGCCAGCGGCTGGGCCATCAGCATCCATTTGTGCGGCAGCAACGGGCGCGACTGGAACACCAACACCCAGGTCAGAAGATAGAGCGACAGCGGCAGCACCCACAACAGCGGCGCCGCGGCGACGTCGGTAGAAATATGCGCGGTGACCGCAATCAGGAGCCCCGAGGGTACCGCGGCAAGAAAGATCCAGCGCAGGCGTACTGTCCACGGAGGCGCCGGCACGTCGATATCCTCGGCCAGCGTGTCGACAACGGCGCTCGCCGGCGAGCGCAGCAACAACACGCCGCACGCCGCGATCAGGAAAATCAGCAATGCGTAAATGCTGGTCCAAATGAGGTTTTGCGTGCGCAGCGTGAACATCGGCTCCAGCAGCACCGGATAGGACAACAGCGCCAGAAAACTGCCGATATTCGAGGAAGCATAAAGGAAATAAGGATCGGGACCATCCGGATGGCCTGTGCGAACGAACCAGGCCTGCAGCAGTGGATTGTTGGCGGCGAGCGCGAAGAACGGCAGCCCGATCGAAACCGCAAACAGGCCCAGTAACCAGAAGGCATAGCCCGAGGTGGGCGGCTCGCTCCAGCCGTTGGCAATCGACAGCGGCAGGGTCAGCACCGCGCAAACCAGCAGCACGAGATGGACAACCACCGGAATCGCGCGGTTGCGAATTTGCATCAGATAATGCGCGTAAGCGTAGCCGCCGAGCAGTAGCGACTGAAAGAACACCATCGCCACCGACCACACCGCCGGCGAACCGCCGAGCCGCGGCAGCACCATTTTGGTGAACAGAGGTTGCACCGAAAACAACAGCAACGCGCTGGTGAAGATCGCTGCCGTGTAGACGACCAGCACCAGTCTATTGCGGCGAATGGAGAGCCGGTCCGCAACCACCGACCGATCAGAAGAATCCATGAAAGCTCCGGCAAAAACCCGGCGGGCGCCGGCGGCGGAATTTCCGGCAAAGCGCGCGCCGGAGCGTGTAATGGAGCATATGGCACAGCCATGGGCAATGCGGGGCGGGGTTACGAAATCGTCACTTGCTGCTGTGCTTGCATCCGCGCCTTCGCTAAACAGGGAGACACCGTTCCGGGTGCGCATTAGCGCGAACCCGGAATCTTGAGATTCCACGATGTGCGCTTGCTTGAACCAACCATGACAGAGACGGACGTCATCATCATCGGCGCGGGGCATAACGGCCTCACTTGCGCGGCCTACCTGGCGAGGGCCGGCCTGCGCGTGAGGGTGGTCGACCGCCGCAAGGTGGTCGGTGGCGCCGCGGTGACGGAGGAATTCCATCCGGGGTTTCGCAATTCCGTCGCCGCCTATACCGTCAGCCTGCTCAACCCGCAGATCATCGCCGATCTCAAGCTAGGCGATCACGGATTGCGGATCGTCGAACGCCGCGCGCAAAATTTTCTCCCTGCCCCCGACGGCCGCTATTTGCTGACCGGCGAAGGCCGTAGCTATCAGTCGGTCGCCAAGCTCAGCCAGCGTGACGCGCTCCGGATCGATGCCTTCGCGCGCGAACTTGGCGAGATCGCCGATGTGTTGCGCGAATTCGTCTTGCGCGCGCCGCCCAATCTTCAGGAGAGCTTCGGCGCCGGTACGATCCGCGAAGCCTTCAACGCGCTCGGCACCGCCAACATCCTGCGCCGGCTTTCACTGGAACAACAGCGCAGCCTGCTCGATCTGTTTACGCGTTCCGCCGGCGAGATGCTGGACGACGCCTTCGAGAGCGATCTGCTCAAGTCGCTCTACGGATTCGACGCGATCGTCGGCAATTACGCGAGCCCTTACGCCGCCGGCTCCGCCTATGTGATGCTGCATCATGCGTTCGGCGAGGTGAACGGCAAAAAAGGCGTCTGGGGCCACGCCATCGGCGGCATGGGCGCGATCACGCAAGCGATGGCGCGCGCCGCCGGTGGCCATGGCGCCGAGATCGCGCTGGAGGCCGGCGTGCGCGAGGTGATCGTCGAACGCGGCCGCGCCGTCGGCGTGATCCTCGACAATGGCGCGACCATTCGCGCGAAATATGTCGCCTCCAGCGTCAACCCGAAACTGCTGTATACGCACCTGTTGCCGGCGGATGCCTTGCCGAGCGAATTCCTCGATCGCATCAAACGCTGGCGCAACGGCTCCGGCACCTTCCGGATCAACGTCGCGCTGAGCACTTTGCCGTCGTTCACGGCGCTGCCCGGCGCCGGCGATCATCTGACCGCCGGCATCATCATCGGCCCCAGCCTCGGATACATGGATCGCGCCTGGCAGGACGCCCGCGCACACGGCTGGAGCCGCGCGCCGGTGATCGAGGTGCTGATCCCCTCGACGCTGGACGACACGCTCTGCCCGCCGGGCCAGCATGTCGCCAGCCTGTTTTGCCAGCATGTCGCACCGCAACTCCCCGACGACCGGTCGTGGGACGACCATCGCGACGAGGTTGCCGATCTCATGATCGCGACAGTGGATCAATACGCGCCGGGCTTCGCCGCCAGCGTGAGGGGGCGACAGATTTTATCGCCGCTCGATCTGGAGCGTCAGTTCGGCCTGCTCGGCGGCGACATCTTTCACGGCGCGCTGACGCTGAACCAATTGTTCTCGGCGCGCCCCATGCTGGGGCATGCGGATTACCGCGGGCCGTTGAAAGGTCTCTACCATTGCGGCTCCGGCGCGCATCCGGGCGGCGGCGTCACCGGGGCGCCCGGCCACAACGCCGCGCGCGTGATCCTTGGGGATCACCGGGCGTTGTTCAGGTAGCCGTCGGCGCGACGAAAACAGCGGACGAAAAACAGCGGACCAAAAACAGCGGACGGGTTATTCAACCCCGTAGTGACGATGGCAGGACGCGCAAATCTCGTCGAGCTGGTCGCTGACTTCGGAAATGGATTTCAGGTCATGCGCCTCGGCCGCGCGATAAGCCTTGTTCGCCGCATCCGCCAATTTCTTGGCGTAAGGGATCCAGGCCTGGTCGCGAACGCGCTGGGGGATCATCAGGGCATTTGTCGCCTCGGCCAGAGTCGCCGCGCCGCTGACGATTTTCTCCCAGTCGGCGTCCGATTTGGGCGAGAGATCATGCTCGCCGTTCTTGTCGATCACGACGCCGTCGACTTTGAAGATGACCGCCGCCGCCGGACCAAGGACATGCTCCATGAAAGTTTGCAGGTCGACATGAGCCTGGAAGGGCTGGGCCTGGCCGGCGTTATCCGACAACGACGGCGATGCGACCGCGCAGGCCAGGGCAACGGTGGCAATGAGGCGCGTAAAAAAGCGGCTGCGGATCATATTCAATGTACCTGTTCAGTGTTTCCGGTCACTGTACCTGCATCGTGAAACCGATCCAGCGGCCGCAGGCGACCACCGAAATCCACAGCAGGATCGACAAGCCTCCCGCGAGCCGGGCCGAAAGCGGCAGCCAGCTTTCGTGCTCCCACTTCGACAGGTTTTTGACGCTGATGCCGTGAAAGATCGCCATGTTCACGCCGGCCGCGCCGATCAGAAGAATCTTGGCGACGAAGTAGCCATTGCCGAGATACTTGGTGGCGTTGGAAATGAACAACAGGCTGCCGGAGGCGAGTGCGACGGCGAAGGCAGTCCAGGTCAGCGACAGGATTCCATTGGTGACCCGGCTCACCGAGCGGTGAACGGAGGCCAGTCCAAGCAATCGCAGATCGACAAACAGAATCGACCCGACCACCAGGCAGATCGACAGCACGTGCACCGATTCAATGAGCGGAAACAGCAGATCGTTCTCGCGAATGTTGTCCGCGAGCGCGCTGTTCTCGAAATAGGCGATCACATCCAAAAACTGCTGCAGCATCATCCAGCCTGCGTGTAGGCGATCCAGCGTCCGGCGAACAGAATGCCGCTCCAGACCAGGATGGAAGCGAGCGCCGCAAACTGCTCCGCCATCCGCCGATTGCGATTTTTATCCAGGATATTCGGCGACGACGACAGCGACCATTGCAGGGCGGCGGTCAGCACCATGGCGACGGCCAGCAGCGCCATTTTGAGATAGAATGTCGAATTGAGCAGCGAGCGGCGCGGCTCGCCGACGATCAGCAGGCCGCCCGTGACCAACAGGATCAGCACGATCGGCCAGATCGAGGGCAGGAAGCGCCGCGCGACTTCCGCCAGCGGCACGTCGCGCTCAAGCAGCCGCCAGATCCGCAAATCCACCAGGATGGCGGAGGAAAACAGCACCGCAACGCTGAGGATGTGAATGGTCTGAAGGGTTGGAATAATCCAGCCCTTGGTCTGAATGATGTTGCTGAGCGAGCTGGCGGCCAGCCAATCGCAAAATCCTTTTAGCGCAACCTCGATCATGACGTTATTGGTCGGCCGGCGGCGTCAGGCTGTAGCTCAACTCCTGGCCGCTCGCCAGGGTGACTTTCAACAAGAACCCGCTGGCTCCGCCGTCGCGGAGCGGCGCATACCGGAAGGTCGCGTGGTCGCCGGGCTGAAGCGAGCGCTTGGTCCAGCCTGAGCGCGTCAAAACCCCGGGGCTGGAGACTTCAAACACCCATGTGCTTGCCGGATCGGCATCCTTGGCGTCGATGTCGACCACGAAGGTGATGTGCGGGTTGGTCCAGTTGACGGCCTTGACGGTGCCCTCGACGGTCTTGGGATGTTCGAGATCGTAAGCCGCGTTGGAATGGTGCGCCGCTGCCATGCCGCCAAACCCCAGCAGCAGGCTTGCAGCAACGAAAACTAGTCTGGGCGAGTGCATCTTAACCATCCTTATTTCACGGCGCGGATCGACCCGTCCGGATTTTGCGGGTTTGAGACGAAGATGTCGTTGCCGAATTGATCCTTCCCCGGGACCAGTTCTTCCTGGGCGCATTCGCCTTCGGTGATCTCATAATGACGCTCGGGATAGCGACGGTAGATTCGCGTCGTCTTCCAGGTCGCGCTCAGAACCTTCGGCGCGGTGATTTCGAGCTCGTCGTGAAGAATGTCCGGTTTCGCCAGATGAATCCGTTCGACAACATGCATGTCGCCATTGTTCGGAATGCCGGCCGCCTCGCTGATCGCGATAAAGGCTTGCGGCGCGATGGCTGTGGTGTCGACCACCAAGGTTTCGCCGTCCCAATGTCCCACCGAGTTGCCGTGGAGCGACAGGTCGGGATCTTCGGGATGGGCACGACCGTCGGTATAAATTCGCCGCATCCGGTTGGCATCGCCTTCGCCGAGCAGGGTGACACGGCCGGGGGTCATCAGAATCTCAAACGCATTGTGCGTGATCAGCATCCAGCTCGGCATGCCATGCGGCAGACAATGGCTGAGGACGAGGAATGGCCGGCCCGCCTTTTCCTCGGCCACCAGGTGCTGGATTTGCTTCAGCGCCTCCGGCTTCCAGGGCGGCATATTCTCGGTTTCCTGGCGCCTCTGGTCCTTGATGTCCGGAACCCACACGCCGCTGAAATCAGGCATCGCCGCCGAGGGCTTGGACACGGCCTGAGACAAAGCCTGAGAAACCACGGACATCCCGACCAGCGCCGCGACACCACAGACGATCGCGAACTTCTTCCCAAAAGTAGTCACGCTGATGAGCCGTCCTTTTTCGAGATCGGATGACGAACGAAGCGGCGTCTTTATAGTGGCCGCAACCGCAAAAGAAAAGCCGCTGCAAGCCGCTCGGCTCCACCATTTCCGCACAGGTGCTTTGTACTGCGAGGCGATCGAACAAGGCTGCTCATTGCCGCGGCGCGCGAGCGTGTTCATGACGCTTTTCTGACCTGCGCGATGCTCAACCTAAAATCAGCCACGCGATCCGGCGCCGACACCACAGCCGACACTGACCCAACATCGCCGTTCGGTCCGGCTCATCGATACACAGCCCGGTGGATAAACTGTGGAAAATCGGTGGATGAGTTGATGGAAAAGCCGGTGGATTTGTTGTGTAAACCGCTGGGGAAAGCCGGGTAGTGTCGGTAGTGTCTCAGTTTGAAATCTCGGCATTTCGCTTCTTATAGGGTCCGCGAACCATCGGCGTCTTAGCCGCTTCCGCGTCGATCAATCATTCCCGCCGAATCGGAACCAGATGGACGCGATCAATCGTTCCGCCGCTCGCGGCGAAACTGTTCATGGCGGCCTCGATCAAGGCATCGACCTTGGCGACGTCAAAAGCGGGATCGGCGGCATTCAGTTCAAGATCGGTTTCGACCACCAGCACCGTCTCGACCCCATCCTGGTCGACTTCGATCGTGGTCCAGATGCCTTTGACATTGGGATTCTCAACCGTCATGGCGTCCACTCCCTGCTTTCCGCTGAGCATACCACAGCTTGCGGCAGGAGCGCGCACCGGCGTAAGAGGCTAAATTCAAACTGCGACACCCCCAGACAACCCGCCTGCGTCAATTTCCCGGACCGCTGATGGCCTCGACAATCACCCCCTCTACCAGCCGCGCGACGTTTGCGATCGGCAGCGAACAGGCCGCCAAGCGCGTCGTCGATCTCCTGAACGAGAGCTTTTTCGAGGGCCAGGCCGCGATCGCCGCGTTCGAACGGCCCGATGGGCGCTGGGATGTCACCGTGCATTTTGCGGAAAGCCCCGATCAGGCCGCGGTCCGCGAACTCGTCGCTCTCGCCGCCGGGGACGACGTCGCCAAGGACATCAGCTTCGATACGGTGGAGGCCAAGGATTGGGTGAGGGCCACGCTTGACGAACTCGTTCCGGTCCGCGCCGGACGCTTCATCGTGCATGGCCAGCACGACCGCTCGAAAGTGCCGCCCAACAAAATCGGCATCGAGATCGAGGCGGCGCTGGCGTTCGGCACCGGCCACCACGGCACCACCCGCGGCTGCCTGTTGCTGCTCGACCAAGTGCTGCGGGCGTATCGGCCGCGGCGCGTACTTGACCTCGGGACGGGCACCGGGGTGCTTGGCATCGCCGCGGCGAAGGCGTTGCAGATCAAGGTGCTGGCGAGCGACATCGATCCGCTTTCGGTGCGGACGGCGCGGGAAAACGCCCGGCTCAACGGCGCCGGACATTGGGTGCAGACGATTCAAGCGACCGGGCTTTCGGCGCCGCACTTCGCCGAGCATGGGCCGTTCGATCTGGTGCTGGCGAATATTCTCGCCAACCCCTTGAAGCAGATGGCGACGCCGATGGCCGAGCATCTGGCGCGCTCGGCGCTGGTGATCCTCTCCGGATTGCTGCCGTATCAGGCCGGCGGCGTCATCGCCGCCTACCGCGCGCGCGGGCTGGTATTGCTGCGGCATCTCCAGATCGAAGGCTGGAGCAGCCTGTTGATGCGATCCACCCGCTGAAGATCAATCCGGCGTCTGCTGGCGGCGGACGATGACGGCCTTTTCCTTGCGCAAGGTCCGCTTTACGCGCGCCTCGATAAAACGATCCAGCAACTGAACGATGACGCTCCGCTGCTTTTTTTCGACCGCCGGAACGGACCCGCGGGGAATCGGCGGCAAAATCTTCTCAAACGTGAAAGAAGGCATCGTGTGTCTCCTCGTCGTCGAGTTGAAACACTCCCGGCATCCCCCAGATATCGTTGGACGGCGTGCCTTTCGATAGCCCACCGTCCGCCACCGTCTAACGCGGGTGCAGCGATAGCACCATGGTTTATGTCAAATTCGGCCGATTTACGTCACATTGCGGACTTCTCCCCGCAATCCTAAGGTAGACGGATTGGTCTTCGTGGCCAGAACCCAGGTTCGTCCAATCTTTGAGTAGTCTTGATGTTCGAAGCCCATTTCCAGACATTCGAAGAGCCCGAAAGCGGCGTGGCGCTGACCGCGCGGTTGTCGGCCTTTCGCGAGGAATTGGTGCGGCGGAAGCTGACCGGGTTCGTGATCCCGCGCGCCGATCAGCAGCAAAACGAATATGTCGCAGCTTCCGAAGAGCGGCTGGCGTGGCTGACCGGCTTTACCGGCTCGGCCGGCCTCGCGATCGTACTGACGCAGGAGGCCGCGGTGTTCGTCGATGGCCGCTATACCTTGCAGGCGGCCAAGCAGGTCGATCGCAAGGCCTGGAGCGTCGAGCCGCTGATCGACCCCTCGCCGGAAAGCTGGCTGGCGACGCATCTGGCCGCCGGCGACCGCCTCGGTTTTGATCCATGGCTGCATACCGCCGCGGCCGCCGAACGGCTGGCTGCGGCTTGCGCCAAGGCCGGGGCGGAATTGATCGCGGTCGACAGCAACCCGCTCGATTCCGTGTGGACCGAGCGTCCCGCCCCGCCGCTCGGTCCCGTCACCGTTCACGGCCCGCAATTTTCCGGCGAAACGGAAAATGACAAGCTCGGGCGCATCCAGCTCGAGATCGCAAAGCTCGGCGTCGACGCGCTGGTGCTGTCGGATTCGCACGCGGTGGCCTGGACCCTCAACATCCGCGGCGCCGACGTCTCGCATACGCCGCTGCCGCTGTCCTACGCGCTGGTGCCGAAGGACGGTCGCCCCATTGTGTTCATCGACCACCGCAAACTCTCAAACAGCGCGCGCGATCATCTCGAACGGACCGCCGATGTCGAGGAGCCGGCCGCCCTGACACCCAAGCTCCGTGAGCTTTCCCAGCGCGGCGCATCGATCGCGCTCGACAACGCCACCGCCGCCGACGCCTTGAGCCGGCTCGTCCATGCCGCCGGCGGCAAACCGGTGCGCGGCCACGATCCCGTCAGTTTGCTCAAGGCCGTCAAGAACGCCACCGAGATTGAGGGCACGCGAACGGCGCACCGGCGCGATGGCGTGGCGCTGGTGCGATTCCTGGCCTGGATCGACCGGCAAGCGCCATCGGGGGTGCTGACCGAGATCGATACCGTCGAGGCGCTGGAGACCTTCCGCCGCGAAACCGGCGCCTTGAAGGATGTCTCGTTCCCGACCATCGCCGGCGCCGGAGCGAACGGCGCCATCGTGCATTACCGCGTCACCCGCAAGACCAACCGGCGAATCTCGCCGGGCGATCTCTTGCTGATCGATTCCGGCGCGCAATATGAAGACGGCACCACCGACGTCACCCGCACCATCGCGATCGGCGAGCCGACTTCGGAAATGCGCGACCGATTCACCCGCGTGCTACGCGGCCATATCGGGATCGCGCGCGCGCGCTTTCCCGACGGCACCTCCGGGGCGCAAATCGACACGTTGGCGCGGCAATTCCTGTGGCAGGCCGGGATCGATTTCGATCACGGCACCGGCCACGGCGTCGGCAGCTATCTCTCGGTGCACGAAGGTCCGGCGCGGATCTCCAAGCTCGGCACCACGGCGTTAAGACGCGGCATGATCCTGTCCAACGAGCCGGGCTATTACAAAACCGACGGCTTCGGAATCCGGATCGAGAATCTGGAACTGGTGGTCGCCGTCGACATAGCCGGCGCCGAGAAGCCGATGAATGAATTCGAGACGCTGACGCTGGCACCGATCGATCTCAGGCTGATCGAGACGAGCATGATGAGCGGAGACGAACTGACCTGGCTCAACGAGTATCACGCCCGCGTTCGCCGCGAGGTCCGCCCGCATGTCGACGAAGCCACCAAAGTCTGGCTCGACGCCGCGACCGCGCCGCTGACGGTGCCCTAGGCGTCACTCCCCGATCAGCTTCAACCATTCATCTTCCGTCAGCATGGCAACACCGAGTTCGCGCGCCTTGGCGAGCTTTGAGCCGGCGTCTTCGCCGGCGACGACATAATCCGTCTTCTTCGACACCGAGCCTGCGACTTTGGCGCCGAGCCGCTCGGCCACCGCCTTGGCTTCGTCGCGGGTGAATTTCGTCAGCGATCCCGTGAACACCACGGTCTTGCCGGAGACCGGCGAACTCTTGCGCGGTTGTTCGGCGGGCCGCACTTCGATCTCGGCCAGGAGTTCGTCGAGCGCGGTGACGTTGCGCGGCTCGGCGAAGAATTCGACCAACGCGTCGGCGACGATTTCACCGACGCCGCCGATGTCGTTGAGGTCCTGATACGCCTCCGAGGTGTTGCTCTCCCCGGTGCCGTGTTTGGCCGCCTCCAGCATCGCCTCGCGAAAGACCTCGATCGTCCCGTAATGCCGCGCCAGCAATTTGGCGTTGCCCTCGCCGACATGGCGGATGCCGAGCCCGTAGATCAAACGATGCAGTTCGATGTTGCGGCGGGCGTCGATGGCGGCAAACAAATTGCGCACCGACGTCTCGCCGTAACCCTCGCGCTCCATCAGTTTCTTCGCCGAGCGGGCGTCGCGCTTTTGCAGGGTGAAAATATCGACCGGCGACATGATCAGCCCGTCCTGGAAGAATTCCTGCACCTGCTTTTCACCGAGGCCCTCGATATCGAACGCGTTGCGCGACACGAAATGCTTCAGTCGCTCCACCGCCTGCGCCGGGCAGATCAGCGCACCGGTGCAACGGCGCACCGCCTCGCCTTCCTCGCGGACGGCATGGCTGCCGCAGGCCGGGCAGGTCTGCGGGAATGAAAATGGTTGGGCGTCCTTCGGCCGCTTGTCGAGCACGACGTTGACCACTTGCGGGATCACGTCGCCGGCGCGCTGCACCACCACGGTGTCACCGATGCGGATATCCACGCCGCCACGGATCGGAGCACCGTCATTGCCGATGGCTTTGATGTAATCTTCATTGTGCAGCGTGGCGTTTTGCACCACCACGCCTCCCACCGTGACCGGCGCCAGCCGCGCCACCGGCGTCAACGCCCCGGTGCGGCCGACCTGAATGTCGATACCGTTGAGGATGGTGGTCGCCTGCTCGGCGGCGAATTTATGCGCGATCGCCCAGCGCGGGTTGCGCGACACGAAGCCGAGGCGTTCCTGCCAGTCGAGCCGGTCGATCTTGTAAACCACGCCGTCGATGTCGTAATCGAGCGCGGCGCGGTCCTCGCCGATCTGGCGGTAGAACGCCAGCACTTCGTCGATATCCTTGCAAAGCCTGGTCAAGGGATTGACGACAAATCCGGCTTTGTCCATCCACGCCAGCATGCCGTGCTGGGTGTCGGCGGGCAATTCGGACACCTCTCCCCACGCATAGGCAAAGAATTTCAGCGGCCGCGACGCGGTGATCGAGACGTCCTTCTGGCGCAGCGAACCGGCCGCCGAATTGCGCGGATTGGCGAACACCGTGTCGTCGGCCTCGGCCTGCTTCTTGTTGAGCTCAAGAAAATCCTGCTTCAGCATGTAGACCTCGCCGCGCAGCTCGCAGACGAGCGGAATCTGGCGGCCCTTCAGCGTGTTCGGGATGTCCTTGATGGTGCGGGCATTGGCGGTGACGTCTTCTCCGGTGTAGCCGTCGCCGCGGGTCGCGGCGCGCACCAGTTCGCCGTTCTCGTAGCGCAGCGACAGCGACAGGCCGTCGATCTTCGGTTCGGCGACGATCGCGGGGATGTGATCGGCATCGAGGTTGAGAAAGCGCCGGATCCGATCGACGAAATCTGCCACGTCCTCGTCTGCGAAGGCGTTGCCGAGCGACAGCATCGGCACCGCGTGCTGCGCCTTGGCGAAGCGGCCCGAAGGCTGCGCGCCGATCTTCTGCGACGGCGAATTGCTGGTGACGAATTCGGGAAACCGGGCTTCGATGGCGTTGACCCGCCGGCGCAACGCATCGTAGTCGGCGTCGGAAATCTTTGGCGTATCTTCCTGATAATAATGCCGGTCGTGGCTCTCGATTTCCAACGCCAGCCGCTTCGCCTCGACCTTGGCCTGCGCCTTGGTGAGGGTGCCGACTTCGGGAGAAATCTTTGTCTTTGCCATCTTGTTAGTTGTCTTGGCCATGGCCTTTGAATACGACGAAGTTCATTTGGAGAAAAGCCGCCCGGCAGCCCGGCGTTCCCGCCGACGCTGCGCAAACGTTGGCGACGCCCCCGAATGACAATGCGAAGATTACGCCGTCGCCGCTTTCAACAGCCGCTCGGCGGCCGCACGTGCCTCCGCGGTGATTTCGGCGCCGGCCAGCATGCGGGCGATTTCCTCGCGGCGGTGGTCGGCGGCGAGCGCGTTGACGCGGGTGGCGACCCGCCTGCCTTTATCGAGCGCGTCTTTTGAAATCAACAAATGCTGGTCGGCGCGCGCGGCGACCTGCGGCGCGTGCGTCACCGCCATCACCTGCACCTTGCCGGCGAGCCGCGCCAACCGGGCGCCGATGGCGTCGGCGACCGCGCCGCCAACCCCCGTGTCGATTTCGTCGAACACCAAAGTGGGCGCCGAGCCGCGATCCGACAAGACCACCTTGAGCGCCAACAGGAACCGCGACAGCTCGCCGCCGGAGGCGACTTTCATCAACGGGCCCGCTTTGGTGCCCGGATTGGTCTGGACCCAGAATTCAACGCGATCGAAGCCCTGCGGGCCCGGCGATGCCGGATCGGACTCGACCTGCGTCATGAATTTGGCGCGCTCCAGCTTCAAGGGCGCGAGTTCGGCATTGACCGCCTTGTTGAGCTTTTCGGCCGATTTGGTGCGGACGGCGGAGAGTTTTGTCGCGGCGGCATTGTACAGCTGGTCGGCAGCCGCCGCGGTCGCCTCAAGCTTTTTCAATTGACCGGCGCCGGCGTCGATCATCGCCACGTCGGCGGCGTATTTCGCGGCCAGCGCCGCCAGGCCATCGACCGGCGTGGAGTATTTGCGCGCTGCAGCGCGCAAACCAAACAACCGCTCCTCGATGCGTTCGAGTTCGCCGGGGTCGAAATCCGCCGCGATCAGCGCCGCGTGAAGGTGCTGCTCGGCTTCCTCCAGCGCGTTGATGGCGGCATCGATCGCTTTCACCGCGGGTTCGACCAGCGTGGGCGAATTGCCGGCCCGGCGTTCCAGCCGGCGCACCGCCGCCGCCAGCGCCGGGACCGGGGAATGATGGCCGCTCACGGCGTCCTGCGCCTCGCGCAGATCGGCGGCGATTTTCTCGCCTTGCATCATCCCGGTGCGACGCCCGGCGAGCGTGGTCTCCTCGCCGTCCTTGGGCGCGAGCGTTTTCAGTTCATCGGCGGCATGGCGCAGATAATCGGCCTCGCGGGCGGCCCGCTCCATGGCGGCGCGATGTTCGTCGAGCACGGCGTTGGCGGCGCGCCTAGCCTCCCACAGCAACTCCAGCGCCGCGACATCCTTTTCAAGGCCGGCAAATGCATCGAGCAGGCGCCGGTGGGTCGAGGCATCGACCAACGCACGCTCGTCGTGCTGGCCGTGAATTTCCACCAAGGCCGAGCCAACCGCCTTCAAGGTCTGCACGCTGATGGCCTGGTCGTTGATGAAGGCGCGGGTGCGGCCATCGGCCAACTGCACGCGCCGCAGGATCATCTCGCCAGAATCCTGAGAGCTCGCATCGTCGAGCCCGTTCTGCTTCAGGATCGCCGAGGCCGGATGGCCCTTGGGGACATCGAACACCGCGGTGACCTGGCCCTGCTCCACCCCGTGACGGACGAGACCGGCATCGCCGCGGCCGCCGAGCGCCAGCGCGAATGCGTCGAGAAGGATGGATTTGCCCGCGCCGGTTTCGCCGGTCAGGACCGCAAGGCCACGGGAAAATTCGATATCGAGCCGTTCGATCAGGACGATGTCACGGATCGAAAGACGCGCCAACATGCGAGAGCGGTTCCTATAGTTCTGGTTCAGAAGTTCGCCAACGAACTTCCGATTCCCGACACTAGATCATGATCCCACCAGATTGAAGATGCGATTGAATCGGAAGACCGCCCCGCCCCCAGATCAGTTCTGGAGCATGATCCGGAAAAACGGCGGCCGGTTTTCCGAAAAGATCATGTTCAAACAAAAAGATAACGCCAGAGTCCGATACAACTCGGTTGAATTGGACTTTAGCCCAGACCCAGTTTCTTGAAGGCCCTGCTGATATAGGAAGCCTTGTTCTCGCTCGGCTCGACGCCGCCGGACTTCACAAGATTATAGGCGTCCTTGTACCAGCGACTGTCGGGAAAATTGTGCCCGAGCACGGCGGCGGCGGTTTGCGCCTCGCCGACGATTCCGATCGTCATATAGGCCTCGGTCAGCCGCGCCAGCGCTTCCTCGACATGGCGGGTGGTCTGATACTGCGTGACCACGGTCTTGAAGCGGTTGATGGCCGCGGTGTAGTCGCGTTTATCCATGTAATAGCGGCCGACCGCCACCTCGCGGCCGGCGAGCTGGTCGCGCGCGCCTTCGAGCTTGGCCTTGGCGCTGACAGAATATTCCGACGTCGGATATTTGCGGATCACCTCTTCAAGCGCGGCGATCGCCTTCTCGGTCCGTCCCTGATCGCGGGTGATGTCCGGAATCTGATCGTAATGCGAGGCCGCGATCAGATATTGCGCATAGGCGGCGTCGTTGCTGCCGGGATGCAAGGTGACGTAGCGAGTGGCGGCGCCGACGCAGCTATCGTAGTCGCCGGCGCTGTAAAACGCATAGGCCGACATCAGCAACGATTTGCGCGCCCAGTCGGAATAAGGATGCTGGCGATCGACTTCCTCGAATTTCTTCGAAGCTCCCTTCGGGTCGTTCTTGTTGTTCATCAGGAACAAGCCCTCATTGTAGAGCTTGTCCGCAGGCTCTTCGACGAAGGTCTCTTCCTTGCCCGACATCTTGTCCCAAATCTGGGAGACGCTGCTACATCCGCTTAAGGAGATAGCGAGCACGATCAAGCTCACGGTCAGCCGCAACCGGCTAACCCGATGCCCGCATCTAACCGGGTCGCGGCCAACGCCGTCCGGTATAACGCCAGCCAGTTTCTTGCGTAGTTCGAGCGTCATACGCGGTGCCGACCTGAATTTAAGACCTGACGAAGCAGACCGGCCAAGACTTGACCCGCTGTGCGCCATGAGCGAGGTCATGGACACATGCGCCTTTAGCCGATTGCCTTTAGACGATTGCCTTTCCGGCTCTGCAGCCAAGGCTGTAGCCGAAAAAGCCACGTTAACCAACCGAATACGCAGGCATTTCGCCCGGATTAAGGCGACCCGAACAGATCGCGGCCGATCATGGTTACCGCTGCCATCGAGCCGAGCCTGGCTCCGGCGCTGATCGGAGAGATGTCAAATGACGTTCAGAGGATGTCCCAAGGACGCTCAGGACAAGTCGAAGACGACGGTCAGGCCGCGCTCAGGACACGTCGGGCCCGTAGGCCGGAGCGATCATGGTGCCGACCATCCCGCTGCCGACCTCGGTATGACCGCGCGAACGACGCGCCGATTCTGCTTCGATCACCCGCCAGGCGCTGCGATCCGCCATCAAGGCCGTGAGCACTGCGTGGTTGAGCTTGTGGCCGCCGCGCACCGAGCGATAGGCACCGAGAAGAGGCAACCCCGCCAAAGCGAGATCGCCGATCACGTCGAGAACCTTGTGGCGCGCGCACTCGTTGCTGTAGCGCAGCCCTTCGGGGTTGAGCAGACGGGTGTCATCGAACACCACAGAATTCTCGAATGACGCACCGAGTGCAAAACCGGCGCTCCAGAGCCGCGCCACATCGTTCATGCACCCGAAGGTGCGGGCGCGGCTAACCTCGCGGCGGAATCCTTCGGCGCTGAGATCGAGCACATAGCTCTGGCGGCCAATCACGGGATTGGCAAAATCAATTTCAGCCTCGGCGCGGAAGCCTGCCGCATAGGGCCGCAATTCGCCGAACGAATTGCCCATCGCGACTTGCACCGGCTTCAACACCTGAATGAAACGGCGCGGCGCCGACTGCGCGACAATACCAGCCTGATCGATCGCGGCGACGAAGGCCGAAGCGCTGCCGTCCATGATCGGGACTTCCGGGCCGTCGACCTCGATCGTGGCGTTATCGACGCCCATACCGCGCAGTGCTGCAAGCACGTGTTCGGCGGTGGAGACTAGCGGCCCCTCCCGATCGCCCAACACGGTCGCAAATTCGGTGGCGATCACGGCGTCCGCGGTGGCCCGAACCTCACGGTCGCGGCCGTCCAGCCCGGTCCGGACAAAAATAAAACCTGCATCCACAGGTGCAGGTCCGAGCGTCAAACTTGCCGGTAAACCAGAATGAACGCCGACGCCCGTCACGGTGGCTTGCGACCGAAGCGTTGTTTGCCGGCTAAACTTCATTCGAAAATCGCCCCACTACCGACTTAACTCAAAGCCCGGAAAGACCCGATTCGGTCGCCGATTCGCTTCAAGAATCCCCAAGTCACGGCGGACCATAGTCAGTGCCCCAAAGCGCGCCAACTCACGCTTTTTTACCGATTGTTACCCTATCTCTGCCGTATTCGTGCCAAAGCTTAACCAAATTCAGGCCCAGCCAGAGGACAATCCGGCACCACATCCCATCATGAAATACATAATTAATCATTTAATATCAGTTACTTGCTCCGAAAATCTGCGGACCCTCGCCAGCTAAAAAAAAGGCCCCGGTTGAACCAACCGTGGCCTTTTTTCGCGTCAGAATTGTAACAAATTTCAGTTGGTCTGGCGTCGCAGGAAAGCGGGAATATCGAGATGGTCGTCGCCCTGTGGCGCCGCTGCAACAGGTGCCGGGCGGCCGTGAACGTCCAGCCCTTGGGGCGCGGGACGGCGAGCGTATTCTGATACCGGCTCATGAGCCGCGATCTGCTGCGCGACCGAACGCTGCGGCTTGCGTTCCGGCAACGGCGGCATCGGCGACATCGCCGGACCCGAGGCGCGGGCCGCGATCGGGGGCTCGGTCTCTTCGTCACGACGGCCGAGGCCGACATTGG
Organism: uncultured Alphaproteobacteria bacterium; assembly: GCA_963814615.1. Classification (GTDB taxonomy): domain Bacteria; phylum Pseudomonadota; class Alphaproteobacteria; order Rhizobiales; family Xanthobacteraceae; genus Bradyrhizobium. The sequence goes on along the minus strand of CAWFDN010000002.1, from coordinate 955,464 downwards.
CTAATCGCTGCAACAACGACATCCGGGTCTTTTGCGGATGCTCTTCGTCGGCATCCCCGCGCGCCTGCCGGATTTCGTTTTGCGCCGGCATCGGCAGTTCCTCGAATTTCGGCATCCGCGGCGCGCGAAGCGGGGCGCGCTCGGCGGCCGGCGGGATGAATGTCTCCGGCGTCACGGGTTCCTGAACCTCGACACGCGCCATATCATGGTCTGGAAACAATGATGGCTTCTGCGCAATCGGGCGGACCGTGACATCGCCGTAGGACGCGGGCTGGAGCGGCGCCGGCGCAACCGGGTGCAAAGGTTCCGGCGCAACGGCGGCGGCAATGGCCGCCAGCGCCGCGCGTTCGACCGTGTTGGAAGCGCGAGGCGCTGCGGCAGGAGACGTCTGCGGGGCCGACGTCTCCTGTTTTTGGGCACGTTCGGCAAGACGCGCATTGTCGGCACGCAGCCGCGCGGTCAATTCGGCCAGACGGGTGTCCGGCGCGGTGCTCGGAGCCACCGCAGGGATCGCGGGCGCCGCCGGCGTTCCGGCGTTGCGTGAAATCATCGCCTGTTCGATGCCGGTGGCCACGACGGAGACGCGGATGATGCCGTCGAGGGTCTCGTCGAAAGTGGCGCCGACAATGATGTTGGCGTCCTGATCGACCTCTTCGCGAATCCGGGTGGCGGCTTCGTCGACCTCGAACAGCGTCAGATCCTTGCCGCCGGTGATCGAGATCAACAGGCCGCGCGCGCCCTTCATCGAGGAATCGTCGATCAGCGGATTGGCGATCGCGGCCTCGGCCGCCGTCAATGCGCGCTTGTCGCCGGAGGCTTCGCCGGTGCCCATCATCGCCTTGCCCATTTCGCGCATCACGGCGCGAACGTCGGCGAAGTCGAGATTGATCAGGCCTTCCTTGACCATCAGGTCGGTGATGCAGGCGACGCCCGAATAGAGCACCTGGTCGGCCATCGCGAAGGCATCGGCGAAGGTGGTCTTTTCGTTGGCGACCCGGAACAGGTTCTGGTTCGGAATGATCAACAGCGTATCGACCACTTTGTGGAGTTCGGTGATGCCGGCCTCGGCGGTGCGCATGCGGCGCGCGCCTTCGAAGTGGAACGGCTTGGTGACGACACCGACCGTGAGGATGCCCATGTCGCGCGCGGTCTTGGCGATGACCGGTGCGGCCCCGGTACCGGTGCCGCCGCCCATGCCGGCGGTGACGAACACCATGTTGGCGCCGGAAAGATGGTCGCGGATTTCATCGATGACTTCCTGAGCCGCGGCCGCGCCGACATCCGGCTGCGAGCCGGCACCGAGGCCCTGGGTGACCTGGGTGCCCATCTGCACGATGCGCTGCGCCTTGGACATGGTCAGGGCCTGCGCGTCGGTATTGGCGACGACAAAATCCACCCCCTGGAGTCCGGCGGTGATCATGTTGTTGACGGCATTGCCGCCCGCTCCGCCGACGCCGAATACGGTAATCCGCGGCTTCAGCTCGCGAATATCAGGGACGTTGAGATTGATGGTCATGATTGCCTCTCGATTACGACGCGCGCGGTGATTTGCCCCGGCCGGCGGCCGCGGGAGTTGGTGGAAGTCGAAGGGTTGCAGAACAGGTTCATCAGAAGCCCTCACGAAGCCAGCGTCCGACTCTTCCGAAATAGCCGTCAGTCCCTGTCTTGAGCTGCCGCGTATGCCGCGGTTCGACGTGTTCAAGGTGAGCGTATTGGGGATAGACCAGCAGGCCTGCGGGAACCGCGAATGACGCGCTCTTTGCCTCATTGGGTAACCGGCCAAAACCGAGCGGGCGGCCGATACGCACCGGCCGGCCCAAAATCCGGGTTGCAAGTTCGACGATGCCGGTGAGCTGCGAAGCCCCACCGCTCAAGACGACCCACGCTCTCGGTTCTGCCGCAAAAGGGGAATCCGCGAGCCGGTCCCTGACCATTTCAAAAATCTCCTCGGCGCGAGGCCGAACAATATTCCCGATCGTGGCGCGAGACACGATCTGCGGAACATCCCGCTCGTTGTCGCCGGCAGCCGGCACCGACATCAACTCGCCCGCATCATTCCCGCCGGTGAGCACCGTGCCATATAACGTCTTGATTCGCTCGGCATCTGCAATGCAAGCGCTGATGCCACGCGCAAGATCCATGGTGATGTGTTGCCCGCCGACCGCAAATCCGCTGGCGTGCACGAAACGCCCGCCGGAATAGGTCGCGATCGTCGTGGTGCCGGCACCCATCTCCACCACGGCGGCGCCAAGGTCGGCCTCATCATCGGTCAGGACCGACAGCCCCGCCACATAGGGGCTCGCCGCCATGGCCTCGACGTTGAGGTGGCAGCGCTCGACCACCAGCATCAGATTCCTGGCGACGGTGGCATCCACCGTGACGACGTTCATGTCGACGCCGAATTGCCGCGCCACCATGCCGCGCGGATCGCGGACGCCCTTGACGCCGTCGAGCGCATAGCCCACCGGCAGCGCGTGCAGCACGGTGCGGCCCTCGCCGGTGGCGTGGCGCATGCCGGCGGAGGTGACACGGGTGACATCGGCGGCGGTGACCGCGCCGCCGCGAATGTCGGCCGCAGCCTCGATCAGTTGGCCTTGCAGCCGCCCGGCCGAAACCGACAGCAAAACCGACTCAACCCGGACCTTGGCCATGCGCTCGGCCAGCGCCACCGCATGCCGCACCGCCTGTTCGCATTCGGCAAGATCGACGACCGCGCCAGCCTTTACGCCGCGCGATTGAATCTGGCTGTACCCGATCAATTCGACCGCATGACTGCGCCCACGCAAGGCTTCATTCGGCGGACACGGCTTCAACCGCGCGATCATGCAGGCGATCTTGCTGGTGCCGATATCGAGGGAGGCCACCAGCGCGGTGCGGTTCTGCGGCATCGGCCGCGTCTTCGGCGTCTGGGTGCGGTCAAAGCCGGTCATGCGTCACCGGCTTTCTTCTTGAGTTTCTTGTCCTTGAACAATTCTTCGCGGGCTTTGGCGGCATCTTCCGACAATTGCACCGTCAGCCGGTCCGGCAGACGCATGTCGACGGCGACGATATCGCGGGAGAACAGCCGCTCTTCCCTGTCGAGCTTGCTCAAAGCCGCCAGCGCGTTGCCGACGTCGTTTTCCGGCAGCCGGACGTCGAGGCCGTCCTTGAGCCGCAGGTTCCAGCGCCGCTCGCCGACGAACACGGCGGCTTGGGTGGCCGCGCGAACCTGCGGATAGCGCGCGAGCAGCGCCAGGAAATCCCTCGCCCGGGTTTCGGCACCCTTGCCCACCACCAGCGGCAGCGAAATAAAGCGGCGCGACAGATAAGGCTCAAGCACCGCGCCGTCGTCGGAGATCACCGACAACCGGCCATCCTGCTGCCACAGCGCGAAGGCCGTGCGTTCGACGATATCGATCTGAAGATGGCCGGGATAAAGCTTCAGCACGGTGGCGTCGGCGATCCAGGGATTGGTCTTCAGCTTGTCGCGCACGATCGCGGCGTCGAGAAACAACAGCGACGAGCGGCCGTTGACACCGCCGATTCCGAGCACCTCGTCCTGGGTCAATTGCTTGCGGCCATTGATGGCGACCGCCGTGATCCGAAATCCGGCGGAATTTGCGATTGCGTTGCGGGTGTCGCTCAGCGCTGCGGTCAATTCCTGAACGTGACCGCCCCTCACAACGCCGAAACCGGCGCTGCCGAGCAGCATCAGCACGGTTGCGGCGGTGCCGACACGGTTGGGAAGGTGACGTTCAAAAAACTCGATCAGGCGATGCCGCTGCTGTTCTCGTTCCCGACGCGGTTTGGCGGGCGCGCGCTTGAATCCCAATAGCTCGCGCAACAGCACGGCCGCACCAATGGCGGCGGCTTTCAGGTCAGCTTGGGGCCTCAGCGATCGACCGAGGCGTCCTCCACCATCCATTGCACGAGCTCGTCAAATGTTGCCCGCAAAGCTTGCGGGTTCTGGCCCAAGTGACGTCTCGGTCTTGCCGGGCTGGGTGTGTTGACCTCAAGGCAGAAGAGGCCACCTTTCCCTCGATGCGGTCGTCGAAGCGGAAATCCGCAACAGCGCACGCCCCGGCAGCCAAGCGCCACACGCGCCGCCAGCGTTGACCTTCGGACTTCCTGGTAAACAAAAGGTAAATTAGGTGCAGGCGGGATGCGTTTTGATTCGCCTTCTGAGTACTTTGCCCGGAAAACGTAAAACTTTTATCGATGGAACCATCCCGATGCCCGGCGAGGTCGCCGCTCACAACCGCGCGGAGCAGCACCTTGTCGGAACTACTTGCGCGCGCGCCTTGCCGCCAGCGCGATCTGGTCCTGCAGAAAATCGACGAATTCGATTCCCTCGGCCTTGAGCGCCTTCGGATAAAGCGAGGCCTTGGTCAGGCCCGGCAAGGTGTTGGTTTCGAGAAAAATCGGCCCCTGTTTCGAAACGATGAAATCCGAACGGGAGTAGCCGCTGCATGACAGCGCCTGGTGCGCTTTCAGCGCATGATCCATGATCTGCGCGCTGATTTCCGGAGCAAAACGTCCGGGGCAAATTTCCTGCGTCGCTCGCGCCAGATATTTTGCCTTGTAGTCGAAGCCGCCTTCTGCCGGAATGATTTCCACCGGCGGAAGCGCGATGAGCGAACCATCCAGCCGCTCCAGCACGCCGCAGGTCGCCTCCGTGCCGCCGACGAACGGTTCAATGACATATTCTTCGATTTTGGCCGCGCGCCGAACGGCGACGAGGTCTTGACTGGCATTGACGAAGATCAGGCCGTAGCTGGAGCCGTCCCGTGCCGGCTTGGCGATCAGCCTGCCGTACTCGGCCAGAGCCCTCTCCATATCTTCCAGCGCCACGCCGGCCGGAGCCTTCACCCCCGCCATTTCGGCAAAGCGCTTCGCCGCCACCTTGTCGAAAGCGAGATGCGACGACGCCGAGCCGGAGCCGGTGAAGGCTATCCCGCGCATCTCGCACATCACCTGAAGCTCACCGTTCTCCGCGGTACCGCCGTGCAGACCAAGCACCAGCAGGCGATTCTCAGCCTTCGCCCTGTCAAGCGCCCGTTCGATCCGGCCGATATCGGGACTGTCGGGCTTGAATGGATCCTCGAACGGGCGTGAATGGTTCAGCAACGTCTGAGGCTGAATCTCATGCACGCCGTCATCGACGTTCCAAAACCACAGATCGGCATCGGGCAAGGCGGAATGTAGCGCCTGAGCGGTGGCCACCGACACCAGGCGCTCTTTGTTCGTGCCGCCGAACAGAATGGTGATGCGCATCAGTTTCGCTCGATCCCGATCCGTTTGATTTCCCAGTGTAGCTCAATCCCGGAATTTTCTTTCACCCGCGCGCGCACGGTCTCGCCGAGGGTTTCGATGTCATGGCCGGTCGCAGTGCCGGTGTTGATCAAAAAATTGCAGTGCATTTCGGAAACCTGCGCGCCGCCGACACGCAAACCTCTGCAGCCGGCGGCATCGATCAGCTTCCAGGCGCTTTGATCCGGCGGATTCTTGAAGGTCGAGCCGCCGGTCCTTTCGCGAATCGGCTGTGCGGTTTCGCGGTGATTTTGCACCTCGTTCATCCGCGCGCGAATGGCATCGGCAGCGGCAATGCCCCCGCGAAACCGCGCCGAGGTAAAAATGATGGAAGCCTCGACGCCGCTGTGGCGATAGGCGAATTTCATCTCCGCAGTTGTGAAAATGTGTTTGTTGCCGGCGCGGTCGACGCCGGTCGCCTCGATCAGCACGTCCCTGGTCTCGCCGCCGTTGGCACCGGCGTTCATGCGCAGCGCACCGCCGATGGTGCCGGGGATGCCGAAGAAAAATTCCAGCCCAGTGATATTGGCCACCGCCGCGGTCTCGGCCACGCGCTTGTCGAGCGCCGCCGTGCCGGCACTCACGATATCGCCCGCTGCGCTGGTCTCGCCGAAGCCGCGCGGACTGAGCCTGATCACCACCCCCGGCATGCCGCCATCGCGCACGATCAGGTTGGAGCCGACGCCGACGACGTACACCGGAAGCTCGCGCGATAGAGAGCTGAGGAAATACGCCAGGTCATCCTCGTCCGCCGGCGTGAACAGCACCTGCGCCGGACCGCCGACCCGAAACCACGTCAGTTCGGCCAACGGCTGGTTCGCCAGCAACCGCCCGCGCAACTTCGGCATCGCGGCTTTGAGGTCGGGCGTGATGTCGGGGAAGGTCAACTGATATCTCTTAATTCGTCATGGCCGGGCTTGTCCCGGCCATCCACGTCTTGCAGAATTTCAGCATGGCGGGTGGGTACGTCTACATTCTGACCAATCGTCAGAATGGCATCCTCTATGTCGGGGTGACCAGCGATCTTATACGTCGTGTGTTTGAGCATCGCTCCGGATTCGTCGATGGCTTCACCAAGCAATATGGGTTGAAACGACTGGTCTATTTCGAACGATTCGACGACATCCGTGACGCCATCCAGCGAGAGCATAATATCAAACATTGGCCACGTGCCTGGAAGGTCCGAAAGATTGTCGCCGGCAATCCGAAATGGGACGACCTCTTCGAGACAATCACAAAGTAAAGACGTGGATGGCCGGGACAAGCCCGGCCATGACGAACTAAGACGCTCGGTAAGCCGCGGTGCCGGCACCGTCATCCCAGCGCCTTCAATTCGCCCGGCAGCGCGTAGGCCCATTGCGTGATGTTGCCGGCACCGAGGCAGACGACAAAATCGCCGCCGCCGGCAATGCCGGAAACCACTTTCGCAAGATCGCCGGAACTTGGCAACGGAATGACTTCGCGGTGACCGTGGGCGCGCAACCCGAGCACAAAACTGTCGCGATCGATCCCGGCGATCGGCGCCTCGCCGGCCGGATAGACCTCGGCGACGACGACGGTGTCGGCGTCGTTGAAGCAGGTGCAGAATTCCTCGAACAGCGATTGCAGCCGCGTGAAGCGATGCGGCTGCACCACGGCGATGATTTTGCCGTCGGTGGATTCCCGCGCCGCCTTCAACACCGCGGCAATTTCCACCGGGTGATGGCCGTAATCATCGATGACCGTGACGCCGTTCCATTCGCCGGTTTTGGTGAAGCGCCGCCGCACCCCGCCGAAACCCGCGAGCGCTTTGCGGATGGTGTCGTCGGCAAGTCCGAGTTCATGCGCCACCGCAATCGCGGCGGTGGCGTTGAGCGCGTTGTGGCGGCCCGGCATCGGCAGCACGAGGTCGGCGATCTCATGCGCGACATCGGTTTTGCGGTTGCGAAAGGCGATCTTGAATTTGGAGCCGCCGCCGTTCGGGGTGAGATCGAGCAGCCGCACATCGGCCTGCGGATTTTCGCCGTAGGTGATGATGCGGCGGTCCTCGATCTTGCCGACGATGGTTTGCACCACCGGGTGATCGATGCACATCACCGCGAAACCGTAGAACGGCACGTTCTCGACGAAGTTACGGAACGCGTCCTGCACCGCCTCAAACGTCTTGAAGTGGTCGAGGTGTTCGGGATCGACATTGGTGACGATGGCGACGTCCGCCGGCAACTTCAAGAACGTGCCGTCGCTCTCGTCGGCCTCCACCACCATCCACTCGCCGGCCCCGAGCCGGGCGTTGGTGCCGTAGGCATTGATGATGCCGCCATTGATCACGGTGGGATCGAGGTCGCCGGCATCGAGCAGGGCCGCGACCATCGAGGTCGTGGTGGTTTTACCGTGGGTGCCCGCGATCGCGACGCAGCTTTTCAGCCGCATCAGTTCGGCCAGCATCTCGGCGCGACGCACCACCGGGATGCGCTGCGATCGGGCCGCCATCAATTCCGGATTGTCGCGCTTGATCGCGGTCGACACCACAAGCACATCGGCGCCGGCGACGTTCTCGGCCTTGTGGCCGATGGCAATGTTGATGCCCTTGTCGCGCAGGCGGCCGACATTGGCGCTCTCGGACGCGTCCGATCCCTGCACGGTATAGCCGAGATTGCACAACACCTCGGCGATGCCGCTCATGCCGATGCCGCCGATCCCGACGAAGTGGATGGGTCCGATCTCGCGCGGCAATCTCATGGTTGGTTCCCGGGGGTGTCATCGTCCGCGAAAGCGGACGATCCAGTATTTCCGCGAAGCCAAACGATTCAAATCAGCCGCGCGGGTACTGGATGCCCCGCTTTGGCGGGGCATGACAAGGCAATTTTTGGGCGCGATCGGCTAGTTCATGATCGAATTAATTGATCGGATCATGACTTCATCTCTTTGTTTGAGCATGATCTTTTCGGAAAATCGGCTCCGACTTTCCGGATCACGTTCTAATTTCCGGCCACTTTCGCAACCAGATCGGCCAGCCGCTCGGCGGCGTCGAGCCGGCCGACGCTGCGGGCACCGGCGGCCATCGCGGCCAGCCGTTGCGGCTCCGCGGCGAGCGCGGAGATTTCCGCGGCCAGCCGCTCGGAGGTAAAATCCGCTTGCGCGATCCGGATCGCGCCCTCGGCTTGCGCCAGCACACCGGCATTGGCGAATTGATCCTGATCGATCGAACCGGGCAGCGGTACCAGAATGGAGGGCCGGCCGGTGGCGCCGAGTTCGGCCACCGTGCCGGCGCCGGAACGCGAGATCACGAGATGGCTAGACGCCAGCCGCGCCGGCAAATCGCCAAAAAACGAGGCCAGTTCGGCGTTGATCTTGAGCCGGTCATAAACCGCACGGACCCGAATCATGTCTTCTTCGCGCACTTGTTGTGTGAGAACCAATCGGTTCCACAACGCCGGCTCCAGACGCTCGATCGCACCGGGCACCACGTCGGCCATCACGCGCGCGCCCTGACTGCCGCCGACCACCAGCAAGCGCAACGGCCCGGTCGGTTCCGGGACTGCAAATTTCACCGCGGCCGCCGCGAGAATCGCCGGACGCATCGGCGTGCCGACGGTGGTGGTTTTTCCCGCCAGCGCCGGATCGCGATCGAGCACGCCCGGCAGTGAGGTCGCGATCGCACTGACCCGGCTCGACAAAAAACGGTTGGCGCGGCCGAGCACCGCGTTGGCCTCGTGGATAATGCCGGGCACGCCGAACAGCCGCGCCGCGACCAACGGCGGCACCGTCGGATAACCGCCGAAGCCGACGACAACAGCGGGTTTTAGTTTGCGCATCAAATTGAACGCCACGGCCGTGCCGGCGGCGAGCATTGCGCCGGTATAGGCCAGCGACCATGGGGTGCGTCCGCGCACGGTCGCGCTTGGCACCACGTCGATGGTGTCTTTCGAAAACAAACCGGTGTAGCGCAACGCGCGGGAGTCGGTCACGAGGCGCACACGATAGCCACGCCGCATCAGTTCGACGCCAAGCGCCTCGGCGGGAAACAAATGGCCGCCGGTGCCGCCCGCGGCCAACAAAATCAGGGGCGTGGTGGTCATTGGGATACCATCATTGCAACGACGAAAAGCGTGTCTTCGCCGTCAGGTCAAGCGTAGTTTTGCACCGCGTTGGCGTCGCCGATCAATTCCATCTCGGTGCGCGGCCGGTGCCGTGTCAGCGCCAGCATCATGCCGACGCCGTAGGCCAGCGAGATGATCGACGAGCCGCCATAGGAGATGAACGGCAGCGTCATGCCCTTGGCCGGGATCAGTTGCAGATTGACCGACATATTGATCGCGGCCTGCACGCCGAACAAGATCGCCAGGCCCGAGGCGGCAAACCGCGCAAACATATCCTCCGACGCATAAGCCCGCGACAACGCGCGGATCACGACGAAAGCGAACAGCGCGAGCAGCACAAGACAAAGGATGATTCCGAATTCCTCCGCCGCCACCGCGAACACGAAATCGGTGTGGCTGTCCGGCAGGCTGCGCTTGGCGATGCCTTCGCCGGGGCCAAGTCCGAACCAGCCGCCGTTAGAGAAGGCCTCCATCGCGGTATCGACCTGAAAGGTGTCTCCCGACGCCGGATTCATGAAACGTTTGATGCGGCCGGCGACGTGCGGCACCAAAAGATAAGCCCCGAACAGGCCGGCGCTTGCAGCGCCCGCGAGCCCGAGCACCCAGATCATCCGCATGCCCGCGATGAAGAACAGCGCCCCCCACACCATCAGGATCAGCATGGTCTGGCCGAAATCGGGTTCCATCACCAACAGCGACACCAGCATCATCAAGAGCGCGAGCGCCATCGAAGTCGCCGGCATTTCCGGCCGCCGCGCCGATTCCGCAAACAGCCACGCCGCCAGCACCACGAACGCCGGCTTGGCGGATTCCGAAGCCTGAATATTGACGCCGATCAGCGTGATCCAGCGCCGCGCTCCCTTGACCTCGGGGCCGATCAACAGCGTCGCTACGATCAGTGCGATCGAGACCGCGAACACGATCAGCGCACTGCGGCGAATTTGCCGCGGCGACAGGAACGATACGGCGATCAACACCATGAAGGAAGGCAGCAAAAACAAGACGTGGCGGTTGAAGAAGTGAAACGGATCGAGCCCGATCCGCGCTGCCACCGGCGGGCTGGCCGCCAGCGACAGGATGATGCCGCCCAGCATCAACGCGATGATCGCCGCCAGCAGCAGGCGGTCCACGGTCCACCACCATTCGCTGAAAGGTGTGCGTTGTTCACGGGAAATCATCGGCGTTCCAAAGGCGCAAGGTCCGCCCATTGGTCGCCCATGATGGTTGCTAGAGGGTTAATGAGCTCGTTATCTTTGGAGATTGAGGGCGATGTCGCGTCGCAAAAAGTTGTCATACCCGCGAAGGCGGGTATCCAGTACGCCGCCGCGGTTGTGATTAAACTCGGACGGCTCTGGAATACTGGATCGCCCGCCTTCGCGGGCGATGACAATTGTGAATGCTTCACACCACCGGCTTGACGCCCGGCAGCGCCGTGACGAGGTCGCGGAAGCGCGCGCCGCGGATTTCGAAATTGCGGTACTGGTCGAACGACGCGCAGGCGGGCGACAGCAATACCACGGCATCGGAAAAACCCGTGGCCTCCGCGTCACGGGCGGCATGGGCGACCGCAACCTCAAGCGTTTCTGAAATCTCGTGCGGCACGTGATTGCCAAGGGTGGCGGCGAATTCCTGCGCGGCTTCGCCGATCAGATAGGCCTTGCGGATGCGCGGGAAATATCCGGTCAGGCTCGTGATGCCGCCGAGTTTTGGTTTGCCGCCGGCGATCCAGAAAATATCGGCAAAGGACGACAGCGCGTGCGCCGACGCGTCGGCATTGGTGCCCTTGGAGTCGTTGACAAAGAGGACATTGCCGCGGCGGCCGACCTGCTCCATGCGGTGCGCAAGCCCCGGAAAGCTGCGCAGGCCGTTTTGCAAGACTTCCGGCGAGACGCCGAGCGCCAGGGCACAAGCGGCGGCGCACGCCGCATTTTGCGCGTTGTGCAGACCGCGCAAGGAACCGATGCCGCCGATCGATGCGATCTCGCGGGGCACCCCGCCGGCGGCGCGCCAGATGATATCACCCTCGACATAGACGCCCTCGGGAAGCGGATTTTTCACCGATATCCTGACCACGCGTCGCCCGGCCTGTTCGATCCGCTCGGCGATGCTCCGGCTCCATTCGTCATCGACGCCGACGATCGCGGTGCCGTGCTTCTGCACGCCGGCGACCAGGCGCTCCTTCACGGCGGCGTAATGTTCGAGCGTGCCGTGGCGGTCGATGTGGTCTTCGCTGACGTTGAGCAGGATGCCGACCGAAGGATCGAGCGACGGCGAAAGATCGATCTGGTACGACGACATCTCGATGACGTGAACCCGGCCCTCGCGCGGCGGCTCCAGCGACAGGATCGCGGTGCCGATGTTGCCGCCCATCTGCTCGTCGTGACCGGCAACCCGCATCAAATGCGCGATCAATGCCGTGGTGGTGGATTTGCCGTTGGTGCCGGTGATGGCGACGAACGGCGCATCGGGCGCATGAAGTTTTCGCTCCCGGCAAAACAATTCGACATCGCCGATCACCTCGACGCCGGCCTGTTGCGCCGCCAGCACGCTCCAGTGCGGCTCGGGATGCGTGAACGGCACACCCGGCGTCAGTACCAAAGCGGCGAAATTCGCCCATGAGACTTTTCGCAAATCCGCCGTGACGAAACCCGCCTGCGCGGCTTCCGCGAGTTTGTCGGCGCTGTCGTCGCTCGCGATCACCTCCGCCCCGCCGGCTTTCAGCGCATGGCAACTCGCCAGGCCGGACCCGCCGAGGCCGAACACCGCAACCGTTTTGCCGGCGAAGGAAGTGACGGGAATCAAATGCTCACCGCAGCTTCAGCGTGGAGAGGCCGGCCAGCGCCAGCATCACCGAGATGATCCAGAACCGGATCACGATTTGCGGTTCGGTCCAGCCCAATTGCTCGAAATGATGATGGATCGGCGCCATCCGGAAGATGCGCTTGCCGGTGAGCTTGAACGACGCCACCTGCACGATCACCGAGACCGCTTCCAGCACGAACAATCCGCCGATCACCGCCAACACGATCTCGTGTTTGACCGCGACCGCGATCGAGCCGAGCATGCCGCCGAGCGCCAGCGAACCGGTATCGCCCATGAAGATCGACGCCGGCGGTGCGTTGAACCACAGAAATCCCAACCCGGCACCGAGCACCGCGCCGCACAGCACCGCGAGTTCGCCGGTTCCGGCCACGTAATTGATCTGCAGATAATCCGAAAACACCGCGTTACCGGCCAGATAAGAGATCATGCCGAAACTGGCCGCCGCGATCATGACCGGCACGATGGCGAGACCGTCGAGACCGTCGGTCAGGTTGACCGCGTTGCCGGCGCCGACAATGATGAAGGCCCCGAAGATCACGAAGAACCAGCCGAAATTCAGCGCAATGTCTTTGAAAAAAGAAATCACCAGCGAGGTCGAGAACGGGTCGCGTCCGAGCCGAACCAGCGCGTAGCACGCCACCAGCGCGATGGCCGCTTCGATGGTGAGCCGGATGCGACCGGCGAAGCCGTTATGGGTCTGTTTGGTCACTTTCAGATAGTCGTCGTAGAAGCCGACCAAACCGAAGCCGAGCGTGACCGCGAGCACGATCCAGACATAGGGATTGAGCGGATTGGCCCACAGCACCGTCGAGACCACCAGCCCGGAAAGAATCATCAGCCCGCCCATCGTCGGCGTGCCCTTCTTGGTGACGAGATGCGATTGCGGACCGTCGCTGCGGATCGGCTGGCCTTTACCCTGGCGGAGCCTCAAGTGATCGATGATCCACGGACCAAACAGAAAAACAAACAAGGCGCCCGTCACCATCGCCCCGCCGGTGCGAAAGGTGATGTAGCGAAACACGTTGAGAAACGTGCGGAACATGCCCAAGCCGGGAACGGTATTGGAAAGATCGATCAGCCAGTAGAACATTCAGTCCGCCCTATACCGCGGCGTCGTCGAGCGCGGTCTTGCCGGGAAAGCGCTTTTCGAGCGCCTTCACAATCGTTTTCATTTTCGAGCCCAGCGATCCCTTGATCATGATCGCGTCGCCGGCGCGAATCGCGACGATCGCCTGCGCTTCGAGATCCGCTGCGCTCTCGGCATAGCCGCCCCGCTTGCCCGTGGAAAGGGCGTCCCACAAATTACGCATCAGCGGGCCACAACAATATACCAGATCGATGTGGTTGGCCTTGACCGCCTCATTTAGGCCGCGATGCAATGCCGCGCTGGTTGGTCCCAATTCGAGCATATCGCCGAGCATCGCAATTCGGCGGCCCTGCGGGCCGACCGCGGCGCGACCGAGCACATTGAGCGCCGCCGCCATCGACGCCGGATTGGCGTTATAGCTCTCGTCGATCAGCGTGGCCTCGCCGCCGGCGAGTTCCAGCACGCACCGGACGCCGCGACCCGCCGCCGGCTCGATCTGTGACAGCGACAACGCGGCGAGCGCAAGATCGGCGCCCGCGAGTGACGCTGCGGCGAGCACCGCCAGCGAATTCATCGCCATGTGGCGGCCGGGCATGCCGAGCTTGTAGGTGACGTCATGGCCGAGAATATTGGCATGCACGGCCGAACAGGCCGCATGCAGCGACACGTCGAGCAACCGCGCGTCGGATTTTTTGTCGGCACCGAACGAAACGATACGGGAGATGCCGAGCTTCTTGGCGCGTCTCTGCAAGCGCGAAAACTGCGAATTGTCGCGGTTGAGCACGACGGCGCCGCCGGGCTCTAGCCCTGTGAAAATTTCGGCCTTGGCGTCGGCGATCGCCTCGATGCCGGCAAAGAATTCCAGATGCACCGGCTCGACCGTGGTGACGATGGCGACGTGCGGACGCACCATTTTGACCAGCGGCTCGATTTCCCCTGAATGATTCATGCCGATCTCGAACACCGCAAAGCGCGCGCTCGCCGGGCATCGCGCCAGCGACAGCGGCACCCCCCAATGATTGTTGAACGACGCGGCCGAGGCGTGGGTCTCGCCTTGCGCGCCCAGCACATGCCGCAACGCCTCTTTGGTCGAGGTCTTGCCGACCGAACCGGTGACCGCGATCACCTGCGCATGAAGCCGCCCGCGGGCGGCGTGGGCGAGATCGACAAGGCCGGCGAGCACGTCGTCCACCACCAACAGCGGCGCGTCGGATGCAAACTTGTCGCGCTGGGCGCTTTCGACCACCGCCAGCCCGGCGCCGGCCTTCAAGGCCGCATCGACGAAAGCATGCCCGTCATGGACGTCGCCCTTGATCGCGAAATACGCCTCACCGGGCGCGATGGTGCGGCTGTCGATGGAAAGGCCGGGCACACCATGCGGCAACACGCCGTGCGGCGAGGCGCGCATCGCCTCCGCCATCGCCTGAGAGGTCCACAGCGGCGTTGCGCTCATGCGACCCTCGGCGCAAGCGCGGACGCCACCGCGTCGTGATCGCTGAACGGCAACACGCGGTTGCCGACGATCTGTCCGGTCTCGTGGCCCTTGCCGGCGATCAAGAGCGCATCGCCGGGTTGCAGGCCGGCGATTGCGGTACGGATCGCTTCGGCACGATCGCCGATGTCACTCGCGCCCTTGGCATGGCTCAAGATCGCGGCGCGGATATGATCCGGATTTTCGCTGCGCGGATTGTCGTCGGTGACGATGACGCTGTCGGCATTCTCGACCGCAATCGCGCCCATCAAGGGACGTTTGCCGACGTCGCGGTCGCCGCCGGCGCCGAACACCACGACCAGCTTGCGTTTCGCGTAAGGCCGCAGCGCCTGCAGCGCCTTCGCCAGCGCGTCGGGCTTGTGCGCATAATCGACGAAGATTGGCGCGCCGTTGCGCTCGGCGACCCGCTCCAGCCGGCCCTTCGCGCCTTCGAGATGTTCGAGCGCGGCGAACACCTGATCCGCCTCGCTGCCGGTGCCGATCGCGAGCCCGGCGGACACCAGCGCGTTCTCGATCTGGAATTCACCGACCAGCGGCAGCCGGACCGAACATTCCCGTCCGCGATGCTCAAGCCTGAGGTTCTGCGCAAACCCTTCGATCACGGCCTCGATCAGACGAACGCCATCGCCCGCACCATCGCCGTTGCGGCCGACCGCGACGATCCGCAAACCGCGCCCGCGCGCCGCCTCGATCACTTCTTGCGAACAATCATGATCGGCCGAAATCACCGCGGCACCCTCGGCGGCGACCAGATCGCCGAACAGCCGCAGCTTGGCGGCGAGATAATGCGCGACGTCGGGATGGTAATCCATGTGGTCCCGCGACAAATTGGTGAAAGCGCCGGCGGCCACCCGCACGCCGTCGAGCCGGTATTGATCAAGCCCGTGCGAGGACGCCTCCAGCGCCAGATGCGTGACGCCGTCGCGCGCGATCTCGTCGAGCTGGCGATGCAGTGCGATCGGATCCGGCGTCGTCAGCGAGCCGTAGATGGTGCGCTTGGGCGACACCAAGCCGATGGTGCCGATGCTCGCCGAAGCGTGACCGAGCCGTTGCCAGATTTGTCGCGCGAACGCCGCCACGGAAGTCTTGCCGCTGGTGCCGGTGACGGCCGCGATGGTTGCGGGTTGCCGCGGATAAAATTTCGCCGCAGCCAGCGCCAGCGCGCGGCGCGGATTGCGCGTCATGACGAACGGCACGCGGGGCGGGCCTTGCGGCGGATGATCGCCCGCGATCGCCACCGCCCCGGAAGAAATCGCGGCATCGATGAAGCGCGTGCCGTCGGTCTTGTGGCCGGCGAGCGCGAAGAACACGTCACCCGGCTTGACCGCGCGGCTGTCCACCGCAAGCCCGGTGACCTCGGTCGCACCCGTGACCTCGGTCACAACCGTGACCCCGGTCGCACCCGCGACCTCGGTCGCTTCCGCCTGCGGATCGATGGTGACGTCATCGCTGAACAGGTCGCGAAGTTTCATGATGTTCCAGTCGCCCCGCCGCTCGGCAGCACTAAACGCTACGCCTTACTGGGTTCCCCTCGATGCCGCAAGAATAAGGCGCTCGGACGGCGGCAGATCGAAGCGCGGCTCGATTCCGAGAAGCGGCGCAATGCGGGCGATCACATTGCCGCCGGTCGGCACCGCATTCCAGCCGGACGTGATGAACCCGAAAGTTTCTTTCAGCGGCTGCGGCTCGTCGAGCATGATCAAGAGCTGGTAACGCGGATTGTCGGCCGGCAGGATCGCGGTGAAGGCGTTGAGCACGCGCTTCTTGGCGTAACGGCCGTTGATGACTTTTTCCGCCGTGCCGGTCTTGCCGCCGATGTAATAGCCCTTCACGTCGGCTTTCTTCGCGGTGCCGATTTCGGCATTCAACCGCATCAAAAATCGCATCTTGTCCGAGGTCTCGGGCTTGATCACCCGTTTCGCCACCGCCATGGCTTCCTGTTCGGTGCGTTTCATGAACGTGGGCGGAATCAGATAGCCGCCGTTCACCAGCGCATCGATCCCCATCACCGCCTGCAGCGGCGCCACGGCAATGCCGTGGCCGAAGGCGATCGTCACCGTATTGAGTTCGCTCCAGCGTTTCGGCAGGATCGGCGACGCGCTCTCGGGCAATTCGGTGCGCAACCGTTCGAGCTGGCCCAGCTTGCGCAGAAACGCCTTGTGCGCCTCGACGCCCTGCGACATCGCGATCCGCGCGGCGCCGACATTGGACGAGTAGGTGAAGACCTCTCTCATATTGATCATGCGGCCCATGGCGTGATCGTCATGAATCGCGAACTTGCCGTAGTGCAACGGCCCGCGCGCATCCCACATCGAGTTGAGATCGGATTTTCCGGAATCCAGCGCCATCGCCAGCGTGAAGGCCTTGAACGTCGATCCCATCTCGTAAACGCCGGTGGTCAAGCGGTTGATGCGATCGGGGTCGTGCGCTTCTTTCGGATTGTTGGGATCGAAATCCGGCACCGACACCATCG
The DNA here is from genome assembly GCA_963814615.1 of uncultured Alphaproteobacteria bacterium. GTDB lineage: Bacteria > Pseudomonadota > Alphaproteobacteria > Rhizobiales > Xanthobacteraceae > Bradyrhizobium. The sequence goes on along the minus strand of CAWFDN010000002.1, from coordinate 938,221 downwards.
CCACGATCTCGCCGGTCCGGACGTTGGAGACGACGCCCGAGGCGGCCTTGGCATGGTATTTTTCCTTGGCCTTGAGCAGTTCGTCGCGGAGCGCATGCTCGACGCGCAGATCGACCGACAATTCCACCGGCCGCTGCAGCCGGTCGGTGGCGAACCCGGCGCGATGCAGATCGGCCAGGCCGTTGCTGTCGAGCCATTTCTCCATCCCGGCGATGCCCTGATTGTCGATGTTGACGAGGCCAATCAGATGCGCCACTTCGGCGCCGGTGGGATAAACCCGCTTGTTCTCGCGCAGGAAGCCGATGCCGGGGATGCCGAGGCGGTGAATCTCTTGCTGCTGCAGCGGCGTTATTTCGCGCTTCAGCCAGACGAAGCCTTTTTTCGACAACACCCGATCGCGCACCTCGCCGGTGTCGAGGTCCGGCAGCGTCGCGGTGAGAAGCTCGATCGCTTCATCCTTGTCGATGATCCGGCGCGGCTCGGCGAACAGGCTGGGCGCCTTGACGTCGGTGGCGAGCACCTCGCCGTTGCGGTCGACGATATCGGGCCGCGCAGTTGCGATGGCATCCTGCGCCGCGGCCCGGCGCGCGCCATGGTTGTCACCACCGACCGCAAACATCACCAGCCGTCCGCCGATCACCGCATAGATCGCCGCGAACGCCAGCATCGCAAACCCGACGCGGGCGCGTGCTTTCGCGGATCGGTCGACGTTGCGCCCGTACAACAGACTGCGGATCAACCGCTGCCGCCAGGGTTCCGCCGGTTTGGTCGCCTTGAGCGCGCGGCCGGTCATCGCCGATCCTCCGGCGGTGACACCGAGCCGGTCACAGAAGCAGAATCGATGGTCTCGATCATCGCGCCGATCGGATCGGGATCGCCTGGCTTGACGAAGCTCGGCGGCCGCTCCGGCAGGTTCCTGAAGGAATCATATTGCGTGGCGCTGAGCGGCTTCAACGCCAGATGCCGTTCGGCGAGACCCTGCAGCCGCAGCGGCGCGTCGAGCCTGGCCCATTCCGCGCGCAGCACCGCGATGGCGTCACGCTGCTCGCGAATTTCGGCATTCAGCCGCAGCACGCGCTCGGTACGCGAGGTGGATTCCATTTTGATCCGGTAGACGTAAGCCGCCGCGAACACCAAAGCGCCGATCACGAGGAGATGGATGATCCGCATAATCAGCCTCCCCTCATCACATCCGCCAGAACCGGCCATGCCGGCAGTGCGGGAGCGCCATGCGCCGGCGCGGCGGTGCGCTCGGCCGCGCGCAGTTTCGCCGAGCGGGCGCGCGGGTTGGCGGAAACCTCGTCGTCATCCGCTGTGACCGGACGCTTGGTCAGAATATGAAAACTCGGCGCTCCCAGCGCGACCTCGGGCAGATGCCGCGATCCGCCGCCGGCCTTGCCTCGTTGAGCAAAAAAATTCTTGACGATGCGGTCTTCCAGCGAATGAAACGACACCACCACCAGCCGGCCGCCCGGCTTCAGCACGCGTTCCGCCGCGAACAACGCCAAATGCAGTTCGTCGAGCTCTTCGTTGACGAAAATCCGCAACGCCTGAAACGTCCGGGTGCCGGGGTGAATTTCGCCCGGTTTGGACCACACCACTTTCGAGACGATATCGGACAGTGCCCGGGTGGTCGCGATCGGCGCTTCCTTGCGCGCCGCCACGATGGCGCGGGCGACGGCCCGGGAATGACGTTCTTCGCCGAAGATGTAGATGATGTTGGCGAGATCGGCCTCCGAGGCCCGCGCGATCACGTCCGCCGCGCTCGGTCCCTGCTGGCTCATCCGCATATCGAGCGGGCCACCGAGACGAAACGAGAAGCCGCGGTCGGCCTCGTCGAGTTGCATCGAGGACACCCCGACATCCATCACCACGCCGTCGACCAATGAGACGCCTTGCGCAGCGCAAATCTCGGCCAAATGCGAAAACCGGTCTTCGACCAAGGTCAGCCGGCCGCCCGATCGGTCGACGAGATCGAAGCCACCCGCGATGGCCGATCGGTCGCGGTCGATGCCGATGACGCGGGTTCCAGTCGTCTCAAGTATGGCCCGGCTGTATCCGCCGGCCCCAAAGGTGGCGTCGACATAGATGCCGCCGTCGCGCGGCCCAAGCATCTCGATCGCCTGGCGGCCGAGAACGGGGATATGGCGCTCGCCGGCCGGACTCATGCCTGCGCTCCCGGCGGAATCCGGCATGAGAAATAGAAATTGGATGGGAACAAGCCCATTGCGCCTCAAATGTCTGCGCTTCGCCGAGCCTTTCGCCTCGAAAAGCGCCTTGCGGTAAAAAGGTCTGGGCAAGGCACGATCGCCGATTCCCGGCCCCCCAGATCGCGAACCCTGATTTCCACATGGAATTTGCCGGGTTGCCATGGGATTTCGAACGTGAAAGAGGGCCTCGGCCGGACCTCAAACCGGTTCCAGCTCTTCACCACTTAGTAACGGCAGTTAGCGTTAAGAAAGTGTTGATGGGACCGATGCGATTCCCGCGCGGGTCGAGTTCCCGAGTGGTTGCCCCCAAAACTTGACCCGAAGCACGCGGGAACCTTCGCGTCGCCTGGTAATATTGGTGATGCGTCGCGCACACACTCGGTCAAAATGCGAAGCGGCGACCAGTTCTTCCGATTGCGCCAAGGGCACCGTGAGGGACTATATAGCGTCAGAGATTCGTTCTGAGATGTACTGTTGCCGTTCTCCTGCCCGGTTTGAGCCGTCCTATGCCACTCGGTTCGTTCGCATCTGGTGGATTTGATTCGAAGCGTCAACGTGCCCTCCCGATTCCAAGGGCCAACGCGAATATGAAGACCTTCACCCCCGATTCCTCGATCGCTTCCGACGTCATCCCGTCGGCGAATTATGGCGACCGCAACCAGGGCCGTCTGCCCGACATGATCGTGCTGCACTACACCGGAATGCCGGATGTGGAAGGCGCGATCGCGAAACTGTGCACCGCAGGCACCGATGTGTCCGCTCATTACATCGTTCTGGAGGACGGCCGCATCGTGCAGTGCGTCCCGGAAGCCAAACGCGCCTGGCATGCCGGCGTGGCATCCTGGGCGGGCGAAGACGACATTAATTCTTGTTCGATCGGCGTCGAAATCATCAATCGTGGCCACGACTGGGGTTATCCGGAATTTCCGCTGCGCCAGATCGCGGCCGTGATCGCGCTGTGCCGTGGCATCATGCTCCGTCGCAAGGTTCCAGCACATCGTGTGCTCGCACATTCCGACGTCGCCCCGTCCCGCAAAAAAGACCCCGGCGAAAAATTTCCATGGCATTCGCTGGCCAATTCGGGCGTCGGCCATTGGGTGCAGCCGGCGCCGATCGTGCGCGGCGAAACGCTCAAAATAGGCTCCATCAGCGATCACGTCCGCGACATGCAACAGGCCCTCGCCAAATACGGCTATAATCTCCCGGTCAACGGAAAATACGACGGCGCCACGCTGGAAGTGGTCACCGCCTTCCAGCGTCACTTCCGCCCCGCCCGCGTCGACGGCATCGCCGATCATTCCACGTTGACCACCTTGCAAGCACTGCTGGCGAGCCTTTCAACCGACGCCAGGACCATCGCGGCGAAGTAGGATAATTTATTTTCACGATTCGATTGGCATTGCCTGCTTGACGCGCCGGCGGTGAGCCCCCATGCCTTAACGCGTCAGTCGGCCGGACGGCCGCTCCGGCAATCACCGAAAGGTGGCTGGAGAGGAAAGTCCGGGCTCCATCGACATACGGTGCCGGATAACGTCCGGCGGGGGCGACCCCAGGGACAGTGCCACAGAGAACGAACCGCTCGCCATCGCAGCGCAAGCTGTGAACGCGAGTAAGGGTGAAAAGGTGCGGTAAGAGCGCACCGCGGGTCCGGCAACGGAAACGGCATGGCAAACCACACCGGGAGCAAAACCGAATAGGGACGGCATCGCGGGATGTTCGCTCGAAAGAGCGATAACACCGCAGGGCAGTGTCAGGCTCGCCGTCCGGGTAGGTTGCTCGAGGCAACGTGCAAACGTTGTCCCAGAGGAATGGCCGTCACGTATCATCTGCGCAAGCAGGCGGTGCCCTACAAAACCCGGCTTACAGGCCGGCTGATATCTAATGAGAATGAAGGGTTCGGCGCACACACGCCGGACCCTTCACCATTTTTGCTCTGCCACACCACAATGGCGCTAGCCCATTCCGAGCCATTCCGGCCCGCGCCTGCGGACCTCGCGATGTCGCGCTTTGCTCGCCGACCGGCCGTCTGTCTTGTGACGATGGGACCTTCAGTTTAATGCTAGATGGGCTATCGGTCGGAGAGATCGTCTTGAACCGCACCTCGCGTTGCATCCGTATCATGGCGGTGGTCGCCGCCGCGATCACGGTCGCCGGCTGCGCCGATTCCCGCATGGCGGCGAGCAACAACGCTCAGGCCGCGCAGCCGACCGGCTATAAGACCGGTTACGGCCTCTCCAGCGACGGACCCACCACCGACCTGTACACGGAGCTGTTCCGGTCCAACAAACGCGACGACACGAATGCGCCAACAAATGACAAGAGCGCGCCGACAAGCGCGTCTGGTACGGTTGCGTCTAATACGGTCCAGCAAGGTCAGCCCGCATCGGCCTCAAGCATCGTCCGGCAAGAAACCGCCACGACCGAGGCTCCGCCTGCGCAGTCCACCGTTTATGGCATCTCCAGCGATGGCACGACGACGGATCTGTACACCGAGCTGTTTGGACCCAGGCGTCACGAATAATCGGCGCGTAGGATGACCACGGCCGCGTATGTGCTGTTGTTTTTTGGCGCGCTCGCCGGCGGCTTCGTGTCCGGCCTCGCCGGTTTTGGAACAGCGCTCGTAGCACTCGGAATTTGGCTTTACGTGCTGCCGCCCGCCGTCGCGGTGCCGCTGGTGCTGATCTGTTCGATCGTGGCGCAAACCTCGACGCTGCCGTCGTTTTGGCGGTCGATCGACTTCAAACTGGTTTGGCCGTTTCTGATCGGCGGTCTCGCCGGCGTGCCGCTCGGCACGATGCTGATCGCATATGCCGACCCCGGCGTTTTCAAGTTGAGCATCGGGGTGCTTCTGCTGGTGTTTCCGACCGCGCTTTACGTCAACCGCACGCCGATGGCGTGGCGCATCGGCGGCCGGGCGGCGGACGCAGGCATCGGCTTTGCCGGCGGAATCCTTGGCGGGCTGGCCGGATTGTCCGGTCCGATTCCAATCCTGTGGGCCAGCGTGCGCGGCTGGGGCAAGGATGAGCGGCGCGGCGTGTTTCAGACCTTCAATTGGACGGTGTTGTCCGCCGCGTTGTGCTTGCAGGCGGGCACGGGCTTGATCACCGCCGACGTGGTTTGGCTCGCGTTGCTCGCGCTGCCGGCGACGATCTCGGGCGCCTGGATCGGCGCGTGGACCTACCGCGTGTTGAGCGATCAAAATTTCCGCGATGTCGTGCTGGGTTTGCTTTTTCTCTCCGGCATCGGCCTGGTCTGGAGCAGTTTCGGCGTGCGGTAGGTTCAAGTGGCCGCCAAGCAAGTGAACGCCAGCACGATGCATGGCCGCCATGCGCCGTATCCGAACGCTGTACGTGAGCCGGCAAACTCGTTACCTCTCGCCTCATGTCCTCCCCTTCATTGTCGCGCGAACATCTCGGTCTGTTGCTGGGATTTATCGGCGTCGCCGTGTTCGGCGGCTCGCTGCCGGCGACGCGGATCGCGGTATCCGCGATCGATCCGCTTGCCGTGACCGCGATGCGCGCCGCGATCGCCGGGCTGTGTTCGCTGGCGCTCCTGATCGTGTTGCGCCGGCCGCTTCCGCCGCGGCGGCTGTGGCCGCAACTCGTGATCGCGATGCTGGGCGTGAGCATCCTGTTTCCGTTCCTGATGGCGCTCGCGGTGCAGACCGTCGACGCCTCGCATGGCGGCGTGGTGCTGGGCTTTCTCCCGATCGCGACTGCGATTGTCGCGGTGCTCATTACCCATGAGCGACCGAAACCGCTGTTCTGGATCGCGTCGGTCGCCGGCGCGGCGCTGGTGGTGGGGTTTGCGATCCGCCAGAGCGGCGGCACACTGTCGACCGGCGACCTGCTCCTGTTCGGCGCCGTCGCCGCATCCGCGGTCGGATACGGCTTCTCAGGACGACTCACCGCCGAGATGCCGGGATGGGAAGTCATCAGCTGGGTGCTGGTGATCGCGCTGCCGATCTCGCTGCCCGCGGCTGCCCTGACCATGCCCGCGGATCTGACGCACGTCGCGCTCAAGCCTTGGCTGGCGCTGCTTTACGCCGCGGTGTTTTCGCAGTGGATTGGATTTTTTGCGTGGAACGCCGGCATGGCGATCGGCGGCATCGCGCGCGTCGCACAGGTGCAACTGCTGCAACCGTTCATTACCTTCGCGCTCGCCGCCTACTTCAACGGCGAGACGATCACCCTGCAAGTCCTGCTGTTTGCCGCCGCCGTCATCGCCACGGTCGCCATCAGCACGCGCACCAGACGCAAACAGGATGCGGCGACTTGATGCGAAGGGTAAACCCCGCAACCAGAAAATCTAATGCGCGGCCTCTGTGGATATCGAGGCCGGCTTTTTCAAAAGCAAGACCAGCACGCTGAGGCCAAAATAAAACAGCGTCAGCATGAAGAAGGCGTCGCCGTATCCCATCACCATCGCCTGGCGGTGAACGATCTGGGACAACTGCTTCATCGCCATCAGCGCAGCGTCGCCGACGCCCTGCAGGCGCTGGGTGAACAGATTGAGCGTCTCGGTGGCGGCGGCGTTGCCCCAGGTCACCCGTTCCTGCAACCGCGAGATATGCAGATCGGTGCGTTCGTTCAGCACCTGATTGATGAGCGCCAATCCCACCGCACCGCCGAGATTGCGCGTCAGGTTGAACAGCCCTGAGGCATTCTTCACGCGGTCCGGCGCCAAGGTCCCGAGCGCGATGGTATTGGTCGGCACCATCGCGAACATCATGCCGATGCCGCGCAGGATTTGCGGCATCAGCAGTTCATAGAAATCATAGTCGCGGGTGATCCATGTCATCTGCCAGGAGCCGAGCGCGAAGACGATCAGGCCGATGGCGATGATGTAACGCATATCGACCTTGAGTTGCAGGCGTCCGACGATCGGCGCGGTGAGGAACATGGTGACGCCGGAGACGAACATGGTCTCACCGATCATCAACGCACTGTAGCCACGCACTTCCGCGAGATAGCGCGGATACATATAGGTCAGGCCGTAAAGCCCGATGCCGACGCAGAACGAGATCAGGCAGCCGATACTGAAATTGCGGTCGGTGAAGGCCCTGATATCGACGATCGGTTCTTCCGCGCTCAGCACCCGGTAGAAGAAGCCGATCGCGGAGACCACACAAAGCGCAGCGCAGGCCGCCACCGAGGTATCCTGCAGCCACTCAAATTGCGGCCCCTCCTCAAGCACATATTCGAGCGAACCCAAAAAGCCCGCCATCGCGATCAGACCCCACCAATCGAAACGATCGAGCAGTTTGAGGTTCGGCTGATCGAAGTCGACCAGCGCGAGCACGCCGATGGTGATGCCGATGCCGGGGATGACGTTGATGAAAAACAGCCAGTGCCATGACAGCGCGTCGGTGATGTATCCGCCCACCGTCGGGCCGATGGTCGGCGCCAGCGTCGCGACCAGACCGATGATCGGACCCACGATGTGGAATTTCGAGCGCGGGAACACCGTATAAGCCGACGCGAACACCGTCGGGATCATGCCCGCGCCCAGAAACCCCTGGATCGCACGCCAGATGATCATCTGTTCGATCGAAGACGCAAACCCGCACAGGAAGCTCGCCAGCGTAAAGCCGGCGGCCGAGATCGCAAACAGCAAGCGGGTGCCAAGCGCGCGCGATAAAAATCCCGACAGCGGAATCGCGATCACTTCGGCGATCAGATACGCGGTCTGCACCCACGACACTTCGCTCGAACTTGCCGACAGACCGGCCTGGATGTCGGTGAGCGATGCCGAGACGATCTGGATGTCCAGGATCGACATGAACATCCCGAACACCATGATCAGAAACGCAATCAGCCGCCGCGGCGCGATCCGCTCGGCAGCAGCCGCGGCGTTGATCATCGCAGGTGGAGCGGTGGTGGCGTTGGCCATGATCTCGTCAGCTCCGGACATGCTCAAGGAATCGGGCGCGCGCCCGATGCGAAAAAATTACTGCGGTTGGACCGCGGGCGGAGCGTCGAGGTCGGCTTCGCTGTCGGCATCCTTGGCGCCGTCGCTGGTATCGACGGTCGCATAAACCGACATCCCCGCGCGCAGCAGGTTCTGCCTGGCGACATCCCTGGGCACGCGCACGCGAACCGGAAGCCGCTGCACGATCTTGGTGAAATTGCCGGTGGCATTGTCCGGCGGCAACAGCGTGAACACCGAGCCGGCCGCCGGCGAGATGCTGTCGACGAAGCCTGAGAATTTGCGATGGCCATAGGCATCGACCGTGATCGTCACCGGCTGGCCCGGGCGGATGCGCTTGAGTTGGGTTTCCTTGAAATTGGCCTCGACGAAAACCTGGTTGAGCGGCACGACGTTGGCGAGTCGTTGCCCCACCACGACGTAGTCGCCGGTCGCGACCAGGCGGTTGGAGAAAGTGCCATCGATCGGCGCGCGCACCGAGGTGAAATCGAGGTCGCGTTCGGCCTTGGCGAGCGCGGTCTGGAATTCCGCAAGCTGGGCGCGGGCTTCCGCCTGCTGGCCCTTGGTAACCTCGACGTTGTCGCGCGCGGCGTCATAGGCGGCCTGCGCCGACTTCACCGCCGCCACGCCCTGATCGCGCCCGGCTTCGGACACCTCAAACGTCGCACGTGAGGCAAATCCCTTGGTGCTCAAGGCCTGCTGACGATCGAAATCGAGGCCGGCGCGCTTCAAGGCGGCGTCGGCGGAGACCACTTGCGCCTTGGCCTGCTCGCCCGCGCTTTGCATGGCAATGATCTGTCGGCCGATGCGATCGATGGTGGCCTGCTGGGTCGCAATCCTGGTGCGGGCGGCATCGACCGCGATACGGTAATCGCCGTCGTCTATTCTGAAGATCACCTCGCCGGTCCGGACCACGGCGTTGTCGCCGGGAAGCACCGCCGCGATGTGTCCCGACACCCGCGCGCCGAGCGTGGTGTTGTTGGCGCGCACATAGGCGTCGTCGGTGCTCACAAGAAAGCGTCCGACCAACATATAGTGTACGCCGTAGCTGGCTGCGGCGAGCGCCAGCACGGCGCCGATGCCGATCAAAACCAGTTTGCGTTTTCCCGATTTCGGCGGAGCCGATGCGGCGGCGGGGGCACCGGCCGGCTTGTCGGTGGCAGGCCGGTCCGGCGCCTCGGCCGGGCGGCGAGCGACGGTCTCTTTCGAGCCGATCACCTCTTTGGAAACGACCGTCTCCGTCGGAAAATGCGAACGAGGCCCGTCCATGGGGGCGGCGGAAGCGTCGCGCGCGAGCCCGCCGTCCACCACCGTATCCGGCTCGGGACGAAGGATGCGTGCGGCCTGGTCTCTCGCTGCGGCCATCACGGCCTCCTTGTTACGCAGATGCACGCACAGCCAAAAAATCGGCCCTGCCATCCCGCTGAACTTCAAATAACATTGACCGAACGGTTCGGTCAAGGTAGATTCTACCCAAGCATAAGTTCGGTAACAGACGGACCATAAGTCCGGCATCCTTCTGCACCGTTTCGAAAACCGGAATATTCTCCGAGAAGCTAAACCAATGGTTGCATCATCTCCCCTCAGCAGACTTCACGTCCTCGACGACGAAGACAGCTCAAAACGGCGTCAGATTCTCGACGGCGCCCGCAAGGTCTTCATGGACCTTGGATTTGACGGCGCCAGCATGGGGGAAATCGCACGCTCCGCGGGCGTTTCCAAGGGCACGCTGTACGTCTATTTCGCCGACAAGAGCCGGCTGTTCGAAGCCATCGTCGAGCAGGAAGCGCTTGAGCAAGGCAGGACCGCGTTCAACTTCGACCCGGCACGGGATGTCACCACGACGCTGACGGAGTTCGGGCAGGCTTACATTCAGGTGCTGTGCCGGCCCGGCGGCGGATCGGCGACCCGGACGGTGATGGCAATCGCCGAGCGGATGCCGGAGGTCGGCCGGCGCTTCTACGACAACGTGATCGCGCACACCATCGCCCGGCTTGCCGCCTATCTGGAGACGCGTGCGGCGGCTGGCGATCTTGCGATCGAGGACTGCCCACTCGCGGCGACGCAGTTCATGCAAATGTGCCAGGCCTCGCTGTTCATGCCGTTCATTTTCCAGGCGGCGCCGGCGCCTTCGGCCGAGCGAATCGCGCAAGTGGTGGCAAGCGCGACACGGATATTTCTCGCGGGATATCAGGCAAGAGACTAGACCAGGATTCGATTAGACCTCATCGGATCATGATCTAATCGTCTTCGAATTCGTCTTCTTCGTTGACCTTGTTGTTCGGCTTGCGCCGAGGTGGCGACGTTTTCCCGCCAAGCGATCCCGTCACTGAAGGTTCGCGTGAGGCATAGGGATTGCGCTGCGAGGCGCGCGCGGCGATCTCCTCGCCCGACGTCGCCGCCGGCTGGCAGATCAGGCGACCGCTGGCGCGGCGCATCAGATCGACGTGGATGTGATCGTAGTGGTAGACGTTGGAGCCCGGCGCCAGCACGGTGGTGAATTGCTGGCAGGCCGTGGCCTGCACGTCGCGCAGAAAGCCCTGCTCTTCCGGTACGCCCTTCCAGCCGTCTTTCACCGAAACGTGCCGGCCGTCGGCGAGCGTGAAGCCTGCGATATCCAACGCATTGCCGAAGGCGTGTTCGGAAATATGCGCGCGGGAATCGCCGTTCATGCCGCGGCAAGAATAAGCGGAGATTTGCTTGATCTCGACCACACGCACGCCGAACCAGCGCATCGCGGCGGGTTGCACGGCGTCCGCGAGCCAACGGTCGAGCACCGAGACAATCGGACAGGCCAGCGTCGCCACGGGCTTGATCGCAACAGAGCCGAACGCGGCAACGGAATTGTCCGGCACGGTCCCGAGCCGGGGCAAGCGATCGCCCTCCGGCAAACCCGAAGCGGCATTGCGCGAGCGCTCCGGATAGGGCGCCGAAGTGCGGTCGCGCGGCGGATAGGCCGGCGGGCCCTGATAGGGCCTGCCCTCGGGCGGCAGTTCGATTTCGTCTTCTTGCCGTGCGAGACCCGGCGCGGTCAGTGAAATCGGACCGCTGGACGCGGCGCCGTAGCCGGGCTGGCGCATCGCGGCATCCGGATAGGATGGCGGCTGCAGCGGCGCAGCAGGCGGCGGCGCAACCGGCCAACGCGGCTGATTGCCGATGCTGGCGGGCGGCCGCAATTCATCGGCAAAGCCGAAACTGCTGCTGCTTTCGCCGAGCGCGGCAACCTTGAGCGGATATTCCGCGCCGCAAACTCCGGGACCTGAAATCGGGCTGATCCGGACCAGTTCGGCATTCTCTTTGACGGCGCCGGACTTCAGGCATGCGACTTCGGCCTCGGCACGCCACGGTTCGCGCTCCTCGGATTGGAAAAATCCGCGGCCGCAACCCGCCAACGAGACAAGGACGAAGGAGCCGACGAGATACAAACGAACTCCGCGCGTCATGCGCGGTAACTTCGTCGAATTTATTTAAGGACTCTTCAATGCGTTGATTTTACGAAGTTTTAACCACGTTGCCGGCGGTTCCGCGCGGCGGCAGTTAGTGGTGGCGGTCTGCACAAGAGAGAATCGCAATAGTGCAGCAAAGCTGACTTTTTCTGCCGGGAACGGTTTGCTAGCTTCCGCGTTAGCGCGAGCAGCGGCGTGAACCACAGGGGACTTCCTATGACTTTCGTCAACAAACTGAGCGTTGTTGCCGCGTATCTCGCATTCGCTTTTGTCGGCGCGATCGTGCTCGGCGTGTTCTAGAGCCTTTTCCGTTCCGATTGAATCGGAACGGAGGCTCTATTTCTTTGTTTTGACGCGTTTTCTTGACGCGAACCGGCATCCACTTCGCTGGAAAACGCTCTAGGAGCAGCTCTTCCACAAACGATTTTATGGCGCCCGGCGGTTGGATATCATATTCCAACCGCCGGGCGTTTTCATGCGCTGCGCAAGGGAAAAACGCCGAAGGAAAACCGCTAAAGCGCCACGCTAGACGGATTTTCGCATCAACGGCTGGCCGGCACGGATCGTGGCGCCCTCTACGACGGTGTCGCAAAATTCCAGATTGTCCGGCGCCAGCACAATGATGGTCGATCCGTGCTCGAACCACCCGAGTTCGTCGCCCTTGCGAACGCTGACATCGCAAGGGAAAACCGTCGGGCCGCAGCTGCCGGCATTGAGCAGCACATCCAGAAAATGCAGCCGGATACTGGCGACCAGGATCGCTGCGACCGGCACCAGCGTCAGCGCCTCGCCCGTTTCCAGGCGGGTTTGAATCACCGCACGCTCGTTCTTGCAAAACAGCTTTTCAACTCGTTTCAGCGCGATCGGATTGACGTTCCAGGTATCGCCATGGATGAAGCTGACGTGCTCGATCCGGCAGTCATGCGGCGCGTGAAAACGGTGGTACATGCTGGAGGTCAGCCGCAAGGTGAGGAAGCGTCCATTGCGGTGCGCCTCGACCAGTTGGGGATCGCCGAGCAGGTCGAGGAGCGAATACGGAGCGCCTTTGATCTGAAACAGCTCGGTGTCGGCGATCGCGCCGAACGCGCCGATGATGCCATCGCTTGGGCTGACCATGATCGAGCGATCAGGGTCCGGCGGGCGCAAGCCGGGTTTGAGCTCGCGCGTGAAACAATCATGCAGGCTCTTGAAGCTGGTCTTGCGCGCCTCGGACAGATCGAGATCGGAAAACAACCGCCAGCAAGCGATCGACAGGTCGCGGATCAGGGGTTGTTCGATCTTGCTGAACCACCCCATGAAGCGAGTGAGCGCGGCGCGCGGGACGCGGTTGGTCAACAGGAAATTTAAGTCTTCCTGTTGTGACAGAATGGCGATGAGGCCTCGAATTGTCATGAATCTGTCAGCTGGATTGGTTAGCGCTTGTCGACATGGATTCGTCCCTTCCAATTCTGTCTTTGTCCGCCGCGGCCCTCGCCGGTGCCGCGACCATTTACCCCAAACTGCGGGCGCGATTGGCGTTGTCGCGCGCCAAGCACCGTTCGTTGTCCGGACATTCGAAGATGTCGCGAAGGGTCGCGCGGCTGATCCCGTTTTATGAGTTCGACGTCAACGATTTTTTCTGTTCCGACGGCGCCCCGGCGGCGGTCGCGACCCAGCGCCAGGATGGCTTCTTCCGGCTGGCGCGCCTCTACCAGGACCGCTTCACACATGGCCGGAAAATGACCTCGCAGGCGGCCGCCCACATCTCCGACCTGCAATTCACTGAAGTTTACCGGGTGCCGTTTCAGTACAGCCGGCTGGTGCGGGAAAATCTCGGCACCGGTGCGTTCATGCAGTCGTCGGCGGGAGTCACGGTCACCGATCTCGACGGCAACGTCTTTTACGATCTGACCGGCTCGTACGGCGTCAATATTTTCGGCAACGACTTCTACAAGGAATGCATCGCCAAAGCAGCAGAGCGGGCGCACGCGCTCGGCCCGGTGCTCGGCTCCTACCACCCCGTCATCACTGAGAACGTCAGGCGGTTGTGCGAGATTTCGGGGCTCGATGAGGTCTCGTTCCACATGTCCGGCACCGAAGCGGTGATGCAGGCGGTGCGGCTCGCCCGCTATCACACCCGCCGCTCGCATCTGGTGCGTTTCGCCGGCGCCTATCACGGCTGGTGGGGCGACGTGCAGCCGGGCGTCGGCAATCCGATTTCGCCGCACGAGACCTATACGCTTGCCGAGATGTCCGAACGGACGCTCCATGTCCTGAGGACGCGGCGCGATATCGCCTGCGTTCTGATCAATCCGTTGCAAGCGCTTCATCCCAACGGCAATGCGCCCGCGGATTCCGCGCTGGCCGACAGCTCGCGAACTGCGCATTTCGATCGCGCCGCCTATACCGCATGGCTCAAATCGCTGCGGCAAATCTGCACCGAGCGCAACATCGTCCTGATCTTCGACGAGGTATTCGTCGGCTTTCGGCTCGCCGCCGGCGGCGCCCAGGAATATTTCGGCGTCCGCGCCGACATGGTGACCTATGGCAAAAGCCTTGCCGGCGGCCTTCCCATCGGGGCGGTTTGCGGGCGCAAGGATCTGATGCGCCGTTTCCGCGACGATCGCCCGGTCGATATCTGCTTCGCGCGCGGCACGTTCAATTCGCACCCTTACGTCATGACGGCGATGGACGAATTCCTCACCCGGCATGGCGATCCGGCTTTTCGGGCGATCTATACCGGGCTCGACGAGGTCTGGGATCAACGGGCGCAGCGGTTGAACGACATGCTGGCCGCGCAGGATCTGCCGGTCCGGGTCTCCAACCTGTCGTCGATCTGGATGGTCCATTACACCGAGCCGTCGCGTTACAATTGGATGTTTCAGTATTATTTGCGGCTCGAACAGCTCGCCTTGAGCTGGGTGGGGACCGGTCGTCTGATTTTCAGCCTGAATTACACCGACGCAGATTTTACCGAGGTCGCCAAACGCTTTGTGGCGGCGGCCAGCGAAATGAAGAAAGACGGCTGGTGGTGGCACGACGCCTCGCTCACCAACAAGAGTATCCGCCGAAGAATCCTCAAAGAGATGTTCACGCGAAAACGGCATCGAGCATCTGCCGGCTAGGTAGAGCGTTCCTTTCTCCGTCACGCCCGGCCATAGCCGTCCGAGGGACGGCATCGCTTCCACTCGCCTGTGCCCCGGCCTCCACGTCTTAACCCTGCTAGAGCGTTTTCCAGCGAAGTGGATGCCGGTTCGCGTCAAGAAAACGCGTCAAAACAAAGAAGTAGAGCCTCCGTTCCGATTCAATCGGAACGGAAAAGGCTCTAGGGCAACAAAGACGTCGATGCATAGCAGTTCGGCCATGCCGAACTGCGTTCTATTTGAAGACCCAAGCCGGAAACATCCGGCTTGGGGGACAAGCCCGGCCATGACGCACTTTGCTGTAAAGCCCCGTCTTCCTTGGCCGCTTCGAGCTCAGGCGTGCTTGACGTGCTTTTCAAGACCCGGATCGATCAGCTCGCCCTTGAGCAGATACAGCGGCGCCTTGCGGTAGAGCATGAGGTCGTTGAACGGGTCGGTCAGAATCTTGGTCATCCAGACCAGACCGGTCTCGACGTCACGGATGAAGAACAAATGGATGGTGCGGAACAGCAGGCCGCCGATCCCGATCGCGAGCCAGATCTTGGCAACCTGGCGCATGAAATCGGCCGGTGAGATCCAGGGCGTGAAGATTCCGAACAAGGTGGGATCGAAGTACAGCACCAGCGGCGAAAGCGCCCAGATCACCAGCAGCACGATCTTACGCTGCAAATTGTAGCCGACCTTGATTTCCTCTTTGTGTTCATGGGTCGCCTGGTTGACGTGGTCGTAGCCCTTCGGCTCGAAGAACAGATGCCCGGCCTGCCGTGTGGTCATGGAGACCAGCCAGCCAACCAGCGCGGCAGCCACCGGATCGACAAACATCAGCCCATACCCAACCAGAAAGCTGAAGGCGCTGACAAAGTGCAGGCTCTGGTTGATGCGGCTGTGGTGGTAATAGCGATGGTCATCCCACCGCTGCGTTCGCAGTGCGGTCATGAAGTTCTTCATGATTCTCCCCCAATGGTTTCAAGCCGCATTTAAGCGCTATCCGATGTCCGGTGTGTGACAACATGATAATGACATGTGAGATTAACCGATATTAACGCGTGGCGTCGGCCCGTTTTGGCTTACGTGCTGGCGGCCGGTTCGACTTTCCGGAAACGAACCAGCGAGAAGTGGCCGAGTGGCGGAATCAGGCGGCGCTCTACCAATTCCACGCTTTTCGCGCCCGAAAGCCATCGCGTGTAACGCGACCAGGCGAACTCGGCGGTCCGGAATCCGAGCCGGCGCACCACCGGCTGAAGTCTCTGCTCGATGAAGCGGCGCATGCCGGCATCGGCGCTGACACGCGTGAGGATGATCAACTCGCCGCCGGGGCGAAGAACCCGGGCGAACTCGTCCAACGCTTTTTCCGGATTAGGAACCGCCGTCACGACATATTGCGCCATCACGACGTCGAAGGACGCATCGGGAAATTCGAGTTTCTCCGCGTCCATCACCGCGAGGCCCTCGACGTTCTTCAGGCCCAGATTGGCGACGCGTTGCTTGGCCTTGCGCAACATCGCTTCCGAAATATCGGTGCCGAAGATGCGAAGGTGCGACGCGTATTGCGGCAACGAGATTCCGGTACCGACGCCGACCTCGAGGACGCGGCCGCCGATGGCGTTTGTGGCGACGATGGCGGCTTGCCGGCCCTTTCCGAACACCCCGCCGAACACGAGGTCGTAGATCGGAGCCCAGCGGTCATAAGCGCGCTCGACCATCTCGCGATCGAAGTCCAACGGCGTTGCGTCGTCCAGTTTTATGATCTCAGCCATGACACTCTACTTGCTGTTCCAGGGCCCGACCCAGCTTCGCTGAATGAGACCCGTCGTTTTCTCTTGTTTGAGCATGATCTTTTTTCGAAAACCGGTATCCACTTTTCGAAGATCATGCCCGCTGTTTGAGCACGCTCTTTTTTCGAAAACCGGTATCCACTTTTCGAAGATCATGCCCGGTGATTACCCGCGCACCGCACTTCTGCCTGCCACGCGGCGGGCAGGTCGCAGCGAACGGCTTGGCTGCAAAACTGTCAGATTGCCGATGAACTGCCTTGCGCTGTTCTCCCAGGAACGCTCAAGCGCAAAACTCCGGCACACTTGGCGCGACATGCCGAGCGCGCGGATGCAGGCGCTTCGCAGGTCGGCATCCAAAGCGCCAACCGGGTGATCCCCGATCACGTCCAGCGGGCCTGTCACCGGGAAGGCGGCGACCGGCGTGCCGCACGCCAGCGCTTCGAGCTGAACCACGCCAAAGGTGTCGGTGCGGCTCGGGAAAACGAAGACGTCCGCCGCCGCCATATGGGAGGTCAAATCCTTGCCGGTTTTTTCGCCCAGAAATTTGACCTGGGGGTAGCTGCGTTGCAACGCGGCTTTCTGCGGTCCCTCCCCGATCACAACCTTGGATCCGGGCAGGTCCAATGCGAGAAACGCCTCAAGGTTCTTTTCGACCGCGACACGGCCGACGGTCATGAAAATCGGTCGCGGCAAATCAAGCCCGGCCGGCGCGTCGGGCGTGAACAGGTCGGTGTCGACCCCGCGGGTCCAGGTGCCAAGCTTGCCGAAACCTCGTGCGCCAAGTTCTTGCTTCAGCGAGGCGGCGGCGACCATCGTCATCGCGGCCGCGGCATGAAAGTGCCGCAGCACCGCGTAGCTCAAGGTGGCGGGAATGACCGAGCGGACCGCGATATATTCCGGAAAGCGCGTCGTATAGGAGGTCGTGAAAGCCAACTTCCTGCGCCGGCAATAGGCCCGCACCGCCCAGCCGATCGGTCCCTCGGTGGCGATATGAATCGCCTCCGGCGCGGCCGCCTCGATCCGGCGGGCAATCTCGCGCCGGTTCGGCAACGCCACCCGCAAGCCCGGATAGGTCGGGAGGCCAAAGGATGGAAACCCCTCGGGCGTCAAAAACTCGATTTCGGCGCCGAGCGCCGAGGCGCTGCGGGCCAATGAGGTCAACGTGCGAACCACGCCGTTCACCTGCGGATGCCAAGCGTCGGTCGCAATTAAAATCCGCATCGGGGCGTCCAGGAGCTTTGTTGATTCTTAAGCTCCGACGTTCGACTAAGGATATTTCAGGCGTGTGACGTCATCGATCCGTAATCGTTGTTTTTCACACGTTTCAAAAGTTTTTCGTCGAATGTGACAGAATGATAACGTTATCGAGCTTGCCATCGACCTTGCCGATGTCGTGGCGCGCCGGGATTCACTACGCCGTTTCGTCATCAGCCGATGCTGGAGAGCGAGATTCCCAACTAGGCGGAGGCAAACGCTATGCCGCCGACGTCCACCAGAGGCCTGATCCTTCCAGATACGGCGAAGACACCGTTCTTCAGGATAAGGCGACAATGTGGTGGCGCCGTTCGCCACTCTGGCGCGTTTGGGACCCGCCCTGTAGAACTCTCCGGCTGAATTGGCCCCGGGGATATCATACCAGTGACAGTGCGCCTCAAAACGATCCTGATCGCGACCGCCGTGGTCGCGGTCTCGTTTGTCGTCAGCCTGAAGGCGATGGACTGGCTGTCGCCGCGCGGCACGGTGGCCGCGCCGGTGCTGGTCGACCTGCCGCCGCTGCCGTCGGCGCCGCACCTTTCGAGCATCGTGGCGCCGGTTGCGATTGCGCTTCACGCCATTCGCGACGCCGCCGATCGCGGCGCCCCGCGCACCTTCTCAGGCAAGGCCGACAATCCGGTGTCGCAGATTTTGCAGAACGCGGATATCGGCTGGACCGCATCGCGGGGCCCGATCTCCGCGACCGGCGCCCAGGACGTGTTGTCATTGGCAACGCCGTTGACGGGAACACTGAATGTGACTGGCTCGTTGTCGTCCAAGGCGACCGGCGCGCTCAGTGACGCACTCGGCGGCCTGCTCGGCAACAATGTCGTCAAGCAGATCGGCGCGGTGAACATCAAGGCGCTCAATGCCAGCGCGGAGATCAAGGGCAACGTCGTCGTCACCGCGCGGCCGAAACTCGCCGCCGCCTGGCGCATCGAGCCGAACCTGGCGGCACAAGTGACGTTGGGCGACAGCAGCCTTGTCGTGGCGGGAGCGCGCGTCAACGTCCCGACCCAGGTCAAGCCGCTGATCGACAAGACCGTCGCCGAACAAATCGCCGCCGCGGGCGCCCGAATCCGCAACGATCCCGCGTTCGAGCAAAATGCACGGCTGCAATGGGCCAAGGCCTGCCGCTCGATTCCGCTGCAAGGCGCCGGCGCGGCCTCGTCGCTGCCGGCGCTTTGGCTGGAACTGCGGCCGACACGCGCGATCGCGGCACAGCCCCGCGTCGATGCCCAGGCGGTCACGTTGACGCTCGGCATCGAGGCGGAAACCCGCATTACCTCAGAGCAGACCCAGCCGGAGTGCCCGTTTCCGGCGACGATCGCGATCGGCCCGCCGATCCCGGGACATGTCAGCATCGGCGTGCCGATCGATATGCCCTTCACCGACATCAACAAGATTGTCGAGGCGCAGTTCGCCGGGCGGACATTTCCCGAAGATGGCTCCGGCTCGGTCAACGTCACTGTGAAGCGCGCCACCGTCGCGGCATCGGGTGACCGGCTGTTGATCTCGCTTTTGGTGAACGCCAAAGAGAAAGAGAGCTTCTTCCGTCTCGGCGGCGAGGCCAATGTGCATATCTGGGGCACGCCCGTGCTCGATCAGGCGCAGCAGACGCTACGGTTGACCAACATCGAGCTTGCCGTCGAATCCGAAGCCGCCTTCGGGCTGCTTGGGGCTGCTGCGCGCGCGGTCATGCCGCATCTGCAAAGGGCTCTCGCCGAGAAAGCCACCGTCGACCTCAAGCCGTTCGCGACCAATGCGCAGAAAAAAATCGCGGCCGCGATATCGGACTTTCAGAAAAACGAGGACGGCGTGCGGGTGGCCGCGGAAATCACCACCCTGCACCTTGCCGACATCGCCTTCGATTCCAAGACGCTGCGCGTGATCGCGCAAGCCGAGGGCGCGATCAATGTTTCCGTGACGACCCTGCCGGGGCTGTGACGAGAGGAAGAACTAGGCCGTGATCCCATAAATCTGCCGGGCGGTGGGCTTGCTAAAGTCCGCTATGTCCCGATAGCGACCAAATTCCGCAGCGTAGCGAAACGACGCGATGTGCCAGGAAGCGGCCACGCGTTGTTCCTCAAACTGGGGGCGTGCTTGCCAAGCTCGATAGTGCCCGCTATCGTCAACTCCAACATCAAGAGTTGGGCCGACGCCCAGCGCCAACCTGCTCCCCGAGCAAGGTGGCTTTCTTCCTTCGGAAGAAGATGTGGCCGGTCCGGCAACTAAACGGGACAAGCCACCACGGCGTCATGCGCTCCTCTCTTCGAAGAAGGGGACGAGAATGACTGTCGATAGAATCGAAATTGAGCTGGCCGATGCAAGGTCCCCGGACCTGATTAATCTCGTAACCGCGCTGGACGATTTCTTAAACAAGGTCTGCGGGGTGGAAAGGAATCACGGCTCTCCAATTGATCGGCTAGCGCACGACGACACGCAAATGTTTATCGCGCGGATTGCCGGACAAGCCGTTGGCTGTGCAGGGCTTCAGGTGTTCGCGGATGGTACCGGGGAGGTGAAGCGCATGTATGTCGTCACCGAGGTTCGGACAACTGGAATAGGCAGCAGGCTCCTGACGCGCGTTGTGGAAGCGGCCTTGACCGCTAAGCTGTCGGTTCTGCGGCTGGAAACCACGGAATTTCTTCCCGATGCCCAGAGGCTCTATCGGGCGAAGGGGTTCGTTCCGTGCCCAGCGTATGGCCCTTACGTTTCCAACCCGATCAATTTGTACTTCGAGAGATGGCTGACGAAGTGATGGTCGAGGGCGATGTGCCGACAAGGAATAAATGATCAAGTCTGCTTTTAGATGGCGTTGCACGGTCGAGATCGCCTCTCAGACCAGTCTACGCCTAACATGGGGTGGTTACTCCGCCATCGCTAGCATCCTACATGGTTCAGGTCGAGCATTCAGATGGCACGGAGATGCTTGTGTTATTTTTCTTGCATCGAGGAGGCGCGGTTACTTTCGGAAAGCTCACAAGGGCAGAAGAGTTGATAGCGCGTGGCGATCCCTATACCTGTTGAAGAGGTTGGCAGCCTCATCGCCATGTTGAATAAGGATGAGTAAGCGATTTCTCACCAGCCGGTCACACAGTTTGGTGGTAAGGGAGTTCCGTTCGTTCCATGTCCGCTGTGGGGTCATTCGCGACCCGGTCGAGTCAGCAGCAAGTCCGGCCATGTCCGCCATTCCGCCGAAAGCGGAAGTAAATTCGGGTTGATGGCGCCGCCCGAGACGTGATTCAAGAAACTGGAGCCTCGAATTCGGCGTGTAACTTGATCGAGCGGCTCTTCAGCAAGATCAAGCAATGTCGGCGTGTCGTAACCGATATGACAAGCTCGCGGCCAACTACCTGGCCTTCGTCAAGCTCGCATTAATCCGCATTCGGCTGCGTACTAATGAATCCGCGTGCCCTGGAGCCTAATTCAACTGAGTCAAATCAGAACTCCAGCGTTATCTTTTTATTTGAGCATGATCTGCGCGCAAATGCTTTGCGTTTGTCGCGTGGAAAACCGGTCTCCACTTTTTCGGATCATGCTCTAATCCTCGAATTTGAACGAGACCTTGAGCTTGGCCCGATAAGCTTCGATCTTGCCCTGGGCATCCAGTTGCAGATCGAACTGGACCACTTCGGCGACCCGAA
Organism: uncultured Alphaproteobacteria bacterium; assembly: GCA_963814615.1. Taxonomy (GTDB): domain Bacteria; phylum Pseudomonadota; class Alphaproteobacteria; order Rhizobiales; family Xanthobacteraceae; genus Bradyrhizobium. Next base: position 916,839 of record CAWFDN010000002.1, on the reverse strand, counting down.
GATCCCGCAGGGATTTTCCGGCACGATCGACCGCGGCCTTGGCCGCCGCTTCCCAGGAATCCTTGCTGGTACCGATCAATTCAATGACCTTGTAGACGCTCTCAGCCATCTCGTCCTCCCGTGATCCGGCCAGGGTGCTCCTGCCGGCGATGAGCCTAACGACCTCGCCGCTGAAAGGTGCCATTCGAAACTGACAGAAGGCGCTATTGCTCGAAAGTCGACTTTGCGGGTGGAACCGAAGGTCGCTACAACAGTAGCCGCCAATAAAAAACAGGGAGACGAAACATGAAGTCACTGACAACCGCGGTCGCGGCCGGCCTCGCTCTCGCCGCATCTTGCGGTGCAGCGCGCGCACAGATTTCCGACGACGTCGTCAAGATCGGCGTCCTGACCGACATGTCCAGCCTCTACTCGGACGCGACCGGCAAGGGATCGCTGGCCGCGGTTCAAATGGCGGTCGCCGATTACGGCGGCAAGGTGAAGGGCAAGCCCGTCGAGGTGATCTCCGCCGACCATCAGAACAAGCCCGACGTCGGCGTCGGCATCGCGCGCAACTGGTATGACAACGAAAAGGTCGATGCGATCTTCGACGTGCCGACGTCCTCGGTCGCCCTTCCTATTTCCGCGCTGACCCGCGAGAAGAACAAGATCCATATCAATTCCGGCGGCGGCAGTTCGGACATCACCGGGGTCGCCTGCTCGCCCAACACGGTTCACTGGACCTACGATACCTACGCGCTCTCCAACGTCGCCGGCAAAGCCATGGTCAAGCGCGGCGAAGACACCTGGTTCTTCGTCACGGCAGACTACGCCTTCGGCATGGCGCTGGAGCGCGATGCGGCGAGCATCGTCAAGGAGAGCGGCGGCAAGGTGGTGGGCGGCGTGCGCCACCCGCTGAATTCTTCCGACTTCTCGTCCTTCCTGCTGCAAGCCCAGGCCTCCAAGGCCAAGGTCGTGGCACTGGCCAATGCCGGCGGCGACACCACCAATGCGCTGAAGCAGGCCTCGGAATTCGGCATCACCAGCGGCGGCCAAAAGATGATCGCGCTGCTGGAGGAAATCACCGACACCCACTCGCTCGGCGCCAAGGAGGCCCAGGGCCTGATCGTCACCGACGCGTTCTACTGGGACATGAACGACGAGACCCGCGCGTTCTCGAAACGCTTCAACGAAAAGGTCGGCCACATGCCCACCATGATCCAGGCCGGGCTCTACTCCGCAACCATGCATTATCTGAAGGCGATCGAGGCAATCGGGTCCGATGAAGCCCCGAAGGTGATGGCGCAGATGCGGGCGACGCCGATCAACGACTTTTTCGCCCACGGCGGCAAGATCCGCATCGACGGCCGCATGGTGCACGACATGTATCTGTTCGAGGTGAAGAAGCCGCAGGAGTCCAAGGGTGAATGGGATCTCTACAAACTGCTCGCCACCGTGCCCGGCGACGAAGCCTTTCGTCCGCTCGACAAAGGCGGCTGCCCGTTGGTCAAGACGAATTGAGGCCGAATTTCGAACAAGAGCGCGCCCGGCAAAGCCGGACGCGCTCTTGCACTTATTCGCTCGAACGAACCCGGCTTACGTCGAGTATTTGAACTCCGGCATCGCCTTCACTTCATCCTTGGTCGCGTTGAACACCGCGTGGTCGGGATACCACGCATTGGACTTCGATGTGGAGGCCGGTGCCGTGTTGGTATTCGCAGCACCCGTGGTGGTCGATGACGCCGGCCGGCTGCTGGAAGTGTTCGACGCATTGCCGCCGCCGGTATACGCCACGGGCTGGTCGACGAATTTGACCTTCTCGTAGGGAACGGCGATGAGGTGCTCACCGACGCCGAGGAAGCCACCGACCCCGATCACCACGGCCTTGATGTTTCCGCTCTTGTCAGTGAGCAGATCGTTGATCGACCCGAGGCTCTCATTGTTGTCGTTGTAGACGCTGAGGCCGACGATTTTCGACGCACGCCAGTCGCCCTGGAGTGACGAGTTCGATGCCGCCGACGCCGTGTTGGCGCGATCGCTGGTCGTCGTCGTCGAGGTTTGCGCGAACGCAGCGCTCGCAAGCAATGCAGACCCGACCAAACCGGCAGCCAGATATTTTGCAAACATGTGATTTCTCCCTGGGATGAATTGGTCAGGAGAAAACACGCCACTGCGCCAGGCGTTCCCGTTGGCCGCTACATTTTCGATGATAAGATCACTCGATCATGATCATGGCGCGATCAGAATCCAGCCCAATATGGCGGATGCCGTAGGAGCGATGCAACGCCGGTGCTTGCGGACGGGTTCCGTCAGGCGGCGAGAGCCTCGGGAGGCGGCGGGTCATCGAAGAAAGCCTCCGCCTCGAAGCGGTAGTCGCAAACCTGGCAATACCAGAGATATGAGAGGTGGTGCCGATCGGTTTCTTCGATCCACTCCGGAGCAGCAATCGGCTTGCCGCACTGGGCGCAGGGATTTTGGTGAGGCAAATAGCTGTGGTGCGCTCTGACCATGGCACGTCTCCCTTCGTGCTTCTTGCTGAATTGCCGATTGGACAAGTTTGCTGTCGGACACAAGTCCGTCCTGCCGTTTCGAATGTGGGAGTGCAATTTGTCTTTTGAACGGCGAGGATGGCAGTGCTATTGGCAACAATCCGGGTTGTTTGGCGTTCACGCCGCATGACGCCCGCTCTGGAGCCATCTTTCGAAGCCATCTTCGGACCCGAAATCAGATGAAAGATGTCAGATGAAACATATTTTATCGCTGGTGTGTCTCGCCGCGACCGCGGCGCTGTCATTTCCGCAAATCGCGTTGGCGCAGCACAGCGAATATGATGGGCTGATCGCCAGCCACGCCGTGGCCAATGGGGTGCCGGAAGCCCTGGTGCACCGCGTGATCGTGCGGGAAAGCCGCTATCGCCCGGCGCTGGTCGGACGCGGCGGAACCATCGGCCTGATGCAGATCAAGCTCGCCACCGCGCGCGGCCTTGGCTACACCGGCACCGCCGAGGGCCTGCGCGATCCCGACACCAATCTCACTTATGCCGTGAAATATCTCGCCGGCGCCTACCGCGCCGCCAACGGCGACTCCAACCGCGCCGTGGCCTATTACGCCAGTGGCTATTATTTCGCCGCCAGACGCCCGCGGCACGCCCCTCTCCGGCGTCCCGAATAGGGGGGCGCAGCACGTCCCTTGGGAGGCTTCAAACCCGCGGGCAGCACAGGTTCCCACCCGCCAAGCGGTGCAAACCGGCAAGGCAGCGTTGACCACCCCGGCGCATCGGCTTACATTGGCGGCGTTCCGAGGGGAGCTTCGACGAGGAGCTGAGAGACCGCAAGCTCAAGGTCCTGTTTTAACGCAGGAGCGCGAGACCGCGGTGACCCTTTGAACCTGATCCGGGTCATGCCGGCGAAGGGACAGGGATGTACCAGAGTTCACACGCACAGCGCGGGCACGGGCCTGTCGCTTCAAGGGGGGAATCCCCCGTCTCGGTGATCGGCGCCGGCATCGCCGGCGCGTGGCAGGCGCTGCTGTTTGCGCAGGCCGGCCACGAGGTCACGCTGCACGAGCGCGGCGACGCGGCGATGACGCAATCGACCAGTCATTGGGCCGGCGGCATGCTCGCGCCCTGGTGCGAGGCGGAAACCTCGGAGCCGGTCATCAGCCGGCTCGGCCTCCGCTCGCTCGACCTTTGGCGCGAGCATTTTCCGCACACGCCGTTCAACGGCTCGCTGGTGGTCAGCCATCCGCGCGACCGCGCCGATTTCGAACGCTTTGCGAAACTCACGACCGGCCATCGCCGGCTCGACGCCGATGCGGTCAGCGAACTCGAACCCTCGCTTCGAAGGCCGGTTTCGCGAGGGCCTGTTTTATGCTGACGAAGGCCATGTCGAGCCGCGCCGCGTGTTGCCGGAATTGCACGCGCGCATCACAGCCAGCGGCGGCAGCATCAAATTCAACAGTGAAGCAAACCCTGACGATCTCGACGGCGTCGTGATCGATTGCCGCGGCTTGGCCGCGCGCGACACGCAAGGCGGCTTGCGCGGCGTCAAGGGTGAGATGATCGTGATCGAAACCGACGAGGTCGAACTGTCGCGTCCGGTGCGGCTGATCCATCCGCGCTGGCCGCTGTATGTGATTCCGCGCGGCGACAACCGCTTCATGCTCGGCGCCACCACGATCGAAGCCGAGGACAACGGCGTCAGCGTCCGCTCCGCGCTGGAGCTTCTGGGTGCCGCCTACGCGGTGCATCCGGCGTTCGCCGAAGCGCGCATCGTCGAATTCGGCTCGGGCTTGCGCCCGGCGTTTCCCGACAATCTGCCGCACATCGCCGTTCACAACGAGAAAATCGCGGTCAACGGACTTTATCGCCACGGCTTTCTGCTGGCGCCGGCGCTCGCCGAACTCACGCTCAGTTATGTGACCCGCGGCGTGATCGACAACGAGGTGATGCAATGCGCGTGACCGTCAACGGCGAACAGCGGGAGATCGCGGCGGTGCACGTCGACGCGCTGCTGAGCGAACTCGAATATGAGGGCACGCATTTTGCGGTCGCGCTGAATTTCGACGTGGTGCCGCGCAGCCGCTGGGCCGCGACGCCGCTCAAGAACGGCGACGAGATCGAGATCATCACCCCGCGGCAGGGAGGCTGAGGATGAACAGGCGTCAAAATAAACTGTCATCGTCCGGCTTGACCGGACGATCCAGTACGCCGCGGCGACTCGATTCACCCTCAGGTGCCTCTGGGATACTGGATCCCCGCTTTCGCGGGGATGACGGCTTGTGTGCGGGGATGAGGTCGTGCGCGGTAGGGTATTAACGCCATGCTGAACTTCTACGGCAAATCCTTCACCTCCCGCATACTGGTCGGCAGCGCGCTGTATCCGTCGCCGGCGATCATGCAAGCGGCGATCCGCAGCTCCGGCACCAACATCGTCACGGTCTCGCTGCGGCGGGAGTCCGCCGGCGGCAAGACCGGCGACGCGTTCTGGTCGCTGATCCGCGAGCTCGATGTCACGGTGCTGCCGAACACCGCCGGCTGCCGCAGCGTGCGCGAGGCCGTGACCACGGCGAAACTCGCCCGCGAATTGTTCGGCACCAACTGGATCAAACTCGAAGTGATCGCCGACAACGACACACTGCAGCCCGACGTGGTCGGCCTGGTCGAGGCCGCCACGATCCTGATCAAGGACGGCTTCGAGGTGTTTCCCTATTGCACCGAAGATCTGAGCGTCGCGCTGCGGCTGGTCGACGCCGGCTGCAAGGTGGTGATGCCATGGGCGGCGCCGATCGGCAGCGCCAAGGGCATCATCCACCGCGATGCGCTCAAGCTGTTGCGCGACCGCCTGCCCGACATCACGCTGGTGGTCGATGCCGGATTGGGCGCGCCCTCGCATGCCGCGCACGCCATGGAACTCGGCTACGACGCTGTTTTGCTCAACACCGCGATCGCCAAGGCCACCGACCCCGTCGCCATGGCAAGCGCGTTTCGCTCCGGCGTCGAGGCCGGCCGCATGGCTTATGAGGCGGGCTTGATGGAAGCCCGCGACTTCGCCTCCCCTTCCACTCCAGTCATCGGGACACCCTTCTGGCATGCCGTATCCTGATCGCCACGCGTATCCCGATCGCAACGCGTATCCCGATCGCCGCGCGTATCCCGATCGCCGCGCGTATCCTGATCGCTTTTATCCCGTCGTCGACAGCGTCGCGTGGGTCGCGCGCCTCGCCGCGCTCGGCGTCGGCACTGTGCAATTGCGCGCCAAGAACCTCGATGCGTCGCAGGCGCTGCAAGTGGTCCGCGCCGCGCTCGCGGCCACCCAAGGCACCCCGACGAAACTCGTCGTCAACGATTACTGGCGCGCGGCGATTGCGGCGGGCGCCGGGCATCTGCATCTCGGCCAGGAAGATTTGGCCGAGCTTGCCGAGGCCGACCTCAAGGCGATCCGCGACGCCGGCTTGACGCTCGGCCTTTCCACCCATGACGACGCCGAGCTTGAAACCGCATTGCGCGCCAAGCCGGACTACATCGCGCTCGGTCCGATTTTTCCGACCACGTTGAAATCGATGCGGTTCGCGCCGCAAGGCATTGCCAAGATCGCCGAGTGGAAAAAACGCATCGGCGAAATTCCGCTGGTCGCGATCGGCGGCATCAAGCTCGAACAGGCAAGCGCAATTTTTGCCGCCGGCGCCGATTCGATCGCCGTGGTCAGTGACGTTACCCAGAATGCCGATCCCGACGCGCGGGTGCGGGCCTGGCTCGAACAAAACGCGGAGGCCGCGTGAAAGATGAGCGCTTGCGGACCAACCTCCAGCTCAACCCATTCGCACTGAAAGAACACACCTCCGGAAGGGAGCACCACCATGAATAAACCCGTCTCATCAGCCGAACTGAAGCCCGCCGTCACGACCGGCGCCCTGCCCTCGTCGCGCAAGATCTTTATCACCCCCGATGAAGCGCCCGATGTGCGCGTGCCGCTCCGCGAGATCATTTTGAGCGAAGGCGCCGGCGAGCCGAACCTGCCGGTGTATGACACTTCCGGCCCCTACACCGATCCGGCCGTGACCATCGACGTCAATGCGGGTCTTACGCGCGCGCGCATCGCGTGGGTAAAGGAGCGCGGCGGCGTCGAGGAATATCAGGGCCGCGACATCAAGCCGGTCGATAACGGCAACGTCTCCGGCGACAAGGCCGCGAAAGCCTTCACCGCCTATCACAAGCCGCTGCGCGGCCTCGACGGCCACATGATCACGCAGCTTGAATTCGCCCGCGCCGGGATCATCACCAAGGAGATGATCTACGTCGCCACCCGCGAGAACCTCGGCCGTAAGGTCCAGTTGGAACGCGCCGAAGCAGCGCTGGCCGACGGCGAGAGCTTCGGCGCCTCCTTGCCCGCTTTCATCACCCCGGAATTCGTGCGCTCGGAAATCGCGCGCGGCCGCGCCATCATCCCCTGCAACATCAACCACGGCGAGCTGGAGCCGATGATCATCGGCCGCAACTTCCTGACCAAGATCAACGCCAATATCGGCAACTCCGCGGTGACGTCCTCGGTGGAAGAAGAAGTCGACAAGATGGTGTGGGCGATCCGCTGGGGCGCCGACACCGTGATGGACCTCTCGACCGGTCGCAACATTCACACCACCCGCGAATGGATCTTGCGCAACGCGCCGATTCCGATCGGCACGGTTCCGATTTACCAGGCGCTGGAGAAGGTCGACGGCGATCCGGTCAAGCTCGACTGGGAAGTCTACAAGGACACGCTGATCGAACAATGCGAACAGGGCGTCGACTACTTCACCATCCACGCCGGCGTGCGGCTGCCTTACATCCACCTCACCGCCAACCGCGTCACCGGCATCGTCTCGCGCGGCGGCTCGATCATGGCGAAGTGGTGCCTCGCGCACCACAAGGAAAGCTTCCTCTACACCCGTTTTGAGGAGATTTGCGATCTGATGCGCAAATACGATGTTTCGTTTTCATTGGGCGACGGCTTGCGGCCCGGCTCGATCGCCGACGCCAACGACCGCGCGCAATTCGCCGAGCTGGAGACGCTCGGTGAGCTCACGAAAGTGGCGTGGGACAAGGGCTGCCAGGTGATGATCGAAGGCCCCGGCCACGTGCCGATGCACAAGATCAAGATCAACATGGACAAGCAGCTTAAAGAGTGCGGCGAGGCCCCGTTCTACACGCTCGGACCGCTGACCACCGACATCGCACCGGGCTACGACCACATCACCTCCGGGATCGGTGCGGCGATGATCGGCTGGTTCGGCTGCGCGATGCTTTGCTATGTGACGCCGAAAGAGCATCTCGGCCTGCCCGACCGCAACGACGTCAAGGTCGGCGTGATCACCTACAAGATCGCGGCGCACGCCTCTGATCTCGCCAAGGGTCACCCGGCCGCGCAACTGCGCGACGACGCGCTTTCAAGGGCGCGGTTCGACTTCCGCTGGATGGACCAGTTCAACCTCGGCCTCGATCCGGAAACCGCGAAACTCTACCACGACGAAACGCTGCCGAAGGAAGCGCATAAAGTGGCGCATTTCTGCTCGATGTGCGGCCCGAAATTCTGCTCGATGAAAATCACGCAGGACGTGCGGGACTACGCGGCGACGCTGAACGATCCGGCAAACATCGGCTTGAACATCAGCGGCACCATCGAAGACGGCATGGCGCAGATGAGCGCCAAGTTCAAGGAGATGGGCGAGCAGGTGTATCTCGATGCGGAGAAGGTGAAGGAGAGTAATAAGGTGTTGTGAGCGGCACCATCTCGGTAGTCATGCCTGGGCTTGAACCCGGGCATCCATCGGATGAGAAAAAGTCCGGGCGAAAGCCCGGCCTTTTTTTTTAAATCCGGATCAATGCAGATCGCTTGCTTACAATAATTCCAACAAATCTTTTTAACCACCAAGCAACCGCTGTCCTTGCAACAACCAAGACGTGTGTTACCGTGAAAAAAACTAAAATCAATAACGCGGCAGCCCGTAGGATGGATTGAGCCCTTCGCGAAACCCATCGCATGTCGCGATTACCACGATGGGTTTCGCTTTTCGCTCAACCCATCCTACGAGCTACGAGCTGAAGCGGTGGATTGTGGAGTATGTTTGCAATAGCCTAATTGCGTTAGAGAGGCGTCCAATGGCTGAGATTATCCATCCCTTTTACGAGTTGCATCGCGGTGCAATGGAGGCGGCCATGCGCCATCGCCTCGACCTTGCCGAAGCGATGTTGTGCGAGCGCGCGCATCTATCCAATATTGATGAGATTAGGCAGGAGGTGATGGACGAATTCGAAATCGTGCTCACCCAAATGCCTTATGTCGGAGGCGCGGCAAGTCGTATGAGCGATTTCTTCATGCGTCTCATGGGCTTTATGGCCATCAGCCGGGTGCTCCGGCGACACGGCGTGTCGCTGTCCGTGATCGGCGAAATCGAGCGAGAAACCTACAAGGCGCAATTGCTCACCGTGCCCGAAGCGGAACGTCTCGCCTCGGGGCGTCAATTCATGTCGTCAGAGAATCAGACTTTGCTGCGCGAGCAGGCTGTAAAAAGCGCTACGAAAAGCCATCAGAAAGAGTTTCCGGAAGATTTCGTCTACGATTTCGTCGAGCCGGGCCCGGGTGACAACTTTGAATTCGGCATCAACTACAAAGCTTGCGGCTTTTGCAAATTCGCGGCTCGCCATGGAGATAAAGAAATCTTGCCGAACATTTGTGGGCTAGATTTCGACGCCTATGCAACGCGAGGCATCCACCTGGAAAGGACACAAACGTTGGCTGGCGGCGCGAACCACTGCAATTTCCGATTCTCGCAGCTCCCGTCGGACTAGCCCGTAGGATGGGTTGAGCCCTTCGCGAAACCCATCGCATGTCGCGATTGCCACGATGGGTTTCGCTCGCTCAACCCATCCTACGGGGCGACGACGCGCTAACTCCCCAAACCCGCATCCTTGGCCCCCGGCCAATGCAACGCTTCGCAGTCAAACATCCAAGGTGGGAACCGTATGTAGGAAAGTTTCACGTACGGATCTGTGCGGGGGGTCTAACAATGAGCGTCCTACAATCTATAATTCCTTGAACTCTTAGAAGAAAGGTTTTGTTCATGATTACCTATCCATCCCATCAAGTCAAAATTACGATGTCGGCCAACACTGTCAATACACTGACCACCGGTGGGTACTGTCTGTATTGCTTTAAGGGCGCACTTATGATGGGAGCAGTACCACTATTGTGGTTTCAGTCTAACAAATTTCAAGAGAGCTTTCTGATCTCGTGGAGTGACCGATATCAGATTTATACCTCCTCAAGCCCGATCATTGAAAATGGTTTGATCATTCCATCGTCTACCGTTGACCGTCTAATCTCCCAGGTACATATAGATTCGACTACAGGATTTTCATCGACCGGGGAGCGGTACCTCTTCCAAAATTACACGGACATCGCAAACGGCAGTGAAAAACCTGTGACATTTGGTCTATCACAATTTGTCGATGGTCACTACAACCCATGCTGCGCTGTTCAAATCTCTCCGAACGGGAACATCCGTTTTGGACCAATGTCGACGGTGGTAATGATGTTTGCTGTCAAAGCCGAAGTGGGAAGCGTCAAAAACGGAACAGTGGTGTCTAATGCCTTCGCATCCGGAATCTCAATCGAATTTTTGAGCAATCAGAATCAGAACCCTTGTATCAGCTTCGATATCGACAACGGCTGGAGTCTGGGGGGCGAGCCGTTAGTGGCGACGGTGGTCGCTGCCGGCCAGAATCTTCTACCATTACTGACTCTGCCCGTCTCCTGAGCGACCGGCTGACTGTGCCGGGGCTCTACCCATCGCTGGATGAAAGAAGGGGCTCAGGTCACAAGCTCAACAAGCGTAGGGTGGGCAAAGGCGCGCTTTGCGCCGTGCCCACCATAATCTTCGAGTTTTACAATTTGGTGGGCACGCTACGCTTTGCCCACCCTACGCCCCACTATTTTATTTCAACGTGATCGCCAGCCCGCTCAAATCCGCGTTCGCCAACAAGCCGAATTCGCGGCCGGACAATTCCAGCACCGCGCCCTTCTGGTTGGTCAGGATGATCGCACGCGCGCCATTGCCGAGCGCGAGCCCCGCGCCCGCCGCGCCGTAGACGCCGGCGACATCCGATGGCCGGTTGATGTGGCTGACGCGGCCGCGCAGCACCGTCTTCGATCCGCCGAACACCAACCCGTAATCGAGTCCGCCGGCGGAGAGCGCGTAGCTCTGGCCGCGAAAATTAAGCGTGCCGCCGCCGCCCGAGCCGCCGATGATCCACCCCGCCTTGTAAATCGTGAGCGACACAAAGCCGTCCTCGGCGTAGGCGGCGGAGGACAGCGAGGTCCCGAAGGCCGTCAGCGCGAGCAGCGCAACACGAATGGCGGATGACATCTTCATGGTGTGGTTTTCCCAGGTTTGGTGAGCAGGTGTCGCGGCGCAGGTTGAGTCGCGCGTTGCCGAGCATAGCCGATCTGCGGGACCGGCACATCGTGGATGCGCGGCGTCTCGCGCGCACGCAGCGGACGATTCCGCGACACCGATCGAAGCCGGGCAAGCGCTAGGTGGATAAGGGCACGCTTTGCGCCGTGCCCACCATTCGTTTCACCCGAACCTCAGTCTTGAGCGCTCCTTGGCCTTCTCGGCTTCGGTCTCGCGGTCGCGCGCCGGGGCGTGGGTGTGAAGCGAGATCAATAACCGCCGGGCCGAATCCGAGACTTCCGCGACCGCGCGCTCGAACGCCTCGGCGTTGGCTTGCGACGGCGTGTTGAAGCCCGACAATTTCCGCACGAATTGCAGCGCGGAGGCGTGGATTTCGTCCTCGGTCGCGGGCGGCTCGAAATTGAACAGCGTCTTGATGTTGCGGCACATGTGTTTTCTCCATTGCTCCGCCGGTCGGATGAAGTCTGAAGGCCACGCCACCCCGAAGGGCATCGGCCGCGAGCAAAACCTTTATCCAAGACCTCTATCGCCGCCCATTTTGGCATAGAATTGACGCGGCGTTGACTCTTCTCGTGGCCTGGTATTCCCCTCACGACGGGTCGTGATAAACTTGAACATCAGGGTACCCCGCAGCGCGGATTCTTTGGAGAGAGCCATCATGAAAATTTCGCGTGCGGTTTTGTCGGCCGCGCTGGCATTGACCTCGTTCGCCTTGAGCTCGTTCGCGGCGTGCGCGGCCGATTATCCCGCGCCGAAGCAAGGCGACTGGATCGCGAAGGATTTCAAATTCCACACCGGCGAAACGATTGCGGAGTTGCGGCTTCACTATACCACCGTGGGCGAGGCCACCGGCCAGCCGGTGCTGGTGCTGCACGGGTCGGGCGGCTCGGCGGCGACGATGCTGACGCCGGCTTTCGCCGGCGAGCTGTTCGGGCCCGGCCAGCCGCTCGATGCCTCGAAATACTACATCATCATCCCGGACGGGGTCGGCCACGGCAAATCGTCGAAGCCCTCCGACGGCATGAAGACCGCATTTCCGAAATATGATTACGAGGACATGGTCGATGCGCAATATCGCCTCGTCAAGGAAGGGCTCGGCATCAAGCACCTGCGGCTCGTGATCGGCAATTCGATGGGCGGCATGCACACCTGGATCTGGGGCGTAAAATACCCGCAAAGCATGGATGCACTGGTGGCGATGGCGGCGCAGCCGACCGAAATGTCGGCGCGCAACTGGATGCTGCGGCGGATGATGTTGGAGACCATCCGCAACGACCCCGACTACAATGCCGGCAATTACGCTTCTCAACCGCGCATGATGAAATACGCCATCGCGGCCTATGGCGTGGCTTCCTCGGGCGGCACGCTCGGGTATCAGAGCCTCGCGCCGACAGCGGCGAAGGCCGACAAGATGATTGACGACCGGCTCGCCGCCGGCGTCAGCACCGATGCCAACGACTTCATCTATCAATGGGAAGCTTCGCACGATTACAATCCATCTGCCGCGCTGGAGCGGATCGAGGCGACGCTGCTCGCGATCAATGCGGCGGACGACGAACGCAATCCGCCGGAAACCGGGCTGACCGAGGCCGCGCTGAAGCGCATCAAGAACGCCCGGCTCTATCTGATCCCCGCCAGCCCGCAGACGCGCGGCCACGCCACCACCGGCAATGCCGCGTTCTACAAACAGCCATTGCAGGATTTGCTGCAGAGCGCGCCACAACGCACGATGTGAGCCGGCGCAGCGCCCGGTTTTTCGCAGCGCATCAATTCGCTGCGTTGCACTTCGCATATTTTTTGAGCGTGCATCCACGCCACGGCTCGGGCTTAATTGCGTTGACCGCTGCGATTCGTGGCGTCCGCCATGATGATGCGAATGCAACGCCGTGGCGGATTGACCGTGGAGGATCGCATGCGAAGGTTCGCCCCGATCGCCTTGCTGATGGGCTTGTCCGCCAGCGCCGCTCTCGCCTTCGACGACGGGCAATACCAAAACGTCCCCGCCGACATCCGCGCCTGGTTCAAGGGCGTGACCGCGTCGAACGGCGTGCCCTGCTGCGACATCTCCGACGGCCATCGCACCGAATATGACGTTCGCGAAGGCGCCTATTGGGTTCCGATCGAAGGCCAATGGATGGCGGTGCCGCCGCACGCCATCATCCGCGACCGCGGCAATCCGGTCGGCGAAGCCGTGGTGTGGTACGTGCATCACCGCGGCGGCATCGTGATCAGTTGCTTCGTGCCGGCGGATGCGGTCTGAAGGCGCCGTGATTAAGTCCGCATGACGATATCAAGCGCGAGCGCGTGGTGATATCCTGACCAAAACCTTCACTGGCAACACCTTCACGGGAGACCGCCTTGAGTGACCTGGCCGCCGCCGACCTCGCGACGATTTATCCGAAACCCTCGCCACGCGTGATCGCGAAGGCGGTTGCGGAGATCGACGCCCATGCGAAAAAATTCATCGCGATGTCGCCGTTCTGCGTGCTGGCCACGTCGGGGTCCGACGGCAGCGTCGATGCGTCGCCGCGCGGCGGCAATCCGGGCTTTGTCCACGTCGCGGGGCCGAACCAGCTCCTGATGCCCGATCGCGCCGGCAACAACCGGATCGACAGTTTTCGAAACATCGTCGAGGGCTCGGGCTTCGTGCAGTTGATCTTCTTCGTGCCCGGCATCGACGAGACGCTACGCGTCGGCGGCACCGGCCGCGTGTCGGCGGAGCCGGAACTGCTCGCCGCGATGGAAGAGTTCGGCAAGCTGCCGCGCGCGGTGCTGAGCGTCACGGTGCGCGAGGCCTATTTCCATTGCGGCAAGGCCTTGATGCGCTCGCGTCTGTGGTCGCAGGAGGTGCGGGTCGAGCGAACAAGTTTCCCCAGCATCGGCGAGGTGATTCACGACCAGACGAAGTTGGGCGAACCGGAAACCCACGCCGTAATCGAGGCGCGCAACAAGACGCAGTTGTAGCAGCGCTATATCGATCGGGCGTTCATCATTCCGGGATTCGCGCCAACCGGCATCCACTTCGTTTGAAAACGCTTCTAATGCTCGCCCTCGAGCCCGCCGACATGCTTCTGGGTGTAAAGCTCAAGGCCGATCCGCCCGATCAAATCCAGCTGGGTTTCGAGGAAATCGATGTGGTTCTCCTCGTCCTTCATCAGGCTTTCGAACAGATCGCGCGAGACGTAGTCCTTGACGCCGTGGCAATGGGTCGCCGCTTCCTGATAAAGCGCACGGGCACCCACTTCGGCGGCAAGATCGCACTCGATGATTTCCTTGACGTTCTGGCCAATCCGCAAGGGATCGAGCACCTGCATATTCGGAAAGCCGTCGAGGAACAGGATGCGATCGGTGAAGCGGTCAGCGTGATGCATCTCCTCAATGGATTCCTTGCGCCACTGCTTGGCGAGGTCCAGCAAGCCCCAGTGATTGAGCAGCCGAAAATGCAGCCAATACTGGTTGATGGCCGTCAGCTCGCTGCGCAGGCCCTTGTTGAGATATTCGATGACTTTCGCGTCGCCTTGCATGATGCACTCTCGTTACCGGGGCGTCGATCAAGATCGGCCTCGTTCGATAAACAGCGACGCTAATTCACATCGCGGCGAGGAGCAACCGCCGCTGGACGGGCCTGACCCGCACGTCAACAAGATGATTTCAGGCGATCGCTTCGCGGGATAACTCGCCGTCGCGGTGGGAATCTTTCCGGCTGTGCGGGCATCCGGAACAACAGGCCTTGGCGCAAGCACCAAGAGCCTCGTCAATGATCGATTTGAGGGTGCGCGCGCATCGGCCGCATTCAGCGCTGCAACCGAGGCAGCCATAGATCTGCTTGGCATTGCGCGGAAGCTGTTCGGCTGACATGACGGCGTCGCGGACGTCGGCGTCGCTGAGGAAGTTGCAGGAACAAACAATCATGAAAACGGTGGCCCATCGGTGATGCGGCGCCATCGATATTCAAGACGGCGGACGCATGCAAAAGGAAAAACCGTCTTTTCAAGCGATTCCAAACTGGCCCCCGTCAAGACTGGAATGAATCTAAGGTGGTTCTAGCCGGCGGCACACGCATGCTTGGGGCCGGCCACAGCGACCCACGGCGATTGTTGCGCCGCAAAAAGTCGGCCCCCACATTCATCGCTAAAATGTGGCGACCTCGTTCATTGATCGTTCAAGGGGAATGTGGAAGTTTTCACTCTGACGGATCGCTTGATCCCCGCTGGCTTGCTCAAGCTGTCCCTGCTTCAACGAGAAAGGTGAAGACATGAAGAAAACATTGATGGCACTCGCGGCCGTCGCCACCCTGGCCGTTTCCGCCGTGGCAGCTCCCGCCCCGGCCCACGCACAACGTGGATTCGGCGCAGCCGTGGCTGGCGGCCTCATCGGCGGCGCCATCGTCGGCGGTGCGCTTGCGGGACCCCGCTATTATGGATATGGGCCCGGCTATTACGGACCCGGCTATGGCTATTACGGCGGCCCGGCCTATGTTGCGGGCGGCGATTACGGTGGCTGTTATTGGCAGCGCCAGCGTTTCTGGGACGGTTATGGCTGGCGCATCCGCCGCGTGCGGGTGTGCGGCTGATCCCCGTTCATCTTCGTTAAAACACGGTCATGTTCCGGAGATACCGGGCTTTTCCGGAGCGTGTGTCCTTACTTGGCCTGAAAAAACCTTTTTTTCAGTCCACTGGCTTGAGAACGTTTACTTTGGATTGACTGTCTTACGCTTTTTAGCGAGATGGGCAGTTTCGAAAACGGCGTGATTTACCTTTTTAACCGGCGCTGGCTAAAGGCGCCATCTCCAGGAGAGCCAAAGACATGAAGAAGACCTTTGCTGCCTTCGTCGCGGTCGCCGCGATCGCTGGTTCGCTCGCCGCGACACCCGCAAGCGCACAGCGTGGCCTCGGCGCGGCTGTGGCCGGCGGAATCATCGGCGGCGCGATCGTCGGCGGAGCCATCGCCTCCAGCCGCCCGGCCTATGGCGGCCCGGTGTATGTGGAAGAAGCTCCCCCGCCGCCCTGCCGTATCGTTCGCCAGCGTTTCTGGGATGGTTACGAATGGCGCTTCCGCCGCGTCGAGGTCTGCAACTGATCTGATTGGCGCCAAGCCTCAACGCTTAGATTTGAGAAACCCGGCCGATGCTTCGGCCGGGTTTTTCTTGCCGCCCCGGGTTTCTCTTGCCGCCGAAGCCGTTCCGAAATGACGAGTTTTGCTTTTCGCAACAACGAAGCTGTCTATCAACGCGCTGCACCGATCGAACGCAGCACCGCTTCGCTCGGCCAGCAATCCACCTTGAGCCCCGCCGATTTTTGGTACGCACCGAGCGCCGCGCGGGTCTTCATCCCGGCCTTGCCGTCCACCTTGTCGGCGTAAAGCCCGATCCGGGTGAGATGACGCTGCATGGCTTCGACATCGACGGTACGCATTTGGGCCGAAGCCGACCACGGCGTCGCGAACGGCTGGTCGCTCGATATGCGGTCGCTGAGGTGCCCGACGAACAGCACGTATAGATCCGAAAAATTGTATTCCTTGATGACGAAATAATTCTTTGTGGTGAGAAACGCAGGGCCGTAGATACCCTCCGGCTGCAGCAGCGACGCCGGCTGCGCTTGCTCAGCCGGCTTAAGTTTTTCACCGCGTACCGGCACGAAACCTTCGTGCAGCCATTCGCCGATCGGTTTTGTCACCTCGGGCACCCCCAGGGTGCAATCGACATTCTCCGGTGCGCGCACCTCATAGGCCCAGCGCACTCCGCTCTGCCAGCCCTTGTTGACGAGTTGCTGGGCGGCGGAAGCGAGCGCATCCGGCACCGAATGCCAGATGTCACGGCGGCCGTCGCCGTCGAGATCGACGCCGTGCTTGTAGAATTCCGACGGCAGGAATTGCGTGAGGCCGGTGGCGCCGGCCCACGACGAGCGCAGGTCCTTGCGCGTCACCGCGCCGTCGCCAATCAGCTTGAGCGCCAGAATGAACTCGGTGCGGTATTGCTCCTTGCGCCGACCGACATAGGCCTGCGTCGCGAGCACGCGAACCGCATCGTAAGGAAGCGTGTAGCGGCCGTAGTCGGTTTCGCGGCCCCAGATCGCCAGCACGATTCCCGCGGGCACGCCGAAGCGCGCTTCGATCGCACTCAGCGCCGTGCGGTGCTTCTGCAACAGCCGCTGCCCTTCCGACGCGAGCCGCGCGATGCTGGCTTCCTTGAGGTAATCGGCCGGCACCTGCACGAACTCGGCCTGCGCCGGCGCCCCGGTCGCCGGGCGCCCGGGCAATATCAGATCGGGCAAATTGTAATCCGGCTCGAGGCCGCGGGTCTCACTGTCGAACGTCGCGCGCGACACACCGGCCGCTTGCGCTTCCGGCCACAGCGAGGCGATGAATTGCGTGAAGGCGGTGTCAGCGGCGCGGGCGGGAGTTACGCCAGCTATGATCACTATGACCGCGAGGGGGCGTAGGACACGATTCAGAGCGCCTACAAACGTGATATGTTGCATTCGCGCCTACCGCATATCATTTTAAGTCGGACGTCACAGCGGCCCATGTAATTCCCGGCTGGAGATATGCACCGCACGGAGCGGCAAATCTATGAAAAAGCTTAAATCAATTCCTGCTTTCAAGACCGAGGCCGAGAAAGGAAGTTTTGGGAAACGCACGACTCCACCGATTACATCGACTGGAGCAAGACCGAACGCGTGCGCTTTCCAAACCTGAAGCCTTCGACCACGGCGATTTCAATTCGCCTGCCGCTGGGTTTGCTGGAGCAGATCAAGACCGCCGCCAACAAGCGCGACGTGCCGTATCAGTCACTGATCAAGATGTGGCTGGCGGAGAAGGTAAGTTAGAGCGCTTTCGAGAGAAGTGGATGCCGGTTCGCGTGATGAAAACGCGTCAAAACAAGAATCTGGAGCTTCGGTTCTGATTCAATCAGAACCGAAGCATGCTCTAGCCGAGTTCAAACCTCACCTTGTCAGCTTCTTGTACTTCATCCGGTGCGGGGTGATGGAGTCATGCCCCAGTCGGCGCATCTTGTCTTTTTCGTAGTCCTGGAAATTGCCTTCGAACCACTCGACGTGACTGTCGCCCTCGAACGCCAAAATGTGCGTGGCGATGCGGTCGAGGAACCAGCGGTCATGGCTGATGATGACGGCGCAGCCGGCGAAATCCTCCAGCGCCTCTTCCAGCGCGCGCAGTGTATCGACGTCGAGGTCGTTGGTGGGTTCGTCGAGCAGCAACACGTTGGCGCCGGACTTGAGCATCTTCGCCAGATGCACGCGGTTGCGTTCGCCGCCTGAGAGCGCGCCGACCTTCTTCTGCTGGTCGGCGCCCTTGAAGTTGAACGACGAACAATAGCCGCGCGAATTGACCTCGCGCTTGCCGAGCAAAATCAATTCGTTGCCGCCGGAAATTTCCTCCCACACGTTCTTCTTGCCATCGAGACTGTCGCGTGACTGGTCGACATAGCCCAGATGCACGCTCTCGCCGACCGTGATGGTGCCCTTGTCCGGCGCCTCCTGCTTGGTGATCATCCGAAACAGCGTGGTCTTGCCGGCGCCGTTAGCGCCGATCACGCCGACGATGCCGCCGGGCGGCAGTTTGAAGGTGAGGTCGTCGATCAGGACGCGATCGCCGAAGGCTTTGCTCAAGCCTTCGAAATCGACCACGTTCTGGCCCAAGCGCTCGGCCACCGGAATCGTGATCTGCGCGGTCTGGGTCTGCTTCTCGCTGGCCTGCTTCAAGAGGTCTTCGTAGCGCTGGTAGCGCGCCTTGGATTTGGCCTGGCGTGCTTTCGGCGAAGCCGCGATCCATTCCTTCTCGCGCTCCAGCGTGCGCTGATGGGCGACGTCCTCGCGGCCTTCCTGGGCGAGGCGCTTTTGCTTTTGCGACAGCCAGGCGGTGTAATTGCCCTCGTAGGGAATGCCCTTGCCGCGGTCGAGTTCGAGAATCCAGCTCGTGACGTTGTCGAGGAAATAGCGGTCATGGGTGACGATCAGGATCGCACCGGGATAGTTGCGCAAATGACCTTCCAGCCATGACACCGATTCGGCGTCGAGATGGTTGGTCGGCTCGTCCAGCAGCAACAATTCCGGCTGGTCGAGCAGCAATTTACACAGCGCGACGCGGCGGCGCTCGCCGCCGGAAAGCTTGCTGACGTCGGCCTCGTCGGGCGGGCAGCGCAGCGCGTCCATCGCCTGGTCGACCTTGCTGTCGAGATCCCACAGGCCGGCGGCCTCGATCTCGTCCTGCAATTTGGTCATCTCGTCGGCGGTCTCTTCGGAATAATTCACCGCAAGCTCATTGTAGCGGTCGAGGATCGCCTTCTGCTTGGCGACGCCGAGCATGACGTTCTCGCGCACGGACTTGGCCGGGTCGAGCTGCGGTTCCTGTTCGAGGTAACCGACCCGCGCACCCTCCGCGACCCAAGCCTCGCCGTTATATTCCTTGTCGAGGCCGGCCATGATCCGCAGCAGCGTCGATTTACCGGAGCCGTTGACGCCGAGCACGCCGATCTTGGCGTCGGGATAAAACGACAAATGGACGTTATCCAGCACCTTGCGGGTCGGGTAGCTCTTGGACAGGCCTTGCATGAAATAGACGAACTGACGGGCCATTGCGATCTCTTAAAAAACGAGAGGATTTGGGGGAATTTGCTGCCGTTGATGTAGCGGCGCGGCCCCCAAAGGGCAACCGCACGGGCTCCGTTTTCCATCCGTTCACCAGGAACAATACGGATAGCGACAATTGAAACCTTCTTTTAACGACTCCCGCCCAACCTTCTCGTCAGCGCCCGAAAAAGCGCTCCGCGCGACCGAAGTTGCCGGAAAGAACGACAGGATTCGTCATGGCGACCATCGCATCTTCGTCCCCCGTCGTGGACCGTCACAATCGCGAACCCGGCCTGCTCGCCGATATCGGAGCCTTCTGGCGCCAGTTTTTCGCCAGAACCTTCGATCCCTACCGGCCGGAACAGCATTATATGCGCGGCCCCGGCCCGGCCTGCCGCGCCAAGCAGCTGGCGTCGTCGACGCCGCATTCGACCTGATCGTCTGCGGTCCAAAGCCACGAAAACCTTTGGCCCGCGGATGCCAGGCTGCGGGAGCTCTTTTAAAGACGGCGGGTACTCTTTTAAGGTCACGGACGGTTTTTTAGAGCCGCGGGCGCTTGCGCGCTCAAGCGTGGCGCGCGACGATGGCACTCCCTTGACGGCGCGTTTTCCGCGGCTGTCATCCACACCATGAACGGACCTCCCCATGACGCGGCTGCGCTGTGCAATTCTCGATGACTATCTGGATCTGGCTTTGGGAATCGCGGATTGGCCGAGGCTCAAAGATCGCGTCGACGTCACCGTGTTCAACCAACCCTTTGCTTCCCAAGAAGCCGCCGCCGAGGCGCTCAAGGATTTCGAGATCATCTGCGCCATGCGCGAGCGAACGCCGTTTCCGCGCACGTTGTTTGCGGCCTTGCCCAAACTCAAACTCCTGATCACCTCGGGCATGCGCAATGCCGCGCTCGATCTGGAGGCCGCGAAAGACCACCAGGTGGTGCTGTGCGGAACCCAATGGGCCCGCGATCCGACCGCGCCGCTGACGATGGGCCTGATCCTGGAACTGACCCGCAATATCGGCCGCGAGAACGCGCGCATGCACGCCGGCGAACCCTTGCAAAAATTCGCTGGCATCGAGATCGAGGGCAAGACGCTCGGGGTGGTCGGGCTCGGCAAGCTCGGCGCCAAGGTCTCCAAGCTGGCGCAAGCGTTCGGCATGAACGTGATCGCGTGGAGCCCGAACCTGACACCGGAACGATGCAAGGAAGTCGGCGTCGGCTATGCCAGCAAGGAAGAATTGTTCGCCACGGCCGATCTCGTCACCGTCCATGTGGTGCTGAGCGAACGTTCGCGCGGGCTGGTGGGGCGCGATGATCTGGCGCGCATGAAGCCGACCAGTTACCTCATCAACACCGCGCGCGGGCCGATCGTGGATGAAGCGGCCTTGCTGGAAACGCTGCAGCAACGCAAAATCGCCGGCGCCGCGGTCGATGTGTTCTCGGTCGAGCCGCTGCCGGTCGATCATCCCTTCCGCAAGCTCGACAACCTCCTGCTGACGCCGCATCTCGGCTACGTCACCGAGGAAGGCTTTCGCAACCACTACACCCAGATGGTCGAAGGTATCGACGCCTGGCTCAAGGGCGAACCGCTGCGAAGGCTGGCGTGAGCTAGGCTTGGACTCCACCCTCGCCCGTTTTGGTCCTTGGAGCGAGAATTGTCCCCCGAAACTCCTTCCACACTGGGCGAAACATAAGCCGTGAAACTGCGCCACACCGCAATCGTCTTTGCGAGGAGCGTAAGCGACGAAGCAATCCAGCTTGTGGCTCTATGGATTGCTTCGCTTCACTCGCAATGACGCGAAGAACATAATAAAAAGGGCGCGTTACCGCGCCCTTCAGAATGAAGTTTATGCCGATCTAGCGGCTTATCGCACCGTCACCGGTGCAGGCAGCGGCGGCACCACGGTCGGAGCCGAGCCCGGCACCGGCAATGGCTGCGCCGAAGCGGTCGTGGTCGAGCCCGGCGGCGGGCCGCCGGGAAGCACGACCACGCGGGTGCCGACCTTGACGCGATCGAACAGGTCCGAGACGTCTTCGTTGAGCATGCCGATGCAGCCCGACGAAACGAACTTGCCGATCGTCGAGGGCTGGTTGGTGCCGTGGATGCGGTACACGGTGGCGCCGAGATACATCGCGCGCGCGCCGAGCGGATTGCCCGGGCCGCCGGCCATGAAGCGCGGCAGATAGGGCTGGCGCTCGATCATCTCGGTCGGCGGATGCCAATCCGGCCATTCCGCCTTTCGAGAGATTTTCTGCACCCCGTTCCAGGTGAAACCATCGCGGCCGACGCGGACGCCATACCGGATCGCACGTCCGCCACCCAATACATAATAAAGGTGGGTGTGGGGGGTGTCGACGATCAGCGTTCCCGCCGGCTCCTTGGTGGCGTAGGCGACTTCCTGCTTGCGCAGTTCGGGCGGCAATTGCGCAGGACCGACTTCCGGCTGTTCTTCCGGCGGCAGCGCCGACAATACCGTCGGCCGGCCGTCAGCGCCCTGGG
Source organism: uncultured Alphaproteobacteria bacterium (assembly GCA_963814615.1). Classification (GTDB taxonomy): domain Bacteria; phylum Pseudomonadota; class Alphaproteobacteria; order Rhizobiales; family Xanthobacteraceae; genus Bradyrhizobium. The sequence goes on along the minus strand of CAWFDN010000002.1, from coordinate 894,824 downwards.
GCGACTGCACGGCGCCCGTGACGCCAGCCGGAGCCCCGACCGCCTCGGGCGGACGCAAGCCGCGATTGTCGTCGTTGGGATAGGTGATCCCGGATCCCGGAATCCGCGGATCGACGTTACCGCGATCCGTATAGATCACCGGCGGCGGTCCATCGGGCCGGCCATAACGCGGATCATCGGGCGAAAGGATTGGACCGGTGGGCACGCGGTCGGAATAAACCGGCGGGCCGGCGGGCCGGCCATAGCGCGGATCGTTGGGCGAAAGGATCGGGCCGGGCGGCGACAAGGCTGTTGCACCCCGCGCATTCGGTTCCTCGTCATCCTCCAGCGCATCGAAATCCGGCGCGCCCCGAGGCCGGCGATAATCGGCCGGATAGCCACCCGGCACATACGGGGGCGGCGCAGGCGAATAGACCGCGCCGGGAGGTATCGGATAGCCCTGCGCGAGCGCGACCGAGGTTCCCACCGCGCCAGCCGCCAACGCAGCACCAATCGTCAGAATACGTTTGATCATCATCGCTCTTGTATAGTCCCCAAGCCGAACCGGACCGTTAACGCAGATGACGGAAGATAGCGGCGCATTCAAGACAAATTCAGGTGATTCCCGCCAGATTCCGGCAATATGTGGCGATGCCGGAGCGCCGTTGCCGCGAAGCCTCACCGGATCGAGAAACGCCTTCCCGCATACCCGGCGGGCTCGCCGCCGCCGAGATTTAACAAACGCCCACAAGCCGTTGCGGTATTGTTGATTGAGCCTGATTCGCTGCGCTGGCGGTGTCCGCCGCGTCACGAACTCGGCGGATTTAGTGGTCACCGCGTTCCCGATAGCTCAAGGGCCTTCGCCCGATCCCGCGAAGGCGGAACTCGCCGCTCCATGCTCCCCGGCTTCCGTTTTCTGTTCGCCGCCGTCGCGCTGTCGATGTCGATCCTGGTCTTCGGACTCGGCGCGGCGGCATTGTTGCGCGCCGCTCACGAGGAATTCGCCACCACCCCCGCCTGGCGCGCGCCTCCCGAAACGACGTTCGCGCCGCCAACCGAAGCCACAATACCTGTGCTGGCACTGTTAAGCATCGATCCACCGACCCTTGAGCAGAAGCTTTCGGACAATATGGCCCCCGTCATTCCCCCCGCCGCGGCACCAGCGGAGCCAGCCGCGGTTCCCTCAACCCCGGCCGAGCCAGAAACGATCGCGGCGTTAAAGCCGGAGCCGCCGTCATCGCCCGAGATCGCCGATCCGCAAACCGCCAATTCTGAAACATCCGAGCCCGAAATCCCGGTCGCGGAAATTCCAGCGCAGGGTGAGATGGCACCCATTCAAGCCGATGCCCCCCGTTCCGCTAACGGAACCGGGATCGCAGCCAACGACAAGATCGCGGCCAACGAGATGATCTCGTCACCGCCGAACGACGCCGCCTTGACCGGGTCTGGACCAATGAACCCACCGGTTTCGCCGGACATCGCTTCGACGAAATCAAACGCCGCAACAAAAATCGCCACGCTGGGCGGTCCATCCGTCACCCTCGAGCCGCAGCCGAAGGCCTCGATCGCGAAGCTGTCCGACAAGAACGCCATCCAGAAGCGCTTGCAGGCGCGGCGGGCGATCCAGCGGCGCAAATTGGCGCTTCGCGCGCGTCTGGCGCGACAAGCCCAGCAGCAGCCGGCCGATCCGTTTGCCCAGCCGGTCGCTCAACCGGTGGCGCCGACGGTGACCCGCGTTCGCCAGCGTTGAGATTTTCGCCGATCAGGCCGGGCCGGTCGCAACCGGCGGCCCGTCAGGCAGGCCCCATTCGGCCCACGAGCCGTCGTAAAGCGCGCTGCCGCGCACGCCGAGCCGATAAAGCGCCAGCGTCACAACCAGCGCGGAGACACCGGAGCCACAGGTCGTCACGATCGGTTTCTCCAGATCGACGGCGGCAGCTTCGAACATCAGCCGCAAATCTTGCAGCGGCTTCATCGCGCCGGTATTGGCATCGAACAATTCGCCGTAGGGCACGTTGCGGCTGCCCGGAATGTGACCAGCGCGACGGCCCGGCCACGGCTCGGCCACCGCGCCTTCGAAACGCGGGCGCGGGCGCGCGTCGACCAATTGCTCGGCGCGCGTTTCCAGGTTGCCGAGCAGCTGCTGCTGGTCGCGCAGGTAACTTGAATCGAGTTTGGCCTGGAATTTCCCGGGCTTTCGCGTGACCATGCCGGAATGCGTCGGGCGTCCTTCACGCAACCATTTCTGCAGGCCGCCATCGAGCACCTTCACCTCGCGATGACCGAACGACAGGAACATCCACCAGGCCCGGGGGGCCGCGACCCAGGCACCGGAATCATAGGCGACCACGGTGTCGCCAGAGGAAATGCCGAGCGCCGACACTTCTTTCGCGAACCGCTCGGCGTCCGGATACATATGCGGCCGCGGATCATTGGGATCGGCGATTGTGCTGACGTCGAAAAACACCGCGCCCGGAATATGCCCGCGGAGATAATCGTCCCCAGGCAGCGGCAGCACGCCGGGCAGTTTGTAGGAGGCGTCGATGATTTTGATTTTGGGATCGTCGAGACGGGCGGCGAGCCAATCGGTGGAGACCAGCGGATCATCGGGGGGTGATGTCATAGTTTAATACCTCTTCAACTTCGTCATGGCCGGGCTTGTCCCGGCCATCCACGTCTTTCTCGCTGCGGCACTGTTAAGACGTGGGTGCCCACGACAAGCGCGGGCATGGCGGTAATGATGATGGTCGCGCCTCTCAACCCTTCGGCTGCTTCGGCTCGAGCTTTTCAACCGGCCCGCCGGCGTCGCGCCAGGCCGCGAACCCGCCGCCGATATGGGCGACCGGCTTCAGTCCCATGTCGTGGGCGGTTTTCGCCGCCAGCGCCGAGCGCATGCCGCCGGCGCAGTGAAAGATGAATTTCTTGTCGCCCTGAAAAATCTCTTTCGCATAGGGGCTCGCCGGATCGATCCAGAACTCCAGCATGCCGCGGGTGCAGGAGAACGCACCGGGGATGCGGCCGTCGCGCTCGATCTCGCGGGGATCACGGATGTCGACGATCACGACGTCTTTGCTTTGCGCCGCCTGGATGGCCTCGGCTGCGCTCAGCGTTTCGATCTCCGCATTGGCTTCGTCGATCAGCGCCTTGATGCCGCGGTGGATGGTCTGGGGCATTTGGTTTTACCTCTCAATTTCGTCATTCCGGGGCGCCCGCAACGCGGGCGAACTCCGATGTGCAATTGCACATCGTAGAATCTTGCTTGAATTCTATTCCATCGAGATTCCGGATCATCCCGCTTCGCGGACTGTCCGGAATGACGATAACTGCTACCGCACCAGCTCCTTCATCGCGCCTTCCAGACCTTCGATCGTGATCGGGAACATGCGCTGCGAAAACAGCCGGCGAATGATACTCGTCGATTCCGAATAATCCCAATGCCGCTGCGCCACCGGATTGAGCCACACCGCATGCGGATAGGTGCGCGTGATGCGTTCGAGCCAGACCGAGCCCGCCTCTTCGTTGACATGCTCGACCGAGCCGCCGGGCACCATGACTTCGTAAGGCGACATCGCGGCATCACCGACGAACACCACCTTGTAGTCGTGCGGGTATTTATGCAGCACATCCCAGGTCGGCGTCCGGTCGGTAAAGCGGCGGCGGTTCTCCTTCCACACCCCTTCATAAAGGCAGTTGTGGAAGTAGAAATATTCCATGTGCTTGAATTCGCTTTTGGCGGCCGAGAACAATTCCTCGACCTGCTCGATGTGCGAATCCATCGAACCGCCGATATCGAAGAACACCAGCACCTTGACCGCGTTGCGCCGCTCCGGGCGCATATGCACGTCGAGATAGCCGTGGTTGGCGGTCTGCTTGATCGTGGTGTCGAGGTCGAGTTCGTCGGGCGCTCCGGTGCGGGCGAATTTGCGCAAGCGCCGCAACGCGATTTTGATGTTGCGAATACCGAGTTCGACGTTGCCGTCGAGATCTCTGAATTCGCGACGGTCCCAGACTTTCACGGCGCGGAAATTGCGGTTCTTTTCCTGGCCGATCCGGATGCCTTCCGGATTGTAGCCCTCGGCGCCGAACGGCGAGGTGCCTGCGGTGCCGATCCATTTGTTGCCGCCCTGATGCCGGCCCTTCTGCTCCTTCAAGCGCTCACGCAGCGTCTCCATGAGCTTGTCCCAGCCCAACGCCTCGATCTGCTTCTTCTCTTCTTCAGAGAGATATTTCTCGGCGAGTTTCTTCAGCCATTCGGCGGGAATCTCCGCCTTCTCCATGGCGTCGAGCAGGCTCGCCAGCCCTTTGAACACGGTGCCGAACACGCGATCGAACTTGTCGAGATTGCGCTCGTCCTTCACCAGGGCCGTGCGCGACAGATAATAAAAATTCTCCACCGTCTGCTCGGCGAGGTTGGCGTTGAGCGCTTCCATCAGCGTCAAATATTCGCGCAAGGTCACCGGGACCTGCGCGTCGCGCAACGATGTGAAAAATTGCAGGAACATGCACGACAGATTGCGCGCCGGACTTCGAACGTCAAGGGCCTGTACACTCCTGAGAGGCCTAGACCTGCCGGGTTTTTCAACTAGAATTGACGTCAGAAGATCATAACCCCACAAACGATCGCCCATCCGGTGTCGGGACGCTCGCAGTCGTTCCTGCGCAAGCCAGCCGCCTCCTTGCGCCGACGCAAATTGACAAGGCAATGCTCGATGAAGTTTACCGGCACCAAAGACTATGTCGCCACCGACGATCTCAAAATCGCGGTCAACGCCGCGATCGTGCTCGAGCGTCCGCTGTTGGTGAAAGGCGAACCCGGCACCGGCAAAACCGTGCTGGCCGAAGAAGTCGCCAAAGCCATCGGCGCGCCGCTTTTGACCTGGCACATCAAATCCACCACCAAGGCCCAGCAGGGCCTCTACGAATACGACGCGGTGTCGCGCTTGCGCGACAGTCAGCTCGGTGATTCCAGGGTGTCCGACATCGGCAATTACATCAGGCGCGGAAAATTGTGGGATGCCTTCACCCATGAGAAACGCCCGGTACTTCTGATCGACGAAATCGACAAGGCCGACATCGAATTCCCCAACGACCTTCTGCTCGAACTCGATCGCATGGAGTTCTTCGTCTACGAGACCGGCGAGAGCATCAAGGCCAAGCTGCGCCCGATCGTGATGATCACGTCGAACAACGAGAAGGAATTGCCGGACGCGTTCCTGCGCCGTTGTTTCTTCCACTACATCAAGTTTCCCGACGCCGACACCATGGGCCGCATCGTCGACGTGCATTTCCCCGGCATCAAGAAACGCCTCGTCGAAGAAGCGTTGCGGGTCTTTTTCGAGGTGCGGGAAGTGCCCGGTCTGAAGAAGAAGCCGTCAACCTCGGAACTTCTGGACTGGTTGAAGCTCTTGCTCAACGAGGACATGAAACCGGAAACCCTCAGGGAGCGCGACCCGCGCAAGCTGATCCCGCCGCTGCACGGCGCGCTTTTGAAAAACGAGCAGGACGTGCATTTGTTCGAGCGGTTGGCGTTTTTGAGCCGGCGAGAAGTGTAGCCGGCCTCGCGACCGCCACCGCGTCCGTATCGGAAGTCCGACCGTGAGCCACGTGAAATCATGCCGGACCTGTTGCCATACGAAATTCATTGACGAAACGAACCAAGCTCCGGCAGAACATTCACATGGCAACTCACGGCGTAAATCTTGTTGGTCACCCCCTGGTTCAGCACAAACTCTCGCTCATGCGGGAGCGTGATCGCTCCATCAAGAGCTTTCGCGAGCTCACGAACGAGATCGGGATGCTTCTTTGTTACGAGGTCACGCGCGATTTGCCGCTGGAGATGGTCGATATTGAGACGCCGCTCACGGCGATGAAGGCCCCCATGATCGCGGGCAAAAAGCTGACCCTGGCTCCGATCTTGCGCGCCGGCGTCGGCTTTCTCGACGGCATGCTCGCGCTCGTCCCCTCAGCGCGCGTGGCGCATATCGGCCTCTATCGTGACCCCGCAACGCTGCAAGCCGTCGAGTATTACTTCAAGGCGCCGCAGGATTTGTCGGACCGAATGGTCATCCTGATGGACCCGATGCTGGCGACCGGAAATTCCGCCTGCGCCGCAGCAGCACTCCTGAAAACCAGAGGCGCCCGCGACATCCGCTTCGTCTGCCTGCTTGCTGCCCCCGAAGGCATCGCCCAATTTCAGAAGGAACATCCTGACATTCCGATCTGGACCGCCGCCGTCGATGAGAAATTGAACGACCACGGCTATATCGTGCCGGGCCTCGGCGACGCGGGCGACCGAATGTTCGGGACGAAGTAATCCGGGGTTCACACTAGGAGTCCTACGGATTTGATTTAGTTTTCAAACAGCCGGACCCAAACAACACGTCGTTGCGATGCGGAGGACTTAATTTCCGCTGTCATGCCCGCGAAGCGGGTATCCAGTACGCCGCGGCTTTTCGGTTCTGTTACTGGCGTCTCTGGAATACTGGATCGCCCGCTGGAGCCTGTCATCGGTCTCGCCGAAGGCGAGACCTGGTGGCGGGCGATAACAACGGGGTATGCCTCCGCGATCTCGCGGCACTTTCGCGCCCGAGTCCTGCATTATCTTCGCCCAGAAAATCAGGGCACAGGGAATGCCGGGCGCCCAATGCGCCCGCAGCCGCGTGTGTAGTGTGTAGAAAGCACACGCGTTAGTCACCACGGTCACACCGGAAAACGCCCGGCATTCCCCGCGCAATGGTTTTAACGGTTTCCTTCGCGCTCTCCCCGGTGACCGGCTTTTTTGCCACCGTCATCCGCGAAAAGTTTGCTCTTCACGAACTTGACGCCAGCGTCGGGGCGTCAGGACCACACGACTTCGCCGTCCGCGTCCGCGCCATTCGTCATAGGCACAGCCCGCGTCCACCGCATCCCGCGCTCTACGTCCGTGACGATCGCGAAACGCCCCTCTGCGAGGCGGGACGGGGCGGCTTGTAGAGATGATTTGCCCGACAAGGAAAGCGGAATTTTTTGCGCAAAAAGAGTGGACGATCCAAATCACGTTGATCCGGCTCAATAAATCGCCCGTTTCGCGCAGAAGCAAGCCAGAGCGCTGGCGGATCGGTAACGCTCTGGCGCCGTAGGCCAGCGCTAAATTGTTGGTGCCGACAATGGCCTGTCGGCATAGCCGGCAGGTCGAAGTCGTCTGCGCGCCGCGTAGGTGTGATGCCGATGCCGCCGATCCATCTGAGAAAACGATAGCCGCCTTCGACACGCCGAGAGCGTCGTAAGCCTAGCTGGTGGACACAGGATTGCAAGTGTAGGCTGGGTAGGTCGCTACCTAACTGCTAATAAGCGAGAGCCGCGCCATGTTGCGCACACGCCCCTAAAAATGGACCGCGCCACCGTCATAGCCATCACCGACTAGTAACATCCGATATGGTGCCGCTCCTACTCACCGCGCATATGGACCCCAGCAATGAGCCTGACGACCTACTCGCTATACCTAGCTGCCGTTGCCGTGTTGGTGCTGTCACCCGGCCCAACCATGCTCATGTGCAGACGACGGCTCTCAACGAAGGCAAGTCAAGCGCCCTCGCAGCTGCGGTTGGCAGCATTAGCGCTGGCCTCGGCGTCATGACGCTTTCGGCATTAGGCCTCGGTGCAGCTCGCGGCGTCAGAGCTTGCCTTCACCGTGGTCAAGGTGATTGGGGCTCTTTATCTCATTTGGAGTGGGCATCAAGACGTTCTGCAACAACGCTGAAGCCATCGATATCAAGAGAGCTACAACGGACACCGGCCGACGTTTACGCTCATACTATGTCAGAGGCTTCTTGGTAGGGTCTAGCAATCCCAAGGCCATCCTGTTCTTCACCGCGTTCTTCCCGCAGTTCCTAAACCCAATCGAACCATTCGCTCCCCAATATTTCATCCTCGCCCTCACGTTCATCACATGCGAGTTCAGCGTGCTGGCGATGTGTGCCTTCGGCGTCTCCGCGATCGCTCCCATCCTACGGTCCAAATGGCACATGCGTTGGATCAATAAGGTAACAGGAGGGGTATTCACAACAATGGGGGGCCTATTGTTGCTCAGCCGCCGTCACGCCTAAACCAGAATTGCCTTATTTTTTGCCAATCCGCACGCCCCGCTATCAAGGGCGAGTTGCTGCTCTTCGCGAAACCCGTCATCCCCACAAAATGCAATTGATGGGTATCGCTTCGCTCCACCTATCCTACGTGCTACGTGCTGAAGTGAGAGAGTGACGGCGGAGAACGGCCTCGTGAATTCGATTTCGCAGCCCGTATCAAGGATGAGTTGCGCTCTTCGCGAAACCCGTCACCTTGCCGCGCGACCTACGGCCGTTCACCGAAACTCCCGCCGTCATTCGAGACATCGCCTGCCCAATCCTCGGGATAGATTCCAGGCTTCACCATACGATGGAACGACGAATACGGCCATTCGCTGACCCGCGGCACCAGCCGATGCTTGACCGGGTTGATATGAATGTAATCCATATGACGCGCAAAATCGTTCTCGTCGCGGATGGGGTGCTCCCAATAGCGCCGCTGCCAGATGCCGCGTTCGCCTTTGGCGGCGCGACTACCTGAAATCCGTTCGTCGGTTGCGAGGCTGCGCGAAAACATCGATTTGACTAACCGCCAGCGCGTGGCAAAATTCGCGTCGCCCTCCGGCAGCGTCCAGACACCATGCCCACAAAATGCAATTGATGGGTATCGCTTCGCTCCACCCCTCCTACGGGCTTGTTCGTTGCAGCGCGTCGCGCGTAATCCTTACAGATAGAGCTTCGAAATCGCGTGAATGCAGGACGTGCCAATGTTCTTTACGAGCCAGTCATAGGTTTGCGAATTCAAATCGGTCGTACTCCAGACCAAATTATGACCAATCGTATTGCGGGTCTTAGCACAGCTCAAGATAGCATAATCAACGTCCATATTCCCGGTAAGCGCCGCAACTACGTCATTGAATTCATTCGCACTGATGAAGATTTGGTCACGAAGCACGAGCTCGTTCCGATAGTGGCAGAGGGCGTCGCGCATTGTACGAAGCTGCGGAGCACCTGGCGCGCTTTTCAGCAAGCTTTCAAATAGGACGCACCCGCGGAAAAGATGTAAAAAGAAGGGTTCGCGCGAGCCCTCTCGGGACGAGCTCGAACTGCATCGCGCGATAATTCCATTCGGCCACGAATGAGATGAATGCCGTGAGCAGCGTCCGATGATGAGGCGGACCGTTCTTTAAGATTTGCTCGAAGAAGCGAGAGCGAAGGTTCGACAAGCTGATGGCTTGGTGCAGATGCCGGCTATGATAGTCGATTAGCAAAGCCTCAGTCCGCGTCTCGATCTGAGCAATGATACCACTCGCCAGAAGATCCTCGTTCGACACATGAAGAAGTTGGATGAATCTTAGGGCTGCCGTGTCGAGATTGCCCTGATGATATCGCAGATCGGCTTCGACGGCGGCATCGAAATAAAGGCTGGCTGAGGAGTAGTCGTGACATGCGAAGGCCGAATAACCGAGAATGTAAAACGGTGTCCCCTTGTGGTCCTGACGGTATTTTTTATCACCCACACTATTACGTCGAGCAGCGAGATAAGCGAGGCCTTCCTTAACTGCCTTTGCGGGATTGTCTTGATCGACGAAGGATCGATAGGGCGCGCCGGATTCGAAATACTCAGGCATCTTGCCTCCCAGTCTTTTGCTTTCCAACGAATTGGCGCGTTCGGGCTGAATGAGATCATTTACAGCACCTCCGAATGTATTCTGCAATGACTGCTAGATCGAACGTCCGCAAAGGGTCAATCGCGCCGTTTTGGCAACCGGTCGACCACTTCTGGTCTATCCCGATAGACAGCCATGCGCAAAGCCCGTCGGCATGTCTCAAAGGGCCAATATCAAGTCCGCGGCTAGCTAACCAACGATCGACCCGACCGCCGCCTCCGGCGCACTCTTGCCCCGTATCAAATCCGACGCCTTGTCCGCGATCATCATGGTCGAGGCGTTGAGGTTGGCCGAGATCATTCGCGGCATCACCGAGGCATCGACCACGCGGAGGTTTTGCAGCCCGTGCACGCGCAGTTGATCGTCGACCACCGCCCATGTCGTGCCGGCCGGGCCCATGCGGCAGGTGCATCCGGGATGGAACGTGGTGGTGCCGCGCTCGGTCGCCGCGGCGAGGAATTCATCGTCGCTCTGCACGTCGGGGCCGGGGAAAGTCCTCGTGCGCGTAATAGGGCGCGAGCGGCGCGGATGAAAGAAGCCGGCGCGCCAGCTTCATGCCGGCGACGACGACGCGACGGTCGAGCTCCGCGACCAGATAATTGGTTTGAATGATCGGCGGCTCGAACGGATCGGCGGAGCGGGCACGGACATAGCCGCGGCTTTCGGGCCGTTGCTGCCAGGATGCGACCGTCATGCCGGGCTCGTCTTCGAGCTGGCCCTGCACGCCCTCCTTGTAACTGGCGGGCGTGAACGTCAGTTGCAGGTCGGAACTCTCGGTGGTCTCGCCGGAATGCCAGAAGCAATAGACCATGGTCGGCGACAGCGAGAGCAGGCCGCGCCGCGTCGTCGCCCATTTGATCGCCTCCATCGCCAGATTAAGGCCGCGCCGGCGTTCGTTGATGGTCTTGATGTTCCGGACGCGCGCGACCGAACGCGGCGCGTAATGGTCCTGCAAGCCCTCGCCGACGCCCGGCAGCGCGTGGCGCACCTCGATGCCGAGCGGACGCAACAAATCAGGCGATCCGACGCCGGAGAGTTGCAGCAGTTGCGGCGAATTGTAGGTGCCGCCGGCGAGGATCACTTCCTTGGCGGCGCGCACTTCTAGCGGAGCGCCGCCCTTCCCGCCCTTGCTATAGCGCACGCCGACCGCGCGTATGCCCTCGAACAGAATTTCGGTCGCATGCGCTTGCGTCCGCACATGGACGTTCGGCCGTTTGCTCGCAGGATGCAGGAAGGCGGTGGCGGCGCTGACGCGCAAGCCGTTTCGAATGGTGCGCTGGGCGTAGGAGACGCCCTCCTGGATCGCGCCGTTGTAATCGGGATTGCGGGGAATGCCGAGCGACATCGCGCCCGCCATGAACGCTTCGCAGAGCGGGTCGTTCCAATCCATGGTGGTGACGGTGAGATTGCCGTCGCGGCCACGATAGGCGTCTTCGCCCTCGCCGATGCGCCGCTCCAGCCGCTTGAAATACGGCAGCACGTCCGGATAGCCCCAGCCGCGATTGCCGAGTTGCGCCCAGGTGTCGAAATCCTGGCGTTGGCCGCGGTTGTAGATGTGACCGTTGATCGAGGAAGAGCCCCCGAGCGTCTTGCCGCGCGGCGCGTAGATGCTCCGCCCGCCGGTCCAGGGACCCGGCTCCTGCTGGTAAGCCCAGTTGATGCTCTTCATGTGAAACGTCTTGATGAAGCCCGCCGGCAGATGGATATAGGGGTGCCAATCGCGGGGCCCGGCTTCGAGCACGCAGATGCTGGTGCCGGCATCTTCGCTGAGCCGGTTGGCGAGCACGCATCCGGCGGAGCCCGCGCCCACGATCACATAGTCGAATGTGTCCATCACACTTTCCAGCGCTTTTTGTTTTGACGCGTTTTCTTCACGCGAACCGGTTCCCATTTCGAAAACGCTATGAGCGCGGCTTTTCGTTCAGTTGATAGCTCAGATGCGCCTTTACCGTCGGCCATTCGCTGGCGATGATACTGTAGACCACGGTGTCGCGCAGCGTGCTATCAGGCGCAATCATGTGACTGCGCAAAATGCCGTCTTGCTTGGCCCCTAACCGCTCGATGCCGCGCCGGCTTTGATGGTTGAAAAAATGCGTGCGGAACTCGACCGCGATGCAATCGAGTTTGTCGAACGCGTGGGCCAGCAGCAATAATTTGCACTGGGTGTTGAGCGCGCTGCGTTGCACACGCTTGGCATACCAGGTCGAGCCGATCTCGACCCGCCGGTTCGCCGCATCGACGTTCATATACGTCGTCATGCCTGAGATTTTGCCGTCGGCATCGAACACCGTGAATGGCAACATCGACCCCGCCGCCTGCAAACCGAGCCGGCGGTCGATCTCCTGACGCATGTCTTCGGGTTTGGGAACGAAGGTGTACCAGAGCTTCCACAGCTCGCCGTCCTTCACCGCTTCGATGAGCCCGTCGAGATGATCGTGCGACAACGGCTTTAGCTGCGCGTGCGGGCCGCGCAGCGAAACCGGTTCAAGCCAGGGCATCAATCGCTCCAATTCTCAGCCCGTCATTGCGAGGAGCGTAAGCGACGAAGCAATCCATTCTTCGTGCTAGCGGCTTCTGGATTGCTTCGCTTGCGCTCGCAATGACGACGGGACCATCTTCTTCGATCATCACTTGTTCAAAAAATTCAACGGCAGGCCGGGCCGCGCCCAGTCCATCGCCACCAGTTCGCCCTTGCCCGACAGCGTGAGGTAGGCGGTCTTCAGATCGGGTCCGCCAAAAGCGATGTTGGTGGTGACGCGGTCGCCGGTCGGCACCTGCTCGACGATGGTGCCGTCCGGCGCGATCACCGAAATGCAGCCCGAGACCAAGGTGGCCACGCAGACATTGCCGCAGGCTTCCACCGCCAGCGAGTCGAACATCTGGTAGCCGCCGAGGCCCGCGATCGGCTTGCCGCGTTCGCCGCGATAGATCACGTCGCGCGGCCTGACCTCGCCCGGCGCGGACAGATCGAACGCCCACAGCCGCGCGGTCGGCGTTTCCGCGACGTAGACGGTATTTTCATCCGGCGACAATCCGATACCGTTGGCCGGCAACAGGCCGAACACGCCTTCGACGATCTCCGTCATCCCCGGCTTGATGTAGTAGAACGCGCCGACGTCCATGTCGCGGGCGCGGCGCTTGCCGAGATCAGAGAACCAAAGCCCGCCGTGGCGATCGAACACCAGATCGTTCGGCCCTTTCAGCGGATGCTCGCCGCAGGCCTCGAACAGGGTTTCGACCGTGCCGGTCGCAAGATCGACCCGCTGGATCGAGCCGCCGATATATTCATGGGGGGCGGGGGCGCCCGGCATCATGGTGCCGCGCGAGGGGATCCAACTGAATCCCCCATTGTTGCAGATGTAACATTTGCCGTCGGGCCCGATCGCCGCGCCATTGGGGCCGCCGGGAATTTTTGCGACCACCTCTTTGCGCCCGTCCGGCCACACCCGGGTCAGGTGGCGGCCGCGGATTTCGACCAGCAGCACCGATCCGTCCGGCATCGCGACCGGCCCTTCCGGAAATTCAAGTCCGGTGGCGAGAACACGAACATCGGACATGAATCCCCCGGCGTTTCTCGGTTGCCCGGGGGATTTGAGCCTCGATCCCGCACGCGCAACGATTTCGTTGCGCAAATTATGGCAAAGTCGATATCGCTTGCCAAGCAATCACCTGACCCTCATCGGGCAGGTGGGGTTATTCCCGCACCGGCACCAAATTTACCGACATGGCACCGGCCGTGCGACGGCGAGAACCACGGCGTTCGACCTCAAATCATTTCGCGCCATCTTTGGTCGACGCACTATCCTTCGCCGGCGGGACATCGGCCTTCTTCGGATCTTCCACGATCTTCTTCTGCGCCGCCTGCAGCTCGTCCACGATTTTCTGCATCGAGGCCACCGTGCTTTTCAGAGTCTCGATCTGCCGATTCGCGGCATCGAGCTTTTGCTGATGGTCCGCACCGAGCCTGGTCATGGTCTTTTGCAGGAACTCGACGTTGCTTTGCAGGCAACTGGTCCGCCGTTCCATGGTCTTTTCGACGGTGCAGATTTCGATGCCCGGAACATCCTGTGCGCGGGTCGCCGCGGATGTCAGTATGCAGGGCGCCAGCACCAAAGCGGCGACGAGAGCAATCCGGCCAATCATCTCAATCCTCACCTCGGTAATGCCGTAACGGTCAATTTGTTGCGAGCGGGCACGCGGGACGTCGAAGATATCACACTGAAACCTCATTCAAGCGTTGAGGTTTTCCAGCCAATCCCCAATTAAAGCAGGGCGCGGGGCTCAAGGACGCAAGCGAGGCGCTTGCGCCCTTAGGGAGGATCATCAATGGCAACGCGCGAACGACGTCTGGCTGAGTTCAACGGCGAAGGCGCACCGCCGCCCGACCAGCCGGTCCAGGTGTTATGTGAGGACCACAGCGGCACCTATCAACTGCCGTTCGCCTGCCGCTTTGTCGATGGCGAATGGCGCAACCACGAGTCCGGCGGCACGCTCGAAGCGACCGTGGTTGGTTGGCGCCTGCACCGGCCCTGATTCCAGCGCGGCGTTGTGCCAAAATGCGACGGAAATCGAGGCTATCTTAACGTTCGGAACGCGGGCGGAACGAATCGCGCCCGAATCAGCCGAATGGGTCTGTATCCCCGCTGTTCACGGCTAAATAGCGGCTCGGTACGGAACCCGCGTACTACATCCAGCACAGCTGAAACCGTCGGCCGCTGACGAGCAACGGCAAAGGTTAATACTCGACCTCAAGCTCTTCGATGTCGGCGGGCTCGGCCTTGGCGGCCGCGATCCATTCCTGCATCTCGGGAAGCGCCATCACCATGCCGGCATAGGCCGCCAGCCTCGGCTCCAGCTTCACATCGTAAGTCATGAAGCGGGTCACGACCGGCGCATACATCGCATCCGCCATGGTGCGCTCGCCGAACAGGAAAGGCCCGCCGGATGTGGCCAGGCATTCGCGCCAGATGGTGCAGACCCGATCGATATCGGCTTGCGCGCGCGACCAGATCTTGAAGCCGGGGAAATGTCCCTTCAGGTTGACCGGCAACGACGCGCGCAGGGTGGTGAAGCCGGAGTGGATCTCTCCGCAAATCGAGCGGCAATGCGCACGCAACACGCGATCCGCCGGCAACAGACCGGCATCCGGACTGATCTCGTTGAGATATTCGGCGATCGCCAAAGTGTCCCACACGGTCGCACCCTCGTGCCGCAGGCACGGCACCAGGATCGATGCCGACAACAGCAGGATTTCGGCCCGCGCCGACGGATCGTCCGGCGCGGTGATGATTTCGTCGAACTCAAGTCCGGAGAATTTCGTCAGCAGCCAGCCGCGCAGCGACCACGACGAGTAATTCTTGCTGCTGATGGTCAGTGTCGCTTTCGCCATGTCGCTCCTGCCTCACGTCACCCTTGACTCAGTGATTCTTGCCTCAGGGATTCTTGTCTCAGTGATTTTTGCCTCACGCCTGAACGCCCGCCAAGGCCATACGGACACACTTCTCATCTCACCGACAAGCGTCCCCCGCAAAGTGCCCCTTGTTCATGCCTTGCGCATTTTATGCAGCAAACGACGTGCCAGTTTGGAAGGCTGATTGACTCCGCTTTGGCTTCGATATTGCATAGCAACAAGGACGGGGGCGAACCTAAATGATGTCGATGATGTATCAAGCCTACCAGAACCACATGGACTTGACAGCTCCATGGCGGCACGGGGCGGCATCGGCGTTGAAACATCTCAACCTCGTTCCACAAGGCGTCTCCGACCGACTGTTCGGACGGCTTGCCGCCGCGTTGGAGCTGATCTCACGCACCTCACTGACCTACACCCGTCCGGCCTACGGCATCGACAAGGTGCTGGTGGGCAACCAGGAATTGGAGGTGACCGAGGAAGTCGTCTACGCGACGCCGTTCGGTTCGCTGCTGCATTTCAAGAAGGAGAATGCACCGCCGCAGCCGCGCATGCTGCTGGTGGCGCCGATGTCCGGCCACTTCGCGACGCTGTTGCGCGGCACCGTGAAAACCCTTTTGCAGGATCACGACGTCTACATCACCGACTGGCACAATCCGCGCGACATTCCACTTCAGCATGGCAAATTCGGCCTCGACGAATACACTGAACATCTCATCACGTTTCTGGACCAAATGGGCCCGCGATCACACATGGTGGCGATCTGCCAGCCCTCGGTGTCCGCGCTCGCAGCCGCCGCGATCATGTCGGAAGACAATCACCCGGCGCGCCCTGCGACGCTGACCTTGATGGCCGGGCCGATCGATACGCGGATTCAGCCAACCAAGGTCAATGAGTTCGCCAAGAGCAAGCCGCTCAAATGGTTCGAGGACAACCTGATCAACTACGTGCCGTTGCAATGCAAAGGCGCGTTGCGCAAGGTCTATCCGGGCTTCGTGCAGCTCACCGCATTCGTGTCGATGAACCTCGATCGGCACATCAAGCAACACATGGATCTTGCCGACCATCTGGCGAAAGGCGAGGTGGAGAAAGCCGAAGCCATCAAGACTTTCTATGACGAATATTTCGCGGTGATGGACCTGCCGGCGGAGTTCTACATCGAAACCATTCGCGACGTGTTTCAGGAACACCTGTTGCCGCTGGGCAAGTTGACCTATCGCGGCCGCCCGGTGAATCCCGCCTCGATCAAGCGGATGGGCCTGATGACGGTGGAAGGCGAAAAGGACGACATCTGTTCGATCGGCCAGACGCTCGCTGCCCAAGATCTCTGCACCGGCGTGCGGGCCTACCGCAAGGTGCATCACATGCAAGCCGGCGTCGGCCATTACGGCGTGTTCAGCGGCCGGCGCTGGAACAACGAAATTTATCCGCTGCTGCGGGATTTCGTGCACGTCAATTCGTGAGTTACCTTCACGCCGAAATCGGTGCTTGATCCTGCTGGATCACCTGCGGATGGCCGTGATCGTCGATCGAGACGTAGGTGAAATTGCCGTCGGTCACCAAAATCGAATGCAGTTCCTTGCGGCGCAGCACCCAGGCTTCGAGATGCACGGTGACCGAGGTCTTGCCGATCCGGACCAGATTGGCGTGCACGGACACCACGTCGCCGACGAACACCGGTTTGCGGAAGTTCATCGCCTCGACCGCCACGGTCACCGTGCGCGATTTCGCAATCTTGGAGGCGAAGATTCCGCCGCCGATATCCATCTGGCTCAGCAGCCAGCCGCCGAAAATATCGCCGTTCTGGTTGGTATCGGCCGGCATCGCCAGCGTGCGGATCGACAGGTCGCCGTCGGGCTCGATCTCCGTTGTCGGTGGCGCGTGAACGGCCTGCGCGTCGGTCATGTCGGATGCCCCTCAAAACCAGATTGTTTATTTGAAACTATCCCAGCCGGCATCCGGGGTGAACCGACCGCCGAACTTTTGCGCCAGCGCACGTAGCGTCGACACCACGTTTTCAGGGCCGCGGCTTCGCGCATAATTCAGCGGGCCGCCGCGAAACGGCGCATAGCCGGTACCGAAGATCATCGCGCCATCGACCGCGTCGGCATTGTCGACGATGCCTTCGCGCAAGGCGGCGACACAGACGTTGGACATCGGCAGGATCAAGCGGTCGATCGTTTCAGCCGTCGGCGGCGCAATGGAGGTGGAGCCCGAAGTCTTGTCGGCCTTGCCGTCTTTCCAGACGTAAAAACCCTGGCCGGTCTTGCGGCCGAGTTCGCCGCGCGCGACTTTCTCGCGAAGCCAGGCCGGGGTCGGCGGCAGCAGATCGCCGAATTTCGAGCGCAGCATGTCGCCGACCGCGAGACAAATATCGAGGCCGACCTGATCGGCAAGCTCGATCGGCCCCATCGGCATGCCGAATTTTTCCGCTGATGCGTCGATGGTGCGCTTGTCGATCCCCTCGTCCAGCATCACCATCGCCTCCAGCATGTAAGGCGTCAGCGCGCGGTTGACGAGAAAGCCCGGCGAACTCTTGACCGGCAGCGGCAGGCGGTCGATGGCGCCGACAAAATCCAGCGCCGCCTTCAACCGCTGCGGATCGGTGCCGTCGTGACTGACGACCTCGACAAGCTGAAGCCGGGAGACCGGATTGAAGAAGTGCAAGCCGAGCAACCGCTCCGGCGATTTGAGCGTGGTGCGGAGGTCTTGCAGCGGGATACTCGACGTGTTGGTGGCGAGGATCGCGCCGGGCTTCATGACGGGTTCAAGCCCGGCATAGACCTTTTGCTTCAGCTCCAGCTTTTCCGGCACCGCCTCGATGATCAGATCGGCATTGCGGACGCCTTCGCCGTCGAGATCGGGAACAAGCAGGTCCAGCGCGTCGCGGATGTCGGTGCGCTTGCGCATGACCTTGCCGAACAGATCGGCGGCGCGTTTTACGGCGCCGGCGATCGGCTCCGGCTTCATGTCGGCGAGCGAGACGCGCAGGCCCTGATGGGCGCACCAGGCCGCGATGTCGCCGCCCATCGCGCCGGCGCCGATAACGTGAACATGTTTGATGGTGTTGCCGGAGCCGGCGAGCTTCTTCATCTGCTCGCGCAGGAAGAACACCCGGATCAGGTTTTGCGCCGTCGGCGTCACCATCAGATGGGCGAACGAGGTTTTCTCGGCCGCCAACATCGCGGCCCTGTCGCCACCGTGCTTTTCCCAGAGATCGATCAGCGCATAAGGCGCGGGATAATGCTCGCGCGGCGCGGCTTTCTCGGCCTCGGTGCGCATGCGCGAGGCGAGAAAGGCTCTGATGGGGCCGGAATTCAGGATCGTGGTCGAGAATACCGGACTTGCCGCGCTTCAACCGGCCGAACACCGCGTCTTTCGCGGCATTGCGGACATGCCGCTCCTGCGTCACCGCGTCGACGAGGCCGAGCAACTTGGCCCGGCGCGCGTCGATGGTTTTGCCGGTCAGCATCAGCGTCATCGCCTGCATCGGGTTGACGAGCCGCGTGAAGCGCGCGGTGCCGCCGA
Organism: uncultured Alphaproteobacteria bacterium; assembly: GCA_963814615.1. Lineage (GTDB taxonomy): Bacteria > Pseudomonadota > Alphaproteobacteria > Rhizobiales > Xanthobacteraceae > Bradyrhizobium. The sequence goes on along the minus strand of CAWFDN010000002.1, from coordinate 876,195 downwards.
GACCGGGGTGCAGGCCGAGCATCACTTCCGGAAAACCAAAGCGGGCGCCGTCGATCGCAATTCGCGACCGGCAGGCGAGTGCGACTTCGAGTCCGCCGCCAAGACAGAAACCGTGGATCACGGCGACGGTCGGAATCTTCAACGCTTCGAGCCGGTCGATCACCGCGTGCGCCCGGCCGATCGCGGCCTCGACCGGCTGGGGGTCGGTGGCGCCGCGAAATTCGTTGACGTCGGCGCCGGCAATAAACCCGGATGCCTTTGCGGAGCGAATGACAAGGCCCGCGGGCCGCTGACTTTCCAGCACCGTCAGCACCGCGTCGAGTTCTTCGATGACATCGGCCGACAGCGTGTTGGCGCTGGCGCCTTCGCGGTCAAACAGAAGCCAGGCAATGCCGTCGGCGTCGTGGCTGAGCTTGAAATGGCGATAGGGTGAGGTCGCGTCGGGCTTCGGCCCGAGTTCAAGCACGCGGTCGCCGAGAACGTTCATGATCCGTGAATCCATGATCACACCATCTCGATCAACATCGCGCCGCCCTGCCCGCCACCGATGCATTCGGTGGCGATGCCGCGCTTGGTGCCCAGCCGCTTCATCGCATTGACGAGATGCAGCACGATGCGGTTGCCGCTGCAGCCGACGGGATGGCCGAGGCTGATCGCGCCGCCATCGACATTGAGTTTTGCCTGGTCGATTTGCCCGGCGGCGCCGTCGAGTCCCAAAATCTCGCGGCAGAATTTCTCATCGTTCCAGGCCGCGAGGCACCCCAGCACCTGGGTCGCAAACGCCTCGTTCAATTCCCAGGTCTCGATGTCCTGCAACGACAATTTGTGACGCTTCAAGAGTTCGGTCGCCGACAGCACCGGACCGAGCCCCATGATGCTGGGATCGAGCGCCGACCATTGGCTGTCGACGATCACGGCCTTCGGCGTCAAACCGTGTTTGTCGACCGCGGCTTCCGACGCCAGGATGGTCCAGGACGCGCCGTCGGTGATCTGCGAGGAGTTGCCGGCGGTGACCTGACCCCAGGGACGTTCGAATACCGGCTTTAGCTTTGCGAGTGTCTCCGGCGAAGAGTCCGGCCGCACGCCGTCGTCATGGTCGTAAAACTTGCCGTCGCGCGCGAACGCGGTTTCGACCTCGCCTTTCAGCCAGCCCTCGGCCTGCGCTTTCGCCAGCCGCTTGTGACTTTCGGCGGCATAGGCATCCGACTGCGCGCGGGTGATGCCGAACAAATGACCGACCACTTCGGCGGTCTGTCCCATGTTGAGCTCGGTGATCGGGTCGGTCAGCCCGCGCTCCAGGCCGATGATCGGTTTGAAATAGGCCGGGCGAGCCTTCGCAATCGCCGCAATCTTGGCGAGAATTCCCTTGGCGCCGGCAAGGCCCGCGAACCAGCGCACGCCCTGCTGCGGCCACACCAGCGGCGCGTAGCTCAGGGCTTCCGAACCGCCGGCCAGAATCAAATCCGAGATGCCTTCGCGGATATAGCGGTACCCCGTGTCGATCGATTGCATGCCGGAACCGCAATTGATCTGCACCGTGAACGCCACCATGGCTTCGCCCATGCCGAGCCGCAACGCGGCGACGCGGGCCGGGTTCATCTCATCGGCGATCACATTGACGCAACCGAGGATCACCTGATCGAACGCGTCTGGCGCGAACGGTTGTCGGGCCAATAGCGGCCGGCCGCACTGCACGGCGAGATCGACCGGGGTGAACGGACCGGGTCCGCTGCGCGCCTTGAGGAACGGCGTTCGGCTGCCGTCGACGATGAAAACCGGCCGCGCCATCAGCTTGCCGCCCGCGTTTCGCCCAACTCCTGGAAGAACTGACGCACGTCGGCCGGCTTTTGGTAGATCGGCGACAAGGTTTCGGGCGCAAAATCATCGACCTCGATCACCTTTGCGACCGCCTCATGCGCCGCCGCGAGCTGATCGCCCTCGGCTTGGGTGATGACGTTCGTCTTCACCGCCTCACGCCAATCGTGGATGTGGGCGGCGCGCATTCTCTTGGCGATGTCTTCGGCGCCGGTGACCAGAACAAACGCCCTCTCCAGCCGCGCGACGCCGCGGTCGTCGTCGACATGCGACAGATCCGGCGTGAGCCGATCGCGCGCCGCCGATGGCTCCAGCACAAGCTGCGCGCAGCGATGGACCACGATATCGGAAGGCCCGAGCACGTTGGCACCGAACGGCTGGATCAGGAATTTCAGCACCACGGCGACAAAGCGATTTGGTAAATTCGCCAGAATTTCCGCGAGCCGATTTTCGATGGTGCGGAAGCCGTTTCCCATGCACCATTGCAGGACGGGCAAATCCGCAGGCTGGCGGCCTTCGTCCTGCCAGCGCTTCAACGCCGCGGAGAGCAGATACAGCTCGGAGAGAATATCGCCGAACCGCGCCGACAGCATTTCCTTGCGCTTGAGCGCGCCGCCCAATGTCAACAGCGCCATGTCGGCGCAGAGTGCGAAGCTTGCGGAGTAGCGCGAGAGCTGACGATAAAATCTGGTCGCCTCGCCGGCGTCGGGCGCGGGCGCGAACGCACCAAAGCTCCAGCTCCGGCCCCAGGCCCGGAACAGCGTCGTGATGCTGTGACCGATATGTTTCCAGAACGCCTTGTCGAAGGCGTCCAACCCTTGTGTGCGGTCCGCATCGCCAAGCGCATTCATCTCTTCCAGGAGATAAGGATGCGCACGGATCGCCCCCTGCCCGAACACGATCAGGTTGCGGGTCAGAATGTTGGCGCCTTCGACCGTAATGCCGACCGGCACCGACCGATAGAGATTGCCCAAATAATTCTGCGGACCATCGATCACGGCCTTGCCGCCGTGAATGTCCATCGCGTCGTCGATCGCGATCCGCATCCGCTCGGTGGCGTGCAGCTTCATGATCCCGGAAATCACCGCGGGATGCCGGCCCTGATTGAGCGCGGCGCAGGTCAACCGCCGCGCCGCGTCGAGCAGATAGGCGGTGCCGGCAATCCGGGCCAGCGGCTCCTCGATGCCTTCGAATTTTCCGATCGGCACGTTGAATTGCTCGCGAATTCGCGCATAGGCGCCGGTGGTGCGCGCCGCGTAAGCCGCACCCGCCGCCGACAGCGACGGCAGCGAGATGCCGCGCCCGGCGGCCAAGGCCGTCATCAGCATTTTCCAGCCCTGGCCGAGACGCGCCTGTCCGCCGATGATGTAGTCCATCGGGATGAACACGTCGCGGCCCCAATTCGGGCCGTTTTGAAATACCTGCATCGAGGGCAAATGACGGTGGCCGATCTCGACGCCGGGCAGATGGCTCGGAATCAACGCCACGGTGATGCCGAGTTCATCTTGCGATCCGACCAGATGATCGGGATCATAGGCCTTGAAGGCGAGACCGAGCAGCGTCGCGACCGGGCCGAGCGTGATGTAGCGCTTGTGCCAGTTGAGCCGAAGCCCGAGCACCTCGCGGCCCTCGAATTGCCCCTTGCAGATGATGCCGCTGTCGACCATCGACGCGGCGTCGGAGCCGGCTTCCGGACTGGTCAACCCAAAGCAGGGAATCTCGCGGCCGTCGGCCAACCGCGGCAACCATTGCTGCTGCTGAGCTTGCGTGCCAAAGCGCATCAAGAGTTCGCCGGGGCCGAGCGAGTTCGGCACCATCACGGTGACGGCGGCGGCGAGCGAGCGCGACGATATTTTCCGTACCACTTCCGAATGCGCGTAGGGCGAGAAGCCCAGCCCGCCATATTCCTTCGGAATGATCATGCCGAAGAATTTCTTCTGCTTGATGTAGTCCCAGACTTCGGGAGGCAGATCGCGCAATTCCCAATTGATCTTCCAGTCGTCAAGTATCTTGCAGAGCTCATCGACCGGACCGTGGAGAAACGCCTGTTCTTCGGATGTCAGGGTCGCCGGTGCTTGGCTAAGCAATTTCGCCCAGTCGGGATTGCCGGTGAACAAATCCGCGTCCCACCAGACGTCGCCGGCTTCCAGCGCCTCACGCTCGGTGTCCGACATCGGCGGCAATACCGTGCGCGCCCAAGAGAAGATCGGCTTGGTGACGATGTCACGGCGAAAGGCAAAAGAGGTCATGGCGATGTCCTCGTGGTGGAAGCAGCTTCGCGATGGGGCGGTCCGCAGATGCCGAAAGACGAATCATTCTAGCGGAAAGCGGGGGATTCGGGCGAACACTTCGCGCGGGAGTAGAGCGAAATTGATCCACCTGATAACGGCAGAATGCCGCATCAGTTCCGAAAAGCGCTGTCGGGTCTGTACTTTAGACTCCGCAAATGCGCGAATCAGACTTTACCTGTCCCCGCTCGCGGGAAGACGGGCGGCGGCCAGCGCTTACTCTGAACTCGCTTCCGCTTTCGGGGCATGGTGGGCATGGCCGGACTTGCTGCTGGCTCGACTCGGTCGTGAATGACCCCACAGTGGACATTCGGGGGATTTGTCTACGGGTCGAAGGTCCAATTTGCGGAACTTTCACGGGCTTCGCCATTCCATAAGAAATGACGACCTGAAGCGTCGGTCTCATTCCCTCAGAAATGAAAAATCGTTTGCGATGGATCAAAGCAGGCCGGTGGCAGACAAATAATATTCGTTACATCGGTCGAGGTCGCGAGTACTCAGGGTAGTTCAGATGATGTGGCGACGTCTTGGAGCCGAGTTCTTTGGTACTTTCTGGCTGACATTCGCTGGTTGTGGCAGTGCGGTGCTCGCTGCGAATTTCCCATCGCTGGGCATCGGATTCCTGGGGGTCAGTTTGGCCTTCGGATTAACCGTACTGACCATGGCTTATGCGGTCGGCCACGTCTCGGGCGGGCATTTCAATTGTGCCGTTACAGTAGGACTCTGGGCCGGAGGCCGCTTCAAGGCCACCGACGTCCTTCCCTACATACTCGCACAAGTGGCCGGAGCCATCACGGCGGCTGCGGTACTCTATGTGGTCGCCTCCGGCAAACCCGAATGGGTTCCTGGTGGGTTTGCGTCCAACGGCTATGGCGATCTCAGCCCCGGAAAATACAGTCTGGTGTCGTGCTTCCTGAGTGAAGTCATCGCGACCTTCTTCTTCATATACGTCATCATCGGCACCACCTCGAAAGGCGCAGCGGTCGGATTTGCTGGGATACCTATTGGGCTTTGCCTGACGCTGATTCATCTCTTCCTGATTCCGGTCACTAATGCCTCGGTCAATCCGGCGCGAAGCACCGGCCCGGCGCTGATTGCCGGCGGAGCTTATATCGCGCAGCTGTGGTTATTCTGGCTGGCGCCCATCGTCGGAGCGGCGGTTGCCGGCGTGATCGGCCGCTGGCAGCACGGTGAGCCGGACGCATTGTGAGCGCCGGTTGTTCGCAGAACGAACGACGAAAACCCTAGCCTTAAAGCTGTTTTTTTGTCTGGTGAACTCACAGTCGGCGCCGGACCCATGTCCCGCGGGCCGCTTTTTTCCGCGGATTGTGCAAGCGCGCCTTAGCGAGAGGAGCGCGGCGCAGGATAATCCTCAAGGCTTGCTGACGGCAATGTTCGGAATGTACTGGCAGTGGTCAGATGGATCGACGTGGCCGGAATAAATATCGATCACATCGCCCACACTCACCGCGAATCCGGCAGGAAGCACGACGGATGATTTCTTGATGCCGTCCAGTGTCTCGGCGAAAACCTGCTGCTTTCCGATGTAATTCGGATTGATGCGCCTGTCCGTCATGACCTGGCTCGATCGGATCAGGGCCAACGCTTGAGCCTCGGTAGCGATCCCTATCACCCTGCCTCGTTGCCGTGTCCCTGCTGCCGGTGATGGCCAGCGCGCCTTTGCGCCGCACGCGATCTTCTGCTCCTTGATCGCCGTCATTTCGTCTTCGCCCGGCTGGCGCGCCGTCGTCTGCCGTTGTGTGAGGCCGATGGGTTCGATCGCCCAGGAGGGGAGCGACGCAGCGCCGGAGGCAAGGTCGCCGTCAGCGGGCGGCTGGGGGATCGCGGCTGCATCCGGGCTGGGGTCGCCGCCATCTTGCCCTGGCTGCTTTGGCAGATCGATACCATTGACGTCCAGCGTCGCGAGCGGCGCCTTGGCCCGCTTGTCAACGTCGGCCACGGCAGGAATGCCCGACCAGGGATTCTTTTCATTGGGCGCGGGCGCCGGGGGCGATGAAGCCTGCACGTCAGGCTTTTCTATCACGATTTCAACCGGCATCGTGACGACCGAAGCCGCCTCGGTCCCCTCGAAGGCCCCTAACATCAGAAGCAGCGCAATGAGGACATGACCCGCAATCGCCAATCCAAGGGCCGCGCGGGTGGCATTGGATTCCTGCAGAAGGAATTGCTGCAACCACTTCACCGCCGCCATCGCGCCAATCGCAATTGCCTTGACCGGGCGCCGTTCTACCTCACGCGCGCCTGGGGCTTCAACCAAAGGCTGAGCCTGGGATTTGACCGAAACCACGCCAATGTTCGCTCAAAACAATAGAGCTACACCGTCAGAATGCTGCAAAAGAATTAGATGCCGCTCTGGTCCGGATGTCAATCATAGCCAGCCATTGTCTCTTGTTGGCACGCTGCGATGCAGAATTTGGTCGTTATCGGGGACATAGCGGACATCGAGCAAGCCGCACCAATCAAGCTCGATTTATGAGTACGCCCCCTAGCACCGGCTTCGCGATTAGTCCCCCTCACCCTGACCCTCCAAGAGCGAGCTTCGCTCGTCGCGACCCCGCGAAGAGCGAGGCGAGGGAGAGCAGCAAAGGCCTCTCAATCCGGCCGTGTCATCTCGAACATGGCATCGGGGCGAATTTCGAAATAGTCGCCCTTGCGGCCGGCGCGCACGATCGGGCGGGCCAGCGCGGTCTGGTAGACACCGTCCTTGATCAAGGCCTTGTCGATATGGACGGCCACGACCTCGCCGAGGGTGAGCCAGGCCTGCACCTTGTTGCCGTCGGCGCCCTGCAACTGAACGATCTGCGAGAGCTTGCATTCGAACGAGACCGGGCTTTCGGCAACGCGGGGCACGTTGACGAGCTTGCTCGGCACCGCCGTCAGGCCGGCCACCGCAAATTCACTGACGTTGGGGGCGACATGCGCGGCGGTGGCGTTCATCTGCTGCGCCAAATCCATGGTCGCGAGATTCCAGACGAATTCGCCGGTCTCCTGGATATTGCCGACGCTGTCTTTCCACGACGTCGAGGAGAATCCGATGATCGGCGGATGGTAATTGAACCCGTTGAAAAAACTGTAAGGCGCCAGATTGAGGTTGCCCTTGGCATCGCGCGACGAAATCCACCCGATCGGGCGCGGAGCGATGATGGCGTTGAAAGGATCGTGCTTGAGGCCGTGGCCGTTGACGGGCTCGTAATAGTGCAGGTCCTTTGGGCTCGATGCGTCCATGCCGGTATCTTCCTTCGTAGGGTGGGCAAAGCGCAGCGTGCCCACCATTATCTTCAAAAAAGGTGGGCACGACGCAAGCGCGTCTTTGCCCACCCTATGACTGTCGGCTTTCTAACTCCGCTTACCACGCGGCGCGAGTGCGGACAGGATAAAGTCGATCATCTGGTCGAGCGAGGGTCCCGGCTTGTTGGCGCTTTGCGCGATCATCTGCGGGTGAAAAAACCGCATCAACGCCGTGCAGGAACACATCGCCGCCACCGGCACATCCGGGGCCTCGAATTCACCCGACGCGGCACCCTCCGCAATGACGCCGGCAATGGTCTCGGTGATCCGCTCCATATGGGATACGCAAACGTCCCAGCTTTCTTCCATCGCGACCTCAACCATCTCGTGCAGTTTCGAATCCCCGACATAGCGTTCGGAATTCATGCGATGGATCGTGGTCAGAAGCTCGCGGAGGCGGGAAGCCACCGGTTCGCGTTTGGTCGCAATCGCCCGCGCCGCGGACTCGACCTCGCCCATCAGGCCGCGCGCGACACCCTCATGAATCGCCTTTTTCGAATCGAAAAAGCGATAGACGTTCGCCGGACTCATGCGCAGCACCTTGGCGATGTCGCCGACGGTGGTCTTCTGATAACCGATTTCGCGGAACAAACGCTCCGCGGTCACGAGAATCCGTTCTCGTGTGTCGGCTTCAATATTTTCTGCAACCAGCGTCATGGCTGTGCTCAATTCAGCGTGGGTAAAGTCGGTGCATTCAAATGTTCTATCATTCCGCGGCCTCAGCAAGGGGAAATGCCGGCCGCGATTCGCCGTGATGTTGCGGCGCAACGTCACGATGCGCGCTCGGACCGCTTTCTTCAAGGCTCTTGCGGAACCAGAGGGCATAGAGGCCGGGCAGGTACAGCAAGGTCAGGAAGGTCGCAACAAACAAACCACCCATGATGGTGATCGCCATCGGGCCCCAGAATGCCGAGCGCGACAGCGGGATCATCGCCAGGATCGCCGCCAGCGCAGTGAGCACCACCGGGCGGGCACGCCGGACGGTGGCCTCGACGATGGCTTCCTTGCGCGTCAGCCCCTGGGTGACATCGGCTTCGATCTGGTCGACCAAAATCACCGCGTTGCGCATGATCATCCCGGCCAGTGCGATCAACCCGAGCAGCGCCACAAAGCCGAACGGCTGGTTCGCGACATTCAGTCCGAGTGAGGCACCGATAATGCCGAGCGGGGCCGTGAGGAACACCAAAGCCAGGCGCGAGAAGCTTTGCAGCTGGATCATCAGCAGGGTCAGCATGACGATCACCATCAATGGAAACAGCACGAAGATCGAGGCATTGCCTTTGGCGGATTCCTCGATCGCGCCGCCCATTTCGATCCGGTAGGCCGGCTGCAGGCTGTCGCGGATCTCCTGCAGCTTGGGCCAGATCTGGTTGGTGACATCGGGCGCCTGCGCGCCATCGACGACGTCGCCGCGCACCGTGATCGCCATGTCGCGGTTGCGACGCCACAGGATCGGCTCCTCATGGGAATATTCGATTTTGGCGATTTGCGAAAGCGGCACCGCGATCCCGTTGCGGGTGGTCACGGTGAGATCGCCGACACGGCGGAGATCGAGCCGTTCCGAGGGCACCGCGCGGGCAACCACGCCGACTTTCTCGATGCCGTCACGCACGGTCGTCACCGGTGCACCGGAGATCAGCAGGCTCAGCGCCTCCGATACGTCCTGCGGGGTGAGGCCGAGCGCGCGGGCGCGGTCCTGATCGACCACGAGCTTCAGGTAGGGCGACTGCTCATTCCAGTCGAGCTGCGGGTCCTTGACCTTGTCGTTCTGCTTGACCACGTCACGCACCTTGTAGGCGATGTCGCGCACGGTCTCGGCGTCGGGGCCGATCACCCGGAATTGCACGGGAAAGCCGACCGGCGGGCCGAAGTTAAAGCGATCGACGCGGACGCGCGCTTCGTTCAACGAACCGTCGTCGACCGCCTTCTCCAGCCGCGCCTTGATTCGTTCACGCGCCTCGACGCCCTTGGCGACGATCACGATTTCGGCGAAAGCCTCGTTCGGCAATTGCGGGTTCAACCCCAACCAGAACCGCGGCGAGCCCTGGCCGACATAGGCCGTATAGGTCGCGATGTCGGTGTCGTCCTTCAGCAGCGCCTCGGCCTTTTTCACCGACTGCTCGGTGACGCCAAACGCCGTGCCTTCGGGCAACCGCAATTGCAGGAACAGTTCGGGGCGCTCCGACAGCGGGAAGAACTGCTGTTGCACGTGACCGAAGCCGACGATCGACAGCGCAAATACCCCGACGGTTGCCGCGACCACCTTGATCCGGTGGTCGACGCACCATTGAATCATGCTGCGGAGAACGCGATACAGCCGCGTTTCGTAGACCGCATGCGGATCGTGGTTGTGGCTGACGGTGATGTTCGGCAACAGCTTGACGCCGATATAGGGCGTGAAGATCACCGCGACGAACCAGGACGCCACCAGCGCGATCGCCACGATCCAGAAAATCCCGCCGGCATATTCGCCGACGCCGGAATTGGCGAAACCGATGGGAAGAAAACCCGCCGCCGTCACCAGCGTTCCCGTCAGCATCGGGAACGCGGTGGATTCCCACGCAAACGACGCCGCGCGCATACGGTCCCACCCCTGCTCCATCTTTACCACCATCATCTCGACCGCGATGATGGCGTCATCGACCAGGAGTCCGAGCGCGATGATCAGCGCGCCGAGCGTGATCCGATGCAGGTCGATCGACATCGCATTCATCACGATGAAAACGATCGCCAGCACCAGCGGCACCGACAGCGCCACCACGATGCCGGTACGCCAACCCAACGCCAGGAAGCTGACAAACAGCACAATCGCCAGCGCCTCGATGAACGAATCCACGAATTCACCGACGGCGCGCTCAACCACCTTGGGCTGATCGGCGATCAGATCGACGTTGATGCCCTGCGGCACCGCCTTCATGAATTCCGCGGTCGCGTCGGCAACGTCCTTGCCAAGCTCCAGGATGTTGGCGCCCTTGGCCGTGACCACGCCGATGCCGAGCGCGGGTTTGCCCTCTTGCCGCACCACAAAGCTCGGCGGGTCGACGAAACCGTGGGTGACGGTCGCAATATCGCCCAACCGAAACACCCGGCCATTACTTTCGACCGGCGTTTCGGCCACCGCCTTGACGCCGTCGAGCGCGCCGGTGACGCGCAACGGCACCCGTTGCGAGGAGGTTTCGACAGTGCCGGCCGGCACGACGTTGTTTTGTTTGGCGAGCGAGTCAAACAGCGCCTGGGGTGTGATCCCGAGCGTCGCCAGCTTGGCGTGCGAGAACTCGACATAGATTCGCTCGTCCTGGGTGCCGTAGAGATCGACTTTGGTGACGCCCGGCACTTTGAGGAGCCGCTGGCGCATGCCTTCGGCAGCCTTTTTCAATTGCGCGTAATCGGCGCCGTCGCCGGTCATCATATAAAGGATGGAATCGACGTCGCTGAATTCGTCGTTGACGACGGGGCCGAGCAAATTGGCCGGAAGCTGGGGTTGCACATCCGCGAGCTTCTTGCGCAGCAGATAAAACAGATAGGGCACATCCTTTGCCGGTGTCGAATCCTTGAAGGTGACCTGCATCGCCGTGAACGCCGGCTTCGAATAGGTCTCTACCTTGTCGAAATACGGCAATTCCTGAAGTTTCTTCTCGATCGGGTCCGCGACCTGGCTTTGCATCTCCGCCGCGGTGGCGCCCGGCCAGATCGCCGAGACGTTCACCACCTTGACGGTGAAAGAAGGATCTTCCGCACGCCCGAGCCGCTCGTACGAGAAAAAGCCGGCGACGCCGAGCGCGACCACCAGAAAAAGAATGAGAGCGGGATGGCTGACCGCCCAGGCCGAGAGATTGAAGTGTTTCATGGCGCCCTCAAATCTGGTTGTGCTTGCAAGAAAAGCCCGCTTCGGCTTTTCGGAATCATGCCGCTTGAAACGACCGCTCTTAAAACGACCGGTTCTTAAAACGACCAGTTCTTAAAACGACAACGACGAGACGATCCTGACCTTCTGTGCCGGATCGATTTTTTGGACGCCCAGCGCGACAACCTTGGCGCCGTCCTCGACGCCGCCGGAAATGACGACGTCGTTGCTTTCATAGGATTTCACCGTGACCGGCCTCAGCGTCACTTCGCCCTTGGCATCGACGACATAGAGCGAGGGATCGCCACCGCGGCTGTAAAGTGCCGACAACGGCAGGCGCGCGACGCGCTCGGTTGCGGGATCGGCGAGCGTCAGCGTCGCGGTCATGCCGAGCGAAACGCTTTCGCCCGCATCAGGCAGCGAAAATTTCGCAAGATAGGTCCGCGTCGCCGGATCGGCCGACGGCGCGACCTCGCGCAGCCTGGCGGTGTATTTCTTGTTCGACTCGGACCATAGCGTGACGGTCGCCACGCCTTCTTTCGCGCGACCCACCAACGTTTCCGGGATCGCGACCACGGCTTCCTTTTCCGCAAAGCGGGCGAGGCGGATCGCGGTCTGCCCCGACGCCACGACCTGGCCGGCGTCGATCAAGGTCGCGGTGACGACGCCGCGGGTATCGGCAACCAGCGTGGCGTAAGAAAGCGAGTTGTTGGTGAGTTCGACCGAGCGCTCGGCGCGATTGAGCCGCGCCCGCGCCTCGTCGGCGGCGGCCCTGGCCTGATCCATTTGCGCGTCGGTGGCCCACCCCTTGGCGCGCAGATCACTGGCGCGGGTTTCGGCGGCCGCGGCCTGCGCCAGCACGCCGGTGGCAGCGCGGAATTCGGCCTGCGCCTGTTCGGCCTGCAGCTTCAGATCGATTTCATCGAGGGTGGCCAGTGGCTGGCCGAGGTCGACGGTCTGACCGACCTCGACGAGGCGTTTGGCCACTTTGCCGGGCACCCGAAAGCCCATGTCGGTCTCGATCCGCGGCTTGATGGTGCCGACGAAGCTGCGCTCCGGCGATTTCGGCCTCATAATGCACGCTGGCGACCAAGACGGGCCGCGACGGCGCCGCTTTCTCGGCGGCCACGTCATTGCAGCCGGCCAGCGCGATCGCCACCAGCGCCAGCGAAACGCCCGCTAAAAGCCTGGAATAACTCGAAAAAACTTCCTGGGCGAGCATGACCAATTCCCTCGGTTAAAGCGTGAGGAGAATTGTGGATTATTGATTGACGAATGTCAATATTCATCATTGATCATGATTTCGTGAAGGCGAGCTGGTCAGAGGAGCACCTCAACCTCGAAGATCGAGGTCGATTCCCGCAAAAGGCCGCGTTGCGCTAACGATGCGTATTGTCGATGAATGGACGGGATGATGCTGAACACCGTTTCAGGTGAGGAATGAACCTGGGGACCGTGGGGACCACATTGATCGTCCGCGCCTGGCTTTGTCTGGCAATTATCGTTTCCGGCCTCGCGTTACGCGGGTTTGGGCTCGGCTTCGGGCTGCCATCCTTTGTCGTCAAATACGGCGGCTCGCTGCTCTGGGGCGCGATGGTTTTCTTTCTGGTGGCGATTCCGGCCTCGCGCCTGTCACGGCAGCGGGTCGCGGTGATCTCGGCCTTTATCGCCATCGGCGTGGAATTGTTTCGGCTGGTTCATGCGCCCTGGCTCGACGCCTTTCGGCTGACAACCGCCGGCGCGCTGTTGCTCGGCCGCATCTTCTCGCCATGGAACATGCTGGCCTATGGGGTGGGTATTGTTCTGGGAATGTGGCTTGATCGTTTCGGCACGCGGGTTTTCACAAACGAAAAGCCTTAACGCTCAGGTCCCGCCTTCCAGGCACTTCCCGCTCCCTCACTCCGCCAGTTGAAAGCGCTCGAAGCGGTGTAGTTCTTCCTCGATCCGGCGCTTGAGCTCTTTGCGCGCAGGCATCCCCCCGCTGGCGCCGACCCAGCTCCATTTCTGCACCAGCAATTTCTGGTTTTTGCGATCGGTCTTGAGGTCGAGCGCGGCGACGATCTCCTCGCCTGCCAGCACCGGCAAGGCGAAATAGCCGAAGCGCCGTTTCTCCTTCGGCACGTAAGCCTCAAAGCGATGTTCGTAATCGAAGAAAAGCTGCGTCCGCTTGCGTTGGATGATCAGGGGATCGAACGGCGAAAGGATATGCACCAGCTCCGACGCGGCGTTGCCGGCACTCTTCAGGGTCTCCGGCGCCACCCAGTGCTCCTGCTTGCCAGCGCCTTCGAGCGCAACCGGCACCAGCGCCTTGGCCCGTACCCTTGCCTCGATCAGGCCCCGGACGGCAGGCTTGCTCGGCGCGTCGAGGTGACAGATCGAATCCAGGCTCACGAGGCCCTGCGCGCGAAGGGCGCGGTCGAGCAGATAGCCGGAGATTTCTTTTGCGGAAACGGGTTTCGGCGGGTTGTCCCAGCCGAAATGCCGCGTCATCAGCTCATAGGTCTTGAGCATGCCGTTGCGCTCGGAGATCGTGAGCCGGCCTTCGTAAAAGGCCAATTGCAGAGCCCGCTTCGACGGCTTGCGGCTGGCCCACAAATGCTCCTTGTCCACCAGCACGTCGTCGTCGATGTCGCGGATCGTCAACGCGCCGTTGCGCCGGATCAGCCCCAGCACCTTGCGCAAATCCGCCGGGGCGACCGAGGCGAACCGTTGGTGACGCTCGCGCCGGTGGCGTCTCATGGCCGGAATGAAAAACCGCAAATCCTTTGACGACACATAGGACAGCGCGTGGGTCCAATATTCGAACACGCTTTTGTCGGCGCTCTGGGCGTGGCGCAGATCGGCGCGCCGGTAGTTCGGGATACGGTTCCAGAGAATATGGTGATGACAACGCTCGATGACGTTGATGGTGTCGATCTGCACATAACCGAGATGCGCCACCGCGGCCGCCGTGGCCTGCGGCCCGTCGCCGAAGCTGGCCTCGGTGTCGAGCCGCTGGGCGCGCAGCCAGATGCGGCGGGCTTCCGCCTTGGTCAGGGAATGGGATGGATTGGCACGGGACATCGCGCGACAATGTAGTCGGATTCGCCCGACCTCAAGAGGCGAAAATATCTGCGCGGGCTCAAGCGAGCATTCCCCCGCAATCAAACACCCGGCCCAAACCCACGGTCACCGCTTCGCCCGTTCCCCGAGGCTTCCGGTTGCGATCTCCGTCTCGCACGAGGCCTTGCCGCGTTCCGCGGCCTGGCATTTGTAGACCTTGCCGGTGAGCCGATCGATCAGCCACAGGCTCTCCTCGTTGGGGCTCTCCATCCCGACGAACCTGGTCCCGACCGCCGTAATCAGCGTCGACAGCAAAATCGCCGCCGCGATGAGGGCTGCGCCGATCAAGATCGGCATCGAAGCTCCCGGGCGGTCCGACGTCACCGCGCGATACCCCTGATATTCGTTTTTTCTTTTCGATGACTGAAACAAGGCCCGTCTACTTCGCTTTGTTTGCACTTTCTTTGCAAGCGAATTCATAGGGACCCATCTGGCCGATTTGTTGTTCGCACATCGGCACAGCCGCGACGGCTTTGCGACCGGAATCGTCGCGACCAAGCTTTCCAACAAACTCACCCCAGCGAGCTACAGTAAAAAGGCGGCCCGCGAGGACCGCCTTTTGGTTCGACTCACCGAGAGGGTTTCACCCGTCTGCGAGGCGAGGCAGCCCTCAGGTCGCCAGCGGCGCCGGCATGGTGAGGAACGACTTCGTCACGTGCCAGAACAATTGACGGTTGGTGGCAAGCGTCACCGAGTGGGCGGTGCCGGGAAGAAGCACGAGCTGCCGGTCACCGTTGGGCAGCCCATTATAGAATTCCTCAAGATCGGCGACGGTGGCATTCCCGTCATACTCGCCGCTCACCAGGAGCACCGGCGCAAGCACCTTCTGCGGATGCACCACCGGCAGATTGGACGTCATGTCGAGATAGGTGCCGGTCGGAATCTGATCGCCGAATTGCATTTCCGCATCGGCCAGCGCCTCCACGGCGGCGAGGTCGCTGGTGCCGGGTTTGTCGCGGGTGGCGATCGAACGGATCATCTCGCGATCGCGTTTGCGCATGTTGTGGGTGCGATAATACGCGAGTTGCTCGGCGCGCTTGGCCAAGGTCGGCGATCCCTCACCCTTGTAGGTGAACGCGGCAAGCACCAGACGGTCGATGCGCTCGGGCGCCACCATCGCATAGGCGCCGGCGCGTATCGCACCGGCGGACTCGCCGAGGAAATGGTATTTCTGCCGGCCGGTTTCGCGGGCGACGACTTCCACCGCCACCTTCAAATCCTCGACGCCGCTGGCCATGTCGGAATTGCCGGAGGTGCGGCCCGACTTTCCGTAATTCTCATGATCCATGGTCCAGCAATCGAAGCCCTGGCGGGCGAATTCGTTCATGACGGAATATTCGCCATGGCCGGGCACGTTGAGATCGAAGGTCCGCGAGGTGACCGAGGAACCGTGGACGAAGAACAACACCGGCCGCGACGGTTCGCCGGGCTTTGGCGCACCAAGCCGCTTGCGATACATCCACAACGGCACATCGCCCTTCTTCGTCCAGTATTCGCTGCTCCAGATTTCGCTTTCCGGCGTTGCCGCGGCCGCGCTTTGCACGGGCAGCGCACCTGCAACTCCCCCGGCCACGAGACCAAGTCCCGCGCCCTTGATGACGGCGCGCCGCCCCAGCAGGTGATCAAAATTCGTCATCGTTCTCTCCTTGTCGGCCCGAAATCTTCTGTCCGGTGCTCTCCAGTCCAATGTAGCAGACAAAAAACGCCTTTGCGAGCCAGCGGGTCGTGCGAATACGGCATGACGGCTATTTCGTCTCCGCCGGGTCGCGGTGCACGGGATCGATCCACAGCACGGTTTCCGGTTTTTCCACCGGCTCGATGTCGAGATTGATCGCGACCGCCTGGCCGTCGCTGCGCACCAGCACGCATTCCAGAATTTCATCCGGGCTGGCGTTGATCTCCTGATGCGGCACATAAGGCGGGATGAAGATGAAATCGCCGGGATTGGCCTCCGCCATGAATTGCAAATGCTCGCCCCATCGCATCCGCGCTCTTCCCTTGACCACGTAGATGATGCTTTCGAGGTGACCGTGGTGATGGGCACCGGTCTTGGCGTCGGGCTTGATGGTCACCGTGCCGGCCCATAATTTTTGCGCGCCGACACGGGCGAAATTGATCGCGGCCTTGCGGTCCATGCCCGCGGTCGAGGGCACATTGGGGTCGAGCTGGTCGCCGGGAATGACGCGGACACCATCATGCTTCCAGCGCTGCGCCTCGTCGTGATCGTGTGAATGATCGGCGTGGGAATGATCCGAATGGGTGTGATCGTGAGAGCCCGTCATCGTGCTGATTTTTCCGGCAATTTGGAAAGCAAAGGTTACAGGAACCCGCGATCACAAACCAGAGCACAGAGGAACTTCGGCCTCATTCGGGATTTGTCCGACCAAGCTCAACCCGATTGTACAAAGGAGAATCTTATGGGTAGCACGGCAGACAAGGTAAAAGGCACCGCCAACGAAGCCATCGGCAAGACCAAGCAGGGCATCGGCGAAGCCGTCGGTTCTGACAAGATGCAGGGCGAAGGCGCTGTGCAGGAAATCAAAGGCAAAGGCCAGAAGGCGGTTGGCGACGCCAAGGAAGCCACCAAAGACGCGGTGAACAAGGCCGCCGCGGCTGCGAACAAGAAGCTCTGATCGAGGCCGTTCATTGAATTGAGAGGACCGGCCCTTTGGGCCGGTCCTCTTTTCCGTAAATAGATGCAATCCGTCATGGCCGGGCAAAAGCGCGAAGCGCGTCTTCGCGCTAGACGTCCCGGCCACCCACGTCTTCTGTGCGGCAAAAAAAGACGTGGATGCCCGGCACAAGGCCGGGCATGACGCGGAGAGGCTATCGCTTATACAAGGACGCACTCGCGCCTGTGGGAAGCCCGCGCCTACTTCACGCCGAGCAATTCGACGTCGAACATCAACGTCGCGTTCGGGGGAATGACGCCGCCGGCGCCGCGGGCGCCGTAGCCGAGCTCGGGCGGAATGATCAAGGTGCGCTTGCCGCCCACTTTCATGGTGGCGACGCCTTCGTCCCAACCGGCGATCACCTTGCGCTGCCCGATCGGAAACTCGAACGGCTCATTGCGATCGACCGACGAGTCGAACTTCTTGCCCTTCTTGCCATCCTCATAAAGCCAACCAGTGTAATGCATGACGCAGATCTGACCGGGCTTTGGCGCAGCACCCGTGCCAACCGTGCCGTCAATGATCTGCAAACCTGAAGTTGTGGTCATGGTTTTTCCTGCGGTCTGGGCCGCTGCTGTGGTCGGTACACACGCCAACGGCGCGACGAAAATCATCGCGATCGCCGATATCATCGCTATTTTTTCACGCTGAAAACGTCGCATCTTTGGGCACCTTCCTTTTCCGAATGGGAACGTGTCTAGCGCAACGTCATCCGCCTTTCCACCCCATTGGCGCGCGCATGGGCCCGGCCGGAAAGTATCCGGCTGGGGCCCGAACGAATGCGCGGATAATGATCAGACCTCGAGATTCTCCAGCCGGACCGGCAATTTGCGAATGCGCTGGCCGGTGGCGTGGAAAATCGCATTGCAGACCGCAGCGTTGGTCCCGACATTGCCCAACTCGCCGAGGCCCTTGACGCCGGCGGGATTGAGATGATCGTCCTCTTCGGAAAGCAGGATGACCACGACGCTCGGGGCGTCCGCGTTCACCGGCATCAGATAGTCCGCAAGATTGGTATTCACATAGCGCGCATAACGCGCGTCGATCTCGGTCGCTTCATGCAAGGCCGACGACATTCCCCAGATCAGGCCGCCCAGCAACTGACTGCGCGCGGTGCGGGGATTCATGATGCGGCCAGCGGCGAACGCACCGACCAGGCGCGGCACGCGAACCTCGTGGGTCCATTTGTTGATCCGAACCTCGACGAATTCGGCGCCGAAGGCATAGGCGATCTTGTCCTTCATTTTATCACCCCCGACCATTCGGACGTGCCCCTGATGCATGGCGCGGAATGAATCCGCCGGCGCGTCTTCCGGCTTCCACTCGCCATATTCTTCAACGACGCTGACGCCGAGCGCGTCGAAGGCCCGCTCCATATCGAGCGGACGATCGCTCTGCGCCGCCCGCGTGCTCGGCGTCTGCCCCAAACCGACCGTCTCCTTCGCCTTGTCGACCAGGCCTTCGTCCGGCATCAGCGCCTTGAACAGACGCTGCCTGATCTGCTCGCATACCGTGATGACCGCGGAGCATGTGCTCGCCGTGGAGTTGGAGCCGCCGGCGACGGGAGCGGGCGGCAGATCGCTGTCGCCGATGAAGACCGAGACTTTTTCGAACGGGACGTTGAGTTTTTCCGCCGCCGCCTGACCGATCACGGTGTAGGCGCCGGTGCCAATTTCATGGCCGGCGATTTCCACGCGGGTGCGGCCGTCGCGCTGCAGGCGAACGCGCGCCGCGGCCGGCGCCATCTGTGTGGGATAGCAGGCGGTGGCGCAGCCATATCCGACCAGCCAATCGCCGTCCGCCATCGATTTCGGCCGTGCATTGCGCTGCGACCAGCCGAAAGCCTTCGCGCCTTCGTCGAAACAGGCCATCAGAGAACGCGAGGTGTAAGGTTTGCCGTCGATCGGTTCCCTGGCGGTGTCGTTGACGCGACGCAGTTCGATCGGGTCCATGTTCAACTGCACGGCAAGTTCGTCCATCGCGCTCTCGAGCGCGAACATATAGGGCACTTCGGGGGGCGAGCGCATGAAGCCGGGCGTGTTGCGGTCGGCGCGCACGATCGAGACCAAACTCTCGACGTTCGGGCACGCATAGAGCCGCGTCGTGGTCTTGGTGCCGCCGACGGCGTAGGCGTCGGGGCGCGAGGAAATCTCCCAGCCCTCATGGCGGAGCGCCGTCAACTTGCCGTCGCGGGAAGCGCCGATCTGAATCTGGTGACGGGTCTCGGCGCGGTAGGTCGCGACCGTAAAACCCTGAGAGCGGCTAACGACCAGCTTGACCGGACGGTTCAAACGCCGCGCGATGCTCGCAATAATCGCGGTGCGTGGCGTCATCGAGCCTTTCGAGCCGAACGCGCCGCCGACGTAAGGGTTGATCACCCGCACCTTGTCGGCGTCGATGCCGAGTTGTTCAGCCACGCCGTATCTGAGACCGTAAACATATTGACTGGGCTCATAGATCGTCAGGCTATCGCCGTTCCACACACAGCAGGTGGCGAACAGCTCCATCGGATTGTGGTGCTGCGTCGGCGTTTCATAGGCGGCTGAAAGCTTGACGTCGGCCGTGTCGAACGCCTTCGCGAAGTCGCCGACCTTCGGGTCGTCCTTGAATTGCGCAAGCTGTCCCTTGGCGCGCGCGGACGTCGTTCCCGGCGAATCGAATGTCGCCGTGGGCTTTGCCGCGGTATAATTGACCTTGACCCGATGCGCGGCCTCGCGCGCGGCCTCGAATGTTTCCGCCACCACGACCGCGACGATCTGGCCGTCCTGCGCGATCTCGGGGGATTTCATTGGCTGGATGGTAGAGGAAAGATAGCCGCCGTCGCTGAACATTTTTCCGTCTTTGAGTTTTTCGGCGTTCTCGTGGGTCACGATATCGATCACACCACGGACCTGCCTCGCGGCATTCAGGTCGAAACTGTCGATGCGGCCTTTCGCGATCGAACTGGTGACCAGATAAGCATAGGCCGGACGCGTGAACCGCGTATCGGCGGCATACTCCGCCCGCCCCGTCACCTTGGCGACGGCGTCGTAGCGCGGAACGGACTGACCCATATTGGCTTTCGGCGCGGGAGCGGCTGTAGACATGGTCAAACCTCCATCGCTGCGGCCTGTTGCAGCGCGCGAGCCACGACGCGCTTGCCGAGCGCCATTTTGAACGCGTTGTGTTGCCTCGCCCGGGCATGGGAGAAAGCCGCATCCGCCGCGCGCTGCGCGAGCGACTCGTCGAATCGTTGGCCCCTCAACACCGCCTCCGCCTCACGCGCCCGCCACGGGACGGTGGCAACACCGCCCAGCGCCACGCGCGCGTCTCGGACTGTACCGTCCTGCATGTCGAGCGCGACCGCCGCCGAAGCGAGCGCAAATTCATACGACTGACGGTCGCGGGCCTTCAGGTAAAGCGAGCGCGGCCAACGTCCGGGGATGGTGAAGCCGCAGATCAATTCGCCCGGCGCCAAACTCGTCTCGATTTGCGGGGTATCGCCGGGCGGCTTGTGCAATTGGGAGAACGGAACACTTCGGCTGCCGGATTTTCCGGTGATATCGACGGTGGCGTCGAGCGCGATCAGGGCTTGCGCGAAATCGCCGGGATAGGTGGCGATGCATTGGTCGCTGGTCCCGAGCACGGCATGGGTGCGGTTGACCCCTTCCAGCGCGGCGCAGCCCGATCCTGGATTGCGCTTGTTGCAATTGCCGTAGCTGACGTCGCGGAAATAACTGCATCGCGTGCGCTGCAGGACGTTGCCGCCGAGCGATGCCATATTTCGCAGTTGCTGGCTGGCGGCGAGCCTGAGAGAATCGGCAACCACGGGATAATTGCGCCGAACCTCCGGATGATCGGCGACATCCGCCATCCGCGCCATTGCGCCAAGCCCCAGATTGCCGTCGTCGAGGTTGATCGAAGACCACGCATTTGCAAGCGGGTTGATGTCGACCACGACGCTCGGCCGCATCACGTCGAGCTTCATCAGATCGATCAGCGTGGTGCCGCCGGCGAGCGGCTGGATCGAGGCCTCGGTGAGGGAGTCGCGGCCCGTGGCGGCCGCGGCCAGCGCCTGCACGGCGGAAGGGGCATCGGCTGCCCGCTGATATGCAAAAGGTCGCATCGGCCTAACCTTTCTGCTGATCGGATGACATCGCGGGAGCGGCCTGCTTTACCGCCAGGACGATGTTCGGATAGGCGGCGCACCGGCAAATGTTGCCGCTCATATATTCGCGGATGTCGTCATCGCTTTTGGCGTGGCCCTCTTGCACGCAGGCCACCGCCGACATGATTTGCCCGGGCGTGCAGTAGCCGCATTGGAAGGCATCCTGATCGATGAAAGCCTGCTGCATCGGATGCAGCTCGTTGCCCCTGGCAAGACCCTCGATGGTGAGAATTTCCTGCCCCTGGGCGGCGAGGGCGAGCGTCAGGCACGACAGCACGCGCCGGCCGTCGCTCAACACCGTGCACGCACCGCATTGACCGTGATCGCAGCCTTTCTTGCTGCCGGTGAGGCCGAGGTGTTCGCGAAGCGCGTCCAGCAAAGCAGTGCGGGAATTGATCGTGAGCGATTTGTTTTCCCCGTTGACCCGCAGTGTCACCGTCGCGGGCAGCGAAGGATCCTGCACGGGAGCGGTGCCCGTCACCGGAGCCGCCGCTCTCGCAACGAGTGGCGACACCGCCGTTCCAGCCGCACCGGCGATGAATGTACGCCGGTTGAATCCTGATGTTGGGGAATCGGGGTTGTCGGTCATGAGGGCCTCCGCCACTGCACCCGAAGCGGCGTACGCCTACGCGCTTCATCGCCTTAACAAAGGCGATGAAGCCTGGTTCCGGACCAATCGAACCGGTGAAGGAAGCTTGCTAAAATCAGCAGTCAACTTTTGCTGATGGAACGAGGATCAGGTTCCGTCCTGCGATGGCTTAGAGCGTTTCGAGCGAAGTGGATGCCGGTTTGCATGAAGAAAACGCGTCAAAACAACAATCCGGAGCGTCGGTTCTGATTCAATCCGAACCGATCATGCGCTAGTATCCGAGCGCGCAGCCGTCCTTGCGCGGATCGGAGCCACCGGTCAGCGTGCCCTTGTCCCAGTCGATCCAGATCGCCTGACCGCCGCCGAGCGGAGGAACCACGCCGGTGGTCTGATGGCCGAGCTTCTTCAGGCCGTCAACGATCTCGGCCGGCACGCCGTCCTCGAGCTGATAGACGTTCTCATAATGCAGGCCGCGCGGCATATCGATCGCCTCCTGCACGTCGCAACCGTAGTCGAGCATGTTGGTCAGCACGTGCGTTTGACCGACCGGCTGATACTGCCCGCCCATCACGCCGAACGGCATCACCGCGCGGCCGCCCTTGGTGACGATGCTCGGGATGATCGTGTGCAACGGCCGCTTGCCCGGCGCGATGCAGTTGGGGTGGCCGGGCTGAATGCGGAAACCGGCGCCGCGATTTTGCAGGAGAATGCCGGTCTTGTTCGACACGATCGCCGAGCCGAACGAGTGCGCGATCGAATTGATGAACGAGCAGACGTTGCGGTCCTTATCCACCACCGTGATGTAGACCGTCGAGGGATTCATCGGCGGCGAGACTTTCGGCAGATCCAGCAACCGGTCCATCCTGATCTTGCCGGCGTACTCCTCGGCGAATTCCTTCGCCAGAATCCTGACCACATCGACGTCGACATGGGCGGGATCGGCGATGAAGGTTTCGCGCATCATGTAGGCCACCCGCGCGGCCTCGGCTTCGAGATGAAACCGCTCGACGCTCATCGCCGGGAATTTCGTCAGATCGAAGTGCGAAAGGATGTTGAGCATCACCAGCATGGTGATGCCGGGGCCGTTCGGCGGGCACTGCCAGACCTCGT
This sequence comes from uncultured Alphaproteobacteria bacterium, assembly GCA_963814615.1. Lineage (GTDB taxonomy): Bacteria > Pseudomonadota > Alphaproteobacteria > Rhizobiales > Xanthobacteraceae > Bradyrhizobium. The sequence goes on along the minus strand of CAWFDN010000002.1, from coordinate 853,319 downwards.
GGCCTTTATATAGCGTGCCGATCGGCGACGTGGTCTCGCTGGTGTGCGCGGCAAAATCCTCCAGCGTATGAAGCCCGCCGATTCCGCGCAGCGTCTCGACCATGTCCTCGGCGATCGCGCCTTTGTAAAAGGCGTCGCGGCCGCCTTTCGCGATTGCGCGCAAGGTCTGGCCCAACTCGGGCTGCTTGATCACGTCGCCGGCGACCGCCGGTTTACCGTGCGGCAGCAGATAGCGCTCGGTGTTGGTGCCCTTCTTTAGTTTTTCAAAGCCGTTCTTCCAGTCGAACGCGATGCGCGGCGACACGACGTAGCCTTCTTCCGCGGCCTTGATCGCGGGTTGCAGCAAGGTGTCGAGCCCGAGCTTGCCATGGTCCCGCAAAATGGTTTCCCAGGCGTCGATCGAGCCGGGAATGGTGACGGCGTGCGCCGACGTCAGCGGAACCCCGTGCATGTTGCGCTCAAGATACCATTCGGGGGTCGCGGCCTTCGGCGCGCGGCCCGAACCGTTATAGGCGACAATCTTGCCCTCGCCTTTCGGTTGCAGCAGCGCGAAGCAATCGCCGCCGATCCCGGTGGATTGCGGCTCGATCACGCCAAGCAGCGCACACGCCGCCACCGCGGCATCCGCGGCGGTGCCGCCGGCACGCAGCACGTCGATCGCCGTCAGCGCCGCCAGCGGATGCGACGTCGCCACCATGGCGTTTTGGGCGTGGACCGTCGATCGGCCGGCGAGGTGGAAATTTCTCATACCAAGTTGCTCACTTTATTGCTGTTTTTCGTATTTGCCCGCCGATATCCGGCCCAAGGCTAAATTGAAAGCTGAATTGAGGGCTGATTTCACGGCTGATTTCACGGCTTCTTGGCACATTCATGCGGCGCTGGGCAATGCTTGGGGACACATAATGCAGGCATCGTTAAAGGCCGGGTTTCCCCTCCGCCGCCCTGCTGATAGACCACGGCCATGCCCTTCACGGTCGCCGCCTTCTATCAATTCGCCGCGCTGCCGGATTTCCGCCGGCTGCGCGAGCCGCTACGCGCGGTATGTGCCGATCTTGAGCTGAAAGGCAGTGTGCTTTTGGCCGAGGAAGGCATCAACGGCACGCTCGCAGGTCCCGCGGAGGCCATCACTGCGTTGAGCGACGAGTTGCAGACCGGCGCTTTGTTCGGCGGCCGGCTCGACCATCTCGAGCTGAAATTCTCGCAGGCTGCAACGATGCCGTTTCAGCGGCTGAAAATCCGTTTGAAGAAAGAGATCGTCACGCTCGGCGCTGCCGAGGCCGATCCGACGCGGCAGGTCGGCATCTATGTCGAGGCCGCCGACTGGAACGCATTGATCGGCAGCGACGACACGCTGGTGATCGACACCCGCAATGAATTCGAGGTCGCGATGGGCACTTTCGCTGGCGCGCTCGATCCCGGCATCAAAAGCTTCGGGCAATTCAAGGAATTTGCCGCACGCCATCTCGATCCGGCGAAACATCGAAAGATCGCGATGTTTTGCACCGGCGGCATCCGCTGTGAAAAAGCCAGCTCATATCTACTCGCGCGCGGCTTTGCCGAGGTCTATCATCTCAAGGGCGGAATTCTCAAATATCTGGAAGGCGTGCCGGAACAAGAGAGCCGCTGGCGCGGCGAATGCTTCGTGTTCGACGAGCGCGTCGCGCTTGGCCAGGGGTTGCGGGAGCGGCTGATGGAGCACGATACCGATGAGTGATTCCGATGAGTGACATAAAGACGCTCAGCGATCGTATCGACGATCTCGAAACCCGACTGACGTTTCAGGAGGTGACGATCGAGACGCTCAACAACACCATCACTTCACAATGGCACAAGATCGACACCCTGACGCGCCAGCTCGCAAACTTGAGCGAACGGTTGCAGGAAGCCGAGACGCATAGCCGCGATGCTGCGAACGAACCGCCGCCGCATTACTAGACGCTAGCCAGAGAAGCGTTACGGCTTCATCGCAAACCAGATCGCGATGACTACCATCGCCACGACGATGACGCCCCATACCACCGGCGCGATTCGTTTCGAACTCCCGCTTCGCGGGGAGTCGTTTCGCGGAGGATCGGCGGCGGCGTGGTTGAATTCGCTATCCATCGGCGGGCTCATCGCTAGAGACACGCGATCTACGATCGAAACACCGCCCGCACCTTGTCCCAGAGCGAGGCGCCCTCCCCTTCGCGATCATGTTTCGAAGGTGCCGGTTGCGCGGCACTCACCGGATCGGAGGCCGGAAAACTATCGATCAGACCGGCTTCCAGTCTTGCGTGGGCATCCAGGTCGGCCAAAGCGGCCTGACGTGGATCGGCGGCGTGCTTGTCGTGAGCCGCGGGATTGAATTTCTGCGCCATGTTGAGTCTCCAGGCTGGGATAACGCGTCCGCCATCCGGACGTTCCTCTCCCACGGAACCGACAAAATGGCCGGGCCAATGACGGGAATGACATGCGCGCTTCCCTCTCAACGGTGATCGCAGCTTGGCCAAATCCATCTCCGCAGTGTATCAGGAGCGAGCGTCGCCTCGATCAGCCCCCACGGAACCCGCGCTTGAACCAGATTCTCCCTCTTAAACCGTTCCTCGAAGTGCTTGCCGGCCGCAGGCAGCCGGTGCCGCCGATCTGGATGATGCGACAGGCCGGGCGCTATCTGCCGGAATATCGCGAATTGCGCGCCAAGGCAGGCGGCTTTCTCGACCTGTGCTTCACGCCGGAATATGCCGCCGAAGTCACGCTGCAGCCGATCCGACGTTTTCATTTCGATGCCGCGATCATCTTCTCGGATATCCTCGTCATTCCCTACGCGCTCGGCCGCGCGGTGCGGTTCGAGGTCGGCGAAGGCCCGCGGCTCGATCCTTTGGACACCCCGGAGAAGGTCGCGACGCTGGCACCCCAAGCGGACTTCGGCAAACTCGAACCGGTCTATGAAGCCCTGCGGCGCGTGCGCCGCGAGCTCGACGCACGGATCGCGCTGATCGGTTTCTGCGGCGCGCCCTGGACGGTCGCAACCTACATGGTGGCCGGGCAAGGCACCCCCGATCAGGCGCCCGCCCGCCTGATGGCCTATCGCCATCCCGAGGCGTTCGCGAAAATCATCGACGTACTGGTCGAGAACTCGATCGAATATCTGCTGGGGCAGCTCAAGGCCGGGGCCGACGTCTTGCAGATCTTCGACACCTGGGCCGGCGTGCTGCCGCCGCGTGAATTCGAACGCTGGTCGGTCGAGCCGACCCGCCGCATTGTCGCCGGCGTGCGCCAGAAAGTGCCGGGTGCGAAAATCATCGGCTTCCCCCGCGGCGCCGGCGCGCTGCTGCCGATGTACGTCGCGGCGACCGGCGTCGATGCCGTCAGCATCGACTGGGCGGCCGAGCCTACCTTGATCCGCGAACGCGTGCAGAGCCTTGTCGCCGTGCAAGGCAATCTCGATCCGCTGGCGTTGATCGCCGGCGGCGCCGCGCTCGATTCCGCCATCGACGACGTGCTTGCGAATTACGCCGGCGGTCGGTTGATCTTTAACCTCGGCCACGGCATCCAGCCGGAAACCCCGATCGCGCATGTCGAGCAGATGATCAAGCGGGTGCAGGCGTTTGGGGACTAAGAGGCGCCTCCGCGAATATTGTCGTCATCATCCGCGAAAGCGGATGATCCAGTACGCCGTGACGTTTCGATTCCTGCGCATGTCGGCGATTACTGGATACCCGCCTTCGCGGGTATGACAGCGGTGGTCGCTTACCCCGGCCGGCTGCGTTCGATGATCTCGGCGGCACCCTTGTTGAGAAGGTCAAGCCCGACCGCGCGGCCGAGTTCGCGCGGACGATCGGCGGGGCCCGCACGCGACGCCTCGATGAAGCGGCAACCTTCTTCATCCAGCACCGTGGCGGTCAGCGTCATCTGTGCGCCGTCGATGGTTGAAAATCCCGCGATCGGCGAATTGCAGTGGCCGTTGAGAACCCAAAGCACCTCGCGCTCGGCATCCGCACTGCGGTGTGCGCGGGCGTCGTCGATGAGAGAGAGAATGCGCCGTGTCTGCCAATCGTCGATGGCACATTCCACCGCGACAATCCCCTGCCCCACCGCCGGCAACATTTCCGCAAGCGAAAATTCGTAGGCGATGCGACCACCGAGCCCGACACGCTCAAGCCCGGAACGCGCCATGATCAAGCCATCGGCCGGTCCGACCTCGCCGCCGCCGGGAAGCCGCTGCATTTCCAGATGGTCGAGCTTGCGCACGCGGGTGTCGGCGGCACCGCGGTAGTGAATCACTTCAACTTCCGGAAACAGCCGGCGCGCATAGGCCGCGCGCCGCACCGCGTTGGTGCCGATCTTGAAACCCTTGCCGCGCGTGCGCCTGAGATCGTCGATGGAAACCCCGGCACGCAGCACCAGCACGTCGCCGGGCGGATCGCGCGCAAGCGTCGCGCCGATCACGAGGCCCGGCGTATCTTCATTGCCCGGCATGTCCTTGAGTGAATGCATCGCGGCCTGCAAATGGCCGGTCACGAGCGCCTTGCGAATCTCGGCAACGAAGGCACCACCCTTGCCGCCATGCGCCAACAGCTTGCTGGTCTGGTCGGCATCGCCGGTGGTTTCGAACTTGACGATCTCGACCTCCACGCCGGGAGCCGCCGCGATCAACCGGCAGGCAATTTCTTCGGTCTGAGCCAGCGCCATCACGCTCTTGCGCGTGCCGATCCGTATTCGAATTGCCACCACTCACACTCCATTCGAGGCCACGGAGGAAGCAGAACGACAGGCTGCGCGCAAGCCGAATGTCTTGTTCGGCCGGTGCCGCGCGAGCCTCGGGGAAATGACATCAGAGGTATTGCTCATCCGCGCCGCTCCCATAATGCGCATCGCAGCCCCTCAAGTCGCCGCGCCGTTGACTTTAGACCATTTAACGGTCCATTATTAACCAATGCACGACTAAAGAGCCTCGAAGGTGATTCATGCGGATATCCGTGACCGACGCCAAGGGACAACTGACCGATCTCGTAAAGCGGGCCGAGGCGGGAGATGAGATTATTTTGACCCGCCATGGCCACGCGACCGTGCGCCTTGTCCCGATAAAGCTGCTCCCTGACGCAAGAACACGGAGGAAAATTCTGGAAGGCGTTCGTGCTTCTGGAGTCGCAAAGGCGAAAGCGGGACCAGATGCGGCCAGAAGCCAAGACTTTCTCTATAACGATGATGGCTTGCCGGAATGATCGTTATCGATACATCGGCCCTCTTGGCCATCGTGCTGGGTGAGCCGGAAGCCGATGCATGCATCGCCGTTCTGGAAGCGGAGAACGAGGTACTGATCTCCGCAGGTACTCTGGCCGAGGCGTTTATCGTGGCCGCACGACGGAACGTCGCCGACGAAATGACGACTCTGATCGATGGACTTGGTTTCAGTGTGGTCCCCGTGACGCACACATCAGCCCACCGAGTTGCCCAAGCCTACGACCGATGGGGTAAAGGACAACATCCGACCGGTTTGAACTTCGGCGATTGTTTTTCTTACGAACTTGCGAAAGAGCATTCCTGCCGGCTGCTTTACGTCGGGAATGATTTCAGCAAAACGGACTTGAAGACCGATTTCGGATAGCAACTTCGTTCAAGGCTAAGGTCGACACCTGCCCTCGATTTATCGGCGGCTGGCTCGCCCATCCTGCACTGGGTTTATTCGGGCGCGCGTGCCGCCTTCACGAAAGCCTCGTACTCACGAATGTAATCGCTTGGATCATAGGGCTCCGACGCGAATACGAGCAACGCGGCATCGGCGCTGTACTGCCATTGTTTGCCCCAAATCATCGGCGGCAGGTAGATACCGACGCTGGGTTTGTCCAACAGGACTTCAAGGCACGTCGTTCCGTCGTCGACGGTGACGCTGCATTGGCCATACGCGCAGATCAGAAATTGGTGACACCGTTTGTGCGCGTGCTCGCCACGTATCTGATCGGACGGAACGCCGGAGATGATAAAATATCTCTTCGGAAGAAAAGGGTATTCACTCTCGAATTGCCCGACGGTCAGGTCGCCACGAGGGTCCCTGACCCAGGGAAATTGATAGATCTCAACTCCTCGCACCCCTGTCGGCGTTTTAAGAACTGTCGTTTCACCGGGCTGGGACTCGACTTTGATCGGCTTTTGCTCTGGCATTCTCAACCACACACCCGTCATCTCATCACAGCGGAAAGAGTCTCGTCTTGACGAACGGATCAAGCCCGTCGTCCACAAAGGTTGTCCGACGAGCACGCCATCGTGATGGGTGAAGTTTGACACCATAAATATTTGGAGCGTGCGCGATAATGCGCATTTCCCGCGGTAAGACAAGGCCGCGCCGCCGAAATCCGAGCGCGGCGGGCCTCGCAGCGTGATCCGAGCCCGCTTGTTTCCGGCCAAGAGAATGGTGTTTCGAAGCAGAATTGGCGCGAGCGAGTAACCGCTTTGTTGATTCGGCAGACGCAACAGTGCAAGGTTGACCTCGATAACGCTGACCTCCCTTCTCATCCCCCCGCCCGCCGCCCATGACCGCACCAGCCATCACGCCCTCGCAAGTCCGCTCTGCGCTGCTACTGCGCGATGAAATCGCCTTTCTGGATCTGCGGCACGAGGCCGCCTATGCCACCGGACACCCCTTGTTTGCCGCCAACATGGCGGCCGACAGGATCGCGCTCGAAGCCGAGACCAGGCTGCCCCGCAAAAATGTGCCGATTGTCGTCTACGATGCCGGCGAAGGCCTCGTCGCCGCCGCAGCCGATCGCCTTGCGGCATTGGGGTACACCGACGTTCGCCAACTCGACGGCGGGCTCCGGGCCTGGCAGGGCGCGGGATTTGAGCTGTTCAAGGATGTGAATTCCTACGCCAAGGCCTTTGGCGAACTGGTCGAGTCGCGCCGGCACACGCCCTCATTGTCCGCGGAAGAAGTGGCCGCGTTGATAGCGAGCAAAGCAAATATTGCGGTCCTCGATGTGCGGCGGCCCGACGAATATGCGACCATGAACATCCCCGGATCGATCAGCGTGCCCGGCGCAGAATTGGTGTTGCGCGCCGGTCGCGTCGCGCCAGATCCCGAGACGACCATCATCGTGAACTGCGCCGGCCGCACGCGATCGATCATCGGTACCCAATCGCTCATCAACGCCGGCGTCGCGAACAAGGTTGTGGCGCTGAGAAACGGGACGATCGGCTGGACTCTCGCAAAGCAAGACCTCGAGCATAATGCGGATCGGCGCAGCGGGATCGGCCTCTTCGAGGGCGCGAAAACCAATGCCCGTCAAGTCGCCTACCGCGCCGGCGTTCGGCATGTTGGCCCGGAAGAAGCGGTAGCGATCGAGGCGCAAACCCACCGCACCCTCTATCGCTTCGACGTTCGCACGCGTGAAGATTATGCGGCCGGTCACATCGCCGGTTTTCGCCACTATCCGGGAGGGCAGCTTGTCCAGGAGATTGACATGGCCGCACCGGTGCGCGGGGCGCGCATCCTGCTGACCGACAATATGGCTGCCCGCGCCGACATGACGGCGTCCTGGCTCGCGCAGATGGGGTGGGAGACCTACGTGCTCGAGGGCGGCTATGATGGCGCGCTGGAGTGCACACCACCGTTGGATTTGCCAAGGCCTGATCCGTCCCACCGCTACCGGCGTCCCTATGAAGGCACCGATGTCACCACCGGCACGATGCAGGCCTATCTCGACTGGGAATATGGCCTCGTCGAACAGCTCCGTCGCGACGCAAGCCATGGGTTCTTCGTAATTTGATGGGTCTCGTGAGCCGCAATTTGACGTTCATGATCGCCGCGTAGGCCCCTTGCTCTGCCAAAGGTCAACTGGAACACGACGCAGTTTGATCGGAAGCTGCCGGCTCCCATCAATGCTGCCCGTGCCGAGCTGGAAAGCTCATCACTAACCGGCGATCGCAAAGATTGGTGATCCCACCCCTGTGCTCGTGTGATGGGCTGGCAATGAGCGCCCGCGCATGAACGCCGTTGAAATTGAAGAAGCCGTATCCGAGCTTGCCGGTCAGCCCTTTGACCGCGAGACGTTTCCGTATGCGTTTTTGACGGCACTCGGCAACAATGAAACCACCATCAAGCGTCTGCGCAGTGGCCAGTCGAATGCATCGGACGTTCAGGGTGGCGTGAAAGTAAATAAAGGTTTGGTAGCGGACCCCCGACCCCAGGATTATGATTACCCGCTAAATACTTTCTAGGAGCCTCGTACAGCGACTTTTACCGTCTTTAAAGCCTAAATACCCCCTCATATTGTTCCCGGAGCTTCCAGACGCCTCCGAAATCTGTCGTTTCGCCGGTACGAACGTGGTACGAGATCGCCGGGAGGCTGGATCATGGCGGACAAGCGCAAAAAAATCGATCCGAAAGCGGTGGGCGAAGCGATCAAGGCCGCAAAACTCGGCTACGACGGCGTCCTTGAATTCGTCGACGAACTGCATCCCTACCTGATACTCCGCGTCCGCGGGCATTCGGCTTCCTGGCTGGTCAAGACGCGCGACCGTACCAAGAAGATCGGAACGCCCGTTCCCGCCGACGCGACCGTACCCGGACGGAGCCGCCAACGCGCCTCGGCCGCGACCAAGACGCTCACGCTCCGCGAGGCCAGGGACGAGGCCAAGCGGGAGTGGGCCGCGCTGTACGGAACGACGGCTCCAGAGCCGAAGCCGCAAACATGGACCTGGGAAAAGCTCGCCGACGGATACAAGGCCTACATCTCGGACTTCCGCGAGGACGACAGCGGGAGGACCATTTATCCGTCCCAGGAGACCATCAGCGACGTCAGGCTGGCCTTCGCATGCGCTCCCGTCGCGGCGTGGAAGCCGGTCCTGCTCGTGAACCTCAATGAGGACCTTCTGGACGAGGCGTTGAAGGAGATCCATGAATCCCAGAGCTGGGACGCACAACGCAAAGCGAGAGCCTACGTGCAGGCCGCTTTGAGCTGGGCGGCGAAACACCATCGCAAGGACAGCGGCCTGAGCGGCCGGCATTGGTGGAAGCTCGTGGCGCTGCGGAAGCGAACAGGCGAAGAGGCCCGCGAGCGGGTGGCGCGCGAAAACCGTCTGAAGCAGATCAAAGCCGCCTTCAAGGTCGAACACCTGGGAAAACTGCTGAACGCCCATGAAAAGTTCTGCCTTGCCCGCACCGGCAACCAGCGGGTGTCCCCGGGCGTGCGGTGGGGGCTTTGGTGGGACGCGCTGACCGGACACCGACGAGGATCCGGTACCTGGATCGCCATCGAGGACATCCAATGGGACGATGCGGACAACGAGAGGCCGGGCTGGGGCCTTGCGACCTGGCGACCGGAGGTCATGAAGACGCACAACGAATTCGTGCTGCCAATTCCGCCGCTCGGACTTCACATCGTCCGCTGCATGATACGCGATAATCAAATGGCTTTGAAGCGGGCGAAGATGGAGAAACACAAAAGCAAATGGATATTCGCTTCACGGGTGATCCAGTCCGGCGCCGGAGACATCGCAGTTTCCGGAAGCGCATTGGCGAACCATCTCCGCAGCATGCGGGGTCTGCGCAAGGAAGGCTACCGGAACGTTCTCGAAAAGATTCCCCACTTCAGCATGCACATCATCCGCTCCACGATGGGAGACTTCCTCGCCGATGATACCGTGCTGCCGGCCGGGACGGCATCCCTGATGATCAATCACGCGCTTCCGGGCGACGAAGCCGAGCAGCTTGGGAAACTAGCGCGAACAACCAGGCGCTACTACGTGCAGGCTCAACGAATTCCCCAGAAGATCGAAGCCATGGCATTGTGGTCGGAAGCGCTGCTTGCCGCGTTCAGGGATGCCGCGGGAATCTATCCCGCCTGAAACCCTAAGTGAGACGGGCGACAGCGAAAATCGCGACATCATTGGATTGATGAAGTTTGGCGGCTGGAAGTCGGAAAAGATGGTTCTCAGATATGCACGTGTGAATGTTGCTCACCTCCCAAATTCAATTGCTGAGATGCCTGACTTGAAGTTCATAAAAGCAGACCCCCAACGACGGACCAGCCCTTGATGGGATCGTCGTTGAGAACGTAGGTTGAATCATTCGAGACGAGGAACCAAGCCCACTCGTCGAGCATCGCACGAAAGCGCGCGTTGACCTTGGCATCAAGAAAGGTGGTGAAGCCGCCTCCGGTGCCCATCGGCCATCCGATCAGCACTGCGTCGCCAGCCATTTAACGCGCAGACTACGAGAGCGATGTCAGCGTGACCGTGGCCGATGGCGTGACGGCAAGAGGCGATTTGAGCGTGGCCACAGTGCCAGAGCCGAAATAGGCGACATAGATGCGGCCGTTCCAATAGAACTGATACGGGTAGCTGTTGTCCGTCGTCGTGGCGGTATAGCCACTCGGCGTCTGGACGCCGGAAGGAAAATTCACCGCGAAAACGTAAGCGTTGTTGCCGGAAGCGTCCGGGAGCCCCCAGATCACCACAAACAGGCCGAGTTCGCTCGACTGCAGGTTCAGCTGCATATACCCGTTAGCGGTTCCTTGCAGCGTGTCTCCCATCCGCACAGGGACCGGATTGCCGTTCAACATGATGGGATTGCGACCCGGTATGCCGGGGCCATAGGCCTCGATCCAGATCGGCGTGGCATGGTTGGGACTGACATTGACGAGTTTGAGACTGTTGGAGCGCCAGTTCTGTACCAGGATGGTCGGAGCGAGCACGCCGGGCGGGGCGTCAAGATGCTGCGGTGGCCCGCTGGCGCTCAGCGACAGCCCACCATCGTTATTTTGTGCCGCAGTGTTCTGCCAGCTCAGGACCATCGATCCATTGGGTGTCTGCGGCATCATCGCGCTTTCGGACTGGGCCAGCGTCATCGGCGAACCATCCCAGTTCTCATTGGAGATGGTCGCGCCGGAAATGGGGGGAGAGCGTGGGGGGACGCGCATGGCCGGTATCAAGATCCAGAATCGCGCATCGTATCAACCGCTATCGTGCGTGAGGTTGCACTACCCGCGTCCCTATAAAGGAATCAAACTGACCGCGACCGACGACGACATCGCGGGAGACAGGTTAGCTACGAACACCGACGTATTCCAGTAGAACTGGTAAGTCATGGAGTTGCCGGGGGTAACCGACGTAAAGCCGGGCGGGTTCGGCGGGCCCTGATAGTTCAGCGCAAATACATAGGCGTTGGTGTTGTTGGAATCCAGCGGACCGCCGATCAGGGCGATAATGGACAGATTATTATTGTTGTTAGCGAGGACGATCTGCGCATAGTTAGGCGGCGCCTTTCCTTGCGCGACTTGCAAGGTGGAAAGCTGCGTTGGGACGTTGAGCGGCAACGGCAGCGGTACCACGCCGGGAATCCCCGGGCCGAATGCCTCGACCCTGAGGGGGGTCACCTTGTTGGCGCTGACATTGGTAAGAGTGAGGCTGTTGGCATTCCAATTCTGGACCAGGATCGACGGAATGAGGGCACCTGCGGGGGCGTCAAGAAACCGCGGCGGCCCGCCGGAAGTCAGCGCCAGAGTACCGTCGTTGTTTTGAGGCGATATATTCCAGTAGCCCAGCACCATGGACCCGTTGGGCGTCTGCGGCATCATTACGCTGTCGTGGTAGTTCAGCGTCTGACCACTACCATTCCACGCCGGATCGGTGACGCTCTGCCCAATGATGCGGAACTTCATCTGACTTTTACACTCCGGTTGGCGCGCATGGAGTTTCGCCGTGGGTTCAGACCAACTGCAGCAATACTTCTACCGCTCCGGCGGTCGGCGCGGACAGGTTGACTACCAATAGGGACGATGAACCCCAGTTGAATTCAAACGTGAAGGTGTTGCCGGCAGTCACCGCCATGTAGCCAGGCGGTGCCGTGCCGCCCGGATAGTTCAGCGCAAACAAATAAGCGTTGTTGCCGGCGGAATCCGGCGGACCGCCTATGACGGCGACAACCGCCAGTGCGGCGTTTTTCGATTGCAGGACGAGCTGCATGAAGTTCGGTTGCGCCATCCCCTGCGCGGTCTGCAACGCAGCGAGTAGTACGTGGGTGCCCATATTGAGGGGCTGTGGTGGTGCGCCGGGAATGCCTTGAGCAAACATTTGGATCCATATCGGCGTCGACGCATCCTCGCTGACATTGGAGAGCGTGAGGGGGTCGCCACCTCCATTTTGCGCGAGGATGCCCGGTTGGGTGGCGAGCGCGGGCGCGTCAAGCCACTGCGGCGCCTGTCCACCCATGGTCAGCGCCAGGGTGCCGCCGAGGTTTTGCGTCGCGGTATTCCGCCAAGCCAGGATCGCCGATCCGTTCGGCGTTTGCGGCATCGTAACTTGATCGTTTTGGACGAGCGTCAGCGCCGTGCCGTCCCACGCGTTATCACTCTGCATCGGACTTCTCCGCTTCGTGATCCCGAGCGCGAAGTCCCGGCGGCGCATGCCGCCGGGACTCGCCGCGAGGTTAGAGAGAGATCAGCGACGCTTGCACCGACGCCGAAGTTGACGGCGACATGTTGGCTACGAAAAACGTCGTATTCCAGTAGAACTGATAGGTCAGGCTGTTGCCGGCGGTGACGGTCGTAAAGCCGGGCGGGTTTGGCGGGCCTTGGTAGTTTAGCGCGAACACGTAGGCATTGTTGTTGTTGGAGTCTACCGGACCGCCGATCAGGGCAACGATAACCAGATTGTTGGTATTCGATTGCAGGATGAGCTGCGCATAGTTCGGCGGCGATTTGCCGGCGGCCGTTGCACCCGGGGCAAGCGAGGTCGGCGCTGCGTTCGCGGTAAGCGTTACCGGCGTGGGTCCAGGAAGGCCCGGGCCGAACATTTCGATCCAGATCGGAGTCGCTTTATTGGCGCTGAGATTGGTGAGGGTGAGGGCGTTGGCTTTCCAATTCTGCGACAGGATGGATGGAACGGTAGCGCCTGCTGGAGCGTCAAGGAACTGGGGCGGACCGGCCGAGGTCAGCGCCAGCGAGCCGTCGTTGTTTTGCGCCGAAGTGTTCAGCCAGGCCAGGACTGTCGATCCGTTCGGCGTCTGCGGCATTGCCGCGTTGTCGTGCCAGGCCAGTGTTATCGGGGTCCCGGTCCAATTCGCGGTGCTGACCTGTGCGCCGATAATGGAGAATTTGGTGGGCTGATGGGTCGTCATGGTTGCCTCTCTTGTTTTGCTAAGTTTCAGATTGGAGTCTTGCATTCGAGTTTTCAATCGATCCGGGGCCGCTGAGTCCTTTACCTCCTTGTCTGACACTCGTTTGCGATGTGCCTGCGGCGCTGAGCCCGACGGGCGCTATGCCGGATTGATGTCGGTCAGGTTGAGCTGAAGATTGTCAAAACGTAGCACCGGGAGGTTGCCGCCGCTTAAGCCTGCGTAGAGCGTGATGTCGAACACCAGCGAGGCGCCGGCGGGCGTGGCATTCGCGCCAAACACGATGCCGTTGTGGTTGGCCCAGCCGGCGATAGCGTTGGCAAACAGGGTGGCGAAATCGCCGAGTTGGGAGGGCTCGTGTCCGTCGATGTCGAACGAGCGCGCCAGCACCACCGGAACCAGCGGGTTGATGGACGTGTCGGTTCCGCCCGCGACGGCGGGAATCGGGAATTGGTAGGAACATGCGACCTTGACCCGACGCGTCGTTCCCGTCGTGACGCCCGCCGCCTGATGCGCCTTGAGAAGTGACGCCGCCTGAACCGGGTCGGCGAGAAGATCGCTCATAATGGTGTAGACGTGCTGATATAGGCTGGCGGGCGAACCCTGGCCGAGGGAAGCGACGTTGATGTAAGGCGGCGGCACGTTGTCGATGAAAGGCGTGACCGGTTGGCTCGGCCGTACTTCCGACGTCATGTAGACGAATTCCGATACCACCTGATAGGGCTTCCCGTCCGCTCCATAAAGCGTGATCAGATTGCGTTCGACCTGTATCGCCGCAATGGCGTTCTCGGCCGCCAGCACGTTGAGCCCATCGACTTCGACCCGGTGCGCGGCGCCGAGTTGGTCGGCCGGCGCGTCTTGCACCTGGAATTGGCTCGAATTGGGCGGCGGCTGCGTGACCGGTCCCTGATTGGGGTAGGCCGAGGCCAAATTGGGAAAGTCCGGGCTCTGCGGGTCGAGCGCCTTGATCGAGAGCGTCACATTGGTGAAGTACGATTGCCCTTGGGCGGGGGGCCATTGCAGCGTGATCAGCCGCGTCGTCAGGTCGCTCTGCTGCTGGGTGATGACATACGTATTCGTCACCTTGACGAGCTCCTGGCTCGCGTCGAATTCCGGCAACAGCTGCCAGTTGGTATTCGCCGTGACCTCACCGACGCTGTCGGCAAACGCCGCGATCGCGACCCCCCACCTCGTATCCTCGAGGTTCGGGAGAATGGTCTGGATCACCCCGTAGACGGCGGAGAATCGCGCCAACGCCTCGAACAGATTGTAAGGATCGCTCGACGCGTCGACCGCGAGCGACGTGTTGCGACCGCTGGGGGGCCTGAGGTCGGTGTTGTAGGTGATCGCGCTGTTGATCTGGTCTTGCGGGGCGAGCATTGCCTGATAGGTGAAAACGTAGCTCCAGACCGACTGATCCGCGAGCGGATTGCTGGAAGGAGTGCCCGCGGGGGGTTTTGTCCAGGATTGGTTGATCAGCGTGGGCGGCGTCGGAAATTGCCGGAACACGACGGGGATATTGGTCAGCGCTCCGTCCGGACCGATATGCGGCTGCAGCGAATCGACAAGCTGGAGCCAGATAGACGGGCGTGCGTCGCCCGGCGTTCCGGAGTCGGGCGCGAGGAAATACTGCAGGTTGGTGACGCTGTAGCGCAGATCGAACGACACGGTAGCGGCGGACGCTGCATCCGGATTGCCATAAAGGAAGGTGAGCGGGCTCGCGCCTTTGCTGTTGACCGCGACATGCGCGGTGGAGAGGCCGGCATTCTGCCGGGTGGCGCTGAAATGGCCGGTCCCGGAACCGCTCGGGACATTGCTGACGGTGAAGGTGGTGTCGGTCACGCCGATGGCCGAATAGACAGCGTTGGGCGGCGCGGTCTGTCCGTCGTCCGCCGTGAACATCATGTACAAGTCGACGGACTTGGCGGTCGAAAGACCGTGCGGGGTAAGCGTCGTTGCATCGAGGTTAGTGCCGTCTACCGAGTAGTTGCCCTTGAGCATCGCCTCGACTTGGCCGAACAATTCGATATAGCCGTCGGCAGCCGCGGAAACCGGATTGTTCCAGACGACGTCGTACTGCACGATCGTATCCACCGAATAGGCGGTCATCAGGGCGGCGCGCATCTGCTGCTCGAAGGCGTCACGCGCGCTGCCGAACTGCACAGTCGTGCCGGTGAAGGGCGACCCCGCTTCGAACAGCCAGTCGACTTCGAAGGTGGCGTATTTCTGCGCCAACGTCTCGCGGCCTTTGACGATCGCGTCGTAGGCGGCGTGGCTCGGATCGAGTTCGAACGCCTTCGCGGCTGAAGCTGGTTGCAGCACGTTGTCCACAGCCTGGAAGAACACGCGATTCAACTGGTCGAGGTCCACGTCGATGAAAAGCTGCTGCGCGGGCAGCGACCCCAGGACCGGATTCAGGACCGGCAGCGGTACAGTGTCGCTGTTGAGCGTATTGTCGAGCGGTTTTGGCGACAGGAAGCGCGGCCCCGCTTTGGCTCCCTTGCCGATGGAAATGTCGAGCAAACTGGCCGCGACCGCCCAGATCGACTGCTCGCCGGCGCGCGCGCCGCCGGTGCCGTCGTTGGCAAGACCCAGCATCTTGAGCCGCTTACGGGCACGTCCCGCTTTCGATTGGTGCGCGGGCGCCGCAGCGCCGCTATTCATGCCGACGGCAAGTTTCAGCGCCGGGAAGGCGACAGCGAAATCCGCGGCGAACACCCCGATGTTCCCGGAGCCGCCGGTCGTCGGGACGATCGCCGTCGCCACCGTCTGGGCCGGCGGGAAGCTGTTTCTGATTTCCGGCGCGACCATATTCGGATCGCGCTCGATGCCGAACAGCACCACGATGTCGAACAGCGGCGGCAGCGTGCCGGGGCCCGATACGGCGACGGAGATGTCGACTGCCGCAGGGAAATTCGAGTTGGTCGGATTCTTCAGCCAGGCGATCATGCCGGCCACTATGCCGGTCACCTTTGTGGTGTCGGCTTGCGACAGCGGAATAGCGACGAGGCTGCTGCTGTTCGACTGCAGAGCGAGGTTGGTCTCGACGTAGAACGAGAACTCCGGGCCCTTCGATCTGGTCCTGGATAGTGACGTAATGCGTCAGCGCGGCGTCTCTCTGGTCCTGCGAGATACCGGCGAAGGCGGTCTGGCTTGGCTCCAAGTGCAGCGAAAGCACGCCCGGTTGCCGGTTAGTGAAATCATACTTCGGCACGATCCCCTGCCATTGGTCGAGCGGCAGAATCGGGTCGAAGTAAAGGTTGGTGCCCGAATAGGTCAGCGGCGTCGGCAATTGATTGCCGAAGGCATCGTTGACGAAGACTGACAGGCCGAACGGGTCGTTGATGCTGGCGTAGCGGTTGGGCACCGCGACGCCATCGTTGGCGGTGGCGAGATTGTAGAGCGGCGCTACAATCCGGTAAGAGCCGGTCGTATCGCCCGGCTTCGGCTTCTGCGGCTGCAGCGGCGCCGACAAATAGCTCTCCTTGAAGCCCGTGGTTTTCTGAATCTGATAGGCCACCAGACTGTAGAGCGCGTTGAGCGATGCCGGGGCGCTGCCGGAGTCGACGAGCAGTCTGCGGATATGATCCCGATCGGTGACGCCGGCGGCATCCAGCGCCCTGATCATTTGCGTCCGGGTGCGGGCCGTCGCGTTGCTGGTTCCGACCGCGGCGGCAAAGGCCGGCGACGGTTTCAGATGCATGACGCTCTCATCACGCGTGAGCTCGATGCCCGCGGTGCCGGCTGCAAGCGCCACATAACGGGTGTCGAGCGCCGTCTCGGCCGTCTCGGCGTAGTACAGCAGCTTGAATTGATCGTCGGTGAGGTTTTTCAGGACGATCGAATTGTAGTAGGGCTCGATCGCGAGCGGCGAATCCAGGAGTTTGGTGGCCCCGACGCCCGCATAGCTGATCACCAAGGTGATGGTTGCTGGACCCGCTTGGGCGAACAAATGATCCAGCGAATTCCCGGCGGCATCGACGTAACGCAAGTAGTAGCCGGGCGCGTTCGTCACCGTTGCCTGCTGGATGATCTGTAGGAAGCCGTAACCGCCGTCCTTCGACAGATCGAGATCGGCGCCGACGGCGACGCTGTCGGGAGCCTGCGCTCCCATCGCCATCAGTCCCTGCGGCGGCTGCGATACCGAGGTGGTGTTTGTACGCAGGACGAAAACGTCGGTGAGTTTGACATCGGCCGAGACGAGGCCGGGCGTTCCAAACTCCGTCGGGTAAAGAATTTCGATCTTGGCGATGGGCCGGTTGACAGTCGGCGGCTTCAACACGGCCAGGATCCGGCCGAGCAACGCCTCGTCGGACTGGCTCGCGCCGCTCAGAGTATAGACCTCCTTCAGGACGCTGCCTTTGGTGGCGCCCGGAATCTGCTTGATCGTCAAATTGACGGTGGTCGCGAAAGTGATATCGGCCGGCGGAACCGTTGTACCTCCGGGTAGATACGCCGCGCCGGTCGGGCGAGATTTCACGCGGACCCTTATTGCGCCGCTCTGGGCGCTCTGAAGTCGCGTGAGGTTCGGCGGGAACGGGCGCAGGCTGCGCGGCGTCGGCGGTGCCGGCGCTGTCCAGACGATGCGATTCTGGAAGGCGAAAGCTTGCGGACCGGTCTGCGTCAGCGGGATCGGCGTCGGCGCATTGGGCTTGGCCACGTCGGATTCGTGCAGTCCCTGATAAGGCGTCACGCCGTGCGCGTCGTTGGTGATCGTGAACGTTGCATCGGCGGAATTGGCGGTGAGCCATTTCTGGGTGCCGTCCGGATTGCTGAGCGCGACCGTGTAACTGGACTTGTTGGCGAAGCCGCCGACTGGGAATTCCTGCCACAGCAAGGCGAACAGCGGATTGGTCGTCTTCAGGGGCGGCGAACCGCCGGGAACGGTGAGGCCGTCAATGTATGGCAGCCGGACGCCGCCTCGGGCGATGCTCGACATCTGCCCTGCGAGCGCCCTGATGCGTTGTGCTCCGACGGCTCCCATGAATAATGTGTCGAGCGCGGCTTCGCTGTTGCCCGAATCCTGCAGCGTGACCAGCAGCTCGTGCACGGCGCCGCGGATCAGGCCCTTGAAATAGTCGAGGAAGATTTCCTGGTCGAGAGGCGTCAGCGCGCCGGCGAGCGCCCGGGCTTTGAGCATCGGTTCATGGCTCGATCCCGACGTCCGGTTGACGAACAGCTGGTTGAAATAGTTGTCCACGGTCTGCAGATAGCTTGCCGGGACCGGATTCTGCGTCAGGAATTGATAGGCCAGATCCGCGGCCTTGCCGGTCTCATCCAGCCGCCCGTTGGTCGCAAGCTTGAGGAACGGCGGCATCGGGAAGGCGGTCGCGTAATACACCTGCCCGTTCGGGTCGTTCGGGTCCTTCTTCGGAATCTTCACCGTTCCCTGGAACAGCGCGAGTTGGCTCAGCACCGTTGGATAGTCGATCCAGCCGGTCAGCAGATCGGGCAAACTGTCGATGTCCTTGAGGCCCAGGGTATTCTTCGTGGGATCGCCGACCAGCAATACGGTGGAATTGTAAGCCGGCAGGTTGAGCGCGTTCATCAGCGCGAAGGTCGCGAGCTGAGTGGTCACGGACTCGAACGGCTTGAAATCGGCATAGGTCGGATTCGACAATGGGGCGTTGTCATACGGGATGCCGAGCGAAGTGACGAACCATGGCGCGCCCACAGCTGCCGCGTCAGGGAATACAACCGTGAACTCCGGCAGGAACATCAGCGGCAGCGTCGCTTGCAGGTGGGGACACAGCGGCACCGGCTGCGGCGCGGCCAACAGACGTCCGGCGGCCACAAATTGCGCGACGAACAGCGCCCTGGCCTGGCTGTTCGACTTCGCCCCGGCGAGTTGCCAGTCGAAGCGGAACGAGGCCCCGTAGCTGAAGCTGATATCGACCGAGAACAGGCCGAGATCGATCGACACCGTGACGCTGACGCTGACGCTCGCCTCGACGTACAGCAGCACGGAGCCGTCGCTGCCGCCGGCAATATGCGGCTCGAACATCAGAACGATGCCGACGCTGGCCTCGATCCGGACGTTGACGCTCGCCTTAATGATGACGAAGTCGATCGACCCGTAGATTTCACCGATGATGCCGAACTGGCCTTGCAGCGCGAGCGCATCCGGCTCCTTGATGAAGTCTTCGATGCCGCCGCCGGTCAAATAGCCGGTCGCGCCCTGGATGATGCCGAAGAAGGTAAGGCTGACACCGGCCTTCAGCGGCCCCGCGGTGAAATCCTTCCCGACCCCAAGCCGCGCCGCTAGGCCGAATTCGAGAATGCTCGCGTAGTCCCCGACGAACACTTTGGGATCGGTCGCGGAACTGAGGCTCGCGATGTAGAAGCCGCCCGATCCGGTGACCGGGATCGGTCCCGCCATCGCCTCGACCCGGAAACAGACGCTCCAGTTGTCGCCCTCGGGGAAGCCGAGATCGGCCTTCCAATTGCCGTTGGTATAGATGTCGATGCCGATGGTCGGCATCGTGACGGAGGCGGCCCCGACTTCGAAGGTGCGCAAACTGTCCGGCAGGACGATTTTCCCCGCGAACAGGCCGATGGTGTCACTGACCTTGGTGTAGGTGATCTCGAATTCGAAGCCCTTGAAACTTTTGCCCGCGGTGATCCTGAGCAACAGGCTGTAGAACGGCGTGACGTCGTAGAAGACGAAACCGATCTCGATCTTCTCAAGCAGCTTGAAATGCGTAATGGCGATCCATTTGCCGTCGGGGTGATAAATCTCGGCGTATTGCTTGTCCTTGAGTGCGTCCCAGAACGGGCCTTTCATGTATTTCAGGAAGGCGTCGAAATCCGCCGGCGGGTTTTTCGGGTCGGGCCCGACGCGCTGGCCGAGGCCGAGATAGTCGAGGTCGAAGACCTTGCCCCCGCCGCCTTTGCCGCCATCGTCGCCGCTCCCGGCAGAGATGAGCTGCGGAGAGTTTTTACCGTCGTTCTTACCGCCGCCGTCGCCGCCCCCGTCCTTGCTGTAAGCGCCGATCCAGCCGATCTGGGCGGCGCCCGCGGACGGCGCGAACAGGCCGATACTGACGGTCCCTTCGGGAGGCAGGCGATTGCCGAGAATCTCGATGTAGCAATTGTGCATGCCAAGCACGAGCATCGATGGCGGGGGATCGGTCGCATATTCGAGGTTGAACTGCTCGATCGATATTGTCAGTACGCCTTCGATCTTGATCTCGAGCTTGCCGTTGACCTGCGGTAGTTGCACGCCGAAAGCAATGCCGCCGTTCTCCCCGGCCAACCAGCCGATCAGGATGCTGAACTTGAAGGCGGAGAGCGATCCTACCAGGCCACCCATCGAGCCCAGGTCGAGGTCGAACAGCAGCGCGTAGTTGAACTTGTTCTGCAGCGCGATTCCGTTTTCCGCCAAGCCTGGTATCGAGCCGAGCGAATAGTAGTTCAGGCTTTCGATGGTTTCATCGGCGTTCTCGGAATAGAGGAACGACTTCAGCTTGAACGGGAGCAGATTGAGGAGGCTAGAGGCGTCGCGGCGAGCCACCGTGGCGCCGAGGTCGAGACGCAAATCGCCGGGAGCGAAGGTCAGGCTCAGCCCCTCAGTCGAGGGTTGCGGCGGCGGCGGGTCACTATCCTTGTTCCGCGTATTGATGATCAGATCGAAGCCGACATTGATGCCAAGGCCCGAAAAGACCAGTTGCTCGAACGAGAAGACGTCCAGGACCTTGAGGTCGTTGAATGTGATGCTGCCCCAGATGCCGAAATGCGCGCTGATCGGGCTGGTGGAGGATTTATAGGCGGGGCGATCCACCACTACTGCTGGCCCCTCCTGATCGAAGGAGAATTGCAGCTTGGTGAGCGTGATGCTTTGCAGATAGCTGTTCTTTCCGAAGTCGAACTGGAACTGCCGTTGCGACGTGAAGGAGTAGACGCCCTGTCCGGATGTCTTGTCGTCGCCGCTGGTCTTGTGGGCCTGGTAGGAGCCCATGATGACGACGACATTTTTTCCGGTGCTCACGCCGCCATCGGGCCGCAACGTGACGCTGGTCTTGAACAGATTGTCGATGGTGAGATTTATCTTGCAGGAGAAACTGCGCAGTTCCGAATTGGTGAACAGCGCGCGCAGATATTCGACCTGGAAGTCGTAGGGGGATGCCGGCTCGACCGGGTTCCATTCATAGTCGACCAGCGCGAACATGGCACTCTGCGCCAGCGTCGGCGTGGATTTCGTCGGATCGGTATCGTTGATTGTGACGCCGACGTGATGCACGCGGAAACCCGCGATCCCCGGATCCTTCATGCCGCCCAGAACGGCGCTGATCGCGGGCGGCAGAAGGTCGAGCCGCATGTTGCAGTTGACGACGAGAATGCCGCTGAAGTTCGGATCCATGACCGTCTGGTAGAAATTGTAGTAGAGCGAATTCTCGTCCTCCTGGTCCGGCCCGTTCGGATAGACGGACGCCTTCGCCTTGGCGATGACCTTGGCAAGATAGGTTTAAATCAGGGTCGGGTCGGCGTTGAACGTCTCCGGCTCCGACCACAGGCTCACGGCACCGACGAGGTCGTTGATCGATTTGCCCGGATAGAACTTCATGATGAAGATCGGCGGCGTTTTGTCGGGCGCCGCCAGACCGGCGGGCGAAAGATCGAAGGTCCAGTCGCCGATCTCGAGAAAGCGCTTGTCGAAGGTGAACAGCGAAGGGTTCGGCGGCTTGGCGTTACCCGGATTCGCGGGGTTGACGCTGACGACCGTGAAAATCTGGTTCTTCTGCACTGCCTTTCGGATCGACGGGCCCATGCCGTCGAATTCGAGGATCGGGGTGATCGCATTGCTGATCGCAATTTGCAGCGCATCCCATACCGCGGGGTCACCCTTCAGGCCGACCAGCATCCCCTGCGGTGTCATCGCAAGTTTCGAGGTGTCGCTGGTCAGCGCGCGGACCCCGCGAGCCTGCACGGCAGGTGCTACGACGAAGGCATTGGCGCGTGAGGGATTCAGCGCGCCGGATTCCATCTCGAGATATTGAGGGAGATTGATATTCGGGTTGGTTGTGAAATCCAGCCCGGCATAAGGCACAAGCGGCACCAGTGGCACGTCGCCATGCGTTTCGGCCGGACGCCAGGCGTCGGTCGGATCGAAATCGAGCACATAGACCGAGAGCCCCGACGCCGCCACATTGGCGACGGCGTTGGACGACTGGCTGAACAGCGGGGAACGCTCCGGCTGCGAGATATAGGCGCCGTTCGTGGTGACGACCCGCGCCCACGACGTGGTAGCGGTGTGGTCGAGATAGACCGGCGCGGTTGAACTCGGATCCACAGTGAGGCGCCATGCGGCCCCGCCCGGCACGAATTCCAGCGCATCCGGCGTTGTACCGACGCCGACCCTCAGGAATTCGGTTCCGGTGACGCCGCACAGCATCTGCGTCACCGTCGGCTGCGCGGTTTGCGGACTAGTCCCGCCGCCGTCGATCGTGAGCCCGAACTGACCGGCCGGCGTCAGGTAGTAGAAGGCCGTATCGGTCGGGCTCGACTGAGGTCGACCAGCGAACACGAGCCGGCTCATTTTGGTGATATCGGTTCCACCAACGGTCTGGAAAGCGAATGGCTTGCCGGTCGCGGTCACGAAATAAGAGCCGAGCAGCGGATCGCCGAACTGAAAAAAGCTTCGCGTCGGGCAGAGAGGCGCCAACACGTCGAGTGACACATTGAAATTGAGCGGCGCGGACGTGCCGACCGGCGCACGGAATGCCGGATAGTTCAGCGCGGCAATGAGTTCACCGCCGACCGGGGAGAAATACATCATCCCGGCCTCGAACTGCGACAGCGAACCGGCGTCGATCTGGATGGCGAAGGTAGCGACGCCCGCCAGCGCGCCGGTCAGCGGCAGCGACAGGGTGGTTATGGCGGGTCCATCGGTGGGAAAGGTGATCGCAGAGCCGGACGGTAGCGTGACCGACAGTTGGACCGAGGCCAGCCCCGAAATGACAATGCTGTTGGAACTATCGTCGAACTGAACGGGGGCACTCCCGCCGAATTGGGGAGGCTGTACCACGCAGGTGCTGTTGCGGAATACCAGGTTAAATGACTGGCTCAACGTCGGCGGCGTCCCTTGCCCGACGAGAAAGATCGTCGGACCTGGAGTAACGGACGTCAGCGGCTCCGGGAACCAGCCGATCTGTGGCCCTGAATTGTCATTTTGGGCGAAGGCGGCGCGCACGCCTGCGGCGAAGGTATTCCAAACGCGTGTGCTCGAGGGCGCAAAGAAAGCGAGATAACCGGCCGAATTGGGGTCGGCCCAGCTCTGCCCGGTCAGTTGAAAGGTTGGAGGGGTCTGGGTCGAATCCTGAAACAGGAACGCCACTCGTGCGTCATTCTGGTCGGTCGAGAGATACAGCCCACTCGGATCACGCTTGAATAGCAGCATTCGACATCCACGTGAATTGCCCGGCCGCTCTGCCAGCAAACCCAAAGCAAACCCAGGATCCCCGGCATGACCGTTGACACTTCGAGCTTGATAACTGTGAAGCTTCTAGTTTTGATGATATATAGAAAAATTTATGGTTGTTACTACGTTACATTTAGTTTTTTATCTTTGCAATCTCTGCGTAAAAAGTCAATCGGCGATCGTGATATCATCGTTGCGCGGAAATACGTCCGGCTGTGCCTGTCGTAAATCAAATCCGGACATACTGCTGGTGCAATCCACCCAAGATCGGACGGCAAAGAATGTGTCCAGCGCGCTGAACGGGGCGCGGTGCCGGCGCATCCTTGTTCAACGACAGATGGGTACGTACCTCATTGTAGTATTGCATGTACGACAACCGGACGTGACGAAGATGTCGTTCGCCTAACACGATGATATGATCGACGCATTCCCGTCGGATCGAACCGATCAGCCTTTCAGCATATGCGTTTTGCCACGGGGAACGCGGCGATGTCGGTCGGTCGCGAATGCCCATCGATCTAAGTCTACGGATAAAGACCTCACCATAGGCCCCGTCCCGGTCACGAATGAGATAGCGGGGAGCCTGTTCCCAGCCGCATGCTTCCGTGAGCTGATTTGCAATCCATTCTGCGGTCGGATGCGATATGACGCCAAACCATAGAATCTGCCGCCGGCCATGCCCCGTGATCAGCAGGCCATAGAGCAAACGAAACGAAATCGTTGGGACGACGAACAGATCCATCGCCGCGATGCCGTCGGCATGATTGTTGAGAAATGTTTTCCAACCTTGGGACGGCGGCCCTAGCCTGACAGGAAATATCGAGGGCGCCAGCGATGACTGAAAACCGTTTCGTCCAGTCGAGTCCATTGCGGGTGTAGACCTTCTTCCGTCCGGGATTGACGCGGGCCTGGACGCGGTAGCCGTCGAACTTGATCTCATGGAGCCACCGAGACCCTACAGGGGCTTTGACCTGAGGGTGGCGAGCTGGGGTTTGATGAATCCGGGGCATCGCCGCTGGAGCAGCGCGCACGCGCGATTTTGGAATGCATCCTTCCCAGGCCGCTCCCGGTGCGTACTCCAATTCACGGCCAGTGAGGACGGGGAAAATGGCACCGAGGCGCATCCGCGCAAGGCAAAGACGTCCTTCACGCCGTCATTGCCGGCAAACAAAACGCGAACCGAAATGCTCGTGGTTTTGTACGCAAATGGCGCGCCATTCAGAACAAAACTGCGAGCTTTAGGAAAGAAGAGTTACGACTGGCTTTGGCAAATATCTCCCGGCGCGTTGACGCGGTCATCGTCAGGCAATCCATGGCGGAGATACCAACTGCTCGCGTCACGGTCCCAGTAGCGCGCGCACCTGAAGCGCGCTGCTGCGCGCGGAGAAAACATCAGGGTTCAACTGGAGAGCCTCACGTAAGTGTCCCAATAGTGCCCTACGGCAAAAGTGCCCCAACAGGGGTTTATCCACCGATCCGTTTTATTGAGTGATTTTAAGGCATTAAGTGGTGGGCGCACCAGGGCTCGAACCTGGGACCCGATGATTAAGAGTCATTCGCTTCCCCACATATCCCAAACGGCGGCAGGGTAACGCATCCACATATGCGGTACGAATTGTGGTACGAAAGTTTTCAGATTTTTTAAAATGCGAGAAGTATCTTATTTTACTGGTAGCGGGAGAGGGACTCGAACCCCCGACCCCAGGATTATGATTCCCGTGCTCTAACCAGCTGAGCTACCCCGCCACGGCGTCCGCCGACGCGGCTTTAATATACCGCAGTCGCGAACGCGCGGCATATAAGAAGCCGGTCAAGGGTGTGTCAAGCAAACCCGCTTGTTTCGCCCGTTTCTGCAAACCCGGCATTTGCACGAAAAGTGCCTTGCAAAACCGGCTTATTTCGGCCGGATGCTCGGATCGCCGCCGGGACTGCCGGGCGGAGCGACCACCGACGTATCGCCGGTCTCGGGGGTCGGGGCCCGGATTTCCGGGTCCACTCCCGCCGGCGGGCACAGCACGCCCTCGGACTTTGCCAGCTTGTCGCCAAGCGGCTCGGCGCGCTGGCCGGTCGTCGTGCCATCCGGAACGACGATGCCCCGCTCCGGCGCCGGTGGCGTTTGTGCGCACTCACCTGGGCGCGCGGACGCTGCCGGCGCGGTTTGAGCCGGTGGCGTCGCCGGGGTCGGCGGGGCCTGGGCGCTCGCCATGCTGGACGCCGCCATCAGCACGCCGGAAAGGAAGAGCGAAGGTTTCATTCTCATGCCGGGAAAACAACCGGCAGACGGGGAGGTTCCCGGGAGAAAACGGGCCGGCGCATCTTTCACCGCGCCGCGCATGTCGCGGCTGCGAGGGTGTCTTTCAGGATTTACGGTAACGGATCAGGGAGAAATGCCCCATTGGCGGCATCGGGCGACGCTCGGTCAGGCTGACGCCGCCGTGTTTAGCCGCCCAATTGGTCAGGCGTGCCCAGGGAAATTCCGGACGCCAGCCCAGCCGCCGCGCCAACGGCGCGAACGCCAGTTCGAAGATACGCCGCGGCCCGCTCTCGGCGCCGATGTGATTGACCAGAATAAGTTCGCCGCCCGGTTTCAGCACGCGGATGAAATCATCGAGCGTGGCTTCAGGATCAGGCACGGCGGTGATGACGTATTGCGCGACCACCGCATCGAAAACCGAATCCGCAAATGCCAAATTCTTGGCATCCATGACCGCGAGCGTCTCGACATTGGCAAGACCAAGCGCCCGCACGCGGCTTTGCGCCTTGCGCAGCATCGGTTCGGAGATATCGACGCCGCATAATTTGGTGGCCGGCGAATAATCCGATAGCGACAATCCGGTGCCGACGCCGACATCGAGAATGCGGCCGCCGATCCGGTCGGCGACCGCGATGGTGGATTGACGGCCGTGGTCGAAGACCTTGCCGAACACCAGATCGTACACCGGCGCCCAGCGCTCATAAGCCTTTGCGACCCCCGCGCGGTCGATATCTGCAGCCATGCCCCCGCGCCTCAAAATTTTATCCGCGCATTGCCTCGACGACCGCCTGTGGCGGCACCGCGGCTCTGGCCGTGGTCGTCTTCGCGGTCGCGCTTTGGATGAACCCGCCGCCGAGCACGCGCGCCTGCCCGGAAGCTGCGTCGTAAAACACGCAAGCCTGGCCTGGGGACACGCCCTCTTCACCGGCAACGAGTTCGACTTCATAGCCGCCATTGGCTGCACGCAGCCACGCCGGCTGCGGCGCGCGAGTCGATCGCACCCGCACGAAAATCTCCAGACCCTCGCCGACCGCGCGGTCAAGCACGCCGTCGCCAATCCAGTTGACGTCGCGCAACGCGACGCGATCCACCCGCAACGCCTCGCGCGGACCCACCACGACGCGGCGGCTCGCGGCCTCCAACCGCACCACATACAGCGGCGCGCTGGAAGCGATGCCCAAGCCCCGCCGCTGGCCGACCGTGAAATGGACGATGCCTTGATGCGTGCCGATGATGGCGCCGTCGAGGTCGACGATGTCGCCGGGCAGAACCGCATTCGGCCTCAACCGGCCGATGACGTCGGTATAGCGGCCGGTCGGCACGAAGCAGATGTCCTGGCTGTCCTGCTTGTCCGCGACATTGAGTCCGAAGCGCCGCGCCAGTTCGCGCGCCTGCGGTTTGGTCATGTCGCCCAATGGAAAACGCAAATAATCGAGTTGTTCGCGCGTGGTCGCGAACAGGAAATAGCTCTGGTCGCGATCGGCGTCGGCGGCGCACACCAGCGCGCGCGAGCCATCGGCAAGACGGCGCGAGGCGACATAATGGCCGGTGGCAAGTGCCGAGGCGCCGAGTTCGCGCGCGGTCTTGAGCAGATCGCGGAATTTGATCGAGCGGTTGCACTCGATGCAAGGCACCGGCGTCTCGCCCGAAGCATAACTCTCGGCAAAATTGTCGATCACCGATTCCCGGAAACGGCTCTCATAATCCAACACGTAATGCGGGATGCCGATCCGTTCGGCGACATTGCGCGCATCGTGGATGTCCTGCCCGGCGCAGCAGGCGCCCTTGCGGTGGGTGGCGGCACCATGATCGTAGAGCTGCAGGGTGATGCCGACGACGTCGTAACCCTCGGATTTCAACAGCGCAGCCGTCACCGAGGAATCGACGCCGCCGGACATGGCGACGACGATCCTTGTGTCCTGTGGGCGGCCTTCAAGATCCAGACTGTTGCGCATGGTTCCGGTCGTTGATGCGATCGCGGGCGGCATCGGGTGCTTTCTGCGATCAGGAAGCGAGTTTGCGATGCAGTTCCGCAGAAAGCGAGTGGGCGGTTCGGAAAACGGCTGAAAAGCTGCTCTTTAATATAGGCCGTATTCCCGTGAGGCAATCACGCTCGCTTTCTTTGGGCGACCCGCAAACGGCAAATCTTGCCGCCGGGCAGAAAAAGAACCGCCGCAGCGGCTTCGCCGATACCTTGGCCTCAAGATAACACGTTGAAAAACAATGGTATTTTTTAAAAAATCGAAATGGCCCGGTCCTTGCTGATCTTAGGTCCAGTTCATTGCGAAAGGCCGCGCCGTGTTGAGCGTCACGTCAGAAGCACCCACCCATGTGTTTTTCCAGCCCCCGCCACAGCGGGCGACCACGTTCGACCAGTCCCAGCAAAACGATAGTTTCGAAGCGCTGGTCGACAGCAACGTGGCCGCCGACACCAGCGCAGCTCCGGCCGCACCGACGCCATCTGCCGCGCCGCGCCGCTCCGACGACGTACCCCCGGTAACGGATACAAGAGCTTCCGACGCTGCGGCCGCCGATCGGGCAGCAACGAACGCTGCCAACGATCGCGCCGCCACACGGGCTTCCAATGCCAATGCGGACGCCACTGCCGCGGCCAATGCCAGTGCGAACGCCAAGGCCGATGCGGCCCCGCCCTCCCAGGCGAAGTCCACCGATTCAAAGGCCGATACCGGCAAATCAACCGAAAAACCGTCTTCCGACAGCAACCCTGAGGCCAATCAGACCTCTTCGGCGTCGCAGGGCGGAGCGGCCGTGACGCCGATCGCTGGCGCCACTGCGGTTCCGGTCGCCATTGTCTCGGCGATTGCCCCCGCTGCGACACCGGCGTCCGGCAATGCTTCGGCACCGCTTGCGATCGCGGCGGCGGCCATCGCTGCCAGTTCGCCAGCCACGGCCGCAGCAGCGGCAGCCCAGACCAAGGTCAATGCGACCACAGCGACCGCCACCGCCACCGCCACCGCCACCGCCACCGCCACCGCCACCGCCGACGAAAAAACGGCGGCGCAGGCCGGGGCAAGTGCGGCCACCACAGGAACCGAGACGGGCTTGGTTGCCATCTCCGCGACGGCCCAGGGGGCAGCAAAACCCACGCTCCTCAAGACCCCGGTCGCAACGGAGCCGACGAAGAACGCCGCTCCGGGCGCCCCAGATGGCACGCCGGATCCCGCCGCACCGACCGGCGCGGCTCAGAACAATGTCGCGCCACCACTCGCCGTCGCGGCCCAACAGGACACCGGCAAAGGCCTTGTCGAGGCGGCGAAAACCGATACTTCCGCCAGCGCTTCATCGGCGTCAGGCACGGGATTGGCCCAACAACAGTCGTCTCCGACCGCCGGCACCGAACATACGCAGGCCGATTCATCGAATACCGTCGTTCCGGCCACAGGAACTTTTCAGGCCCAGCTCACCACGGCCCCGGGCGCGGCGCCATCCTTGAGCGCCGCGGCGGCAACGAATGCGCCGGTGCCGTTAAGCGGGCTCGCACTTGAGATCGCCACCTCTGCACGAAGCGGCAAAAGCCGCTTCGATATCCGGCTCGATCCAGCCGAACTTGGCCGCATCGACGTTCGCATCGATGTCGATCGCAACGGCCAGGTGACATCGCATTTGACGGTGGAAAAGCCGGAAACGCTGTCCTTGTTGCGCCAGGACGCACCCCAGTTGCAGCGCGCGCTGGATGACGCCGGACTGAAGACCGGCAATGGCGGTCTGCAATTCAGCCTGCGCGATCAGTCCTCTTCCGGTCAGAACAATGGCAACGAAAGCGGCCGCAACGCGCAGCGCCTGGTGATCAGCGACAACGATGTACTCCCCGCGGCGATCGCGGGACGGACATACGGCCGCATCTCCGGATCGAGCAGCGGCGTGGACATCAAGGTCTGAGGGGACGAACATGGCAATAACAGCAGCAGCACCAACCCAGGGCAGCGTTCCGATTTCAGGAACGACGCCACTGCCGGCCTCATCCTCCGGCTCCACGACCGCAGCCACCAACGCGCTGGCTTCCCAGCAAATTGCCGGCAACTTTCAAAGCTTTCTAACGCTGCTGACGACGCAACTGCAGAATCAGGATCCGACCTCACCGCTGGACACCAACCAGTTCACCCAACAGCTGGTGCAATTCGCCGGCGTCCAGCAGCAGCTCAACACCAACGACTCCTTGGCGACCTTGATCTCGCTGCAGCAGACCGCCCAATCAACGCAGGCACTGGGATTCGTCGGCAAGACAGCGGTGGTCAATGGCAGCACAGCGGCCCTGACCAAATCCTCGGCCACCTGGGATCTCAGTCTTCCAAGCGACGCCAACGTCAACGTCTCGATCGCGAACAGCACCGGGCAGACGGTCTTCAGCAGCACTCTCGCCGTCAGCGCCGGCAACAATCAGTCGTTCACCTGGAACGGCCAAGGCAATGACGGCACGCAGTTGCCGGATGGCCAGTACAAGCTCACAGCCGTCGGAACCGACGGCGCGGGCAATCCCGTGGCCATCGCCACCCAGGTACAGGGGGTGGTCAACTCGGTCGATCTCACCCAGTCGCCGCCGTTGCTGTCGATCGACGGTCAAACCTTCACGGTCAATCAGGTCCAAAGCATCGTGAACTAGAGCGTTTTCCAGCGAAGTGGATGCCGGTTCGCGTCAAGAAAACGCGTCATAACAAAGAAATAGAGCCTCCGTTCCGATTCAATCGGAACGGAAAAGACTCTAGCTCCCCAAGCGATCAAGCCCCGAGCTCATTATCAATTCGTTTACACTCCTTCAGCCCGGCGTCCCCAAACGCCGGGCTGAAGGTTTTGGGAAGCATTTTCAAGGAGATTCGTATTGCAGCTTTCGGCTTAGGCAAATTTTAAGTCACGCGGCGTAGGTTATCACGGTGAGTTCAGTGGTTGAGAGTTTGTGAGTACGCCATGACAGAACCCCATCGCCCGAGGGTAAAATACGTCATCGGGCCTGACGGCAGTCCGTTAACAATTGCGGATTTGCCCGCGCCCGGCACTAAACGGTGGGTTATCCGCCGTAAGGCCGAAGTCGTCGCCGCTGTCCGCGGCGGTCTGCTCTCCCTTGAGGAGGCTTGCAGCCGCTATACGCTGACGGTCGACGAATTCCTTTCCTGGCAGTTTTCCATCGATCAGCATGGCCTGGCGGGACTGCGCACCACCCGCATCCAGCAATATCGCCAATAATCCTCCGAAAACTCCGGCATTTGACGAAAATCGGCTTCACTTTACGAAGCCGATTTTTTCTATTTTGAACTTTCCTCGCGGCCCTTAACGCTCGTTAACCATATCGAAACCATCCCATAGGCAATAATTGCCCAGTCGGCTCTTGGGGCCGAATCTCGGGGGCGGTTGGTGCAGAGTCTTGTAGGCTTCCTAAAAGGTCTGGGTGCTTCGCGGTTGATGGCGATGGTGGCGGTGACGGCCGCGCTGATCGGCTTCTTCGCCTTCGTCATCATGCGCGTCACCACGCCGCAGATGACCACCCTGTTTACCGACCTCAGCTTCGAGGATTCCTCCGGTATCATCAAGGACCTGGAACGCCAGGCGATTCCCTTCGAGCTGCGCAACGAGGGCGCCGTGATCATGGTCCCGAAGGACAAGGTCACGCGGCTGCGCATAAAGCTCGCCGAGGGCGGCCTGCCCAAGGGCGGCGGCGTCGGTTACGAGATTTTCGATAAATCCGACGCGCTCGGCACCACCAGCTTCGTGCAAAACATCAATCATTTGCGGGCGCTGGAGGGCGAATTGGCCCGCACCATCCGCGCCATCGACCGCATCCAGGCGGCGCGGGTCCATCTGGTGCTGCCCGAGCGGCCGCTGTTTTCGCGCGAAACCCCCGAACCCTCGGCCTCGATCGTGGTGCGGGTGCGCGGGTCGCTGGAACCGCAACAGATCAAGGCCATCCGCCACGTGGTGGCTTCCGCCGTCAACGGCTTGAAGCCGCAGCGGGTATCGATCGTCGATGAGGCCGGCCAGTTGCTCGCCGACGGCGCAGGCGGTGACGCCGACAACGCCGTTGGAGACGAGCGCCGGGCCGGTTTCGAAAAGCGGATGCGCAATCAGGTTGAGGCGATCGTGTCCTCGGTGGTCGGCGCCGGCCGCGCCCGCGTCCAGCTCTCGGCCGACTTCGACTATAACAAGGTCACGCAGACCTCGGACCACTTCGATCCCGAAGGCCGGGTGTTGCGCTCGAGCCAGACCCGGGAAGAATCCTCGGCGACCGCCGACAACAGCGGTCAAGTCACCGTCAATAACGAATTGCCCGGCAATCAGCGCCCGGACAATGCGGCGACCGCCCGCGACCAGAGCAAGAAGACCGAAGAAACCAACAACTACGAAATTTCCCGCACCACAAAGACCGAAGTGACCGAGGCCGGACGGGTCAACCGCATCTCGGTCGCCGTGCTGGTCGACGGCAGCTATCTCAAGAACGACAAAGGCGAGATGGTCTATCAGGAACGCGGCAAGGAACAACTGGACCGGATTGCGGCGCTGGTGCGCTCGGCGATCGGCTTCGATCAGAAGCGCGGCGACCAGGTCGAGGTCGTGAACCTCAAATTCGCCGAAGCGCCGGCCGTGCCCCCGCTCGCCGAGCCGACCGGCCTGCTCGGCATGCTGCAGTTCACCAAGGACGATGTGATGTACGTCATCGAACTCGGTGTGATGATGCTGCTCAGTCTCGTGGTGTTGTTCATGGTGATTCGGCCGCTGGTCCGGCGCATCCTCGCTTCCGAAGTGGTTCCCTCCCTCACCAACGAAAGTTCGATGCAGGCGCTGACCGACGGAAATGCAGCTGCCGCCACCGAAAATCTCATTGGCAACGCCAGCGGCGCCGCGCAGTTGATCGACGTCGCCCAGGTTCAGGGCCAGGTCCACGCGCAGTCGGTACATCGCGTCGGCGAACTGGCCGAGCGAAATCCGAACGAAACCGCTTCCATTGTTCGTCAATGGCTCTCCGAGCCGGCTGCGGGATGATCTGACATGGCCGTACCGCAAACCACAAACGCCAACGATATCTCCAGCGTCATCGCCAGCCTGGCGGCCCGTCAGGGCAACAGGCCGAAAGGCCCGGCGCTGAGCGGCCCGAAACGCGCCGCGATCCTGATGCTGGCGCTCGGAGAACAATATGGCGGCAAGGTCTGGTCGCTGCTCGACGACGATGAAGTGCGCGAACTGTCGATGGTGATGTCGACGCTCGGCACCGTCGAGGCCGACGTGGTGGAAGACCTGCTGCTCGAATTCGTCTCGCGGATGTCGGCATCCGGCGCGTTGATGGGAACGTTCGACGGCACCGAGCGGCTGCTGCAACTATATCTGCCCGCCGATCGCGTGACCGGCATCATGGACGAAATCCGCGGACCCGCCGGCCGCAACATGTGGGAAAAGCTCTCCAACGTTCAGGAAGAGGTACTCGCCAACTACCTCAAGAATGAATATCCGCAAACCATCGCGGTGGTGCTGTCGAAGCTCAAGCCGGAACACGCCGCGCGGGTGCTCGCGATCCTGCCCGAGGACATGGCGCTCGATGTCATCGCCCGGATGCTGAAGATGGAGGCGGTGCAAAAAGAGGTGATCGAGCGCGTCGAACAGACGCTTCGTACCGAATTCATGTCGAACCTGTCGCAGACCCGCCGTCGCGACGCCCACGAAGTGATGGCCGAAATCTTCAACAATTTCGACCGCCAGACCGAAACCCGCTTCATCACGTCGTTGGAGGAGGAGAACCGGGAGTCCGCCGAGCGCATCAAGGCGTTGATGTTCACCTTCGACGATCTCGTCAAACTCGATGCGGGATCGGCACAGACCTTGATGCGCAATGTCGACAAGGACAAGCTCGGCATCGCCTTGAAGAGCGCCAACGAGGATGTCCGCGGTTTCTTCCTCGGCAACATGTCGTCGCGCGCCGGAAAGATGCTGCTCGACGACATGGCCGCACTCGGCCCGGTCCGGTTGCGCGACGTCGACGAGGCGCAGGCGCTGCTCGTCAATCTGGCAAAGGACCTCGCGGCCAAGGGGGAAATCATGCTGACCAAGAACCGCGCCGACGACGAGCTGGTGTACTGATGGCGGCTCCGGCAAAATTCATGTTCGACATGGACTTCTCGGCGCCGAACAAGGCGCGTGAGCGGCCCGCCACGCAGTCCGAAATCGCGCAAAAGATCGCCACCGCCGAGGCCCGCGCCTATCGCGACGGTTTCGATGCCGCGATGCGCGAGGCCAAGGCGGAAAGCGACCGTCGCACCGCCTTGGCGCTCGAAGAGATCGGCATCAACATTCGAACCATCGCGAACCGCTTCTCCGGCATCGAAACCCGGATGGAGACGGAAGCCGTCGACGTCGCGGTCGCGGTGGCGCGCAAGCTGTGCAGCGCGCTGATCTCCGGCGAGCCGCTCGGCGAGATCACCGGGCTGGTGAGCGATTGCTTCTCGCACCTCGTCTCGACGCCGCATCTCGTGGTCCGGATCAACGATTCCCTGTACGAAGCTGCGCGTGAACGGATCGAGCGGCTGGCAAAGCAGAGCGGTTTCGAAGGCCGTCTCGTGATCCTGGCGCAGCCGGATATCGAGACCGGCGACTGCAAGATCGAGTGGGCCGATGGCGGGGTGGTGCTGGAACGTGCCGCGATCGAGGCAAAAATCAACGAGCTTGTCGGGCGCTACATGGCTTCCCGCAATCAAGCTGACACTGCGACATGAGGATTGAACCATGAGTGACTCCGACGCGCAGGTTCCACTTCCGGATCTCAACTCCGCCGATGTGCCGCCGATCGACGACATCGCCTATCACGAGGACGAGCAGGCCTCGCGCGTTGCCGCCGACCTGGAGGCGGTGTTCGACGTCCCGGTGCAGGTCTCGGCCGTGCTCGGCCGCTCCAAGATGGACGTCGGCGAGTTGCTGAAACTCGGGCCCGGCACCGTGCTCGAACTCGATCGCCGCGTCGGCGAAGCCATCGACATCTACGTCAATAACCGGCTGGTAGCGCGCGGCGAGGTGGTGCTGGTGGAAGACAAGCTTGGCGTGACCATGACGGAAATCATCAAGTCGGAACGCGCCTGAGATTCATTTAGCGAACCCCGCGCATAACGGGCGCGAACAGACGAACAGGAGATTAATCATGCGGCTTCTCATCGTTGGCACATTGAAGGGCCAACTCACGACAGCCACCAAAATCGCGATGGACAACGGCGCGTCCGTCACCCACGCCGAGGACCACGAACAGGCGATGCGGGTGCTGCGCGGCGGCAAGGGCGCCGACCTGCTGCTGGTCGATGTCGCGCTGGACATCCGCGATCTGGTGATGCGGCTTGAGGCCGAACACATTCACGTCCCGATCGTCGCCTGCGGCATCTCGAACGACGCCCGCGCCGCGGTCGCCGCGATCCACGCCGGCGCCAAAGAGTACATCCCGCTGCCGCCCGATCCGGAATTGATCGCCGCGGTGCTCGCCGCCGTCGCCAACGATTCACGCGATCTGATCTACCGCGACGAAGCGATGGCCAAGGTGATCAAGCTCGCGCAGCAGATCGCCGGCTCCGACGCTTCCGTCATGATCACCGGCGAATCCGGCACCGGCAAGGAAGTGCTGGCGCGCTATGTCCACATCCGCTCCCACCGTGCCAAGAAGCCGTTCATCTCCATCAATTGCGCGGCGATCCCCGAGCATTTGCTGGAATCCGAACTGTTCGGCCACGAGAAGGGCGCGTTCACCGGCGCGGTCGCGCGGCGCATCGGAAAATTCGAAGAGGCCACCGGCGGCACCCTGCTGCTCGACGAAATCTCCGAAATGGATGTGCGACTGCAATCCAAATTGCTGCGGGCGATCCAGGAACGCGTGATCGATCGGGTCGGCGGCAGCCGACCGGTCCCGGTCGATATCCGCATCATCGCGACCTCGAACCGCAACCTGGCCGACGCCGTGCGTGAAGGCACCTTCCGCGAGGATCTGCTGTTCCGGCTCAACGTCGTGAACCTGAAGATTCCACCATTGCGCGACCGTCCGGCGGACATTCTCGAACTGGCGCAGCACTTCGCCAGGAAATACGCCGACGCCAACGGCGTGCCGGTGCGGCCGATCTCCGCGGATGCCCGGCGGGTGCTGACCTCCAACCGTTGGCAGGGCAACGTCCGCGAACTGGAAAATACCATCCATCGTTCGGTGCTGATGGCACAAGGCGACGAGATCGGCGTCGATGCCATTCTGACCCCGGACGGCGACCGTCTCGATACACCCAAGACCGTGCCGGCGGTGGCGCACGCCACCTTCGCTGCCGAACAGGTGACCCGCGCTTTGGTGGGACGCACCGTCGCCGATGTCGAGCGCGATCTCATTCTGGAGACGCTCAAGCATTGCCTCGGCAATCGTACCCATGCCGCCAACATTCTCGGCATCTCGATCCGCACCTTGCGCAACAAGCTCAACGAATATGCCGACGGCGGCCTGCCGATCACCCCGGCCGGCGCCGGCGATTTTCAGCGCCTCGCCGCCACAGCTTAGCTCTTCGTCCTTCTCCGTCTGTCGGAGCGGTGGGCCTTCGAACACCTTGATCCGCCTGAGATAACTTACGATCCAAGGCCTGTGCAGAACCTGCGCTGGCCTTTGATCTGTTGCGGCGCCGGTCCAGCGGACGATCACCGCGACTTGATTGACCCATCATCAATCGTGTACAGGCCTTGCGCGCTATCCCCGCTATGACGCCACATGAGTCAAACCCAGCGCGACGATCCCTCTGCGCGCGTCCATCCGAACAAGACTGGAGCACCTGATGTTGTTTCGTACTTTGACGCTTGCCGCGCTCGGTTCTGCGATCTTTCTGGCCGCACCAGCCACCGCGCAACCTCTGCCGACGGTAAAGTTGCTGCCGCTGGCGCTCGCCAACGAAGCGGTCATGGAAGCGGTCGCGGCTTGCGAAAAATCCGGCTATCACGTCGCCGCGACGGTGGTTGATGCCTCCGGTATCGTCAAAGCCGTCGCCAAGGGCGACGGGACACCGCCGCATACGATCGATAGCAGCCGCGGCAAGGCCTACAGCACGGTTTCTCTCGGCTCGACTTTTAGTGAAAACTCCAACAGTGCGATCGTTGCGCGGGTCAGCGGCAGCCTGGCCTTCGGCCCGCTTCAGAATCTTCCCGGCGTATTCCTGGTCCCTGGCGCCGTGATGCTGAAATCGGGAGACCAGATCGTCGGCGCGATCGGCGTCGGTGGCGCACCGGGCGGCGACAAGGACGAAGTGTGCGCCAAAGCCGCCGCGGACAAGATCGCCGACCGGCTGAAGTGACGGCACGCCGATTCAGGCGCGCTCGCAACGACGTGAAACGAAATAAATCCGGCCCGAGGCCCCACCTCGCGCCGGATTTATTTTACGGCGGCGCCGTTTTTTAAACAGGCCTTCGCTATACCCGGCTTGAAAAAGCGCCATCGCTCGCTCCCGAGTAATTCGGAGCGTCAGGTTTGCGGAAGATGTGGATCGGATCGCCCGGCTGCAGGTCACGCCCGGTGACGGCCGCATAGGCGTAGAGCGCGAGGTAGCCAAGCGCGAGCGCGCCGATCCCGTAAAAAGCCCAGACCGCGATGTGTTTCATCACGTCAGCGCAAGAAGCTTGCGTTCCATCACCCGACCTCCGCTTCGGCCCATGCCACCGCAACGATTTAGTCCGCAGCCACACAAAACACCACAGCCTCCGCACCGCTTCGTCCAGACTTGAAGCCAATTCCGGCCCGCGGAAGGCGGCTTGTGTTGACGCTGCGAATGGTTAGCTTTGCGGCCTGTTTTGAGTCGCGGCCGATGCCGTACGATTCATCCCCGATCGAGATTGCATGCCGACTTTCACCCCGCATCAGGATTCCGCGCTGAAAGCCGTGGCGGACTGGCTGAAGGCCAAGCCCGGCAAGAACGGCACGCCGCCGGTCTTCCGTCTGTTCGGCTACGCCGGCACCGGCAAGACCACGCTGGCGCGGCACATCGCCGACGGCGTCGATGGCGAGGTGAAGTTCGCAGCCTTCACCGGCAAGGCCGCCTTGGTGATGCGCAACAAGGGTTGCGACAATGCCTCGACAATCCACTCGCTGATCTACCGCGCCCGCGAATCCGGCGTCGAGCAACCGAGCTTCGAACTATGGGACGACGCGCCCGCCTCCAAGGCCAAGCTGATCGTGATCGACGAATGCTCGATGGTGGACGCCGAACTCGGCCGCGACCTGATGTCGTTCGACTGTCCGCTCCTGGTGCTCGGGGATCCGGCGCAATTGCCGCCGATCCAGGGCGGCGGCTTCTTCACCGACTGCGAGCCCGACGCGATGCTGACCGAGGTGCATCGCCAGGCGCAGGACGATCCGATCGTGCGGATGTCGATGGACGTGCGTGAGGGCCGCGAACTCGACATCGGCCGCTATGGCGAAAGCGAGGTGGTCGCGCGCGCCGAGCTCGATCCTGAGCGGGTGATGAGCGCCGATCAGGTGCTGGTCGGCCGCAACAATACCCGGCGCTCCTACAACATGCGGGTGCGGCAGAAACAGAACATCGAGGATCCGTTGCCGGTCGCCGGCGACAAGCTGGTCTGCCTGCGCAACAACCGCAAAAAGGGCCTGTTCAACGGCGGCTTGTGGCGGGTGAAGTCGCGCGCGCAGTCGAAATCCAAGATCATCACCATGCGGCTGTCGCCGGACGAGGATTTCGGCCACAAGGTGACGAAAGTGTCGGTTCGCGGCGACTGCTTCGGCGGCGCCATCGAGACGATCCCGTGGGAGCAGCGCAAGCCCTATGACGAGTTCGACTACGGCTATGTGCTCACGGTGCACAAGTCGCAGGGCTCGCAATGGGACGACGTGGTGCTGTTCGACGAGAGCTTCGCGTTCCAGGACAGCCGCGCCAGATGGCTCTACACCGGCATCACCCGCGCGGCGAAACGGCTGAGCATCGTGGTGTGACGCTTGAGCCTAAAGCCTTGCTCGTAAAGCCTTGCTCGTAAAGGCCTGGTCGTAAAGGCCTGCTCGTAAAGACCTGCTCGTAAAGCCTTGGAGATACGCAGTTTTTATCACGAACTCGTGTCCACCCCGCAGTAACAAGGCGTGCATCGCACCGTATCTTGGGGAAGTCCGGTAGGCCGAAGCCAATTGCGAAACCCGGCCCACGCTCTAAACTGCCCTCAATCCTCACCCAAGGGAAAGCTTATGTCTCGTAACCAACTGAGCCGCCTTTCGCTCTGCGCCGTCGCCATCGGCGCGCTGGTGATTACCGCATTCGCGGTCGCACCTTCGCGCGCCGAGGAAGACGCCGTGATCATCCCTGCTCCCGCCGCGGACGTTCAGGCGTCCGATGGCATCCAGACCGCCGTCATCGCCGGCGGTTGCTTCTGGGGCGTGCAGGGCGTGTTCCAGCACACCGCCGGCGTCGTCAACGCCGTGTCCGGTTATTCCGGCGGCAACCGGAGCACCGCCGATTACAACATGGTGTCGACCGGCACCACCGGCCACGCCGAGGCCGTCGAAATCAAGTATGATCCCAAGAAGATCAGCTACGGCAAGATTCTGCAGATTTTCTTTTCCGTCGTGCACGATCCGACGCTCTTGAACCGCCAGGGCCCGGACAGCGGCACGCAATATCGCTCGGCGATCTTCACCACCAATAACGAGCAGAAGAAGGTCGCGGAGGCCTATATCGCCCAGCTCAACGCCGCAAAGGTCTACAAGAAGCCGATCGTGACCAAGGTCGGTGCGCTGGAGGGATTTTATCCCGCGGAGGCCCATCATCAGGACTACCTGACGCTGCACCCGAACCAGCCCTATATCGCCTATAACGACCTTCCGAAGGTGGAGAACCTGAAGAAGGTTTTCGCTTCGAACTATGTCGAGAAGCCGACGCTGGTGAGCAATGTAAGGGTCACCAACTGAGGGCTTGACCCACTTCGCCTGAAAACACGATTTTTAAAAGTCGTGTTTTCCTCACGCGAACCGGTATCCACTTCGCTCGAAAACACGGTTTTTTCTAAAGTCGTGTTTTCTTCACGCGAACCGGTATCCACTTCGCTTGAAAACACGCTCTGTTAAAAGAGCGTGTTTTCAACTTCTGAAGGAGGCTTCATGTCCGACGCCAAGACGATGCCCGGCAAGGTCGAGAAGAGCGAGGCCGAGTGGCGCAAGGAATTGACGCCGATGCAGTATGCGGTCCTGCGCGAGAAGGCGACAGAGCGACCGTTCTCCGGCGAATACGAACACGAGCAGGCGCCCGGCACTTATATTTGCGCCGGCTGCGGACAGACGCTGTTCGAATCCGATGCCAAGTTCGATTCCGGCTGTGGTTGGCCGAGCTTCACCCAGCCGGCGCTGGAGAGCCATGTCGATGAAGAGCGCGACGTCAGCCACGGCATGATCAGGACCGAGGTATTGTGCTCGAAGTGCAACGGCCATCTCGGCCATGTCTTCGAGGACGGACCGGGCCCGACCGGATTGCGCTACTGCATCAACTCCGCAGCGCTGAAATTGCAGCCGCGCTAGTTTCGCTCCTTGCCTTGAGCCGCTCACGCGCGCCGCCGCTCTGGCAGCCCTGCCGCGGAGAGTTCCTGCGATGGAACCGGAAGCCGAGATATGCTTTGCTCGCGGGGCGGGACGGCGATCCCGTGCGTCGGCCGCCTGTTTGGAGAGTGCCATGTCGCTTGGAATGATACTCGTCCTCATCGTGATCGTCTTCTTGCTCGGCGGCTTCAGCGGCCGGTTCGGCGGTTACGGTTACGGCATGGGCCACTCTGGAATGGGTTTCGGCGGCGTCATTCTCGTCGTGCTGATCATCCTATGGCTGCTGGGCAAGCTTTAAATTGTTCAAGTCATTGAAATAAAAGAATTATTTTATATACGGTATCCAGGTGTGAGAGATTCATCATCCGGGCTGTCAGGAGTCGCATTTCTGTCAAAGCGGCTTATATTAAAGGCTGTCCTGAAATGACGTGTGCCGGCGCGCTGCTTGGGC
Organism: uncultured Alphaproteobacteria bacterium; assembly: GCA_963814615.1. Classification (GTDB taxonomy): domain Bacteria; phylum Pseudomonadota; class Alphaproteobacteria; order Rhizobiales; family Xanthobacteraceae; genus Bradyrhizobium. The sequence continues at coordinate 812,583 of CAWFDN010000002.1, read as the reverse complement.
CGCCCGCACGATCCGTTCGCGATCATCAAACTCGCGTTCTCACTAAAAAGATCAGAGGTCCCTGACCATGGCTTCCTTCAGCTACAACACTGCTGCCGAATTGTTTCCCGCCGCGATCCGAAAGAAAAAGCGGGCGGGTTTCGCGTATCGGCGATTTGGCACCGCGGCCGAAGCGGTTCGTTTCGCGATCGAGGAGTTGCCCGCGGATTCGCTGAACGGCGCCTATCTGCAGGTCGACGAAGCCCGCTTCGATCAAAGTGGCATTCGCACGCTGTATGAAAGCCAGGACTTCCCGCTGCCGCGCCGCCCTCGTGCGCCGGAGACGGCCCCTGTCAGCAACGACGCCGACGCGGACGCAGCGTAACCTCACCTATCAAGCGACCTGCCCTCGGATCATTGCCGAGGGCGGTTTTTTTGCGTCCTGCGTCGTGTTGATTGCATCGTGTTGATTCAGCGCGGTTGATGCTCGATCCAGCGCCGCAACAGCCGCGCATTGCGCAGGTTGGCGCGGAACAGCACGTCGAAGGCGTCGCCGACCACCGGCACCATTCCAACCACGCCTTGCACCCCGATATTGCCGAGCATTCGCGCCGTGACATACCACGGCGCGCCGAGCGCGCGCGCCTCGCGCACCAGCCACAGCGAGAGCGCCGTTACGATGACGTTGCCGACCACCGGGATCAATCCGATGATGCCGTCGACGCCGTAGCGGATGTTGGTGCCGGGCAGGATGAAAGCGACATCCAAAAGCTTCGCCACCGCATCGAGCCGCGCCAACCGTTGCTCGCGGGTCAGCTCGCCGAATGGGTTGGCGTTTGCCTTGCCGAAATCGAACTGGAAGCCGTGAAACTGCGCACCTGTCGCATCCGCAGGTATTTCACGCGCAGGTATTTCGCGCCCGTCCTGATCGATGATCGGGCCACGCGGCTCCGGCCCACGGAACGTCGGCCCGGAAGACTTCCGGGAACGCGCGGCACGGGGAGAAAAAACCTCGTCGTTTGACATCGCCATCACATGGGTAACGCTCGAGGCTGACGCAAGCTGCCTCGCGCAGTCGAACGCCTTTCACGCCTTCGCCGGTCTATCGATCGCCTGATGCGCCAGCCACGACGAGACCGTCGCGGGAACAAAACCCACCAGGCCATACAAAATGAACTGGGTGACGCCGCTGTCCGGCCCGCGCGAGCCGTAGAGCAATTCTGACGCGACGAACCCGAACCCGCCGACCAGAAATATTCGGACAACCGGACCCACTCTTTTGATGTGGAAGAGAATGTCGTCCATCGCCCCGACCATCATGGCAGGCAGGATGCCGAACAAATAATTGTACTGAAGCGTTTTGACGAAGACCACGAACAGCTTGGCTGCCGCCGAAAGGCTCGGCTGATTCCAGTATCCCGACAGCACCGTGGTCGTCAGCAGAAAAACGGACCCGGCGAGCAACGGTCCCACCGCCGCGAAAATCAAATACCGTTTCATGCTTCCTGCGTTATCCCCTTTTGGGCCGGTATAGCAGATCATGAAACCAGTAACAGGTTGCCCGAGCTGAGAATGCCGGGGCAGTAGCCAACTTACATTATGACCGGCATTTCCAGCCAACGTGCCATGTTCTCGGAGGTCTCGGTGAAACGTCGGACCGTAATTCCGCTGGAGGTGCGCGCAGCTAAAGCTGAAGCCTGGCGATATATTGCGCTATCGCGTGACCGACGATGGTATCCTTATAGACAAGGCGACCGAAGCCGAAGACGATCCGTTTGCATCATTTTTCGAATGGACATGCGAGACCGATGCGAAGGTCAATGGCGGATTGTAACTGAGCGTTTTCAGCCGTGCCTAGCCTGCGCCACGTCGACGTTCTGCGCCGTCCCTACTCCCCCCACGTCGCAAACGCTTCGTTGAAGACGCGCTCGCCGGGGGCGCCTTTCTCGATGGCGATGATGGCGCGGCGCTGGTTGACATAGACCAGCGGCACATCGAACCACGAGCGCTCCTTCATCAGCTGCAAATTGCGCGCGCGGTCGACCTCGACATTCGACAAGCCCACCAGGAAGAAACCGTCGGTGACCTTGACCGCGAGCCCGGCGAGCGGCGTGCCGCGGGCCTGCTCGTTGGACTTCATCAGAATGCCCGGCACGTTGCCGACGCCGCCGCCGGCGAAATCCGGCGGCAGGACGAAGGTCAGTTCCGCGGTGTGGCTTGCCGGCAAGGAGGTGTCGGTGTTGCGGCGGAACGACATCGTCATCTTGAACTTGCGGTCGGGAATCTCGATATCGGCGCGAACGGCGATATCGGCGTTCTGGCCGGCGCTGGCCTTGATCTGTTCGGTGCGCCAGATCACCGAGCCGACATATTGCTTGCCCTTCGGATCGGTTGGATCTTCGTCATACAGCACCACGCGCTGCGCTATCGGGGCGATCTGGTCGGTGGACGAGGGTTGGCCGACCCGGTCGGGAATCTTCGGCTTCGACAGCGGCGTCGAACTGTCCTTCTGTGCTTCCACCACGGTGGCGGACGGCTTGAACAGCCCGCTCACGCTCGTCACCACCGACTTGCCCCACAGGATCGCGGCGCCGACCAAAATCAGCACGACGCCGACCGCGATCGCGCTCTTGAACGGAAACACTGTACCAGACCGGGCGCGCTTAGGCTCGCGGCCTCGGTCCTTGTCTTGCGTCACGCGCGAACGCGACGTTTGCGGCGGCGCGTAACGCTCGGCCTCCTCGATCAACTCGTCATACGAATAGGGCGCGTCGGAATCGGCGCCGCGGTCCTCCATGCTCGGCTCTTGCCGGTCGAACTCCGGCGAGGGCGACGGCACGTTGGCAAAGGTCTTTCGCGCCGCGCGGCTGGCTTGGGCGGCGGCACGGCCGAGATCGTCGGCATCGGCGGTGATGTCGCGGAAGCCGCGCATGCCGGGGGGCTGGGACGGCGGTTGCGGCCGTGGCGCGTCGGCACGAAGGTTGCGCGGCGGCCGCGGCTCTTGTTTTTCCTGGCTGTCTTCCTGTCCGAGCGGCGGCCTCTCGGTGCGCCCTTGCGGCGGCCGTGGACGCGAGGACGGCGGTGTCTGCGACGTAGAAGATGATGGTGCCGGCTCACCCGGTTTCGGAGTGGGACGGGTAGTGGCGCGGAACGCATCGCCGGCACGGGGGCGATCACCGCCCGAGCGCGGCGTGTCTCCAGAGCGCGACGCGTCTCCGGAGCGCGACGCGTCTCGGGCGCGTTGCGCCGCTTCGGATTCGACCTTGCGCACCGCCTCTTCCAGCGACAGCCGTTCGCGGGTGATTTCGGATTCGCTCAAAGGTGGATCGACGCCGCGTAGCTGCGCGATCAACGCTGCGCGCGCGCGCTCATAAAGCGCACGGCGGCTCTCGCCGGGGGCACTGGGGTCCAGTCCGGCAATGGCGCGCGCGATCAGCGGGTAGTAATCAGCCATCGTTGCTCAACATTGAAGGCTTTGCGGTAACATCTCGTTACGCCTCGAACGGGTTCTGCACCAGGATAGTATCTTCGCGTTCCGGGCTGGTGGAAAGCAAGGCGATCGGACAACCCACCAGTTCCTCGACCCGGCGGACATATTTGATGGCCTGCGCCGGCAAATCCGCCCAGGAGCGGGCATTGGCGGTCGGCTCCTTCCAGCCTTCGATGGTCTCGTAAACCGGAACCACCCGGGCCTGTGCGCCCTCGCCCGCCGGCAGATGGTCGATCTCCTTGCCGTCGAGTTTATAGCCGACGCAGACCTCGATGGCGTCGAAACCGTCGAGAATATCGAGCTTTGTCAGCGCCAGACCGTTGATGCCGCAGGTCCGCACGGTCTGGCGCACCAGCACGGCATCGAACCAGCCGCAGCGCCGCGGGCGCCCGGTATTGGTGCCGAACTCGCGGCCGCGCTCGCCGATCTTGCGGCCAATCTCGTTGTCCTGTTCAGTGGGAAACGGTCCCTGCCCGACCCGGGTCGTATAGGCCTTGCAGATGCCGAGCACATAGCCGACCGCGCTTGGGCCCATGCCGGTGCCGGTCGCCGCCTGCGCCGCCACGGTGTTGGACGAGGTGACATAAGGATAGGTGCCGTGGTCGACGTCGAGCAGCGCACCCTGCGCACCCTCGAACAGAATGCGCTTGCCCTCGCGGCGCTTTTGATCGAGCAGCCGCCACACGGTCTCCGCGTAAGGCAAAAGTTGCGGCGCCAGCGCCGTCAATTCTTTCAAAATTCCCGCGCCGTCGATTTCTTCCAGCTTGAGGCCGCGGCGCAGCGCGTTGTGATGCGAAAGCAGCCGCTCGATCTTGTGCGGCAACGTATCGAGATCGGCCAGGTCCATCAGCCGGATCGCACGACGGCCGACCTTGTCTTCATAGGCCGGGCCGATGCCGCGCCGCGTGGTGCCGATCGCGGTGAGGGCACTGGCGGATTCACGGATCGAATCGAGATCGCGATGCAAGGGAAGGATCAAGGTGACGTTTTCGGCGACGCGCAGATTTTCCGGGCTGACCGCGACGCCCTGGCCCTTCAGTTTTGCCACCTCGTCGAGGAAGGCCTGCGGATCGAACACCACGCCGTTGCCGATCACCGCCAGCTTCGAAGGCCGCAGCACGCCCGAGGGCAGCAGCGCCAGCTTGTAGGTCTCGCCGTTGATGACCAAGGTGTGGCCGGCATTGTGGCCGCCCTGGAAGCGCACGACGATATCGGCCTGCTCCGACAACCAGTCGACGATCTTGCCTTTTCCTTCGTCACCCCATTGGGCGCCGACGACGACGACATTGGCCATTTCGAGGCTATTCCCTGCAACTCTGTTGGTTCGAGCACGATCTCGTCGGAAAACTGGTGCCACCCTCGGATCACGTCCGAGGGCATGCTTTTTCCGGATCATGCGCCCCAGCCTAAATCACGGCCAGAGCCGCTCGCATGCGAGGCAGACAACCGGATAAAGGAAGCGGGCTACCGACGCAAGCAGGAAGGGGGCTTGGAAGCCGACTTGGAAGGGGTTCAACCCATTGATATCCCCTGAAAATTTGTGGCCGCTCCAAGGCAGCGCGACACCCGGGTCGAGGAAGCGGCGGCTTTGAGGACAGCCGCGCGGCAGATCGCCGTCGCCACATCCGACGGCCGGACGCGCCGCCGGCGCTGCCCGCGCCCCGATGCGTGCTAGGTTCCGCCGCCGGGACCAGTGAACTTCAGGGGATGACAACTTCATGCGCACGATCATCTTGGGCGGCTTGCTCGCCTTTTTCATGGGCAGCTTCTTGGGCAGCGCGCCGCTTCACGCGGAGCCGTATCCGGACCGGCCGGTCACCATCGTCGTGCCGTTCGGCAAGGGCACCACCGCCGACTTCATCGCCGCGGTGGTGTCCGAGGCGATGTCGAAGAATATCGGCCAGAAGGTGATGGTCGAACTCAAGCCCGGCGCCGGCGGCGGCATTGCGATGGCGCAGGTCGCGAAGGCGGCGCCCGACGGCTATACACTGGCGATGATCACGCAGGGCACCCACGTGTTCAATCTCAGCCTCTACAAAACGCTGCGTTACGATCCAAAAGAGATCGTGCCCATCACGCCGATCGCCGCCGTCTCCAACGTGATGACGATTCATCCTTCCAATCCGGCGAACACGCCGCTGGAGGTCGCGGCGGCGGCCAAGGCCGCGCCGGGCCAGTTGACCTACGCGTCCGGCGGCGTCGGCACCTCGCACCATCTCGGCGGCGTGCTGTTCACCTCATTGGCCGGCGTCGACATCAAGCATGTGCCGTATCTGGTTTCGGTGGACGGAGTGAAAAAGATCGTCAGCGGCGAGATCACGATGGGCTTCTTCAACCTGCCGACTGTGATCGACGAAATCAAAGCCGGCAAGCTCAAGGCGCTCGCGGTCACGAGTCCAGCGGGCTCGCCGCACTTGCCAGACCTGCCGACGCTCGATGCCAGCGGGCTCAAAGGTTATGACCTCGTGACCTGGTTCGGCTTCGGCGCCCCGGCGGGCACGCCGCCTGCGATCGTGCAGCGGCTGCGCGACGAATTCGCCAAGGCCGCGGCCGATCCACTCGTCAAGGCGAAGCTCAACGACGCCGGATTGGATCCGATCGAGCAGATGCAACCTGCGGAATTTGCAGCCTTGATTGCGGCGGACTTGTCCAAGTGGACGCCGATCATCAAGGCATCCGGCGCCAGCGCGGATTGACGACGGGCCGGCAGCGGCCATGTCCAAAACCGTATGTCCAAAACCACGGGCGTAACGCCCACTCCACGCATGGTGGCGATGCGTCCGCACCATTGATGCGCGGCAAAAATCCGTGTCTGTGATGTCGGCCGGGCGAACATTCCGGCCCGGGGCCGATGCCCGGGCAGGGCTACGGCGTCAGGGATCGCGCTCAGAATGTCAGCTTCCAATGCCACATCGAACGTCGCCTCCACCGGCAAATGGATGGCCGACCAGCCGTATCTGCTGCTCTGCATCACCGCGCTGTGCTGGGCCGGTAATGCCATCGTCGGCCGTCTCGCCGTCGGCCATATTCCGCCGGTGACGCTCTCGTTCCTGCGCTGGGCGCTCGCGTTTCTCATGATCCTTCCATTGGCTTGGAAACATCTCGCGCACGACTGGAGAGCGATCCGCGGCCGGCTGGGCACGATGATCCTTCTCTCCCTCGCCGGCATCAGCGCCTTCAACACCCTGCAATACTGGGCGCTCGAACACACCCTGGCGCTGAACACGTTGCTGTTGCAATCGTCCGGACCGCTGTTCGTCGCAGTGTGGTCGCTGGTCTTGCTCGGCACCCGCCTGACGCCGACACAGATCGGCGGGATCGTATTGTCGCTGACGGGCGTGCTGGCGATCCTGCTGCACGGCGACCTCATTGCGCTCACCAGCATCGCCTTCAACAAAGGCGACATCATCTTTCTGACGGCGCTGGCGATCTTCGGTTTCTATTCGGCGCTGTCGCTCAAGCGCCCCCAAATTCATGGCCTGTCGTTTGCAACCTTTACTTTCGGCTGCGGCGCCGCGTGCCTGGTTCCGCTGTTGATTTGGGAACTGCTGTCGCGCCCGGTGATGCAACTGGAGCCGTTGAACCTGCTGGCGCTGCTTTACGTCGCGGTGTTTCCCTCGACGCTGGCGTATCTGTGCTTCAATCGCGCCGTGCAGTTGATCGGCGCCAACCGTGCCGCGCCGGTTTTTCACGTGGTGCCGGTGTTCGGATCGGTGATGGCGATGATCTTTCTCGGCGAGCGTCCGCAAGTGTTCCATTTCATCGGCTTCGCGTTGGTGCTGACGGGCGTGTACGTCACATCGCGGAAGCCGGCCGAGACGGGTTCAGTGCCGAGCCAGGTCTCGAATCAGTAAGTTGTTACGAACGTTTCAGCGGAGGTTGACCGCCATATTGCCATGGCGGACCATCGCTCCAAGGTCTTAAAGTAAGGCCTTAAAGTAAGTCATTAAAGCAAGACCTCAAGCAAAGCCTGAAAAACGGGGATCGCCGCCGACATGCACGATAAAACCGCAACTATCTCGCCTCCGCCGCCCACCGTAAAACGCACCGCGAGCGCCGTGCCGCGCGCGATGCGACGCTATCTTTCGCTGAATGACTTTGAGCCAACCGCCCGGCGCCGCCTGCCGAAGATGTTGTACGGCTATATCTCCGGGGCCACCGAGACCGACGCTGCGCTGCGCGACAACCGCCGGGCTTTTGAGGAATACGGTTTTGTCCCGCGCGTGCTCAACGACGTCTCGAACCGCGAGCAGACCACGCAGCTGTTCGGCAAGACCTATGCGTCACCGTTCGGTATTCCGCCGATGGGCTCCGCCGCGCTCTGCGCCTATCGCGGCGACGTCGTGCTGGCGCGCGCCGCCGCCGCGATGAATGTGCCGATGATCATGAGCGCGTCTTCCCTGATCAAACTGGAAGACGTCCAGCGTGAAAATCCGCAAGCCTGGTATCAGGCCTATCTGGCGGGAGAGGCTTCGCGCATCGAGCCGCTGGTCGACCGCGTCGCCGCCGCCGGCTTCGACACTTTCGTCGTGACCGCCGACGTGCCGGTACCGCCCAACCGCGAGAACAACATCCGCAACGGCTTCCAGGTCCCGCTCGCCATCACGCCGCGAGTCGCCTGGGATACGCTGACGCATCCGCATTGGCTGTTCGGCACCTGGACCCGCACCCTTCTCAATTACGGCATGCCGCATTTCGAAAACATGGATTCGATGCGCGGCCCGCCGGTGCTTTCCAAGAACCTGATGCGCAACATCGGCCACCGCGACCAGCTCGCCTGGAAACATGTCGAGCTGATCCGCCGCCGCTGGAAAGGCAAGCTCGTCGTCAAGGGCCTGATCGCGCCGGCCGATGCGCGGATCGCGCGCGAGAGCGGCGTCGATGGCGTCATCGTCTCCAACCATGGCGGACGCCAGCTCGACGGCACGGTGTCGGCATTGCGCACGCTGCCCGAGATCGCCGCGGAAGCGGGCGGCATGACCGTGATGGTGGACGGCGGCATCCGGCGCGGCACCGATGTGATCAAGGCGCTGGCGCTCGGCGCGCATTTTGTCTTTATCGGCCGGCCGTTGCTGTTCGCGGCGGTCGTCGGCGGCGAGGCCGGCGTGCAGCACGCCCTCACCTTGCTCCGGGATGAAGTCGATCGCGACATGGCGCTGCTCGGCATCAGAAGCATCCGTGAGATTTCAGCCGAACTGGTTCGCCGGCTTTAGCCTCTCCCGCCGGCGGGCCGGCAAAGCTCAAACCGATAAGGCTCGAACCGATAAGGCTCGAACCGGCGGCTCAGAAGGTCAAGGCCTTGACCTGTTTCACCTGCGGCAGCGCCTGCACCTTGGCGAGCACTTCCGCCGGCACTTCGCCGTCGACCTCGACCAGCGCGATGGCATCGCCGCCGGGTTGATTGCGGCCGAGATGGAAGGTCGCGATGTTGATCCCGGCGTCGCCGAGGAGCCCTGCGAAGTGGCCGATGAACCCCGGTCTGTCCTCGTTGGTGACGTAGATCATCGACCTGCCGAATTCAGCGTCGACCCGGATGCCCTTGATGTCGACCAGCCGCGGCTTGCCGTCCGCATAGACCGTGCCGGACACCGAGCGTTCCTGCCGCTCGGTGGTGACGGTGACCGTGATCAGGCTTTCGTAATCGCTCTGCGCCGCGCGCGCGATCTCCTCGACCACCATGCCGCGCTCTTTGGCGACGACCGGCGCGGAGACGACGTTGACGTCGCCCAGCATCGGCCGCAGCAGGCCCGACAGCGCCGCCGAGGTCAGCGCCTTGATTTTCATTTCGGCGACATGGCCCTCATAGGTGATCTGCACTTTCAGGATGCCGCTCTCGGTGAGCTGGCCCGCGAACGAGCCGAGCTTTTCCGCCAACGCGATGAAGGGTTTCAGCTTCGGCGCCTCCTCCGCCGTGATCGAGGGGAAATTGACCGCGTTGGAGATCGCGCCGTTCAAAAGATAGTCCGACATCTGTTCGGCCACTTGCAGCGCGACGTTCTCCTGCGCCTCGGTGGTGGCCGCGCCGAGATGCGGCGTGCAGATCACGTTGGGATGCCCGAACAACACGTTTGATGTCGCCGGCTCTTCGACGAACACGTCGAACGCCGCACCCGCGACATGCCCGGCGTTCAACGCATCGACCAGCGCCTGCTCATCGACCAGACCGCCGCGGGCACAATTGATGATGCGGACGCCTTTTTTCATCTTGGCCAACGCGGATGCGTCGATGACGTTTTTGGTCTTCTCGGTCAGCGGGGTATGCAAGGTGATGAAATCGGCGCGCTTGAACAGATCGTCGAGTTCGACCTTCTCGACGCCGATGTCCTTGGCGCGCTCCGGCGACAGGAACGGATCGAACGCGATCACTTTCATGCGCAGGCCGAGTGCGCGGTCGGCGACGATCGAGCCGATGTTGCCGCAACCGATGACGCCGAGCGTCTTGCCGGTGATTTCGACCCCCATGAAGCGGTTCTTTTCCCATTTGCCGGCCTGGGTCGAGGCATCGGCTTGCGGAATTTCGCGCGCCAGCGCCAACATCAACGTGATCGCATGTTCGGCGGTGGTGATCGAATTGCCGAACGGCGTGTTCATCACGATGATGCCTTTCGCCGTCGCCGCCGGGATCTCGACATTGTCGACGCCGATGCCGGCGCGGCCGATCACTTTCAGCCGCGTGGCCTTCGCGATGATTTTGGCGGTGGCCTTGGTCGCGGAGCGGATCGCGAGGCCGTCGTAATTGCCGATGATCTCGGCAAGCTTTTCCTTGTCCTTGCCGAGCGTGGGCTGGAAATCTACCTCGATGCCGCGGTCTTTGAAGATTTGCACCGCGGCGGGGGACAGCGCGTCGGAAATGAGAACTTTGGGTTTGGACATGGGGATGTTCCTGAAACGAGATGTTGATAAGTGGCCTGAACCTTCTCTCGTGCGAGGTCGCAAGCGATGCAATCTCTTCTCCCTCTCCCGTTCTTACGGGGAGAGGGTTGGGGTGAGCGGCTCTCTCGACAGACGTAGGACTCGCGGACGGTCCCCCTCACCCGGATTCCCGCAAGCGGGACGAGGTTAAGAGAGGAAATTACGCGGCCTTCGGAAGCGAAGCCTTGGTCTCGGCGAATGCCCAATCGATCCACTGCGTCAACGCCGCGACATCACTCGCTTCGACCGTGGCGCCGCACCAGATCCGCAAGCCCGCCGGCGCATCGCGGTAATGCGCGAAATCGTAGCCGGCACCTTCCTTCTCGACCAAGGCCACCAGCTTCTTGGCGAAATCCGCCTGCGCGTCCGCGGTCAGCGCCGTGACGGCAGGGTCCACCACCTTCAGGCATACCGAGGTGTTGGAACGGATCGCCGGATCCTTCGCCAGGAAATCGATCCACGGGGTTTTCGCCTTCCAGTCGGCGAGCACCTTGGTGTTGGCGTCGGCGCGCGCGATCAGTGCCTTGAGGCCGCCGACCGACTTCGCCCAGTTCAGCGCATCCAGATAATCCTCGACGCACAGCATCGACGGGGTGTTGATGGTTTCGCCCTCGAAGATACCCTCGTTGAGCTTGCCGCCCTTGGTCATGCGGAAGATCTTGGGCAACGGCCATGCCGGCGTATAGCTTTCGAGCCGCGCCACCGCGCGCGGTGACAGCACCAACATGCCGTGCGCGGCCTCGCCGCCGAGCGCCTTCTGCCAGGAGAACGTCACCACATCGAGCTTGGTCCAGTCGAGCTTCTGCGCGAACGCCGCCGAGGTCGCGTCGCAAATCGTGAGACCTTCGCGCTTTTCGCTGATCCAGTCGGCATTGGGAACGCGCACGCCCGAGGTGGTGCCGTTCCAGGTGAAGACGATGTCGGATGCCGGATCGGCCTTGCTCAGATCTGGAATCTCGCCATAGGGCGCATGCAGCTTGGTGACGTCCTTGAGCTTCAATTCCTTGACGATATCGCTGACCCAGCCCTCGCCGAAGGATTCCCACGCGATCGTGGTCACAGGCCGCGCGCCCAGCAGCGACCACAACGCCATTTCAACCGCGCCGGTGTCGGACGCCGGCACGATGCCAATCCGGTAGCCGGCGGGCACTTCAAGCACCTCGCGCGTCAACTCGATCGCGAGCTTGAGCTTGGCCTTGCCGATTTTCGCGCGATGCGAACGACCGAGGACGGCGTCTTTGAGGTTTTGGGGGTTCCAGCCAGGGCGCTTGGCACAAGGGCCGGACGAAAAATGCGGCACGTTCGGCCGCAAAGCGGGCTTTGCTGCAGTCATGATCTATCCTTCCAGATAGCAAGCCTCCCGTTGGGGGGAGGTGTCCCGCCGCGGTGCATAAGGGAATCGCCGTGAATTGTCAAGAAACTTCGCGGGGAGATCAGGTGTGACTCCGGGGATCAGGTGTGACCCCGGGGATCAAGTATGACCCCGGGGATCAGGTATGACTCAAGGGATCAGTTAGGGAATCACAGGCGATCAACGGCTCGGGCTGCACTTGCGGCACCAGGTCCGGGGCCTCATGCGAGTGCAACAATTCCACCGCATGGGAGACAAGTCGCGCCGCTCTTCGCCGGCTCGCGACTTTCAGAATGCTCTTTTCATCGACCTGCACGACATATTCGTTCCCAATTCTCACAATCGAATAATTTTTCATTTGCAATCCCCCCCAGCGGCCTGAGCCCGACGGGAAAGTCACGATGTCACGGATCGTTCCGCGAAAAAAACGACGAACGGCCGGTTAGTTTATCGCCCGTTAACTGGATCGAATGGCAAAACGCATTTCGCAACGGTCGCAACGGCTGTGCGGATATCTGTCGGTGCGCCGACCATTCAAAATCGCAACGTCATGCCGACATGGCTCGGCTGAAATCCGAGCCGCGCGTAGAACCGTTGGGCATCGACGCGGGAATTATGCGTGAGCAGTTCGACCAGCTTGCAACCCTTGGCGCGGGATTCCGCGATCGCCCATTGCAGCATCTGCCCGCCAATACCGTGGCTGCGGCAATGCGTGGCGACCCGAACGTCCTCGATCAGGCCGCGCGAGGCGCCCTGCGAACTCAACCCCGGCAAAATACACAGCTGCAGGCAACCGACGACGGCGCCGTCGCCATCCTCCGCGACCATGAGCTGGATATGGGAAGCCTGTTCGAGCGCCTCGAACGCCTGGAAATAAGACGGCGGCAGCGGATCTTCGAGCCGCTCGCGCGCACTGCCGAGCGGATCGTCCGCCAGCATCCGCACCATGGCGTCGACGTCGGCGCGACGGGCGCGCCGGATCGTAATCGAGGAAGTCCCCGTCATGAAAACTCCACTAATCCTTCAAAGCACCGGAAGTAGCCCGAGCGCCCGTTCGGTCTCGACGATCCAGCGCCGCAACGAGGCGTAACCGTCGAGGTGAAAGCCGCCCTCATGCGCCAGCCTTGTGTAGGCCAGCAGCGCAATGTCGGCGAGCGACAGCGTATCGCCGACCAGAAATCGCTGTGCGGCGAGCTGATGCTCCATCCGCGCCAGCGCCGCATAGCCGCGCTTGACCTTGTCCGGGTCGAGCTCCGAGGCCGGCTTGCCGAGATAGCGCATCTGGAAGCGGCACACCGCGACATAGGGCTCATGGCTGTATTGTTCCCAGAACAGCCATTCATCCATCTTCGCGGCGGCAAAGGCGTCGGCCGGGATGAGTTCGCTGCCACGGGCGAGATAGCGGATGATGGCATTGGATTCCGCCAGGGTGCGACCGTCGGCGAATTCCACCGTCGGCACCTGGCCCGCATTGTTGAGTTTGAGGAATTGCGCGGTGCGGGTCTCGCGCTTGAGCGTATCGACCTCGATCCAGGTGTAGGGAAGCGCAAGCCGGTCGCAAACCCATTTCACCTTGAGGCAATTGCCGGAATTGGTGTCGCCGTAGATTTTCATGGTGTGCTGCCATCCGACAGAGCAACAACAGGAACGGATCCTGTCAACAGAATCGGCCGAAAGGCCACCAACGAACGCGGCTCAGAACTTGTAGGCCAGACCGGCGCGCACCGTGTTGATGTTGGTATCAACGGCGGCCGTAAAGCGGATATATTCCCACTCTCCGCGCAGGAACAGGCCGCCGATCAGATTGATGTCGATGCCGAGCCCCGCCGTGTAACCATAGATCAGGTGATTGTGTACCGCATCGGTCGCAGCCAATGGCTGCAGCGCGACGAAAGTCCCTGGCGCCCCAGGGGCACTCACGACGTCCTGGACGGTTATCGAGCGCGTGATGTTGGCATTGCCGAGCGCGAGGCCGCCGAACACATAAGGCAGAAAACTTCCGAACGCGTAAGCTGCCCGACCGCGAAACGTCGCCATGTCCGAAATCGAGATCGCGGCTTGTGAAGTTGCCGTGATGTTATGAGTGAGACCGTCCGACAGCGCGCTGCTACGGGCCTCGCTCCCGGAAGCCGAACCTCCAAACGTGCCGTGCAGATAGCTTGCTTCAAGGCCGAGGACGACATCATCCCACTGCCAGTTATATCCGGTGAAGGCCCCGTAACCGCTCGAACGCGCCGAGTCCTTGCCAAGCCCGAGATTCCATTGTGAGACCTGTAACGAGTTTTCGATGAGCGTGTTCGCGAGCAACGCCGAAGCCATGTTCGCGGTCGAGCCGTTGAAATTTTCGTCGGCCGCCCCATAGCCGGCTTGGCCGCCGACATAAAAGCCTCGCCAATTGACCGTCGGCGAAGGTTCCCCGGGGAGCGAGCCACGAAGGAAATCGGGCAAGTCGGCGGCCCGCGCGCCGGATACCGCGCCGACCATCATCGCCGCCAACAAAAATCTACGCATCGCGACACTCCATCGAACACACTCTGACTTGGTGCAGATCATCCCCCGTTAACCTTAACCAATCCTTGTCGCGGGACTTCGATTGGCATGATCTTGTCCGAAAACCGCAAATCCACTTTTCGGGATCATGCCTCGTGCAAAACAAAACGGCGCGGGAAGATCCCGCGCCGTTAAGAAATGTTAAGTTCGGCTGCGAGATTGATCAGCCTTTGCGGATCAACGGCGGCGGCGCATAGACCGGCGCGCTGTCCAGTTCCCAACGCACGCCGAGCTTCAGGTCTTGCGAGGTGATGTTCTTGAACGTCGTCGGATTGAAGACGTTGTTGGTGCCATCGAACGTCTTGAGATCGCCGGTCAGGCCATCACCCAAATTGACGTAACGGTATGCGAGTTCGATGGTGAGGTTTGGACTGACCTTGTAGGCAAGGCCTGCATGAAGCGCCCAGGCGAAATTCCATTTCGCTACATTATCGCCGAATGCAAGCCCCGCCATGGCGCCTCCACCGGAGTTGGTAATTCCCTGATCGGTGAAATTCGCGATCGAAACTCGCGCCGCGCCAACGCCAGCACCGACGAACGGCGTTATGCACCACCAAGTGCCTAGATCAATGTAGGCATTGGCGAGAGCCAGCCACTCGGACTTGGTAGCATGATAGGTGTCGGCACCGAAGCCACCCGGAAAGGTGATGATGTCAACACCATTGAAATTCGAATTACCGCGATACTCGCCGGTAACATCTGCGCGGAACCAATTGTTGAATTGATAGCCGGCGCCGAGACCGAAGATACCCGCCGTGTTAAAACCCAGGCGCTGACTCGACGAAGTGGTGGTGGCATCCAGCACATTGTTGAGGCGATCAACACTCTGATTGCTGAATCCGATATCACCGCGCAGATACCAGCCGCCGAAATCCTCGACCGGCGGCGCGTAGGGCGGCGGCGCATAGGGCAGGTCGGCGGCGAACGCCATCGATGACAACAATGATGCCGCGCCGGCGGCAATCAGAGACTTTACGCTACGCATGGGCTTCGTCCTCTTGTCCGGTGAGGCGGACAAGGCCTCACATCCGAAAAACTCACCGGGCGACGATCTCATCAAATGCTTAAGCGCCACTTAACCCTAATTTTTAAGGTTGATATTCTCCGAAGATCGATGAAGTCGACGCGCGAAAAATCGCGCGCTCGCCACAATCCCTAACGATGTATTGCTAGAGCGTTTTCCAGCGAAGGGGATGCCGGTTCGCGTCAAGAAAACGCGTCAAAACAAAGAAATAAAGAAATAAAGCTTCCGTTCCGATTCAATCGGAACGGAGGCTCTAGAAAAGAAAAGACCTCCGCCGGCCTCGTCAGCGCGCGGCGCGCGGCATCTTCGGCAGGAACACCGCCAGCAAGCCGATCGCGGGCAGGAACGCGCAAACCTGATAGACAAAGGCGATGCCGGTGTGGTCGGCGAGCTTGCCGAGCACGGCGGCGCCGAGACCGCCGAAGCCGAACGCAAATCCGAAGAACAGCCCGGAGATCATGCCGAAGCGGTGCGGCATCAATTCCTGCGCAAACACGATGATGGACGAACTCGCCGACGAGATAATGAAGCCGATGAACACCGTCAGCACCGCGCCGGAGAACAAGCCGGCATAGGGCAGCGCCAGCGTGAACGGCAGCGCGCCGAGGATCGAAAACCAGATCACGTATTTACGGCCGAAGCGGTCGCCGAGCGGGCCGCCGAAGAAGGCGCCCGCCGCGTTCGAGGCGAGGAAGATAAAGAGATAGAACTGCGCCGCCTGGGTCGAGACCTCGAATTTTTCGATCAAATAGAAGATGTAATAGCTCGACAGGCTCGACACATAGAGCTGCTTCGAGAACAACAGCGCGACCAGCACGACAAGCGCGATCATGGTCCGGCGCGAGTTCGGCGCGTCCGGATGCGCTTTGATCGGCGCGGTTTTTTTTGCCGTGATCTGCGGTTTGTACCAATGCCCGATCCGCCACAGGATGACGATCGCAAGGAAGGCGATCGTGGAAAACCAGGCGATGCTCGGCTGACCGAACGGCACCACGATCAATGCCGCGAGCAGCGGACCCATCGAGGTTCCAAAACTGCCGCCGACCTGAAACACCGATTGCGCGAAACCGTAACGCCCGCCCGAGGCGAGCCGCGCGATCCTCGCCGATTCCGGATGGAACACCGCCGAGCCCAGCCCGACCAATACCGCCGCGGCCAGGATGAGGGAATATGTTTGCGCGACGCTGAGCAGCAGCAGGCCGAAGAAGGTAAACCCCATGCCGAGCGCGAGCGAGAACGGCTGCGCTTTCTTGTCAGAGAAATGTCCGATCAGCGGCTGCAACAACGACGCCGTGAACTGGAACGCCAGCGTGATCAGTCCGATCTGCGTGAAATCAAGCGCATAGCTGTCTTTAAGGATCGGATAGACCGACGGAATCAACGACTGCATGGTGTCGTTGAGGAAATGCGAGAGACTGATGCCACCGAGCACGATGTAGGCCGGCCCCGCTGCGGACGCCTTTGCGGCGGCAGCAGAAGGCAACGTCACATCCGGAACCATCACCGGCGCCACCAGTGCTTCTTCGGAGACGACGACCGGCTTGTTCAAAGGATGATCCCCAGGAGATTCGCGGGAGAGACATCCATTTTTACGATGCCGGGGCAACGCCGACCAGCACCATAAGATAATGGCTGCAATGCGCTCAGGCCGCCGCGGCGTGACCGAGCGCGGTGACGATGTGATCGACCACTTCCTCGACCAGGATGCGGTCGTCGCCTTCGCCCATCACGCGGATCACGGGTTCCGTGCCCGACGAACGCACCAGCAAGCGGCCGTGGCCGTTGAGCCGTTTTTCGCCGGCGTCGATCGCCGATTTGACCTCGGCGTCGTCGAGCGGCTTGCCGCTGCGATAGCGCACATTCTTCAGGATCTGCGGCATCGGATCGAAGCGGTGACAGACCTCCGAGACCGGACGGCGAAGTCTTTGCACCACCGAGAGCACCTGCAAGGCAGCGACAAAGCCGTCACCGGTGGTGGTGTAATCCGACAAAATGATGTGACCGGAGGGTTCGCCACCGAGATTGTAGCCGCCGCGCAGCATCTGTTCGAGTACATAGCGGTCGCCGACCGGGGTGCGGATAAGCTCAAGCTTCAAGCCTTCGAGAAACCGCTCCAGTCCGAGATTGGACATCACGGTCGCGACGATGCCCGGCCGGGCGAGCCGGCCGTCTTCCTTCCAGCTTTGCGCGATCACCGCGAGCAATTGGTCGCCATCCACGAGGTGGCCGCGTTCATCGACCAGGATGACCCGATCAGCGTCGCCATCGAGCGCGATGCCGATGTCGGCGCGCATTTCGCGAACCTTGCGGCTCAAGGCCTCCGGCGAGGTCGATCCGCATTCCTTGTTGATGTTGAATCCATCCGGATCGACGCCGATCGAAATCACATCGGCGCCCAGTTCCCACAAGGCTTCCGGCACCACCTTATAGGCCGCGCCGTGGGCGCAATCGACCACCACGCGCAAACCATCGAGGCTGAGATCGCGCGGCAGCGTGCGCTTGGCGAATTCGATGTAGCGATCATGGACGCCGTCGATGCGGCGGGCACGCCCGAGACTGGCGCTCTGCGCCAGTCGCCTGTCGAGCGATTCATCGAGCAACAGCTCGATCTGCTTTTCGACGTCGTCGGACAATTTGAAGCCCTGCGGGCCGAACAGCTTGATGCCGTTGTCTTCAAACAGATTATGCGAAGCGGAAATCATCACGCCGAGATCGGCGCGCATCGACTTGGTCAGCATCGCCACAGCCGGCGTCGGCATCGGGCCGAGCAGCAGCACATCCATGCCGACCGAGGTGAACCCGGCCACCATCGCGTACTCGATCATGTAGCCGGAAAGCCGCGTATCCTTGCCGATGACGACGCGATGGCGATGGTCGCCGCGCTGAAACACCAAACCGGCCGCCTGCCCCACCTTGAGCGCCAGTTCCGGCGTGATCAAACCATTGGCACGGCCCCGAATCCCATCCGTACCGAAATATTTGCGGCTCATGTTTCCCCCAGCCTCGCCGGGGATTCAACCTGCCCGGCAAGAAGCCTCGAACGCCCGCCATTATAGGCGTCACGGGGTTATAATGCTTTCGACACTAAAATGGCTTCAAAAAATATGATGAATCATTACCGGCGGCCAATCCGATCATGAAATCATAAGTCGTTGTTAATACAGGAATTATTCCGGATAACGGGCAGTAACGCGCCGGGTGCTAATCCTTACGTTTGACGTGATGGTCGCCCTTTGAGGGCGGCGGCTGGGCGACATTCACCGGGTCTGAAGCCGGAAAGGTCTCTTCCAACCCCTCCGCCAAGGCCTGGTCGAGCTGGCGCTTCTCTCTGGCTTTGACGGCTTTGGGGTCTTTAAGGTCTTGGGAGTCGGAGCGTGATCCGGTCATGGATGCCCTCCCTTGGTTGGCAGCCGTCCCGCGCGAAGCGATTTGGCGGACGGCCCAACCATGCTAAATGAAACCTCAAAGCGATGAATACAAGAAGGGCCGGGAACGTCCATGAAACACATCACCTGCATCGAGGATCTGCGCCAGGTCCATAGGCGCAAAGTGCCCAAGGCATTTTTCGATTATGCCGATCGCGGCTCCTATTCCGAGGACACGTTGCGCGCCAACCGCGACGACCTTCAACAGATCAAATTCCGCCAGCGCATCCTGGTCGACGTCTCGAAACGCGATCTCTCGACCACCATCCTCGGCGAGCCCGCCGCGCTGCCGCTGATGCTGGCGCCGATCGGCTTATGCGGCATGCAACATGGCGACGGTGAAATTCACGCCTGCCGCGCCGCCCAGGCCGCCGGCATACCGTTCACGCTGAGCACGATGTCGATCTGCTCGATCGAGGACGTCGCCGCCAATGTCGACAAGCCGTTCTGGTTTCAGCTTTACGTCATGAAGGACCGCGGTTTCGTCAAGGCCCTGATCGAACGCGCCATCGCCGCGAAATGCAGCGCGCTGGTGCTGACCGTCGATCTGCAGGTGATCGGGCAGCGCCATGCCGACATCAAGAACGGCATGACGGTGCCGCCGGAATGGACGGCCTCGAAGTTCTTCGATTTCGCCACCAAGCCGGCCTGGGTGGCCGGCGTGCTGCGTGGCAAGCGCCGCACCTTCGGCAATCTCGTCGGCCACCTCAAAGGCACCGACGACATCACCGCGCTGGGGACGTGGATCGGGACGCAGTTCGACACCACGCTGAACTGGAAGGACGTCGCGTGGATCCGCAGCATCTGGCCCGGCAAGCTGATCCTGAAAGGCATCCTCGACGTTGAGGATGCCGAAGAAGCGGTCAAGACCGGCGCCCAGGCGCTGGTGGTCTCCAACCACGGCGGCCGGCAACTCGACGGTGCGCCGTCGTCGATCGAAGTGTTGCCGGAGATCGTCGATACCATCGGCTCGCAGATGGAAATCATGTTCGACGGCGGCATTCGCTCCGGTCAGGACGTGATGCGCGCGCTCGCACTCGGCGCCAAATCCTGCATGATCGGCCGCGCCTACATCCACGGCCTCGGCGCCTTCGGCGGCCCCGGCGTCACCAAGGCGATCGACATCATCGCTAACGAACTCTCAACCACCATGGGCTTGTGCGGCGTCAACACCATCGCCGAGATCGACGACCACGTGCTGGCGATTTGAGAGGCATCATTCCGGGGCGATGCGAAGTATCGAACTCCGGTGTAATTACACATCTAAGGTCTGGTCCTTCGGACCAGACCTGGAAATGACGCTCCGCTTTACATCGGCGGCGTGATGCCGTCACGACCGACGTTGACGCGGTTGGCTTCCAGCGTGCCGTCGTCTTTCTTCACCGCACCGAAAATGATGATTTTGGCGCCCGGCTTCACTTCGGACTTGTCGCCGACGAGGAAGGTGACGATCGGCGTCTCCGGCGGCACCACGACTTTCTTTTCGCCATCCTTGTACTTGACCAGGATGTTCTGACCGTCGGTGCCTCCGACCGTCTCGGCCACGGTGGCGTTGGTCATGGTGCTGCCGGCGCGCAGATCCCAGGGCCGGAAACCTTCAGCGGCGCCGCGCTGATTTTCGGGGAAAATATGAACGGCGAGCGCCTTCTGGGTGCCGTCGGACTCCGGCATCGCGGAGACGCCGATGTACGAGCCCGGCTTGATTTCCGACATCGCGGTCTTGACCACGCCGAACACCGTCACATTGTCGGTCATGCGCACCTTCATATCAGTGCCATCGCGCGACTTGATCATCAGCGTGGAACCATCGACGGCTTCGATGGTGCCGCGGATACGAACCGTCGGCGGCTGCTGGGTCCAGGCGGACGATCCCAGCACGGATACGACAGCGAGCGAAGCCACGAGCACGCGCGGCAGCAACAAAGAAAATTTCGGCATGAAGATTTCCCTCAGAGGTTTTGATTCAGCGATTTTGATTCAGTGGTCACTCGGGGCGACGCCCCACCTTGATGACGTTATTCGCTTTCAGCGTGGTGCCGAATGCGTCTCCTTACCTCGCCTTGGAAGGGAGAGGAAGAAAAAGCTTCACATCGGCGGGGTCAACCCGTCGCGGCCGACGCTGATCCGGTTGGCCTCGAACGAGCCGTCCGGCAATTGCTTGACGAAGGCAATGATCTTCGCGCCGGCCTTCAGGTCGGATTTGTCGGCCGGAACGTAGGTCACCACCGGCGTGTCGGGCGCCACCACGACCTTCTTCTCGCCGTCCTTGTATTTGACCATCAACGTGTGACCGTCATTGCCCGCGACGGTCTGCGCCACCGTCGCATTGGTCATGGTGCTGTTGGGGCGCAGATCGTACGGCCGCGAGCCTTCCCCGGTGCCACGCATGTCTTCCGGAAACACATGCACTTCTACCGCGTTTTGACTGCCGTCGGATCCCGGCACCGTGGTGGCGCCGACGAAGGAGCCGACCTTGATGTCGGCCAGCGAAATCTTGATGATCCCGACCACGCGCATGTCGGCGGTCATGCGCAGCTTGACGTCCTCGTCGCTGCGCGATTTGACCGACAGCACCTCGCCATCGACAGCTTCGATGGTACCGCGAACCCGAGAGGGTGAAGGCGGCTGTTGCGCGAGCGCGGAGAGCGACGAGGCGGTGACAACAGCAATTGCGACAAGTGAAGGAAAAAGCGTGGAACGACGAACGGGCATGAACTGATCTCCTGCAGGGATCGATGAACCAAGCATCACTTTAGCATCACTGACAATGGACCCCAAAAGCTTGAGACCCCAAAGCTTGAGACCCCAAAGCTTGGGACCCCGAAGCTTGCGCGGTATTCCCGCTCAAACCTTGGCAAGATCGGCCTCGACCAACGCGCGAAGCTCCGATGTGACCTCGGGGCGCTGGCCGAACCACAATTCAAACCCGCGCACCGCCTGGTGCAGCAACATGCCGAGCCCATCGGCGGTCTTCAGGCCGCGCGCCCGCGCCGCCGCGAGCAACGGCGTCGCCAGCGGAACATATACCAGATCGGCAACAACGGCATGTGACGGAAGCCGGCTGACGTCGAGCTGTAGCGCCGGCTGCCCCTGCATGCCGAGCGACGTCGTATTCACCAACAGACCAGCGCGCGGCAGCAGATCGCCGATGGTCTCCCATGCGACGGGATGAACGGCGGCGCCGAACTGTTCCGCCAGCGTGCGGGCCCGCTCAACGGTGCGGTTTGCCAGATGCACCCGCCTGACGCCGCGTTCGAGGAGTCCGAACACCACCGCACGCGACGACCCGCCGGCGCCGAGCACCAGCGCATCCTCGATTTTATCCCACCCCGGCGCACAGGCGTCGAGGTTATTGATGAAACCTTCGATGTCGGTGTTGGTCGAACGCAATTCGCCGCCATCGTACCACAGCGTGTTGGCGGCGCCGACCGCGCGGGCCCGCGCGTCGGGCATTGAGAGTGCGAGCGCACGCTCCTTGTGGGGAATCGTGACGTTGGCACCGATAAAGCCATGGGTCGACAGATGCAGCACGAACTCGGCAAAGCCTTCGGGCGGCACCGCTTCGATGTTGTAGCCGCCCGCGATGCCAAGTTTCCGCAGCCAGTAATGATGGATCAGCGGCGAGCGCGAATGCGCCGCCGGCCATCCGATCAGGCATGCGGCGCGGGGTTTGGTCACGACTGTCATTGCCAATCCTGTTGCAACGCCCGGTCAACAGGCGTCGTCGCTGCTCAAATCGGGCAAGCCGCGTTCCCTGTCAATGCTACTAGATGTGATAGGATTACATTTGATCAAGCACCGTCCCGCGCACCATCGTCGTGACCTAACGATAGTGTTCATGAAAGCGGCTGTCTTGGAAAGCATGACCGCGCTGGAAACGCGGTCGGGTCAATCGGCGGCGAGACCATCCGTCACGGCGGAGGTCTTCTCGCGGTGCCCTTTGATATCGGCGACCGCCCGCGCAATGGTTTCGCGATATTTGGCGCACGGCGGACTCACCCCGTAGGTCAACAACATGCGGCGCACCGGCGGCGAAGCGCCGGTGATGAAAAGCCGGATGCCTTGGCGCTTGGCCTTGGCCGCAACGCGGCTCATCGCATTGGCCGCGGTGGAATCCAGAAACGGCACCGCCGCGAAATCGACCACGAACGCCTTGCGGGTGTCGGCGATGTTGTCGAGCACCGCCCCCACCGTCGATGCCGCCCCAAAAAAGAATGCGCCGGTGATGCGGTACACCAAAACATCGGGGTCGGTAGCAAGGCGGGAATCGTAAGGCGCGCGATCGCCATTGCCGTCGTCGGCCCGGTCGTCGGTCACCAACGGGGCTTCAGCCTCGATGCCTGTCATCTCCGCCATGCGGTTGATGAACAGCACCGCGCCGAGTGCGAAGCCAACCAGGATGCCTTCGGTGAGATCGCGAAAGATCGTCAGCAGAAAGGTGGCAAGCAAAACGGTGGCATCGCCGCGGGAGGAGCGGATCAGGGTCGCAAATTCGCGCTTCTCCGCCATGTTCCAGGCGACGATCACCAGCACCGCAGCAAGAGCTGCCAGCGGAATGTAGCTCGCCAGCGGTGCTGCGATCAGCATGAACAGCAACAGAAACACCGAGTGCAACATTCCCGCGATCGGGCCGCGCGCACCGGCGCGCACGTTGGTTGCGGTGCGCGCGATCGCGCCGGTCACACAGATACCGCCGAACAGCGCCGATCCGATATTGGCAAACCCCTGCGCCACCAGTTCGCAATTGGAGCGATGCCTGCGGCCGGTCATGCCATCGGCCACCACTGCCGACAACAAGGATTCGATCGCGCCCAGCAATGCGAAAGCGATCGCGTCGGGTAGCACCATCCGCGCCTTCTCCAGCGAGAACAGCGGCCACGCCGGCCGGGGCAATTGCTGGGGAATACCGCCAAAACGGGTGCCGATGGTTTCCACCGGCAGCGACAACGCCGATGTGGCGAACGCCGCGACAACGACCGCGATCAGAATTCCGGGCCAGTGCGGCCGCAGCTTGCGAAGGACGACGATGATGGCGATGCTGACGGCAGCGACGGCGAAAGCTGAAACATTGGCGGTGTGCAGGGAGCGCGCCAACACCTCCAGCTTCGGAATCAATTCGCCCGGCTCTTTCGTGATCAGCGTAATGCCGAGCAGATCCTTAAGCTGGCTGGCGAAGATGATGACGGCGATCCCGGCGGTGAATCCCACCGTCACCGGATAGGGAATGAACTTGATGTAGGTGCCGAGGCGAAGAAAACCGGCGGCGATCAGAAACACGCCGGCCATCGCGGTGGCGAGGATCACGCCGTCGACGCCGTGACGTTCGGCGGCGAGCGCCACCAACACGATGAACGCACCCGCGGGGCCGCCGATCTGAAACCGGCTGCCGCCGAGCAGCGAAACGATGAAGCCGCCGATCACGGCGGTATAAAGTCCGCGATCCGGGGTCACGCCCGAGCCGATGGCGATCGCCATCGACAGCGGCAACGCCACAACCGCCACCGTCAAGCCGGAGATCGCATCGGCGTGAAAATCCGCAAAACTATAGCCTTCGCGCAACACCGTGATCAGCTTCGGCGCAAACAATTCGGCGAAGTTCGGCTGTTTGATCCGCCGCATGATGCGCGAAAGCCCCTGTTTCCCAATTCATACCGTAGCACACACCGGGCGGCGCCAGCGAGATCATGATGTGCGGTGGCGTAGGAAGCAAACTGCATCAACGCTAGCTAACCGCTACGTTTTGTCTTTCGGATGGCAGACACGCATCAATGCCGACCTGCGAAAGGCCGCGCGAAAGCTGGCGGGCTGATCACGCCGCGACGCGGTGCGCGGCGATGATCTGATCGGCGGCACGGCCGGTGACTTCGGCCATGCGGTCGAACTGCCGGGTGAAACTGCCGGCGCCCGCGGTCGCCGACCGCAACTCCACGATCAACTCGCCGATCTCGGCTTCGGGCATCATGGCGCGGACGCGATCCCATCCCAGCCAGCCCTCGCGGGTGTCGAAGCCGAGAATCTGCCCGCGCCTTCCCGACAGGATGGCGTTGATCTTGGCGGTGGCCTCGCTGGGACAGACGATCTCCACCACATGGATCGGCTCCAGCAGCACCGGCTGGCACTGCGGCAGCGCTTCGCTGACACCGATCCGCGCCGCGGTGCGGAAGGCGAGATCGGACGAATCCACGCTGTGGTAGGAACCGTCGGTCAGCGTCACCTGCACATCGATGACGGGAAAGCCGAGCGGCCCCCGCATCAAGCCATCGACCACGCCCTCTTCCACCGCGCCGATATAATTGCGCGGCACCGCGCCGCCGACCACCCGTTCGTGAAATTCGAAGCCGCCGCCGCGCGCCATCGGCTTGACCTCCAGCACGACGTCGCCGAACTGGCCGTGGCCGCCGGATTGCTTTTTGTGCCGGCCGCGCTGGATGATCGATTTGCGGATGGTCTCCTGGTAGCCGATCGCCGGCGGCTGCGATTTAACGTTGATGCCGAAGCGCTCGCGCAAGCGCTCCAACGCGACCCGCAAATGCATCTCGCCCTGCCCCCACAACACGGCGTCATGGGTGCGCGGGTTCTGGACCATCGTCAGCGAGGGATCCTCCTCGTTCAGCCGCAACAGCGCCTGACCGAGTTTCACGTCATCCTTGCGGTCCGCCGCCGCGATCGCGATCGCCAGCACCGCCGGCAACGGCTCAACGCCCACCAGCGCCGGCGGCGCGCTCTTGCCACCCGACACGGTGTCGCCGGTCTTGAAGGCGTCGAGCTTGCCGAGCGCGACCATATCGCCAGCCTCGGCAGACGTCCGCTTGGTGTCGTGGGAGCCGTTCACCGCGAGGATTCCGGACACCCGGCCGGTCTCACCCGACGACGATTGCACCATCGCACCGTCATCGAGGTGGCCGGCGAGCACGCGGGTCAGCGACAGCTTGCCGCCGTGCTGCAGATGCACCGTCTTCAACACATAGGCCAGCACATCCTTGGGCGAAGACGCGCCGAGACGCTTGGCGGTCTCGGTCACCCCGGGCGATTCATGCCGCAGCGCCTTCATCAAACGCAGCACGCCGTTTTCGCGCAGTGCCGAGCCGAGCAGCACGGGTAAAATCAACCCTTCGCGCAATTCGCGGGCAAGATCGTCGAACACCGCGTCGCGCGGCGGCTGAATATCTTCGAGCAATTGCTCCATCAGCGCGTCGTCGTGATCGGCGAGCTTTTCCAGCATCGAGAAGCGGGCCTCCTTCTCGCGGTCGAGATCGCCGCCGTCCAGGGTCATGACTTCGGAGGCCTTGTGTTCGCGGTAGACGAAGGCGCGTTGCAGCGCCAGATCGACGAAACCGGCGATCAGATCACCGTTCCAGATTGGAATTTGGCGCAGCACCAGCGGAATCCGCGACGCCGGCTGCAATGTCGCGAGCGTCTCGCGGATGCGCTTGTTGGCCCGGTCGATCTTGTTGAGAAACAGAAAGCGGGGAATGCCGAGATCTTCGAGTTCGCGCAGGACGATCTGAAGTTGCGGCAACTTGCGTTCATCGGCCTCGCACACCACCACCGCGGCATCCACCGCCGGGATCGCGGCGCGCATGTCGTGCGCGAATTCCACCGAACCGGGGCAATCGATGAAGGTGTAGCTCTCGCCCATGAAACTGGTCGTGGCGGCGGTGAGGCCGACGCCCATCTTGTGACGGCGTGCTTCGGCGGTGGCATCGCCGACCGAAGTTCCGGCATCGACGCTGCCGGCGCGCGGGATTGCGCCCGTGCGCGCCAATATTGCTTCAAGAAGTGTGGTTTTACCGCTTTGGAAAGGGCCCACGAGTGCGATGCACCGTGGACCCGATTCTTTAGGACGTGGGGGACTTCTGACGTCCTGTCCCATTGCCGCCTCCTCATTGGAGCTCGGCCCTTGATTGGGTCGGCAAGGGGATGCTCCCCCTACATTGAGGATTTGGCAAGACGGAAAACGTCGTTGCAGTGCGAGGCGGGGCAGCTCTCAAACCTTCCCCGCCAAAGCAGTGGCAAGCGAGAACCAATTATCTTCCCGGCCGAAGTTCCAGGCTTTCCAGCCCGGCCGCGACGTTGAGGCCGATCTGGCCCTGCACACTGAGCGGCTGCAGCGCGATCGAATTCGCCGAACCGCCGACCAGCACGTTGCCGCCGATCCCGACGCCGATCGATGCGCTGCCCTGCGCGCCGGCGTAATTGCCCGAGAGATCGCCCGGCCCCAGCCGCGCGACCGGCGCGTAGACGCCCCAGGCGAGCGCGGATTCTTCCGTGATGCCGAGATCGAGGCCGACCTTGCGGATGGTCGCGACGTAGCGGTCCTCCGGCAAGCCTTCGGCGCGCAGCACGCAACCGAGATTGGTTACCGAACCCACGATAAAACCGAGGCTTGCACCGCCGCGGCATTCGAGGATGCCGATTTGCACGCGCGGCGTCGGCTGTTGCGCTTGGGCGCCACCGAAGCGCGCAACCAGCATGATAACGGCAAGCCCGGCGAAGATGATTGAGCGACGCATGAAGATATCTCCGGCTAGAAAATGTGATGCGAGCAGGGAATCAAGCGAGCGCCAAGAGCAGGAGTCTCACGCGCCGGACTTTATGACACAACATCAAGATGACACAACATCAAGTGTCGTGATCAAGCGTCGTGCCAGATTTGCGCCGCGCTCGGCTCGCGCCCAAACAAAAGAGGCCCGCTTTCGCGAGCCTCTAAGTCTGGCGTTCTGGCGTTTGCGCCAAAACTCAGCCGTGATGGCGATGCCGGCGATGATGCCGCCGCTCGAACCGGACCGGCTGCAATTCGATGCCGGCAACGCCGGCCGCGACGTTCAACCCGGTCTGGCCTTGCACGCTGATCGGCTGCAGCGCGTAGGAATTCGCCGGCCCGCCGACCAGAAAATTGCCGCCAAAGCCGACCCCGACCGACGCGTTGGCGCCAACGCCGCCGTAATTACCCGCCAGATGGCCGCGTCCAACCTGTTCCGTCGGTGCATTCACCGCCCAGGCAAGTTGGGTCTGGTCGGTGAAGCCGAGATCGACGCCGAACCGGCGGACGGTTGCGATGTAGGGTTCGGGACGGCGGCCTTCGCTCTGAAACACACATTGGAGGCTGGTCACCGAGCCGACGACAAAGCCGACATTCTGGCCGCCCTGGCATTCCAGGATGCCGGCACGAACCGGCGGCTGCGCATTGGCGGTCGCGAACGACGCAACGAGCGAAGTGATGGCAATACTGAGTGTTAACAGACGCATGACTGATCCCCGAATGAAGAATTGAACTTGCGTGGCGGACAGAAAGGAAGCGCCGTGTTCAAAACAAGGCGCTTCCCGAAAAAATGCCACCAAAACATCAAGAATTTGGCGTTGAGTTGATTTGACTATCTCAAATTACCGCAAAATCGCTGAATGCGCTTGCAGGCTTCTTCGAGATCGGTGGTCTTGGTGGCGTAGGAAATGCGGAACGCCGGGCCAAGCCCGAACGCCGACCCCTGCACCACCGCAACGCCTTCGGTTTCCAACAACTCGGTGACGAACTCCTCGTCGTTGGAAATCGTCTTGCCCGACGGCGAAGTCTTGCCGATGGTGCCGGCGCAGGACGGGTAGACATAGAACGCTCCCTGCGGCCGCGGACAGTCAATGCCGTTGGCCTGATTGAGCATCGCCACCACGAGGTCGCGGCGCTCCTTGAACGCCTTGTTGTTCACCGCGATGAAGTCCTGCGGACCGTTGAGGGCTTCGACCGCCGCCCATTGCGAGATCGACGACGGGTTCGAGGTCGATTGCGACTGGATCGTCGCCATCGCCTTGATCAGTGGAGTGGGGCCGCCCGCATAACCGATGCGCCAGCCGGTCATGCAATAGGCTTTCGACACGCCGTTCACGGTCAACGTGCGGTCGTACAGTTTCGGCTCGATCTGCGCCGGCGTCGTGAATACGAAATCGTCATAGACCAGATGCTCGTACATGTCGTCGGTCATCACCCAGACATGCGGATATTTCACCAGCACGTCGGTGATCGCCTTGAGCTCGCCGCGCGTATAGGCGGCGCCGGTCGGGTTTGACGGCGAGCAGAGAATGACCCACTTGGTCTTCGCTGTGATCGCCTTCTCCAGCGCGTCGGGCTGCAGCTTGAAGCCATGCTCCGCGGGGCACACCACCGGTACCGATTCGCCGCCGGCAAGCGCCACCATTTCCGGGTAGCTGACCCAATAGGGCGCGGGAATGATGACCTCGTCGCCCGGATTGATGGTGGCCATCAGCGCGTTATAGAGCACCTGCTTGCCGCCGGTGCCGACGATGATCTGGTTCGGCTTGTAGGTGAGGCCGTTCTCGCGCTGAAACTTGGCTGCGATCGCCTCCTTCAACTCGGGAATGCCATCCACCGCGGTGTATTTGGTCTTGCCGGCCTCGATGGCGTGGATCGCCGCCAGCTTGATGTTGGCGGGAGTGTCGAAATCAGGTTCACCGGCGCCGAGCCCGATGACGTTGCGGCCCGCGGCTTTGAGCTCGCGTGCTTTATCCGTGACCGCGATGGTCGCGGACGGTTTCACACGGTCGAGCGCAGCGGACAGAAACGGCATCGTCATCTCCTTGCAAACGTCGTGAACCGTCACAGCGATCCACGACTCTTTTTTGATGGGAACGAAGCACCCTAGAGCATGATCCGGAAAAGTGGAAACCGATTTTCCGAAAGGATCATGCCCAGATAGAGTTGGATTCAACTCAATTGAATCCGACTCTAAAGCGCGTCACCGCGCGTCGCAAGAAGGTTGGCCCGCAGCACCCCATTTAGGGAACGTCAAAAAGGCGCAGGTATATTCGCGCAATATTCATAAAATTCTGCGGCGAAATGAATCACATCTGGCAAGGACTGCGGTCCGATCTCATCACCCTTGCCCCCGGCGACTGCATTCATGGTCAGCACCGGTTTTGCTGGCGGCTTCCGCGACTACGAGATCAGCGTGCCGCGGCGTTGATCGTGCCGCTGCTGGCGCGCAGCATCGCCGGGTCTACCTGCCCCTTGGTTTGCCTGTATCGCTGACACTTTACGTTCTCGCATTGCGGCGCGCGGAGCAGGATCGCCAAAAATTTAACGCCAGCCTCGCTCGCATCGCGCAAGCGTGATCGGACTGTTGCAACATTTTAGCAAAGTCTTCTACCAGGTTGCAGTGCAATAGAGATTTTGGACTTTTCCGACCGCCGGGCCTTGCGACGCCTGCACATCGGCATCATTGTTTAGCCGCGTTGCGCGCCGACAAGACGATCCCCGTCGCGCCGGCGCGCCACGTCCCACCGACCGAACGAATTCCAAGATGTACAAGCTCTATTCGATGCAGCGCTCCGGCAACAGCTACAAGGTCCGCCTTGCGCTTGCTTTGCTCAACGCGCCCTATCGCGCGGTCGAGATCGACATTTTGCGCGGCGAGAGCCGCACCCCGGATTTTCTTGCGAAGAATCCCAGCGGACAGGTGCCGTTGCTGGAAGTCGCGGAAGGACGCTATCTCGCCGAATCCAACGCCATCCTCTGGTATGTCGCCGGCGGTACCTCGCTGGCGCCTGAACCGCGAATCGAACGCGCCGAAGCGTTGCAGTGGATGTTCTTCGAACAGCACGCGCTGGAGCCGAACATCGGCGCGGCCTATTTCTGGCTGTCGCTGGTCAAGGGTGGCCGCGACCTGCAGACCCACGCGCTGGAGGACTGGATGGAGCGCGGCTATGCGGCGTTGCAGGTGATGGAGAATCACCTCAAGACCACCGAATATTTCGCAGCCGGCCAGCTCACGGTCGCCGACATCGCACTCTATGGCTACACCCATGTCGCCGACCAATGCGATTACGACCTCGCGACATTCCCGGCGATCCGTGCCTGGTTGCGGCGGGTCGAGCAGGTTCCGGACTTCGTCCCGATGGATTGGCAGCCAGGTGCTGAAGTCGACGAGCAGGCCGGGATCGCGGCTGAAGCTTAAACCACCGGGATAGCGGCGGGTCCTGCCCGGGACGGGCGCGCGGCGGGCGCGAGCGTCACGACCATTTGTGGAAAATCAAAAACGCACCGGCGGCGATCAACGCAAAGCCCAGTGCATGATTCCAGCCCAACGGCTCCTTGAGGTACAAAACCGAAAATCCGGCGAACACCACCAGTGTAATCACTTCCTGCATGGTCTTGAGCTGCGCCGCCGTGTACACCGCGCTGCCCCAGCGATTGGCGGGTACCGCCAGCCAGTATTCAAAGAACGCAATCCCCCAACTCACGATGATCGCAAGCGGAAGCGAACTCTCCTTGAACGTGAGATGGCCGTACCAGGCGAACGTCATGAAGATGTTGGAGGCAAACAACATCAGGACCGGTAAGACCTGCGGCGAAATGGTTGGCATGAGCATCCTCTCAATATCGGCGCCCGCACATCGCGCGGAACCAGATTGGACCGCACTCGATATCATGAAAAACCGGAAAGCGGCGGCCATCAGATCAACCATTTTTTAAGTATGGCGCAAGAAAGCGCGTGGGGGTGGCAACCATTCGTCAAGCAGCGGCTCTTACTTTCGTTGGAAACGAGACCAGACATGCAGTTCGACTGGCGCGCAATCTCCGGTCCGGCTCTGACGACAGTGACGGCTTTGATCGCCTTCCTTGTCGATCGCTATTTTATTGCCGTTCCCAACCCGGCACCGCTGTTTGTTTGCATCGTCGCGTTGGCCGCCTCGCTCAGCGGACTTGCTTCGGGCATGATCAGTGCCGCCATTGCCGTGGTTGCTTCGGCGCTGTTTTTCCTCAACCACCGCGCCACGGCCGGTTACGACGCGGCCGATCTGGTTCGTTTGTCGATGCTGGCGATGACTGCGGCCGGCACCGCCGGCATCACCGGCCTGCTGCGGCAAAAATGGATGGATGCGTTCGTGTGGGAACGCAAACACCATGCCACCGCCGAGCGTCTGTCGGCGGCGTTGGACCAGGTCGACATCGGCATCGTGCTGCTCGACTCCGACACCCGTGCCGAATTCATCAATCGCGCCTTCCGCGATTATTTTTCCCTTCCCGACGAGAAGGCCGACAGCAAGCCGCCGTTCATCGCGCTGATGTATCACGGCCGCGATACCGGCGCCTATGAATTGCCGGAGCAAGAGTTGAGCGCTTTCATCGCGCAACGCACCGAGATGATGCGATCGGGAGATTCCACCCCGATCAACATCAACCTCGCCGACGGACAAGTTCTGCGTTTCAGTTGCACGGCGTTGCCCGACGGCGGACGAATGCTGAGCTACACGCCGGTGACCGACCTCGTCCGTCACACCGACGATCCCTCCAGCGCCGAATACTTGCGGTCGCTGCGCGGCAGCCGAGATCATGGCCTGGCCTGGCACTTGCGTGCAGCGGAATAGCCGGCCTGGCGCCTGACGCTGAATGAGATTGATCCTTCCCGGCTGCACCTTTAATGAAAGACCTTGTAATGAAAGACCTTGCGCGTTGGTCCTTTCAAGAAGGCAGATCACGAATGCCCGGCGAGTTCTCTGTCCGCTTTGTGACCCGGCAGGACTACGACCAATGGCTCGCCCTGTGGGATGGATACAACGCATTTTACGGACGGTCGGGCGCGACCGCGCTTGCCCCCGAAATTACGCGGATGACATGGGCGCGCTTCTTCGATGCCTATGAGCCGGTTTATGGTCTTGTCGCCGAGAGCGGCGGACAATTGCTGGGCCTGACGCACTACCTGTTCCACCGCAGCACCACGGCGATCGAACCGTCCTGCTATTTGCAGGATTTGTTCACCAGCGAGGCCGCGCGCGGCAACGGCGTGGGCAGGGCACTCATCAAGGAAGTCTATCACCAGGCGAAGCTTACCGGTTCACCGCGGGTGTATTGGCAAACCTATGAAACAAACCTCACGGCGATGCAGCTTTACGACAAGGTGGCGGAGCGCACCAAAATTGTCGTCTATCGCAAGCTGCTCTGACGATCTTTCGATTTTTCGGAGACCTGCCCCCCAAGCGCGGGTTACCCCGAGCAGTACCGGCCATCAAGCCGGCATCTCTTGTGGATAAGTCCAGATGTCATGGGCGCGTAACAAAGCGGGCCTAGGTTTTCCCTCGCGCCTGATCAGGCTCCCCGTCACAGATCACGCGCGCTCCAAGCGGTCCCCGTCAGTCGCCGCGCCTGACCGGGGCCGCATTTTTGTGACCTCGTGTTTGTGACCTCATGTTTGTGATCTCTTGCTTGTGAACCTCTTGGGTTGAGTTTCGTCGAAGCGCTGCGCGCCCTGGTCCGTACTCCCCACGCTACGTCAGCCTGCACACTCAGCGAACCACTTCATGATCCGAGTCATATTTTTCGCATTGGCCTTCGTTGCACTCACCCTTGTGCTGGTGCCGCTGCAATTGATCGGCCTCGCCTTCGACCTGCGGCTGCGGCGCAGCATCCCCCATGTCTACCACCGCGCGCTGTGCGCGCTGATCGGGGTGCGAATTCGCGAAATCGGCTACCGCTCGACCACGAGCCCCGCCCTCATTCTCTCCAACCATGTGTCATGGCTCGACATCTGCGTGATATCGGCGCTGACGCCGGTGGTGTTCGTCGCGAAGAACGAGGTCGCGGGATGGCCGGTGTTGGGATGGCTCGCAAAGTTGCAGCGAACCATCTTCATCAACCGCCAGGCCCGACACAAGACCGGCGAGGCGACCGCGGAGATCGCCGGCCGATTGCTCGGCGGCGACGCGGTGGTGCTGTTTGCCGAGGGCACATCGAGCGACGGCACCCGCGTGCTGCCGTTTCGCTCCGCGCTGGTCGGCGCAGTCCATCGCGCCCTCGGTGACAGCACGCATCCTACCCACGTCGCCGTGCAGCCGATGTCGCTGGCCTATGTCGGGTTCGGCGGCGTGCCGATGGGCCGCAGCTTGCGCGAACGCGTGGCGTGGTACGGCGACGCCGAGTTGCTGCCACATCTGCTTGCGGTGTTGTCGTCGGGCGCGGTCGACGTCACCGTGAGTTGGGGCGAGGCCACCGCTTACGATATCGGCGCCGATCGCAAGGCGATTGCGCGCGAGGCGGAAAAGTCAGTGCGTCGCATGACCGCGGCGGCGCTTCGCGTCCCGTCGCCGTCGCGAACGAGTTCGGCGGCGGCGTACCAAGCTCCGCAACCGCTGCCGAAATTGGCCTGAGCTTACATGGCCTGAGCTTACATGGGCGCCATGTCGCCCCGCGCCTTGTGGCCTCGCGGCGTGCGGGTCACAATGCGGTACCGTTTTCACACCCCATCCCTACAGGAACGATCCATGCAAATCCGCAATCTCGGCGGCTCCGGCCTGCGTGTTTCCGCCGTCGGCCTCGGCTGCAACAATTTCGGCCAGCGCACCGACCTCGAAACCTCGCGCAAGGTGATCCACAAGGCGATCGACCTCGGCATCACGCTGTTCGACACCGCCGACATCTATGCGGGGATGGGCGGCTCCGAGACCGTGCTCGGCCAGGTGCTCGGCGACCGGCGCAAGGAGATCGTGCTGGCGACCAAATTCTGCAAGCCGATGAGCACGGACGGCACCAAACAGGGCGCGTCGCGGCGCTACATCATGTCCGCCGTCGAGGCCAGCCTGACGCGGCTCAAGACCGACTACATCGATCTCTACCAGCAGCATGATTACGATCCCTTGACCCCGATCGAGGAAACCCTGCGGGCCCTGGACGATCTGATCCGACAGGGCAAGGTGCGCTACATCGGCAATTCGAATTTTCCGGCCTGGCGCGTCGCCGAGGCCGAATTCACCGCGCGCGGTCTCAATCTCAGCCGCTTCGTATCGTGCCAGGATGAATACAGCCTCGTGGTGCGCGAGATCGAAAAGGATCTGCTTCCCGCCGCGCAAGAATACAAGCTCGGCCTGTTGCCGTTCTTCCCGCTCGCCAGCGGGCTCCTCACCGGCAAATACAAACGCGGCGCGGCGGCACCGGAGAACACGCGCTTTGCCAAAGCGCCAGCGCTCCGCGACCGCTACGTCACGCCGCGCAACGAGGACCTCGTCGAGAAACTACAAGCCTTCGCGCAGGTGCGCGGGCGCACCATGCTCGAACTGGCGTTCTCATGGCTGGCGGCGCGGCCACAAGTTGCCAGCGTGATCGCCGGCGCCACCCGGGTCGAGCAGATCGAGCAGAACGTCAAGGCGATCGACTGGATATTGAGTGCGGAGGATCTTGCGGAGATCGACCGGATTACGAAGGGGTGAGGCTTGCTGCTCCCTCTCCCCGCCGATTGTCCCCTTTTCCGTCATGGCCGGGCTCGTCCCGGCCATCCACGTCTCTCCTTCTTGATGCACCAAAGACGTGGATGCCCGGCACAAGGCCTGGCAAGACGATCTTGTTGAAGTGAAGAGACGAGGTTACGACGAAATCACCCCACCAGCCCCTTCATCGGCCTCGCCGCCGCGCTGTCGGGGAATACCGTCTCCGCCAGCACGCGCTCGGCGAGACCGAGGTGGTCGCGCAGCACGCCTTTGATGACCGCGCGCAGATCGGTGGTGGGCGCGAGATCGCGGCCCTCATAGAGGCTCGCGGGCTTCAGTCCCGGCCAGTCGGAAATCACCCGGCCGCCCTTCACCGCACCGCCGGCGAGCAGAGCAATGGTGCCGGTGCCGTGATCGGTGCCCTCGGTGCCGTTGATGCGCGCGGTGCGGCCGAATTCGGTCGCGACCACCACCACGGTGTCGCGCCAGCGCGCGCCCAATCCGCTTTCGAAGTCCGCGAGCGCGCCGTCGAGCCCCGACAACAATTGCGCCAAGCGGCCCACCGGGCCGCCTTCATTGGCATGGGTATCCCAGCCGTCGAAGGCGAGTGCTGCGATCCGCGGACCGTCATCGGCCGCCATCAGTTTCGCCGCGCCGCGCGCCACCAGCCGCATCGCGCCGGCATTGTTGGTGCCCGGTTTCGGTTTCATCTCGTCGCCCTGCGCGGTCTTGTCGAGCTGCAGGCCTTGCGACAACGCCGACGCCAGCGCGGGATCGCGATGATGGTAAAGCTCGACCAGGCGCATCGCGGTGTCGTCGTCGGCTTGCGGCAATGCCGCCGGCGCCCAGCCGACGGTCGGCGCCGCGCCGCGCAGCACCAATGGCGTGGTCGGACCGATCGCGAGACCGCTCATGACCCGCTCGCCCTTCGGCAGCGCTTCCAGCGCGCGGTTGAGCCAGCCGGATTGCACCCGGCCCGGACCGGCAAAGCCGCTTTCGAGCACGTCCTGCCCGTCGAAATGCGAGCGGTCGCGGTACGGCGTCGACACCGCATGGATCACCGCGGCGTGTTTCTCTTTGTACATTCGCGCGAATTCCGGCATCGCCGGGTGCAGCGCGAAGAACGAATCCAGCATCGAGGCCGCGTGCGGCCCCGTGGACGACAACGCGATCGAGCCATGCAGGCCGGCATAATCGGGATCGCCGACCGGCGCGACCGTGGCGAGGCCGTCGAGCGCCCCGCGCAGGATCACCACGATCAACCGCGGGTCGCGTCCATCGGCGGCGCGCGCGAATTTCGGCAAATAGGCCCAGGCCGCGAACGAGGCGCCACCAAGCAACAGCGCGCGCCGCGAGGTGGACGGTGACGTCAGGCTTTCACAGCAATCCATCGTCATCTCCTCTGGAATTCCGGCGACATCAACAACAGCGCCAGCGCCTGCTGCCGTGATTCGGCGCGCTCGATGGTCCG
The DNA here is from genome assembly GCA_963814615.1 of uncultured Alphaproteobacteria bacterium. Taxonomy (GTDB): domain Bacteria; phylum Pseudomonadota; class Alphaproteobacteria; order Rhizobiales; family Xanthobacteraceae; genus Bradyrhizobium. Next base: position 776,175 of record CAWFDN010000002.1, on the reverse strand, counting down.
CCGCGTCTCCGGCGAGGCCGCGTCGGCCGCGACCAATTCGAGCAGATCGCGGGAATCGAAATTGGTGGCGAGACGCGAGGCGAGTTGCGCCGAGACATCGAGGCGCAGCTTCAACCCCTCCGGCGCGGCCCAGGCAGCGTTGGTGTCGGGAAACCCGTTCGGCCCGGCCGGCGACCACAGCGGTTGGCCCAACAGATTGAGGCTGTTGAGATAGGGACCGGGGTCATCGGGAATCCGCGCCAGCAGCCGGCCGGTCGCGATCACAAATTCGTACGGACTGCGGATCTTGCTCAGCGGCGCCTGCCAGACCTCGTCGGAATCCACCAGCGCCGTTGCCAGCGCCTTGAGATCGCCGTCGGTTTTGCGGAACACGTCCTGCAGCCGCGCCACCAAGGCCGGCGGCGGATCGTCGGCCACGAAGTGACGGGCGAATTTGGTCGCGATGAATTTCGCGGTGGAGGGATGCCGCGCGATGTCGGCGAGCGCCGCTTCGCCCTGCGCGAGGCCGTTGTCGTCGTAGGTTTTGCCGAGCAGCCGCTGTCCGCCCGGCTGGTGCGCATTGGCGTTGAACACGAAGCTGCCGGGCGTGCCGAGTTGTCCTTGCCGCCCGGCGAAGGTCCAGCCGGTGATGATGCGCGCCAGCGACGTCACGTCGTCTTGCGTATAGCCGCCGCCGACGCCGAGCGTATGCAGCTCCATGATTTCGCGGGCGAGATTTTCGTTCAAGCCCTTCTTGCGGTTTTGCCCGGCGCGGGAATCCGGACCGAGCGATTGCTGATTGTCGAGAAAGAACAACATCGCCGGATGCTGCTCGACCGCCTTCAACATGTCGCCAAAGCGTCCGAGCACGTACGGGCGGATCGCTTCGCGCTCGAACGAGCCGGCCCACATCCGCCCCAACTCGCCCTTGTTGGCGGAAATGCAAAAATGGTTGGACCAGAACACCACCAGCCGCTCGACGAATCCACAATCGGCGATGACCGCGCGTTGCAACCGCGCCAATGCCTCGGCACGGTAGGTCTTCTGAATGACGTTGAGGGCCTGCGGCGGCGGCTTCGCCACGTTCGGCTGCATCGCCTCCGTCGGGCCATCGCCGCATTGGCGGTTTGCGTCTTGGCGTCGACCGAGGGTTGCGCCGGCGTAGCCTCCGCCATCGGTATGCCGGATTTCGCGGCCGCCTCGCGCGCTTGCTTGACCTCGTCTTGATACGCGAACACCGCATTCGCCAAGGCCGGGGTCGGCAACAATCCGGGCACTTCAAGCCGCACGCCGTGGGGGCGGCCGAGTTCGGCCTTGACGAAGCCGCGCGGATCGGACGCCGCATCGACGAGATCGCCCGACGCGCCGCCGCGGGCACCGAAGCCGAAGCGATTGAGCGCGACCAGCGCGGTTTGCGAATTGCGGGCCATTAGATCTCTCTTGGGATCTCGTCTTGGGAATTCCCTTAAGGCTTTGCTTTGCGCTTTCCCCGGACTAGCTCGGGCGTATATTGCCTGCGAATATAACGCCGCCCGAGATGAACCCGACATGAAAAACGCGGGCGCAATACGGTTCAATGGATGACAAATCGGTTAGAAAATCCGCCGTCGCGCCGTCTTTCTTGTTCCCGCTGCGGAACGGAATTCAGCTGCGGCTTGGGCGGGTCGTGCTGGTGCGCCGAGGAAATCGCCCGTCTGCCGATGCCGGTGAATGCAGGCGAAGACTGCCTGTGCCGGGCATGTTTGCGCAAGGCGGCGGCGCAGATACACGCTGTCGAATAGGCCACGCGGCGTTTCGGGCGCGCCGCGCTACACCTCATAGCCCGGCGATTTGCGCGCCATGCCGTCGAACGCATCGAGCAGCCTTTCGCGCCACGCATAGACGGGATCGTCCGCGGCGAGCAATTTGAACGGGCTGATGACGCGCGCCCATTGGAATGCGCCGAACATGATGTAGTCGGCGTAGTTCGGCGCTTGACCGCCGAGATAGGCTTGCGTCTTGAGCGTCAACCGCATCGGATCGAGCGCTTTGCGAAAGCCTTCGACGGATTTGTCGCGCCCCATCACGATCTCTTCGAGCGGCTTGCCGAAGCGCGCCTCGCGGGTCTTGCGGAAATAGACGGCATCCACCGGCTTCAGATGCGCAGGGATATCCGCGACGATCAGCGGGAACATGCCGCCGACCACGGTGACGTCGCCCCACCAGTTCATCATCCGGCCCATGGCACGGCCGCCCTCACCGCCGAACAGCGACGGCCGGTCCGGATACGTGTCTTCCAGATAGTTGGCGATGGTCCAGGAATTGGCGACCGCGGTTTCACCGTCGATCAGCACCGGCACTTTTTCGGAGCTATGCGGGGCGATGGCGCCCTTCTCGGTAAAGCGCCAGGGAATCGATTCCGCTGGTAGCCCCTTATGCGCCAGCGCCATGCGTGTGCGCCAACAAAACGGGCTGAACGGACGCGCCTCGTCGATGCCGACCAGTTCGTACAGTTTCAGTGCCATCAGAGCGATCCCTTTCCCCGTCAAGCCCGCGCTTGCCCGGCCACGCCGAAATCCACTTACTTCACCACCGCGGCGGTCTGTCCGAACAACAATTTGCGCTCTTCCTCGGTGCGGATCGCCGGCTGGCCGAAATTCGGATTGACCTCCTTGGCGAGCGCGTAGGCGCGCACCGTGGCCGGCCGCTCGCCGATGGTTTCGAGCCAGCGCTTGACGTGCGGGAAGTCGTCGATGTTCTGGCTCTGGTTCTTGTACGGCACGATCCATGGATAGCTCGCCATATCCGCAATCGAATACTCGCCGGCGATGAACTCACGGTCGGCGAGCCGCTTGTTGAGCACGCCGTAGAGCCGGTTGGTCTCGTTCACATAGCGGTCGATGGCGTATTTGATTTTTTCCGGCGCGTAATTGTTGAAGTGATGGTTCTGCCCGGCCATCGGCCCGAGCCCACCCATCTGCCAGAACGTCCATTGGATCGCATCGTAACGGCCGTAGAGGTCGGCGGGCAAGAATTTCCCGGTCTTTTCCGCCAGGTACAACAACATCGCGCCGGATTCGAAAATCGAGATCGGCTTGGCGCCGCCTTTCGGCTCGTGATCGACCATCGCGGGGATGCGGTTGTTCGGCGCGATCGCCAGGAACTCCGGCTTGAACTGGTCGCCCTTGCCGATGTTGACCGGGAAAATCTTGTATTTCAGCCCGGTCTCTTCAAGAAACATCGTGATCTTGTGGCCGTTCGGCGTGGTCCAGTAATAAAGGTCGATCATGGGGCGTTCCCGGTTCATGGAATTGGCATCGCGAAATGGATGCGGATGCATGAATGTCGCCGGAAGCCGCGCGCCGAGTCAATGGCGCGGGGCATCGCAACGCGTAAAAGTGAAGGCATCACGAACCCCGGAAATGCGGCTCCATCAGCAACCAGCTTCCGTAAAGGATGTAATAGCCGGCGACGGTGGTGATCAGCCGGGCCGCCCAGGTGCGGAATTGCAGATCGGTCATCGCCTCAAGCAAGCGCCGCGCCAGCGACGTGCCGAGCATCGACGCCACGACCGCGACCGCGGCAAGGACCGGATCGAGCGTGGCGGCCTGATCGATGATGCTGCCGAAATAGACCAGCTTCGTGAAATGACTGGCCACCTGACAGGTGGCCTTGGTCGCGACGATGGCGCGGCGATCGAATTTGCCGCCGAGAAAGAAGGTGTCCAGGAGCGGCCCGGAGACGCCGGTCATCAGCATCAGCCCCATGCAGATGAAGCCATAGAAGCTGCCCTGCCCGAGGCTCTCGGGGTTAGGTTTGATGCTTGATGGCGCCAGCCGCGCCATGAACGGCGTCACGCCCAGCAACAACAGCGCGAGCGGCTTGTCCGGCACATAGCGGGTGATCGACCACGCGCCGAGCGCCAGCGCGCAGCCGATCAGATAGACCGCGACCGGCCGCCATCGGATGTGCTTGCGCCACAAAAGCGCACGCCAGCCATTCGAGGCCATCTGCGTGATCGCGTGCAGCACCATCGCGGACGGCAGCGGCAGCAGCGTCAGCAACACGCCGATCAGGATCAATCCGCCCGCCATGCCGAAGATGCCGGACAGGAACGCGGTCCCGACCATCAGCATTCCAAGCAAAGCGATCAGAAGCGGCGTCATTCGATTCTCCGAAAAGCTTTGTGCCTTGCTTGGGGGGCCTGCGCAAACGGAGTCGTCTCGGCCGGGCGTAGTTTTCCAACAGGTAAAATGCGGCGGCGGGGTCTCGCCCGGATTGCCGGGGCTCGAACAGGGTTCCGTGACGACGATATTGATCGGCCTGCGTCCCCTTTCCTCGCCGCCAAACTCGCCCCATATTCGCCGCATGGCGAAGCATCCTGACCCTCCGAAAAAACCCGGCAAAGCTCCGAAATCGAAAGCGCCAAATTCCAAGGCGTTAAATTCCAAGGCGTCGCGGCCCGACGTGCAACCGATCGGGCCGGCGCTGGCGGAACTGCTCAATCCCGCGATCAACCGCGGCGAAAGCGGCCTTGGCTCGTCGACCGGCTTGCAGCCGCCACCGGACAATTCCTGGGATCGCCGCTCCGGTGGCGAGGCCGCGGCGCATCGCGCGCGGGCCTCGACCCGCGGCACCAGCGATGAGGTGGCAAAGCGCGATGCCGTCACCAAGGCCGATGAACGGCAAGGCTTCGACGAAGCCCCGCAAGCCAATTACGGCACGGCGGCGACGATTCCGACGCTCGATCCGGAGCTCGCAAGACAACTCGGCTTCACCACCGAAGAGGAAGACGCTGCGGCTTTGGCGCGGCCGCCGCGCAACAAGATGGAGGCGCTCGGCGTCGCCGCCACCGCCGACGCGCTGGAAAACCTGATTCGCGACGGACGCCCCGAATTCAAGGGCGACGACGGCCAGGTCAAGGTCTGGGCCCCGCACCGGCCGCCGCGCCCGGAAAAATCCGAAGGCGGCGTGCGCTTCGTCATCAAATCCGAATACGAGCCGAAGGGCGACCAACCGACCGCGATCGCCGAATTGGTCGAAGGCATCCAGCGCAACGACCGCACCCAAGTTTTGCTCGGCGTCACCGGCTCCGGCAAGACCTACACCATGGCCAAGGTGATCGAGGCGACCCAACGCCCCGCGATCATCCTGGCGCCGAACAAGACGCTGGCCGCACAGCTCTACGGCGAGTTCAAGAGCTTCTTCCCCGACAACGCGGTGGAGTATTTCGTCTCGTATTACGACTACTACCAGCCCGAAGCCTATGTGCCGCGGACCGACACCTATATCGAGAAGGATTCCTCGATCAACGAGCAGATCGACCGCATGCGCCATTCGGCGACCCGGGCGCTGCTGGAGCGCGACGACGTCATCATCGTCGCCTCGGTGTCGTGCATCTACGGTATCGGCTCGGTTGAAACTTATACCGCGATGACGTTCGCGCTGAAGAAAGGCGAGCGCATCGATCAGCGGCAATTGATCGCCGATTTGGTGGCGCTGCAATACAAGCGGACCCAGGCCGATTTCACCCGCGGCACCTTTCGCGTCCGCGGCGACGTCATCGACGTCTTTCCAGCGCATTATGAAGACCGCGCCTGGCGGGTGAACCTGTTCGGCGACGTCGTCGAGACCATCGAGGAGTTCGACCCGCTCACCGGCCACAAGCAGGACGAGCTCGAATTCATCAAGATCTACGCCAACTCGCATTACGTGACGCCGCGGCCGACGCTGGTGCAGGCGATCAAGTCGATCAAATCGGAATTGAAGCAGCGGCTCGATCAACTCCACGATCAAGGCCGGCTGCTGGAGGCGCAACGGCTGGAGCAGCGCACCACGTTCGATCTGGAGATGATGGAAGCCACCGGCGCCTGCGCCGGCATCGAGAACTATTCGCGCTATCTCACCGGCCGCCGCCCCGGCGAGCCGCCGCCGACGCTGTTCGAATATGTCCCCGACAACGCGCTGGTGTTCGCCGACGAAAGCCACGTCACCGTGCCGCAAATCGGCGGCATGTTCAAAGGCGACTTCCGCCGCAAGGCGACGCTGGCCGAATACGGCTTCCGGCTGCCCTCCTGCATGGACAACCGTCCCTTGCGCTTCGAGGAATGGGACATGATGCGCCCGCAATCGGTCGCGGTGTCGGCGACGCCGAGCGCGTGGGAATTGAACGAGTCCGGCGGGGTGTTCGTCGAACAGGTGATCCGCCCGACCGGGCTGATCGACCCGCCGGTCGACATTCGCCCGGCGCGCACGCAGGTCGACGATCTCGTCGGCGAGGTCCGCGCCACCGCGCAGGCCGGCTATCGCAGCCTGATCACGGTTTTGACCAAACGGATGGCGGAAGACCTCACCGAATATCTGCACGAGCAAGGCATTCGCGTGCGTTACATGCATTCCGACATCGACACCATCGAGCGCATCGAGATCATCCGCGATTTGCGCCTCGGCGCGTTCGACGCGCTGGTCGGCATCAATCTGTTGCGCGAGGGCCTCGACATTCCCGAATGCGCGCTGGTCGCGATCCTCGACGCCGACAAGGAAGGTTTTTTGCGCAGCGAGACCTCGCTGGTCCAGACCATCGGCCGCGCCGCGCGCAACGTCGACGGCCGGGTGATCCTCTACGCCGACCAGATCACCGGCTCGATGACGCGCGCGATCGCCGAAACCGACCGCCGCCGCGAGAAGCAGGTCGAATACAACACCCTCCACGGCATCACGCCGGAGAGCATCAAGAAATCGATCGGCGACATCATGAACTCGGTCTACGAGCGCGACCACGTGCTGGTGGAAATCGGCGGCGGCGGCATCGCCGACGACGTGATCTCGATCGGGCACAATTTCGAGACGGTGTTGAACGACCTCGAAACCCGGATGCGCGAAGCCGCCGCCGATTTGAACTTCGAAGAAGCCGCCCGCCTGCGCGACGAGGTCAAACGCCTCCGCGCCACCGAGCTGGCGGTGGTCGACGACCCCACCGCGAAACAACGCGTGGTGCAAGGCAAGGCCGGCGCCTATGCGGGCGCGAAGAAATACGGCGCGGCGGCGAATTTGCCGCGGCAATCCTCAGAGCGCGGCGGCAACAACACCCCGCGCGCCGACGCTGGCTCGAAGGTCCACAAGCCCGATCTCGACGAGATGGGCATCGCCACCTGGCACGAGGTCAAGAAGGCTTCTTCCACGCGCGCCAAACCGCGCAAGCCGACGCTCGACGAAATGGGACCGGGCACCGAGAGCAAGATTTACCGGCCGACCTCGACCCGCGAAGCCGGCCAGGAATTCGGCCCCACGCCGCGCTCCAGCGGCGGCGCGCCGGGACATCGCGGTGGATGGAAGAAGAGGTAATAAGTTCAATGCGCCGCATCAACCGCCATACCCAAGAGATTGTAATGTTCAATCACAGCGTGATTTTAAGAACGGTGAACTTAAATTCGTCGCCAGTTTTGAGATTGTGGCGAGGAGAAGTCCAGCCCAATATACCTCCCCAAAGGATAATCGTTATGAATATTAAGCGTAAACTTTACGCCTAAATTAGAAAGCGACTGGATGATCGCTGTAACGCAATTTGCGAAGGGTTTTGGTTCAGTTACAACCGAAATCTGTCTATCAGCATTAACTTGAGTCGAAAAATGCCCCCAGTTCGGGCAAATCGAAAACTCATTAAAATTTATGTCCTCAAGCCGAAGAAAAAGCTCATGCCCCACATTTGGGAGATCAGTATAAAATGTTTTGATCCCATCTTGATGCGATCTATCCGGCTCTTGGATCGGAAGAATTGCCAGCTTTTGAGCTTGGATTTCCGCTATAAGGCGCTCAAGATTAAAGGCGCCAGCGCTTGTCGGCACAAAGAAAATTGGTCTTATGTCGTCAACCAATGAACTTAGATGCTCGCCCGCCAGCTGCCGCTGATAATCCGTTAAAGGAAGAAGAAGGATAAGCTCCATCTGCTCCTTCGCCCAGGCGTCGATCACAGGTCTCGGTGCAGCTAGGGCTTCATCACCTCTGCGGCTTGCCGCAGTGATCGCATACTCCGCTATACCAACCAGCACCGTAGACCGGCCATAGTACTCCCGCCGCCCAAGCCCATCCACCGATTTTATTATGCTTCCATTTCTGTCCAAACTAATAGCACAATACCCATAAAAATCGGTATCGCCACCACCCATCGGCCATAGCATCTGCCTTTGAATTTCCTCTAATCTAACTTCGTCATCCCATCTCAACGCATCACAGATCGCGTCTGAATCTCTTTCATAGATAAGTGGGCGATTTAAAGCTAAGCGGTCCGTGTCGGGATAGGATAAGTGAACGTTCACATCCAAAGCGCACACCAGATCCTTTAGGGCTCCAAAGATTTTTTTCTCTTTGGACAAGGATGCCATTGCGAGTTCGAGAAAATGTACTGCCCTCGGCGAGAAACTCCAAATATTTTTCATTAACCCGAAATTTAATCCGAGTACTTGCATCCGGAGCTTTAATCTCGCTAGGAGTACTTTCGATGGAAAGATTTGCCCGACCTCGAATGCCATGAGCGAAGGAGAGCACGTTCCAGATATTAGATGGACTCTGAAACTCCCGTGACATTACCACTACGACGCTTGCGAACATAAAGATTGAGAAAAAGCCGATCCCAAATTTTCCTGTTGGTTTGAATTTTTTTTCGCTCGGTAGACCAGGATATAGTTCAGCGGCCGCGCTGCTTGACCAAAATGAAGTGCCAAAATCTAACAATGATCGGGAAATGGTCTTTTCAGACATTCCAATTCCGTTGTCTTCGACAGTGATCCAGTAATCCTCCTCTCCTGGTATTTTCTCGAACTCTAAAAGGATCTGCCCTGGATATTTGCTACCTTCCGTCGGGCAGAAACGTGCATCCAAAAAGCGTCGAGCTCGTATTGCATCCACCGAGTTTTGGATAAGCTCGCGAATGGGCACGATAGGGTCGTTACCGTAAAGCTGTTTGCCGCCTAGTCGCTCAATGATGCTTGTTGGATCTGAAATTTTTGGAAGCGTATTAACCGGCCTCCAACCTTGTACTTTTACGAACTGCACTAGAATTTCCGGGTCTCCACTTCCTACGATCCTCCGGACGGCGAATGCCCGCCGCTTTCGGTCCGATAAAAGTGCATCGGATCCTCTTAGTTCGCGATCAGCCACTTCTATCGCATCGAAGCATAGCCACCAATCATCCGTTTCATGCGCCAAGAATGGGGCTTTGCTCTCGAAAGCTAAGCTATCGTCACGCCGCTTGGCAGGATAGATTCTATTTTGAAAGGTCCAATGCCTTTTGGATTCGCTGGTGGGCTGTCTAATCGCAAATAGAAGGCTAGGCGCTCTTGTCTCATCGATTGCACAAGCATCAGCGCAGCGAAGAATGCACGCAAGAGATAAAGCATCCACTTCCCACTCTCTTGGCCAAGCAGCAGAAGCTGGCGTCGCGTCACCAAAATATCTGGCGACTTCAGGAAGCGGCCAATGATGGCTGGCTGAAATATTTCCTATTAGTAACCCATATGATTCTAACAGATCATCATTTTGAACCAAAGGAAGCGGTCGCCCTGTAGAGGGGTGAGTTCAGAGCGTAGTAACCAATGCCTTTGCTTGAGATGCGTGTTTTGCTCGCAGAACTTGAAACGTTGCTTCGTCACTGATGCTCGGCTCTGGATTGCAGCGCTGGTTATCGTTAGGATCTTCGATACCCCGCTTTTTCCATGAGGACACAACAGCATCGCGCCATTGGAGAGAACTCTTCAGTTCGTCCAACCCTTTTGGGTATGCTGCCAATGCCATCCCTGCGTCATGCAGCAGGAAACTGGCACCGAGGACAAAACCCTCAAGAGGATTTAGCGAGAAATTTGGACCAGATATCTCCGAAGCCACATCCCAAAGTGTATCGGCGTGGGTAAGATCATGTACGGTTAAATGAGGAAGAGCGGTATGGATTTCGCCGACCAACACCCCCGCGCGGTCACGAAGCTGTCGGTAGGCTTCAGCTAACGCTTCTCTATCGCGCCTATCGGGGTCATTTTCTCGTTCAGCAAATGCGCTTCTCCAGAGCGTGGAACGATCGTATGGTCTAACCTTCAAGAGCACCTCCCGACAAAGCTACCTATTTGATATCACAGGTTGCGTTCTTGCCCACAATCTAGTCTCAGCCCCTATTAGGCGTTCCGGACCACAATGACTTAAGCTAGAGGGGCCATCCTTACTGGTTTCGGGACTCGCGATACGCGGAATGACGCCGAAAGAAAAATTCTCCTTTAGGTTCAAGCGATTTCACTCGTCCAGCCACTTCCGCAAAAACATTCCGTTTCCCGTTTCACCCAAATCATCTCTATCTCCTCCGCCATCCCGTGCCCCTCAAGAGGGGCGTTTCGCGATCGTCACGGACGTTGGGTGCGGGATGCGGTGGACGCGGGCGGCGCGGTTGACGAAACGTGCCGACGCGAACGGTGAAGTCGTGTGGTCCTGACGCCTCGACGCTGGCGTCAAGTTCTTGAGAAGCAAGCTTCTTGGGGATGACGGTGACAAAAGAGCCCGATCGCCGAGGAGAGCCCGAAGGAACCCGTTAAAACCATTGCGTAGGGAATGCCGGGTGATTTCCGGCGTGACCGTGGTTTCTAACTCGTGTGCTTTCTACCTTTGCACACGAGGCCGCGGGCGCGATGGGCGCCCGGCATTCCCTGCGCCCTTGTTTTTCTGGCGCACGTGATTTCATGCACAACTCGGGCGCTTATCCGCGCCGCGAGAGTGCGAAGGCGTGCGCGAACGACGTGGCTGTTTGAAAAGTGAAGGCGTGTACGAAGGAGCCTCGTCCACACTCACAACTGTCATCGCCCGGCTCGACCGGGCGATCCAGTATTCCAGAGCACTTACGATTGACCGCGAAGCCGCGGCGTACTGGATACCCCCGCTTTCGCGGGGTATGACGATTGATAAAGGTGTAACGATTGATGATCAAAAGGCGAAGCGCACTATTGCTCCCCTCAATTCATCCTCTTCCCGCCGTCCGTCACACCCTCCAGAAACGCCCCCACCTCGCGGTTGAGAAATTCCACGTCCGCCGCACCGGCGCCACCGGCCGAAGCGTGGCCGGTGACGGTGCCAGGGCTGATGGTCATCAGCTTGACGTTGGCGATGTTCTTCGCGGTTTGCTGCGGCTCGAATTCCGGGTTGAGCAGATCCTTGGTGCCGGTGAGGATCAGCGTTTTCGCTTTGATCGCGGCGAGCGCTTTCGCGGTGTCGCCGTTGAATCCGGGCGTGGTGCCGAGGTCGTGCCGCTCATAGGCCCAGGTCTGGTAGATCCAGTCGTTGGCGTCGAACGCCTTCAGCACCGCAGTCTCCTGTTGCTCCATCCACGGCAGCGCGTCCATGCCGTTCTTGAATTGCGCGGCGTAGAGGTCGGGCGTGCGCGCCGCCAACAGATTGAGAATGTCGCGCCACAGCCGCACGCCCTTTTCCGGCGGCGCGTCGTAATTGCCGTCCTTCCAGGCCGCGTCGTTCATGATCGCCTTGCGCGAGGCTTCCAGCACCGCCACCGTCCAGGCCGGCGTTTTCGAGAGCGGCACCAGCGCCACCAACGCGTCCATGAAATCGGGATGGCTGACGCCCCATTGCAGCGTCTGCATGCCGCCCATCGACGGCCCGATCACCGCGACGAGATGGTCGATGCCGAATTTTTCCTTCAGCAGCCGATATTGCGATTGCACCATGTCGCGGATGGTGAATTTCGGAAAACTCATGCGCGGCTGTGCTTTCGAATTGCTCGGCGAAGTCGTGAGCCCGTTCGAAATCGCGTCGGTGCAAATGATGAAATATTTCTCGGGGTCGAGCGCCTTGCCGGGGCCGATCATGAAGTCGAGCCGGTGATGATTGCCGCCCACCGCCGTCACCATCAAAATGGCGTTGGATTTCCTGGCGTTCAGCGTGCCGTGGGTGACGTAGGAGATCGAGAAATCCTTGATCGCCTCGCCGCTCTCAAGCGTGAGGTCGCCCTCGCTGTAAAGCTGGTGCGGCGCTTGTTGCGGCGTGTGCGCGGCGGCAGGCAACGACGAGAGTTGCAGCGAGACCAGCAAGAGCCCGGCGGCGACAAGATGGGCGAGTTTCAGGTTTGCGCGTTTCAATGGAAGTCCTCCCGACAACGGGGGGACCCTTTGCGCGGCGCCCCTCCCTTGGCAAAGGATAGACTACAGGGCTGCGGGCAAGTCCAGTCGGCGAAGATTGCCGGGCGCGGCGTGCAGCATAAATCCGACGGGTTGCGGTTCTACCACCTGCATACAAACGCTTGCGGATTTGCTATCGTCCGGCCTGCGCCACAACATTCAACCGGGCGCAAGGGAGATCGTCATGGCCAAGGGTCAGATGCGCAGCAACAAAGAAAAGAAGAAACCAAAGGCCGACAAGAACCTGAAGAAGGGCGGGGCGGCACCCTCGCCGTTCGCCGCCGGCAAGACGCCGGCCGGCCAAAGTCCCAACAGCAAGAAGTGACAAGTAGGCCGCCTGACAAGGTAGTGGTTGTCGACGACGGGCAACCCCGCCATAATTTAGCGCTGGTGTGCACGCATCATCAGACTGGCTCGCGGGCGGGGTTATGATTTCCAGGACACGATACGGCAGGGCCTTACTGCTGATGACTTCGCTGCCGATGATTTGGCTGCCGATTCTCGCGGCCGGCCTCAGCGTGACGTCGGTGCTGCCGGCGCGTGCGCAGGAAGTCGCATCCGAGGAAAATCCAGCTGCTGCGGCAGTGGAAGCCGAGGCGCCGGAGGAAGACGCCCCGGAAGAAAACGACGCCGAGATCAAAGACACCGACATTATGAAAGACGTCGATGTCGCGAATCTGGACTGGAGTCAGCTCGACGTCGATGCGTCCAATTTGACCACCAAGTCACCGAAGGCGCGCGTCACTTCGCAAACCAGGACGGCGAACGAAACCTCGTGGTCGTCCAAAGACAACCCAAACGGTTCGGCGCTGTCGGTGAAGCAGGCACTCTCGCCATTTTGGGATGCGCGGATTGGCGCCGACCTGAACGTCGTGCGGGAACCTTTGACGCCGACGAGCTTCGATCTGTTGTCGGAGAAACTGGCGAACGGCGGAAGCCAGCCGCAATCCTCCGGCACGGCCTGGGCGGCGATCACCGCGCCCGGCGTCGGCTCGATCTGGGACAAGACCGCGATCGAAGCCCGCGTCGATCCCGCGCAGGAGCAGAGCAGGCTCGGAACTTCCTTGAGCAAGTCGCTACCGCTCAGCGAGCAATATTCGCTGACGCTGCAGAACGGTTACAACCTCATCCAGCAAGGTATCGTCCCGGTGCCCGGCATCGCCGGCCATCCGGCGCGGAATTTTGAAACCGAGCAATCGGCCAAGCTGAGCATTGCCGACACCGGCACCAGCTTCATCGCCGGCCAGACGCTGTCCTCCGCCGACGACAAATGGCTTCGCAAATTCGGCGCCGAACAAAAATTGTTTGGCGACCTCAGCATCTCGGGCTCGATCGCCGAAACGCCACTCGGCATCGCGAACAAGAGTTCTCACCGCCGGGTTCAAGCGCAGCTGGTAGCGGCTGGCGTCGAGCCCTCATGGGGCTCTGGCTGGGCTCTACCTGAGCCTCATGAAAGATCGCGCATCGCCGTATATTGGCCGCGTTGCGGTCAAAATCGGCAGCCCTGATGGCCCTCGCTTACGTTCGTCGTGCGGAAGACCACCGCGCTCACTACACAACGCGAAACAGGGGGACAGTCGATGACTGCCAGTCGTTCCGAAAAAATTGACTCGATTGAATTGGAATCCGATCTCACCGCAGCCTCCGAAGTCGAGGCCGGCATCCGCGACTTCGTCCGCAACGACATCGCTTATCTGCGCCGTCCGGGCATGCCCGGCCATAGCGACACCGCGCTTGAGCCGAACGCCGAGGCCACCGTCAACAACGTCAACTCGCTGATCCAGCGCGTCGCCGGGACCTCGCTCGCGGAAATCGAAAATCTGATTTCCGAACTCGAAGGCCTGCGCGACCTGCTGCACACCGAAGGTCAGCGCGTCCAGCGCGAAATCTCCGGCTATGCCCAGCTCAGCCACGCCGCGATGAAGTCCACACGCATGATCGCCGACAATGTGGCGCAGTGGAAACACACCGCGGATAGCCTTCGCAACGGCTGATCGGCGCTTTCCATCCACACTCGTCATTCCGGAATGGTCCGAAGGGACCATATCCGGAATCTCGAGATTTCCCGACATGCGGTGGCGCGTCACGGGTTTGCACGGAGCTGCGATTGCGCGTCTTCCGCGTTTTGCGCACGCCCCTCAGGCGCCGGCGTTTCGCCGCGGCACAAAGGCGGTCGAGACAAACGAGAATACCAGTTCGCCGCGCTGGTTGGTGCCGGTGTTGCGGGCCTGGATGATGCCCCATTCGGGCCGCTTTTCCGAGCGCCGCACCCCTTCAACCTCACTGACGAAGCTGATGATGTCGTCCGCCAGCACCGGCTTGATCCACCGCAATTCCCGAAAACCGGGCGACGGTCCCCACACCGCACTCGGTTCGCCGCGCGCGGCGGCCTCCTTTGTCTGGCGCTGGCCGTCGGCCACCAACAGCTTCATGCAGACCGATCCGATATGCCAGCCCGACGCCGCGAGCCCGCCAAACAGCGACTTCCTGCCTTCCTCTTCGTCGAGGTGAAAGCGCTGCGGGTCGAATTGCCGTGCGAATTTTATGATGGCGTCGGCGGTGAAGGTGAACGACCCCAGTTCGCGCCGCTGCCCGATCTCGATGTCCTCGAAAAAACGCATCAGCCGGCCTGCTCCACCGCGAGATCGGCGCGTCGCTGCACGATGATCGGCGACACCATTTCGCACAGCACCTGTCCGGCCGCGTTGCGGACCACGGCCTTGAACGTCACGATGCCGGTGGTGGGACGGCTGCGCGAAAGCCTTGCCTCTGCGACCTCGATATCGAGCGTGAGGTCGTCCTCGGGACGCAGCGGCGCGAGCCAACGCAGTTCGTTGACGCCCGGCGAGCCCAGCGACGCGGTGCGGCCGATATAGCCGTCGAACATCATCCGCATCATGATCGAACAGAGATGCCAGCCCGAACCCGCAAGGCCCTGTAGCATCGATCGCTTGGCTGCCTCTTCATCGAGATGCATCGGTTGCGGATCGAATTCGGCGGCGAAGGCAAGGATCTCCTCGCGCGTGACGCGGCGCGGGCCAAAGGTGCCGAAATGGCCAGGCGGGAAGTCTTCGAAGGTGAGCGTCATGACATGGGATTACTGCGAGGGAGCCCGATTGTGGCCGTTATTTGCGGCAAGCTCAACCCGCTCACTCGCATGGTTCGTGGTCAACGGGCGAGCATCCCGCTTCGCTGTTTGTCCCCGATCTTGCCCGGGGCAACATTCGGAGCTAGGGCCAGTGTTGTGAAATTTTGAACGCAACCAATATTGACCTGCCGGGAGAACGACCGATGTTTGAATTTCGGGATCTGTTTCAGTGGGACCGCTTCATCACGCCCACCATCATCAAGACCTTCTACTGGCTGGTCATCGCGTTGATTGCGCTGCTCGGCCTCTCCGGGATTTTCTCAAGCTTGGCCGCGATGGCGATCAACCCGTTCGGCGGCTTCATCATGCTGTTGTCCTCGATTGCCGGCGTGGCGGTCGGAGTAGTATTTTCGCGCATCGCCGCGGAATTCATCCTGATCGTGTTCCGCATCAACGAGCATCTCGGCGCGATCCGCGACCAGGGCCAACTGCATTAGGTTTAGTTGTTGAACCGGAAATGCATGACGTCGCCGTCGGCGACGACATACTCCTTGCCTTCCAGCCGCAACTTGCCGGCGTCGCGGGCGCCGGCTTCACCGCCGAGGGCGGCGTAATCGGCATAGGCGATGGTCTCGGCGCGGATGAAGCCTTTTTCGAAGTCGGTATGGATCACGCCGGCGGCGGCGGGCGCCTTGGTGCCGCGGTGGATGGTCCAGGCCCGCGCCTCTTTCGGACCCACAGTGAAATAGGTGATGAGGTCGAGCAGCTGATAGCCGGCGCGGATCAGGCGGTCGAGACCGGCTTCCTCGAGGCCCAGCGTGTCGAGAAACTCGTTGCGCTCCTCGCGTGACAACGTCGCAATCTCCGACTCGATCTTGGCGGAGATGGCCACGGCGACCGCGCCTTCCTTGCTGGCGTGTTCGGCAACGCTACGCGAAAAATCGTTGCCCTTGGCGGCGGAGCCTTCCTCGACGTTGCAGACGTAAAGCACCGGCTTCGAGGTGAGCAGGCCGAGCATGCCGAAGGCGCGCTCTTCCTCCGGCTTGCGGCTGAGAAACCGCGCCGGCTTGCCCTCGCGCAACAGCACCAGCGCGCGGTTGACGAGGTCGAGTTGCTCTTTGGCGTCCTTGTCGTTGCCCTTGGCCTTTTTGGTCAGATTGTCGACGCGCTTTTCCAGGCTGTCGAGATCGGCCAGCATCAGTTCGGTCTCGATGGTCTCGATGTCGGCGAGCGGCGCGATCTTGCCTTCGACATGGGTGATGTCGGAATCCTCAAAGCATCGCACCACATGCGCGACCGCATCGACCTCGCGGATGGTGGCGAGAAACTGGTTGCCGAGGCCTTCACCCTTCGAGGCACCGCGCACCAGGCCGGCGATATCGACAAAGGTCAGCCGGGTCGGAATGATCTGGCCGGACTTGGCGATCTCCGCGAGCTTGTCGAGCCGCGCGTCAGGCACCGCGACCTCGCCGACATTCGGCTCGATGGTGCAGAACGGATAATTTGCCGCCTGCGCCGCCGCCGTCTCGGTCAGCGCGTTGAACAGCGTCGATTTGCCGACATTGGGCAACCCGACGATACCGCATTTGAATCCCATTACGTCCTCAACGATTTCTCTTCGTCATGGCCGGGCTTGTCCCGGCCATCCACGTCTTGTTTCTCAGCTCCAAGGAAGACTCAACTCCAAGGAAGACGTGGATGCCCGGCAGGTCAATCCTGCTTCTCCGCGCCATCTTCCTTCGATGTAAATCCCCTGGCCTGCATCGCCAGGTGCACCTTGTTCTGGAACGTCGAATTGCGGCCGGCGACCAGCAGCCCGGCGTTGTCGGCGATCGCTTCGCGCAAGGCCTCGACCCAGGGCCGCTCGTCCTTGGCGAAATCGGACAACACATAGCTGTGCACCAGTTCCTTGACCCCGGGGTGACCGATCCCGAGCCGCACCCGGCGGTAGTCGTTGCCGATATGCGCGGAGATCGACCGCAGGCCATTGTGACCGGCAATGCCGCCGCCGACTTTGACGCGGACCTTGGCCGGCGGCAGTTCGAGTTCGTCCTGAAACACGGTGATCTCGCCCGCCGCGAGCTTGAAGAAATTCGCGGCTTCCTGCACCGCGCGACCCGACTCGTTCATGAAGGTCGAGGGCCGAAGCAGGATCACCCGCTCATGGTCCAACGTGCCTTCCGCGGTCTCGCCCTGAAAGCGGCGGCGCCATGGTGCAAAACCATGACGCCGCGCAATTTCATCGACGACCATGAACCCGATATTGTGCCGGTGACCCGAAAATTTCGCGCCGGGATTGCCGAGACCAACAAAGAGTTGCATGACGCGGCATCCCGCGCTAGCGCGCGATCAGCAAAAGTGGTCGCCAGTTTTGCGTCCGATCGCGCGCTAAATTATAAATTTGCGCATGATCTTTCGCCAAACCGCTCACACTTTGGCGGATCATGCGCATTACTTCTTCTTGTCGCCACCGGCAGGCTTGGCGCCAGCCGCCGGGGCCTTCGCACCCGCGGGGGCCTTTGCAGCCGCTGCCGGTGCACCCGCCGCCGGAGCCGCACCGGGAGCAGCCGCAGCCGGACCGGCGGTAGCGGCAGCCGCCGCCTTGATTTCTTCGGCATAGCCGGACGGCGGCACGATGGTCACCAAGGTCACATCCTCACGCGACAACGACTTCACGCCCGTCGGCAACTTGATGTCGGACAGATGCAGCGAATGGCTGATTTCCAGACTGCCGACGTCGGCCTCGAGATATTGCGGAATGTTGTCGACCGAACATTCCAGCTCGATGCTGTGGGTGACGATGTTGATGGCGCCGCCGCGCTTCACGCCGGGAGCGGATTCCGCATTCTGGACGTGCAAAGGAACGCTGACGCGAATGGTCGCGCCTTCGCCGAGCCGCATGAAATCCACATGGATCGGAAAATCGCGCACCGGGTCGAGATGGAAGTCGCGCGGAATCACGCGGTGCTTCTTGCCCTCGAGATCGATGTCGTAAATCGTGGTGAGGAACCGGCCCGCGTGGATGCGCTGGCGCAGTTCGGAATCGTCGACCGAAATGGTGACGGGGGGTTGGTTGTTGCCATAGATCACTCCGGGCACTCTGCCGGCGCGACGCTCTGCCCGTGCGGCCCCCTTGCCGCCTGCCGGACGTGCGGTCGCCTTCAATTCCTTGACGGTCGCCATTGGGTTAAGTCCTTGTTTTCCAAAAAGTTAAAGGCCGCATCGCGGCCCGTTTGCACTCCGCAGCAAGCCTCCAGGGGTGCGGGGGCTGCGGACGTGGCGGCGTTCTAGCCCCAAAGGGCGGAAATGACAAGGAAATGCGGGGATTTTTATGAGGGGTTTGGGGGCGATAGCTCTCTCAACTCGTCATGGCCGGGCATAGCCGTCCGAAGGATGGCGTCGCTTCCGCTCGCCATAGCCGTCCGAAGGACGGCGTCGCTTCCGCTCGCCTATGTCCCGGCCATCCACGTCTTTATCGCGCCAAGGAAGTAAGGCTTGGATGCCCGGCACAAGGCCGGGCATGACGACGATTACGACGAAAGGCCTCGCCGACCGCTCACCCGTCCGTCTTCAGGCTGCCGGTGTCCGGCGCCGGCGACGAAACCCCGAGCTTGGCTTCCAGCGCGGCGATGCGGGCTTTGAGTGCCTCGTTTTCCTCGCGCGCGAGCCGCGCCATGTCCTTGACCGCCTCGAACTCCTCGCGCTTGACGATATCGAGGTCGCGCAGGATTTTTTCGGCCTGGTTGCGGACCACGGTGTCGACCTCGCGCTTGACGCCTTGGGCGGCGCCGGCGGCGTCGTTCATCAAACGCCCGATCTCGTCGAAAAACCGATTGCTGGTCTGGGTCATCGTGGGGCATCTCCGGTCGGCTGACGCACTGGTCGCTGGACTGAGACAATGGCGATCCGGACGGCGCGGTTCAAGCCCGATCTCGTCCCTTACGGGGCACCTTGCCTTGTCATGCTCCGGTTTCCTTGCAATCGTATCGATTGCCGAGCAAGAAGCCTTCAAGAACCGGCAACGGAAAGCGACGCCATGATCGACCAGCAGATCGAGATTCCGGCCAAGGACGGCCACATCACCACCTTCATCAGCCACCCCGAACGCGACGGCCCGCATCCCGTGATTCTGTTCTACATGGACGCGCCGGGCATCCGCGAGGAGCTGCGCGACATGGCGCGCCGGCTCGGGAGCTGCGGCTATTATGTGATGCTGCCGAACCTGTATTACCGCGCGGGCGTCATGGAGCTTGGACCGATCCCACCGGACCCGGAAGCGCCCGAGCGCAAGCGCATGTACGAGCTGATGGGTTCGATCAACATTCCCCTGGTGATGGAGGATACACGCGCGTTGCTGGCTTTTGCCGACGGCCAGGCCGCCGCGCGCAAGGACGTCGTCGGCAGCGTCGGCTACTGCATGAGCGGGCGATATGCGATCAACTCGGCGACGCATTTTCCGGGGCGCGTCAAGGCCGCGGCGTCGTTCTACGGCACGCATCTCGTGACCGACCAGCCCGACAGCCCGCATATGGCCGGGACAAAGACCAACGCCGAACTTTATTTCGGCTGCGCCGAAACCGACGTTTACGCGCCGATGGAAACCATCGAGAAGTTGAAACAATCGATGCAAGAGGACGGCGCCAACGCCGAGGTCGAGATTTATCCCGGCACCCATCACGGCTTCGCGTTTCCAAAACGACCGATCTACCATCGCGACGCCGCCGAGCGGCATTGGGAACGGATGCAGGCGCTCTATCGCCGCAACCTCGCGTCATAGGCCGCAGCCTCAATGCCTTTCCTCACCATCGCCTTTCCGGTTTTCGATCCCATCGCCATCGCCATCGGGCCGATCGCGATCCGATGGTATGCGCTGGCCTATATCGGCGGCATCGTGCTCGGGTGGATTTACGCGCGCGCGCTGATCAAGAACGAGAAGCTCTGGGGCGGGCCGGCGCCGATCACGCTGCTGCAAATGGACGATTTCATCCTGTGGGTCACGATCGGCATCATCCTCGGCGGCCGCACCGGCTACGTGCTGTTCTACAATTTCGGATTCTTCCTCCAGCATCCCGCCGAGATCTTCGAGCTGTGGAAGGGCGGCATGTCGTTCCATGGCGGCTTTTTGGGCTGCGTCGCCGCGGTGATCTTGTTTTGCCGGAAAAACAGACTTCCGATCCTCTCGCTCGGCGATATCATCACCGGGGTCGGGCCGATCGGATTGTTTCTCGGACGGCTCGCCAACTTCATCAACAGCGAGTTGTGGGGCCGGCCGGCGGATTCGAGCGTGCCGTGGGCGATGGTGTTTCCCAATGGCGGACCGCTGCCGCGCCACCCGAGCCAGCTTTACGAGGCGACGCTTGAGGGAATCGTGCTGTTCACGATCCTGGCGGTGATGATCAGGCTCGGCGCCTTGAAGCGGCCCGGCCTGATCCTCGGCAGCTTCATCGCGATCTACGGTGTTGCGCGGATCGTCGGCGAGTTCTTCCGGGAGCCCGACCCGCAACTCGGATTTTTGTGGGGCGGGCTGACCATGGGTATGCTGCTGTCGGTACCGATGATCATTGCGGGCGCCGTCATCATCGTGATCGCATGGCGCCGCGACATGCCGAAACAGGCACCCAACCCGTAAGGCCACCGTGACCGAATATTTGCCGCTCCAGTCGGAGATCGAGAAGCTGATCAAATCGTCCGGGCCGATGCCGGTCTGGCGCTACATGGAACTGTGTCTGGCCCATCCCGAACATGGCTATTACGTTTCGCGCGATCCGCTGGGACGCGAGGGCGATTTCACCACCGCGCCCGAAGTGAGCCAGATGTTCGGCGAATTGCTCGGGCTGTGGGCGGCGTCGGTATGGAAGGCGATGGGGTCGCCGCCCTCGCTGCGGTTGATCGAACTCGGGCCCGGCCGCGGCACCATGATGGCGGATGCGCTGCGCGCGCTGCGGGTGCTGCCGCCGCTTTATCAGGCGCTGAGCGTTCATCTCGTCGAGATCAACCCGGTGCTGCGCGACAAGCAAAAATCCCTGCTATCGGGCGCACCTGGCATCGCCTGGCACGACAGCTTCGACGATGTGCCCGAGGGTCCCTCGATCATTTTCGCCAATGAGTATTTCGATGTGCTGCCGATCCACCAGGCGGTGCGGCGCGCGACCGGTTGGCACGAGCGCGTGGTCGAAATCGACGACGACGGCACGCTGGTGTTCGGCGTCGCCACCGACCCGATCCCGCGCTTTGAAGTGCTGCTGCCGCCGCTGGTGCGGGCATCCCCGCTCGGCGCCGTATTCGAGTGGCGACCGGACGCCGAGATCATGAAGATCGCCACCAGAGTGCGCGATCAGCATGGCGCCGCGCTGATCATCGACTATGGTCACGTCCGCAGCGAGGCCGGCGATACTTTTCAGGCCATCGCCCGCCACAGCTTCGCCGATCCTCTGCAAAACCCGGGGCAAGCCGACCTCACCGCACATGTCGATTTTCACGCGCTGGTGCGCGCCGCCGAAGATCTCGGCGCACAAGTTCATGGCCCGGTGCCGCAAGGCGAGTTTCTCAAGCACCTCGGCATCGAAACCCGCGCGGCGACCTTGATGGCCAAGGTCACGCCCGAAGTCTCCGAGGATATTTCCGGCGCGCTGAAACGGCTGACCGGTGGCGGCCGTGGCGGCATGGGCTCGATGTTCAAGGTGCTCGCGATCTCGGAGCCGAACCTCCCCTCGCTGGCGGGGCTGAGCGATCAGGAACCAGGCGTGAGGGCCGCAACGCCATGAGGCTCGCCTCGCCGCTGCTTTCGGCCATTCCCGGCCTGCGCCACGCGTTCTTCACGCGCGAGGGCGGCGTCTCCGACGGCATCTACCAGAGCCTCAATGCCGGCCTCGGCTCGCAGGACGACCCCGCCAGGATCGCGGAAAACCGCCGGCGGATGGCGGAGCAGATGGCGGTAACACCAGAGCATTTTCTCAGCCTGCACCAGACCCATTCGCCGGATGTGGTGGTGGCGTCGGGACCCTGGCAAAGCGCTGCGCGCCCGCGTGCCGATGCCCTGGTCACGCGCACCGAAGGCCTCGCCATCGGCGTCACCGCGGCAGACTGCGGACCGATCCTGTTTGTCGATCCGACCGCGCGCGTGATCGGCGCGGCGCATGCGGGCTGGAAAGGCGCGCTGACCGGCGTTGTGGAATCCACGATCGAGGCGATGGAAAAACTCGGCGCCGAACGCAGCGGCATTGTCGCCGCGATCGGGCCTTTGATCCGCCAGCACAGTTACGAGGTGGGCGACGAATTCGTCGAGCGGTTCATCGAGGCCGATGCGGAAAATGCGCGCTTTTTCGTTCCCTCGACGCGCGAAGGCCACGCGATGTTCGACCTCGCCGGCTTTATCCGGATGCGGCTTGAAAACGCCGGCGTCTTGATGATCGACGACCTCGGCGTCGATACCTATTCCGACGAGCGCTTCTTCAGCTATCGCCGCTCGGTGCATCGCGGCGAGCCGGACTACGGCCGCCACGTCCATGCGATCGCGCTGGAGAGCGCCTAAATTGATCCTTTGAAGTCAAAGGCTTGGGCGCTGCCCTAGACCTTAACGGATTTTAACGATATCCCTCCGGCCAATGAGGGATGCGTCAGAAACTCTGTTCCGGGCCGCCGCCGGCCGCCGGCCTGTGCCGCGCGCGGCCGTGGCCGCGCTATTGCTGGCGATGGCGGGCGGCCTTGGCGGCTGCGCCGGCGGTGGTGCTGCCAGTAACTCCTTTGCGATGGCAACGCCGGCCAGCAACAGCCCCACGGTCGCGTTCGAATCGATCGACGGCCCGCCGCCGCAGGTGTTCGAGCGGATGGTGAGCGTGCTGGACAGCGAATCCAAGCTTCGCAATCTCGCCATCATCTCCCGTGAAGGCCCGGCCTCCTACCGCGTCCGAAGCTATCTGTCCGCTCAAGTCAGCCGCGGCCGCACCACGATCGCATGGGTCTGGGACGTCTATGACCGCGACCATCAGCGCGCGCTACGCCTGAGCGGCGAAGAACCGGGCGGC
Organism: uncultured Alphaproteobacteria bacterium; assembly: GCA_963814615.1. GTDB lineage: Bacteria > Pseudomonadota > Alphaproteobacteria > Rhizobiales > Xanthobacteraceae > Bradyrhizobium. The sequence goes on along the minus strand of CAWFDN010000002.1, from coordinate 752,944 downwards.
AAGGCCGGGCGCGACGCCTGGACCGCGGCCGACGATCTGGTGTTGCGGAAAATCGCGCAAGCCGGCCTCAGCGGCCTCTCAAGCATGGTCAACGGCACGGCGCCGGCGGATGCGCCGCCGTCGGTCCCCGCACCGGACCAACGCGGCCCCGCGGTGGCCAGCGCCGAAGCGCCGTCGCCCGGTTCAGATGCACTCTCGGATACATTCAACGCGCTCGGCTACAGCGCCCGTTAACGCAAAATCCTCCTTGACCGCCGATTTTGCGCCGGAAAACGTGGTGCGACGGGTTGCCAGCCGCGCCAGCTCCTTGATATCACCTCGCTCGTCCAAAGCGCCGGTTCCGTGAGTATCTGATATGCTGAACATTGTATCCAGCAAGGCGCGGGGAGAAGCCTCGATGTCGGCCAAGAACGGCTCCATCAAGCTCGTCGCCGGCAATTCGAATCCTGCGCTGGCGCAGGAAATCGCCACCTGGCTACATTTGCCGCTCACCAAAGCCATCGTCCGCCGCTTTGCCGACATGGAAATCTTCGTCGAAATCCAGGAAAACGTCCGCGGCTCGGACGTATTCGTGGTGCAGTCGACCTCGTTTCCGGCCAACGACCATCTGATGGAACTGCTGATCATCACCGACGCGCTGCGCCGGGCCTCGGCGCGCCGCATCACCGCGGTGGTGCCGTATTTCGGCTATGCCAGGCAGGACCGCAAAGCCGGTCCACGCACGCCGATTTCGGCCAAGCTGGTGGCCAATCTGATCACCCATGCCGGCGCCGACCGCGTCATGACGCTCGATCTGCACGCCGGTCAGATCCAGGGCTTCTTCGACATTCCGACCGACAATCTCTACGCCTCGCCGGTGATGGTGCGCGACATCCGGGAGCACTTCGACCTCACCAATGTGATGGTGGTGTCGCCCGATGTCGGCGGCGTGGTGCGTGCGCGCGGCCTCGCCAAGCGGATCAATGCGCCGCTGGCGATCATCGACAAACGCCGCGAACGCGCCGGCGAATCCGAAGTCATGAACGTGATCGGCGACGTCGCCGGCTATACCTGCATCCTGGTCGACGACATCGTGGATTCCGGCGGCACGCTGGTGAACGCCGCCGACGCGCTGCTCGCCAACGGCGCCAAGGAAGTCTTCGCCTACATCACCCACGGCGTGCTCTCCGGTGGCGCCGCCGCCCGCATCATCGGCTCGAAGCTAAAGGAATTGGTCATCACCGATTCGATTCAGCCGACGGAAGCGGTGCGCAAGGCGGCCAATATCCGCACCCTTCCGATCGCCTCGCTGATCGGCGAAGCCATCGGCCGCACCGCTTCGGAAGAGTCGGTGTCGAGTTTGTTTGATTAGGGCGGCCATTCGCTCCTCGGTATTGTGAGCGAACAACCACGCGAACTCATTCTCGACGTCGTCCCAAAGGCTTGCTCAACGTCGTCCCCGAAGGTTTGCTGACGCGATCGAGCCGTGTTTACACGCCGGCCGCGACCTGACCGCGCAGCCGTTCCAGACTGAGCAGCGTGTTGGCGCAGGCCTCCGCGACCTCGGTGCCTTTGGTCGCAAAGTGCTGGCGGAAGAAATCGAAATGCGCGGCGGTCTCGTTGAACTGCTGCGGCGTCAGCACCGCCGCGAAGATCGGTACTTCGGTGCGCAACTGCACCTCCATCAGCGCCTTGATTACGGTCTCCGCGATGTACTCGTCATCGACCACGAGCCCGGCCGCGACGATTGCCGTATAGCGCCTCGTCTTGGCGAGCACTTGCGCATGCAGCGGGATTTCGAACGAACCCGGCACCTCGAACAGATCGATGCGCGCGGGCTCGATGTTGCGCGCCGCGATCTCCTTGAGGAAAGCGAGACGGCATTCCTCGACCACCTCGCGATGCCAGGACGATTGCACGAAGGCGACCCGCTGCGGCTTTGCAAATCGCGGATGTGCGGCAACGGGCGGACGATCGATCGTCACGCCAAAGTCTCTTGCGTGAGAGGCGTGTTTTTCTTCGCCGTTTTTTGTTTCGGAAGATTCAATCTGATTCATGGCTTTCTGATTCATGGCTTTCCTCTTTCAGGACCAGAATCAGGGCATACGGAACGACACGCCGCGCGCGAATGCGACCGTCGCAACCGTTCTCTTTCATCCGGACTTTAACCGTCGGCTTCGGCATCGCACCGAATCTGCTGACCCTTCTTTAAAGGCTAGGAACCTAAGCTTTTAAGGAAGGCGCTCGCGGGCTTGGGCTATCTCGCCTTTACCGCCGGTGGGGACTTTCACCCCGCCCTGAGAACATCGGCCGCCCGGTATGAGCGACCATCCGTAGTATGGGGAGCGGAGGGCGCGCCAGCAAGACTCCCACCGCGGGGGAACTGGATGTCGCCATGGACTTCCTGACCAAACTCCGCGCCCGTTCGGCCGGTAGATTCACGATTGCGGCACTCCGATCCGACTCGTCTTACGCGAAGTCGACGTGCAGGACTCGCACCAGGCGAATCCGATTCCGGTTTGTTCTCATCGCAATTGTTACCGCTGCGCGAACAGCTGTGGACGAGCCGTGCTTTGCCTGTGGATGGACACACCGTGCGGTTGCGCCGATTCCGCAAATCACATCACTTGATCCTTGCAAGCCTTGATCCCAACAAGCGCCGGGTCATCACGGGATTGCAGTCGGCAGCGACGCGTGATGTCAGCGCGGGCCGCGCCTGCCGCGTGCGTATCAATCATCGTAACTGAATTTTGCAAAAATAAGGTCGAGACGGCATGTCCCTCCTCGAAGGCATTATCGATTCACGGAACAATCCGCTCGCGGTGGTCGAGGACATCGCCGCCGATCATAACTGGTCGTTCGAACGCTCCGGCGAAGACGAGGTGACGATCGTCTCCAAGGGCGATTGGGTCGATTACCAACTGTCCTTCACCTGGATGAACGAGATCGAGGCGCTGCATCTGGCCTGCGCCTTCGACATGAAAGTTCCGGTGCCGCGGCGCGCCGAAGTACAACGGCTGGTCGCCGCGATCAACGAGCAATTGTGGGTCGGGCATTTCGACATCTGGACTCACACCGGCATGATCATGTACCGGCAGGCGCTGCTGCTGCCCGGCGGCCTCACCGCTTCGACCGCGCAATGCGAGAGCATGCTGGTCGGCGCCATCCACGCCTGCGAACGTTATTATCCGGCGTTCCAGTTCGTGGTCTGGGCCGGCAAGAGCGCCAGCGACGCCATGAGTGCGGCGATGTTCGACACCGAGGGCGAGGCGTAGCACTCGAAGTCTACGTCGTTCGTGCCGTTAGCGGTTAAGCAAAACGCTTGTGGCCTGTCTTTCGCTTTACTAGAACCGCTGGTGGTTATGAGTCCCCGCTTTCGCGGGGACGACGTGGGTATTTTTCTGATGACGCCGCAAGCCACCAACACCTTGCAAAATCTCAACGGCACCATCGTCCTCGCCGGCGCCGGGAAGATGGGCGGCGCGATGCTGTCGGGTTGGCTGGCGCAGGGGTTGGATGCGCGAAGCGTCTGCGTGATCGAGCCGTATCCGTCCGGCGAGATCGCCGCGCTGGCCGCCCAAGGCATTCGCCTCAATCCGTCGCCCAAAGAGGTCGGCCATGTCGCGACGCTGGTGATCGCGCTGAAACCGCAGATGTTCCGCGAAGCCGGGCCGATGGCGAAATCCTTTGCCGGATCGTCCACGCTGGTGGTGTCGATCATGGCGGGTACGACCATCGCCTCGATCACTGAGGTCTGCGGCGGCAGCGTGGTGCGCGCGATGCCCAACACGCCGGCCGCGATCGGCCGCGGCATCACCGTCGCGGTGGCCGCGACCAACGTCGACGCGCAACAGCGTGCGCTCGCCGACGCGTTGTTGCGCGCCACCGGAGCGGTCGAGTGGGTCGATGATGAAGATTTGATGGACGCGGTGACCGCAGTGTCCGGCTCCGGCCCGGCCTATGTTTTTCTGTTGGCCGAAGAATTGGCGCGCGCCGGCGTCGAAGCCGGTCTGCCGGCCGATCTCGCGACCAAGCTCGCGCGCCAAACCGTCGCCGGCGCCGGCGAATTATTGCATCGCTCGGAGCTTCCTGCCGCCACCTTGCGCCAGAACGTCACCTCACCCGGCGGCACCACCGCAGCCGCGCTCGAAGTGCTGATGGGCCCGAACGGCATGCAATCGTTGCTGACGCGCGCCGTCGCCGCCGCGACAAGACGCTCGAAACAGCTGGCGAAGTAATTAACTCGCTTCCAGGCGCTTGGTGAAACTCGCAAGGTTGACGAGACCGCGGGCGTGACGACCCTCACCGATCCGACGGGCGCCGTCGAAGGCCTCGACCTCGAAGCGGATCACCCGGCGCTCGACCGCGGTGACCCGCGCCGTGGTCCGCACCAGCGCGCCGACCGGCGATGCCGCGAGGTGACGAATATCGACTTCGGTACCGACCGTGATCCAACCTGGCTTGAGAAATTTATTGATGGCGTCCCCGGCCGTCAGCTCCATTTCCAGGATCATCATCGGGGTCGCATAGACCATCGGCATATCAGGGACAAAATGCCCGACGGTGCGCTCCGCCGGCACCACGAGCATCCGCTCGGCGCTCATCCCGACCTTGATGATGTCGCGTGCGTCCATGGGGTGGGGCTTCACATCGCAGCGTCGTCCCTGCAAACGCATGCGTTCGCAGGGACGACTGCGGAGAGTTACTTGCTCTGCATCGCCTTGCGCTCGACGAAGGTCTTGCCACCCTTCATCTTGTGGGCGAGCGGCGCTTCGTTGATCTGGATCACGACGGCGTCGGCATCGACGCCGAGGTTCGTCACCAGCGCTTGGGTGATGTCGCGCATCATGCCGGCCTTCTGGTCGTCGGTGCGGCCTGCGGCCATGCTGATGGTAATTTCAGGCATCTTGGTCTCCTTGTGCTCTCTTCTTTTCTCGCCATGGCCGAACTTGTTCCGGCCATCCACGATCTTCTCCATCAAACAAGACGTGGATGCCCGGCACAAGGCCGGGCATGACGCCCGAATGAATGGCTATCCCCACCTCACCTCGTGCCGCGCCAGCACGTCGCGCACCTTGGCGACCAGTTCGTCTTCACGACACGAAAACTGCGCCGGACGGGTCTCGCGCCATTCCTGATTAGACGCAATCGCGGCGGCGGCCTTGGCGCCCTCGATCAAATCCTTGATCTGCACCTCGCCGCGCGCCTTTTCATCTGAGCCCTGAATGATCACGCAAGGCGAATTGCGCTTGTCGGCGTATTTGAGCTGGTTGCCCATGTTTTTGGGATTGCCGAGGTAGAGCTCGGCGCGGATTTTTTCGGCGCGCAACGCCGCGACCATCTTCTGGTAATCGGCGACACGGTCGCGATCGAACACCGTGACGACGACGGGGCCGAATTCCGGCATGGCGTCGAGCTTGCCGAGCATCGTGAGCGCGGCCTGCAGTCGCGACACGCCGATGGAAAAACCCGTCGCCGGCACCGGTTCGCCGCGAAAGCGCGACACCAGCCCGTCATACCGCCCGCCGCCGCCGACCGAGCCGAAGCGGACCGGGCGGCCTTTTTCGTCTTTGGTTTCGAGCGTGAGTTCTACTTCGTAGACCGGACCGGTGTAGTATTCGAGGCCGCGGACGACGGAGGGGTCGATGCGGATGCGATCTGGACCATAACCGGATGCAGTCACGAGCTGCCTAATTTCCTCTAACTCTTCGCGACCTTGCTCCCCAATCTGGCTATCGCGCAGTCGCTGACCGATTTGTGCATCTTTTTCTTCTGCATCGTCTACCTGTTCGATAACGCTAGTTACGAGGACTATATCAGCAGCACTAAGTCCGGCTCCCTTGGTAAAGTCACCAGACTCATCTTTGCGTCCGTCGCCCAATAATTGCTGAACTCCAGAGATACCCAAACGATCCAATTTATCGATCGCACGCATAATGGTTAGCCATTGCGCGTCGTCGGTTACGCCAATTGCCTCTCTTACCCCATCAAGCACCTTGCGGTTGTTCACCTTCACCACATAGCTGCCGCGTGGAATGCCCAGCGCTTCCATGGTGTCCGCCGCCATCATGCACATCTCGGCATCGGCCGCGGGAGACGCTGAGCCCACCGTGTCGGCATCGAACTGCATGAATTGGCGAAAACGGCCCGGGCCCGGCTTTTCGTTGCGGTAGACGTAGCCGGCGCGGTAGCTGCGATAGGGTTTTGGAAGGTGATCAAAATTCTCGGCGACGTAGCGCGCCAGCGGCGCGGTCAGGTCGTAGCGCAGGCTGATCCACTGTTCGTCGTCGTCCTGGAACGAGAACACGCCTTCGTTCGGCCGGTCCTGGTCGGGCAGGAATTTGCCGAGTGCGTCGGTGTATTCCATCGCCGGCGTTTCCACCGGCTCGAAGCCGTAGCGCTCATAGACCTCGCGGATTTTCTCGACCATCGCGCGCGTCGCCGCGATCTCGGCAGGACCGCGATCGGCGAGCCCGCGCGGCAGGCGCGCTCTGAGTTTTTGCGGTTTTTTGGGTTTCTCGGCCATGGCGCTCGTCGTCTGGATTGTAATTCAACGTTACCGTTGACTTACAACGATAACGTTGAGTTACCAGCCGAGGCCCTGCGCGGCAAGCACGCTCCCCTTCGCCTCGCCCCGCTTGCGGGGAGAGGTCGGATCGCATCGCAAGATGCGATCCGGGTGAGGGGGACTCTCCGCGAGTTGAACTTGTGGAGAGAGGCCCCTCACCCCAACCCTCTCCCCGCGAAGAGCGGGGCGAGGGAGCAAAGCGAGCGACGTGGCAACTACGCCGCCGCCGCCTTGCCCTTCGGCTGCACCTCGGCGGTGTAGTCGGCCATCAACTGCTCGGAAATCGCGCCGGGCGTAAATTTCCAGGTTGCGATCTCCGACACCGGGGTGATCTCCGCCGCGGTGCCGGTGATGAAGCATTCGCTGAAGCCCGAGAGTTCTTCCGGCATGATGCGGCGTTCGATCACTTCGATGCCGCGGCGCTTGGCGAGATCGATCGCGGTCGCCCGGGTGATGCCGGCGAGGAAACAATCGGCGATCGGGGTGTGAATCTTGCCGTCCTTGATGAAGAAGATGTTGGCGCCGGTGCATTCGGCGACGCGGCCCTGCCAATCCAGCATCATCGCGTCGGCGTAGCCTTCGCGCTCCGCTCTGTGCTTGGAGATCGTGCAGATCATATAGAGCCCGGCGGCCTTGGCGAGCGCCGGGATCGTCGCCGGGTCGGGCCGGCGGTATTCGGCGAGCCCCAGGCGAATGCCCTTGAGCCGCTGCGCCGGATCGAAATAGCTCGGCCAGATCCAGCACGCGATCGCCAGATGAATGGTGTTGGTCTGTGCCGCCACGCCCATCATTTCCGAACCGCGCCACGCCACGGGACGGACATAGGCGTCGGGAAGATCGTTCTTTTCCAGCACCAAACGCTTGGCGGCATCGATCTCGGCGACCGACCACGGAATTTCGAAATCCAGAATGCGCGCAGAGTTCTTCAACCGCTCCGAATGTTCGGTGCTTTTGAAGATCGCCCCGCCATAGGCGCGTTCGCCCTCGAACACGCAGCTCGCATAATGCAGCCCGTGGGTCAGCACATGGACGTTGGCATCGCCCCACGGCACCAGCTTGCCGTCGTACCAGATGACGCCATCGATTTTATCGAACGAAACTCCCATGGGCTTTCTCCCGGATTACTGCAGCTTTTGAAGCCTGCGCCTTGACGTTGTTCTTGGCGCTGACCATGACGCCTGGCCCCCCGCCACCCGGCCTTGCGGCCGGTTTCCATTCGCGCATGGTTAGGACATGCTTTTGTGGAATGCGGAAGTCCAGTATGTTTGCCGAAATGCCGCTCGACAATCTCGACGGTGGACAAATTAGCGGCCTTCGCCGCCACCTTGGCTTGTTCCGGCCGCCGGAACGACGTAAAGTTTCGTAACATATGACAATTTTGTAACATTGAACCCAAGATATGTCAATATGGCTGACATAAGTTTTTCAAACTCCCCGCCCGGCCCCGATTCGCGGGGGACGGCAGGATGCTCCCCCGCCCTCGGCGCCGGTGATCTGCACTGGGATGTCATCGAGCTGTTGTTCTTCGCCTACCGGGATTTCGTCGGTGACGCCGATCATGAGCTCGAGGTCTTCGGCTTCGGGCGGGCGCATCACCGGGTGCTGCATTTCGTCCACCGCTATCCCGGCCTCAAGGTTGCCGATCTGCTCGAAGTGCTGCGCATCACCAAGCAGTCGCTGGGGCGGGTTCTCAAGCAGTTGCTCGACGAAGAGTATATCGTGCAGAGGACCGGCAACAACGACCGGCGGCAACGCCTTCTTTTCGCCACCGCAAAGGGCGAGGCGCTGGTGGCCAAGCTCGCCGGACTGCAGACCGACCGGATCAACCGCGCGTTGGGCGACATCGGCCCGTCCGGCGCGGAGACGGTTCGCCAGTTCCTGCGCGCGATGATCGATCACGACGATCCCGACAAGGTGCTGGAAACGATCTTGGGGACCGGCAGCGTACCCGCAAAGGCAAAGGAATAAATGGTGGCCCCGGCTGCAACGACTGCCCGAAAGCCGCTGCGACCGGCCGACGACGCGCCGCATCTGCTGCTGGTCGACGACGACCGCCGCATCCGCGATCTGTTGTCGCGCTTTCTGTGCGGCGAAGGCTACCGCGTCACCACGGCGATGAGCGCCAGCGACGCCCGCGCCAAGCTGCTCGGCCTGCATTTCGATCTTTTGATCCTCGACGTCATGATGCCCGGCGAGACCGGGTTCGATCTCGCCCGCTTCATCCGGATCTCATCCTCGGTGCCGATCATCATGCTCACCGCGCGCCATGAAGCGGAAAGCCGCATCGAGGGCCTGCAGATCGGCGCCGACGATTATGTCGCCAAGCCGTTCGAACCGCGCGAACTGGTGTTGAGAATCGGCAATATTCTCAAACGCACCGCGCCGCCGCCGGTGGAGACGCTGGAGCAGGTTGCGTTCGGGCCCTATATCTATCATCTGGACCGCGGCGAGTTGCGCCAGGGCGACGAGCCCGTTCATCTCACCGACCGCGAACGCGAGATGCTGCGCATTCTCGCGGTGGCGCCCGGCGAGACCGTGCCGCGCAGCGCGCTGACCGGCGACGGCACCGTCAACGAGCGCGCCGTCGACGTGCAGATCAACCGTCTGCGGCGCAAAATCGAACGCGATCCCGCCAACCCGCTGTTTCTGCAGGCGGTGCGCGGCATCGGCTATCGTCTGGTCGCCTCGCCATGAACCATTTCTAACTGAACCATTTCTAGATGAACCTTGCCCGATGAGCACGCTCGACACCGGCCTGACGCTGATCCGCACCGCCTCGCGGCGGATGTCCGCGGCCAATGGCTGGATGGGAAACGCGTTCAAGAGCTGGATGCCGACCGGACTCTATGCCCGTGCGCTGCTGATCATGATCGTGCCGATGGTGGTGCTGCAGTCGGTGGTGGCGTTCGTGTTCATGGAACGGCACTGGAACACGGTGACGCGGCGGCTGTCCGCCGCGGTGGTGCAGGACATCGCCGGCCTGATCGATGTCTACAAAGGCTATCCCCAGGACAAGGATCGCGCGCTTCTGCGACGCATCGCCCAGCAACGGCTGGCTCTGGTGGTGGATTTCCTCCCCGTCGGCGAGATGCCCCCGCCCGGCCCCAAACCGTTTTTCTCGCTGCTCGACCAGACGCTCTCGGTGCAACTCGGCCGGCAAATTTCAAAACCGTTCTGGATCGACACGGTCGGCCGCTCCAATCTGGTGGAAATCCGTATTCAACTCGACGACGCGGTGATGCGGATTTACGCCCAGCGCAGCGCGGCCTACGCCTCGAATTCGGAGATCTTCCTGTTCTGGATGGTCGGCACCTCGTCGATCCTGCTGATCGTCTCGGTGCTGTTTCTGCGCAACCAGATCAAGCCGATCCTGCGCCTTGCCGACGCCGCCGAAAGCTTCGGCAAGGGCCGCGAGGCGCAAAATTTTCGTCCCCGCGGCGCGCGCGAGGTGCGCCGCGCGGCGCATGCGTTCCTGGAGATGAAGGCCCGCATCGAGCGCTCGATCGAGCAACGCACCGCGATGCTGGCCGGCGTCTCCCACGACCTGCGCACCATCCTGACCCGCTTCAAGCTGGAGTTGGCCTTGATCGGCGACAGTTCCGAAGTCGACGGCATGCGCAAGGATGTCGACGAGATGGCCGGCATGCTGGAGGCCTATCTCGCATTCGCGCGCGGCGACAGCGGCGAGCACGCGCAGCCGACCGACATGGCGCTGGCGCTGGAGGAGTTGCGCAGCGACGCCGAACGCAACGGCCACGCCGCCACCGTGTCGTTTCACGGACTGCCGGTCGTGACGGTGAAGCCGGCCTCGTTCAAGCGCTGCCTCGCCAACCTCGTCTCCAACGCGGCGCGGCACGCAGGCGCGATTTCGATCACCGGCCATCGCGATCACCGTTATCTGACCGTGACGATCGATGACGACGGGCCGGGCATTCCGCTTGGGATGCGCGAGGAAGTGTTCAAGCCGTTCCTGCGGCTCGACGACGCCCGCAACCAGGACGAGGGCGGCACCGGCTTAGGCCTTGCCATCGCCCGCGACATCGCACGCTCGCATGGCGGCGACATCACGCTCGGCGATAGCCCGATGGGCGGGCTTCGCGCAGCGGTGCGGATCCCGGTGTGATGGCCGGACGGATATACAGGCGGATATAATTGCCGAGGAGGTCTGGCCGTTTCAGTAACGGACGCGCAGTGGCCGATCGGTGGCGCCATACGGCACCCAGCGGCAGGCAAAGGAAATGTACCCGCCATATTGGGCATCCACCGCGAGGAACTTCACCACCTTGCCGTAAGAGGCGCAGTGATCGACCGCCAGCTGACGGACGTCGGTCTGCGCAGCCAACGGATAAGCGATAATGCCGCCGGTGTCGTTGCCCTGGAAAGGCCGCACGGTATCGGCCCGCGCCGGCGCAAACATCCCACTCACGAGCATTCCGCATACGGCAACCAAGCTCGCGGCCCGAATCATTCGCATCGCAGACTCCCTTTAGCTCGGAGATACTTTAGCGGGTATTCCGCTAAAATGGATACCGGTTTTGCGATCACAACACGATTTGTTGGCAAGTGTTGTTGGCAAGTGTTGCCGGGCTGCACTTGACCTCGTCTCGGCTTCCCGGCACGGTCGCATGCTATCTTTATCTTTGGTTTGAGCATGTTGTCTCTTCGGAAAGTCGATTCCCACTTTTCCGGGTCATGCTCTGGATCACCCGGTGGATGCCCATGCGCGAGCGCTTCAGACCCTTGTCCCGCCCCTTGAAAAAACTCCATCTTGGCGCCGCGCTCGGCGTCCTGCTCGGCCTGCTCGCATGGGGTCAGCCGGCCGAGGCGGCCAATCCGCTGGAGCTGAACTTTTGGTTGTCCGGCCCGCGTTATGACGGGCGGGTGGCCAATTGCGAAGCCGCATTGCCGACCATTACGTCGCAATTCCAGGAAAAAGAGAGCACTTTCTGGAATTCCGCCTTGCAGATCACCTCCTACGGTCGGATTCATGAGACCGCGTTCCGGCCCTGGCAGTCCGACAATATTCCGCGCCGCTACTGCAGCGCCGACGTCTTGCTCAACGACGGCAAGCGGCGCACCGTGCATTACTCGATCATCGAGGATGGCGGGTTTGCCTCATTCGGCCAAGGCGTCGAATGGTGCGTGACCGGGCTCGACCGCAACTGGGCCTACAATCCACGTTGCGCCTCCGCCCGCCCCTGATTCGTGGGGGCTTGGCTTTCCACCCAACGGACAAAAAGGTCCCCCTTAAGCCTCTGTGCTATTTTTGTTCTTGAAATGTTCTAGGCGCCTGCTAGGCTCCAAACCAGATTTCAAAGAGGTCTGGGCATTGGGGGCGTCACCATGTTTGCTTTTCGATCGGTTTTCATCGCGCGGTTTTTGATTTCGTTCGCCCTTGCAGCGCTTGTCGGCGGCGGCGTCTCGACAGGCACCGCCTCGGCGCAGGACGGCCGGCAGAATGCACCCGGCGAATTTGATTTTTACGTGCTCTCGCTGTCGTGGTCGCCGTCGTTCTGCGAGGCGGCATCGGAGCGCGGTAATGCCGAGCGCTCCCAGGTCCAGTGCGGCGGGCGACCGTTTTCCTTCGTGGTCCATGGCCTGTGGCCGCAATATGAGCACGGCTTTCCCGATTATTGCCAGCGGCCGGCGCCGCGGCTCGATCGCAATATCATGAGCTCGATGCTGGACCTGATGCCGGCGCCCGGCCTGATCTTCAGCGAGTGGGACAAGCATGGCACCTGTGCAGGGCTGAGCCCGCGCGCCTATTTCGAGACCATCCGCAAGGCGCGCTCTGCGGTGAAAATTCCGCAAGAATATCTCGAATTGGCGGCGCCGAAGACGGTTGCGCCCGCCGAGATCGAGGACGCCTTCGTCAAGGCCAATCCGGGCTTGAGCAGCTCTGCGATCGCGGTGACCTGCGACCGGACCCGGCTGAGCGAAGTACGGATCTGCATGAGCAAGGATCTGCAGTTCCGCGCCTGCGAGGAAATCGACCGCCGCGCTTGCCGCCGCGAGCAGGTGGTGATGCCGCCGATGCGGGGCGGGTAATTTCACGTCCGCCATGCCCGGGCAGAGCAGTCTGCCTTGCGCAGCCCGCGTAAACTTGTCTGCGATCCTGAGCGTCCACGCCTTCGTTCTTGTTCGCTAAAGACTTCGCTAAAGACATGGATGGCCGGGACAAGCCCGGCCATGACGGGTAGAAGACACGCATGTCTTCTCCAAACGGGCCACAAGTTCTCCCATGAACTACCGTCACGCCTTTCATGCCGGCGGCTTTGCCGATGTCATCAAACACATCGTGCTGGTGCGCATTCTCAGTCATTTGCAGGACAAGCCGGCCGCGTTTCGCGTCATCGACACCCATGCCGGCGCGGGACTGTACGATCTCACCGGCGATGAAGCCCGCCGCGGCGGCGAATGGCTCACCGGAATCGCGCGGGTGATGCAGGCGCGATTTTCCGAAACCGCGTTGCCCTTGGTCAAGCCCTATCTCGACATCGTCCGCGCCTTCAATCCGAAGCGCGACCTCCAAGCCTATCCCGGATCGCCGCTGATCGCGCGGGCGCTGCTGCGGCCGCAGGATCGCCTGACCGCGTGCGAGGTCGAGCCCAAAGCGCGCAAGCGCCTGATCGAAGGGCTGCGGCGGGATACCCAGGCCCGGGTGGTCGATCTCGACGGCTGGATGGCACTACCGGCCTTCGTGCCGCCGAACGAGCGCCGCGGCCTGATCCTGATCGATCCACCGTTCGAACAGAAGGACGAGTTCGAGCGGCTGGCCGAGGGGTTCACGCAAGCCTTCGCCAAATGGCCGACCGGCAGCTATCTGCTGTGGTATCCGGTGAAAAGCCGCCGCGCCACCGACAACCTGGCGCGGCATGTCGCGGAGACCGTCGCCGCCGGCCCGTCGGCGGAAAAATGCCTTCGTCTCGAATTCAGCGTGGCGCCACAGGATGCCGAGCCCGGGCTGACCTCGGCCGGTCTGCTGATCGTCAATCCGCCATGGACGCTGGCGGGCGAACTCAAGGCGATCCTTCCCGAGCTTGAAAAGCCGCTCGGCCGCGGCGGTGCCGGCCGGTTCAGGCTGGAGACCCCCAAATCCTAGTCCGGACTCATCCTTCGTTTGCAACCCTTGCTTCGTTTGCAGCCCTTGCTTCGTTTGCAGCCCTTGGCACCGCGAAAAGTCCGATTTGAGCGGTAGGCAATTTGCCAGGAACCGTATTATGCTCAAGCCCATCAGGACTGGCTTTACGTTCCGCTCCCGCAAATGGTAGCGGCGGAGTGACAAGGCCTCGACCCTCAGGCGGACCGGCGACTTCGTACCATCCGCGAGAGGTGGCCAAGCTTTCCGGCAGCGAATGTCCGGTCGGCCGCTACGCCGGCGCGTGGCGGCGGAGCAGTACGGGGGAGGAGTTTCCCGATGGCCATGACTGGGACGGTCAAATTCTTCAACGGCGAACGTGGCTATGGCTTCATCAAACCCGATGACGGCGGCCGCGATGTATTCGTGCACATCACCGCCGTGGAGCGGGCGGGATTGAAGGACCTCACCGAAGGACAGCACATCACATTCGAGGTTGAACCGGACAAGAAGGGCAAGGGCCCCAAGGCGGTCAACCTGGTGATTTCGTCTTAAACTCGCAAAAAAATCCCGGCCGCAGAGGCGGCCGGGAGGTTGCGGTAGGTTTTTTTCTTGTTGCGATCAGAAGTGATAGTTCACGCCGGCACGCAATGTTCCGAACCGGTAACTGTTCGACACGCCGGTGATGGAGAAGGGGCTTTCCGCCAGATCGACGTAGAGATATTCGACCTTGGCGCTCCAGTTCCGCGCGAGACCGAATTCGACGCCAACGCCCGCGGTCCAACCCGCGGAGGTGTGGGATTCCGACAGGCCGAAGGTCTCGGCGCGCAATTCGCCGAACGCCAGACCGCCGGTGCCGTAGAATAAAACGTTGTTGACGGCGTAGCCGGCCCGACCGCGCACCGTGCCGAACCATGGATTGGAGAATTTCCAGGGAGCAAACGTGTCATCGGCGGCGGTGGCCTGAATGTCGCCTTCGACACCCAACACCCACGGACCCGATTGCCAGTTGTAACCGGCCTGCACGCCGCCCGCAAACCCCGACGGCTTGGTCAGACTGCTTTGGACCGAGCCCCATTCATAGCCGAGATTGGCACCGAGATAGGGGCCGGCCCAGCTAAAGACATTGAGAGGCTGGTTGACGGTGTAGGGCGCACGCGATCCGTAAGGAAGATCGGCCGCCTGCGCCGACGTCGTCCAACCCAAGGTCCAACTCAAGGCGATCGACGCGACTGCGCCCAAAACGAACCTGTTCATGTCAACTCTCCAACGCAACTTTACTCTCCATTACAACTGCCGCGACCGCCGGTTCGCCACCGAACGCCTGAGGCACGGCGAAACCACATGGTTACGGAATTCCATGTTTTATCGATAAGATTTATCGAGACTTTTAAGTTAAAGGTTTGTTAAGGCCCCGCGCCGACCGCTTGGCATTCTTAAGAAAGTGTTACGGGCACAAGGAAGCGCGCCACCGCCGCCACGCTGGCGATGCGCGCGGCCGGCGCTTAAGTTTAGGCCCATGGATCAAGATTCGACCCCAAACCCAAAGGTCTCGGCCCCGCGGACGACGCGGCGCCGATCCGGACCAGGTCCCCAACCTCCGGACGTACCGCCGCAGGATCCGGCTTCCGCCGATATCGACCCGGCGACACCGGGCGCGGAAGAGGACGACGAGGCGGGGCTGCCAGAGGTCCCTGAGGAGATCAACGAGGCCATCCCGGAAGGCCCGCTTGCGGTCGGGCACGCCGCGATCGAACACGCGGTCCGCCATGCCCCGACCTCGCCCGGCGTCTATCGCATGCTCAATACGGCGAACGACGTGCTCTATGTCGGCAAGGCGAAAAATGTCCGCAAGCGGCTTTCGTCCTACGCCAGGGTTGCCGCGGTCCAGCCCGCCCGCATCCTGCGCATGATCGCGGCGACGGTGACGGTTGAGATCATATCCACCTCGACCGAAACCGAGGCGCTGTTGCTTGAGGCCAACCTGATCAAGCAGTTACGGCCGCGCTTCAACGTGCAACTGCGCGACGACAAATCATTTCCCTATATTTTGATCACGGGGGATCACTGGGCGCCGCAGATCCTCAAGCACCGCGGCGCGCAGTCGCGGCCGGGACGGTATTTCGGGCCGTTCGCCTCCGCCGGTGCGGTCAACCGCACCATCACGGCGCTGCAGCGCGCCTTTCTGGTACGCTCCTGCACCGACGGATTTTTTGAAAGCCGCACCCGCCCCTGCCTGCTCTATCAAATCCGGCGCTGTTCGGGACCTTGCACCGGCGAGATCGATTTCCCCGGCTATACCGAACTGGTGCGCGAGGCGAAGGATTTCCTTTCCGGCCGCAGCCGTCTGGTGAAGCAGGAACTGGCGGCCGAAATGGAAAAAGCCTCGGCCGATCTCGCGTTCGAAACCGCAGCGCTTTACCGCGACCGCCTCGCGGCATTGTCGGCGATCCAGTCGCAGCAAGGCATCAATCCGCGGACCGTGGAGGAAGCCGACGTGTTCGCGATCCATCAGGAGGGCGGCTATTACTGTGTCGAGGTGTTCTTTTTCCGCACCGGACAGAACTGGGGCAATCGCGCTTATTTTCCGCGCGCGGAGAAATCATTCACCCCGGAAGAGGTGCTGGCGTCGTTCCTCGCGCAATTCTACGACGACAAACCGCCGCCGAAACTCATTCTGCTCTCGCACGGAATCGAAGAGAGCGAGCTATTGGCCGATGCGCTCTCGATCAAGGCCGGCTTCAAGGTGGAGGTCGCGACGCCCCGGCGTGGCGAGAAGAAGGAGATGATCGCCCACGCGCTCACCAATGCGCGCGAGGCGTTGGGGCGCAAGCTCGCCGATACCGCGACGCAGGGCCGGTTGCTGCAGGGGCTCGCCACCGCGCTCGGCCTGCCGCAGCCGCCGCAACGGATCGAGGTCTACGACAACAGCCATATCCAGGGCACCAACGCGGTCGGCGCCATGATCGTGGCGGGGCCGGATGGCTTCATCAAGAACCAGTACCGCAAGTTCAACATCAAGTCCGAAAGCCTGACGCCGGGCGACGATTATGGGATGATGCGCGAGGTGCTGGAGCGGCGTTTCAAGCGACTATTGACGCCCGCCGCCGAAGCCGATGCCGCCAAGCCCGACGCCCCCAAATCCAAGGCGGCCGACGATTCATTTCCACAATGGCCCGATCTCGTCATCATCGATGGCGGCCGCGGTCAGCTCAACGCCGTCAGAGAGATTTTCGATCGCCTTGGGTTAACGCAGGTCGCGCTGGTCGCGGTCGCCAAGGGACCGGACCGTGACGCCGGCCGCGAAACCCTGTTCATGCCGGACCGCGAGGCTCTCAAGCTTGAGCCGCGCGACCCGGTGCTGTATTTCATTCAGCGGCTGCGCGACGAGGCCCATCGCTTTGTGATCGGCTCACATCGCACGCTGCGCAAAAAGGACATTCGCGAAGCGGGTTTGCAGGAAATTCCCGGCATCGGCCCCTCACGCAAACGTGCCTTGCTGCACCATTTCGGAACGTTGAAGGAGATCGAACGGGCCTCGATTGCCGATCTCGGCAAGGTTCCTGGCGTCAGCGTGGAAAGCGCACGCAGGATTTTCGAGTTTTTCCACGCCCGGCCAAGCTAATATGGTCGGGTACTGCAAATGATCCGGAGGCAGTTTCCGGGTCCTGGTCATACTGACGTCTTGGCTCCAACAGAACATGTGCGCCGCACGGTTGACCTTCATGCTTCGGCGGTATTGGTAGAACGGATGAACATCGCAACGACCAGAGCGGGGACGAAGACCTCGCTTTCCCTTCCGAATATCCTGACCTACGCCCGAATTGCCGCCGTTCCGGTGGTGGTCGGCTGCATCTATGCACAGTCCATCATGGACTACCCGCTGTGGCTACGATGGGTGGCACTGGCCGTGTTCATCGCCGCCGCCGTTACTGATTTTCTAGATGGCTACTATGCGCGGATCTGGGACCAGCATTCGGCGTTTGGCCGGATGCTCGATCCGATCGCCGACAAGCTGTTGGTCTCTTCCTGCCTGCTGATGCTGGCGGCGGACGGGATCATCCACGGCTGGACGCTGTGGGCCGCCATCGTGATCCTGTGCCGGGAAATCCTGGTGTCGGGCTTGCGGGAATATCTCGCCGCGTTGCGCGTCAGCGTGCCCGTGACCAAGCTTGCGAAATGGAAAACCACGGTGCAACTGGTCGCGATCGGATTTCTGCTCGCCGGCGAAGCCGGCGATCAGGTGCTTCCGATTACCACCCAGACCGGCCTGTTGCTCTTGTGGATCTCCGCGATTGTCACGATCTACACCGGCTGGGACTATTTCCGCGCCGGCATCCATCACCTCATCGAGGAGGATGGGGCATGAAGGTCAAGTACTTCGCCTGGGTGCGCGAACGGATCGGCAAATCGGAGGAGACGGTCGAGCCGCCGGCAAGCGTTCGCACCGTTGACGATTTGATGGCGTGGCTTTCAAGCCGCGGCGAGACTTACGCTTACGCCTTCGAGACGCCGAAGGTGATCCGTGCCGCGATCGACCATGCCCACGTCAAATCCGAAACGATGATTGCCGGCGCCCGCGAAATTGCGTTCTTCCCGCCGATGACCGGCGGCTGAGCTGACAGTACCACGATGATCCCATGACCGCTCCCGTGACCATCCGCATTCAGGAAGCCGATTTCGACGTCGGGCAGGAGATATCCGCGCTCACCAAGGGGCGCACCGATATCGGCGCCGTCGTGAGTTTCAGCGGCATTTGCCGGGGCAGCGAAGCCGGCGAAACCATCGCAGCGTTGACGCTCGAACATTATCCCGGAATGGCCGAGGCCGAGATCGCGCGTCACGCCGCGACCGCGATGTCGCGCTGGCCGTTGAGCGGGCTCACCATCGTTCATCGCGTCGGCCGCATCGCCCCTGGCGAGAATATTGTGCTGGTGTTGACGGCCTCCCAGCATCGGCAGGCGGCGTTCCAGGCGGCGGAGTTTTTGATGGACTATTTGAAGGCCAACGCACCGTTCTGGAAGCGGGAGGAAAGTGCCGGCGGAACGAACTGGGTCGATGCCCGCCATCACGACGACGATGCCGCCGCGCGCTGGACCAAATCCTGATGACAAAGCGCGCCAAACCGGCCGCCAAGCGCGGCCGCACCGGATCGAAATTTCCGAAAGTGCCCCCCGGCGAGTTGCTGACGCTGCTCGATTTCGTCCGCTATGCGACAAGCCGCTTCGTCGAGGCCAAACTGGTGTTCGCGCACGGCACCACCGATCCGGTCGCGGAGGCCGCTTTTCTCGTCTGCGAAACCTTGCACCTTCATCCCGACCAGTTCGAAGCGTTCGCGACCGCGCGTGTCACCGCGCGCGAGGCCAAAGCTATCCTCGATGTGATCGAGCGCCGCGTCACCACACGCAAGCCCGCCGCCTATCTGGTCAACAAAATCTACATGCGCGGCCTGCCGTTCTATGTCGACGAGCGCGTCATCGTGCCGCGCTCCTTCATCGGCGAATTGCTGGACTTCTCATTTCAGCGGTGAGAGCGACGACGAGGGAAGCTCGCTGATCGAAGACCCGGCAGGGATCGAAGAGGTGCTCGACCTCTGCACCGGCTCGGGGTGCCTCGCCATCCTCGCAAGCCAAAGTTTTCCGCACGCGCGCATCGATGCGATCGACATCTCACGCGGCGCGTTTGAGGTGGCGATGCGCAATGTCGCCGACTACGGCCTTGAAGATCGGATGACGGTTCATCGGGGCGACTTGTTCAAGCCGATCGGCGAGAAGCGTTACGACCTGATTATTTCCAATCCGCCCTATGTCGATGCCGAAGGCATGGCGGCGTTGCCGCGCGAATGCCGCGCCGAGCCGAAGCTCGCCTTCGACGGCGGCGCCGACGGGCTCGATATCATCAGGCGCATTTTGAAGGAGGCGCGGCGGCATCTCACGCCGCAGGGCGGCCTATTATGCGAGATCGGCCGCGGCCGTGGCCCCCTTGAGGCCGCCTTTCCGGAATTGCCGCTGTTATGGCTCGATTCCGAGGAATCCGAGGGCGAAGTGTTCTGGATCGGCGCCGCCGACCTGTGAGAAAAGGTTCGTGCGTCGCGGCCAGTCCGTGAATCCGCCCGATTGAGCGAAAATAACAACCGGAGATGTCGGTTTCCGTCGCCGGCCGAAGCTGATAGTTTGCGGGCGAGCACCGCGCCTAAAGCAAGAGGGACCCCATGTTAGACAAGAGCCCACGTTCCACCGCCGTCAACGTCCCCAACGACCTTGCCGCGCACTGGATGCCGTTCACCTCCAACCGGGCCTTCAAAAAGGCGCCGCGGCTGCTCGCCGGCGCCAAGGACATGCACTACTTTACCGTCGACGGCCGCAAGATCATCGACGCCGCGGCGGGCATGTGGTGCACCAATGCGGGTCACGGCCGCACCCAGATCTCGGCAGCGATCGCCAAGCAGGCCGAGACCTTGGATTATGTCCCGCCGTTCCAGTTCGGCATTCCCCAGGCCTTCGAGCTCGCGAGCCGCATCGCCGACCTTGCGCCCGCCGGGCTCGATCACGTTTTCTTTTGTAATTCCGGTTCGGAAGCCGCCGATACCGCGCTCAAGATCGCGCTGGCCTATCACCAGATCCAGGGCCAGGGCAGCCGCAGCCGCCTGATCGGCCGCGAGCGGGGGTATCACGGTGTCGGCTTCGGCGGCACCTCGGTCGGCGGCATCGTCAACAACCGCAAGATGTTCGGAACGCTGCTGGCCGGCGTCGACCATCTCCCCCACACCTACGACCGTGCGCAGCAGGCCTTCACCAAGGGCGAGCCGGAATACGGCGCGCATTTCGCCGACGAACTCGAGCGTCTGGTCAACCTGCACGGCGCGTCCACCATCGCCGCCGTGATTGTCGAACCGATGGCGGGATCGACCGGCGTATTGCCGGCCCCGAAGGGCTATCTCAAGCGGCTGCGCGAAATCACCCAGAAGCACGGCATTCTGTTGATTTTCGACGAGGTCATCACCGGCTTTGGCCGGCTCGGCTTTGCCTTCGCCGCGGAACGCTACGGCGTGCTGCCGGACATGATCACCTTTGCCAAGGGCGTCACCAACGGCGCGGCGCCGATGGGCGGCGTGCTGGTGCGCGACGTCATCCACGACGCCTTCATGAACGGCCCCGAATACGCCGTGGAGCTGACCCACGGCTATACCTATTCGGCGCATCCGCTGGCCTGCGCTGCGGCGCTCGCCACCCTGGACATCTACCGCGACGAAAAACTGTTCGAGCGTGCCAACGCGCTTGAGCCCAAATTCGCCGACGCCGTGATGTCGCTCAAAAACGAGCCGAACGTGCTGGACATCCGCACCGTCGGCTTGACCGCGGGCATCGACCTCGCACCGCGCCCGGACTTGCCGGGCAAGCGCGGCTTCGATGGGCTGAACAGCGCATTCCACGACAACGACCTGATGCTGCGCGTCGCCGGCGACACCCTGGCGCTGACGCCGCCGCTCATCGTCACCGAGGACCAGATCGGCGAAATCATCGACAAGGTCGCCAAGGTGATCCGCGCGGTGGCGTAGCGGCCCTCGCCAAACCCGAAACATTCGAAATCAATCGACGTTCAACCACGACAGGGACAATGGGTCGACGAACGGAACCCTGATGGTCACCCCAGCGATTCGAAAGAACACTAGCTTTTCGAATCAACATTAATGCTAAGCTTGTGGCGCCTGGGACGAGGGACTTGAGGGCCTTGCGCGCAACATGATCCGCATTTCCACGATTTTCATCGCCATCTGCATGGTGCTGGTCGCAGCATCGCTTGGTTTGATCCTGTATTCGGTGGCGGGCCTCAGCGGATCGGAATCCGCGATCGTCGCGCTCACCGCCCTGACCTTCCTGATCCTCTACAACGCCGTGTCGATGCGCCTGCGGGACCGCACCGATGTCGGCGGCCAGATCGCGGATTTGTCGCGCGGAACCGCGGACCTCGCCCGTCAAGTCGCCGAATTCGGACGCCGGCTCGCCGCCGTCGAAGGCCGGCTGACATCGGCAAATTCCACGGGCTCGGACCGCATCCAGGCCGTGGTTGGCGAGATCAACGAACTGGGCATGCTGGTCAAGCAACTTGCGGCCTCCGTCGCCGGCCATGACGACATGCTGTCCTCCAGCGCGTCCGCCGCCGCGCCGGCGAGCGAGCCAAACCACGAACCGCAAAAGGAGCCGCCGCCCTCCTCCGCCGCAGACACCGGCTTTACCCCCGCCGCCATCGCAGCCCCGCCGGTGGTCCCCGCGGAACCCGCGCCCTCCCGCAGCCCGGCCCAAATCCTCGCCGCGGTGAAAAGCGCGGTCGAGGAAAGTCGGATCGATATCTACCTGCAGCCGATGGTGACGTTGCCGCAGCGCAAGGTGCGCTTCTACGAGGCGGTGACGCGGCTGCGCGACGACAAGGACCAGATTATCGCCGCCGACGATTTCATTTCCGTGGCGGAAGCTGCCGGGCAGATCGGACGGATCGATCACATGGTGATGCTACGCTGCGTGCAGGTGCTGCGCCGGCTGATGGTACGCAACAAGGAGGTCGGGATATTCTGCAACGTCGCGGCGGCGACCCTAAGCAGTCCGGAGACCTTCGCCCAATGCCTCGATTTCCTCGAAGCCAATCGCGCCCTCGCGCCCTCGTTCGTGCTCGAATTCAAGCAGGCCACATTTCGCAATTTGGGCCCGACGGAGACCGAACATCTCGCGGCCTTGGCGCAGCGCGGATACCGTTTCTCGATCGATCACGTTACTGATCTGCGGATCGAGCCGCGCGAACTCGCCGACCGCGGCGTCCGTTTCATCAAGGTGCCCGCCGCACTGCTGCTCGATCAACGGCAGACCCCGGCCTCCGACATTCATCCATCCGATCTTTCGGATCTGCTCGGCCGCTTCGGCATCGACCTGATCGCCGAACGAATCGAAGGCGAACGCGCAGTGGTCGATCTGCTCGACTATGACGTGCGGTTCGGGCAGGGATTTTTGTTCGCGCCACCGCGGCCGTTGCGGCCCGAAGGGGCATCTGCTACCGGCGGGGCCTCTCCGAACAAGGCGCAAGAATTGACTAATGGCTTGTCTAATGCTTCATCCAATGGTCTATCCAACGGCTCATCCAGTGTTTCAGGCAAACCGGCTTCGCTCGATGGCGGAGGAATCGAATCCTTGCGGGCGACCGGCAATGCTGCGCTGGCACGCCGCGCCGTGGGGCCGGGCTAAGCGGCCATTGATGTCATGACGACACTTCGGTTTGTCGAGAAGCTGCGCGATCTCATCGACGGCGTCGACGTCGTGCTCAGCGACATCTGGGGCGTGGTTCACAACGGTCTCGTCGCATTTCCCGAAGCCTGCGAGGCCCTTCACAGCTTTCGTGCGCAGGGCGGTACCGTGATCCTTATCACCAACGCGCCACGGCCGGCGGACTCGGTGCAGCGGCAATTGCGCAAGCTTGGTGTCGCGGACGAGACCTATGACGCCATCGTCAGTTCGGGCGATCTGACCCGGCATTTCGTCGCCGACCATCCGGGCCGGAAAGTGTTCTGGCTCGGCCCCGAACGCGACACGTCAATCCACCGCGGTCTCGATCCGTTGCTCACGCCGCTGGCGCAGGCCGATTACATCGTCTGCACCGGTCTGTTCGACGACGAAACCGAATTGGCCGAAAACTACCGGGCGATGATGATACAGGCGCGCGAGCGCCAATTGACGCTGATCTGCGCCAACCCCGACATCGTCGTCGAACGCGGG
Organism: uncultured Alphaproteobacteria bacterium; assembly: GCA_963814615.1. Taxonomy (GTDB): domain Bacteria; phylum Pseudomonadota; class Alphaproteobacteria; order Rhizobiales; family Xanthobacteraceae; genus Bradyrhizobium. The sequence continues at coordinate 729,558 of CAWFDN010000002.1, read as the reverse complement.
GACCGGCTGATCTATTGCGCCGGCGCGATCGCCGAACTTTATCGCGAACTCGGCGGCGAGGTGATCTTTTACGGCAAGCCGCACCGCCCGATCTATGAACGCGCCATGGAACTTGCCGCCGAGCGCCACGGCAAGGCGGTGCAACTCAACCGCGTTCTTGCGATCGGGGACTCAGTGCGGACCGATCTGGCCGGCGCCCACGGCTTCGGGATCGATTGCCTGTTCGTGACGCGCGGCATTCACGCCGGGGACTTCGAAGGCATCGATCAGCTCGACCCCGCCTCGGTGAAGGAATTGTTCGGTCATCCGCCGCGGGCGCTGACACGGGAATTGCGATGGTAGCGAGCCTCGGCGCGTTTCTCCCTCGCCCCGCGCCTTGCGGCGCGAGGTAAGAAACCGCCGCTACGCGTTCGCCATGTCCGGAAACACCGCCTCGATCTTGGTCTTCAGCGTGGCGGCGTTGAACGGCTTGACGATGTAATTGTTCACGCCGGCCTTTTTGGCCGCGATCACGTTTTCGGTCTTGGATTCCGCCGTGATCATGATGAACGGCGTGGTGGCGAGGTTGGGATCGGCCCGTACCTCCCGCAGCAGGTCGTAGCCGGTCATCGGCTCCATGTTCCAATCGGAGATCACCAGGCCGTACTTCTTGCCGCGCATTTTGTTGAGCGCCGCCGAACCGTCGCTGGCATCGTCGATATTCTGGAAGCCAAGCTGCTTCAGGAGATTTCTGATGATGCGAATCATGGTGTTGTAGTCATCGACCACCAGAACCGACATCGACAAATCGACCGCCATCTTGAATCTCCCAGAACGAACTCAACGCCGCAACATCGACGACCCTGCACAGGGCCGAACGCCCCGCAGTCCTCGTCAAGCGATAGCATCAGCCATTAAACATCCCGTTAATCGGCCCCCTCCGAAAAAATATCTCGCCTCCGCCGAAGGCGTCCGGTTTGCGCCCCTGCTTGACTTCGTTGGGCGCCCCAAGTCACGGTCCCGGCCCCAACCTGACCAGAGCTAAAGTATAAAGAATCCCGCGAATGACTGACTTTACCGTGATCCGCGATACCACGCCCGCGGCCGCAATCCCGAAGGGAGCGGTGGTGGCGATGGGCAATTTCGACGGCGTCCATCTCGGCCACCGCGCCGTCATTGAGGGCGCACTGCGGATGGCGCGCGCGCATGGCAGGCCTGCGCTGGCGGTAACGTTCGAGCCGCACCCACGCAGCTTTTTCAGTCCGAACTCCCCCCAGTTTCGGCTCACCGACGAGGCCGGAAAGCTGCGGCTTTTGGCCGGAACCGGGCTTTCCGGCGCGGTCGTGATGAGCTTCGACAAGGCCCGTGCCGAGACCAGCGCGCAAGACTTCATTCACCATGAACTGATCGAGCGGCTCGGTGTCAGCGGTATTGCGGTCGGCTACGACTTCCATTTCGGCAAGGGCCGGGTGGGATCCCCCAGTTTGCTGGTCGGCGAAGCGCCCCGGCTCGGCATCGAGGTCGATGTGCAGGCGCACGTCGATATCGCGGAGCGGCCGGTTTCCTCCAGCGCGATCCGCATGGCGCTCGCGGAGGGGCAGATCGAGGACGCCACCGCGATGCTCGGCGGCCCGTGGTTCGTGACCGGCGAAGTCATCCACGGCGAGAAACGCGGCCGCGATCTCGGCTATCCGACCGCGAATATTCGGCTCGACAAGCATTGCGGGCTCAAACACGGCATCTATGCGGTGCGGGTCGGCCGCGGTCAGGGCAAGGACGCCATTCGGCTCGATGGCGTCGCCAGCTTCGGCCGCCGCCCCACCTTCGACAATGGCGCGCCACTGCTGGAAATCTTCCTGTTCGATTTCGACGGCGACCTTTACGGGACGACGCTCGACGTCGCCTTCATCGCCTTCCTCCGCGACGAATTGAAGTTCGACAGCATTGATGCGCTGGTGCGCCAGATGGACGACGACAGCACCCGCGCCCGCGAGCGGCTGGCCGCCGCGCCCGGGGCGTTCCCGAAATTCGGGATTATCGGCTGAGAATATAAGCCGGCAACTCCACCCCTCATCATGGCCGGGCTTGTCCCGGCCATCCACGTCTTGGCTCCAAAGGAAGACGTGGATGCCCGCGACAAGCGCGGGCATGACGGCGATAGGGGTTTCCCCTTCCACGCAAAACACGCTATTCACGCCGCCATGAACGAAAAGCCCCAAAAATCCGACGGCAACGACTATTCCAAAACCCTGTTCCTGCCGCAGACGGAATTCCCGATGCGCGCCGGCCTGCCGCAGCGCGAGCCGGAAATCCTCGCCCGCTGGAACGAGATCGGCCTCTACGGCAAACTGCGCGAGAACGCCGCCGGGCGCACGAAATTCGTGCTGCATGACGGCCCGCCCTACGCCAACGGCCACATCCATATCGGGCATGCGCTGAACAAAATCCTCAAGGACGTGGTGACCAAGAGCCAGCAGATGCTCGGCTTCGATTCCAACTACGTGCCGGGCTGGGATTGCCATGGCCTGCCGATCGAATGGAAGATCGAGGAAGAGAACTACCGCTCCAAGGGCAAGACCAAGCCGGATTTTCGGGATTCCGCCGCGATGGTGGCGTTCCGGAAGGAATGCCGCGCCTATGCCGGGCAATGGCTCGACGTGCAGCGCGAGGAATTCAAGCGGCTCGGCATCATCGGCGACTGGGATCACCCCTACGCCACCATGGATTATTTTGCGGAAGGCCAGATCGCGCGCGAACTGATGAAATTCGCCGCCAACGGCACGCTGTATCGCGGCTCCAAGCCGGTGATGTGGAGCGTGGTGGAAAAAACCGCGCTCGCCGAAGCCGAGGTCGAATACGAGGATTATACGAGCGACACCGTGTGGGTGAAGTTTCCGGTGACATCGCCAGCGCACGGCATTCTGGCAACCGCCTCGGTGGTGATCTGGACCACAACGCCGTGGACGCTACCGGGCAACCGCGCCATCAGCTTCTCGCCGAAAATTTCCTATGGTCTCTACAAGGTGACCGATGCACCCGGCGACAACTGGGCCAAAAACGGCGATCTGCTGATCTTGGCGGATGCGCTTGCAGAAAGCGTGTTCAAACAGGCGCGCGTCACCGCCTACGAGAAGGTGCGCGACATCCCCGGCGACACCCTCGACGCGGTCGAGTGCGGTCATCCGTTGAAAGGTCTCGACGGCGGATACCAATTCACGGTGCCTCTGCTACCCGGCGATCACGTTACCGACGACACCGGCACCGGCTTCGTCCACACCGCGCCCGGCCATGGCCGCGAGGACTTCGACGTCTGGATGGCGAACGCGCGTGAACTGGAGCAGCGCGGCATCAACACCACGATTCCCTACACCGTCGATGAAAATGGCGCCTTCACCGAGCACGCGCCGGGCTTCACGGGCAAGCGCGTCCTCAACGACAAGGGCGAAAAGGGCGACGCCAACGAGGCCGTGATCAAGGCGCTCGTCGAGGCCGGCATGCTGCTGGCACGCGGCCGGCTCAAGCATCAATACCCGCATTCCTGGCGCTCGAAGAAACCGGTGATCTTCCGCAACACGCCGCAATGGTTCATCGCGATGGATAAGCCCATTGTAGACGCCCCGGGCAGGCCCGGGGCTATGGACATCGCGGATTCCGGCCAGACAAAACCCGGCGACACGCTTCGCGCCCGCGCGCTGCAGGCGATCTCGGTGACGCAATGGGTGCCGCCGTCGGGCCAGAACCGCATCAACGGCATGATCGACAGCAAGCCCGACTGGGTGATCTCGCGCCAGCGCGCCTGGGGCGTGCCGATCGCGGTGTTCGTGCGCGAAAAAGGCGACGGCTCCGCCGAAATCCTCCAGGACGAGGCCGTCAACAACCGCATCGCGGACGCCTTCGAGCAGGAAGGCGCCGACGCCTGGTACATGGAGGGCGCGCGCGAGCGCTTTCTCGGGTCCCGTGCCAACGAAGAGTGGAAGAAAATCGACGACATCTGCGACGTCTGGTTCGATTCCGGCTCGACCCATGCGTTTGTGCTGGAAGACCCCGTGCACTTTCCGGGACTCGCCGGCATCAAGCGCAAGGTCGACGGCGGCAACGACACCGTGATGTATCTCGAAGGCTCCGACCAGCACCGCGGCTGGTTCCAGTCGTCGTTGCTGGAAAGTTGCGGCACCCGCGGCCGCGCGCCGTTCGACATCGTGCTCACCCACGGCTTCACGCTCGACGAGAACGGCCGCAAGATGTCGAAGTCGGTCGGCAACACCGTCGAGCCGCAGAAAGTCATCGCGCAGTCCGGCGCCGATATCTTGCGGCTGTGGGTTTGCGCGACCGACTATGCCGACGACCAGCGCATCGGTCCGGAAATCCTCAAAAACACCATCGAGACCTACCGCAAGCTGCGCAACTCGATCCGCTGGATGCTCGGCACGCTGCATCACTTCACGCCGAGCGACGCGATCGCTCACGCCGACATGCCCGAGCTGGAGCGGCTGATGCTGCATCAACTCGCCGAGCAGGAAGCAATTGTGCGCCAGGCTTACGGCGAATTCGACTACAAGACCGTGGTCGCGAGCCTTTCGGCCTTCATGAATACCGAGCTGTCGGCGTTCTATTTCGACATCCGGAAAGACACGCTGTATTGCGACCCGCCGTCGTCGCTGGCGCGGAAAGCCGCGCTCACCACCATCGACATTCTTTGCAATGCCATCCTGAAGTGGCTGGCGCCGATCTTGTCATTCACTTCGGACGAAGCGTGGCGGATGTACCGGCCGGACGCCGAACCATCGGTGCATCTCACGCTGTTTCCCGAAGGGCTTGAAAGCTTCCGCGACGACGCGCTGGCGGCAAAGTGGGAGACCATCCGCAATGTCCGCCGCGTCGTGACCGGCGCGCTGGAAGTGGAGCGTGCCGCCAAGCGGATCGGTTCGTCGCTGGAAGCCTCGCCGATGGTTTACGTCTCGGACAAGAAGATTTTCGACACGCTGCTCGACATCGATCTGGCCGAGGTCTGCATCACCTCGAACGCGATGGTGACCAACGATGACGCCCCGGCGGTTGCGTTCAGGCTGAACGAAGTGCCCGGCGTCGCGGTGGTCGTGGAAAAAGCCGCCGGCACCAAATGCGCCCGGTCGTGGAAAATCCTGGCCGAGGTCGGCGCCGATCCTGATTATCCCGACGTGTCGCCGCGCGACGCACAGGCGCTGCGCGAATGGAAGGCGCTGGGAGTGACGGTGTGACCCCTCACCTGCGCCCCGGTGTCCTCGCGGGCCTCGCCGTGCTTGCGCTCGATCAGGCGTCAAAACTCTGGTTGCTGTTCGTGTTCGACATCGCCCACCGCGGCGCCGTCACGGTCACGCCGTTCTTCGATCTGGTGCTGGCATGGAATGTCGGGATCAGCTTCGGCTGGTTTCAGAACGACGGCCTGGTCGCCCAGACCGTCCTGATGATCATCAAGGCGGTGGCGGTGATTGTTTTGGCGATCTGGATGGCGCGCTCGCAAACCCTGCTCGCGACCGTCGCGCTCGGGCTGATCATCGGCGGCGCCATCGGCAACGCCATCGACCGCTTCGCCTATGGCGCGGTGGTCGATTTCGCCTTGTTTCACGTTCAACTCGGGGGAAATACCTACAATTGGTACGTGTTTAACCTTGCCGACGTGGCGATTGTTGCCGGGGTGGCGGCCCTGCTGTATGATTCCTTCCTTGGGGTACCCGCCGCAAAAGCGCCCTGATCGCGGCTGATACGAGCCTTTTCCCCAAACACGAGCCGGGCTTACGTCCTTGATCGGCTGGCGCGGCGGAAAGATTTGAACAGGAAGAGCGATGCGCGAGACCGAAGCCAGCGGTGGGATTGTGCAGAATTCGTCGAGCGTGCTGACCCGCGCGTTGCGGCTCGCCGTGATCGGCTTGCGTGTTGGTGTACTTTGCGGTGGTATTCTGGGCATCGGTGTGGTGGCGACAGCCGGCACCGCGCGGGCGGCCGACGACGACGAGGAAAAGTCCTTCACGGACAAAATCGTCGACAGCTTCAAGACCAGCATCCGCGGCACCAGTATCGACGACGGGAAGATCGAATATCGTGAACGATCTCCGCTGGTGGTGCCTCCCAGGCTCGACCTGCCGCCTCCGGAGACCTCGTCGAAAGAGGTGAAGGCCCCGAACTGGCCCAAAGATCCCGATGAAGGACGGCGCAAGGTAACCGCTGCGGCAAAGAAAAAAGGCACGACCGCATCTTCATCCGGCGGGTCTGGCTTCGATCCGTTCAATCCGCTCAAACGCGATATCGGTTCCGCCGGCAATTCGGGCGGGACTGTCCCGAGCACGACCGCTGACATCGCCCGGCCCGCAGGCACGCCTTCTCCCGCCGGTGCGGCATCGGCCGCCGGCCAGGCTTCTACCGCGGAAGCGGCCCCTCCCTCGGGCCCGGCCCGTCCCGACGACCCTGCCGCCAAGACCGATCCGGCCTACGACCAGTCGGGCGATCTGTTCAAAACAAATGTGATCGGCTCGGCAGTAGGTTTCAACGGATTTGGCGGCTTCAGCTTCGGCAATCTTTTCGGCAGCAAGACCGAGGCTGCGACGTTCAAGGCCGAGCCGACGCGAGAGACCCTGACCCAGCCTCCCGCCGGGTACCAGACGCCGTCTCCCAATTTTGCCTATGGCACGGAGGAAAAGGATTGGCTGACCAGGGAATTGAACAGGCCGCAGAATCCAGACAAGGTCGATAATCGTAGCCAACAAAAACCATAGCGCCTCCGTCTCTCGGCTTCGTGACCCGCTCCTGAAGCCGCGCGGTGTATGGTGCCGTGATTTTCTCCCGAACATTGTTGTTCGGGCTTCCAGACAGGTCATGATGTCCGCACACCGATTCGCCCTTGGCTTCGCCGTTGCCCTGTTTGCCACCGCCCCCCTGACGTTCGCTTTCTCCGCAAGCAGCGCACTCGCCCAGACCACGGTCACCTCGGCGCCTCCCGCCTCGTTTACCCTCGGCAACGGCCTGCAGGTCGTGGTGATCCCGGATCACCGCACGCCGGTCGTCACCCAGATGATCTGGTACAAGGTCGGCTCCGCTGACGAGACGCCCGGCAAATCAGGGCTCGCACACTTTCTCGAACATCTGATGTTCAAGGGCACAGCTAAGCATCCGGCGGGCGAATTTTCCCAGACCGTGCTGCGGATCGGCGGCAACGAGAACGCCTTCACCTCGACCGACTACACCGGCTACTTCCAGCGCGTGCCGCGCGAGCAGCTGGGCAAGATGATGGAGTTCGAGGCCGATCGCATGACCGGCCTCATTCTGAAAGATGAAAACGTGTTGCCGGAGCGCGACGTCGTGCTCGAGGAATTCAACATGCGGGTCGCCAACAACCCGGAAGCGCGGCTGACCGAGCAGGTCATGGCGGCGTTGTATCTCAATCACCCCTATGGCCGCCCCGTCATCGGCTGGCACCAGGAAATCGAGAAGCTCGATCGCGAAGACGCGCTGGCGTTCTACAAGCGCTTTTATGCCCCGAACAACGCCACGCTGGTGATCGCCGGCGACGTCGATGCCAAGGACGTTCGCCCGATGGCGGAGCGGACCTTCGGCGAAGTCGCGGCCCAACCCGCCATACCCGCCCGGCGTCAGCGTCCGCAGGAGCCTCTGCCTGCCGCCTCGCGCACCGTGACACTGTCGGACCCGCGGGTCGAACAAACTGGCTTGCGGCGCTATTATCTCGTTCCATCCGCCGCCACCGCCGCGGCAGGGGAGAGCCCCGCGCTCGACGTGCTCGCGCAGTTGATGGGCAGCGGCAGCAACTCTTATCTTTACCGCGCACTGGTGATCGACCGGCCGCTCGCGGTCAGCGCCGGCGCCGGATATCAGGGCACCGCGCTCGACCCGTCGCAGTTCATGATCTCGGTCTCGCCGAAACCCGGCGTGGAATTTACGCAAATCGAGCAGGTGATCGACGGCGTGATAGCGGATGTCGGGCATAACCTGGTTCGCGCCGAGGATCTTGAGCGGGTCAAAACCCAGCTTATTGCGGAAGCAATCTACGCCCAGGACAACCAGGCGACGCTGGCCCGCTGGTATGGCGGCGCGCTCACCACCGGTTTGAGCATCGAGGACATCAGAAGCTGGCCGGATCGCATTCGCACCGTCACCGCCGAACAGGTTCGCGATGCCGCGCAGAAATGGCTCGACAAGAAGCGTTCGGTGACCGGCTATCTGATCAAGGACGCCACGCCGAAACGCGAGGAGAAGCGTTCGTGACTTACCCCAGAGTTCGTCTCAAGTTTACATCCCAGCTTTTTCCGACCACTTGCCTGCGGCGCATCGCCTTGATTGTTGCTGCCGGCCTGGCGATGACGTCCACGCCATCGCACGCCGCCGCAAAGATCCAGCATCTGATTTCTCCCGGAGGCATCGAGGCCTGGTTCGTGCAAGACGCCACCGTGCCGCTGATCGCGATGGAGTACGCGTTCGGCGGCGGCTCCACCCAGGACCCGGCCGACAAGCCCGGGGTCGGCAATATGGTCGCCAGCCTGCTCGATGAAGGCTCGGGCGAACTGGATTCCACGACGTTCCATGAACGTCTCGACCGCCGCGCCATCGAGTTGAGCTTCAGTTCGACGCGGGACTATTTCCGCGGTTCGCTGCGCATGCTGAGGGATAACAGAGACGAAGCTTTCGCGCTGCTCCAGACCGCGTTGACCTCGCCGCATTTCGAAAGCAGCGACGTCGAACGCATTCGCGCGCAGATCATCTCCGGCCTGCGGCGCGATACTTCCAGTCCGACCTCGCTTGCCAGCCGCAAATTCCTCGAAGTCACCTTTGGCGACCACCCCTATGGCCGGCAAGCCAGCGGCACCCTCACAAGCGTGCCGAACATCGATGTCGCCGACATGAAGGATTATGTCCGCCGCGTGCTGGCCAAGGACAGCTTGAGGATTGCCGTGGTCGGCGATGTCGATGCGGCCACGCTCGGCAAGTTGCTCGACCAGACCTTCGGCGGGTTGCCGGCCAAATCGAACCTCACGCCGGTCGCCGATGTCGAGGCCCAAAAGCCGCCGCAGCGCGCGTTCATTCCGCTCGACGTGCCGCAGACCGTGGTGACCTTCGGCGGCCCCGGCTTCAAGCGCCACGATCCGAGTTTCATGGCCGGTTATGTCGTGAACCACATCCTCGGCGGCGGAACGCTGTCGTCGCGGCTCTACCACGAAGTCCGCGAGAAGCGCGGTCTCGCCTATTCGGTCTCGGAATCGCTGCTGTGGATGGATCACTCCGCCGTGTTCGTCGGCAATACCGGGACCCGTGCCGACCGCGCCGGCGAGACTGTCGAGGCCATCGACAAGGAAATCCATCGCATGGCCGAGGATGGCCCGACCCAGCAGGAGCTGGATGAAGCCAAATCCTACCTCAAGGGCTCGCAAATGCTCGCGCTCGACTCCTCTTCGAAGCTGGCGTCGGCGCTGCTGCAATACCAGCTCGATAAACTGCCCATCGACTACATCGAGAAGCGCAACGCCATCGTCGACGCCGTGACACTGGACGACGCCCGAAAGGCCGCAAAGCGGCTGTGGGGCCAAGGCCTTCTCACCGTGATCGTCGGCCGCGCTCCGCAAGCCATCGCGCAGCCTGCCGCAGCGACCCCGCCGACGGCGAATTGACGGTCTCTTCGGGAAGACAAACGGTCCGCAAACCCGGTATCCTGTTCGCCTGATTCCATTCCGGGAATGTCAGGCCTTCGGTAACGCCATGCTGCGGATTTCCCGCGACCTCACGATCGATGAGACTGACATCGACATCTCCTTCGTTCGCGCCTCCGGGCCGGGCGGGCAGAACGTCAACAAGCTCTCGACCGCCGCACAATTGCGGTTCGATACGCGCGGGGTAGCGTTGCCGGCGGATGCGCAGGCGCGGCTCCATCGCCTTGCCGGCCAGCGGATGACCAAGGACGGCGTGATCGTGATTCATGCGCAGCGCTTCCGCACCCAGGAGCGCAACCGCGCCGATGCCATCGACCGGCTCCTCGATCTGCTGCGCGAAGCGATGACGCGGCCGATCCCGCGGCGAGCGACCAAGCCGACGCTCGGGTCCAAAAAACGCCGGCTGGAAGGCAAAAAGCGTCGCAGCGATGTGAAAGCCAAACGCGGCGCGGGCGGATTCGACGATTGAAGGCCGGACGTGCTTTCTCTTCGTGAAGAACAGGGAGAGGAGGCGTCACCGCACTCCCCTCCCGCCGCAAAACCCCCTAGATTGAGCCTTCCCGTTCCGCGAGTCCCCTTAAGCCCATGCCCGTCCGCCAGCTCCCGGAACAGATCGTCAACCGGATCGCCGCCGGCGAGGTGGTCGAGCGTCCGGCGAGCGTGGTCAAGGAGCTGGTGGAAAATGCCATCGACGCCGGCGCCAGCCGGATCGAGATTTTCACCGACGGCGGCGGGCGGCGCCGGATCGGCATCACCGACGATGGCGATGGCATGACCCATGGCGATCTTGCGCTTGCGGTCGATCGCCACGCCACCTCCAAACTCGACGACGAGGATCTGTTGCGGATTCGCACGCTGGGGTTTCGCGGCGAGGCGCTGCCTTCGATCGGGGCGGTGGCGAAGCTTAACATCACCACGCGCCACGCCAGCGAGCCGCATGCCTGGGCGCTGTCGGTCGAAGGCGGTGAGAAATCCGACATCATGCCGGCGGCGCTGAGCCAGGGCACCCGCGTCGAGGTCAGCGATCTCTTTTATGCGACGCCGGCGCGCTTGAAATTTCTCAAGACCGACCGCACCGAGGCCGAGGCGATCCGCGAGGTGGTCCGCCGCCTCGCGATGGCGCGACCCGACGTCGCCTTCACGCTGGCCGGCGAGGAACGCGCGCCCGTCACCTGGGCCGCCGCCCTCCCCGGCGCCAGCGGCCGGCTGACGCGGCTGGGCGATATCTTGGGTGCGGATTTTCGCAGCAGCGCGATCGAGGTGCGCAGCGAGCGCGAGGGCGTGGCGGTGGAAGGATTCGCCGCAGCGCCGTCGCTGACGCGGGCGAACGCGCTCGGGCAATATCTGTTCGTCAACGGCCGGCCGGTGCGCGACAAGCTGATTTTAGGCGCGGTACGCGCGGCCTATTCCGATTATCTGCCGCGCGACCGCCATCCGGTGGTGGCATTGTTCGTGACGCTCGATCCCGAAAGCGTCGATGCCAATGTGCATCCCGCCAAGACCGAGGTCCGGTTCCGCAATGCGGGCCTGGTTCGCGCGTTGATCGTGCACGCGCTGAAGGAAGGACTCGCCCGCGAAGGCAAGCGCACCGCGGCCAACAGCGACGGCGCGGCGCTGGCCTCCTTCCGCCCGTCCTTTGCACCGCGCGCGGACTGGGACTGGCGGCGCTCGCCGGCCTATCCGGTCGGCGACTCGCCACGGTTCGAGAGCTCAGCAGCGACGGGCTTTGCCGAACCGGGCCAGGCCGCGTTCGACGTCGGCGCGCCGACCGCGGACGTGCGTTTTCAGGAAACAGCAACGGCCGATCTGCTCGATCGCCCGCTCGGGGCGGCGCGGACGCAAATCCACGAAACCTATATCGTGTCGCAGACCCGCGACGGCCTGATCGTGGTGGACCAGCACGCCGCGCATGAGCGTATCGTCTATGAGAAGCTGAAGGCCTCGTTGGCCCGCAACGGCGTGCAGCGGCAAATCCTGCTGATCCCGGAGATCGTCGAACTCGATGAAGCGACGGTGGAGCGGCTGCTCGTGCGAGCTGAAGAACTGGCGTCGTTTGGCCTGGCGATTGAATCCTTCGGTCCCGGTGCGGTCGCGGTGCGCGAGACGCCGTCGCTGCTCGGCAAGACCAATGCCGGCTCGCTGTTGCGCGATCTCGCCGAGCATATGGCGGAATGGGACGAGGCGTTGCCGTTGGAGCGACGTTTGATGCACGTCGCCGCCACCATGGCCTGCCACGGCTCGGTCCGCGCCGGCCGTCGCCTCAAGCCGGAAGAGATGAACGCGCTGTTGCGCGAGATGGAAGACACGCCAAATTCCGGCCAATGCAATCACGGCCGCCCCACTTACGTGGAATTGAAGCTTTCGGATATCGAGAAGCTGTTCGGGAGACGGTGAGCTTTTTATCCCCTCGTGGGGAGGGGGGTATTATATACTTGACTGAACAAGTGTTAGCTAGTGTAGTCCTATCAAATCGATAGGACGCCGCAATGTGCGATCTGACTAATCCGACGTTCACTGACGAAGATAAGGCCCGCAAGTTTCTAGAGGCTTCGCGCTGGCCGGATGGCGCGGTCTGCCCTCATTGCGGTCAGCTTGAAACGGTCAAGCCGCTGGGCGGCAAGTCGATGGGCCCGGGCTGGTACTTCTGTTCGGACTGCCGGGAAAAGTTCACGGTTCGCGTTGGCACGCTGTTTGAGCGTTCGCATATCCCGCTGCACAAGTGGCTGGCGGCGATGCACCTGATGGTATCCAGCAAGAAGGGCATCAGCGCCCATCAGGTCCATAGGCTGCTTGGCGTGACCTACAAGACAGCGTGGTCCATGTGCCATCGCATCCGCGAGCCATGACGCCGATCAAGGTTAGACCGCTGGGCGGCCACGGCAAGACCATGGAAGCCGATACCACGTACATCGGCGGCAAGGAATTGAACAGGCATCGCAACAAGCGCGATAGCAAGAAGATCGGCGGCATGGACAAGCAGATCGTTCATTCGCTTCTGGAACGCAACGGCGAAGCCCGCTCGCATCATGTTGCCAAACATTAGCGGCAAGACGCTGCGCCCGTTGGTCGTCACGCACGTCAGCCGCAAGTCCACGCTGATGACGATACCGCTGGCGCGGCAAGGAGTTCGCTCGTCACGAAATGGTTAACCACGGCGACGGCGAATACGTCCGCGACGACGCACACAGCAACACAGTGGAAAGCTATTTCGCGACGCTTAAGCGCGGCATCAATGGCGTGTACCCCCACGTTTCAGAAGCCCATTGAAGCGTTACCTCGCGGAATTTTATTTCCGTTACAATAACCGCGTTAAGCTTGGCGTGAGCGATAGAGAACGTGCGGCAAAGGCTCTCGTAGGCATCGAGGGCAAGCGTCTCACGTATCGTCCTGCTGACAAAGCCGCGCACGTTTAAACAAAAGGCGCGCGCTTTTTCTACGGTATCGACGGAGAAAGCGCGATGAGAGTTGGCGGCGGTTCCCGGCTTCAGTTCCACACGAAATGCAGCAAGTGTGCGGCCCGTGGCAAAATACGTAATCAGCGCTGCCAAGTCTGTCTTGGCGGGGCTACGTTCTAAATCGCGCAGGATAGCGCCGCTTCCAAGAGCGGCAAGGCGCTTGGCGCGAACATCTTCAGTCTTAGCTGGCAGGTTTCATCAACCAATTATCAACCCCGATGAGAAGTTGATTGGCCGCCGCTATAGCTGGCTTCAATAGACGCACTACGATTTCGCCATCAAATAGCAAGTGCTGTCCAGCAACTGCCTTTGGGATTGTGCTAAGGAATTTTGTTTTCTTGACGTATTCATCGTCGGCTTGACCGTCGCGATGAACAATAACGTTGCGAACTGCGCTCAAAGCGTCGAGAGATTTATCGGTGATGGCGCGATCTATCTCCGCTGCCCCTTTGTCGAAGGCAGAAGCATAGGCCTCTCTGATGCCATCTAAACTTGAGAACTCAAATCTTCCGCGAAGTATCGTTCCCATTTTATTGGCCACACTGAATCCGTGCCGTGAAATTTCATCCAATCTGACTGACTTTGAATCCCTTGGCATTGAGCCTGATTGATTTATTTGGCCACCTTTCAGTCGTTTAGGCGAGCCGGTCAGATTGGCTAACGATGAAGGATGTACGTTCAGCGCGGCTTCCCATAGGTCTGCACTCATCGTTTCGACGATTGTCCATCCCGTAGTTAGATAGGACATCATTGAGGCTTGCATTGCTCCAATCGAACTAACGTCACTACCCATAATTTCGACGCCTACCAGTCCATCGATAAGCTGCTTGTGAGCGTGTGCGTCCCAATCTGGGGTCTTTTGTAGGCGCAGGGCTTCGTCCGTCATCTCGGTGAAGATTTCGTTCGACCGAACGTCTATTTTTTCAACCTGCGCAGCGGTTAGATTGTCGGTACTGAAACCACCGGTAACTTCGTACATGGAGCGGAGGTAGGTATCCCGCATTTTGATTGTCACGTTTCCAACCTGCGCAGGAAGTTGCATCAATGCTCGCAATCGAGCGCATCGGCCACGAAAGAACTCCGCGATCGGTTGGAGTTCTGTAGTTTTCGGCTTACGATGAAGGTTCCATGAATGATGTGCGTAGTCCAAGCAACTGCGAAGCTTGAAATCGACCCGATTAACCTGGATTTTGGCAGACATGGCAAAAGCCTCTGATCCAACGAAATACCCTAAGTTTCAAAAGGTAGTGCAGACGTTCCTGCACACGAAGCCTCAGCCCAAAAAGCCAGCGAAAAAGAAAGCTAAGAAGGGCTCCAAGCCTCAGAGTCGTAAGCAATAATAAGGGGCCACTCGCCCGGCTTGGTCCTTGCCTTCGCTTTCTTGAGTGCCGCTTCCCATTGGTCGCGACTGGCTGGATGGTTGAGTTCTACCGCAAGGATGGTTCCGTGAACCTTGAATTTGCCGTGCTGAGGGCAGTCGAAACCGTCGTGATCGTCGGTTCGATCCAGAGCTTTGGCTTCGGAATGGCAGATTGGACAAACAACCATCAGACGCCTCCGATTGCGGGGCGACCATCTACGCGCTATGGTTTATTCAGTCAAGTATATAATTCCTCTCGCGGGGAGGGCGGCTGGCCGAAGGCCATTCGAATGGGGGCTGTCTCAGCGAAATGATTATTCGCGCACTCCCGTGCGCGCCCCCACCCCACTTCGCTACGGCCGCCCCTCCCCTTAAAGGGATGGATAAGAACAGGTGTACATTGCTGTCTCAAGCAGGCCGCAAAAACACAAACTCCGTGTCGACATACACCCGCCGCTCCAGTTCCTCGAAGCCTTCGGGCGCGGCAAATTTCGCGGCCGTGGCCTCTTCCACCACCAGCAACGCGCTCCTCGTCAACCAACCGCCATCGCGCAACGAGGCGAGCGCCTGCTCGGCGAGTTTCATGCGATAGGGCGGATCGAGGAACACCAGCGAGAACGGCTCCACCGGATGTGCCGGGCCGAGATCGGTGGCGTCGCGGCGATAGACCTTGGTCACCCCGCCAAGTCCGAGCGACTCGACGTTGTTGCGCAACAGCGCGCGGGCCTCGGTGCCGTTATCGACGAACAGCGTAAATCTGGCGCCGCGCGAGCTTGCTTCGATGCCGAGCGCGCCGGTGCCGGCGAACAGATCGAGCACGCGCGCGTCTTGAATCGGATCGTCATAGGCATGGATCAGAATATTGAACAGCGACTCGCGCAAGCGATCCGCGGTCGGGCGGATGTCGCGCGACGACGGCGACGCCAGGTTGCGGCCCTTCAAACGCCCACCGACGACGCGCATTAGAAGTTTTCGTCAGGGCCGGGCATAGCAGTCTGCCTTACGCAGACCACGTACACTTGTCTGCGCCCCCGGCCATCCACGTCTTTCCTGGCTGGTCGAAACAAAAACGTGGATGCCCGGCACAAGGCCGGGCGTGACGAATCGTTGGAGGTTGATTCAACCATCGCGCTCACTCGTCCCGCGGCTTGATATCGCGCTTGCCGTGATAGCCGCGCTGCGGACGCCGCGGCGGACCGTAGCCACCGGCTTCGGCTTCGTTGCGCGCGCGCGCCTCCTCGCTGCCGGTGCGCTGCACCAGCACGCGGCGGCCCTTGCGGTCGGCGATCAGCCCGCTCTTGCCGGCCGGCTTGAACGGCTTTTTGCCGCGCGGACCATCGCTCTCTTCATCGTCTGACTTTGCCTGTGGCTCACCCTGCGCCGGACGGTTGAAATCCGCCCCTGCAAGCGCGGCAATTTTTTCGCCGAGTTGCTCGCGCAGCACGCGGGTCTTGACCTCTTCGACTTCGCCTTCGGCGAGTTCGGCCAGTTGAAACGGCCCGTAGGACACCCGGATCAGCCGGTTCACCTCAAGCCCGAGATGCGCCATGACGTTGCGCACCTCGCGGTTTTTGCCCTCGCGGATCGCAAACACCAGCCAGACATTGGCGCCCTGATCCCGCTCCAGCGTCGCATCGATGGAACCGTATTTGACGCCGTCGACTTCGACGCCCTTCTTCAATTCGTCGAGTTGCGCCTGCGTCACCTCACCATGGGCGCGGACGCGATAACGCCGCAGCCAACCGGTGTCGGGCAGTTCGAGCGCGCGCGCCAGACCCCCGTCATTGGTGAGCAGCAACAGGCCTTCGGTGTTGAAATCGAGCCGGCCGATGCTGATCAGCCGCGGCAGGCCCGCCGGCAGATTGTCGAACACCGTCGGCCGCCCTTCGGGGTCGGCGTGGGTGGTCATCAAGCCGCGCGGCTTGTGAAACATGAACAAACGCGTGCGCTCGCGCGGCGGCAACGGCTTGCCGTCGATGGTGATGACATCGTTAGCGGTGACATCGAGCGCCGGCGAATTGATCACCCGGCCGTTGACCGTGACGCGTCCCTGCACGATCCATTCCTCGGCGTCACGGCGCGAGGCCAGCCCCGCCCGCGACACCACCTTGGCGATGCGCTCGCCGGATTTCTTTTCGCGCGGCGGACGCGGCGAACGGCGATCGTCCGGCGTGCGTTCGCGATAGGCGCCGCGGCCGCCAAACGCCGGGCGCTTGGCGAAAACCTTGCTGTCGTCTTCATTGTCGCGGCGCGGCCGATCGGCGTCGCGGTCGAACGATCGCGCGTCGCTGCGCGGATGCTCCTGCCAGGAGCCACCTCTTTCGCGAGGACGATCGCCTTGCGGCCGATCACCGCGCGGACGTTCGTCGCGGCCCTCCCGGGGACGATCGAATTTCGGCCGCTCGCGAAACGGGCGATCGCCTTGTGGACGATCGCCTTGGGGACGATCCCCTCCGGGACGATCCTGGCGCGGGCGCGAAAACCGCGGACGCTCGTCGCCGCCGCGGTCCTCACGTGGTTTGTCGAAGCGCGGCTTGTCAAAATTCGGTCTATCGAAATTTCTCGCGCCTTCGCGAGGGGGGCGCGAATTGCGACCGGCGTGATCAGGCGAAGAAGCATCGCGCTTCTGCCACGGCTTTGAATTGCCCCGATCAGCGCCGAAATCCTTGCCACGGTCGGGGCGGTTGCCAAAATCCTTGCGGGGGCCGCGGTCGCTCCCGCGATCCGCCGCGCCGCGCGAGAACTTCTTGTCGCCGCCGAATTTTCTCTCGCCTTGCGGGCGGTCGCCAAAAGGCCGGTCCCGCTGCGGCCGGTCGCCTTCCTTGCGAAAACCTTCGCCACGCGGCGTGTAGGGCCGCTTCTCGCCACCACCGTCACGGGGCGTATAGGGCCGCTTCTCGCCGAATTTTTTGTCGGAGAACCGTGCCGCCGGACGGCCGTCGCCGCGCTCGCCTCGCGGGGTGTACGGGCGCTTCTCGCCGCCACGATCGTCGCGGGCGCGAAAATCGTTGCGCGGTTCCGGCCGATCGCCGCGGGGACGGTCATCGCGGTTGAAGCGCGGCGGCGCACCTTCGCGCTTGCCGGCATATGGTTTGCCCGAGCCCGAATAGGGCTTCTTGCCGTAAGATCTGTCGCCGTCGGGCTTGGCGGCATAGGGGCGCTTGTCGCCGTCACTTTTTTCGGCAAAGCCGCGCTTGGCGAATTTCTTGTCCGGTCCACGGGCGGCGCCGGAACGGCCCTTGCCGCCCGAAGGCCGATCACGCCTGCCGCGGGAATCATTGTTTTTATCGTTATCGCGGGGCATGAATGTTCTCGTTTCAGGTACAGATGAAATGGCAATCAGGCCGATGCGGACGGGCTGTCATGACGGAAACGCGCGCTCTTCGCTCGAGCCGCATTCTCACGCAAAACCGGTATCCACTTTTGCTGAAGGCCGTTCTTGTAGCAGAGTTTTGTCCAGAGCGCGATCAGCAAAAGTGGCGACCGGTTTTATGCCCGGTCGCGCTCTAAAACATTGAAATAGCAAGGCATGACCGTACCATCTTTCATGGATTTGGCGCTGAAAGCAGCCAAAACGGCTCAAAAATCCGGTGAAGTGCCGATCGGATGTGTGATCGTGCTTAACAACGAGGTCATCGCGACGGCAGGGAACCGCACCTTGAGCGACCGCGATCCGACCGCACATGCCGAAATTCTGGCGATCCGGCAAGCCACGCAACTCGTCGGCAGCGAGCGGTTGGTCGATTGCGACCTCTACGTCACGCTGGAGCCGTGCACGATGTGCGCCGCCGCGATCTCGTTTGCGAGGGTGCGGCGGCTGTATTATGGCGCGGCCGATCCCAAGGGCGGCGCTGTGGAGTCCGGCGTGCGTTTCTTCGCCTCGCCGACCTGCCACCACATCCCCGAGGTCTATTCGGCGGTCGGCGAGCGCGAGTCCGCGACGCTGCTGCGGGAATTTTTCAAGGCGCGGCGGTAAAGAACTCCCTCAGCGCCTTCGCCGTCACGTCCGGATTTTCCTCGGTCGGGAAATGACCGGAATCAACCGACGCGCCTGAGACGTTGGTTGCCCATGTCTTCCAGGTGTCGAGCGGGGTGGCCGCGGCGCTGGCGATGCCGGCATCGCCCCACAGCGCCAGCATCGGGATCGTGATCTTGTTGCCGGCGTCGCGATCGGCTTTGTCGATCTCGAAATCGGCGTAGGCGCCGGCGCGATAATCTTCGCACATCGCGTGCACCCTGGAGGGATCACGGAACGCGGCGAGATAGTGCTCCAGCGCGCGAGGATCGATGGCGTCGAGATTTTTCGCCTTGGTCTGACTCGCCATCTTGTAGCGCAGGAAGAAGTCGGGATTGCCGCCGATCAGGGTTTCAGGCAGCGGAAACGGCTGCGCCAGAAACGTCCAGTGATAGATTTTCAGCGCATAGCGGCGGTCCATTCGCGCCCAGTAGTCATAGGTCGGCAGGATATCCAGCACCGCCAAGCGCGACAGCCGGCCGGGATGATCGAGCGCGAGGCGATAGGCGACGCGGCCGCCACGATCATGCCCGGCGAGTGCGAAATGCACGTGGCCGAGTTGCTCCATCGCCTCGACGAGGGTTTTCGCCATCGCGCGCTTGGTGTAGGGCGTGTGAGTGGCGTCGCTTTCGGGCATGTCCGACCAGCCATAGCCCGGCAGGTCCGCGATGATCAGCGTGAACCTGTCCGCCAGTTGCGGCGCCACGCGATGCCACATCACATGGGTTTCGGAAAAACCGTGCAACAGCAACAGCGGCGGCCCGTTGCCACCGACACGGGCGAAAATGCGCCCGGATTTGGTGTTGATCCATTCGGAAGAAAAGCCGGGAAACAGGTCGGCGAGATCGGGCATGTTCACACTCTCACGTCATCATCCGCGAAGGCGGATGATCCAGTAAACACCAACATTCCGGTCGACAACAGCCGCTACGGCGTGCTGGATGCCGGCAAGCGTGGGGTAGACAAAAAAACAGCTTCGCGATCTCGCCGCGCATTTCGCGCGAGGTTTGAGAGGAAACATTCCGCCCCCGGTCGTCAGAGGGCGCAGGGAAAGCCGGGTGCGCGCTGCACCCGCGGTCTCGCGTGCAAAATGCAGAAAGAAAGCGCACACGAGCATACAGGTTCAGCGGAAGCAGTCCGGCCTTCCCTGCGCAGTGGTTTACGGCTTACTTCGAGCTCTCCCCGGTGATCGGCTATCGAATGCACACATCTTTGTTGCAGAGATTGGCGGATACTGATTCTCTGGCGGGAGTCGGGTTCGCGGAGGGCGGTCTTGTGTCGATGGAGATTGGACTGGGACGATTTGGCGATCGTCGCCTGGAAAAAGGGGGGCGTCGCTGCATGCGGCCCTCGTTCGGGGTCCAGGCTCCTGCATTCGACGCCTTGCAGGGAGCCGAGCCCAGGAGGTTCGATTCACGCGTTTTCTGCGCAATGAAAAGGTAGGTGTTGCAGAGATGGCGAGCCACGCGGCTTCGCGGACGGCCTTGCGGGTTGCCGATCGTGAGATCATCGTGGTCCAGGACACCAGCGAACTGTTCCTTGGCGGACGGCGTGCCAAAGCCAACGGGTATGGACCTGTCGGCAAAGGCGGCGGAACGCGTGGGCTGCTGTTGCATGCGGCGCTCGCACTCGATGCCGAAAATGATGCGTTACTGGGTCTTGTTGATGCGCAGGTCTGGAATCGGGACAAGGGCAAGGTGACGCCCCGACGATCGCGAGCCACGGCGGACAAGGAGTCCCAACGTTGGCTCTCCGTGGCGGCCCAAGCCGGCGCGGCGTTATCGACTGCGCGAAGTATTACCCTTATCTCCGACCGGGAAAGCGATATCTACGAGCACTTCGCGCAGCGTCCGGCGAATGTCGAGCTGATTGTCAGGTCAAACTGGAATCGGAAGATCAAACTGAAGTCCGGAGCTTTTGCACAGCAGTTTGAATTTGTTGATGGCTTACCGGAAGAAGCCCGATTCAGCGTGACGATTCCTGCGGCGCCGGGCCGCAAGGAGCGGATAGCCGAGCTTGCCTTGCGCTTCTCGCCGGTGACGTTGTGCAGGCCACATCCCAGCCCAGCGCCTGATCTGCCCGACATAATCCGCCTGACCATGGTGGACGTTCGGGAGGTGTCATTGCTCCATGGCGGTGAGCCCATCCATTGGCGGCTCCTCACCACACGCGCGGTAAGAAGCGCAAAACAAGCGCGTCGGATCGTCGACCTCTATCGCAAGCGTTGGACCATCGAGGAGTTCTTCCGCACGCTCAAGTCCGCCGGTTTTGATATTGAGGAAGCCGACATTGGCGAACCCGAGGTCATGATCAAGTTCGTCGCCGCAGCCGCTGTGGCGGCGGTCACGATCATGCAGTTGGTCCGCGCCCGTGACGGAACGACCGAGGAAAAAATCGTCGAGGCTTTCGAGCCGGATGACCAGCCTGTGCTGGAAGCCCTGTCTTCTCAACTCGAGGGAGCTACCGACAAGCAAAAGAACCCGCACCCAAAGGGCACGCTCGCCTTCGCTGCATGGGTCATCGCTCGACTTGGAGGATGGACCATCTATTATGGAAAGCCCGGTCCAAAGGTGATGCGCCTAGGCCTCGAAGCCTTCCGCCGCATCAAATATGGCACCACTTTGCGGTTCCAAAATGTGTGAATCGAATAGCCGGTGATCGGGCTTTTTTGTCACCGTCGTAAGCGCAATGCGCAAGCATTGTCGCCACTTGACGCCAGCGTCGAGGCGTCAGGACCACACGACCTCGCCGTCCGCAAATCTTGCGCCCTCGTCAGAAGCGCCGCTTGCGTCCACCGCATCTCACCCCGCGTCCGTGACGATCGCGATACGCCCCTCATGTGGGATGAGACGGCGGGGGATATAGAGGTGATTTGGGTTTAACGAGAACGAAAATATTTTTGCGAATGGGGCTGGACAGCCCAAATCAGAGAGCGGGGCCATTCCGATAAATCGCGGCTCCGAAGCCCGTAGGATGGGTTGAGCACTTTGCGAAACCCATCATCTCCACAAAAAAGTAATTGATGGGTATCGCTTCCGCTCCACCCATCCTACGCGCTTGTCCCGGGCATCCACGTCGTTAGCACCGTAACCGCGAAGTAAGACGTGGATGGCCGGGACAAGCCCGGCCATGAGGAAATCTAGGTGCGGCTCAGCCTTCTTAACGCCTCTTGAGCCTGATCGGTTCTGATTGAGTCAGAACCGAGGCTCTAATCTTTTGTTTGACGCGTTTTCCTTTACGCGAACCGGTGTCCACTTCGCTCGAAAACGCTCTATCTTTTCGATTTGCGTTTTTTAGCCGTCTTCTTCTTTGAAGCCTTCTTCGGCACCTTCATTCCTTCAGCCCTCGCTTCGGAAAGCGCGATCGCGATCGCCTGTTTGCGGCTCTTGACCTTTCGTCCCGAGCGTCCGCTCTTGAGAGTCCCGGCCTTGCGCTTCTTCATCGCGCGCCCGACCTTGGCCGATGCTTTTTTTGAATACGTCCGTACCATGAGTGTTCTCCCGGTGATGAGAAAACAATCTTCGCACCTTGGGAAAGTTCCGTTTCGTATCAGGGCGTAGACTCACAAGCGCGCAGCCAAATGCGGATTGATACGAGTTTGATGAACCCGACGGGTTGAGCACTTTGCGAAACCCATCATCTCCACAAAAAAGTAATTGATGGGTATCGCTTCTCGCTCCACCTATCCTACGGGCTAACCGCGCTCCTTGCGCGTGATGTCATGCAAGGGCCGCGAGGGAAACGCTTGTGACGAAATATGCCACACGATGAGTACGCGCACCCTAATCCGGCGCCCGCAGTCGATACCCAATTCCGGTTTCGGTCAGGACGAATTGCGGACGCTCCGGATCGGTTTCGATCTTCTGCCGGAGTTGGCGCACATAAACCCGCAGATATTGCGCATCGGTCAATTCGTCCCACAGCTCCTTCAAGAGAAACCTGTGGGTCAACACCTTGCCGGCGTGCTGCACCAGCACGCGCAACAATTCATACTCTTTCGGCGAAAGCTTGACGTCCTTGTCGCCGACCTTGATGACGCGGCGCACCAGATCGACGGAGAGATCGCCCGATCGAAACACCGGGCGCTCGCCGTGCACCTGCAACTGATGCCGCAACGCCGCGCGCATGCGGGCGAGCAACTCGTCCATCCCGAACGGTTTGGTGAGGTAATCGTCGGCACCGAGATCGAGCGCCTGAACCTTGCCGGCCTCATCGCCGCGGCTCGACAGCACCACAATGGGGACGCTGTCGTTGCGCCCGCGGATCATGCGCAGCAATTCGTGGCCCTGAATGTCGGGCAGACCGAGATCGAGAATGATAAGCGCGGGCTCCTGGGCCAGCAATTCGAGCGCGAGCTTGCCGTTCGAGGCTTCCAGAATCTCGTAGCCTTGCGTGCTCAAGCCCATCCGCAACAGCTTGCGGATCGGCGGCTCATCGTCGATGACAAGGACTTTGATCGGGGCGGCGGTCATGCGGCGGTGTCCAGCGCTGTGGTGGCAGTCGGGATCGGCAACCGGATGGTCAGCACCGCGCCACTCCGGTCAGTGCGGTTATCGGCGGCAATCGTCCCGTGCAAAGCCTCGACAAAGCCGCGGGAAATCGCAAGCCCGAGACCAGTGCCCGGCCGGACATGGTCGCCCTTTTGCGCGCGGTAGAATTTGTCAAAGATGCTCTCCAGCTCGGTCGGCGGAATGCCGTTGCCTTCGTCGACGATTTGCAGCGAGATCGAATCCCCGTCGCGAAAACTGCGCATCGTTATCGTGGTGTCCGCGGGGGCATATTTTGCCGCATTGTCCAGAAGATTGAAGAGCACCTGCTCGAACAGCACCGCGTCGAGCTCCAGCATCGGCATGTCCGCGGCCAGATCGAGCAGCACCTTGTGGTGCACCAGAATTTTGCTGGCGCGCCGGATTGCGCTGCCGACGATCTCGCCGATGTCGTACGGCGCCGAATTCGGCACGACGGCGCCGGATTCCAGCTTGGTCATGTCGAGCAAATTGGCGATGAAGCGGTTGAGCCGTTCGGATTCGTCGATCACGGTCGCGAGCAGATCCCGCTTTTCCGATTCGCTCAGGGCGTTGGAGAGATCCCGCATCGTGCTGGCGGCGCCGAGAACCGAGGCCAGCGGCGTTTTGAGATCGTGCGAGATCGAGGTCAGAAGCGCCGAGCGCAACCGATCCGACTCCACGGTGCGCTTGACTCGGTCCATATCCTCGACGAGCAACACCCGTTCGATCGCAAGCGCGCCCTGATCTACCAGCGCATCCAGCAGACGGCGTTGATCGGGTGTGAGCAACGGCCCGGTTCTATCGTCGTCGATGCCGATCACGCCGATCGGGCCGCGGCCGGTTCGCATCGGGAGGAACAGACGCTTGGCCCCCGGCAACGTATCCGAGCCGCGTCCGGCCGGGCGATCATTGTTCCATGCCCAATTTGCGGCGGCGAGATCGGCCTTGTCCAGTTGATCTTCCGGCGGGTAGCCCGACTTCACGGTCAAGACGCCCTCCTCGGGCAACAGCAACACCACCCGCACCTTCAGCATCAACGCAGTTTGATAGGCCGTCACCCATAATACGTCGTCGAGCGTCGCCGTGCCCGCGAGCTTGCGGCTGAAGGCGTAGAGCGATTCGGTGGTCCGCACCCTGCCGATCGCGGAAACCGCTTGCGTGCGCACACGCGCCGCGACATTGGAGACCAGGATCGCTATCAGCATGAAGAAGAAGAAAGCCGCGATGTTGGTCGGGTCGGTGATCGTGAAAGTATAAACCGGCGGAAGGAAGAAAAAATTGTAGCAGAGCGAGGCCGCGACGCTGGCCAACAGCGACGGCCAAAGGCCGAAGCGAACCGCCACGCTCACCACTGCCGTCAGGAACACGAGATCCACATTCTCGATGCCAAATATTGGCTGGATCAGCTCGGCGGTGACGAGCCCGATAGCCACGATCACCAACGCCATCATATAGGGCCGCGGATCGGATGGCTCCGACCGTTCCGCCGTGCGCACCGTCTTCTTTGGAACGGGCTCCGCGGTGAGTTCCTCGCCGGCGATGACGTTGACGCTGATATTACCGGCGCGCCGCACCAGATCATGCACCACCGAGCCGTGGCTGATTTCGAACCACAGTGAACGCGTCGCCTTGCCGATGATGATCTGGGTCACATTGTTGGCCTGCGCAAAACCAATGATATCGTCGGCAATGCGGCGCCCGACGCCGGGAATGGTGAGCGCCTCGCCTCCCAGCGCCTCGGCCAAACGCAATGTGTCGGCAAGCCGGTCGCGCTGCTCGTCGGTCAATTGCAGGCTCCGCCGCGTCTCGATGCTGATGGCGGTCCAGGGCGCGTGCAGGCGGTCCGCCAGCCGCTTGGTGTAGCGCACAAGTCCCGCCGAGCGCGGATCCTCGTTGAGGCACACCAGGATGCGCTCGCCCGCGGCCCAGGGGCCGGCGATCGCGTTGGCCTGCATATGCGTCAGCAGCTGTTCGTCGACGCGCTCGGCGGTGCGCCGCAACGCCAGCTCGCGTAGCGCGGTCAGGTTGCCCGGCGAAAAATAATGCTCAAGCGCCCGCTCGGCCTGTTTGGGGACGTAGACCTTGCCCTCTTTGAGCCGTTGAATCAGATCGTCCGGCGTGAGATCGATCAGTTCGATCGCGTCGGCGCGGTCGAACACCGAATCCGGCACGGTCTCGCGCACCCGCACATGCGTGATCTGGGCGACCACGTCGTTGAGGCTCTCGATATGCTGGATGTTGACCGCGGTGTAGACGTCGATGCCGTGGGAGAGCAGTTCCTCGACGTCGAGATAGCGCTTCGGATGGCGGCTGCCGGATACGTTGGTGTGGGCGAGTTCATCGACCAGCGCGATCTGCGGATGGCGCGCGATCAGCGCGTCGAGATCCATCTCCTCAAGGACCTGATCCTTGTATTCGAGGCGTTTGCGCGGGACCACTTCAAGGCCCTGCAACAAGGCCTCGGTCTCCGCCCGGCCGTGGGTCTCGACCACCCCTACGACGACATCGGCGCCGGCTTTCAGCTTGGCGTGGGCGCTCTGCAGCATCTCATAGGTCTTGCCGACGCCGGGGGCGGCGCCGACGAAGATCTTGAGCCGGCCGGCTCGATCGTTCTCGCGCCGGGCGGCTTCCAGGAGCGCGTCCGGCGAGGGTCTTTTATCGGGGTCGCGGCGCTGATTTGCCATAAGGCATTATAGTCTCCAGCCCCCCTCCAGCCTAGCTTCCTACTTGGATGTCGCGTCATCCAGCGCCAGGTTGAGCCCCAAGACGTTGACGCGCGGTTCGCCGAGCAGTCCGATCAGGCGACCCTGGGTATTCTCCGTGACCAGTTGGCGAACGCGATCTTCCGGCACATTCCGCGCCTTGGCGACACGCGGCACCTGGAATAACGCGCCTTCCGGCGAAATATCGGGGTCGAGACCGCTGGCGGAGGTGGTGACGAGATCGATCGGAACCGCCGCGGAAGAATTCTCGGCTTTCAACTTGTCGACGTCTTCCTTGACCCGGTCGTTGAGCGCCTTGCTGGTCGGACCGAGATTGGATCCACCCGAATTGGCCGCATTGTAGGGCATAGGAACCGTCTTGGTGGAATCAGCCGGATCGGGCGCCGTGGTCGCGGAAGGGCGGCCATGGAAGTATTTGTCGCCCCTGAACTCCTGCCCGATCAGGGCGGAGCCCACCACCTTGCCGTTCTTCTCGATCAGGCTGCCTTGCGCCTGCTTCGGAAAGATCACGCCCGCAATCGCGGTCAGGGCGAGTGGGTAGACGAAGCCGGTGATCAGCGTCAGCAGGACGAGAACGATGATGGCGGGGCGGATTTCTTTCAACATGACAGCTCTCCTTTATTTCGTCATTGCGAGCGAAGCGAAGCAATCCACGGAACGATAAAAAGACTGGATTGCTTCGTCGCTTCGCTCCTCGCAATGACGGGGCTAGACCAGATGCAAGGCGGTGACGAGAAGGTCGATCGCCTTGATGCCGATGAACGGAATGATGATGCCGCCGACCCCGTAAATCATCAGGTTGCGCTGGAGCAGCGCGCCGGCGCCGATGGCCCGATAGGCGACGCCCTTCAGCGCCAGCGGAATCAGCGCGATGATGATCAAGGCATTGAAGATGATCGCCGACAGGATGGCGCTCTGCGGGCTCGCGAGATGCATGACATTGAGCGTGCCGAGTTGCGGGTAAAACGTCAGGAAGATCGCCGGGATGATGGCGAAATATTTCGCCACGTCGTTGGCGATCGAAAACGTGGTGAGCGCGCCACGGGTCATCAGCAATTGCTTGCCGATCTCGACCACTTCGATCAGCTTGGTCGGATTGGAATCGAGATCGACCATGTTGCCGGCCTCGCGCGCGGCTTGCGTCCCGGTGTTCATGGCGACGCCGACATCGGCTTGCGCCAGCGCGGGCGCGTCATTGGTGCCATCGCCGCACATCGCCACCAGCTTGCCCTTGGCCTGCTCGTCGCGAATGAGCTTCAATTTGTCCTCCGGCGTCGCCTGCGCCAGAAAATCATCGACGCCGGCCTCGGCGGCGATCGCCGCCGCGGTCATCGGATTGTCGCCGGTGATCATCACGGTGCGGATGCCCATGCGCCGCAATTCGGCGAAGCGTTCGCGGATGCCGCCCTTGACGATGTCCTTGAGATGCACGATGCCGAGCAGACGACCGTCCTTGGCGACGGCGAGCGGCGTTCCGCCGGCCTTCGCGATTTCGTCGGCGATCGCCTGAATCTCGCGCGCCACTTCCGAATTCGTCGCGCTCTGGATCGCCCGAACGGTGTTTCCGGAGGACATGGTTTGCGCCGTCCCGCCACCGATATAATTGAGGATCGCATCGACCGCGCCCTTGCGAACCGATGAGGCACCGGCATCGACGCCGCTCATGCGGGTTTGCGCCGTAAACGGAATGAAGGTCGCGGCAAGTTCCGTCATGTCGCGGCTGCGGATGCCGTATTGTTCCTTCGCGAGCACGACGATCGAACGACCCTCGGGAGTCTCATCCGCCAACGACGCAAGCTGGGCTGCGTCCGCGAGTTCCTGATCGGTCACGCCGCGGACGGGACGAAACGCGGTCGCCTGCCGGTTCCCGAGCGTGATGGTGCCGGTCTTGTCGAGCAACAACGTATCGACGTCGCCCGCGGCCTCGACCGCGCGACCCGACATCGCCAGCACGTTGAAGCGCACCAGCCGGTCCATGCCGGCGATGCCGATCGCCGACAGCAGCGCGCCAATGGTGGTCGGAATCAGCGTCACGAACAAGGCCACCAGCACCACCACCGAAACCGAGCCGCCGGCGTAGGCCGCATAACTCGGGATCGTCACCGTCGCGAACACGAAGATGATGGTGAGGCCGGCGAGCAGGATATTGAGCGCGATCTCGTTCGGCGTTTTCTGCCGTTCGGCGCCTTCGACCAGCTTGATCATGCGGTCGATGAAGGTCGATCCTTGCGCCGCGGTGATGCGGACGCGAATCCAGTCCGACAGCACCTGGGTGCCGCCGGTGACCGCCGAGCGGTCGCCGCCGGATTCCCGGATCACCGGCGCGGACTCGCCGGTGATCGCGGCTTCGTTCACCGAGGCAACCCCCTCGATCACCTCGCCGTCGGAGGGAATATTGTCGCCGGCTTCGACCAGAACGATATCGCCGACCTTGAGGCTGGTGCCGGCGACAAGCCGATAGATCTTGTCGGAACCCGTCACCAGCTTGGCCTGGCTTTCGGTACGGGTCTTCTTGAGCGACTCGGCCTGCGCCTTGCCGCGGCCTTCCGCGACGGCCTCGGCGAAATTGGCAAACAGCACGGTGAACCACAGCCACAGGATGATCTGGAAGGTGAAGGCGAGGCTGTCGCTGCCCGTCACCAATTCGCGCACAAAGATCACCGTGGTCAGTGCGGCAACCACCTCGACCACGAACATCACCGGATTCTTGATCATCAACCGCGGATCGAGCTTGGCGAATGCCGAGCCAATCGCGGGAACCACGATCTTCGGATCGAGCATCGCCGAGACCGGCATCCGCTTCTGCAATTTCATGGCTTCCATGGAAGTAACTCCGAAATGAGATCGATCAGAACAAGGTGTTGGCGGTCATCGCGAGATGCTCGACGATCGGGCCCAGTGCGAGCGCAGGGAAGAACGTAAGGCCGCCGATAATCAGGATGACGCCGACCACCAGGCCGACGAACAAGCCGCCCGTCGTCGGCAGCGTGCCGGCAGACGGCGGGATCGACTTCTTAGCCGCGAGCGACCCGGCGAGCGCCATGGCCGGCACGATCATGAAGAAACGGCCGACGAACATCGAGCTGGCAAGGGTCAGGTTATAGAAGAAGGTGTTGCCGGTGAGGCCGCCGAAGGCCGAACCGTTGTTGCCGGTCGCCGAGGTGTAGGCGTAGAGCACTTCGGTGAAGCCATGCGGGCCGGCGTTGGCCATCGAGGCCACTGCCGAGGGCAGCACCACCGCTACGGCGGTCCAGCCGAGATACATTAGCGGCAGCACCAAAATCGCGAGCATCGCCATCTTGACTTCGCGCGCCTCGATTTTCTTGCCGACATATTCCGGCGTGCGCCCGACCATCAAGCCGGCCACGAAGATCGCGAGCACCACGAACAGCAGCATGCCGTAGAGGCCCGCGCCGACACCGCCGACGATGATTTCGCCGAGCTGCATGTTGATCAGGGGAATCATGCCGCCCAGCGCGGTGAATGAATCGTGCATGGCGTTGACCGCGCCGCAGGACGCCGCCGTGGTGATGACGGCAAACAGCGAAGACGCGACGATGCCGAATTGAATCTCCTTGCCTTCCATATTGCCGCCGCTCAATTCAAGCGCATGGAGCGCGGTGGTGCCGCCCGCTTCCGCCCAATAGGTGACGGTGACACCGGTCAGGAACAGCACGCCCATCACCGCCAGGATCGCCCAGCCCTGGCGTTGATTGCCGACCATGCGGCCGAACACGTTGGTGAGTGCGGCGCCGAGCGAAAAGATCGAGATCATCTGTACGAAGTTAGAGAGCGCCGTCGGGTTCTCGAACGGATGGGCGGCATTGGCATTGAAGAAGCCGCCGCCATTGGTGCCGAGCATCTTGATCGCGATCTGCGACGCCACCGGTCCGACCGCGATGGTTTGCTTGGCGCCTTCCAGCGTCGTGGCCTCGACATAGGCGCCGAGCGTCTGCGGAATGCCCTGCCAGACCAGGAACACCGCGTAGACGACGCAGATCGGCAGCAAGACATAAAGGGTGCAACGCGTCACATCGACCCAGAAATTACCGATGGTGCGCATCGAAGAACGGGAGAAACCGCGGATCAAGGCCACCGCGAGTGCGATGCCGGTTGCCGCCGACAGGAAATTCTGATGCGTCAGCCCGAGCATCTGCACCAGATAAGACAGTGTGCTCTCGCCGCCGTAATTCTGCCAGTTGGTGTTGGTGATGAAGCTGATCGCCGTGTTGAACGACAGGTCCTCGGCGACGGCGGATTGTCCCGCCGGATTGAACGGCAACACCGCCTGCAGACGCATCAGCGCATAAATAATGAGAAAGCCGCCGACATGAAACAGCAGCATCGCGACCGTATAGGTCAGCCAATGCTGCTCGCGCTTTTCGTCGACGCCGCCGAGCCAGTAAACTCCGACCTCGACCGGCCGCAGGATCGGCGACAGCAATGTGCGCTCGCCGTTGAAGACGCGCGTCATATACCAGCCGAGCGGTTTGACCAGCGCGACGATGATGGCGCAGTACAGAAAGATTTGAATCCAGCCGATGGCGGTCATGATGGTGTGCCTTCAGGTTTTGGGCGCGATCCGTGCAAAAAAGCGATCAGAACCGCTCCGGCCGCAGCAGGGCGTAAGTCAGGTAAAACAGCAGGCCCAAAGAGACGAGACCGGCGAGCGAATAATCGAAGACCATAATCGTTCTCCTCCAGAGCGGTTTCGAGCGAAGCGGGAATCCTTCGCGTGAAGAAAACGCGTCGAAACTCAGAGCCGTTCGCAGGCGTAGGCGTAGCCTATCCCCACCACGAAGAAGCCGAGGCCGAGGGCCAGCATGACGACATCCAACATGAGGTGCTCCTATGCGTAGTGCGGGGCGAAAGGTGTTCACGCTCTCGCTACGTGGTGAGGTGCCACCCGTCGCATAGGTTTTCGAGGCGGTGGCACGCGCGTTGTTATAGGAATCTCATAAGTGCGCGGCGTCATCGCTGATTAACGCTGGATGTCGGCCGCGGGTCGCGATCTGGGTTGTCGGCCCGCACTTATGGCGTCTTTATCTTTGAGGCCTTCCTTCCCTCTCGTTTTCAAACGGGGTTTTGGCCATCCTGACGGTTGGCGAAAGGCAGCCAATCGCTGCTCGTGCCTGACAGCAAAGGCCGCAACTGGCCCAAAAATTGCTTACCAAAAAACTGCAAACTGACTTGCAACCATGCCTGCAATCGGTCCTTCAGGACCGGCCAAAGGGCGCAGCGTAGAGTTCTCCACGTGTCACAGACTCCTGATCTACAACGTGAACTGACATCGACCACCCATGTGGTCGCTCGCTTTTGCCTGCGGATGATCGTGCTGCTGGCCTTTGCCGCCTTTGGCAGCATCGGCTTCGGCGGCAGCCTGACCGCGCTGCTGTGGATGTCCACCATCCTTTGCGCCGTCGTCGCGAGCGTGAAGCGCGAGCTTCCGTTCTACGACGATCTCAATCACTGGGATGAAATGGTGGCTTACGCGGCCCTCTGCTGCCTGATCGGCGGGCACACCCAGGCTGTCCCGGTTTAAGACGAGGCCGCACGACTTTATACGGCGCCTATGAGATCGCCGTCGCGCTGCTCTCGAATTCATATCCGGCGCGCTTGATATTAGCGGCATGAGTCACGCCGTCTTCCGACCCACCACAGATCGCCCGAACATTCGCATCGGAACAACACAGCGACGGCATTCTGTGGCTTCGGAAGACCGCGTTACCAAACTCGTCACCAGAAGGACTATTAACGTGAAGCTCGTCGAACCTCCCTCGTGCAGCTCTGCATCTACAATCGTCTTCATCGGCAAGAACAGCCGCGGCCACTGGGTCGCCCAGGAACAAAACGGCCTCTATGGCGGCCTGTTCGTCAACCGCGCGCAAGCCATCAAATACGCGTTGTTCGAGAACGGCCATCACCCCGAAACGATCGTCGAACTGCCGCGCGAGATCGAACTCGACATGGGCGGCAAGCTCCCCTCCTCCGATTCCCTTGCCACGGAGACCCGGCGCGTCGCATGACAAGCCGAACCGCGGTCGCACAGGACAGTCAGATGGCCCAGCCTCCTTCCGGTCTCGACCAAGAGCAGGTCGTGGATACCATGATCCAGCTCACGCGCCTGTCCAAGCTGCATCGCGCCATCGTCGCCGGCAACGATCGAATGGAATTGTATCTCGCTTTGTGGCGACGCGGATTCATTCGCGTCGCGACCACGGCGACGTGCCGCAGTCCCCACGCCCAGCACGCGGTGGGCCTGGTCACCGGACAAAACTCGCCGGCGGCGATTGAGGCAGCACTCGCCGAAATTTCACGATTCCTCTGCACCAGCGCGAGCATTGCGGTTTTGATCGACTCTCACGACAGCCGCGTCAGCCTGAGGATCCGGACCACGCTGAAGCAAATGGGTTTTCGGATCGAGGCGGGTGTCAGGTGCCCCCAAGGCCTGGTGCTCTCGGCCTATCGACAAGGTTTTGGCCAGTTGGAAAACGCGGCGTGAAATCCAATGACGTCTGTTGGAAATCCCGATAGTTGGTTGGCGGGTTATATCCCCGATCTTCCGACGCCGTTCGATGAAAACGGCGAGATCGATCTGACAGCGTTTGCGAAGCTATGCACACGTCAGATCGAAGCGGGTGTTTCGGCGATCGTGGTCGGCGAAACTGCCGGCGAGGCATCAACCCTCACCCCGGCCGAGCACGACAGCATCGTCCGATCCGCCGTCGCAATCGCGCGGGGTCGTGTTCGCGTCATTGCCGGCGCGGGATCGAACTCCACCAGCCAGGCGATCGAATTGACCCGGCACGCCGAAGCGGCCGGCGCCGATGTGGTGCTTTCGGTCGTCCCCTATTACAACAAGCCGATGCAGGCCGGCATCGCCGCACATTTTCAGGCGATCGCGGCGTCAACCACGCTCCCCATCATCCTGCACGACATTCCCTCCCGCACCATCCGCGAGTTATCCGACGACACGCTCGTGAGGCTTTCGGAATCGAAGCAGTTCATCGGATTGCGGGATGGCAGCGGCGACACGGCGCGTCCGATGCGCCTGCGGCCGCGGTTGCCTTCGGGCTTTCGATTGTTATCCGGAGATGACGCGACCGCGCTCGGCTTTCTTGCCAGTGGTGGAGATGGGTGCATCTCGACGGTCTCGAACGTCACGCCAGAATTGTGTCAGGCCATTTTCTCGAATTGCCGGCAGGGACGGTTGCAGAGCGCAAGATATCTGCAAAATCGACTTGCGCCGTTGACGGCCGCGTTAGCCAAAGAGAGCCCGGCGGCCCTGAAATACGCATTGTGCCTGCTCGGATATATGCGCCCGCACACGCGGCTGCCGATCGTGGAAATATCCGAGCGCGCGAAAGCGGAGGTTGCAAACGCGATCGCGGAAATCGGCGAGGAAGATCTCGCCTGTCCGGGCGAAAGCTGGCTCGTTCAACTGAGTTGAATCAGACCACGGCGTGGACTCATCAGCACGTAGCCAAAGGCGGATGGCAAAAACCGGACAACCGGCATTTCCGAGATTACCGACTAACCGGACATGACACGGACATGCCAGAATCGACGAAGATGACCCAAGTCGGAAGTCGAACACGCTTCATTCAAAATTGAGCATTCGGCGCGTTAGAGGTTGACGCAATTGGTCCTTACAACCTACCGAACACACAGTGCCAAGTGCTGCCCGAGCGCATAAGTCGCGAGCCCACTGTGATGCCGATGATATCACTGCGTCTCATACGCCTTGCCATGGTGGCATTGCTGGCCGTTGGGCTTGCGGGTTGCGGGCGGTCCGAGAGCTACCGCTACATGCTGACATTGGCCGTCAACACCCCCGAGGGCGTCAAGCGCGGTTCCAGCGTCGTTGAAGTGCTGTTTTACGACGTCAGGTTTCCCGAGAGAGGCACGATGCACAAGCTTCGCGGTGAAGCATTGTATCTGGACCTCGGTTCCGGCGCGAGGCCCTTGATTGCGTTGTTGACGAGCCATCGTCAGCCTAAGGATGCCAAAAACTACGCAGATTTCAGGAAAGGGATACGGTGGTCACTTGATGCGGGACCCGGCGACAATATCCTCGCCGAGTTATATGGACCGCGGTCGGTCGATTTCATGGATAATATAGCTAGGATCGGCCATACGCGCGGC
Source organism: uncultured Alphaproteobacteria bacterium (assembly GCA_963814615.1). Taxonomy (GTDB): domain Bacteria; phylum Pseudomonadota; class Alphaproteobacteria; order Rhizobiales; family Xanthobacteraceae; genus Bradyrhizobium. Next base: position 695,684 of record CAWFDN010000002.1, on the reverse strand, counting down.
GTCCATGGGATCACACCAAATGACTTACCCGATCTGGTGACCTTCGCTGACATCAACGACCCCAAGAGCGTGATCGGAGTTGATCCGAATGATCTTCAGGCGACGCTGGGCCGCGGCATCACATGGAATGCAATCACTCTTGAGAGCACGGATGAGGCTATCACGACCGGCATTGCTATGAAGCTGCCGTGGTTGCCGGCATATTTTGAGAAAAACCTAAGGCTGGATGGATCTAACCACGGGGCCAAAAGTGACCTTGCGAACATTCTTAGTTGGTTCGAATTTGATCAGTCCGGCGATTTGAAAAAGAAGAATTAGCTGGCCACGGCAGTGCAGCCGCCCCCATTTACCGCCGGCCAATTCCGTTATTGGCACGTTTGAGACATGCCGACCGGTTGCTGCCGAGGTCTGTTCAAAGAGGAAGACCGGAAGTGTCCGGTGTACCGTCAGGGCGACGCGATTGGACCCGGAACGGACCCTAAGCAGCTCCCTTCAAGTTGACGGTTTGCCGGAACGATAGATTGAAGGTTAGGTGCTTATCATCAGAGGCATACTCTAGCATGCGATCTCAGGCTGAGCGAACACTGAATGGGTGGCGGCAGGATGCAAATGGTTAAAAAGCTATTTATGATTGCGACTTGTTTGCTCTTGCCGACGGCTGCGCACGCGACCAAGTGCGACCAATTTAAAGCTGTTATGATCGAAGACGCTGCCGCGCATCAACAGCCGTCACCGAAGTTCCAACTGACGCACATACAAATGCCAGCGGACGCCGATAGCCAATCTGTTGAAATCCTAATGTTTAACGACGTTCGGGTGACATTCACATGCTGGTCGTATGGTTGGCCAATGTCTTTCCGTGCAGAAGCGAAGAGCGGCGACCCGGCGTCGATCTCACATGCCATGTTGCTCGCTGCGATGGGGCTTCGCAACTTCTTCCTCGGCAACGGCATTGAAAATCGCCCGGAATGGCAAGAGGCCATCGCGACCCGCGATGAGCTGATTGAAAGGGCAAAATCATCCGACGCGAAGAAGTCAGAACTTCGGGTCGAAGATGGTTGGGCGGCCTGTGTGATCAATCCTGCCGGCGTCATGAGTTTCGAAATTTGGAGCGTCGGCTAAGGCCGATAGGCGTTATGTGAAGGCCACATCGCTGACTTCGGTTAGTTTTCCGTGACGGCCGATACCACGCGAAGCCAGAGATGTCGCTTGTTGGCACGTTTGAGACATGCCGACTGGCTCTGACGATGTCCGTTCGTCGGGGAAGACCAGAAGTCATCGCGGCGAGGTCAGAATGACGCGAATGACCCCGCAACGGAGATGGTCCACGACCGTCAGGTCGGCATTGGGCTACGAAGAGCTTTGCACTCGAATTTGAATGGCTCTCCCGCAGCCGACTGTCTATGGTGTACCTATGTCGCGCCTCGTGTGTCTATCAATTGCTGCCGTTCTGTCGCTGCTGTCGGTCGTCGCGACGGCTGCGCCAATTCATAAGCGGCCGGCGCCACGCTGGCATGGCTACGGCTTCCTGCCGGGCTATCATCAGCCGCTGAACAACACCCTTCCGCTTTACGCCCAGAAAGATGCGATACGGCGTTTGGCGCGCCGCGAACGGCGCCCTTGGTATATTGACCCGGTCCCTCGTTATTACGGGTATGATGGCGACTGGCACTATTTCGGCCGGCCCGGCTTTGACGGCGGCCGCTACAATGGCGGCACCTTTGGTCCGTGCTGGACGCGGACCCCGATCGGGCCGATCTGGAATTGCGGCTGATCAGCCTATCTGAGGGTCCCTGAGTTGGGGGCGGCACAGGAATATCACTGCTGCTGCCCCGAAGTCAGCCGAACGGGCGTTGCCGATCAGTAGGTCGACGGATCCGGCGAATCCGTTGGCTTCTCGAAGGCCCGCTTCATCGCCGGGCTCATCGGGATGTCCAGATTGACGCCCTTGGGTGGTGGGATCGGCTGGGTGAACCATTTGTCGTAGAGCGCCGCAAGCTCGGGACTCTGATAGAGGCTTGCGGTCGCAGCATCGGCAATAGCCTTGAACGCCGTATCATCTTTACGCAGCATGATTCCATATGGTTCAGGCTTGGAGAACGCGTCCTCCGAGATCACGTAAGCCTTTGGATCCTTCGCGTTGGCAATCAGGCCCGCGAGCACGATATCGTCCTGGACAAAGGCTACTGCCCTGCCGGTATCGACCATAAGGAACGCTTCGGCTTGATCCTGAGCCGGGATGATCCTCATCCCCAGATTCAATCTGCTATTGAATTCGAGCGCCTGCTTGATGTTGGTCGAGCCGGCCGGAGAGACGATCGTCTTGCCCTTGAGGTCGCTGATCGAGCCGATCTTCGATTCGACCTTCGAGACGAAACGGCTCGCCGTCAGAAAATGCGTGTTGGTGTACCAGACCTGCTGTTGCCGCTCGACGTTGTTGGTGGTGTTGCCGCATTCGAGGTCGATCGTGCCGTTGGCCAATAGCGGAATGCGCGTCGAAGCCGTTACCAGCTGATACCGCACTTCGAGTTTGTCCAGCTTCATTTCGCGTTTCACCGCGTCGACGATCTTGGCGCAGATGTCGATGGCGAAGCCGACCGGCTGCCGCTTGTCGTCGAGGTAGGAGAACGGCACCGACGCCTCGCGGTGCCCGATGGTGATATATCCGAGTTCCTTCACCTTCGCGAGCGTGCCTGTGAGTTCGTCCGCTATCGCGGTTGCGTGGCCTGAAAGAAGCGTCGCCAACGTCAGCGCCACGAATACGTCTTTCCGCACGGGGATTCTCCATCGTCAATTGCTGTTCACGGCCATGCTTCGCGATATTGGATAATTTATCAAGTCGTCGAATGGCACATAGCATTGTTTCGCTACTGTGCAACAATTCGTCGGCTATCGGGCGCACAGGGGACTCTGGCAAGCCGTCCCGCCCGGCCATTTATGAGTTCATGGCCTTCATGATCCGATTAGATCTAATCAGATCATGGTGTTTGAGCATGATCTCCGCGCAAACGCTTCGCGTTTGTCGCTAGGAAAACCAGCTCCCACTTTGCGCTAACGCGGCCCTTCGGGTCCAGATCATGCTCACATCTAGCGCCCTACTCCGCCGCGCTGCGCAGCTCGGCCCGTTCGACCCTCACCGCGCAGAACTTGAATTCCGGAATTTTCCCGAACGGATCGAGCGCCGGGTTGGTCAACAGGTTGGCCGCGGCTTCGGCGTAGCAGAACGGCATGAACACCATGTTTTCCGGCACGTCGCGGTCGGAGCGCACTTTCAGCTCGACCGCGCCGCGGCGGGTCTCAAGCCGGATGAAATCGCCGGGCCACACTTTCAAGCGCCGCATGTCCTTTGGCGACATGAACGCCACCGCTTCCGGCTCGATGCTATCGAGCACCATGGAGCGTCGCGTCATCGAGCCGGTGTGCCAATGCTCCAGCACGCGTCCGGTCGAAAGCACCATCGGGTATTCGCCATCGGGCAATTCGTCCGGTGGCACCACATGCGCGGGCACGATTTTGCCGCGGCCGCTCTCCGTTGGGAATCCTGTCGTGAAGATGATCTCGTTGCCGGGCTTATTGGGGTCGTCGACCGGATAGGTCACCGCACCCTCACGCACCAGCCGCTCCCAGGTGATGTTTTTGAGCGAGGGCATCACCTGCGCCATCTCGGTGAAAACATCGGCCGGTCCGTCATAGCGCCAGTCCAACCCCATGCGCCGCGCGATTTCCTGGATGATCCACAGATCCTGCCGCGCATCGCCGGGCGGCTTGATCACCTCGCGCGCCAATTGCACGCGGCGATCGGTATTGGTGAACGTGCCGGATTTCTCCGCGAACGCCGAGGCCGGCAGGATCACGTCGGCATGAAACGCCGTCTCGGTGACGAACAGATCCTGCACCACCAGATGATCGAGCTTGGCCAGCGCCTCGCGTGCGTGCTGCAGGTCGGGGTCCGACATCGCGGGGTTCTCGCCCTCGATATACATGCCGGTGATCTCGCCGGCATGGATCGCGTTGATGATCTCGACCACGGTGAGGCCGCGCACCGGATCGAGCTCCTGATGCCAGAGGCGCTCGAACGGCTCGCGCAGATCGGTGCGGCCGACCGGCTGATAATCCGGCAGGAACATCGGGATCAGGCCGGCGTCGGAAGCGCCTTGCACGTTGTTTTGTCCGCGCAACGGATGCAAACCCGTGCCGGGCCGGCCGACCTGCCCGGTGATCAGTGCGAGCGCAATCAGGCAGCGCGCGTTGTCGGTGCCGTGCACATGCTGGCTGATGCCCATGCCCCAGAAGATAATCGAGGCGCGCGAGCGCGCATACATCCGCGCGACTTCGCGTAAAGTCTCCGCGGGAATGCCGCAGATCGGCTCCATCTTCTCCGGGGTGAATTCCTTGATGCGCTCCTTGAGATCGTCGAAGCCCTCGGTATAGCCGGCGATATATTGCTCGTCGGTCAAGCCTTCGGTGATGATGGTGTGGATCATCGCATTCAACATCGCGACATCGCTGCCCGGCTTGAACGCCAAATGCAGATGTGCATGGCGCGACAACGTTTGCCGGCGCGGATCGATCACGATCAGCTTGGCGCCGCGTTTCGCCGCGTTCTTGATGAAGGTCGCCGCCACCGGATGGTTGATCGTCGGATTGGCGCCGATCACGATAATGACTTCGGCGTCCATCGACGCCGAAAACGGCGCCGACACCGCGCCGGAGTTCAAGCCTTCCATCAACGCCGCCACCGACGAGGCATGGCACAGCCGGGTGCAGTGATCGACATTGTTGGAGCCGAAACCGGTGCGCACCAGTTTTTGGAAAAGATACGCCTCCTCGTTCGATCCCTTGGCCGAGCCGAAGCCGGCGAGCGCCTTGACGCCCTTCCCGTCGCGGATTTTGACGAGACCCTTGGCCGCGATGTCGAGGGCTTCTTCCCAGGAGGCTTCGCGGAAATGCGTGAAAGGATTGGCCGGATCGACCTGATCGTTGGCGTCCTTCTTCGCATTCGCCAGCCGCACCAGCGGCTTGGTCAACCGATGCGGGTGATGGATGTAATCGAAGCCGAAGCGGCCCTTGACGCAGAGCCGGTTGTGGTTGGCCGGTCCGTCGCGCCCCTCGGCATAGATCACCTTCTCGTCCTTGACCTGATAGGTGACCTGGCAGCCGACGCCGCAGAACGGGCAGAGCGAGTCGACCTTTTTGTCCGGATAGGTGACGCGGGTCTGGTTCTCGTCGAGCATCACGGCGGGCATCAGCGCGCCGGTCGGACAGGCCTGCACGCATTCGCCGCAGGCGACGCAGGTCGATTCACCCATCGGATCGTCGAAATCGAACACGATCTTGGAGTCGTGATTGCGATAGGCCATGCCGATCACGTCGTTGACCTGGACCTCGCGACAGGCGCGCACGCACAGGCCGCACTGAATGCAGGCATCGAGATTGACGCGCATCGCGGGATGGCTGGCGTCACCCTGCCAGCGCTGCGCCGGCGGAAAACGGCTTTCGGTCACTTCGACCTTTTCGGCCCAGTGCCAGAATTGCGAATCCGGATCATGCGAGGTGGCCCGCGCCGGCTGATCGGCGACCAGAAGCTCCATCACCATTTTCTGCGCCGCGACCGCGCGCGCGCTGGCCGATTTCACCTTCATGCCGACGCTGGGCGTGCGCTTGCAGGAGGCCGCCAGCACCCGCTCGCCCTCGACCTCCACCATGCAGGCGCGGCAATTGCCGTCGGGCCGGTAGTCCGGTTCGGGCCGGTGGCACAGATGCGGGATTTCGCGGCCCTCGCGCATCGCGACTTGCCAGATGGTTTCGCCATCAATGGCCTCGACTTGCTTGCCGTCGAGTTCGAAGGGGATCTTCGTCATTCCGCGGCCTCGTTGAACTCTTCCGGGAAATACTTAATCACTGACGTCAGCGGATTCGAGGCGGCCTGGCCGAGACCGCAGATCGAGGCATCGCGCATCGCCTGACCCAATTCGTCGAGCAATTCACGGTTCCAGACCGGTTTTTCCATCAGCAGCGCCGCTTTCTGGGTGCCGACGCGGCAGGGCGTGCACTGACCGCAGCTTTCGTCCTCGAAGAAGCGCATCAGATTGAGCGCCGCACCTTTGACGCTGTCCCGCTCGGAAAGGATGATAACCGCGGCCGAACCGATGAAGCAGCCGTATTTTTCCAGCGTGCCGAAATCGAGCGGGATATTGTCCATCGACGCCGGCAGAATGCCGCCCGACGCGCCGCCCGGCAAATAGGCGTGGAATTGATGGCCCTCTGCCATGCCGCCACAGAACTCGTCGATCAATTCGCGCACCGTGATGCCGGCGGGCGCCAGTTTCATCCCGGGATTTTTCACCCGCCCTGACACCGAATAGCTGCGCAGGCCATGGCGGTCGTTGCGGCCGTGGCCCTTCCACCAATCCGCGCCTTTTTCAACGATGTCGCGCACCCACCACAGCGTCTCGATGTTGTTGATGAGCGTCGGCAATCCGAACAGCCCGACCTGGAACGGATAGGGCGGCTTGTGGCGCGGCAATCCGCGTTTGCCTTCGATGCTTTCCAGCAGCGAGGATTCCTCGCCGCAGATATAGGCGCCGGCGCCGCGCCGCATGTGAAGCCTTGGACCGCCCGGCGGCAGTTTCGCGATCTCGTGGTTGAGAATTTCGCGGCAGGCCGGATATTCGTCGCGGATGTAGATATAGACCTCGGGGGCTTCCACGACATGAGCGCCGATCAGCATGCCCTCGATAAAGCGATGCGGATCGGTTTCGAGATAAAAGCGGTCCTTGAAGGTTCCCGGCTCGCCCTCGTCGCCATTGATCGCCATCAGACGCGGACCGGGCTCACCGAGCACCGCCCGCCACTTTCGGCCCGTTGGAAACCCGGCGCCGCCGAGGCCACGCAAGGACGCATCGTCGAGCGCCTTGAGCAGATCCTCTTTGTTCAATTCGCCGGAGCGCAGGCGCGTGAGCAGCGCGTAGCCGCCGCCGGCGACATAGGCGTCGTAATCGACATACTCGGGCAGATGCGTGTGGGTGTCGCCGCTCGTCGCCGCGGCAAGCACGCTGGCGACACTGGCGCGATCGACAAAGTGATGCCCAACCTCGGCTGCCGGCGCGGCGTCGCAGCGGCCGACACAGGGCGCACGCACCACGCGGATGCCGGGGCCGGCGCTGTTCTGCAAGTCATGCAGCAATTTTTCCGCACCCAGCATGGCGCAGGTCAGGGAATCGCAGACCCGAATCGTCAGCGGCGGGATGTTTGCCTCGCCCTCCTTCACCACATCGAAATGGGCGTAGAAGGTCGCGGTCTCGAACACTTCCGCAAAAGACAGCTTCATCTCGTCGGCGAGCGCGGCGAGATGGCTCGCGGAAATCTGGTGGTACGTGTCCTGGATGAGATGCAGATGCTCGATCAGCAGATCGCGCCGCCGCGGCCGGTCGCCGAGCAGAAGTTCGATCTCGTGCGCGGCGGTCGGATCGACCTGGCGCCCCTTGGGCGTCGATTTGGCCCGCCGGCGTCCCTCGCCGGGGTGTTCGAACGAGCGGACCTTTTGCACCTCGTGTTGCGCGTCGTGACCCATCGAGCTTCAATCCCGTCTGGTTCGAACCGACTCTAAAACTTGGTATGCCAGATGCCAATCAAAATATGCCGACCTTATAAACGACTTGCGATCTTATAACGATTTAAGGGGCCTGACAGCCTTGCAACCATCACGCCCCTCGCAAGCTAGCCAAGTTCCCTAGGCCATTAAAGCCACATCAGGTTTTGCCCATGTAATCTTCGATGTAGAACCAGCGGTCGTCACCGACGAGCCCCTTCGACTTCACGTCTTTTCGGCAAGCGGCGAGCTTGGTCTTGTCCGCGCTCCAACTGGCTCTCATTTCCTTCAGCTTGGCGGCGGTCAGCTTTATTTTAGAGGGTTTTGCGCCGGCCGGAGCCGCGGTGCCCGCAGGCGCCGTGGTCTGGGCCGAAGCCGTGTGAAGGCTGCCTGCGACAAGCAGCATGGCGGCGAGACAAACACTGATGCGAAGCATGAAAATCCCCTGAAGTAATTTCTTTGGTTGATTTGGCAAATGGAGGCCGCGGGACGGTTGGTATCGTCCCGCGATGATGTCGTGCTGCGATCAGAGGATCTTGGCCGCGCTTTCCAATGTCTTCCACACGCCCCAGGCGAGCGGGATGCCGACGAAGACCCAGAACAACGCGGCCTTGGCGTCGAGCCCACCCTTGCCGATACCGAACGAGCCGTACTGGACGGACGCCGCGCTCTTGGCACTCGCCGCCTGCAGTTTGGCGACCTCGTCCGCGCTCATGTGCCATTTGGAGTCGACCGGCTTGATCAGATAGTTGCAGATCAGGCCGATGATCAGCATCGAGCACAGGATGTACATGGTGGTGTTGTAGAGCTGGTCGCGCGGCACGCCGGCGGCGAGTTGCGCTTCCCGGATGTAATTCACCACCACCGGACCGATGATGCCGGCGGTCGACCATGCCGTCAGCAGCCGTCCGTGAATGGCGCCGACGAACTGCGTGCCGAACATGTCAGCAAGATAGGCCGGCACGGTAGCGAAGCCACCGCCATACATCGACAAGATGATGCCGAAGGCGAGCACGAACAGAACCTTGCTTCCGATCGCGGCGAACGTCGGCGCCAGCGCGTAGAGTGCGATGCCGAGCAGGAAGAAGCAGTAGTAAGTGTTCTTGCGGCCGATATAGTCCGACAGCGACGCCCAGAAGAAACGGCCGCCGATGTTGAACAGCGAAAGCAGGCCGGCGAACCCGGCTGCGATCCCGGCGATAATAGCCTTCTGCTCAACACTCAACGCGTTGAATCCGACATCCGGCAAGCCGATCAGTTTACCGGCAAAAATCTCCTGCAACATCGGAGAGGCCATGCCGATCACGCCGATGCCCGCCGACACGTTCATGCAGAGCACAAGCCAGATCATCCAGAACTGCTTGGTCTTGTGCGCGTTGTCGAGGTGCACGTGATGCTGCGAGATCATCGACTTGTTTTCGCTCGGCGGCGTCCAGCCCTCCGGGCGCCAGCCGGCCGGCGATACGCGATACGCGAAGGCACCGATCATCATGAAGGTGAAATAGACCAGTCCCATTACAACGAACGTGGGCCAGACACCGACATCGGTCGAGGTCTTGAAATAATTCATCAGGAGATTGGCGAGTGGCGCGCCGATCATGGCACCGCCGCCGAAGCCCATGATGGCCATGCCGGTCGCCATGCCGCGATGATCGGGGAACCATTTGATCAGCGTCGAAACCGGGGAAATGTAACCAAGGCCAAGACCGACGCCGCCGATCACGCCGGCGCCGAGCCACATGATCCAAAGCTGATGCACGTAAACCCCGAACGCGCCGATCAAGAGGCCGCCGCCCCAGCACAGCGCGGCGACCACGCCGGCCTTGCGCGGACCTGCGCGTTCGAGCCAGCCACCCCAGATCGCGGCCGACACGCCGAGCAGCACGAAGAAGAGGGTGTACATCCAGCCAAGGCTCGCCACCTTCCAATCGCACGTGGTGGTGAAGAGTTCCTGCACCAAGGTCATGTCCGCGCAGACCTTCGGCGCCGTCAGGCCGATTGCGCGCGACAGCGGCAACCAGAACACGGAAAAACCATAAGCCATGCCGATGCACAGATGAATGCAAAGCGCCGCGGGGGGCACCAGCCAGCGATTGAAGCCGGCCTTTGCAATCGTGTGCTCGCGATCGAGAATTCCCAACCCGGCGCCGGACATGGTTCCAGCACTGCTAATCGACGTCATTCATTCCTCCCCTGCAGCCACCCCTTATCGGGCACGTCTGCCGCGTACCATCCTGTTGTGTTCAGCCCTTCACGGTGCAAGCTCCACATTGCTGCTCCGCACAATTCTCGGATGCGCCAGGATCGCGACGCGCATTCGAGAATTTTAACCCCTGAGGCGACACCTTATGCCACCGCATCCCGCTTATGCCACCGCATCCCGCGCCGTTGCCAGCGTTACGATGTGCCCGTCCCAACCGTACTGAAGGCAGTCCTTGTGTCGATAGGCAAAAGGTAGCGATTGAGCCGGTTCGGGACGCGCGAGGATGCGTTAAAGCTCCGTCACCGCGGACGACAAACCGCCAGCCTTCTCGATCAGGAACACGATTTCATGCTCCGTGCGTTCCCTGGTCTCGACCTTGTCGCCGGTTTCCCGAATCAGATTGGGGATGTCGATCACCGACAGCGGATCGGTGCAGCGGACTTCCAGCCTATCGCCCGGCTTGAGCGCCTTCAGCGCCTTTCGCGTCTTCAATGCCGGCAACGGACATTTCAGTCCGGTGAGGTCGAGTTTCGTCGTGGTCATGGGCCCATACATGGCGAAGCGGGCTCACATCGTCAACGGACATCGCCAGTCACATCAAACTCGCATAGCCGAAAAACCCGACCGTCTGGCCAGGTTCGACCTGCGTGATGTCCTCGCCGAGTTCGACCAATCCGTCCGTGTCCACCAGCGAGGACAGCAATCCCGCACCTTCGCGCGGGAATTTTGTCACCTCAAGCGCACCGTCGGGCGCCTTGCGCAGGCTCGCTCGAACATATTCGCGACGGCCGATTTTCTTCTTGTAGCTGAAGCCCGCGCGGACCGGCATCGGCGTCAAGGGCTGGTGCGTGGCGCCCGCCAGCGCCAGCACGGTCGGGCGCACCACATGGACGAAGGTAACGAAGCTCGCCACCGGATTTCCCGGTAATCCGATGAACGGCGTGCCGTCGATGATTCCCATCGCAACGGGACGCCCGGGCTTGATCGCCATCCGCCACAGCACCAGCGTGCCAACGCTTTCGACGCTGGCCTTGACGTGATCCTCCTCGCCGGTCGAAACTCCGCCGGTGGTCAGGATCAGGTCGTGGGTACCGGCAACCTTCTTCAGGCCGCCGGCCAGCGAAGCACGCTCGTCGCGGAGAATGCCGAGATCGCTGACCTCGCAGCCCAGCCGCACCAGCATCGCCATCAGCATGAAACGGTTGGAGTCGAACAATTGCGCCGGCGCGCGCGGGCTTCCCGGCGAGACCAGTTCGTTGCCGGTTGAGAGCACCGCAACGCGAATGCGCCTGATCACCTCGACATGAGTCAGACCGAACGCGGCCGCCAGCGCGACATCCTGCGGCCGCAAGCGCTGGCCGGCCTGGAGCGCGGAATATCCGACAGGAATGTCTTCGCCCGCCGGTCGCACATTGGCGCCGGGTTTGAGTCCCGCCGGGAGAACGACCCTGCCCTCGTCATCGATGCGCACGTCTTCCTGCATGAACACCGTGTCGGCGCCCTCGGGCATCGGCGCGCCGGTGAAAATCCGGATGGCGTGACCGCGCGTCGCAGGCTCTGGCGCCGAAGCGCCGGCCACAACGCGTCCCAGCACCGGAAACGCCGCTTCCTCGCCCGGCGGAAGATCGCAGGCCCGCACGGCGTAACCGTCGACGGCGGAATTGGTGAAAGGCGGCAGCGGCAGGGGAGCGGCAATGCCGCGCGCGAGAATGCGCCCGTCGGCCTCGGTGAGCGACACGGTCTCGACGTCCTGCACCGCGCACACGCGCGCGGCGATGATGCCGACGGCTTCATCGACCGACATCATCGGCCCGCCGAAGGCAAAGCAATCGTCGGACAATTGCGCCATGTTGGTTCTCAGCTTTCGGGTACGCTGCGCGCCAGCACGTCTTCGACAGATATCGCCAGGCGCTGCATCATCGCGGCGATGGCCGGGATATCATCGAGATGGGCGACCGGGAGCGCGGTTTCAACGGCGCCGTCGGTCGCAATGCCGACAATCCCGGGATCGTCAGGAAACAGCATCGCCTTGCCATTGGCGAGGCGGTGCACTTCGATCTTGCGATGCGGGCCCGATTTAAAGCCTTCGACGACAACCAGATCCACCGGCGACATCTTTGCCAGCAATTCCGGCAGAAGCGGCTCGGCCGCGCCGCGCAACTCATGCATCAGCGCCCATCGCACCCCCGAAGACACCAGCACTTCCGTGGCCCCCGACTGCCGGTGCACCCAGAGAATCCTTGCCCGGTACATCGACATCGAAACCATGGTGGGCGTGTTTGATGACGGAAACCCGCAGGCCAGCTTTAAGAAAATGCGGGATGAGCCGCGTCAGCAGCGTCGTCTTGCCGGCGCCGCTCCACCCGGCGAGGCCAATCACCTTCATGTCATTCTCCGGCGGAACGAACTTCGCATTGCCCGCGGATGCTTTATATCCAGCCTGACCGCAATGTCATGCTACCCTGTGACCCCGATGATGAAGACCGATAAAGCGCCAATCCCCCTGATCCTGCCCAACCCGCACGACCCGCGGCTGACCGAACGCGTCGCCGGGACCGATCAGACCGGCGCCGCGGTCAAGATCAGCGTGCCGGTGGAACGGCCGCTGACGCTGTATCTGAACGCGCAGGAAATCGTGACCATGATGACGATCGGCGATTATCCGGAGTATCTGGCGCTCGGTTATCTGCTCAACCAGAACATGCTCAAATACGACGATGTCGTCACCGAGGTCGAATATGACGACGACCTGCAGGTAGTGGTGGTGCGCACCGAGCACCACACCAATTTCGAACAGAAATTGAAAAAGCGCACGCAGACTTCGGGCTGCGCGCAGGGCACGGCGTTCGGCGATCTCCTGGAGGCCGTGGAAAGCGTCGCGCTGCCGAAGGCAGAATTGCGGACCTCCTGGCTCTATCAGATGACGCACGCGATCAACACCATGCCTTCGCTTTATCTCGAGGCCGGCGCGATCCACGGCTGCGTGCTGTGCAAGGAGGGCACGCCGGTGTGCTACACCGAAGACGTCGGCCGCCACAACGCCGTCGACAAGATCGCTGGCTGGATCTATCGCCATGGCGTCGATCCCGCCGACAAGATTCTCTACACCACGGGGCGGCTGACCTCCGAGATGATCATCAAGACGGTGCGGATGGGAATTCCGATCCTGGTGTCGCGATCGGGCTTCACGGCGTGGGGCGTCGATCTGGCGCGGCAGGTCGGATTGACGCTGATCGGGCGTGCCCGGGGGAAACGCTTCGTCGCGCTGTCGGGCCAAGAGCGCATCATCTACGACCAGAACCTCGCTTTCGTCGAAGATGAATCCGCCCGTCACAAGCGCAAGGGCAGCGACCGTGATGAATGAGTTTCCGGCGACGTCAAGCGACGCGCTGGCGACGTCAAAAGACGCGCTGGCGACGTCAAAAGACGCGCTGGCGACGTCAAGCGACGCGCCGGCGACATCAAGAGATGCGCCGGCGACGCCGGGGGTGTTGCTCGCCGGCGGCCTGGCGCGTCGGATGGGTGGGGGCGACAAGCCGATGCGCCAGATCGGCGGCCGCACCATCCTGGAGCGCGTGATCGCGCGGCTGAAACCGCAATGCGACGGGCTCATTCTCAACGCCAACGGCGATCCTTCCCGTTTCGCAAGCTTCGGGCTGCCGGTGATAGCGGATACGGTCGCCGATTTTCCCGGACCACTCGCAGGCATTCTCGCGGCGCTGGACTGGGCCGCAGTCCACCGTCCCGAGGTGCCGTGGGTGCTGAGCGCCGCGGCGGATTGTCCGTTTCTGCCGCGCGATCTCGTCGCGCGCCTGCATCGCGCGCGCGCTGAGCAGAACGCACAGCTTGCGGTCGCCGCCTCCGACGGACAATCCCACCCGGTGATCGGATTATGGAGAGTGGCGTTACGCGAGGAGCTTCGCCACGCACTGGTCGTGGAGGACATCCGCAAAATCGACCGTTGGACCGCGCGCTACACATTGGCCACCGTGACCTGGCCAACCGAACCGCTCGATCCGTTCTTCAACGCCAACACCATGGACGATATCGCGGAGGCCGAGAGATTGGCGGCGTTGGATGGGGGCTAAAAGCGTCTTCGAGCGAAGTGGATGCCGGTTCACGTGAAAGAAGACGCGTCAAAACAAGAATCGAAAGCATGATCGATCTAGCTCACGCCGGCCGAAACCCCGCTTGCTCTAGCGCGGCGCGGCTTTTCTCGGACGCCAGCGCCTCCAAAAACGCCTGCATCGCGGCGCGATGTTTGCGCGCCGTCACCAGCGCGAAATCATAATGCTCTTCCGCCAATGGAATGAAACCGAGCCCGGCCGCGTGGGCGACCGGTGCGATGGTCATACCCCAGTCGGCGCGATGCTGCGCCACCGCGGCGGCAACCGCGTTGTGCGAGCGCGGCTGATTCCAGTACCCGTCGGGGCGCGCATCTGCGAGCAGGCGGTCGATCAGGATGCGCGTGCCCGCGCCCTGGTTGCGATTGACCATGATGCAGGCGGGCTCGGCGAGCGCACCGCGCACCGCGTCTTGCGCGTTCAATCCTTCGAAACGCGCGTCGCCGGCGCGAAACACGATGCCCTGCATTCGCCGCCAGCCCGGAATCAATTCAAGCCCGGGACCGAGAAACGGCGTGTTGTAGCTTTCGGTTTTTTCGTCGAACAAATGGATCGGCGCGAGGTCGCATTCGCCGCGCCGTGCCGCCGCCAACCCGCCGAGGCTGCCGACCGCGATCGAACGCACGATGAGGCCCGCACGCGCCAGCGGTGCCGTGACCAGATCGAGCCCGGTGCAGTGGCTGCCGACGATCACCAGATCGGGCACCCGCACATGCGGTGTGAACAGCGTCACCTCGGCCTGCGACCCCGCCGGCATCTGGTCGGCAAGCGCATCGATTTTCAAAAAACCGTCGGCCTGCGCGAACGAAGTGATCGCGCCGGAGCCCTTGCCGGAGGGATAGGCGATCAAGCCTCCCTCACCTTCGACCAGCGACACCATGACGAACTCGGTGCGGCCGAGTTCGGAGCCGATCCGCACCGGGACACGTGCGGTGACCTGGGCGTCCGAGCGCGGCGGCAGGCCCGCCATGCGTCGCAGCACCGGCACGATCATGTCGTGGAAGGTGAACATCGCCGACGTCGGAAATCCCGGCAGGATCACCACCGGCTTGCCGTCGCAGACCGCCAGACACAGCGGTTTGCCGGGTTTGAGCGCGACGCCGTGCGCGATGATGCCGGGTCTCCCGAGCCGCGCGATGATGCGATGCGACACATCGCCGGCGCCCTTCGAGGTGCCGCCGGACAGCACTAGCATGTCGCAGGTCTCAAGCGCGCCACGCATCGCGGCTTCGAGCTGTTCTTCGTTATCGGCCACGGCGCCGAGGAAAATCGCCTCGCCGCCATTTTCGCTCACCGCCGCGGTGACGATCGCGCCGTTGGTGTCATAGATCGCGGCGGGGCGCAGCGGCTTTCCCGGCTGAACCAGTTCGTCGCCGGTGGAAATAACAGCGACGCGCGGCCGGCGCGCGACCGAGATTTGCGCGATCCCGCAGGCCGCGCACATGCCGATCTCACGCGAGCCGATCATGGTGCCGGCACGCAACAGCATCTCGCCGCGCGCGATATCGGAGCCGGCATAGGATATGAATTGCCCCGGCGAGGCGGCACGTTTGATTTCGATCGCGCCATCGCCGGCGGGCTGGGTATGCTCGACCATCACGACGGCATCGGCGCCGCGCGGCAGCGGACCGCCGGTCGCAATGGGCGTGGCGGTGCCCGGCAGCACCGGCCGCGTCGGCGCGATGCCGCAGGCGACGATCTCGTCGTTCAACATGATTCGGACCGGCGTCGCCTCGCCGGCAGAGGCGAGATCGGCGGCGCGCACCGCGAAGCCATCGACATTGGAGCGGTCGAACGGCGGCACGTCGATCGGCGCCACGACATCTGCGGCCAGCGCCCAGCCGAGCGCGTCGGCAAGCCGCCGCGGCTCGCTGGCGACGGCGCGCGGAAACAGCGCCGCCTCGAAACGCGCAATCGCGTCTTCGCGGGAGAGGATGGTCAGGAACTGATCCTGATCCACGCTGTCGCGAGATTTCGGAAAGTGCGTATCGCTCATGTCGGAACTCACCTCAGTCCCGCAATATATAGGCAGCGACCGGCATGCCCGCAGCAAACCCCTCCGAGCCGCCGGGCACTATGAGCCATGCATCGGCGCGCGCGATGGCCTGAAGCGATAGTTCGCCAACCGCAAACGGCATCCAGGCGCCATCCTGTCGTTCGAGCAGGACGATTTCGGCAATGCCGACACTGGAGGCGATCTTCCGCGCCAACGGCAGCATGATCTGCTCTCGCGGCTGTCGTCCGGACAAGCGGTCCAGCACCGGGAGCGCCAGCGCCCACCACGCCGCCAGCGCCTGATCGGGTGCGCCCGGCAGTGCAACGACGGGAACTTTGCCAATGGCCCCGACGGCGGCGGTTCGCCCGGGCTGCAACGCGACGCCATGCGTGACCACCTCGCCGCACGCGGCCAAAGCTGCGATCGTCGCATCGCTACGGCCGACGCCACTGCCGCCGATGGTGACCAGCAAATCGCACCCACCGGCATGAAACGCCGGATCAAACGCCTGATTGACCGCCTCGGTGATAGCCGCCGCGTCGCGTGCGGCAGCCTCGGTACAGATCATTTGGCCACCGGCGGTGCGCGCTTTTTCCGCGATCAGGTGCACCGTCGCGGTATCGCCTGAGGCCGCCGGAATATTGATGACGCGCAGGCGAGGGCGGCGCACATGCAGTTTTGCGAGACCTGCCGCGCGCACGATCAGCAGATCAAGCGGACGCACGGGCCGCCCGGAAACGATCACGGCACCTTCGGCGATATCACCGCCGCGGCGACGTACGCCCTGCCCCGGCATCGCTTCCGCCGACACCTGAACCACCGGACCTGTCTGATCGACCAGATCCGCGTCGATCACGCAGTCGCAATTCGCCGGCATGGCATCGCCGGCTTCGACCCAGACCGGCGAGATCGCCAAGGGTAACGGCGAATAGGACGAGGCGCCGACGAGGTCGCGGGCCCGCAACGCCCAGCCATCGGCCACGGCGACGTCGCACGGCGGCTGGGCTTTCAGCGGCGCCATATCGGCGGCAACGCAGCCCAGCGCTTGCGCCAGCGGAAGCTCAACGGGTGCCACCGGCTCAGCGCGATGCAACAACGAGACGAGCACTGCGTCGAGCGCGGTAAGCGAAGCCGGCAGGCGTTGTGTGATGATCATGGCCTGCGTATGTACTCAATCAGCGTTGAGATATACAGCCAAATGCCGCGTCTCCGAGTTACACGTGCCGGTCAAGCCATAGGAGGACGCCTGTGATTTCAGCGAGAGGAATATCCGTGCTCACGGCATTGGCCGCCGCTGTCTTGCCGGCGCAATCCGCGCTGGCCCAAATCTTGGATGGCGTCTCCGATGGCGTGGTCAAGATCGGCGTTCTCACCGACATGAACGGGCCATCGTCCACGCACAACGGGCAGGGGTCGGTCACCGCCGCGCAAATGGCGGCAGACGATTTCGGCGGCACCGTGCTCGGCAAACCGATCAGCGTGATCGTCGGCGATCATCAGCTCAAGCCGGATATCGGCGCCGCCATCGCACGGCGCTGGTATGACGTCGAACAGGTCGATCTGATCGTCGACGTGCCGGTATCGGCGGTGGGATTGGCGGTGCAGAACGTCGCCAATGAAAAGAAGAAGCTCTTCATCGCTCATTCCACCGGTACCGCGGACTTTCACGGCAAGTTCTGTTCGCCTTATGCGATCCAGTGGGTGTTCGACACCCGTGCGCTCGCGGTCGGCACCGCGCAGGAAGTGGTGAAACGCGGCGGCGACAGCTGGTTCTTCCTCACCGACGACTACGCGTTCGGGCACTCGCTTGAAAGGGACGCCTCGGCGGTGATCGTCAAGAATGGCGGCAAAGTGCTGGGCTCGGTTCGACCGCCGTTCGCCACGCCGGATTTGTCCTCGTTCATTCTTCAGGCCCAGGCCTCGAAAGCCAAGATCATCGGCATTGCCGGCGGCCCGCCCAACAACGTCAACGAAATCAAGACCGCCGGCGAGTTCGGCGTGTTGAAGGGCGGCCAGCAGATGGCCGGTTTGCTGGTGCTGATCAACGACGTGCATTCCCTCGGGCTTGCCGCCGCGCAGGGCCTGTTGCTGACGACGTCGTTCTACTGGGACATGGACGACAAGACCCGCGAATGGTCGAAGCGTTACTTCGCCAAGATGAACCGGATGCCGACGATGTGGCAGGCCGGCATCTATTCGTCGGTGATGCATTATCTCAACGCCATCAAGGAGAGCGGCACCGACGAGCCGCTCAAGGTCGCGGCGAAGCTGCACGAGAAGCCGATCGAGGATTTCTTTGCTCGCAATGGCAGATTGCGCGAAGACAATCTGATGGTTCACGACCTCATGCTGGTGCAGGTCAAGAAGCCGGAAGAGTCCAAATATCCGTGGGATTATTACACGATCCTCGCCCGCATTCCGGGCGAGGAAGCATTCGGTCCACCGGATCCGGCCTGTTCGCTGGTGAAGCGGTGACGACGTAAAGGCGTCATCCAGGATGCGCGAAGCGCAGACCCGGAATGACGGGGATAGAATTGCGCAGGTCCTACTTCGCGACCCCGAGCTCGCGGAAATACTTCATCACGCCGGGATGAATCAGTTCAATATTCGGCGCCGCAGAGACGGTATTCACGGCCGTGGTTTCGCAGGCCTGCGCCAGCTTCTTGCAGAACGCAGCTTCGGCGCCATGCAGCGCGCGCGCCAGGTGATAGGCGACATCGTCCGGCAAGCTCTCGCGCACCAGAATAAAACTCCAGGAGCCAAGCGCATCGATCGGCGCGCTTTGGTTGGGATAGCTGCCAGCCGGCACGGTGAGCGGTTTGAGAAAGGCGTGTTTGGCCCTGATGCGCGCGATCTCGTCGGCGTCGGGTGCGATGAATCGCGCGCCGCCTGTACTTTTCGCCATCGTGGTAAAACCAGGCCAGCCGATGCCGGCGCCCCACAAAGCCGCGACCTGCCCGTCGAGCACCATCGCCGGTCCGTCGCCGGCGTGGTCGAGATAGACCGATTGAAAATCCTTGTCCTGTTGCAGGCCCAACCCGTCGAGCACGTAGCGCGACAGGATCGGCAGTCCGGAGCCCTTGGCGCCGAACGCGATCCGTTGGCCGACGAGATCGTGAATGGTCTTGTACGGACTGTCCGCACGCACCACGAACATGCCCGGGTTCGAATACATCGCGGTCAGGATCTTCAAACGGGTTGCCGGCCGTCCGATGCCTGCGAAGGCCTCATAAGCAGGTTCGCCGGCGACCAATGCGAGGTCGAGGCTGCCGGCTTCAAGCAGCGGGATATTCTCGTTGCTGCCTTTGGTGTTGCGCGGCTCGATCGACCATGTCGGATCGGCCCCGTTGATGACCTCGGCGAGGGCGTTGCCATACAACGGGAAGCCACCGCCCGGCGTAGCCGTTCCCAAACTGATCGTGGTCTTTGGAATGGCCTTGCCTCCCTCTTGCGCCGCGGCACTGCCCGCCAGCAGCAAGACGCCGACGCAAACGACACGTGCGATTTTCATGTGCTTCCCTCACCGATCGGCACCACGCCGCAACTGCGCGGATTTTTTCCGTCAAAAGGCAATGTAGGCAAATTCCGATTTGTATGAAAGCATGGATGCGGGCGAGCGGCAGCTCCGAAACGGTGTGACGGGAGAGATCATGATCGCCATGTTGCGCGCAGCGATGTTCGGCCTGGTTTGTCTGGCAAGCCTTGCGGCCGGCGTAGCGCCCTCATTCGCCGCCGACTATCCGAATCGCCCGGTGCGCTGGCTGATCGGTTTTGCCGCCGGCGGCCCGGTCGATATCGTGGCGCGCATCATGAGCCAGTGGCTCTCCGAGCATTTCGGGCAGCAGTTCGTGGTGGAGAACCGCGCCGGCTCCGGCGGCAATATCGCGGCCGCGGCGGCGATCAATTCGGCGCCGGACGGTTACACGCTGTTGTTCGTGGCCCCCAACAACGCGATCAGCGCCTCGCTTTACAAGAAACTCTCCTACGATTTCATTCGCGACACCGTGCCGGTTGCCAGCATCATTCAACTGACCAACATGCTGGTGGTCTCGAACGCCCTGCCGGTCAAGACCGTTCAGGAGTTCATCGACTACTGCAAAGCCAATCCGGGCAAAATTTCCTACGCCTCCTCGGGCAATGGCACCTCGGTGCACATGTCGGCGGAATTATTCAAGGCGATGACCAAGATCGAGATGGTTCACATCCCCTATCGCGGCTCGGCGATTGCGTTTCCCGATATCATGTCCAACAAGGTGCAGTTAATCTTCGACAATCTGCCCTCGGCGCTTGAACAGGCCCGCTCCGGCACCGTGCGCGCCCTCGGGGTCACCTCGCCACAGCGCTGGCCCGGCGTACCCGACGTTCCCGCCATCGCCGAAACCGTGCCGGGATTCGAGTTGGTCGGGTTCTACGGCATCTCCGCACCCAAGGGCACGCCGCCGGAGGTCATCGAGATTCTCAACAAGGCGGTCGGCGAGGCCTTGAAAGATCCCAAGCTGGTGGCGCGGCTTGGCGAAATCGGCGGGATCCCCAAGCCGATGACGCCGGCCGAATTCGGCAAACTCATCGCGGACGAGACCGAGAAATGGCGCAAGGTGGTCGAGTTTGCCGGCGTATCGGTGGAATAGACTGACGTCGCCGGGCACGGCGGGATGGCGACGAGAACCCGGCATTGCGGGATGCCATCCGCCATTGTAAGGGGTCTCCAGCACCGTTGCGTGCCGCGCTAGCGGCAGCTTGCGGCGGGGCCTGTAGCTCAATGGTTAGAGCCGGCCGCTCATAACGGTCTGGTTGCAGGTTCGAGTCCTGCCGGGCCCACCAGTTTTTTTAGGCTTTTCCTCCCAACGAAACGTTGCGAACGCACTTGACGAAGCTGCTTTCCGGTCAGTGAAGACCATTACAGCGCTCGATACGTCTGGAATCGTGACACTGCACCGGGATTCGTACCCGCCGCGATGAAGAAGGCCACTGAACTGATACTCGACGGATGCTTGAACGTTGAAATAATCACACCCGCGGGCGCGGCCTACAGTCCCGGCGAGTTTGAACAATTGCGGAATGAGGTTAGGGCTTAGTCGCCTGAAAGAAAGAGGCCGCCAACTGAGGCGGCCTACAAAAGAGTGATGATCGCATCGCCAGCCGTTAAGCGGATTCTGCCTTAAACTTTTGCGGAAATTCATCTGGCCAAGGCAGATGTTTTTGCCCGGCGAGCGCTTTCATGAAAACTTTCGCACCCTCAGCGTAAGTGGCTTCGCGGGCAACACCGAGAACGGCGCACCACTCTGACGGCATCGCTGCTTTCTCGTTGCTAGCTTCTATCGCAGTGCTCCACCACCAGGACGGCGCGTCCGAGCGCTCATCGGGCCGAACGGCCTGCCACCACTCAAACTCGTTCACGGCGCGTTCGAACTGTAACGTTAGGGCAGACGGCATTTGGAGACTCGTGCGCTCCGAAAAACTACACGCGTAAACAGCCGGGCACAAATGGAACCGCTATCCTGCTATATAATAATGGAGCTGATCACGCAGTTCACATCAAAGATGCCGACGGCATCTTGCCGTGCGCGTGCACACGCTGCAGCCACACCAACGGCGGCATGAATATCACCGCGTGTGGAGGCGGCGGCACATCGTTGAATAGCCGACGCATTTACCTCTCTTTACATTGTTACCTCTAATCTTGCCGGCAATCGCGGTTATCTCCGCCTCTGCCGGGTCGTGAAATGTTGACGGTCTACAACTGTATTGCCAGCGCTCACGATTTGAGGCTGGTCGGCCTCGCCGCCCTTGTATGCGTGCAGGCGTCATTTACCGCGATCAATCTGCTTCGCCACGCGCGGAAATCCGATGGCCATATGCGCGGCGTGTGGCTGGCGGTGTCCGCGATATCCACCGGATTTGGCATCTGGGCAACGCACTTCATCGCGATGCTTGCGTTCATGCCGGGAATCCCGAGCGGCTATAATATATTATTAACCGCGCTGTCGCTGGTCGCGGCTATGCTTCTGACCGGCACAGGCCTTGCGGTATCGCTCGCTCCGAACTGGCGCCACGGACCATGGATCGGCGGCGCCATCGTTTCCGGTGGCATCGCATCGATGCACTACACCGGCATGGCTGCATTCGAAATCGCCGGCATCATCCTGTGGGATCCGGTTCTGGTCGCCGCATCGATCGTTCTCGGCGCAACGTTCGGCGCGGTCGCGCTTCCGGTCGGCCTTTATGGCACGCAAGAAAAATGGAAGATCGGCGGTGCCGTGCTGTTGACGCTCGCGATCTGCAGCCACCACTTCACCGCGATGGGTGCGGTGTCGATCATTCCCGACTCCAGCATCGAGGTTTCGCAATCAGCGCTGCCAGGCGGTTGGCTTGCAGTGGGCGTGGCGATCGCGAGCTTCGCCATTCTCGGATTGGCGCTCGCCGGCGTCGTGCTCGACATTCGCGAAAATCGTCGTTTGGAACTTGAAGTCGACCACATGCGCGATCTCGCGAATGCTTCGGTCGAGGGGCTTCTGGTTTGCGATGGCGAGGAGATTGTTTCGGTCAACACAAGTTTTGCCCTGTTGGCCGGTTTATCGACAGACAATCTCGTCGGCACAAGGCTTGAGCGCTGTTTTCCGGACGCGGTTGCCCGCGCCGTATTGCTGTCCGGATCGAGCGAGACGGTCGGAACGGATTTGCACCATCTCGATGGTACGACGACCCCGGTCGAATTGATCCTGCGGCCGATCGTTTTTGCCGGACGGTCGCATCACGTCATCGCCGTGCGCGACCTGAAGGCGCGCAAGGACGCCGAGCAACACATCTATTTTCTGGCCCATCACGACGCCCTCACCTCGCTTGCCAACCGTGGCCATTTCCATACGCGGGTCGACCAGGAGATCGCCTCGTTGACCCCCGGTAACAACCTCGCGGTGCTCTGTCTCGATCTCGACAGGTTCAAGGAGGTCAATGACCTGTTCGGCCACAGCGCCGGCGACAAGGTGCTGCAGACGGTTGCTTCGCGCGTCAGCGCTGTGCTTGGGGAACGGCAGATGATGGCGCGGCTGGATGGCGACGAGTTTGCCATTCTGCTGCCTGACATTGCCAATCCCGCCGCAGCAAGCCGGCTTGCCGAGACCGTTCTGGAAGCCCTGCGCACCGCCAGCGACGTGCCGGACATCAACGTCGCGGGCAGCATCGGCATCGCGCTCTACCCCGGCGACGCGCCCGATCGTCAGACGCTCCTTATCCACGCCGACACGGCCCTCTATGGCGCCAAGACCGAAGGCCGCAACACCTACCGGTTTTTCGAGGCAAGCATGGGCGCTGAGGTCCGCGACCGCCGCATGCTCGAACATGATCTACGTCATGCGATTGGGCGCGACGAGTTGCGGCTGGTGTATCAACCCCAGCAGGAAATCGAGAGCGGAAAAGTCATCGGCTTCGAAGCCCTGCTGCGCTGGAAGCACCCGACCCGCGGCGAGATTTCACCGGCGATTTTCGTGCCCATTGCCGAGGAAAGCGGAGCTATCCTGCAGATCGGCGACTGGGTATTGAGGACCGCCTGCCGCGAGGCCGCCACCTGGACCGAGCCGCTGAGGATCGCCGTCAACGTCTCGGCCGTGCAGCTCTATGATCCCGGCTTCGTCCAGGAACTGCACCAGATCCTGCTCGAAACCCACCTGCCGCCAAGCCGGATCGAAATCGAGATCACCGAGACGGCGCTGGTTCGCGATTTCAATCGGGCCCTCACCATGCTGCGGCAGATCAAGGCGCTTGGCATTTGCATCGCCATGGACGATTTCGGCACCGGCTATTCGTCGCTCTCCAACTTGCGCGCGTTTCCGTTCGACCGGATCAAGATCGACGGCTCCTTCATCAAGTCGGTCAATTGCAACCGTCAGGCCGCGACGATCGTTCGGGCGGTCTTGGGCCTTGGTCGCGGACTTGGCCTCCCTGTGCTGGCGGAAGGCGTCGAGACCGATGCTGAACTGAAATTCTTGCGAGACGAGCGATGCGACGAGGTGCAAGGATATTTGCTGGGACGCCCGGCCGCCATCGACAGCTTCCGCAACTACACCCATGGCGAGGTGACGTCGGGGGATGTCACCTTGGACGCGAGCGACGAGCGTCCCGTGCGGCAAGTCCGGAGAGCGTAAACCGGAAAATCCGGTGCGATGGGGTTACGCCATCGCCAGCCGCTGCCGCGCCCGGATCAATAGCGCCACCACGATGGTGAGGTTGACCGCATTCCACGCCAGCCCGTTGAGGAACGCGGCGGCGTAAGAGCCTGACGTGTCGAAAATCACGCCGGACACCCAGCCACCGAACGACATGCCGACGACGGAGGCCAGAATCACGATGCCGACGCGGGTGGCAGCTTCGCTGGCCGGCATCGATTCGCGAACGATGATGGCGTAGCTCGGCACGATGCCGCCCTGAAACAGCCCGAACATCGCGGAGATGATGTAGAGCGAGGTCAGGCCATCGAAAAACAGATAGAACAAGAGCGCAAAGCCTTGCGCGACCGAGCCGATCAAAAGGGTGCGGATGCCGCCGATCTTGTCCGCCAGAAAGCCCGAACCAATGCGGCTGACCACCCCGAACGCCATCATCAACGACAGCATCTCCGCGCCCCGCGCCACACCGTAGCCGAGGTCGCCGCAATAGGCGACGATGTGGACCTGCGGCATCGCCATCGCGACGCAACAGGAAATGCTGGCGATGCACAGCATGGCCGTCAGCGTGTTGGTGGAAAGCCGCAGATCGAGCCGCGGCGGCGGTGCGTTGGCGTGACTTCGCCGGGCCGCCCTGCCGATCCGGGCGCGAAGCAGCACAAGCACGATCGTCATCGCCACGGCGCAGAAAATGCCGACGGCGATATGGGTGGTGCGCCAGCCGGCCGACTGGATTCCCCAATTGACCAACGGTGGCCAGATCGTACCGCCGACATAGTTGCCACTGGCGACAATGGTCACCGCCAGCCCGCGATAGCGCTCGAACCAATGCGAGGCCTCCGCCATCAGCGGCCCGAACGTCGCCGAGGTCCCCAGGCCGATCAGGAAATGCACCGCAATGAATTGCCACAGCGTGGTCGAAAGTCCGGCAAGAACATAGGCGGAGCCGAGAACGCCGATGCTGAGCGCCATCGCCGCCACGATTCCGAACCGATCGGTGATCTTGCCGGCGCCGACGCCGCCAAGACCGAAGCCGAGCATGGTGAGCGTAAAGGCCAGCGACACCGCGCCGCGGGTCGCGCCGAACTCGGGCTGGACCACGGGAAGCACGACCACCACCGACCACATCCCGACGCTGCCGATCGAGCCGATAAGCAACGCAAGCCCAAGCCGCACCCAGGCTTGGCGGGAGTCCGGCAGGAAGGCGGCTGATTCTCTGGGATCGGAGGGAGCGTGCACGGCCGCAACTTCCTCGTCCGCGGCCTTGGGGTCAAGCAACAGGGCGCGATAATGGGCATGCAGAAGCACTGCAACAACCGGTAGCCCGGGGCCACCTTGTACGCCGTCATTTCGGTCTTCGCTTTTCAACGCATCCCGAAATGACGGGAGGTGGCGGGAGCTCGCCGGCCAGACGCCGGAACGACGAGAAATCCCGTTAACCCTTTCCTAACCATAAACTGGGCAAAAATTGCCGAGTGAAGTCGAGTGTCGTCGGTCGCGCAGGACGGGGGGATTACCCGTGGACGCCAGTGCGGTGCCTCACTTTCGAAACGGTGGTCCTTCGGCCGCCGCACAGACGTTTGGGGCCCGCGATCGGCATACGCGGGGGGAAGCAGTAACGATGGTAGACGTCACGGCAGGTCAGGGCGCAGCGGCGCCGGGGACCGGATTTCCAACCCTCGGCGAAATCGGCAATATCCTGAAGCGCGGCGATCTCGCGCTGGCCTTCGGCATCCTGACCATTCTGGTCGTGCTGATCATGCCTTTGCCTTCGCTGGTGCTCGATCTCTTCCTGGCGATCTCGATCACGCTGTCGATCCTGATTCTGATGACGTCGCTGTTCATCCAGGCTCCGCTGGAATTCTCGTCGTTCCCGACCATTCTTTTGATTTCGACGATGCTGCGGCTTTCGCTCAATATGGCCTCCACGCGCTTGATCCTGTCTCGCGGCCATGAGGGCACCGCGGCCGCCGGCCATGTCATCGAAGCCTTCGGCAATTTCGTGATGGGCGGCAATTTCGTGATCGGAATTATCGTCTTCGCGATTCTCGTGATCGTGAATTTCGTCGTCATCACCAAAGGTTCGGGACGCATCGCGGAAGTCGCGGCCCGCTTCCACCTCGACGCCATGCCGGGCAAGCAGATAGCCGTCGATGCCGACCTCTCGGCCGGGCTGATCGACGAGAAAGTCGCCAAGGAGCGCCGCAAGGCGCTGGAAGACGAAAGCAGCTTTTTCGGCGCGATGGACGGTGCGTCGAAATTCGTGCGCGGTGACGCGATCGCCGGCCTGTTGGTCGTCTTCATCAACATCATCGGCGGAATCATTATCGGCGTGGCCCAGCAAGGTCTCGGCTTCGGCGAAGCCGCGCGCACCTATACGCTCTTGACCGTCGGCGATGGCCTGGTCACGCAAGTGCCGGCGCTGATCGTCTCGACCGCGGCGGGCTTGTTGGTCTCGAAGGCCGGCGTCAGCGGCGCCGCCGACAAGGCGCTGATGAAGCAACTTTCCGGCTACCCGCAGGCGCTCGGCATGTCGGCCGGCGTGATGCTGATGCTGGCGATCCTGCCAGGCATTCCGATGATTCCTTTCCTCTTGCTGGGCGGCGGCGCGGCGGCGCTGGCGATCTCGGCCCACAAACGAAAGCGCGTCACCGCGGCGACCGAAGCCAGCGCGACCTCCGCTCCCGCCGCCGCTGCCGCGAACGCCGCAGCCGAAGAGCCGATTGCAACGGCGCTGAAGATCGACGATCTCAAGATCGAACTGGGCTATGCGCTGCTGCCGCTGGTGAACGCCCCCGACGGCACCGACCGCTTGACCGAGCAGATCAAGGCGCTGCGCCGCTCACTCGCGATCGAGATGGGCTTTGTGATGCCGGCGGTGCGCATTCTCGACAATGTACATCTGGAAGCGAATACCTACATCATCAAAATCAAGGAAGTCGATGCGGGCACCGGCCGGATTTGGCCGAAACAGTTCATGGTCATGGATCCCGCCGGAAATCAGGTCGGGGTGCCGGGCATTCATACCCTCGAGCCGACCTTCGGGTTGCCGGCGACATGGGTCGATGCCAGCCTGAAGGAGGAAGCGTCGCTGAAGGGCTATACCGTGGTTGACGCCGCGACCGTGCTTTCGACCCACCTGACCGAGCTTCTCAAGAACAACATGTCGGACCTGTTGTCCTATGGCGAGGTGCAAAAACTCCTGAAGGATCTGCCGAAGGAGCAAGGCGAGCTGATCAAGGACATTGTGCCGAGCATGGTCACGGTTTCAGGTATTCAACGCGTCTTGCAGCTGTTGCTCGCCGAGCGCATCTCGATCCGCGATCTCTCGACCATTCTCGAAGGCATCGCCGACGCGCTGGCATTTTCGCGCAACCCGGCGGTCATGGTCGAACACGTTCGTGCCCGGCTGGCGCGGCAGATTTGCGCGCATAATACGTCCCAAAACGGCTACCTGCCGCTGATCGCGCTGTCGGCAAAATGGGAGCAGGCCTTTGCCGAATCATTGGTCGGCCAAGGCGAGGAACGCAGCCTTGCGATGCAGCCTTCAAAGCTGTCCGAGTTCATGACCGTGGTGCGTGAGCGGTTCGAACAAGCCGCCCGCGAAGGCGAGGCACCGGTGCTGGTGACCTCGGCGGCGATCCGGCCGTTCGTGCGTTCGCTGGTGGAGCGCTTCAGGTCGCAGACGACGGTTTTGTCGCAGGCGGAAATTCATCCGCGGGCCCGCCTCAAGACCGTTGGAAGCGTTTAGCGGCACGGCTTTTTCGCCACACGCAAATGATTTGTCTGATTCGCCAAATCAACGGGCATTTTTGCGTTCAATTGTGAAAATCACATAACTTACTGTAATTATTAAGGAATAATCCGATTCTGAGATGCCGGCTCCAAGCCCGATCGCGGCTGTTCAAGTATTTTCACGGCCTTGTGATCGCCCCTAAGGAACCAGAATCCAAATCCCCACGTTTGCTGTGTCGAGACGTTGAACCTGCCGGCGGATGAAACCGACAAATCCGTAAGAGGTGGGAAGGCGGCAGGAGGCCTGGATGAACCATTCGATTTATAGCGCCGATCGCTCGACCCACCTCAAGATTGTGGTCGTTGCGCTGGTGGCCGGCATCGTGGTTGCAGGCCTTGGTATTTCTGCCCGCACCACGTCGGACGACTACACCCAGACTGCACGCGTTCTCAAGGCGGGCAAGGCGGTGACGATTACCAGTTCGGACACTTCCGTGGTCCGCTAATGATTTCCTGAATTCACGCGGCGCTTTACCAGCCCCCAAAGTCGCCACGTGGATACCTAGAAGACCCCCACTACCCCAAGACGACGAAAACGCCCGCTCCCCCACGGGCGTTTTCTTTTTGTGGGATCGGCAGTTCAGCGAGTTGGCGAAGGCGGCGGCGCGGCTGGCGGAACACTTTCGATCAGCTTGCCGGTAAAGACCGGTGCCGAGTGCGGGTTGCCGTCCGGCGATCCACCGGCCTGCTCGACCGTGACCGCATAGGTCGCGGCGTTGATCAAATCGGCATCGTAAGATGCCAGCACCGGACGGACGGTGAAATCGCCGTCGCCAATCACCCCGAGCGAGCGCGGCCGCGGCAGCTTGTCCGAGATCAGCCAGAGCTCGAAACTCTTGCCGGGCTCGGCGGAGGCGCCGACCTTGCGAACCGTGAAATTCCTGGTTGCCCCGTCAACCGTGAGAATGAACGCCGGCGATCCGGCGTCCTTCTGCAGGACCGCGACATATTGGGCAGCCGGCTCTGGGGCCTGCGGGCGCTTGACTTCAACCACCTGCGTCCGCGGTGCGGTGCGAAGCCGATCGGGAAGTGCGTCCGGCTGATAGAGCCCAACCGCGATCAAGGCGATGAGTGCCGCGGCGATCGCCGTGGTGAAAGTTGCAACATTGCGCCAGCGCCGGGCTTGGGCGGACAAGCGGACCACATTGGCGGTGTCGTCCACGGCGGCGGTTTGGGGGACTTCAGCGGTGACCGGCGGTGGCGCATCGGGAAACACCAATGCCGCCTGCGGTTCGGAAAGTCCGGCGGCGGTTTTGATTTTGTCCCAGAGCTCCGGGCGCGGCTCGACCGATCCGACCATCTGGCTCAAGGCGCCGAGCTGGTGCTGCCACGCATCGACCATCGCCATGAAGTCCTTGTCGAGGGACATCATGGTCTCGACTTGCGCGCGCTCGTCGGCATCAAGCGTGCCGAGGGCATATTCCGCGGCGAGCGCGATATGATCTTCGCTGTAGGCCATCATCTAAAGTCCAAGACACTTCAAAGTCCGAGGCACTCCCGGATGTCCATCATACTGCGGCGCAGCCAGGTCTTCACCGTATTCACCGGCGTCTCGAACTTTGCCGCCAGCTGCTCGCGGCTCCAGCCATTGTAATAGGCCAGCAGCACGAGCTTTTGCCGATCCGGCTCCAGACGGCCAACGCACTCCAACAAACGCTTCAACTCTTCAGTCATCTCCCGGCGCGCCAACGGATCCGGCGTGTCGGCAGCCACTTCCATCGCAGCCGGCTCCTCTTCGATCGAGACTTCGCCGCGTTTGCGCACGACGTCGATGGCCCGGTTTCGGGCAATGGAAACCATCCACGTAATCGGTGACGACAGGCCGGGATTGAACTGCCCGGCACTGTTCCAGACCTTGACGTAAGCCTCCTGGATGACCTCTTCCGCGAGATCCTGTCGCCGCAAGATACGGAGCACCACGCCAAAGAGTTTCGCCCGCGTGGCGGCATAGAGGCGCTCGAAAGCAGCCTCGTCGCCCTTCGCAACGGCGGCAATCAGCCAGACCAGCTCAGCTGGCGTCAGCATTCAGCGTCCCCAAAATCGCGATCGCGGTGCCCCATTCGCTCTTGTACACCACAACGCAAGTCCAGACCTGTCGTACCATATCTTCCACCGTCTTGCTTTAACGGGCATTCACGAGAAAACCCGGACCTCTCGGCCCGGGTTCTGATGGTGCTGTGGCGGATGGGATGGAAGGGCGTCAGGCCACTGCCCCGATGCGGGCGCGCATCAGGCCGATACTGTCGAGATCGGCCTGTTCGCGGGCGCTTTCCTCAGCGCGCTCGCGAGCCTGGTCGCGCTCGTCGAGCAGTTCGACCTTCTTGAGCTCCTCGAAAGCCTCGGTCAGCAGGCTCTTGGCGTCTTCAAGCTGAATGCGCAATTCGTCGGCGGAGCGGGTCAGATTTTCCCGCCGCTGGATTGCGGCCTTGGCATAGGTCGGATAGGCAAAATGCGAGGGATCGTTGATCCCGGCCCGCTCCTGCTCGGAATGAATTTCGCGCTCCAGATCGACCGACATGCGCTGGAAATCAGCGATCATGCCCTCAATCTGGGCGACCCTTCGGCGCTTTTCATCGACCTGAAACTTCTTCAGGCGGATTAGCGTTTCGCGTGACTTCATCAACTCATACTCCCCAGAAGTCCCAATCTGAACGAGGGACAGACCGGCATCCCCCAAGGGCCCCACCGGCATCGCTAGTTATGTCGCGCGGATGATGGCCTGACAAAGTTAGCGTTCCGTTTCTAAATTCCTCAGGATTTGCTCAAGTTGCCGGTATCCCTCGTTCAGACCGGCCACCTCGTCCTTGGCCTGGCGCAGAAAGCCCTCCAGCGCTCCATGCAGTTGAATCGCCTCATCGACCTCGGCGCTAGAGCCCGCGCGATAGGCGCCGAGGCGGATCAATTCCTCCATATCGGCATAGGTTGCCATCACCTGACGCGCCCGGGTGATGACGGGCAGATAGGCCGGATCGGCTGCTTTCGGCATGGTGCGCGACACCGATTTGAGAATGTTGATCGCCGGAAAACGACCGCGCTCGGCAATGGACCGCTGCATCACGATATGACCATCCAAAATGCCCCGGACCGCGTCGGCAATCGGTTCGTTGTGGTCGTCGCCGTCCACCAGCACCGTGAAGATGCCGGTGATGGTGCCGACGCCAGTCCCGGGACCGGCGCGCTCAAGCAGCTTCGGCAATTCGGTGAACACGGTCGGCGTATAGCCCTTGGCGGTCGGCGGCTCGCCCGCCGAAAGTCCGATCTCGCGCTGGGCCATCGCAAAGCGGGTCACGGAATCCATCAAACACAGCACATCCTTGTCTACATCGCGGAAGTACTCGGCGATCGCCAAGGTCAAGTAAGCCGCTTGCCGCCGCATCAAGGCGGGCTCGTCCGAGGTCGCCACCACCACCACCGATCGCGCCAACCCCGCCTCCCCGAGGTCATCCTGCAGAAATTCCTGCACCTCGCGCCCACGTTCGCCGACGAGGCCGATCACCGTGATATCCGCGTCCACATTGCGCGCCAGCATCGACAGCAAAACCGATTTGCCGACGCCGGAGCCCGCGAAAATGCCGAGCCGCTGCCCGCGGCAGCAGGTCAGAAACGTGTTGAGCGACCGCACCCCGAGATCGAGCGGGGCACCGACGCGCTTGCGCGAATGCGCCGGCGGCGGCGAGTTGCGATAGGGCATCGGCGCGGCACCTTGCGGCAGCGGCCCCTTGCCATCGATCGGCTCGCCCATCGCGTTGACGACGCGCCCCAGCCATGAGGGCGACGGCCGGACCTGACTTGCGGCATTGGCGATCACCGCGCGGCAGCCGCGCCTGACACCTTCGAGGCCGGCGAACGGCATCACCACGGCGTTGTTTCCGGAAAAGCCGATCACTTCGGCGGGGATGAAGCGATTGCCGCCGGTCTCGATCACAATCCGGGCGCCAACCGACATCGCATGAATGGGGCCCGCGATCTCGACCATCAAGCCGCGTACGCCGACGACGCGACCATAAATGTTGACGCCGTCGAGGTCGCTGATCTGCTCGGCCAGCGCTTTCATTTCGAAAACCTTAAGTTTCCGCGCGTTAGGGCCCTGCCCTTAACCTGGTGTTTACCCGCATCGTTAATCATTACGTCACTGTCTTTGGTGACTGAGAGTGCTCGACGATCAGAACGAAGGTCGAGTCGTGGGAGTCGGTTAGGCCCGTCTCCTAATGTGGAACTTGAACGACAACGGATACAAAAAACTACTTCGACGCAGCATCTTAGGGCGATTCGTTAAAAATTGCACTGATAGAGCTTGCGGACATGAATCAGATTTTGTTAACCATATGTCGTCAGGATCCGAATCAGTTGTTCAAAGGCGTTTTGAGTGCCGCAAGTGCGGCCGACCTGACGCCCGGAGCGGCGACGATAGGGGACTGGCATGCGCGTATTGCTGATAGAAGATGACAGCGCCGTCGCGCAGTCGATCGAGCTGATGCTCAAATCCGAGAGTTTCAACGTCTACACGACGGACCTCGGAGAAGAAGGCGTCGATCTCGGTAAACTTTACGACTACGACATTATCCTGCTCGACCTCAATCTGCCCGACATGTCCGGTTACGACGTGCTCAAGCAGCTTCGGGTGTCGAAGATCAAAACACCCATTCTGATCCTCTCCGGCCTCGCCGGCATCGAGGACAAGGTCAAGGGTCTCGGCGTCGGCGCCGACGACTACATGACCAAACCCTTCCACAAGGACGAACTGGTTGCGCGCATCCATGCGATCGTGCGCCGCTCCAAGGGCCACGCCCAGTCGGTGATCCAGACCGGCGATCTCGTGGTCAATCTTGACACCAAGACGGTCGAGGTCGGCGGCCAGCGCGTGCATCTGACGGGCAAGGAATACCAGATGCTGGAGCTGCTCTCGCTCCGCAAGGGCACCACGCTGACCAAGGAAATGTTCCTCAACCATCTCTATGGCGGCATGGACGAGCCGGAACTGAAGATCATCGACGTCTTCATCTGCAAACTGCGCAAGAAGCTGGCCAACGCCTCCGAAGGCCGCAACTTCATCGAGACCGTTTGGGGCCGCGGCTACGTGCTGCGCGAGCCGCACGAGGTCGAAGAGCGCATTCCCGCCTGATCGTAAGTTCACAAGCGCGCTTTGCAGCCCGAACCTCCCGACTGAGCCCCGCCGCAAACGGCGGGGTTTTTGTTGAGGTGCGGCAGTTGACGAAGCCGTCTAATGCCGGGCGGCGCTGTGAAACTTTTACTTGCCTGGTTGCCACCAAATGAGAGACTATCGATCATCCTAGCAATATCAGGGGCCGTCCCGTGAAGCGCTCGCGCCGTGTCGTTTTGACCATGATGGGGGCGGCAGCCGTCGCTGCCGTATCGGGGACGGCAGCCGTCGCGGCCGGTTGCGGCCCTGGACGCCCACCACACCGACGCCCGCTACACCGTGGCTCGGACGGCCATGCTACCGAAAATTGCCGCGTGAGTTATGGCGGCTTCGGCGACGCACCGCGTCGATTCCACGGGCACGGCCACGGCCATGGCGGCTAACGCCTTGCCGCCTCTCCTGCGCTAACGCCTTTGATGCAGCGTATTACATGCTCCGAACGCAACGATTGGCGCGCCACCGCGGAAGCCGCCGGATTCAATTTCCACACCATCGATGGCGAGCGTTATTGGGACGAACGCGCCTATTACGCTTTCACGCTGGATGAGATCGAACGGCAGATCGAAGCGCCCACCGGCGAAATCGACGCCATGTGCCTGGAGTTCGTCGCTCGCGCGATCGACGACGAAGGGTATCTGCGTCGATTAAAGATACCGGAAGCTTTTTGGCCGCTGCTCTCCGAGAGTTGGCACCGCGACGAACCGAGCCTCTATGGCCGGCTTGACCTCAGTTTTGACGGGCAAGGGCCCGCGAAACTACTGGAATATAACGCCGATACGCCGACCTCGATTTTCGAGGCGGCGGTGTTTCAATGGACCTGGCTGGAGCAGGCGATCGAGCGGCGCATCGTCCCGGCCGACGCCGACCAGTTCAATTCGATCCATGAGCGGCTGATCGTGACGTGGAAAAAACTTGGCACGGAAGCCCACGTCCATCTCACGGGAGCGACCGAAAACGCCGAGGACGCCGGAACGCTGGCCTATCTGGAGGACACCGCGCGGCAAGCGGGCCTTGCAACCACATTGATCGATATCGCGGAGATCGGATGGCGCGACGATGGCGGCTTCGTCGATCTGGACGAGCGCGCCATCGCGCGTGCGTTCAAACTGTACCCATGGGAATGGATGTTTCACGATGCGTTCGGCGCCCGGCTCGCAGCTGCGCCGACCCGCTGGATCGAGCCGCCCTGGAAAGCCATCCTCTCCAACAAGGGCATTCTTCCCCTGCTGTGGGAGATGTTTCCCGGTCACCCCAATTTGCTGCCGGCTTTTTTCGAGGATGACCCGAACGCGGCCGGGCTCGGCACTTCCTTCGTACGCAAGCCGCTTTATTCCCGCGAAGGCGCCAACGTGGCGCTGATCCGCGACGGCATCACGGTTGTCGAGCAAGAAGGGCCGTATGGCGCCGAAGGTTTTATTCGCCA
The DNA here is from genome assembly GCA_963814615.1 of uncultured Alphaproteobacteria bacterium. Taxonomy (GTDB): domain Bacteria; phylum Pseudomonadota; class Alphaproteobacteria; order Rhizobiales; family Xanthobacteraceae; genus Bradyrhizobium. Next base: position 661,232 of record CAWFDN010000002.1, on the reverse strand, counting down.
GGCCCTGGCGCCGCTGCCGAATTTTTCCGGCCAATATCCGGTGCTCGGAAGCTGGCTGGTCGATCACACGCCGTGCGGTCTATCGATCCGCGAGGACGAGAATCCGATTACCGGCAATACGTCGCGGCTCCTGCCGCACGCCATTCTGTAAGCCCGCGCCCATAAGCCTTGGGTTGCTTACCGCGCCGCCATCTTTGGCGCTTGTGCCGCGCCTGCGCGAGCTGCTCGCTCGGCGTTCGGGCGGTAAAGCCCGCGCTTGTCAGGATAGGGCCTGAAGGCGTCCGAGATCCCGACAACGGACTCGGCCGCGCCCAGCGCCAGGATGCCATCCGCCTCAAGCACCTTCGCAAGCCGATCGAAGATGCCGACTTTGGTTTCCTGATCGAAGTAGATCAGGACGTTGCGGCAGAAGATCAGGTCGAACATTCCGAGATGAGAAAAATCCTGCAGCAGGTTCAGTTGACGATGCTGAACCATGCCACGGATATCCGCATTGAGCTGCCACAGCTCTCCGGTTTGCGTGAAATACTTGACCAGCATCTGAATCGGCAACCCGCGCTGGACCTCGAACTGGCTGAAGATACCGGCCTTGGATTTTTCCAGGACAGCTTGCGACAGATCGGTGGCGAGAATCTCGACCCGCCATCCTGCCAGCGCCGAACCAAATTCCTTCAGGCACATGGCGATCGAATAGGGTTCCTGCCCGGTGGAGGAAGCCGCGCACCAGATGCGAAGCGAACGGCGGCTGGCGCGCGCGGGCAGAAGCGACGGAAGTATTGTCTCCCGCAAATGGTCGAACGGAAGCTTGTCACGGAAAAAGAACGTCTCGTTGGTGGTCATCGCCTCGACGGCCTCGACCGTCAGCGGCTCCGAGCCACTTTTTATTTTCGCGACCAGTTCGGGGATTCCGGCCAACCCGACCCTTCGCGCCAGCGGAACCAGCCGGCTTTCAACCAGGTATTGCTTGTCGGAAGACAGGTCCAGGCCGGAGCGCGTCTTCAACAACTTACGCAAAAACTCATAGTCCAACGGTGTCACGGACGCTCTCCCGAAAACAGTCGAACCAGTTTTGGCGCGATCTGACCAAGCGGTAGAATGGCCGCGCAAATGCCCGCATTCGCGGCAGCGCCCGGCATCCCCCACACCACACTCGAAGCTTCGTCCTGGGCGATCACGCTTCCACCGGCCGCGACGATCTCCTTGCCGCCGCGCATCCCGTCCGATCCCATGCCCGTCAGCACGACGGCCAGAACGCCGCCCTGCCAAACATCGATCGCGGAGCTGAACAATGGATCGACGGCAGGCTTGCAGAAATTCACCGCCGGCCCGTCGTCGAGAACGATCACGGTATCGGCGCCGCGGCGTGCGACGCGCATATGGCGGCCACCCGGCGCGAGATAGATCTGGCCGGCCTTGACGATCTCACCATCGATGCCTTCATGCGCCGGCCGATGGCTTGAGCGGGCCAGATGCTCCGCCAGAATCGTCGTGAAGGTCGGTGGCATGTGTTGGGTGATCAGCACCGGAAACCGGTCGATCAAGGGACCAAGCTCGGTGACCAGCGTCATCAGGGCTTGCGGACCGCCGGTCGATGAACCGATCAACAGCACCCGCGGGGCTTGCGTGCTGAACGCGCGGCGAACCAGCGGGGGCTGCGCCACCGGAGCCAATGGTGCCCGAGGCACGGGCTCACGCGGACGATCGAGGGTCGGCGCCAGCGGAGGACTGGAGGGAGCCGGGAGGGCACGGCGGACCTTGGCGCCGAGGTGGCGAATTTTCTGGATGAGATCGTGGCGAAAGGTTTCAGCGGCGGCTGGTTCGCGGGTGCTTTCCGGCTTCGGAATGTAGTCCGAGGCGCCGAGCGAGAGCGCCTTGAAGCTGATCTCCGCGTTGCGGCGGGTCAGGGTCGAAGCCATGATGACGATGAGGTCACGTTTTTTGGCCAGCAACAAGGGCAACGCAGAAATGCCGTCAAGCTCCGGCATTTCGATATCCATCACGGCGATATCGGGATTGATGCGCTCAATCTGGTTGACGGCGTCAAGGCCGGTGCGCAGCGATGCCGCAACGACCATGTCCGGCTCGGATTCGATCCAGCGGGAGATCAATCCTCTGATGACGACGGAGTCATCGACCACCATCACCCGCAGCGCTTCATGCCGCGCCGAAATCGGGATCGGGTGAACTTGCCAACGCAACACTCATCATTCACCAGATACGGCTCAAGCGGTACTACTGAAAACAACAACACCGAGGGCCGGTTCAGCCACCGGACCGAAAGCTCAGATCAGGCCAACTTCCTGGAATTTCGCGGCAACAATGTCCTTGTCGAACGGCTTCATGATGTATTCGTTGGCGCCGGCGTGAAGCGCGCGTGCGATGTGCGCGACGTCGTTTTCGGTGGTGCAGAACACCACCTTGGGCTGATCGCCGCCGGGCATGCGGCGCAGATTGCCGAGAAATTCATAGCCATCCATGATCGGCATGTTCCAGTCGAGCAGGATCGCGTCGGGCAATCCGCGCTTGCAGACTTCCAGCGCCTTTTCGCCGTCCTCGGCTTCGACGATCTGGAAATCCAGGCCTTCCAGAATCCGCCTTGCGACCTTGCGGATGACGCTTGAGTCGTCGACCACCAGACATGTTCTCATTTCAGCCTCTGCTTCTTCGGGTGTCCCGAAAGGGACGTTTCCATTGCCGCTTGAGTTTACGTTTTGGCTGCCGCCGGGCTTATGCCGCCATCAGGTCGGGTATGATTTCGAGGACACGATCGACATCCAGGACGACCATCAGTTGACCATCGAGGCGATGCACGCCGCCAGCGAGCTTCGCCATCCGGGGGTCGAGGTTGACGGGGTTTTCTTCGCGGCCGTCGTCAGCAAGCTTGAGTACCTCGCCGATCTGGTCGATCAGCAGGCCATAGGACTCGCCCCGCAGATCGACCCCCACCGCCATCGACGGCCGGCCGTCGTCGTTTTTCGGCAAGCCGAGGCGGGCGCGCATATCGACCACGGTGACGATGCGGCCGCGCAGATTGAGGACACCGGCGATTTCGCCCGACGACAACGGCACCCGGGTCAGGCGCTCCGGCATGAACACGTCCTGCACCCGGGAGATCGGCAGCCCGAACAGTTGCCCGCCAATGAAAGCGGTAACGTATTCGGCGACGGCGCCTTCGGTGGTTTCGGTCTTGCTGCTGGTCATACTGACCTCCTTGATACCATCTGCCTGAACGTGTTTGAGTCCTCCTTGTTCATGCCGCCGCCCGGTTGGTCTCGGCGGTCTGTTCCTTCAGCGCCGCGATCAGGCCGGGACGGTCGAACTTGGCGACGTAATCGTGGAAGCCTGCGAGGCGACCGCGCTCGATCGCCGCCGGCGAAACCAGCGAGGACAGCGCGATGATCGGCATCGTGCTCAAGTGCTGATCGGCCCGGATCGTCTCGGCGAATTCGAACCCGTTCATGTCGGGCATTTCGATGTCGGTCAGCACCACGTCGAACGACTGGCCGGAGCGCAGCGCCACCAGGCCTTCCTGCGCGTTGGGCGCAACCCGCACCCGGTAACCCGCCGCCTTCAATACCGGCGCCAGCATGTTGCGGAAGAACGCGCTGTCGTCGACCAGCAGCACCGATTGCGCCGCTGCCGAGGGACGCATCTCCTTGCGGCTGAACCAGTCGGCGAACGCCATCGGCAGGAAGTGGCCGACATCGATCACCTCGGTGGCCTGCCCCTTGATCACCGCGGAGCCGAGAATACCTTCCGAGCTGCCGGCAACCTCGATGTTGAGCCGCTCCTCGACGATATCGATGATCTCATCGACCACGAGCCCCATCGAACGGCCATCGTCGGCGAACACGAGGATCGGTTGGGCGCCGGAGGTGCCGACCTGGACGCCGTTCATCTGCACCAGCGGCATCAGCTGATCGCGGTATTGCACCATGTAGCGGCCGTTCGAGAGCTCGATCTTGTCGGTGGCGATTTCTTCCAGCCGGGTCACCAGGCCCAGCGGCACCGCCTTGGGCTGCGTCGAGCCGGCGCGGAACACCAGAAGCGAGGTCAATTGCTCGGCGGCATTGGCACGCATCGCCGCGTTCTCGTCGGCGATTTCGTGGCTGGCTTCGACCGAGGTCCCGAGCGCCTTGGCGATGCCGTTGGGGTCGATGATCATGATCACCGCGCCATCACCCAAAATGGTGTTGCCGGAGAACATTTCGATGTGACGCAGCTTGGTCGACATCGGCTTGACCACGATTTCCTCGGTGTGGAACACGCCATCGACCACGATGCCGAAGGTCTGGCTGCCGACCTGGGTCACCACGATGAAGCCGTTTTCCGGGTCGCTGGAAGAGCCGTCGTCGATCTTGAGCAGCTTCTTCAGATGCATCAGCGGCAGTAGCTTGTTGCGCAACCGCAATACGGCGGTGTCCTTGATCCGCTCGATGCGGTGCTCGGAATTGGCCCGCGCCCGGACCAGTTCGACCACTGCAAGCTGCGGGATCGCAAAGCGGTCGCCGGCGGCTTCCACGATCAGCGCGGAGACGATGGCGAGCGTCAGCGGAATCTTGATGGTGACGCTGGAGCCTTCGCCGGCGACCGACTTGACGTCGATGGTGCCGCCGATCTGGTCGATATTGGTGCGCACCACGTCCATGCCGACGCCGCGGCCGGACACGGATGTGACGGCGGCGGCGGTCGAGAAGCCCGGCGCGAAGATGAATTTGTGGATCTGCGCTTCGGTCATCTTCTCCAGCTCGGACTCGGTGACGAGACCGTTGGAGACCGCCTTCGATTTGATCCGTTCGGTGTTCAGCCCGCGGCCGTTGTCGGCGATGCAGATGATGATGTGACCGCCTTCATGATAGGCCGAGAGCCTGATCGTGCCCTGTTCGGGCTTGCCGGCGGCGGCGCGCTCGGCCGGGGTCTCGAGCCCGTGATCGGCCGAGTTGCGCACCATATGGGTGAGCGGGTCCTTGATCAGGTCGAGCACCTGGCGGTCGAGTTCGGTGTCGGCGCCGTGCATCTCCAGTTCGATCTGCTTGCCGAGTTCGCCGGACAGGTCGCGCACGATTCGCGGCAACTTCTGCCAGGCATTGCCGATCGGCTGCATCCGCGTCTTCATGACGCCTTCCTGCAGCTCGGCCGTGACGTTGGACAACCGCTGCAACGGGACCTTGAACTCGGTGTCCTCGTGGCGCCGGCTGATCTCCAACAGTTGATTGCGGGTCAGAACCAGTTCCGACACCATCGTCATCAGATGTTCCAGCGTATCCACATTGACGCGGATCGACTGGTTGGCGACGCGATCGCTGTCGGGGGAGACTTCCGGATCGGCGGCAGCTTTTTTCGCGGCCGGTTTTGCCGCTTTCGGTGACTCGGCGCGCGCCGCGGCCACAGGGGCCGGCACGGGCGCAGCCGGGGGAGCCGGCGCCAAAGGTGGCGCGGCCGGCGTAATCTCTATCGAGGTCTCGCGGAACGCGCGCTCCAGGTCGTCGAGCGATACTTCGCCGGGGCGCAATTGCCGCTCCAGCACTTGAAATGCCAGTGTGCCCTCTTCAGCCGCAGGCTGGATAGAAGGTGCTGTCGCCGTGGGCAAAGTCGGGGCCGACTCGGCCGGCACAACTGGCGCTGCCGCGACCGGCGCTGACATCGCGGCCATGCCGCGCTCGACCATCTCATGAAGCTTGACGATCAAATCCTGATCGGTGCCTTCCGGCTCCGCTTCGGTGGCCTCGAGACCTCCGAGAATTTCCTTGATGCGGTCGATGCTACTGAGGATCAGCGTGACCGCCTCGGCCGTAACCGGCATGCCGTCGCGGAATTTGCCCATCAGGGTTTCGCCGGCATGGGCGAGCGCCTCAAGACGCGGCAGCCCCAGAAAGCCGCACGTGCCCTTGATGGTGTGAACCAGACGAAAGATGTTATCCAAAATCTTGGCGTTGTTCGGATCCTGTTCGAACCGCACCAGTTGATTGTCGACGGTGTCCAAGCTCTCGCTGGTTTCCGTCAGAAACTCCCGCAATAGATCATCCATGAAACCGGCCTTCGAACGCATTGGCGTGCGATGTCGCGACGCCTTTCCGAGTTTGGCCAGCTTCTACGGAAAGCGTTTAATATTGGTTGAGTAATTGGAAAAGAACGCGATCAACAAAGAGATAAGATAGTTTGGTAGCATTCGGGGCAACTGGTAAACTCTGGTTAACCATATTGCGGCTGCCGAGCGTTTTCCTTCCGGCAAAGCGGAGCCGGTTTGTTCATCAAGAAAATGCGTCAAAACAAAAATCGAGGGTTTCGGTTCTGATTCAATCAGAACCGATCCTGCTTTAGGAAGCGGTCACGACCACCGCATCGCCTTCGGGGGCCAGCAGCACTTTGAGTCCGCAGGCCTGCGCCAGAAGCCGCGTGTAATAGGGCTGCACCGCATGGGCATCGACGCTTGAACTCGAGCCCGAACTCAAGAGATCGGCGATATTCTGCGGCATGCGGGCGTTTAAGCCGCTCGCCGCGACGCGAAAGCCGATCGCCTCGCCCTCGCCGATCGGATCGACCTTGAGCACGCCGCCGCGCGGAATCGTCTGCTGCGCGATCACCATCATGTTGAGCAGCAGCTTGACCTTGTTTTTCGCGAGCAACACGCGCGGCAGATTCCATGCAATCGTGAGCTTGCCGTCCTCGAGGTGACCCCGCGCCATGGCCTGCGCGTCGCCGAGGTCGATCTGCGCACCCGCCGATCCCGCAGCCCCAAACGCCAGGCGGCAGAACTGCAACCGCGCCGAGGCGGTCTTGGCGCTCTTGCGGATCAAATCGAGCGCAAATTCGCGATCCTCGGGTTTGGGATTGTCGTCGAACACTTCAAGCCCATTGACGATCGCCCCCACCGGACTGATGAGATCGTGACAAACCCGTGAACATAACAGCGCCGCCAGTTCAAGGGCGTCGGGGGCGGGACCGGGAGAGGAGGTGCCAGACATGAAATATTCCTGGAAATCCGCGACCGCGCGACCGAGGCGAATCACGCATGCTTGCGCGTTTGATACACTGCGGATGCGCGGGCTGCCAACACAAGCGGCATGGGCAATGGAACCGTCGCACGATCGGGGGATGCTCGTCGTGGCGCGGAAATGCATGGAAAAGACGAGTTGCAGATGAGTTCTTTCAATGAATGAGGCCCATTCGTCGGGCCCCGCGATTGATCGCGAGACCGCAGCCAGGCTGATGGAGCCCCTGACCGATCTGGTCGTCCGGGCCGGAGCCGCCATTCTTGCCGTCAACCGTCTTGCCATGAAGATCGACGGCAAGGCGGACGGCTCGCCGGTGACGGAAGCGGATCTGGCCGCCGACCGGATCATCGCCGAAGGTCTGGCGCGGCTTGCTCCAGAGATACCCGCATTGTCCGAGGAACGCGTTCATCTGGCGAAACCACCTTACGCCGGGAGCTTTTTCCTGATCGATCCGCTTGACGGCACCAAGGAATTTGTCGCCGGACGCAACGAATTCACGGTCAATGTTGCGCTGGTGACCAACGGAACGCCCCTGCTCGGCATCATCGGCGCGCCGGCGCTCGGATTGATATGGCGTGGACTGGTCGGTCGAGGCGCTGAACGGCTGACCATCGCCGAGGGGTGCGAACGGGTGACCGAGCCGATCCATACCCGGCCTCTTCCTCTTCGCGGCGACCCCTGGATCGTGGCGGTCAGCCGTTCGCATGGCGACAGCCGAAGCGAAGCCTTCATCGATGCCAGGCCGGGGGCGATCCGGGCAAAGCTCGGCTCGGCGGTCAAGTTCGGCCGGGTGGCGGAAGGTGCCGCCGATATCTATCCGCGCCTTGCCCCCACGTGCGAATGGGACGTCGCGGCGGGGCACGCCGTCGTCACCGCCGCGGGGGGCAAGATCACCGATGGGCAAGGCGCCGATTTGAAGTTCGGTGACGGGCGCGAAGGCTTTATCGTGCCGGAATTCATCGCCTGGGGCGATCCTGGGGCGGCAGGGTGACCGTCCGAAGGACGGCGTCGCTTCCGCTCGCCTATGCATGACGGGTTTTTGCCTACCGGGCCAGGCCCTGCTCCAGCGTCGGCCAGCGCAAATTCGCCTCCCGCAGAAAGCGCGAGGGGTCGGCGGCAAAGGCGTCGCGGTTTTCCTCGCGGCCGAACAGATAAAGCCGTTCCCCCGAGATCAGCCAGAGCCGGGGATTCCCGGCATAGGTGACACCGCGCGCCAGATCGAACGGGTCGTAGCCGCCGAACTGGGGGCCGTAAATCTCGGGATGGGCGACGAAAGAGGCGCGGTTGCCCTCGTTGTGGAAACGCCAGACCGCTCCCGCTTCGGACGCCTCGAACTCGGCAACACCGAGGACCGGGCGCTCGTCGACGAAATAGGCGACCGGGTCGAACCCCTCGATGGCAAGCCCGGTATAGCGATTGACGATCACCCGTTCGGTGGTCGCAGCCTGGGCTGGACGCGGAAGGCCGGCGGCTGCGGTCAGGCTCACCAAACCTGCCAGCAAAGCGATAAAGACTATTCCGGGGCGCCAGCCATTTGCTTCCTGCCGTTGTGCCGTCATAGTTGATGCCGATAACTACCGAGTTGGGGGACACTGGGCGCACCCTAAAGCCGTGCTTGTTGGCATCCGGTTAAGGCGGCGGCCAGATTTCAATACCCAGGGGTTCTTTTATGATTCTTGCCTCACGCCTTGCCGCGGTGACGCTCGCCGCCGCGCTGATGTGCTGGACTGTGCCCGCTTCCTCGCAGCAAGCGGCGCCGCCGCAACAGCCCGGCCCCAGTACCTACGGTCCGGACGAACTGACCAACGCCGGACACCGGTTTTTCGGCAACGTCTCGCGCGGCCTCGCCTCGGTGATCGAACGGGCGGTCAGCCAATGGGGCCTGCCCAACGGCTATATTCTCGGCGAGGAAGGCTCCGGCGCCTTTGTCGCCGGGCTGCGATACGGCGAAGGCACGCTCTACACCAAGAATGCCGGCGATTTGCGGGTCTATTGGCAGGGCCCATCGGTCGGCTTCGACTGGGGCGGCGACGGCGCCCGCACCATGACGCTGGTCTACAACCTTCCCGCGACCAACGCGATCTACCAGCGCTTTGCCGGCATCGATGGCTCCGCCTATATCATCGGCGGCTTCGGGATGACCGCGCTGACCGCGAACAACATCGTGCTGGTGCCGATCCGGTCCGGCCTCGGCCTGCGCCTCGGCGCCAATATCGGCTACCTCAAATATACGCCGCGCGCGACCTGGAACCCGTTCTGACCACGTCCGACACCAAGCCCGGACGGCTTGCGTGACGGATCGATGTGAGTGCGGCGATGGACTGGCCTTTGTCCCGCCGCCCGTGGCATTGTGATTGGAGCATGATCCGGAAAAGTGGGAACCGGTTTTCCTTCGCGACAAACGCGTAGCGTTTGCGCGGAGATCATGCTCAAACAAAAAGATAACGTTAAAGTCTCGCGCGAGGAGTGGCGTTCATGATCGAACCGATCATGTATCTGGCGATCGGTTTTCTGGTCTCGATGCTGTTCGGCCTGATGATCGTGCCGCTGGTGCATAACCGCGCGGTGCGGCTGACGACCCGGCGGCTGGAGGCGGCGACGCCGCTGTCGATGGCCGAAATCCAGGCCGACAAGGATCAGCTGCGCGCGGAATTTGCGATGTCGGCGCGGCGACTGGAGATGAACGTCGACCAGCTCAAGAACAAGACCACCAGCCAGCTCGCCGAACTCGGCAAGAAAACCGATGCGATCAATCGCATGAAGCTCGAGCTAGGCGAAAAGAACGCGACGATCTTTTCGCTCGAAGCGCGCGAAAAAGCCATGAAAGAGCAGTTGCGCGCTACCGAAGAGGAATTCACCGCCAAGACGGGGTCGCTGCGCAGCGCCGAGCAAGCGCTCAAGGACAAGCAAAGCGATCTCGCCAAAATCAATGCCGATTTGTCGGACCGTTCGATGATGGCGGAGAGCCGTCAGGTCGAACTGATGGCGGTGCGCGTCCAGGTCGATGCGCTCAAGGAACGCGTCAGCGACGCCGAAAAGGAATTCACCACCACCCAGGCGCGGCTCGAACAGGAGCGCAGCGAATCCGGGAAAGCGACGCGGGAGCTTGCCGAGGCGCGCAGCCGGGTCGAAAATCTGAGCCAGCGCGTCACCGATCTGGACCGTCAGTTGATCATCCAGGTCAAGGAAGCGGAGATGCTCGGCAACCGCGTCAACGATCTGGAAACGCGGCTGGCCACCCAAGGCAAACTGTTGGCCGAGCGCGACTATGAAAGCAAGCAACTGCGCCAGGCCAATGAGGCCGCGGAACGCACGGTCAAGGAATTGCACGACGAGATCGCCCTCACCAATAGCGGCACATGGCCGGCGCTGGAAAAATTGAAGAGCGAAAAGGCCGCGGCCGAAGAACAGCTCCGCGTCGCCCGCGACGAGCGCGCCAAGTTGCAGCGCGACCTCAACGCGATGCAGCAGCAGGCCGAAAGTACGTGGGCGACCGAGCGCATGGAAAACGCGCTGTTGCGCGAACGCATCAACGATATCGCCGCCGAAGTCGCCAAACTGGCGATGCAGCTCGAAGGCCCGAATTCGCCGATCGAGGCCATGCTGGCCGCAGAACCGTCAAGCCCGGTGACGGCGGCAAGACCCGCCAGCGGTGTTGCGGCCAATGGCGCCGCCACCCAGGGCGCCGCTTCCGAGGGCGGCGGCACGCTGGCCGAGCGGATTCGGGCGCTGCAATCCCATGCCTCCCGCGCCCGCCAGCAGCAGTCGGGGTGAGGCTTTGGCGTGCAGTTTGAGGCAGACAGCTTGACACACCTAGCCCGCACTTCGTAAATCGCGGCTTCGATGACGTGTACCGCCGGTCAGATGCCGATTTGCCGGCTTTTGACGGTGCACGAAATTCCCGGGCGCATAGCTCAGCGGGAGAGCGTTCCCTTCACACGGGAGAGGTCCAAGGTTCGATCCCTTGTGCGCCCACCATCATCATCGCTGGAATCAGAATTTAAACCCTGATGTACGTGCCAAACGGCACGCCAAACGTCCCGGCTAAATCCCCAGCACCCAGACCGCGACGATGGTCCCGAGTACGGCGAGGCCCGAAATCGTCCACCCAGCCGCGTAAACCGCGCCATCCGTTTCCGGTCGGTCGACCATCCGATCGTGCCAGTCGGTCATGCCGGTCTCCCAGAGCTTGCCTCTGGTAAATAAGTCGCCGCCAGAGGCTCACGGGTTCAGTCACGCCGTGATAATCACGCGGAAGCTGCCAAGTTCCACCGGTCCCAGGGTGGGCGGCGCCTTTCACCTCATCGGCGCACAAGCTTCTGGTGAAAGAAGGCACAAACCTACTTCCCCTGCCGCACCGCTAGCGTCGGCTTGATCACGCCGTCGAGCCCGGTCAGCACCAGGATCGTCAGCAGCGCGTTTTGCGGGCCGAAATAGGCATCGACTGGACGGTACCACTCATTGCGCGAGTGCCAGTTGCCGCCCTCGCCGCCGCCGCCGATGGTGACGGCAGGAATGCCCAACGACATTGCGAGATTGGAATTGGTGCTGGAGCCGGCGAAAGTCACGCGCGGCGCGCGGGTGAGAACCGTGACCGCGCGCTGCGTCGCCTGCAGGATCGGCGAATCCATCGCGACGAGGCCGGCGGGCCGGTCGCCGATCAGCTTGATCTCGGCGGAAAGCTTGTCGGATTTCCACCGCGCGTTTTCTTCCACGACCGCCTGCTTGACGTGATCGAGCAAGCGGGCCTCGAGCGTGAGCAATTCTTCGGTCGAGTTCGAGCGCATATCGACCGTCATCCGCGCCTCGCCGGCGATGGCGTTGACCGAGGTGCCGCCGCCCACGGTGCCGACGGTGAAGGTGGTCTTCGGATCGGAGGGCGTCTGCAGGTCCGAAATCTTCGCAATCGCCCGGCCCATGGCATGGATCGCGCTCGGCAACCCGAACTCGGCAAAGCTGTGGCCGCCGGGGCCCTTGAAGATCATCTCGTAACGGTGGCTTCCGGTCGCCTGATTGACGACGCGCGAAACGCCGAGCCCGTCGATCGAGATGAATCCGTCGATGTCGGCGTGGTCGCGAAACAGCGCCTTAACGCCTCTGAGATTGCCAAGTTCTTCCTCGCCGACGGTGCCGACGAACATCACGTCGCCCACCGTCGCAATCCCGTTGGCGTTGATGGATTTGATCAGCGACAGCAACGCGGCGAGCCCGCGCGAGTCATCGCCGATGCCGGGCGCGAGAAGGACGCCGTCTTTCTCCTTCACGGCCACGTCGGTGCCTTCGGGGAACACCGTGTCGAGATGCGCCGAGACCACGAGCTTCGGCCGGCCGCCGCCTGAGCCCTTGCGCAACGCGATCACATTGCCCTCGGCATCGATCGAGGCGTCCTTGAAGCCGAGTTCTTGAAACCGCTTCAGAAAATATTCGGCGCGCACTTTTTCCTTGTACGGCGGCGCGGGGATTTCGGTGATGCGTTTCTGCTCGGCGAAGGCCGTGTCGTCATCGGTCCTGATGTCTTCGAGCGTCTTGATCACCTTAGGGTTGGCGAGAATCGCCTGATAGGCGACCTCGACCGCCGAACCCGGAGCCGCCGGGGCTTGCGCGCCGGCTTGCTGCGTCAACGGCCCAGCGGCCAACAGCAGCGCGGTTACGAAGATGGATCGTTTCAAGCTTCTCATTTGCAGTCTCCGCATCGGTCGGCACGAGATCATGATGCGATTGGGTTGAATCGTATCATGATCTCTTTTCTTTTTTGCGCATGATCTCCGCGCAAACGCTTCGCGTTTGTCGCAAGGGAAAACCGGTTCCCCCTTTTTCCGGATCATGCTTTATCCCAACCCCACATCCTTCAGCCGCTCACCCAGCCAGAATGACAACGGCTTGTCGAACACGCCGCCGACATAGACCTCCGACGAAGTGACGGTTTTCTTGCCAAGTGTCAAAAGTGCCCCGACCCGGTAGGCGAACCACAAATGCGGGTCGGTCAGCGCCCGCAGCTTGTGCTGGTCATGTTCCGGTACCTGATGATTGCTCGCTTTGCGCACTTCGATCGCGAGCAGATTATTGGGAATGTCGCGCTGGTGCACGACGATGTCGGGATAAATCGATTTTCCGAGATGGTCGTCGGTCGAAACGATGCTCCCTTTGGGCAGCCGCAGCGTTCGCTCGCCGAGCCGGTTGTAATCGCAATCGACGTCCCAGCCTTCGAATTGCTTTTCCAGATACACCGCCAACCGGTGCGTCAGCGTGCGCTCGCCGAGATCCTTCTCAAACAAAGAGCTCTCGCGCGCGTAGAACTCCCCGAGCGCGTTGACCATCTTGTTCAGCCCGGTCTGCATGGTGCCTCCGACAAATAATCCTCAGGCCTTGCACGCCCGCGGCAATTGAATGGTCGCCCTCACATCTGCACTTCGATCAACCGCGGCCCCTGCTCGGCGATGGCTTCCGCCAGTGCCTTGTTGAAATCATCGGCGTTCGCGACCGCGCGGCCCGGCACGCCCATGCCTTTGGCGAGCGCGACCCAGTCGAGCGTCGGGCGGTCGATTTTCAGCATGTCGAGCGCCCGCTGGCCGGGCTCGCCTGCGCCAACGCCATCGAATTCGCCGCGCAGGATTTGATAGATGCGGTTGGCGAACACGATCGTGGTCACGTTGAGGTTTTCGCGCGCCTGCGTCCACAGCGCCTGCAACGTGTACATCGCGCTGCCGTCGCCGACCATGCAGATCACCTTGCGGTCCGGACACGCCACCGCGGCCCCGGTCGCGACCGGCGGCGAAAATCCGATCGAGCCGCCCATGTTCTGCAGCCAGTCGTGCGGCGCGGCGGCGGCCGTCGGCGGAAAGAAGCCGCGCCCCGTGGTGATGGATTCGTCGATCACGATGGCATTTTCCGGAATCGCCATCGCGATCGCCTGCGCGATCGAAGCGTGGGTCAGCGCGCCCGTTGGTTTAGCGAGGTCGACGAGAGCTTGCGACTTGGCGTCGCTCGGCTTCGCGCCCACCGCGGACGCCAAGGCTTCCAGGGCGGCGACCGAGTTTTCTCCGCCCGAGGTCATGCGATGGACTTCGCAGCCCTCGGGTTTCAACAGGCTCGGCTTGTTCGGATAAGCGAAGAACGCCACCGGATCGTTGGTCTCAATCAGAATGATATGGCGGAAGTCCTTGAGGATCGGCAGCGCCTGTTCGATGACATAAGGAATCCGGTCGATCGAAAACCGCCCCCGCCCGCGCGCCATGCGCGGATTGTAGGTCTGCCCCATCACCTTGCAGCCGGTCTTGCCAGCGATTTGTGCCGCCAGCGCCAGCCCGCGCTCGGTCAAGGCGCTGCCGGTGAGCAACAGCAACGTTTGTTCGCCGCTGCGCAGCACCTTGGCCGCGGCAACCACCGCTTGCGAGGAGTAGCTCGCATGCTGGGATTCAGAGGGCACCTGCGCGATGCCGTCGGCCTCGTTCCACGCGGTGTCGGCAGGTAGGATCAGGGTTGCAATCTGCGGCGGGAAACCTTTGGCCGCGGCGATCGCGGCGGCGCCGTCCCTGGCGACCGATTTCGCATCCGGCGAGGTGCGCACCCAGGCCGACATCGGCCGCGCCAGGCCCTCGATGTCGGAGGTCAAAGGCGCATTGTATTCGATGTGGTAGGTCGCATGCTGGCCGACGATATTAACGATGCCGGAATTCGCCTTCTTGGCGTTGTGCAAATTGGCAAGACCGTTGGCGAGCCCCGGGCCGAGATGCAGCAAGGTCGATGCCGGCGTGCCCCTCATGCGGAAATAGCCGTCGGCCGCGCCGGTCACCACGCCCTCGAACAGGCCGAGCACGCAGCGCATGCCTTCGACCCGATCGAGAGCTGCGACAAAATGCATTTCCGAGGTGCCGGGGTTGGCGAAGCAAACGTCGACGCCGCCCGCGACCAAGGTCCGCACCAGACTTTCCGCACCGTTCATCGTTCCACTCCCGCAGCGTTAATCATTGAGAGCGCGACCGCATACTGGCGCTCTTGAGGCCGATCGAAGATCAATCATTCCCAGCGCATTTCGTCAAAGGTTTCGCGAGGCATTGCTGCCATCGCCGCGGCAGTGACGCCGTTTTAACCGCGGTACTTGAGAATCGAAGACGCGGGCCTCGCCATGGCTTGCGAAATCGCATGAAGTGTGGCCTGTTTCGGGAGAGGGGCCATTTTGCGAGGAAAAAAATGATCCGGACGCTTGCTTTCGTGTTGGTGGCGTTGACCTGGCTCGCCGACGTTGGCCATGCACGGGCCCAGGGCTTCGAGTTTCGCGACATCTTCGGCGGCGGTTCCAATTTCGGGAGCAGCGGCTCCAGCCCGATCCCGAAAACCCTGGTGAGCTTTCCCGACAGATATGCGCCGGGTACCATTGTCATAAGCACCGCCGAACGGCGGCTTTACCTCGTTCTCGGCAACGGCCAGGCGCTGCGGTACGGCATCGGTGTCGGCCGCGACGGTTTTCGCTGGGGCGGTGTCCACCGCATCTCCGCCAAAAAAGAATGGCCGAGTTGGACCCCGCCCAGGCAGATGCTGGCGCGGCGGCCCGACCTGCCGCGCCATCTGGCAGGCGGCATTGAAAACCCGCTCGGCGCCCGCGCCATGTATCTGGGAAGCACGCTTTATCGCATTCACGGCTCGAACGAGCCGGAGACCATCGGCCAGGCGGTATCGTCCGGCTGCTTCCGCATGACCAATGACGACGTCACCGACCTCTATGATCGCGTCTCCGTCGGCGCCACCGTTATCGTGAAAAACTAGCGCCACGCCCAACCTTGCGTACGCGAGCCGAATGCGGCAGCGTCGTTACGATGAGCGCTCCCGATCGATTTTCGTATATCCGAAAGGTATTCGCGGTCGCTTTGGCGCCAATCGCGTTCGGCACCGTTGTCATGCCGCCACCGGCATCAGCCGAAATCCCAGCCATCGCATCGCGTCAGCGCACCGAAAAGAAAACGTTCACCGACAGCGAAATCACCGACGGATTTTTCAAGACCGCCTTCGGCGCCGAATATCATCTGGCCGGCCGCGTCGACCGTATCCGAAAATATCAGATGCCAGTGCGGGTGTTCGCCGATGGCAACCGCCGGGATCGCAAGGCGCAACTGACAAAAGTCGTTGCCGACATCGCACAACGGATTGCGCATCTCGACATCGCCATGGCGGAGACGGCCGAGGGCGCCAACGTCCTCGTCACGCTGGTGCGCGACCGCGATCTGTTTCGCACCATCGGCAACTTCTACGGCAGCCAACGGGCGCGCGCGATCAAGAGCTCGCTCGATCCGCAATGCCTGTCCGGTTTTCGCAAGAACGAGAAATTCGAAATCGAGCACTCCGACGTCCTTTTGACCGTCGACAAGGGCGATTTCATCTTCCTCGATTGCGCCTATGAAGAATTGCTGCAGGCGTTGGGGCCGATCAACGATACGTCGTCGGTGCCCTGGACCATGTTCAACGATTCCGTGTCGATGGGGTTTTTCGACGTTTACGACCAGTACATTCTCAATATTTTGTACGACCCGCGCATCAAGGCCGGCATGAGCGTCGAAGAGGTCAAGGCGGCGCTGCCCGAAGTGCTCCCGGACGTTCGCGCATGGGTGAAGAAGGTGAATAATCTCGCGGAGTAGACGATCAGAGTTTTGAACCGGAATTGCAGATCGATTTTAGCGACGCCCATTCCTGCGCTGTCAACAATGGCGAGCCGCTCGGCGGTTGATCCTCGCTAGTCATGCGCTTCAACCGATCCTCGGTCAGCGGATGGCTCGACAGAATGGACAAGCTCTTGTCCACTTCCTTTCCGGTGACGCGAAACAGCAACTCACCCATGGCCTTTGGCGACCGGCCGAGCCTGTGCATCACCTCGATTGAAAACGCATCGGCATTTTGTTCCGCTTCCCGCGAATAAGACGCCGTCACAATCGAGCGTGACGCAAAGAGCAAGGCGCCCGAGCCGGTGACGTCGCCAAACAACAACCCGATCAGAAACGAAGTCCCGCCGTTGTAAATCAGATTGCGCGTACCATCGCGATGCTTGAGATGACCGAGTTCATGCGCCAGGATGCCCGCGATCTCATCCGGGTTTTCTGCTTTTGCCAGCAGCCCGCTGAACAAATAGACCTTGCCACCAGGCAGCGCGAAGGCATTGGGAACCGGGGTCGACAACACCGCGGCTTGGACCGAAGTATCCAGGCCCGCAGACTCGCGAACAGCCTTCACAAGCTTGGAAAACGCGGCCTGTCCCAATACATAATCGCAGGTCTTGCCGCCAAACAGCACCTTAACCTGCCCCTCCGCAACGTCGCCGAGCCGCTGCTCGAACGCTTCTGGCACCAGCGGTGCCAAGCGATCCGCGGCGAGCGGGACCCCGAACAGAACCACGCCGACGATCGAAACCGCCGCTGCCAGCGACCACCCGACAATGGCGGCAACGCCGCGATGGCCCGGAACATTTTCATCCAGTTGGACACAGCGAGAAATGAGTTCCCCGGCCACAGCTACATCGCGGATCTCAAGCCGCGCCAACGCCGGCGCGGTCAGACAGGTCAGCCGAAGAATGCCGGAAGGCCCGTCGACGCGGCGGATATCGGCATAGGACCATTCGACCACGGCTTCCGGGAACTCGTGGAGTTCAAGCCGATCCCCGAATGCCAACGTCACCAAATGGCGTCTGCTCGACGTTCCATCGAAATAAACTGCCGAGCCGCCCGGTCCCGACGACGCCGAACCATTTTCCGGCCCGCTATCCATCGATACAAATACTCATGAGCTAAAACCCGACCACATCCAGTCCGTCGGCAAGGCCCTCGCCCACCGCATTGGCCAGATCGCCTCTTATGGGAATATTCGCCGCCGCGTCGATATCGTGGACCGTCGTCGATCCGATCACTCTCGCCCATACATCGCGCACCAGATAAACCCGCAACACGATGTTCAACAAGAGAATGAACGCCAAATAGCCGATCCCCCCGAGCACCAACATCGGAATACTCCCCTGAAAACTGGCTGGGGTAAAAGGCAGGCCTCCAATGCTCGCAAATAGGGCCCCGCAAGTGAACAGATAAACCGTCAAAAGCGTGACAAGTAGCAAGAACCAGCCGATCACCTTCCAGTAAAGGCCGACCAGCGCCCCGCGCGATAATGCCGATTCGACGCGAACATCACCAAACCGGATACCCGAGAGCCACCAGCGCCACTCGACGGCTTTGAACGCGCCATAAACGAAGGGCGCTAACAGAAGTATGCAGAGCGTGGCCACCCCGGCAATTTGAGATTTAGCTAGCGGCGACGCGACGGGAATGAATTTGGATAGCGGCACCACAATGAGCGGAGCAACGGCCATTGACCACAGCCACCAGCCGCGTTTGAAAAAGTCCCAGCCGCGGCCCTCGAAGCTGCCTTGAAGCTCGCCGTAATAACAGTGCCGCATCTTGTAACGTTCGAGCGCCGCTTCGCGCCATGGCAGGATCAAGCCGAGGGTTAGCGGCATCAGCAGGCCCCATAGCGCAGCACGCGCGGCATAGGCCCAACCTGACCCGCTCATCCAGAACCGCACCCCGCGCCACACGGTGCGCGTCAGGCGATAACGCCTCGCCCGATAGATGGCGAACTGTCCGAACAGGTAGAAAAATGCAAACAGGGGAAGACCGGCGAAAACCTTGAGCCGTTCGGCTTCAAGACTGACCAGAAAATAGGCCAGATACACCGGCACAATGATCGCTAGCGCGAACAGAAACCCGATCAGCAATTCCTTGCCGCGGCCGGTGTATTCGGCAACGTCGCCGTCAACATGGGTGTTAGACCACAAGTGACGACGAATGTCGGTGGCGAGCCAAAAACGATAAAAGCCGATCGTAATGAGTTCGAGCCAGGTGCCGTGCTCCACGAGATCGCGGAATTCTCTGCGATCGCCGGAAAACGACAGCGGCATCGGCGGCAGATGCTGCGGTACAGAACTCATCTGGTTCACGGATCAACCCCCAAGAAAATGAATTCGAAATAAAACTACAGATAGAAGAGCCACATATAGAGATTCGTCAACTTCAAAACCCGATCCATCTTAATGTATCTTTAAACCGACTTTTCGAATAGCTCGCGGCCGATCAGCATGCGGCGGATTTCGCTGGTGCCGGCGCCGATCTCGTAGAGCTTGGCGTCGCGCAACAGCCGGCCGGCGGGGTAGTCGTTGATGTACCCGTTGCCGCCGAGCAGTTGAATCGCGTCGAGCGCACATTGCGTCGCTTTCTCGGATGAATAAAGAATGGCGCCGGCGGCGTCTTCACGCGTGGTCTCGCCGCGGTCGCAAGCCTTCGCCACCGCGTAGACGTAAGCGCGCGACGCGTTCATCGTCGTGTACATGTCGGCGATCTTGGCCTGCACCAATTGAAAGCTGCCGATCGGTTGGCCGAATTGCTGGCGTTCGTGAACATAGGGCATCACCACGTCGAGGCACGCCTGCATGATCCCGAGCGGACCTGCCGCCAGCACCGAACGCTCGTAATCGAGACCGGACATCAGCACCCCAACGCCGCGGCCGACCTCGCCGAGCACGTTTTCTTCCGGCACTTCGCAATTCTCGAAAATCAATTCGCCGGTGTCGGAGCCGCGCATGCCGAGCTTGTCGAGCTTTTGCGCGGTCGAAAATCCCTTCATGCCTTTCTCGATGATGAAGGCCGTGATGCCGCGCGGACCGGCGGCGGGATCGGTCTTGGCGTAAACCACCAGCGTTTCCGCAATGGGGCCATTGGTGATCCACATCTTGGTTCCGTTGATGACGTACCGATCGCCCTTTTTTTCGGCGCGGGTCGACATCGACACCACGTCCGAACCGGCGCCGGGCTCCGACATCGCCAGCGCGCCGACATGCTCCCCGGAAATCAGCTTGGGCAGATATTTTCGCTTCTGCGCCTCGTTGCCGTTACGCCGTAGTTGGTTGACGCAAAGGTTGGAATGCGCGCCGTAGGACAGACCCACCGACGCCGAGGCACGTGAAATTTCCTCCATCGCGATGCAGTGATCGAGATAGCCCAACCCCGAGCCGCCATATTCCTCCTCGACGGTAATACCGTGCAAGCCAAGCGCGCCGAGCTTCGGCCACAGGTCGCGGGGGAACTGATTGCTCTTGTCGATTTCATCGGCGCGCGGCGCGATCTCGTGGGTCGAAAAATCCTGCACGGTTTCGCGAATGGCGTCCGCGGTTTCGCCGAGATCGAAATTGAACATCCGGTGCGCGTTGGGAATCATGGTCGGGCTGCCTCCGGGCAAATCATGCGGCCTATTTCGCGCACAGCCTTATTCGTTGAAAATGAGCTTGTCACGGGCCGGACGGGCTGAGAAGGGGCATGGCTGGATTGCCTCACCGAGCGACGCTGCGATGCGGCAGAATGCACCTGAGTAATATTGAGGTGGTCGGCGGGCCCCAGCGGGTGTAGTTTTGACAAGATTTACGAGACCCCACCGGTCGCGCATCGTCGCTGAGCGGCACTTTAGAACCCAGCATTTGGGAACCCAGTATGGGGATGATGAACGATGAACATCCAGACATCCGTTCGAGCCGACAGCAACGAGTTTCAACGCGCCGCGCGCGAAGCCGCCTATTCCACACCGCTGAAGGATTTCCATCCCGGCGCGCCGAAATTATTTCGCGACGACACGCTGTGGCCGTATTTCGAGCGGCTGCGCAAGGAAGAGCCGGTGCATTATTGCGCCAACTCGCCGATCGAGCCCTATTGGTCGGTCACCAGATATAACGACATCATGCATGTCGATACCAACCACGGCATCTTTTCCTCCGACGTCACGCTCGGCGGCATCATGATCCGCGACGCACCCGTTGGCTACGAATGGCCGAGCTTCATCGCAATGGATCAGCCGCGGCACAACGCCCAGCGCAAGACGGTGTCGCCGATGTTCACGCCGGCGCATCTGGACGAACTCGCCGTGCTGATTCGTGAGCGCGCCGGCAGGGTGCTCGATGCCTTGCCGCGCAACGAGACCTTTGATTTCGTCGACCGGGTGTCGATCGAACTGACCACGCAGATGCTGGCGACGCTGTTCGATTTTCCGTGGGAGGAACGCCGCAAACTGACCCGCTGGTCCGACGTCTCGACCGCCTTGCCAAAAAGCATGATCGTTGAATCGCCGGAACAGCGCCGGACCGAGATGGACGAGTGCGCAGCCTATTTCGCCAAGCTCTGGAACGAGCGCGTCAACGCCGAGCCGAAAAACGATCTGATCTCGATGATGGCGCACAGCGACGCCACCCGGCACATGGACCGCGACAATCTGATGGGCAACATCATCCTGCTGATCGTCGGCGGCAATGATACCACCCGCAACACCATGACCGGATCGGTGCTCGCCTTGAACGAAAACCCCGACCAGTACCAAAAGCTGCGCGACAATCCGGTGCTGATCGATTCCATGGTGCCGGAGGTCATTCGCTGGCAGACGCCGCTGGCGCATATGCGGCGCACCGCGCTTGAAGACACCGAACTCGGGGATAAGAAAATCCGCAAGGGCGACCGGGTGGTGATGTGGTACATCTCGGGCAACCGCGACGAAGAGGTCATCGAGAACCCCAACGACTTCATCATCGACCGCGCCCGGCCCCGCACCCATATGTCGTTCGGCTTCGGCATCCACCGCTGCGTCGGCATGCGGCTTGCCGAACTGCAACTGAAGATCGTGTGGCAAGAGATGCTGAAGCGGTTCGACACGATCGAGGTGGTCGGCGAGCCGAAGCGCGTGTATTCCAGCTTTGTGCGAGGCTACGAGTTTTTGCCGGTGCGCATCCCGACATGAGCAGACCAGCACTGTAAACATTGAGCTTGACCCCTCGGGTCCCCAGAAGCCATGACAGCGCAGGGTTCCTCCCGCGCGATAGGCCTCGTATCATCCCCAAAACGAATGGGGCAGACCGCGCTTTCCATCTGCCAGCCGAGTACCAATGACCACCACCGAACAAGACGAATATGCCGACATCCGCGAAGCCGTGGCCAAGCTCTGCGCCCAATTCCCCGGCGAATATTGGCGCAAGCTCGACCGCGAGATGGCCTATCCCAAGGCCTTTGTCGACGCGCTGACGCAAGCCGGCTATCTCTCGGTCTTGATCCCCGAGGAATACGGCGGCGCCGGGCTGAAACTGTCCGCGGCAGCCGCGATCCTCGAAGAGATCCAGCGCGCGGGATGCAATGGCGGCGGCTGCCATGCGCAGATGTACACCATGGGCACGCTCTTACGACACGGCAGCGACGAACAGAAATCGAAATGGCTGCCGAAGATCGCCAGCGGCGAATTGCGGCTGCAGGCGTTCGGGGTCACCGAACCGACCAGCGGCACCGATACCTCGTCGCTGAAAACTTTCGCCAAACGCGACGGCAACAACGGCTACATCGTCAACGGCCAGAAAATCTGGACCAGCCGCGCCGAATATTCCGACCTGATGCTGCTGTTGGCGCGGACCACGCCGAAGGAGCAATCCCAAAAGCGCACCGACGGACTGTCGGTTTTCATTGTCGATATGCGGGAAGCCAAAAACAGCGGACTCTCGATCCGTCCGATTCGCACCATGATGAATCACTCCACCACCGAAGTGTTCTTCACCGACATGAGGGTGCCAGCCGAAAACCTGATCGGCGAGGAAGGCAAGGGCTTTCGCTACATCCTGTCCGGCATGAATGCCGAGCGTATCCTGATCGCGGCGGAATGCGTCGGCGACGCCAAATGGTTCATCGCCAAGGCCTCCGCTTATGCCAAGGAGCGCGCAGTGTTCGGCCGTCCGATCGGCCAGAACCAAGGCATCCAGTTTCCGATTGCCAAAGCCTACGCCTCGATGCGCGCGGCCGAATTGATGGTCAAGGAAGCCACCCGCAAATACGAAGCCGGCATGGATTGCGGCGCCGAAGCCAATATGGCCAAGATGCTCGCGGCCGATGCTTCCTGGGAAGCCGCCAACGCCTGCGTGCAAACCCATGGCGGCTTCGGCTTTGCGGAAGAATACGATATCGAACGCAAATTCCGCGAAACGCGGCTCTATCAAGTGGCGCCGATCTCGACCAATCTCATTTTGTCCTATCTCGCCGAGCACGTGCTCGGCATGCCGCGCTCTTATTGAGAACATCAGATGTTGCCGCTTGAGGGATTGATCGTCATTGCCGTCGAACAGGCGGTCGCCGCGCCGTTCTGCAGCTCGCGGCTCGCCGACGCCGGCGCGCATGTCATCAAGGTGGAGCGCCCCGAGGGCGACTTTGCGCGCGGCTACGATGCCGCGGCGAAGGGCCAAAGCAGCTATTTCGTCTGGCTGAACCGCGGCAAGGATTCCGTGGTGATCGACCTTGCCACCAAAGAAGGCCGCGCCAGCCTCGAAGACCTGATTGCGAGTGCCGACGTGCTGATCCAGAATCTCAAGCCGGGCTCGATGGACAAGCTCGGCTTCTCGCTTCCGCGCCTGCGAAAAGATTACCCAAAGCTGATCTGTTGCACCATCTCGGGCTATGGCGACGACGGCCCCTACGCGCATCGCAAGGCCTACGACCTGCTGATCCAGGCCGAAAGCGGATTGGCCTCGATCACCGGCAGCCCGGACGGCCCCTCGCGCGTGGGCGTGTCGATCGTCGATGTCGCCACCGGCGCCACCGCGCATGCCGCCATCCTGGAAGCACTGATCGGGCGGTCGCGCCACGGCAAGGGCGCGGACATCCGGATTTCGATGTTCGACGTGATGGCCGATTGGCTGACGGTGCCGCTGCTCAATTCGGAAGCCGGCAACCCGCCGCAACGGATGGGCCTCGCCCACCCGTCGATTGCGCCTTACGGCGTCTTTCGCTCGAAGGACGGCAAGGACATTCTGATTTCGATCCAGAGCGAACGCGAATGGAAAAAATTATGCGCGGATGTGTTGGGTCAAGCTGAGCTGCCGAACGATGCCAGATTTTCCAACATGGTCGAGCGCGTCCGCAACCGCCAACTGACCGACCAGACCGTCGGCGACATCTTTGCGACGATGACGCGTGAGATCCTGCTGCAACGTTTGTCCGACGCCGACATCGCCTTTGCCGAGGTCAACACCATGGCCGACCTTGCGGTGCACCCGCATCTGCGCCGGATCGAGGTGGACACACCGGCGGGGCCGGTGAGCTATCCGGCGCCCGCCGCCATCGTCGTCGATCAACCGCGTCATTACGGCGCCGTGCCCGGCATCGGCGACCACACCGGGACCGCCAAACCTCCTCATCTCCGGACCCAATCGTCATGACCGACAAACCCGATCTCGACCATTTGCGCCAATGGATCGGCCGCACCAATGAGGCCTCCGACACCGTCACCGCGCAACTGGTGAAGGGCCTGCGCGCCACGTTGTTCATGGAGATCGGCGCGCCGAAGCCGGGCGATACCGCGCCATCGACCGTGCATTGGTGCCTGGCGCAGCCGGTTTATCCGATGTCGGAACTCGGACCGGACGGTCATCCCGCGCGCGGCGGCTTCCTGCCGCCGGTGCCGCTGCCGCGCCGGATGTGGGCCGGCGGCGAGTTGGAATTCCTGGAACCGTTGCGAATCGACGACGAGGTGACGCGGACCTCGCGCATTTCAGATGTAACCATGAAAACCGGCAGCACCGGTGTGCTGTGTTTCGTCTCCGTCGAACACCTGATCACGACGCCGCGCGGCTTGGCGATCCGCGAACGTCAGGACATCGTCTATCGGGATATCTCGACGACAACGCCCTCCGCGCCGGCCAAGCCGCCGATGGCGCCATCCGCGCAGCACCGCGAAAGCCACATGGCCAATTCCGTGCTTTTGTTTCGCTATTCGGCGCTGACCTTCAACGGCCACCGCATCCATTACGACCGCGACTACGTCACCAAGGTCGAGGGCTATCCCGGCTTGATCTTCCACGGCCCGATGCAGGCGGCATTGCTGGTGGAATTCGCCGCAAAGCTTCATGACGGCGCGGCGCCGAAGAAATTCAGCTATCGTGGCGTGCAGCCGTTGTTCGAAGGCAGCGAGTTCAGCATCAACGCCAACGACACCAATGCCGGCATGGAACTGTGGGCGGCGAATTCGGCAGATCAACCGACGATGAAGGCTACCGCCGTCTGGTGAGCGCGGCGCCGCGCCTCGTGTGAAGGAAAATCAACGTTGTCTCGGAAGTTAGCAAAGAGCACCAACTCATCGATCAGCGTCAAGGACGCGACGCTCAACCTGTTGCGGGCGTTCGGAATCCGCAAAATGTTCGGCAATCCCGGCTCGACCGAATTGCCGTTCTTAAGCGATTGGCCCGACGATATCGACTACGTGCTCGGGCTGCAGGAAGCCTCCGTGATCGGCATGGCCGACGGTTACGCCCAGGCCAGCCGCAACGCCGGCTTCGTCAACCTTCATTCCGCCGCCGGCGTCGGCAACGCGCTCGGCAACATCTACACCGCTTTCCGCAACCAGACGCCGCTGGTGATTACCGCTGGCCAGCAGGCGCGCAGCATCCTGCCGCTGCAAGCGTTTCTGTATGCCGAGCGCGCATCCGAATTCCCCCGGCCTTACGTCAAATTCTCCGTCGAGCCGGCGCGGGCCGAAGACGTCCCGGCGGCGATCGCGCGGGCGTATTATGTGGCGATGCAACCACCGTGCGGGCCGACCTTCGTCTCGGTGCCGATCGATGATTGGACCCATCAAACGCAAGCCATTGAGGCCCGCAACATCAGCCGGGAATTGGGCCCCGACGCGGACGCGATGAAGGCGCTGGCGACAGCGCTTTCGGCAAGCAAACGTCCCGCTCTCATCGTCGGCCCCGGCGTCGATCGCGCGCAGGCCGTGGATTTGATGGTGCGCGTCGCGGAGAAGGCGAGCGCGTCGGTGTGGGTCAGCCCGTTTTCGGCGCGCTGCAGTTTTCCGGAACGACACCCGCAATTTGCGGGCTTCCTTCATGCTTCTCCGGCGCAGCTTTCGGACACGTTGCGCGACCACGATCTGGTGGTCGTGATCGGCGCACCGGTGTTTACGTTTCACGTCGAAGGCCATGCGTCGATCTTCGATGGCGCGACCGCGATCTTCCAGATCACCGACGATCCGACGGCGGCCGCGGCCACGCCGCTCGGCACCAGCATCATCGCCACGATAAAACCCGCACTGACGATGCTGCTCGATCTCTTGCCCGAGACCAAGCGCGCAATCCCCACTGGTCGTGTCTTGCCGCCCACACCCCATGCCGCCGATCCGATCCCCGTCGAATATCTGCTGCACACGCTTGCGGAAGCCATGCCGGACGACGCCGCATTGGTCGAGGAAGCCCCGTCGCATCGCCCCGCGATGCAAAAATTCATGCCGATGCGCGGCCAGGATAGTTTCTACACCATGGCGAGTGGCGGCCTCGGTTACGCGCTCCCGGCCGCGGTCGGCATCGCACTCGACCGCCCCGATATCCGCACCGTGTGCCTGATCGGCGACGGCTCCGCGATGTATTCGATCCAGGCGCTATGGACCGCGTCGCAACGCAAGCTGCCGCTGACGGTGGTGGTACTCAACAATTCAGGCTACGGCGCGATGCGCTCGTTCAGCCAGGTGATGCAGGTACGCAACGTGCCCGGCCTCGATCTGCCTGGCATCGACTTCGTGCAGATCGCGCAAGGCCTCGGCTGCGACGCGGTGCGCGTCGAGAAATCCTCCGACCTCGCGTCCGCGCTCAAGCGTGGTCTTGCGCATGACGGCGTCAGCCTGATCGAAGTGATGGTGGATTCGGCCGTGCCGCTGCTGTACGCGAAGAAGGGTTGAAATTTCGAGCGGCGTCATTGCGAGGAGCGCCAGCGACGAAACAATCCAGCTCTGCTTCCGGTGCGACTATGGATTGCTTCGCTGCGCTCGCAATGACACGCGTTACTTCCCAAACGCTTCCCGCATCTTGGCCTGGATCTTCGCCATCCCGGCGATCCAGCGATCGTAATTCTCGGTCTTGTTGCGCATGTAGCCGAGGACTTGCGGATGCGGCAGAATCAGGAAAGTCTCCTGCTCGATTCCCCGAAGAGCGTCCTTCGCCACCTGCTCGGGCGTCAGATCGCCGTCGCCGGATTGCGGGCCCTTCGGGATCGAGCGGAGCATGTCGGTGTCGACGCCCTGCGGACACAGGATCGAAACCCGGATGCCGTCGGCCTTGTGCGAGATCGCGAGATTTTCCGCAAACCCTATCGCCGCGTGCTTGGTGGTCGAATAGGCCGGACTTCCGACCTGCGACAGTAAACCCGCAGCGGAAATCGTATTGAGGAAATATCCGCCGCCGCGCGCCTTCATTCGCGGGATCAAATGCCGCGCGGCGTAGACATGCGCCATGACGTGGATCGCCCAGCTTCTCGCCCACGGCTCGTCGGAAGCGCCGCCGGCGTTCTCCGACATTGGATCGAACCCGGCGCCGATGCCGGCATTGGAGCAAAACAGCGTGATCGGGCCGAATTGGCGTTCGGTCTCCTCGATGACGTGGCGGATGTCTTTCTCCTGCCCGACATCGCATTTGAAGGCGGCGCCGCCGATCGAGGCCGCCACCGCTTCTCGCACCGGCGACGTCGAGATCGGCGACGATCACCCTGGCCGCCCCGGCGCGATGGAAGGCTTCGCAGAGCGCCCGCCCGATGCCGTTGGCGCCGCCGGTGACCACCACGATCTTGTCAGTCACCTGCATCGTGGCGTCCGTTTTTTGAAGGCAAGAATGATCAGGCCAAAACCAGATCGAGCACGGCCGTATAATGGCAGGCCGCGCCCAACAGCACAAAGCAATGCCAGATCGCGTTCTGGAATCGCAGCCGCTGCCAGGCGTGAAAGATCACCCCCAGACTATACAGCGCGCCGCCCGCCAGCACGAACCCCAGCGCCGTCGCCGGCAGTACCTTCACGACCGCGTCGTAGAGCATGAAGCCGCTCCAGCCCATCGCCAGATACAGCCCGACGGAGAGCCGATCGAAGCGTCCCGGCAACAACAGTTTGAGCACGATGCCGACGATCGCCACGCACCACACGCCGATCAAAAGCGCGACGGCGAAAATACTGTTCTTCAATTCCATGATGAACGGCGTGTAGGTCGCGGCGATCAGCACATAGATCGCCGAATGATCGAAGCGACGGAGCACCCATTTGGCGCGGGAGACCGGCCACAAATTATAGGTCGCCGACAACACCAGCATGGCCAGCAATCCCCCGACATAGACCGACACCACGGCAACTTCAAACGCGGTGGCGTAGACCGCCGTCAGCACGATCAGCACGGTGGCGGCGATCAATCCAGAGAACACGCCGATCCCGTGCACGACGCCGTCGGCGATCAGTTCAGCCCGATCGTAATTCCAGCGGACAGCGCCGGCCGCCGCATGGACGGACGTCGAAGCTAGTTGTTTGAGCGTGAAAATGGTCATGGCGGCCCCGCAGCCTTTCTGACGCAGCGATAAATAATACCGCTTGGGAGGTCAACGAACCGCTAACTACCTCGCTTCCAATCGCGTCCTAAATATGAAGCTTGATTTTGGCCCGCCAATCGCCACTTTTTGGACAGTTCTCCCGCCCGTTTGCTCCGTCACAGCGAGATTTCCAAGCCCGCATGGCCCTCCGCTTTTCCGATATTGTCGAGGAGGCGCGCCTGTCGGCGCGGGCCCTGAAGGATTATGGCGAGCACTTTTTCCATCCGACGGTTCGGCTCGGCGTGACCGGCCTGTCACGGGCCGGCAAGACCGTCTTCATCACCGCGCTGATTCACGGCCTCACCCGCGGTGGCCGCTTTCCGGTGTTCGAGCCGTTCGCCACGGGCCGGATCGCGCGCGCCCGGCTGGAGCCGCAGCCCGACGACGCGGTGCCGCGCTTTGATTATGAAAACCATGTCCGCACCCTGATCGAGGAGCGGGGTTGGCCGAACTCCACGGTGGATATCAGCGAGCTGCGGCTGGTGATCGACTATCAGCGGCGGAATGGCGCGGATCGCACGCTGACGCTCGATATCGTCGACTATCCCGGCGAATGGCTGCTCGATCTGCCGCTACTCAACAAAACTTACGAGCAATGGTGCGGCGAAAGCCTAGCCCTGTCGCGGGCACGGCCGCGCGCCCCGTTGGCGACGGCATGGCACGCCTATCTGACGACGCTGAATGCGTCAGGCCACGAAGACGAACAAGCCGCGCTCACGGCGGCGCGGTTGTTCACCGACTATTTACGCGGCTGCCGCGACGAGCGCTTCGCGATGAGCCTGTTGCCGCCCGGCCGCTTCCTGATGCCGGGCAATCTCGCGGGCTCCCCGGCGTTGACCTTTGCACCGCTCGATCTGCCCGATGACGGCGCGGCGCCCGACGGATCGCTGTGGGCCATGATGCGCCGACGTTACGAGGCCTATAAGGACGTCGTGGTCCGGCCGTTCTTCCGAGATCATTTCTCGCGGCTCGATCGCCAGCTCGTGTTGGTCGATGCGCTCTCGGCGTTCAACTCGGGACCGGAAGCGCTGGTGGACCTCGAAGCCGCGCTGGCGGGCATTTTGGAATGCTTCAGGATCGGCCGCTCGACGCTTCTATCAAGCCTGTTCCGACCCAGGATCGACCGCATCTTGTTTGCCGCCACCAAGGCCGATCATTTGCACCATTCGAGCCACGATCGCCTCGAAGCGGTGTTGCGACGGACCGTAGGGAGAGCCGTCGCGAGAGCCGAGGACACCGGCGCCGATATCGACGTCGTGGCGCTGGCCGCGGTCCGCGCCACCCGCGAGGCCCAAATACAGCGCGGCCGGGAAAAGCTGCCCTCGATCCTGGGGACACCAGCGCCGGGCGAAAGGGTCAATGGCGAGGTGTTCGACGGCAAGGCCGAAGTCGCGACCTTTCCGGGCGATCTGCCGGCCGATCCGGAGCAGCTCTTTGCCGGCGAGGGAGCGTTTCGCGGCCTCTCCAGCGCGAGCGCCGAGAAGACCGATTTTCGCTTTCTTCGCTTTCGTCCGCCGGCACTCCAGCATGAAGGCACCGCGGAACCCGCTCTGCCTCACATCCGCCTCGACCGCGCCCTCCAATTCCTGCTTGGAGACAGACTGCAATGAGCGAGCGCTCTCCCCATCGGCGTCCCGCGACGTTCAAACTCGACGACCCCGGCGTCGTCGTGATGGACCCGGATGATTCAGGCCGCCCGCCGCGCGGCACGGTTCATATCACGCCGGAGGCTGAAGCGGCCCTGCTGCCGGTCCCGGTCGAGACGCCGATTGTCCCGATGCAACGCGGTTTCCGCTGGGGCGCGCTGTTCTGGAGCGCGACCTCTGGGCTGATTTTGCTCGGTCTCGGACTCGGCGTGACCGGTTTGATCGAGGATCTGTTTGCGCGGAGCGAGGGCCTTGGTTTCCTCGGACTGGGGTTCACGTTTGCCGCCACGCTGGCGCTTGTTGTCGTCGCCGCGCGCGAAGCGTTCGGCCTGGCGCGTCTTGCGACCATCGAAAAGCTGCATCTGCGCGCCACTACTGCGCTCGCAAGCGATGATCGCAGCGAAAGCCGGGCCATCGTGCGGGATCTCCTCAAGCTTGCGCACCATAACCCGCGACTGGCGCGGGCCCGCGCGGCACTGCAAGGCCATGCCGAAGACATCATCGACGGCGCCGACCTGATCCGGCTGGCCGAGCGCGAATTGATGGGCCCGCTCGATCAGGAGGCGCGGCGACTGGTGTCATCGGCCGCGCAGCGGGTCTCGATCGTCACCGCGATCAGTCCGCGCGCTTTGATCGACGTGCTGTTCGTGTTGGCGGCGTCGCTGCGGCTGATCCGGCAGTTGGCGCGCTTGTATGGGGGACGACCGGGCGGGCTCGGCATGATCCGGCTGATGCGTCACGTCTTCGCGCATGTCGCGGTCACCGGGGGCATGGCGGCAAGCGACGGCCTGATCCAGCAGGTGCTCGGCCATGGCCTGGCGGCAAAACTATCGCAGCGGCTTGGCGAAGGCGTTCTCAATGGATTGCTGACCGCACGGCTTGGGCTTGCGGCCATCGACGTCACCCGCCCACTGCCGTTCACGGCCCAGCCGCGGCCCGCTCTCGGCGATCTTGCAAAGGACCTGCTGCGCAAGCGCGACACGGTCGAATGAACGACTACCGAGCCGAGGCTGCGATGACAAAGCCTCCGTCACCCCGCAACGCTCCCGCATCGCCCGCCAGCACGCGCCAGCGGAACAGCGGCAAATCCGGCGGGGGTGAAAGCTCCGGCGTCCAGTTGGTCAGTTTTTCAAGCGCGTAGGTATCCATCACGATCCCGCGCCAACGCCGCTGCACCCGCTCGAGCGGCTCTCGGACCGCGGTCGTGGAGTCCCATATTGGGCTGGCATTTTCGGGTTCGCGCGCGACATAGAGACCGGGGTGCCCCTTCATCAGGCTCATGCCGGGATCGCGAAATCCCATGAACCGGCCGCGCTCGTTGATCTGGATCACGGGCACGCGATCTTTGAAGTACCAGCGCAGCATCGCGTAGGTCCGGTAGTCCGTGGTGGCGATCCAGGTCGCGCCGATGTTCTCCAATTGAACCTGCGCCCGGTCCACAACCTGCTCGTAGCCCGCCTCCGCGCCGATTGGATCGCTCTTGCCGATGAAATTCCAGGAGCTGACGACATAATAAAGAAAGATCAGAACGACCAGGACAATGCCCGACGCAATCGCGGCATTGACCCATGAGATGGTCGATTTGATCAGCCATGCCGGCCAGCCTTCGCGCGCCAGCAGCCCGGTGTTGATGGCCACCGCGGCAAATCCGATCGGCCAGATGAACATCGGCCAGGTATCGCCGACCCGTAAGCTCAACGATTTCCAGAAAAAATAACAGAAGGGCACGATCACGGAGGTCGAAAGCAAAATAGCGACGGCGTCACATCGGCGGTACCCCCGCCATGCCGTCACCACCGCGCCCGACAACACCACCGGCAACAAAATCGGTCCGACCAGGCCGAACTGCAATCCGATGAAGTCCCCCACCGTGCGCAACGACAATTCATGGGTCGCGACGGCCCGCACGAACTGGAACCGGAACGAGGCCCAGTCGTGCCCGGCATTCCAGATCAAGACCGGGAGGAACAATACCACCGCGATCAGCGCCGCGAGCCAGGGATACGGATTGAGCAACCAGCGCCGGCGCCAATCCGGCACCAGCATGAAGGCCGCCACCGCCGGGATCAGCATCACCACGGTGAATTTCGACAACAGCGCCAGCCCCGCGAACACGCCGGCGGCGAGCCACCAGCGCGCATCGTCGCTCTCGTTGAGCCGGATCAGCGCCCACACCATCGCAACCGCAAACGGGATCAGCGCTACGTCGGGCGAAACCTTGGCCATCAGCAGGCCATAGTAAAGTGCGGCCTCCGGCAGCAGCACCGCGAACAGCACCGCGCGCATGTCGTGCGTCACACGCCGGACGATATCGGCAAGCAGAAATTGGGTGACCAGCATCGCCAGCACGCCGGCGAACCTGACGCCGAAATTGGTATCGCCGAAGATCGCCGTGCCGAACCGTATGAACCACGCAATCATCGGCGGGTGATCAAGGAAGGAAAGCACGTTTTCCTTCGACCAGGTCCAGTAATAGGCCTCGTCGGTCCGTAGATCGATGAGGCTTGCGTAAATCACCCGTAACGCCGTCAGCGCGGCGATCAACATGGCCACGGCGAGCAATTGCCGGAACGCAAAACTGTCCGGTTTCGTGCGACTTCTATCGGGGATGGCAATCGTCACGGTGCCTTTTCCCCAACTCCTCGGAAGGTGTCAACGTGTGCGGTCCAAGATGAAGCATGCACCCTCGTGCCTCGTCCCGGCGAAGGCCTCGGGCGCCCACCATCCGGGACGACTCCCAGAAAGCTGTTCAACGGCTGAATTAAATCCAACATTCTGGGGTTATATTGAGCGGAACACATGACCGAACCCGCCCCAACCCAGTTCACCAATCTCATCCGCGGCATCGGCGTCCGGCAAATCCGCCTGGCCTGCGGGATGGTGTTGTTCGCCTATCTGATCAGCCATTTTCTTAACCACGCGCTTGGCAATATCTCGGCGGACGCCCTTGCGGCCGGGGTCCATTACCACCGAACGTTCTGGCAATTTCCCCCGGTCGGAATCGTATTTTACGCCGCGGCGCTCGTGCACACCGGGCTCGGGATCCGGGCGCTCTACGAGCGCCGGCAATTTCGCCGCACCGCCATCGAGCCGCTTCAGCTTGTCCTCGGCTTGAGCATCCCAATACTGGTGATTTCCCACATTGCCGGGGTACGGCTCGGCCAGACGCTTTTCGGACAGGAAAAGCTTTATCCGCAAGTGTTTTATGCGGACTGGGTGGTAACGCCGTCCAAGATGTGGCTGCTGCTCGCGGTCATGGTCGTCGCCTGGATTCACGGCTGCATCGGTCTGCATTTTTGGCTGCGGCTCAAAGCGTTTTATAAACGCGCGGCGCCGTTCCTGCTCGCCGCCGCGGTGCTGGTTCCGACGCTCGCGATGCTGGGACTCTATCAGGGCGGGCGAAGCGTCGTGGCCGACAGCGATAGCGCCAAATGGAAGGCGGACAATCTTTCGCAACGCCAGACCGGCACACCGGCCGAGCAGGCCGTGCTGGACTCCATCGTGGACTACTTCCTGGTCGGCTATCTCGGCCTGCTCGGCCTTGTCTTGCTCGCACGGGGCATGCGCGCCTTGAACGAACGTCGCGGCGGCATGATCACCCTGTCGTACGGCAATGGCAGAACGATTCGGGTGCCGAAGGGCCTCAGCGTGCTTGAGGCGAGCCAGCGCAACAATGTCCCGCATGCAAGTATCTGCGGCGGCCGCGCCCGCTGCTCCACTTGCCGCATTCGCGTGATCGGGGATTACGCCGCACTGCCGGCGCCGTCCAAGCGGGAAGCGTTTGTGCTCAACCGGGTCGGGGTCGCCGATCCGTCCATCCGCCTCGCCTGTCAGTTGCGTCCGACCGCCGACCTGTCCTTCTTCCAGCTCATTGTGCCGCAAGCGATGACGGCCAATGCACAGGCTTCGCACACCCATCGCACCGGCCAAGAGCGTTATCTGGTCAGCATGTTCGTCGATATGCGGAACTCGACCAAACTCGCCGAGCAACGGTTGCCGTTCGACACCGTCTTCATCGTCAACCGCTTTCTCGGCGCGGTGTCGCAGGCGGTGATCGAATGCGGCGGTCAACCCAACCAATTCGTCGGCGACGGGCAATTGGCGCTGTTCGGGCTCACCACCGACCCGCAGACCGCCTGCCGGCAGGCCCTCAAGGCGGCGGCAATGATTGCCGCCAATGTCGAGGAATTGAATCAATTCCTCGAGCATGATCTGCGGGAACGCATCCGCTTCGGCATTGGCATTCACGGCGGCGAAGTCATCATCGGCGACATCGGCTACCGCGACCACATGGTGTTCACCGCGCTCGGCGACGCGGTCAATGTCGCATCACGGCTGCAGGACATGAGCAAGACCCTTGCATGTGAAGCAATACTTTCGGAGGAGCTTCGCGTCACCGCCGGCCTTGCGGCCGACGGTTTGCCGATGCAGGAAGTCGAGATTCGCGGACGCGCCGAACCGATGATCGTCCGCTCCGTGATGCACGCGAAGGTGCTGTCCACGCTGATCGACGACGTGGATGTCGCCACGCTCCCCGCATGACACCGCCGCAAGGCACCAACGGTCGCAATGTAGCGGCCGGGACTTCTCGTTTTTACCGCATTTAAAGGGACTCTTGAATTGCCGCATCGAAGGTTCCTGTGTATGCCTGCAAAAGCATAAATTGACCTGGAATTGACTTGGAATAGACTTGGGCCTCGCGGATGCGAATATCTCGCAAAGCGGGTGCGGCACGACCAGCTTCGACAGCGAAGCCTTGCGGGGAAGCAATATGTTCGACAGACGAGAGATGATGAAGCGCGCTGGAATGGCGGCGCTCGCAACAGGTTTCGGGGCGTCCGGGTTCGGTTCGGTGAGTGCGCTCGCGCTCGACTCCGTGACGCTTCCCTTCGACAACGGCGAACGGCCGCTGGTGAAATATCCGCAAAAGCGGCTGATGATCGGCCTGACCAGCCGGCCGCCGCAACTTGAGACGCCGTTTTCGATCTTCAACGACGGCCCGATTACGCCGAACAATGCGTTCTTCGTTCGCTATCATCTGGCGGACGTGCCGCTCAACATCGATCCCGACAAGTTCACGCTGGAGATCAAAGGCAAGGTCGACCGGCCGCTAAAGTTGTCGCTAAAAGAGATCAGGAAACTCCGCGCGGTCGAACTCGTTGCCGTCAATCAATGCTCAGGCAACAGCCGCGGATTTTCCGAACCCCGGGTTCCCGGCGGCCAACTGGGCAACGGCGCGATGGGCAATGCGCGCTGGCGGGGCGTGCCGCTCAAAGCCGTTCTCGATATGGCCGGTGTGCAGCAGGGCGCCAAGCAGGTCACCTTCAACGGAATGGACGGACCGGTCAGCGACAAGACGCCGGATTTCATCAAGGCGCTCGACATCGATCACGCGCGCGATGGCGAGGTGATGCTGGCCTACGGCATGAATGGGGACGACTTGCCGGTCCTCAACGGCTTTCCGCTTCGTCTGATTGTGCCGGGCTATTACGGCACCTATTGGGTCAAGCACCTCAACGAAATCACCGTGATCGACACTGTGTTTGACGGCTTCTGGATGAAAACCGCCTATCGGATACCGGACACGCCATGCGGCTGCGTCGAGCCGGGCACCGCGCCCAAAGCGACGATCCCGATCAACCGCTTCAACGTCCGGTCTTTCATTACGAATGTGAGCGACGGCGCAAAGCTCAAGCCGGGTGAAACGACGCTGAAGGGAATCGCTTTCGACGGCGGCAAGGGCATCAAGGAAGTCTCGGTTTCGCTCGACGGCGGAAAGAGCTGGACCCCGACAAAGCTCGGCAAGGATCTCGGAAAATATTCGTTCCGGGAATGGAAGTTGAAGGTCAAGCTCGCGGCCGGTTCTTACGACCTTAAGGTACGCGCGACCAACAATGCCGGCGACACGCAGCCAACCGAACCGAAGTGGAATCCGGCAGGGTACTTGCGCAACGTCATCGAAACCGTTCGCGTTACCGCAGCGTGAGGAGATCCATCATGACCATTCGGCTTCTTCTTGCGTCTGCCCTCGCAACCGTCGCGCTTGTGGGCTTCACGGCTGGCTCGGCACACGCCGCTCCGGTTTCCTACACACTTCCCGAAGAGACGGCGGCCTTCAGGCCGGGGCCGAATCTCGAGGTGGCGCAGAACAATTGCACCGCCTGTCACTCCGCCGATTACATCAACACGCAGCCGCGCGGGCCGAAGTTCAAGAAGGACTTTTGGCAGGCCGAAGTGACGAAAATGATCAAGGTGTACGGCGCGCCGATCAACGATGCCGACGTCGGCAAGATCGTCGATTATCTCACCGCGACCTACTGAAAATCCTTCCGAAACCGGACCTTGCGCAGCCATCGGTGCAATGGTCGCGTCCTGGTTTCCCGTTTCCATAAAATTGGAACGCTTGCGTTTTTTTGGCTCCCGGTCGGGTCAAAACCGCCGGGAAACCGGGGAAATCTGCAAATTGGCGCGATAATCACGGCTTTCCGCCGAAATCCAGATGTCGTTTAAGCTATCAAGCTTGGCCCATACCGCGTATCCTGCGCCCATCGGGCATACCGGTTTGCGGGGACCGGCAGTTCGTTCTCGTTTTTAAGTCCCGCGGAGACGACGTGATGGCTAAAGGTACTGTGAAGTGGTTCAACGCGACCAAGGGTTTTGGATTCATTCAGCCCTCGAGTGGCGGCAAAGACGTTTTTGTTCATATTTCAGCGGTCGAGAAGGCTGGTCTTTCTTCGCTCAACGAAGGACAGACGGTCGAATACGAAGAAGTTGCCAACCGTGGCAAGACCTCGGCCGAAAACCTCAAGGTTTGAGGCGAGCGCGCGGTCAGCAACAGCGCACTCTCGGATGTAATCCGGGAGTGGGGCTTTCAAAATCTCAAAAGACGGATTGCATTCGGCAGAATGATCACTGCTGACGCGCGTGTTTGGTGTATTGCCGCACGGAATTTTTCAGTGCGTTCGTGCCGCGGATCATTGCCGATCCTGCTGCGGTCCGGTCAGGCCTTGATATCCGCCGGCAACTTTCCGCCGTTTGCGGCAAGCTTGACCATCATCTCCCTATGCAGCCACATATTCATTGTCGCGGAGTCGTGGGTGTCGCCCTTGTAACCGAGCTCCATCGCGAGTTCCTTGCGCGCCGGCAGGCTGGAATCGATATCGAGCGCCTTCATCAAGTCGACAATCGATGTCTTCCAATCCAGCTTTTCGCCCTTGGCGGCAACGGCCTCATCCAGGATCAACGCAACGTCAACTGTTGGAGTGCCCGGCGAGGCAACCGGCGACGCTGATGCCGTTGGGCCGGCGCCTGACGTGGTTGCAGGAGTTGCCGAAGCGGAAGGAACCCTTGCGGGCGAAGTCGCATCGGCATTTGAGCCGAAAATCGCACCCATTATCTTTCCAAAGATACTCATGTTTCGATCCTGCTATGTTGAAATGCTTAAATTGCCCGGCGGCGCCCGGCGATCAAACCATAGATGAGCAGTACGATGATGGCCCCGAACACGGCGCCAATCAGGCCGGCGCCCTGTCCCGGGCCATACCAGCCGAGCGCCTGCCCAAGGTAGGTCGCAACAAAAGCACCCACGATGCCGAGAACCGTGGTGAGGATAAAACCCGTCGGCTCGTTTTCACCAGGCATTATGAACTTGGCAATGACGCCGGCGATGAACCCAATGATGATCGTCCAAAGAATACTCATAGCGTGTCCCTTTGACCGTGGTTGAGTGATTTGGGTTGAGTGATTTGGGTTGAATGATTTCGCCTCACCGGTTTGGCAACTGACCATCTGGCGTATACTTGTCGACGGCTCCCGGCAGCTCTCGCGAAAGTCTCGCGAGAACATCCTGCTGAGAGAGCCCGGTTTGTTGCTCTAACGTCGCCAGGACATCCGGTCCGATCGCCTGCCTTAAATCCTGAGGAGAAATTGGTTGGTTTGGACCATCGTTGACCCAAGATTGCGCGATCTCTCCGTGGCCATTTTGCTTGAAATTCGCGAGCAGCTCTCCCAGACCTCCGGTAAGCAGACTGCCAGCGCCGGCCCCTCCCAGCATGCCGCTCAAATTGCTCAGCAGACCACCTAGAGGCGTCGATTGCGTCGCCGTCTCGGAAGGCGCTGACGACGTCGCGCTCTTTATCATTTCTGAAATCTTGTCCCGGTTTTGGTAGCCGGCGACAGCCAGCAAGCCCAAAAGCGCGGTCATTGACGGCATACCCTTTGACATTTCAACCTCCCTCCGGAAAATCGGATAAGATCAGACAGAATGTTTTCGCTTCGTGGTCATGACCTTTGGCGAAGACCGTCACCATAAATCTGGCGTTCCTTTTGGACCTGATCAGCGCGGTGTGAAGCTGTCACGGGTGGCCGAAACATTTTGTTCGGTCGTATTCACTGCACCATTGTTCGGATTGTCTTGCGACGGCGTCTGAGCCGCTCGGTTGCCGCCCCAATTAACTCAAGTCGCGTTTGTTCCGCACAAGTCGCACAAAAACCAATGCACGATGCCCCGACTGGCGGCATGATGGAGCACGGGACCCCCGGGACATGCCGATGAAGTCCGATCCCCCAGCCTTTCCGCCCTTCAAGGCGCCTTACGCGCCGGACGATTACGCCGTTGCGGCGCGGCTTCTCGCAACAACCGGCTTGAGTGCGGAGCAGGAGGCACGGATCGACCGCACTGCGGCCCGCCTGATCGAAACCATCCGCGCCGACGGCGACCGGCTCGGGGGCGTCGAGGATATGCTTCGCGAATTCGCGCTCTCCACAAAGGAAGGGCTGGCGTTGATGGTGCTCGCGGAAGCCCTGCTGCGGGTGCCGGACGCCCGTACCGCCGACCAGTTCATCGAGGACAAGCTCGGCCAGGGCGATTTCGTCCACCACGAAACGAAATCCAGTGCATTCCTGGTCAATGCGTCGGCGTGGGCGCTGGGGATGTCGGCGCGCATGGTTCAGCCGGGAGAAACCCCGCTGGGCACGTTGGGCCTGCTCGCGAAACGGCTGGGCGTTCCGGCGGTACGTGCCGCCACCCGGCAGGCGATGCGACTGATGGGCAACC
Organism: uncultured Alphaproteobacteria bacterium; assembly: GCA_963814615.1. Taxonomy (GTDB): domain Bacteria; phylum Pseudomonadota; class Alphaproteobacteria; order Rhizobiales; family Xanthobacteraceae; genus Bradyrhizobium. Next base: position 622,105 of record CAWFDN010000002.1, on the reverse strand, counting down.
ATTTCGTGCTCGGCGAGACCATCGAAGCCGCACTGGCGCGGGCAGAGCCGCATGCGGCGGACGCGTCGCGCTACTCCTTCGACATGCTCGGCGAAGGCGCGCGCACCGCGGCGGATGCCGAGCGCTATTTCAATTCCTACGCCAGCGCGATCGAAGCCATCGGTCGTACCACCGATGGTCGGCCGCTGCCCGACCGGCCCGGCATCTCGGTCAAGCTCTCCGCGCTGCACCCGCGCTTTGAGCCGTTCAGCCGCCCGCGGGTAATGACCGAACTGGTGCCGCGGCTGATCGATCTGGCGCGCCGGGCCAAAGCCTATGACCTGAACTTCACGGTAGATGCCGAGGAAGCAGATCGGTTGGAACTGTCGCTCGAAGTGATCGCGGCCGCGTTCGGTGACCCCTCACTCGCCGGCTGGGACGGTTTCGGGCTCGCGATCCAAGCCTACCAGAAGCGCGCCGAAGCCGTGATTGACTATGTCGACGAACTCGCGAAAACGCTGAGCCGGCGGATGATGGTGCGGCTTGTCAAGGGCGCCTACTGGGACACTGAAATCAAGCGCGCGCAGGAGCGCGGCCTCGCCGACTATCCGGTATTTACCCGCAAGGCGATGACCGATCTGAACTACATCGCCTGCGCGCGAAAACTCTTGGCGCTGCGGCCGCGGATTTTTCCGCAATTCGCCACACACAACGCGCTGACGGTGGCGAGCGTTCTCGAACACAGCCAGGGTGAAAGCGGATTCGAGTTTCAGCGCCTGCACGGCATGGGGGAAGCGCTCTACGCGCAATTGAGCCGGGATCGTCCGGGGTTGGCCTCTCGGACCTATGCGCCGGTCGGTAGTCACCGCGACCTCCTGGCCTATCTGGTGCGGCGCCTGTTGGAGAACGGCGCCAATTCGTCGTTCGTGGCGGCCGCCGCCGACCACGCCGTGCCGGTGGCAACGCTATTACGGCGGCCGGCCGATGTCATCGGGAACGCCGAAAACGCGCGGCATCCCAACATTCCGTTGCCGCGTGATCTCTATCAACCGCAGCGCCAAAATTCCCACGGCATCGAGTTCGGCGAGCGCGCGGCGTTGAACGCGCTGGTTTCGGCGGTCGCGGCGGACACCCCGCTGGTGGCGGCAGCGCCTCTGATCAACGGCGAGCCAAAAACGGGCGCGGCGCGGCAACTCGTCAGCCCGATCGATCAGAAGAGCGTCGTCGGAAGCGTCATCGAGGCGGCACCCGCAGACGTGAACGAGGCTGTCGCCGCCGCGCGCGAGGGATTCAAAGGCTGGCGCAGTACGCCCGCCGAGACGCGCGCGGAAGTCCTGGAGAAGGCCGCCAACCTCCTGGAGCAGCGCGCCGCACATTTCATCGCGCTGTTGCAACGCGAAGGCGGCAAGACCCTCGACGACGCCTTCGCCGAACTTCGCGAGGCGGTTGATTTCTGCCGCTACTACGCCGCAGAAGGCCGCCAGCTGTTCGGCGCGGGCGAAACGATGCCGGGGCCAACCGGCGAGAGCAATCAATTGCGGCTGCGCGGCCGCGGCGTGTTCATCGCGATATCGCCGTGGAATTTTCCGCTGGCGATCTTCACCGGTCAAGTGACCGCTGCGCTGATGGCCGGCAATGCCGTGGTGGCCAAACCCGCTGAACAAACCCCATTGATCGCGATGGAGGCCGTTCGCTTGTTGCATGAGGCCGGCGTGCCCGCCTCCGTGCTGCATCTGCTCCCCGGCGACGGCCGAATCGGCGCGGCGTTATCGGCGCATGCTGACATCGCCGGCGTCGTCTTCACCGGCTCGACCGAAGTCGCGCGCGCGATCAACCGGGCCTTGGCGGCCAAAGACGGACCGATCGTGCCGCTGATCGCAGAAACCGGCGGCATCAATGCCATGATCGTGGATGCGACCGCCTTGCCCGAGCAGGTCGCCGACGACGTCGTGACATCGGCGTTTCGCTCCGCCGGCCAGCGCTGCTCGGCGTTGCGTCTGGTATTCCTTCAGGACGACGTGGCCGACCGCATGATCGAGATGATGTCAGGGGCGGCCTGTGAACTTGTGGTCGGCGACCCGCGCGAACTGACCACGCATATCGGGCCGGTGATCAATCTTGAGGCAAAGCAGCGGCTCGAGACGCATATCGCACGAATGAAAAAAGAGAATCGCGTGCATTTCGCAAGGCCCGCTCCCGGCGGCAACTACGTTACCCCACACATTTTCGAATTGTCCGATGCCGGTCAACTGACCGAGGAAGTGTTCGGTCCCATCCTGCATGTGGTGCGCTACCGCGCCGAAAATCTGGATCGCGTGCTGCAATCGATCGAACGCTCCGGTTACGGGCTGACGCTCGGCATCCACTCGCGCATCGACGATACGATCGAGAAAGTCGTCGACCGGCTTTCGGTCGGCAACGTCTATGTCAACCGCAACATGATCGGGGCGGTGGTCGGCGTGCAGCCTTTCGGCGGCTTTGGCCTGTCGGGAACGGGTCCCAAAGCCGGTGGGCCGCATTATCTGGCGCGCTTTGCGACCGAACAGACCGTGACGATCAACACATCAGCCGCCGGCGGCAATGCCGCGCTGATGTCGGGTTTGGAATAAAGCGTCATCCAACAAAATAGGGGTTGAAACGGTCTTCCGGGGCGGTGCGAAGCATCGAACCTCGACGTGCAATCGCACATCTGAGGTCTGTTGCTAACGCACCATCCCGGAATGACGGAGAGCGTACGCCCCAGTTGCATCGCACGACCAAGACGGGCCAAATGGCTTTCAGCACACAACCAAACCAACAAACATCACGGGAGCGACCTCGCCATGGACGACGGCATCTTCGAAGGCCTCAAGGTTCTGGACTGCGCGAGTTTTATCGCAGCGCCCGCGGCCGCGACCGTGCTGTCGGATTTCGGCGCCAGGGTGATCAAGATCGAGCCGCCCGTGACCGGCGATCCCTACCGCAACCTGCCGAATTTGCCGGGCTACCCGGTCAGTCCGCACAATTTCGCGTGGATACTGGAGTCCCGCAACAAGAGAAGCCTGGCGCTCGACCTCTCCAGGACCGAAGCCCAGGCGGTGTTGTATCGCCTTGTCGCCGAGGCCGACGTCTTCATCACGAACTTTCCACCCGCTGTGCGCGGCCGGCTCGGGGTCACCTACGCCGAGCTTGCGCCGCTCAATGAACGGCTGATCTATGCGTCATTCACCGGCTACGGCGAAAAAGGCGAAGAGGCCAACAAGCCCGGTTTCGACAGCAATGCCTATTGGGCCCGCTCGGGCCTGATGGATCTGGTGCGCGCCGATGAGAACACCACACCGGCGCGCTCGGTCGCCGGCATGGGCGACCATCCTTGCGCGATGGCGTTGTACGGCGCGATCGTCACCGCGCTCTACAAGCGCGAGCGCACCGGCAAGGGCTCGCATGTCAGCTCGAACCTGATGGCCAATGGCGTCTGGGCCAACGGCGTGCTCGCCCAGGCCAAATTATGCGGCGCCAAATTTGGCGAGCGGCGTCCGCGCGAGCGCGCGCTCAACGCGGTCACCAACCACTACAAGTGCCAGGACGGCCGCTGGATCATGCTCTCGCTGCTCACCGAGGACCGGCAATGGCCGATCCTCGCATGCTGCATCGGACGGGAGGATCTCATCGCCGATGCCAGGTTTGCGACCAGGTCCGACCGCCATGCGCGGTCGCTGGAACTGATCCAGATCTTCGACGAGATTTTCGCCACCAAAGACCTCGCCGAATGGCGCAAGATCCTCGACGGCAACGGCCTGGTGTTCGGCGTGGTCGGCATCCTCGACGATCTTCCCAACGACCGGCAGATGATCGAAAACGAGGTGCTGGTGCCGTTCGAGGGCGACACCATGCTCACCGTCAACAGTCCGATCTGGGTCGACGGCAGCCAGAAAATCCCGCCGCGGCGGGCACCCGACGTCGGCGAGCACAGCGATGAGATCTTGCGCGAAGCCGGCTATGACGAGGCGTCGATCCAGCAATTGCGGGCCTCAGGCGCGGTGGCGTGAGCTATCTGTTGTGGATCCACACCCAGCCGACCGCCGCGAGGCCGATGATCACGGCAACCGCGATCGCCCATGCGCTGACGCGGATGTCGCCGATGGTCTGCCTCTCACTTTCATTCTGGGCGATTTCGCGATCGCGCGACTTGGCCTCTTGATCCGCGTCGTTCATCGCCTGGCCTCCCCATCATGAACGTCGGCTCGCGTATAATCTAGCCTACGCTCCGGCCGGCGTCGACGGCCGCAAGGCGGTCTCAAAAGAAGCTGGCTGAGCGGCGGCCTTCTTGCCGCTTCCGCCCATGCCGGCGAGCCTACTCAAGCAAAACGCCGCCAGCGCCGCGCACAAGGCGGCCAGCGCGGCTGCGACGAAGACCGACGCCGTGCTCCATTGCATGGTCAGCAGCGCGCCGCCGACCAGCGGTCCGACGATCGAGCCGACACGACCCACTCCGAGCGCCCAGCCGATGCCAGTAGCCCGGACAGAGGTCGGGTAGAACGTGGCGGCCAGCGCGTTGGCGGCGATCTGGCCGCCGACAATGCAAAACCCGGCCGCGAAGATCGCCATGGTGACAAAGACCACGGAGTGACCGAATTGCCCGATCGCGCCGACCGCAAATACCGCGACGAAATACACCACCGCCAGCGCGCGAAACGAAAACCGGTCGATGATGCTGCCGAGCGCCAGCGTTCCGACCACGCCGCCAACCTGCAACATCGATCCGATCGCAGCGGCCTCGGAAACCGAGGCGCCGAGGTCGTTGAGAACCGTGGGCAGCCAGTTCGAGAGGAAATAGAGATCGAGCAGGCTCATGAAGAACACCACCCACAGCAACAGCGTGACCACGGTCCGTCCCGCCTTGAAAAGATGCACGACCGGGATCCCGGCCAATCCTGGTTCATGCACCACGAACCGCGTTTTCGGGGCGAACACCACCTTCGGACTGATGTGTGCCAGCAATTGTGCGACGCGTTCATGCGCACGCCCCGTGAGGGCGAGGAACCGCACGGATTCCGGCAGTCGCAGCGCCAGGATGGGAGCCAGCAGCAGCGGCGCGAGGCCGCCGACAACGAATACCGAGCGCCAGCCCAATTGCGGGATCAACGCGGCTGCGAGAAAGCCGCCAAGTGCCGCGCCGACCGAGAACCCGCAGAACATGATCATCACCATGGTGGCGCGCCGGCGGTGCGGGCTGAACTCGGAGGTCATGGCGACGGCGTTCGGCATCGCGCCGCCAAGGCCAAGCCCGGTCAAAAACCGGATCGCCAGCAGCATCTCGACATTCTGGACGAACGCGGTGGCGAGCGTGCCGATGCCGAACGCAAGCGTTGAGAAGATAATGATCTTCTTGCGCCCGATGCGGTCGGCAAGCGGCCCAAACACCAGCGCGCCGATCATCAGGCCGAACAGACCCGCGCTGAACACGGGGCCGAGCGCGCCCTTGGTCAAGCCCCATTCCTTCGCCAACGCCGGCGCGACATAGCCGATCGCCTGGGTGTCGAAGCCGTCGATAAACAGCACCGCCGCGCAAGCCAGCAACAGCCGGATTTGAAATCCACCGACCGGTTGCTTGTCTATAAACTCGGCGACATCGACAGTCGATGCGCTGTTGCTCTGAGCTACCGAAGTTACCATCGTTGTTTCCTCCTGAAACGTCGTACCGCGGTTCTCGTCCGCTGGTTTTTTTAATTCGATAAACTACCGCACGATTCCACCTCGTCAGGTGCGCAAGGCATTCTTCGAATAGCCGGCAATCCGCTTGTAGCCTTCAGACAAGGCGACCAGCTCATCGCGGCTGATGACGTCGTCGATCGCGTCGAACGGCTGGTCGTTGGTGCGCTCAAACACCTCGCGCAGGATCGCATCGGGCGGATTGGTACGGTTGGTGAGAACAATGCGGGTGGTCGCCTCAAGGCGCTGCTTTTCGTAAGAAGCCAGCGCGGCGATGGGATCATCGTTTGCCAGCAGCGCCGAGGTCAAGGCGCGCGCATCCAGAATAGCTTGGCCGGCGCCGTTGGAGCCGCGCGGCACCATCGGATGAGCGGCGTCGCCTGATAGCGTCACCCGGCCGAAGCTCCAGCGCGGCAGCGGGTCCTGATCGACCATCGGAAACTCCAGCACGCTGTCGGCGGCGCGGATCAACGCCGGAACATCGAGCCAGTCGAAATGCCAATCGGCGAACGCGCCGATGAAGTCGTCGATCGCACCCGGCCTGTTCCAGTCGCGCTTGCGATAAACGGGGGTCTCGATTTCCGCGACCCAATTGATCATCTGCAGGCCGTCCGCATCGGCAGGACGGATCGGATAGATCACCATCTTGCCGTGCGACAGCCATCCCGCCCGCACCATGCTGGCACCCGACAGCATCGGCTTCCATCGTGTGACCCCGCGCCACATATTGATACCGGAGTAGCGCGGCTCGCCTTCCTCCGGGAAAAATTGCTTGCGGATCGCCGAATGGATGCCATCGCAGGCGATCGCGGCGCGCCCGCGCAGGGTATGATGGTTGACGCCTCCCGGCCCGTCGGAAAAAACCACGCTGACACCGGATTCGTCCTGCTCGACTTTGATGCAATGATGGTTGGTCAGCAGCCGATCGTGTCCGGCGCGCGCAACGAATGCATCGCGCAAGACCATCTGCAGATCGCCGCGGTGAATCGAGAATTGCGGATGCTCGTAGCCCGCCGCGCGGCCCAACGGCTCCTGATAGATCAATTGGCCGAAGCGATTGAAGAAGGTCGCATCGCTGGTCGCGATCGCGACCTGCGCGAGCGCCGCTTCCAGCCCGAGCGCGGCCAATTCCTTGCTGGCGTGCGGAAGCAGATTGATTCCTACGCCGATCGGCCTGATTTCGGCAGCCGACTCAAATATCCGGCAGGGAATCCCGGCCGCATGCAGCGCAAGCCCGAGGGTCAATCCGCCGATGCCGGCGCCAACAATGATGATGTCGTCCATTTTTCTTTCCCGGCACGCACAATAAGGCGATTTGAGCAATTTGCCGCGATGAAGCAGATTAGTGAGACCACTGTCAATCTGGCCCCTGGGCCGCGCCAGCCTACCGGATGAGATCAGGATCCGATTAGATTAATCAGATCGTCTAGCGGTCCTTGACGAAGCACATTCCCATGCGCGAGGCTTGACCTGCGACCTGACAGGTCAATCCCTCGGCACAGGTCCACGACCGGAAACTCTTGTCGTTGTCGGCGTTGACGCGGGGCTGAAAACAATGCGCCCCCCAACCGTCCGAATATTCAGTACCGGCGAGTTCCGAAGTGCCGCGCAATTGCGGGCGGCTGGAAAATCCCCGGGAGTAATCCGGGTGCCTTCCGTCGCGAAACGCGGTCAGAATGTCGCGACGGCGGATCTGGTCGCCGAAGAAATGCGGTGACGCCGGCACGACGGTTGAATTGGAAGGATGGGCCGCCATCCAGTCGACGCCGGGGAAGTGAAAGCCGCCGATGCCGCGCGTTTGATGGCATCCCGTGCATGTGACGTCGTTGAGCCGACGCTCAAAACCCGCGAGCGAACGGATGTTCTGCAGCGTCACGCCGCTATCGGCGGCTTTCTTCAAGGCCGCGACGACGTCATTTTCCTTGAAAACAGCGTCAGCAGCAGCGTCGTCGCCCTGCACCAGACCAAACGCCGGCTGCAGGTTCGAGCGTTCAAATCCCACCGGCGTCGCGGCAATCGCGCCGGTGGCAAGAAATTTTTCCGGTATCAAAAGCGTGCCACGGTCGAGTTCGCTGAAGTGCTTGATATCGAGCAGCCAGGTTTTGAATTCGTGCGTGAGCTTGTCGTCCGCCAAAATCCGCTCGCGATCAATCTGGTTTTCAAGCGGCGCCTGCTCGAAGATTTGCAACTTTGCGTTGTAGTGAAACACCTTCAACAGGTAGTCGGTGCGAAAATCGCGAATGGCCGATTTTGGTGCGTGCGCGATCTGGAGATTGGTCTCAAGGCGCTCGATGTCTTCAGGACCGATCAAATCCAGCGGGCCATCGCCGGACGTCAATTTGGCCGCAAGCCCGGCGCCGGTAAGCGGCCATTCGCCTGCGGCAAGCCAACGACGGGCGATCGTAGAGCATGTGATCGCGACGCCGGCGACCGCGCGATCGCCTTTGGCCTTCAGCACGACGTTGAGCGTCATCGGCAGCCGCGGTGAGGTCGCGCCCTCGCCGCCTTCCGCGACCGCGGTGCGCGTCAGACGGTAGATCAGCCGGATTTCTCCGCAATTCGTCTCCGAGACATATCCGCGGTCCATCCGATTGACGATGCCCGCCAGCACGAAGCGGGAATCCGCGGAATAAAGCAGCTCGCGATCGAACAATTGAAAATTGTACGAATTTCCTACACCGATGGTTTCGTTCGGAAGCTCGGCTTTATGCCGGAAAACGTATCGATCGAATTCCTCGTCGAGCGCGTTGCGGACGGGAAGCATTGACGGCAAGGCGAACAACTGACCGTTGATGATCGGCGCCTCGGCCGATGGCGTCGGCGGGATGACGCTGCCAAGGATTCGGCCCAAGCCAAATCGTCCACGATCGAGTTCGCGCAACGCCAATGGGTCGGTGATCGCCGTGCCGCGCTCCAATGGAGCGCTTTGCGCATGTCGCCCGGATAGGACGACGCAAAGAAGAGGGAAGATGATGACAAGTAGCCGAAATGTAAAGTTCATAACCTGACGAACACCGCGCGGAGAAAATTATTCGAGGCACTTGCGGGCGTTGTCTTCCATTCAAAATATAGCCGAAATGCGGACGGACAGTCTCGCCGCGATCCGCATACGGCAAGGCCATCGCTTCACGTCGCGGTGAAGCTTGAGGTCTTTCGGGATCAGGCTTTATCGCGCGACGATCAAGCCTTTGCTGGTCACGACCACCCAGCGGCCATCCTGGCGTCGGATGGCGTCGACGCGGCCAACTCCCGGCACCGGATCGCCCGCATAGACTTCGTAGATGCCCTGCCGTCCTTCGATCAAGGCACCGCCATTGGCGACGTTGCGCAGCACCCAGCCCTCCACCGTCGGCAGCCGGGCCAATTCAGCTTTCGGCGCCGTTGCCGGCGCTACTGCTGGAGCCGCAATCGAGCCGGTGACGTCCTTTGCCGAAACGGGCGCTGCTGCGACAGTCGCCGGGGCTTGGCTGCGGAGTTTATCGACGGCCTCGCTGAGCTTGGCGAGTTTCGCGGCCGGCTCGGCTTGCGCCTTTTCCAGCTTGTCGAGGCGGTCGCTGGTCTTGTTGAACTGGCTCATGCCGAGCTTGGCGGTGTGCTCAACGCCAGCCTTGAGCACCAGCATATCGGCCTCGATCCGCGCCACCGACGCTTCGAGGGCAAGATTACCTGAAGCCGCGGCGTCATTGCCGCCAAATTGTTTGAGACTTGCGGTTGCCAGCGCGCCACCGAGCGCGCCCGCCATCACTGCCAGGGCCACCACCGCCGCAAGCGCTGCGAGCCGGTGTTTGCCGAACGTTGCAGACCTCTGCCCGGCGTCAGCTTCCGGAGCCGCGGCGCTGCCATCCCAGGCGCGGTCGCCGGATGCCACGATGATGACCTTGCCCGGGATAAGCGGCGCGTCGGGCTTCGCAGCCTCGGGCTCGTCATCGGCCTTTTGAGCGTCGGCTTTGGGCGCCTCTATTTCGGGTGTTTTGGCGACTCCACCCTGCTCGGGCCCCAGCTTGGGGACTCGACCTCGCTCGATTTCTCGACAGAGGCCGTGGCCGGTTCACCCGGCGCATCCGATGAATGGGGGGCGGTCGGCATGGTCGGCTCCGCAATGAAGGAACCAGTTTCGCCGCTGATCTGCTCGCGCTCTTGATCGCTCACGTTCAAAATCTCCAGCAAAGGTTGACTATTTGGTAACTTTCATTACTTGCGAATTCGTTACTTGGCGGCCGGCTTACCGAAATTTTAGGAACTTCTCCGGCTCGTTTTTCGCTCCCGGAGGCGGAAAGAACCACCCGATGCGTCGTTTGCGCCGCGAGATTTCCTGACTAACATGGAGCGACAGACCAGCCAGAAGGCAGAGGGCTCCATGGCCATCGAGAAATGCATCAACGAATTTGACCTCGACAATGTCATTTTCGAGGAGGGCTCGACGGGGCGCGAGCTATTCGTGGTGCTCGAAGGCCTGGTCGACATCGCCAAGGTCGACGGCGCCAGCAAGACCGTGATCGTGACGCTCGGCAAAGGCGAATTCTTCGGCGAAATGGCCGTCATCGACGGCTCATCGCGGTCGGCCACCGCCATCGCCGCGGCGCCGAACACCCGCGTGATGCGGATCAACCACGCCCGGTTTGTGTATCTGGTCAGTCAGCAACCGGCATTTGCGCTGATGATCATGGATGCGCTGAGCAAGCGGCTGCGCGCGTCCAATGCCGTGACGTTCAGAGCGGCAAACCCCGCATGAGCGACCGCAAGCCGAGCCCGTTTCCGACGCTGCTGAACAATGACGTCTGCTCTTTGATCCAGGCGACCGAGAACGTCTACCAGATCCGTTTCAAGAACCGCGCCGCGAACGCCTATCTGGTGCGCGGAAAATCGCGAACCGTCATGATCGATGTCGGGCTGTCGTCCACTTTCCCGCATCTCGAGGAATGCTTGAGATATGTCGGATGTCCGCCCGACAAGATCGACATGGTGATCCTCAGTCACGAGCATCTCGACCATATCGGCGCCACGCATCATTTCAGCGACCGCACCATCATCGCCGCTCATCGCCTCGCCGCCAACAAGATCATGCTGCGCGACGACTTCTCGACCCTGCGCAAGATGTTCAACGAGCCGGACATGCCGATCAATGTCGATATCTGGCTGGAAGAAGGAAACCTGATCGACCTCGGCAATTTTCGTCTCAACGTGATGTACACCCCGGGCCACACTTCGGCATGCATCAGCCTGTTCGATCAGGATCAGGGATTGTTGTTCGCTGCCGACACCCTGATGCCCGGCGGCGTGATGGGCGGGGTGTTCGGATCGGGCAGCATCAGCGACTACATCCAGTCGCTGGAACGGCTGAAGGGTTTGAATTCGAAAATCCTGTTGTCCGGACACGGCCGGCTGTCGGACGCGCCGCAGGAGGATGTCCGGATCGCGCTGCAGCGCTCGCACGCATTGTTGTCGGACACCGCGCAACTGTTCGACGCCCTCGATGCGCGATCGAATTTCGAGCCGATCATGCAATCGGTGCGCGACCTCAACAAGCTCGACGATTCCTGAAGCTTTCATCCGTTTGACAAATGGGCCGGCGGTCTGCTCAAAGGCTTCAAACAAGGCTGCAAAATAGGGGGAAACAGACCATGAAGTTTTATGACTCGATCGGGGCGAACCCGCGCATCGTCCGCATCTTCATGGCCGAGAAAGGCATAGAAATCCCGAAGCAGACGGTCGACCTGCGCGCCGGTGAAAACCGTCAAGGCGAGCACCTCCAGCGCAATCCGCACGGCCAGATGCCGGCCCTTGAACTTGATGACGGCAGCTTTTTGTCGGAGATCACCGCGATCTGCGAATATCTCGAAGAGAAGACCCCGAACCCGCCGATGATCGGCAGCACGCCGGAACAGCGCGCCGAGTGCCGGATGTGGACGCGGCGCGTCGATCTCAATATCTGCGAGCCGCTCGCCAATGGCTATCGCTTCGGCGAGGCCCTGAAATTTTTCCAGGACCGCATCCCCTGCGCGCCGGAAGCATCCCCCGGTTTGAAGATGATCGCCGCCGACCGCCTCCGATGGCTCGACGGACAGATGGCCGGCAAGGAGTTCCTGTGCGGAACGCGCTTCACGCTGGCGGATATACTGCTCTATTGCTGGATCGACTTCGGCGGCAAGGTCGGCCAGCCGCTGGATGCCGCCAACACCAACATTGCCGCATGGTTCGCGCGGGTCGGTCAGCGACCTTCGGTACAGGCCTAGCGATCAACTACCGTCATTCCGGGAGCGCATAAGCGCGAGCCCGGAATGACGGTGGTTGTATCAAGCCCGCGCCGATTTCGCTTCCCTAATCGCCTGCCAGACTTTCATCGGCGTCAGCGGCGTGTTGATCGCCTTGACCCCGAATTCGCTAAGCGCGTCGATCACACCATTGGTGACGCAGGGCGGCCCGCCGATCGCGCCGGATTCGCCGCAGCCTTTGGCGCCCAGCGGATTGGCGCGGCAGGGCGCGGAATCATCCAGCGTGACCTGGATTGGCGGAATATCGTCGGCACGCGGCAGGCAGTAATCCTGATAGCTCGCGGTGAGCAATTGGCCTTCGCCGTCGTAGGTCACGCCCTCGTACAGCGCTTGTCCAATCCCTTGCGCGACGCCGCCATGAACCTGTCCCGTCACCAGCATCGGATTGACCGCGATGCCGACGTCGTCGACGGTGGTGTAGCGCACCACGCGGCTAACGCCGGTTTCCGGATCGACCTCGACTTCGCAGATATGCGTGCCGTTGGGCCAGCTCGGGCCGTCGACCTCACCCTCGCTGTCCACGCTCAGCCGCGCACCGTTCTCTTTTTTCGCAATCTCGAACAGGCCAATCCGCTTGTCGGTGCCAACCACGGTCAACCAGCCGTCGTGATATTCGATATCCTCGATGGCGGCTTCGAGCATGTTCGACGCCTTCTCGCGCGCTTTCGCGATCAGATCGTTGGTGGACACCGCGACCGCGGTACCGCCGACGAACAGCGAGCGTGAACCGACGCTGCCGAAACCGGTGGCCAGATCGGTGTCGCCCTGGACCACGTCGATCTTGTCGATGGAAATGCCGAGCGACGCCGCTACCATCTGCGCGTAGGTGGTTTGCAATCCCTGCCCCATGGCCTGCGTACCCGAATGCAGGATGATGCGGCCTTCGGCGGTCGCGTGCAGGCTGACCTTTTCGGTATGGGCGCGCCCGCCGGTCCATTCGATATAGCTGGTCAGGCCGCGGCCGTAGAGCAGCCCCTTCTTCTTCGCCGCCTTCTTGCGCGCGGCAAAGCCGTCCCAGTCCGCCAATTTAGAGGCCCGCTCCAGCATGTGCGCGAACGCGCCGGAGTCATAAACCTGACCGACCGCGTTGGTGTAGGGCAACTGCGCGGGCTTGATGTAGTTCACCTTGCGGATGGCACGCGGGTCCATGCCGATTTGGCGGGCGGCAGCATCCATCAGCCGCTCGACGATGAAGACGCCCTCGGGGCGGCCGGCACCGCGATAGGCGCCGACTGGCGCGGTGTTGGTCATCACCGCCTTGACGTCATAATGAATCAGCGGGAGGTCGTAGACGCCGGATTGGACGAAGGGGCCGAGCACCAGGGGAATGATGGCGCCGGTGCCGGAGAGATAGGCGCCGGTGCCGCCGAGCGAGCGCACCCGGTAGGCCAGCACGCGGCCTTTGGCGTCGAGCGCCATTTCGCCGGTCGAAGTCAGGTCGCGGCCATGGGTGCCGCCGACGAAATCGTCGGTGCGGTCGCCGCGCCAGCGCACTTTGCGTCCCAGCTTGACCGCGGCATAGGCCACGATGCCGTCTTCCGGATAGAGGCTGGTCTTCTGACCGAAGCCGCCGCCGATATCGCCGACCAGCACCCGAATGCTTTCCTTGGGCCGCTTCAACACCGCTTCGGCGAGCAGGTCGCGGGTCGAGCCCGGCGTCTGCGACTGCACGTACAGGATCAGCCGGCCGGATTTCTTGTCGACCTCGGCGATGGTTGAGCGCGGCTCCATGGCGGAGGGGATCAGCTTCTGGCTGACGATATCGAGCGAGACCACATGCGCCGCCTTGGCAAAGGCCGCTTCGACCGCGGCGGCGTCGCCATAGCTCATCGCCGCCACGATGTTGTCGGGGGCTTCCTGCCATACCGTTGGCGCTCCCGGTTTGATCGCGGCAGTCGGATCGACCACCGACGGCAGCACTTGGTACTCGACCGAGATCGCCTCGGCCGCAGTCTGCGCGGCAACGCGCGAGGTCGCCACGACGGCAGCGACCGGTTCACCGGCAAACCGCACGATTTCATGGCCCAAGAGACGTCGCGGCGGTACCGTCATCGGCGCGCCGTCGGGACGGGGGAAAACCAACAATGTCGGGAGGGTGCCGATGTCGTCGGCGACCAGATCGGCGCCGGTGTAAACCGCCTGGACACCCGGCATCGCTGCCGCGTCCTTGGTATCGACCGACACGATCTTCGCATGGGCATGGGGTGAGCGCAGCACGTGCAGCCACAGCGCGCCATCTTCCGGCTTGTCGTCGATGAATTGCCCTTTTCCGGTAAGAAGCCTCTGGTCTTCAAGGCGTTTCACCGGTTGGCCCGCACCGAAACGCATATTGCCGGGAAGAATATTCATCAGTTTGTCCTTCGGGTGGCTTGGTCGATAAATGTGGTTCTAATCGATGGTTCTAATCGATCTGCAAGGGACAGGCCAAGCCGTGTTTTGACCCTGGCAGCGCGGGAAACCAGCCCGATCAGATATCCCGCAATACCGCTTCGACCGCCTTGCGCTCGTCCGCCGTAAACGCAGCCTGCGGGGGGATCGGATCGCCGACGTCATACCCCTGGATCGCCAGGCCAGCCTTGATGCAGGCGGCAAGGTTGTAGCGCGCGAACGCCTCGTTCAGGCGCCACAAGCGCCGCTGCAAAGCCACCGCATCATCCCAGCAGCCGGCCTTGCAGAGGTTGTAGAGCTCGACGCTTTGCCGCGGAATGACGCAAGCCGGTCCCGCCATCCACCCCACCCCGCCGATCAGCATCACCGCGGCGGGGATATGCGCCGACGCCGAGAACACCCGGAGTGCGTCGCCGCAGCGGTTCATGATCGACAACAGCCGCCCGGTATTGGTCGAGGCGTCCTTGATGTAGCGAATCTTCGGATGGCCCGCGAGCCGCGCGATGACATCAAGTGTCAGGTCGGAGCGCTGAAATTGCGGATTGGTGTAGATCACGACGGGAATATCGACGGCATCGGCGATGGCGCAAAAATAGGATTCGATCTGCGCGTCGGCAAGCGGAAAATACGCTTCCAGGATCGCAAGAATGCCGTCGGCGCCGAGCTGCTGATAGGCCGTCGCTTGCGCCACCGCATCTGCCGTCGAGGTCGAGGCGACGCCGGCGACCACCGGGACGCGGCCGTTGGCGGCTTCGATTGTCGCCTGCACCACCACCAGACGCTGTTCGTTATTCAGATAGGCGAACTCGCCGGTCGAGCCGAGTGGCGTCAACCCATGCACGCCAGATTTGATGAGATCGTCGCATAACCGGCCGAGCACGTCGGTGCGGACGCGCCCGTCATTCGTCACGGGCGAGACCAGATAGGGAAAGACGCCGTGGAAATCAGCCATCGGTGAGAGCAAGCCTCAGTTCTGGCGAAATCCCTTGCCGGTCATCAATATCGTATCCGTGTGCCTTCAATTGATTTGGCCCGGCGTCAGCACACGTTTGGCTAAAGCGACTGCGGCCGGCAGCGGGGAGCGAACCGGCGGAATGACTTCGTCCAGTGACCACCCGCCACCGAGTGCCTTATAGAGCGCGACGAGGTCGGCGGCGGCCGTCTGGCGGGTGACGACATAGCGTGCTTCGAGATCGAATTCCTGGCGCTCGGCGTCGAGCACGTTGAGAAAATCCGTGAGACCGCGATCGTATCGCTCCGTGGCGATCTGCGTGGCCTGCCGCGCCGCGGCGAGCGCGCGGTCGAGGTTTTTGAGACGCTCCTGTTGGGCGCGATAGGAAGCAATGGCGTCGTCGACTTGCCGCACCGCCGTCAAGATCGCCTGTTTGTAGGCGACCAGCGCTGCATGCGTTTGCAGGGTGGCTATTTCTATTTGTGCGTCGAGCGCGCCGAAATCGAGCAAGGGCCAATAGAGCGAAGGACCAATGGATCCAATCAACGTTATGGGAATGACCGACGATGAACGCGGGCCGCCTTGGGCACCGCCTGCCCCACTGATGATCAGGGTCGGAAACAAATCCGCCGTCGCCACGCCGATGCGAGCATTCGCCGCGGCGAGACGGCGCTCCGCCTCACGAATATCCGGGCGCCGCCGCAACAGGTCTCCGGGCTGGCCGACAGGTATTTTGGTCGGCAGCACTGGCATCGGACCGGCCTTCGCCAGTTCCCTGGCGAGGTCTTCAGGAAAAAGACCCAGCAGGATTGCAATGGCATGGCGACTGGCATCGATCTGCGCGAGAAGCGGCGCCCGGTCGGCCTGCAAGGTCGCCAATTGCCGCTGCGCCAGGCTCACGTCCAATTCATTGGTCAACCCGCGGTCGAAGCGGCTTTGCGCGAGATCGAAATTGCCACGGGCGCCAACAATACTTTGATCGAGCACGGTGAGCTGTCTTTGCTGCGCGCGCATGTCGAGATAGACGCGCGCGACATCCGCGGCGACCGTCACGAGCAACCAGTCGCGGGCGTCCCTGAGCGCCTCGGCGTCTGCGGTCTCCGCCTCGATCTCCCGCCGGAACTTGCCGAAAAGATCGAGCTCCCAGCTGGCATCGAAGCCGCCCGTTTCGCTGATCTTTCTGAGGTTCTGCGCATTGTTGCCAGCGCGGAGCGGCCCCGACACCCGGCCTTTGGTTTCGTCCGTTCCGGTTCCGACGCCGCCGCCGGCGGTCCCACTCCCTACCGGAAGTGCGTCGCTGATCGCGACCGCCACCTGCATTCGCGCGGCCTGGAGCCGATCCAGCGCGATCTCGATATCGAGATTGGATTCGCGCGCGCGCGCGACCAGCGAATTCAGCTCGCGGTCGTGCAGGGTTCGCCACCACTGGGTGAGGTCGGCGCTCTCGGGGGTCGTCGATTGCGGCGCCGTCTGCCTGGCCTGCAAGAGATACTGACTGGGCAAAAGCGCGGATGGCATTTGATAATCCGGCCCGACGGCACAGCCGGCCAAAGCGATGGCGACCGCCAGCGGACTCAAGCGCATCCAATTCTTCACGCCACAAATCCTAGTCCGACGAGAGCGGGCCATGTGAGTCGGCTGGAAAAACGACGTATAAAACTATTCGACCGAAGGCGCATCGGTATTCTCTCTATCGTTATTGGACCGACGCACTTTTTGTATCGTCTGTGTCGATCTTGACCTTTTCGCCGGCAGCGATCTGGCTAGAGAGATTGAGGGCGACTTTGTCGCCAATCGCGAGACCGGAGCTGATCGCGACAACGTTGCCATCGTCGCTGGCGATCGTGACGTCTTTGAATGTAACGGCGCCGGTGTCGCCGATGACGGCCACCTGCGGACCGCCAGAGCGAAACAGCAGGGCGGCCGCCGGAATCTGGATCGAGGCGCCGCCCGTGAGCTCGAAATCCGCCTGCACGTACATGCCGGGAACCAACGAGCGATCGGGATTCGGAAGGTCGATTTCGACGCGAATCGTCCGCGATTTCGGATCGATCGCTTTCGCGGTTCGCGCCACCTTACCTTCAAGATGTAAACCGGGTTGATCACCGCTCGTGATCACGGCACTCGCGCCGGGCTTCATCAGTTGCGCCGCGGCACTCTGCGGGGCGTAGACGAAGATGCGGATCGGATTGTTTTGAGAAAGCTGGTAGAGCGCAGTCGTATTGGCCGTGCTTCCCGCCGTGACGAGATTGCCGGTGTCGATGCGGCGCTGAACGATGGTGCCCTCATAGGGAGCCTTGACCTCCTTGAATTGCGTCAACGCGGTAAGGCGGTCGATGTCGGCTTGTTCCAGCATGACCTGGGCGCGCGCCGCATTCAGCTCCGCGATCGCTTCAGCGCTGCCGGCCTTCTTGGATTCGCGTTCCTGATCGGACACGATGCCCTTCGGGGAATCCCGCCAACGCTCATCGGTCGTCGCCGCAAAATCGGCCCGAGCCTGCTTGACGGCGACCTGTGCGATGCCGGCGTTCAGCTTGGCCTGTGCGGCAAGCAGTTCGGCGTCGAGTTCCGGCGTCTCGATGATGGCGAGCGTCTTGCCCGCGGTTACGTTGTCGCCGATATCGACAAACCATTTGGCAACGTAGCCGTTCACCCGCGCATAAATCGCAGTCTGGTTCCAGGCGGCAGTCTCTCCGGGAAGCCTGAGCGATCGCGTTGCAGGAGAAGGACCGACGACGATGACATCGACCGCGGGCGCCTCTGCCGCATCCTTCCTTGTGGCTTCGGCGAGCCGCGCTTCCGCGTTACCCTTTTCGCGATATACCAGGAAAAAGCCCAGACCCAGCAGGATCGCGACCACCGCAACGATGCGCAATATCCTTGCCCCTGTTCCATTCGGGATACCGGCTGCCCGGGCGCCAGGGTCGGGCGTTGGGGCATTTTGGTCGAGGTCTTTTGTCGTCATTTCAGTTCCTGTCTGAACCACAACTGAGTATCCCGGCGCAGCACTCGATAAACCACGGGCACGAAGATCATGGTTGCCGCGGTGCCGAACAAAAGCCCGCCAATGACCGCGCGCGCCAGCGGTGCATTCTGCTCGCCTCCCTCGCCGACGCCCAAAGCCATCGGGATCATACCGAGAATCATGGCTCCCGCCGTCATCAACACCGGACGCAACCTAGTATAGCCCGCAGCGATCGCGGCGGTGGCTTTGTCGTCGCCCAATTCCATGCGCTGGTTGGCGAACGTCACGACAAGAATGCTATTGGCCGAGGTCAGGCCGATGCACATCAAGGAGCCCATCAAAGCCGGGATGCTCAGGTGTGTTTGCGTGAGAAACAGCATCCACATGATTCCACCCAACGTGAACGGGACGGCCGCCAGCACGACCAGTGGGTCAATCCAGCTTTGAAAGTTGATAACGAGCGCAAGATAGACCAGCACCACCGCCACGGCCATGCCGGAGAACAGCCCGTCAAAGCTTTCGCGCATGGTCTCGACCTGCCCGCTGAGCGTTATTGTCACCGGCGACGTAGCCGCCGAGCGCTCTCGGTCCAGAACCTTGTCGATTTCCTTCGCGGCGGAGTCGAGATCCCGGCCCTGAACGTCGGCATTGACGTCGAACACCGGCCGAATGTTGAGCTGCGAAGCGACAAGCGGGACGTTCTTGCGTCCGAATGTGGCGACATCCATCAGACGGCTCAACTGGTCGCCGCCGACGCTGACCGGAATAGCACCCAAGTCCTGGGTCGAGTTCACGCGGTAGGTCGGCATCTGGACCACCAGCGGATAGCTCACGCTGTTCCTGGGATCGATCCAGAAATTGGGAACGGTCTGAGCGCTCGAATTGGCGGTGACCAGAATATTCTTGGCGATCTGGTCCTCATTCACGCCAAGTTGCTGCGCCAGCGTGCGGTCGACATCGATGGTCAAGGCGGGTGCGTCGGGAACCTGAAACACATGCGCATCCACGACGCCCGGGATGGCGTTCAAATCATGCGCAATCTTCTGCGCCAA
This sequence comes from uncultured Alphaproteobacteria bacterium, assembly GCA_963814615.1. GTDB lineage: Bacteria > Pseudomonadota > Alphaproteobacteria > Rhizobiales > Xanthobacteraceae > Bradyrhizobium. The sequence goes on along the minus strand of CAWFDN010000002.1, from coordinate 602,806 downwards.
CGCGTAGGATTCTTCGCTCTTTGAACCGGAAATCCTGATATCGATGGGCGCCGGTTGACCGAAATTCAAAACCTGATTGACGATATCGGCGGGTTGAAAGAAAAACTGCAAAGCGGGAAAACGCCTGGGCAGATCATGACGCAAGGTGGCGACGTGAGCCGCCGTCGGGCTATGTTTTTCCTTTAGGGAAATCAGTATTTCGCCGTCCATCGGACCGACGGTCGCCGAATTGCTCAACGCGATATTGATGCCGCTGTAAGGCAGGCCAATATTGTCGAGGATGACGTCGATCTGGTCGCGGCCGACGATCCGATAGATCGCGCTCTCGACTTCAGCGAAATAGCGCTGGGTTTCCTCAAGACGGCTGGCAGGCGGCGCACGAACGTGAAGCCGCATCTGGCCAGCGTCCACTTGCGGGAAGAAGTCTCTGCCCAGATGCGGGAAGAGAAGCAGCGAACATGCAATCAACAGAACGAAGAAGCCGCTGGTAACGCCTGCACGCCCGACACAAAACGCGACGTAGCCGCGATAGCCTTCGCGCAAGCGGTTAAAACCGTTTTCGAATCCGTGGTGAATTCTGCCGAAGATATTGAACCGCGAGCGCGGCGCATCGGCTGCCGGGGAATGCCCTGCATGACCTTCGAGCGAGGAACGCATCAGATAGGCGAACAGGACCGGCACCAGCGTGAAGGACAGCGCAAGGCTGGCGATCAGCGCGACACAAACCGACAACGACAACGGCGAGAACAGATATTTGGCCGTGCCCTGCAAAAGGAACACCGGCACGAAAACGATACAAATGCATATCGTCGAGAGCGCGGTCGGCACCGCCACCTCTCCGGAGCCGGAAACGATGGCCTGTTGCAGCAGGTCGCCGTCCTTGACGTGACGCTCGATGTTCTCGATCACGACCGTGCTGTTGTCGACGAGGATACCGACAGCAAGCGCGAAGCCGCCGAGCGTCATGGTGTTCAACGTTTGGCCGCCGACAAAGAGCACGAGAATGGCGGTGATGATCGAAATGGGAATCGTCGCAAGAATGATCAGCGTCAAACGCCAATTGCCGAGGAACAGCAAAATCATCAACCCCGTCAGTCCGGCCGCTATCAAACCGCCCATCAGCACGCTGTTCAACGAGGCGTTGACGAAAACAGACTGATCGAAAATCGCCTTGATGTTGACGCCCTGCGGCATCAACCTTGTGACATCCGGCAACGCCTGCCGAACCCCGTCGATGACTGCGAGAGTTGAGACTCCGCCGGTCTTGCGCACCGTCATCAGGGCACCCGGCCGCCCGTCAACCGTCACCGAATTGGTTTGGGTCTGAAAGCCATCATGAACGTTGGCGACGTCGTGCAGGAACACGACTCGACCGGCCTCCTGCCTGACCGGAAACTGGTTGATGGCAGAGATCGCGTTGGGACTGTTGTTCAGGGCGAGCGCGTAATCCTTGCTGCCGATTTTGACGTCGCCGGCGGGAAGGATGACGTTCTGTTGCTGGATTGCGGTGGCGACATCGGAAGACGACAATCCGCGCGAGGCGAGCGCCTGCTGATCCAGATCGACCATGATGACGCGCGGCTTGCCACCATAGGGATAGGGAACTTCCGCACCATGGACGACGGCGAGATACGGCCGAATGATGTTCTGGCCGAGGTCGTTCAGCTTGGAGTCCGGGAGCGAACTGGAGGAAAGACTGAGCTGAATAATCGGCACGTCGGTCGCACCGTAACGCAACACCAGCGGCGGCGTGATGTTCGGCGGCATGTATTTCAGCACGACGAGCGCGCTGCTCGCCAGTTGCGAGACGGCGCGCGACACGTTGGCGCCTTCGTGCAGGTACACCTTCACGACGCCGACCCCGGTATAGCTTGTCGCCTCGATCCGGCTGATGTCGTCGACCAGCGAGGCGAGCTGTCGCTGATGCAGGGTCAAAATGCGATCGCGGATGTCCTGCGCGCTCATCCCGCCATAGGTCCAGACGACGCTGACAACCGGGATGTCGATTTCAGGAAAAATGTCGATGGGCATCCGCAACGCGGCACCAATGCCCATGAGGCAAACAAGGATCAAAGACGCGACGATGGTGTAGGACCGCCGTAATGCGAATGCTGCCAACCACATTACGAGGCCTCACCAATTGACCGCACGATTTTTGCTTTCACTGTCGCGTCGCCCAAAGTCTGATGCGTACTGTCAGTGCCTCGCGGTTTAGCGGAACGTCTCGGCGTAACGTCCTTCAACCGCGGGGCCGCTATAAGGTTATACGCTCCAACGATTTCCAACAATTCGCACTCGATTCTAAATGATTTCGTCCGTCACGGCTATAGACGGCCGATCCTATGGAAGCCCGCCTGCGAACTGATGACCCGGTAGCACGCAGCTTTCCGACTTCGATGACGGGATGACCTGACGTCTCCGGCCCCGTGGATCGGCCCAAAATCAACCCTACCGCAACGCGGGATGGAACCCGCTTATGGGGTCCCTATAACAAACGCCTTCTCTCCATCCCGAAATTCTATGCCGTCGGCGATATGTTGATCGCCACGGCGCGAGCTTCTCCATGCCGATCGGGCCTGCTATTCGGCGCGATTTAAGGCCGACGGTATGAATCTTGCGTATCGTAGTTCGGCGCGGCGAGGGCAAGATGTGATCTTTCTCATCACCATCACGAATAAGTTGGCAACGCACAATTTGGTGACAGAGCTGGACCGGTTGCCGCCGGTCAGCGCCTTGCCACTTGCGGCGAGAGGATTCGCAAGGAGGGCGTGCGTCATCTTCAAACCGATCATGATCATGATCCTTACCTCGATCGCGATCGCGCTTGGGGGGATCAGCAGCGGTCCAGCGCAGGCAGAAAATCCCGACATCAGTAGTCGGCGCGCTTCCGAGCGAACAGATTTCACCAACGACGAAATCAAGGACGGCTTTTTCAAGATCGCGTTCAATGCCGAGTTGCAGCTCGGTGTCCCGGTAGAGCGTATCCGCAAGTTCGATGAGCCGGTGAGAGTTTTCGTGGCGGGCCAGGGTCACCCCGATCGCCGGTCGCAGATCGCCGCGATCATCGAGGACATTCGCGCCCGCGTGAACCACCTCGATCTGGCGATCACGAACGACCGGCACACCGCCAATTTCGTCGTAACGCTCGTCGCCGGCCGCGATCTGAGGCGAACCATCCGTTCGTTCTACGGGAACGACAGAGCGGCACGAATCCAGCAGTCGCTCAATCCGCAATGCCTGTCCGGCATCGGCAAGGATAGCCGCTATCGCATTCGCCGCGCCGAAGTCGTCCTGCCGGTCGACGCCGGAGAATTCACGTTTTACGACTGCGCTTATGAAGAACTGTTGCAGGCATTGGGGGTGATCAACGACGACCCGTCGGTCCCCTGGACGATGTTCAACGACGACGTCCAAATGGGATTCTTCGATGTCTACGACCAGTATCTTCTAAACATTCTGTACAATCCGCGGCTTCGCCCGGGGATGACCAAGGCGGAGGTCAACGGGTTGTTGCCGGACGTTTTGCTCACCGCCCGGGCCTGGGTGAGTCAAACCAATTTGCCACGCCACGCCGACCGGCGTGACGCCCCCGCACAAATTCGGTAGCGCCACCTGGCTTCGGCCAATGAGCGCCCGCGCGTCACAGTTCGCTGAGGGACACCGAGCCCGCCGCAACCCAGGTCCAACACCCCGACCGATCGTTCACTCAATCGCGGGCGGCAGGCCAGAGTCGCAGATCAATGCTCTTGGTGTTTCTGCGAAGGGTGTCTCGCAGATGACGAAGAGTATTCCGTAATCCGGAAGTCGGATCTTTGCGCCGGTCGAGGGATCCGCAGCTGGTGCGCCGGATTCGTCGAGGCATATTTGGAAGCCGCGCTCGTGGCTCCGCCCCCGGCCTCGGCGCGCTCGGGTGCCAGCATTGATCCAGCAAGGATGGCGAGTGCTCCCGCGATGGTAGCAAGGTATTTATACATTGCGGCCTCCATTTGGTTCGAGACAACTCAAACGGAACAGGCTTCGGGGATCGGTAACTCGACGACTCTGTTCGGCGTCTTGTTGTCCCTGCGCGAAATAATGATACCGACTTTCGCCAAGCGCAAGAATCAATCGCTCATTGCCCGAGAAATGAGCGAAGAAGTTTCCGAGCGAAAACATGGCAAGCTTCGATGCGCGCCGAGGTTGGCGCGACATCGTTTGGCAGTGCACAATTGGACGCGCTGCTTCGGGGCCTGATGAACGCAAAAGCCAGGCCGTGCATCCCGGTGGGAGCCCCCGCCATCACATCGAGTTCTTCGCGCCGATTTATTTCTTCGGGGTTTTGTCGGGCTCCGACGGGCGGGCGACACCCCAAGGATCGTATTTTTTGTCCGGAACAGGTATTCGATCAAGCGCGGCCTTATAGGCTTTTTCATCGACCTTCGGATGGTTTTCCACGGGAGGGCCAGATCCCCCACCCTTCTTGCCGTAGCCTTGGGAATAGGCGGGGGAATAGGCAGAGAGGCTGAGCGCTGAAATGATCATCGCAACGCCAACCCGTGTTTTGATCGCTTTGGTTCGACCGATCATGCATCTCTCCTCAGTAGTTCACAGGATCCGTTGATCCGCAGGTGCGCGCAAGGCACTGCAGAGGCCTAGAGGCAACAAAGGTCAGCACTGCTGCCATTTGATGGCAAAAATCACCTCTTGGTGATTCACAAATCACCTCTTGGTGATTCACAAATCACCTCTTGCTGTTGCAGCGCGATCAGCGATAGCTTTTTAGGCACACTGATGCGGGAATGTGCGATGAGCATAGACTTGAATCTCCGAACGGATAGTACAACGGATTCTACAAAGACATCCAACTCCAAACTACCGGTTAGCGTCTGGATCGGAGGGATAACGGTTCGCGCGCTTTTCATAGTTGTCTTGACCGTAGTGACCGCGCGCGTCGCCAGCCCTCAGATCGAAACGATCTGGTCCGTATTCGAAACACCGAGCGATCTCATCCGGGTGACTTTAGGCTTCGTTGTTTGCGCGTGGTTCATCGTGCATCTTTTCATTTTGCCCAAAGACGCCGAGGCCTATCGGACCTGGCTGTATCTCGGCCTTGCGCTCCTGCCCTTGTCATTGCTCTGCGCCTTCGTCGTTTGGTGAATTCGGCGTCGGACTGATTTCTGGATTCCTTGGTCATCCTCAGCTCTTTGCCCAGCTCTCGTTCAGATGTTCGGCGGAGGTGACCCGTCTTCCATCGCGCATTCCCGCCAAACAGAGGTCGTACAGGCAGCGGGCCAACCGCCGCCGAGCGCCATAAACAGTGCGGCGGTGTCGGAAAGCCGATTGGCTTCCGTTTGCACACGGATCACTGAGGCGGTTAGGTAAGTTTGTTGCGCGTTGAGGACGGCCAGTTGATTGACCTGACCGGCATTCAACTGCTTTTGGACAATGTCGAGGCTGGCCTTTGCAGTGTCTTCCGCGCGCTTTGCCGCCCTTAGCGCGGCTGAGTCCGATTGAAGCGCGCGCAAGGCGTCCGCAACATTCTGGAATGCGGTGATGACGGTGGCGCGATATTGGGCTTCGGCCTGGTCGAGGGCGGCCTCAGCCGCTTTCTGCCTGTTGTAGAGCGTGAAACCGTCGAAGATCGGCGCGGTCGCACTCGCTGCGAGCGTATAAAATCCGGTACCGGGCGTGAAGGCCTGTGCAAAGTTCGGGGACATCGACCCGCCGTTGGCCGAGAGCAAGATATTCGGAAGCCGGGCCGCGATCGCGACGCCCACCTGGGCGCTCGCCGCGTGCATATTGGCTTCCGCCGCCCTGATGTCGGGGCGCTGATCGACGAGCTTGCTGGGCAGGCTGACGGGTACGTTAGCCGGCAGCTTGAGGTGCGCGAGATCGAATTTCTGTGCGATCTCGTCGGCCGAATACTGACCGGCAAGAGCTGTCAGAAGATCGCGCTGCTGGGCCAGTTGCTTCTCAAGCGGAGGAAGCAGCTGTTCGGCCTGGGCGAGAGCTGCGTCCTGCGCCAGCACATCGGCTTGCGCCGCCTGGCCGAAACCGAACTGACGCTTGAGGATATCAAGAAGGTTGCGCTCGATCGCAATGATTCGTTGGGTCGCGGCGATCTGTCCGCGGAGTGACGCTTCCTGAATGGCCGCCGCCACGACGTTGCTCGTCAAGGTGAGATAGGCAGCCTCCAACTGAAACAGTTGTTGCTCCGTCACCGCATCCAAATTCTCGACCGCCCGGAAGTTGGCACCCCAGATGTCCGGCACAAAGGACACCGTGAGCTGATTGGTCGCGAGTGAGAATTGGGCCTGCGGTTCTGTCACCGCAACCGGCGGGACCTGGCCGGGATTGGAAATCAAGAAGCGCTGGGCGGTCGTATTGCCCGTGACTTGCGGGTAGAACAATCCGCGCTGGGCCTGCGCGTTGTATTGAGCGATTCGGATCGCAGCCTCGGCGGCCTGCAAATTCGGATTATGGTCGACCGATTGTTTGACCAGCTCATTGAGAGGCGGGGATTTGAACGCCGACCACCATCGGGCTGAAACAGAGGCGCCGGTGACAAAGTGTTGAGCGGCGACGCGAGGTCCATCCCGTCCGGGATCGGGTGAGGCGAGCTTGCCCGGAACATAACCATGGACGTCGGGGGACGACGCCGGACTGAAATCCGGCCCGACCGCACAGCCGGAAATAGCCAGCGAGAGGAAAATCACAATCGTTGACCGCACGACCGGCGACCGTGCGACCGTCGAGTGCACGACGACACGCCGCTGCCGAGGATCCATTCGTCCTAGATACGACATATGACCGAAACCCCCAAAGCGCTCAACATCACGGCTTCCCGTCAACCTTCCGAACCGCTCTCGGCCGCCACGACGGTTTCGCTGCCGTCTGCGATGGTTCTGTCTTTGGAGAGAAAAATCTTCCGGAGCGCAGGCGCCACCACAAGCAGCAGCAGCGGTCCAATGAACATGCCGCCCACGACCACGGTCGCCAGCGGCCGCTGGACCTGACTTCCAATGCCGTGAGAGATCGCCGCGGGAAACAATCCGACGCCGGCCGAAAGCGCGGTCATCAGCATTGGCCGCATCCGTTGCTCGGCACCGTGAAACACGGCCTCGGCGATATTCATGCCCTGGACCCGGAGCTCGCGATAATAGGTGATGTTGAGGATACCATCCATTACGGCGACGCCAAACAGCGAGATGAAGCCGATCGCCGCGGACACACTGAAATCGAGATCGGCCCAATAGAGCGCGATCAGACCGCCGCCGATCGCAAAGGGGATGCCGGCGACCGCCAAAAGACTGTCGCGCAACGAATTGAACAGGCCGTAGAGCAGCACAAGGATGAGAAGCAGGGTGATCGGCACGACGACAATCAGCCGTTTCTTGGCATTCTGGAGGTCGTCGAACTCACCGGCCCAAAGGATCTGATACCCGTTCGGCAGCTTGATCGCTTTCGCTACGCGCTCCTGCGCTTCCGCAACCGTGCTGCCGAGATCGCGACCGCGCACGCTGAACTTGATCGGAATGTAGCGCTGGCTCCGTTCGCGGTAGATGAATGAGGCGCCGGTATCGAGCGTGATGTCCGAGATCTCGCTGAGCGGAACGTAGCCATTGGTGCCGGACGGTGTTTGATAGGCCACTTTGACGGTGCGGATGGCGTCGATGCTGGTGCGATACTTCGGATCGAGCCTGACAGCCAAACTGAACTGCCGGTCGCCTTCCAGGACCGTGGTCGCGTTGGTGCCGCCGAGGGCCGCTTGAACGACGGTGTTGACGTCACCGGTATTGAGGCCGTAGCGCGCGGCTTTTTCGCGATCGATCCTGATGTTGAGATTGGGTTGCCCCAGCAAGTGAAATATTCCGAGATCGGCGACACCTGGAACCTTCGTCATTTCGGCCATCACCTGGGTGGCCAAAGTCTCCAGTTTCTCCAGATTGGGCCCAACGATTTTAACCGAATTGGCGCCCTTCACCCCGGACAGCGCTTCCTCGACGTTGTCCTGAATATATTGTGAGAAGTTGAATCCGATCCCTGGCAATTCCTCGCCGAACTCCTTCTGCAATTCTTCCGTCAGCTTTTCCTTGGTCAGGTTCGCCGGCCATTCATCGAACGGCTTGAGTGGCGCAAACAACTCGACATTGGAAAACGGCGAGGCATCGCTGCCATTGTCGGGGCGGCCGTGCTGCGAGACGACGGTGAGAACCTCCGGGTGTCTCAGCATGATCTCGCGCATTTTGCCCGTGGCTTCAGTGCCGGCGTCCAGCGACATCGTGGACGGCATTGCCGCCCTGATCCAGAAATTGCCCTCTTCCAGCGCGGGCAAGAATTCACTGCCGAGCCGGGATGCCGCCACCACACTCAAGCCGAGAAACACGAGGCCTACGATCACTGCAATCTTGACATTGCCGAGGGCCCAGCGAAGCACCGGCGTATAACTCGCGCGCAAGGCACGCACGATAATGGTCTCGGTCTCCTCGATGTGTTGGGGAAGCAGCAGCGCCGCCAGAACCGGCGTCACGGTGAATGTGGCCAACAGCGCGCCGGCAAGCGCGTAACCGTAAGTTCGCGCCATCGGCCCGAAGATCTGACCTTCAACGCCCTGCATCGTGAACAGCGGCACGAAAGCGGTCACCGTGATCGCGGCGGTAAAAAACACGGCCTTATCGACTTGCAAGGCGCTGACGAAGATGATGCGCAACCGCTCCGACCATCGCTGGCTGGTGGTCTTGTGTCCCGTTACCGACGTCGGATCTGGACCCCAATAGCCTTCGGAAAGATGGTGAAGCAGCGCTTGACGATGAGCGGGGGGCGATTGAAAATTCCGATAGATGTTTTCCATCATGATCACGGCGGAATCGACGATGATGCCGAAATCAACCGCGCCGAGGGAAAGAAGGTTCGCATCTTCGCCGCGCAAGACCAGGATGATGATGGCGAAGAAAAGAGCGAACGGAATATTGGCGCCGACGATGATCGCGCTCCTGAGATCGCCGAGGAAAATCCATTGGATCAGGAAAACCAGCAAGCAGCCGAAGATCAGATTATGCAGAACGGTATGCGTGGTCACTCCAACCAGTGAGCTGCGATCGTAATAAGGCACGATCTTGACCCCGGCCGGCAGGCTGCCATCGCTGTTGAGCTTCTCGACCTCCTCCTGCACACGCGGGATGATGTCGTTGGTGTGCTGGGTGCGCCCCATCACCACGATGGCGGTGGCGACGTCGTCCTCCTTGTCCCGGCCCCCAATTCCCAGACGCGGCACATATCCAACGGAAACCTGGGCAACATTTTTTATCTGAACGGGAAGGCCGTTGACCTGGCTCAAGACGATGTTTTCAATATCCTGGACTCGGTAGCCTTTGGTGACATCATCGGCACCGCCGCTATCCACCAGGCCGATGCCGCGGATATTGACCGACTGCTGTCCAATCGAGATCTCTCGGCCGCCGACATTGATATTCGAATTGCCAAGCGCGGCGATCAATTGGGGAACCGTGATGTTGTAGGCTTCGAGCTTTTGAAGATCCGCCTCAACATTGAATTGCTTCGTTGTTCCACCCCAGGCGTTGACCTGAACCACGCCCGGAATGGTGAGGAAACGACGCGTCACCACATAGTCCTGCAGCGTCCGCAGATTGGTGAGCCCGAAATGCGGGGGACCAACGAGCTGATAGCGGTAAATTTCTCCGACCAGGCTCGATTGCTGGATCGTCGGCACCAGATTGCCCGGCAGATTGACGTTTTGTTGCAGACTGATCGATGCTTGCGAGAGCGCGAAGTAAAAATCGACGTTGTAAGCGAACGTCACCCGGACGAACGACAAGCCATAAAAGGAGGTCGAGCGAATATTGACCACGCCAGGCGTCGGATACAGACCGACCTCCATGGGGATGGTATAATATTTCTCCATCTCCTCGGCAGACAGACCCGCCGCCTGCGCGGTGATTTCGAGAATGACAGGGGCCGGGTTGGGGTAGGCCTCGATATTCAGCTTCAAAAAGGCGACCAATCCAGCAGCGCAAAACACCACAAGACCCAGGACAATGATCGCGCTACGCGTCAGACCGAACTCAAGTAAGGACTTAATCAAGTGACCCCGCAGTGTGTATTTGGTTTACGAGCCCAGGGCCGTTCAGCCTGCTTCGCCCAACAAGAGTTTATTGCTCAGAAATACCGCCCCGTCTGTGACAACCGTTTCGGCAGGCGAAAGGCCCTCCAGTATCTGGGTCCAGCCATCCTGCTGTAGACCGACCTTAACGGTTCGCTTGACGAAACGACGGTTGTCGCCGGTGACCCACACCGTCATCGTCCCGTCGCCCTCCCTGACCACTCCCGCGGCGGGCACGGCGAGCGAACGGATGGGATCACCGACACGAATGATAAAGCTCGCAAACATTCCCGATCGCAGCAGATGCTCGGGATCGTCGATTTCGGAGCGGACAAGCTGTCGATGCGAGTTCGGATCAATCATCGCCCCGAGATTTGTGACGTGCCCGTTAAAGACCCTGTCAGGATATGCCGGGACTCTGACCTCAACTTCTTGACCGAGTTTGTAGGCGGGCGCATCGGTCTCGATGACATTCGCCAACATCCACATCGTCGATACATCCGCGACCAAAAACGGCGGAGGTGCGTTGCCGGGCTGAGTCAGAAATCCAGGAGCCGCATTGCGCGCAATGACCTTTCCTGAAATCGGACTCGGCACCAGCAAGGTGGAATCGACCTTTCGTTGCGCAAGGATTTGATCGATCTCTTCGTCGGCCTTTCCAAATATCCGGACCGCATTCTTTGCCGCCTTGAAATTGCCTTCGGCAGTCTGCTGATCAGACGTGGCCTGATCGACGTCCTTTTGCGCGCTGCCGCCTGCCCTGAGAAGTTGCGTCGAGCGTGCCAGCGTACGGGTTTGCAGTTCAAGAACGCCGGCGCCGGCGAGAAGGCCTGATTCGGCCTGAAGGAGATCGGGACTGTCGATCGTAAACAGAGTATCGCCCTGCTTGACCTCATCCCCGAGATTGAAGAATGCCTTCAATATCTTGCCGGGATATTGCGAGAACACCTGCACGAGCATGTTCTCGTTGAAGTCGATCGTGCCGACGGCTGTTTTTAGGATGGCAAACTCACGCAGCCCAACCGGAGCGCTTTTAAGCGAGCCTGCCTGCTTTTCGGATAAATCGACAACCGGCGCTCCCGCAGCACGGCCTGATTCGGGCCGATCTGCCGCAGAGGCCAACTCTTTCCGCCCTGTTTGACCATCAGCAAGGCCAATGAAACCCCTACCCCAAAATGACGCGGCTCCGCTGATCCCAATCAAAGCGACGACCGCTATCCGGGAGCGCCACGACAGATTTCCGAAAACATTCACCTTTAACTACCTCAAGTGATAAACGGCTACGCGGCCAACGATATAGCGTCCGAACCATCGGGTCTGCATGTAATTCTATCTTAACCAACCTTAGGCTATCGCGCTTACGCACGCCTTACGCATCGCATGGATTCATTGCGCTCATATTTCTGTAGCGTTCACGCGATTCCCCGCTCATGAGGCCATGAACGCGCACTCGTAATGCAAATACCGGGCCAGTCGCGGAAACGAAGCCCACGCCAACCTTCATCCGCCTACTGAAACCGGCCTTCTCTTTTTTAGCTCAAGCTAAATAGGGTAGCGAGGCGCACCACGCGCTATCTTACTTCCCGCCACATCGATGATTAGAGCTGTCGGCGTGCAAGCGCACTTGTCCGATGGCATCCACCGATTCCGGAAGCCAGGATCGTGGCGACCACAGTGACGAACCCGACCCGGGTATTTCTGGCGGTCATGTGGTCGACGTCAGCCCCGAACAGAACTTCGCACCTGCCGGCCTGACCACATCCACAATGCCGGCACACAGTGCCGCCATTGTTATCACGATTCCGACTTTTCCCTCGCAGCGCTGAAACAACCAGCGTTGCCTTCCTGTTACGTAGCGAGAGCTGATTTGCAGACGCCGCAGATCAGCTCAAGCACCCATCAATACTTCGCAACGACGGGTGAAGGTCCGCCAAATTTGAAGTCGAGGCCCAGCGTCACGACCGAGTAGGTGTTGCTGACGTTGAAGGGGAGCTGACCCGCGCCAGCCAATCCGGGGCGGGCGTAGGTGCCGTAATCGTAGTAGCGGTATTCGATCTTGGTGCTGAGATTATTGGTCAGCGCGTAGGCGATGCCGCCGCCGGCGGCCAACCCGCTCCGGTGAGTCGTGAAGTTATCAGATGTAACTCCGGGGGCGGTGCCGGTATGATTCAGATCGCCGAACGCCCAACCACCGGTGAAGAACAACAGCAAGCGGTCGGCGGCGATACCGCCTCGCGCACGAAGCGTGCCGCCCCAGCGAAGGTTGGTCGTGTCGACCACGGCCAGCGACTGGCTCGCATCACCGCCCTTGATGCCGGACCCAAAGCCATCGGCTTCGATACCGACCAGGTAGTTGCCACTCTGCGCGTTGTAGCCGACCTCGCCGCCCCCTAGAGCTCCTTGCGAGGAGTAGTTCGTGGTGAAATTAGCAAAGGTGATGTTGGTGCCGTCGTTGAGATTGTGGTTGCCGAAACCGCCTCCGCCGAAACCGCCGACATAGAAGCCCGACCAATCATAGATTGGCGAGGCGAGTGCCGGAGCCTTGGAGTAGGTCGGAAGATCGGCCGCGAGGACCGGTGACATCAGGCCCAGCACACCGAGCGAGACGGTGGTGAAAAGAATTCGCTTCATTGTTATCCCCTTGTCGATTTCTCTGATGAACGTCCGGCGACCTCAAGCCGCGCTTCGCACGCCTCAGAAGTGAATGATGATGTCCGCCGAACCGATCAGGGCGAAGTTTCTGCTAGCCGGGATGCCAAGGTTCGAGTTGCCGTTGAACGCGTTCGCATCCAGCGACCTGTAATAGGTGAACTCGGGCCGGATCTCGATCTGCGGCGAGAACCAGTGCTGCCAGCCGAGACCCGTCTCGACATAGCGGGTCTTGGTGCCGGTACGCTGCCCCTGTTTGTCGTCATAGAACTCCGCGCGATACGAGATGTTGTCCAGCGGTGTGGCCTTGTAGTTCAGATACGCAAGAAACGTCTGAACCGAAGCATTACACGTCAGTGCTGTCGTACTAGCGCATTGCGCGCCGCCCGGAGCGTTGAACGGGATAAACTGCGGCGAGAACGGAGTGCCACCACCGGCAATAATGCCCTGAACAACGGGATTGTTGATGTTCGCCACGCCACTCTGGTGGAGATTGTAGGTTTCGAACGAGATGTGCCACTGTTCGTTGAACTTGTGATAAGCGGTCACGCCGTACCATTGCAGGTTGTTGTAACCCCACTGGCCGCCGTTGATGGCATCGGCAACCACATAGATGCTGTCGTTGCCGCTGTCCGTCGTATAGCGCACGCCCGTGGTGACGCTCGGAACGGCGCCCGGATCCTTCAGGAAAGTCGCGCCCGGATAAAGCGGGTTACCCGGGAGGAAATTCGGAAGCCGCGCACCCGCGTTCCACGGCAAGGTATCGCTGCCGACCGAAAGGCCGAGCTGAACAATCCAGTTCTTGGTTGTCGCCAACGTGGCCTGAACGCCGGTGTTGGTGTAGTTGTCGAACGTATAGGTCAACGAGTGCGTGTACATGTAGTTGTTCGGCGCAAGTTGAGCCTCGATGTCCGGCACTGAAATGAACCGTCCGAACCGGATGTTGAGGCCTTCCAGGATCTGCGGGATGAACACCTCGCCATAGGCCATCGGTATGTCGTAGCCGTTGTTTTTGTTCTGATTCAGAAGCTGGTAGCTCCAAAGCCCGTAAGCCGTCGTATAGCGATAGTTCTCACCGTAGATCGGCGCGATGCGGAAGCCCCAGTCGATGTGATCCTTCTGCACCGTATCGGGAAGGCGCTCGAAATAAACGACCGCCTGATCGAGCTGGACCGTATTCGGATTGTAACCATACGCCGCCGGCGCATTGCCGCCGCGCACCGTATTGGAGCTGAGGTTGCCGCCGGCGTTGATCCAGCCGTAAATCTGGATGCGGTTATCGTTCAGAAACTGACCGGTTGAAGTATTCCCGAGCGCGGCCATCAGCGGGCTGTCGACCGAACTCGGCCGTGTCACGCCAAGGTTGGTCGATCCGCCATACGGCCACTCCGTGAACGGCATCGGCGGAACGCTTTGCGGCGTCGTCGGCCAGTAATCGCGGCGCCCGGCGGGGGCCTTGGGATCGGCCGGCGCAGCGTCGTGACCCCACTCAAGGCGGTAGTAATTTACCAAACGGCTCATGAAGTCGGTGCCGAGATAAGTGTCGAGGCACGAATAATTCTTGTAGGGATCGCCGCCGTAGGGGCACGGCCCTTTCCCCGGATCTGCCGCCTGTGCCCCGTTGATCAGGCCGATCGTGGCCAACGAGACGCCCGCCAAAAGAAGTTTTTTCATAGTCTTGCCCCAAAGTTGTCGTTACAGGCACGCTTTCGCGGTTCTGTTAACCTTCAGAAATATCTTTCGTTTGAGGCCCGATAAAAATCGATACGGTTTGCTGCACCGTTTCATTAAAATAAAATAGCTTTAGTGGCGTCTTTGACGCCGTATGCATGTGCAAGCATCATTTGCCCCTGATTTTGCTCAAATTCCCGGCGAAATACATGACATTTTGGTCAAAAGCCGCGATGCACCGCAACAGTTTCGTCCGCTGTGTGTCTTTTTCGCTACATATCTGACACTTGAGGTCTGGGTGTTTTTCCAAAAAAAAGAGCAGCGAAACTCAGTTGGCTATTTTTTTTCTCTTAAAATACCCCCGGTTTCACATCGAAGATATATCTCGCGAATCGCTAAGCTGCGCCGATATCGAGCGGATTCGGTTCGCTCCTCGCGAGGCCAGACGATGGAAATCGCAGCAGAGTTTGCGAATGAGGCCGCTGTCGCGGCACTTGCCGACGCGACTGAGAACGTCGATCTCGGTTTCTTGCCAAACAGCCTGATCCTGCAATGCCGGAGCCTGATCGAGAGCTATCACGAGTTGCACGGCTACGCGTGCTTGCCGGACATCTTGTGGAAGGCCCGCCTCGGCCCCTTCATCGAAACGCATCGGGAGTTACGCCACCTCCTCAGGAAGGCCTCGACCAACCGAAGTGCCAAGAAATCCAACGAGGGCTTTGTACGGATAGCAACGACGATATTGTCGCTCGAGATATTGGCGAGCTGCTTCGCCGGCTGGAGCACGATCTACCCGGAAGCGGGGTCGATGGCTCACACGATTCTCAGGCAGAACGCGCGCGGCCCGCATATGCCTTTGATGGAATTCTATCTGTATCCGCCCAAATATATCGGTTCCGACGCCATCGCTGCGTTGGCTCCGCCTCAACCGGGCGAAGCGGAATTGTATCGCGCGTCGAAACCGGAACTCTCCGGGGAGAAACTGGCGCTCGATTACATCAATGCGATTCAGCAGGCGTCGGATGGCGAGCGGCCTCATCCCACGACGGCCTCATCCACCTGAATATCAGCGCAAAAGTGCAACCCCGCGAGTGTGGGATCCGGCGGTAAGTGGTCACCATTTTCCGGGCATGCATCTCGGTGAAACTTTCGCTCGGCGTGGGCAATGCCGTCAGCGCAAGGATCCGAACCTCAAAATACTATTACTTTTATATTTCTTGAGCTCACCAACGACATAGATTTTCTACGTCGATTTGGAGAATGCTCGTGCCGCTGGGATAGTTGGCGACATCAGGCAAGGCTCGATTTGACGGCGTGACAAGATTTTTCGCAGGTGGTGCGGCCAGCGATGGCTGATGCGAGCAGGTATTTCAGGCCGTGAATCAAATATTGCCGGGGGCGTGACCTCACTGCGGCTTTGGCGAGCCCCGGTGATGCCATTCGATGTCCTTCCACGAAAGCAAGTTCCTTGAATTCGTTCCTGCCCATGGTTCAAAAGCCCGCAGAAGCGCGCGCGAGGCCGGTTGGAAGCGGCAGCAGAGGCACCTCGCAATTGGACGAAGAGTTACCTTCGCATCGCGTCTGGCAAACCGACATTTTGCCCATGCTGACGTCCTTGGCGTGCGTCGGCCTGGTCACCGCGATCCTGCTCCTGCTTAACACAAGCGTCGCCGCCAACCTCGTTCCGATCGCGTATCTGATACCGGTCATCATCGCGGCGACCCAGTGGGGAATCCGGCCCGCCACCTTGGCTTCGATTGCAAGTACGGCCGCGGCGGACTTCTTCTTTTTCCCTCCCATCTACAGCTTCCAGGTCGACGATCCGCAGGAGGCCATTGATCTGTTGCTGTTTATGGCGGTGGCGCTGGTGAGCAGCAATCTGGCTTCCCGCTTGCGGCGGGAGACCGAAATGCTGCGTCAACGAGAAAAGGAAATCCAACAGCTTTACGAATTCTCGCGACGTTTGGCCGCTTGTTTCACCGTGTCCGACCTGATCACTGCCATTCAGAATTACCTTTCGCACACGCTCGGACAACAAGCTGCTTTCTTCGTGGCCATGACCGATGGTCACTTTGAACCGCCGCAGCCCGGCTCGGTGGTGCCCAAGGCGGTACAAGAGAGTGTCGCCTCGATGATCGCGACGGTCGGGTTTCCCGCCCGCACCATCGTTGACGAGGCGACACAGACCGTTTGGTTGCTTGGCGCGGTGGGTTCCGAAACGGCGGTTCACGGCGTGATCGTCATCAATATCGGGCGTGGCGCCCGCGAGTCGATCGACATCAAGACACGCCGCGTCGAGGCCATCCTGGAAGAAGTATCCTTGACGCTTCAGCGTCTCGATATTGGCAAGGCGATGGAAGACGCCAGGCTGCACCTGCAGGCGCAGCTCCTGCGCGATGCATTCCACGGCACGCTTTCGCACGAATTGTGCTCGCCTTTGGCGGCCATTCAAGGTTCGGCGAGTGTGCTGGACTCGATGCCTGTCGTTCGGCAAGACAGCCGGATCCACTCGCTGGTTGAGGCAATCGCCGAAGAAGTCGCCCAACTCGATGGCTTTATTCAGAACCTTCTGAACGCAACGCGGGTTTCGGCGGTCGGCTTCAGCCCACGCCTGGAGTGGGCGGATCCCAGGGACATCGTCAACGCCGCAACCAAAAGAAGAGCGCGGCGGTTGGCGGCCCACAAACTCAAGGTCGAATTCGTCGATGACTTACCGTTGGTCAATGTGGATTCTGGTCTCATCGAAGAATCCTGCGGCCAACTTCTCGAAAATGCAGCCAAATACTCTCCGTCCGGCTCGACGATCTCGATCAGCGCGCGGGCCGAACAAGGACGCGTCATCTTGTCGATCTCCGATCAAGGCGTCGGGATAACGCCGGATGAACAGCAGCAACTTGGACGCAAGTCGTTTCGAAGCCAGCGCCATCAGGCCACGATCCCCGGATCGGGTCTCGGCTTTTGGATCGCCGCCACCTTTGTCAGGGCAAACGGTGGAAAAATCGACATTTCGAGCCGGGGGCAAGGACAGGGAACAACCGCTTCCATTTCCCTGCCCAGCTCTCAAACGGAGCCTTCTGATGCGACGGCCTTCCAATGAATAAATCCACCAACGTCGTTCTTCTGATCGACGACGAACCGAAAATAAGGCGGTTCCTTCGCGCCGGCTTCGAACTGCACGGCTTCTCCGTGATTGAGGCCGAGAACGCGGGCGACGAACTCAAGGCTGCGACATTCAACGCGCCGGATCTCATTGTCCTGGATCTGGCTTTACCAGACCTTCATGGAATGGAAGTTCTCGAACGGCTGCGATCGTGGTCGAACGTGCCCGTCATCGTTCTCTCAGTCGTGTCGAGCGAAGACGAAAAGGTTCGGCTGCTACAGTCGGGAGCGGATGACTACGTGGTCAAACCGTTCGGCATGGCCGAACTGCTCGCGCGCAGCGAAGCTGCCTTGCGGCGATATTTCAAGACCGCAACCGAAAATCCCATCGTCGTGGCCGGTCCGCTGTCAGTCGACCTCGTGAGTCGAACCGTATCGCTCAACACGAACCAGATCCGATTGACCCGAAAAGAGTATCGCCTGCTCCATATCCTGGCAACGCATGTCGGTCTCGTGGTGACGCACGACCAGTTGCTCAGAGAGATTTGGAGCGGCAACCAGAGGGATAACATCCAATATTTGCGAATCCTCGTTCGCAAACTGCGGCAGAAGATCGAAACCGATCCCAACAACCCGCGCCTTCTCGTGACCGAATCGGGCGTCGGTTATCGACTACAGACCCGCCTTGAGCACAGTTCAGCGGACTAAATTGATCCGGTGCCTAATCATTACTCAAGATTCTCGGAAGCAACTCTGCACGCTGCAAAGCAGGCGCTGGAAGTTTCCAAAATGGTCAGCCACAGAGGCCCGTTCGAAAATCTCATTTGTGACGGTCGATCCAGGTCCACCCTCGATAACGGGGCTTAGGTTGAAAACGCGATGAATCGACGTCATCCGTGATTCCGGATTCATTGCCCCTCGGCTGGAACGGAAATTGCTAGTGGGTGACATCGAGCATTGCGCAAAAAGGTGTCGCTGTGACCTTCATTGTCCACGCATCAAGGGGGGAAGATGCCACGACGACGGTCCGGCTGAGCGTCGTCGTCGCAATCGCCAAGGCACAGGCTCTCGCAGAAGAGGGGTGGCAGGTCTTCATCACCGGACCTGACGGGGTCCGCTACCGTCCTGCCGAATTCGACAAATTGCTGTCGTTCAGCCCGGCACTCCAGTCGCGATTGTGATTTCACGAGTGCGATTTAAAGCGCGGCCGCCGCAAACTCCGGCACTTATCGTCCCTGCAAAAGGGGTTGGGAGCGGTGCACTTTCTCGGCCTGCTTTTCGCGCCATTTCGGTCCGGGACCGCGCATATAATGTTTTTCCGGGTAATATTTCCTGACCGGACCATCCCACGCCGGGCCAAGAAACCTCACCAGAGTGCTGAGAGCGCTGCGGAGAAATGGAACCAGAACGGATGCGGTAAACGAAAGCGATCGCATGTGATGCTCCAAGCGAAAAAGTAAACCATGACTGCCGGGTGCTCGATGCCTCATACTTCGATGCTCCATATCAAGCCTCGCGAATGCTGGTGCGACCGGGGTTACGCAATCCCCGACAATGGTCGGGCCGGTCGAAACCAACACCGTGAAGCTCGAGTTCGCGCTCCATGCGACGTATCTTCGAATTGGCAATCGCCTCGATCGCGTCCTTCCAATAGCCGTTGACGCGGCTTAATACGGCCCGCGCACGCGAGCGCTTCGCTTGCGTCCTGCCGAACCGGTACCCGCTCTGAGAGTTTCGCAAATTGCGGTACCCACCGTCGCTGGCGAGCAAGTAGGCCATCTTCGATCTCTCCACCGTAAGCTCCAGTAGCGAGCCATTGGTCGGAAGATGAGCCTGACAACATAGGAAATCGAGACGACCTCCCGCGTTCTTTCATAGGCGCGGCATAAACGGGCCGAGATTGTCGCGGCGTCATTCGCCCGCGGAATTACTATATTTTTTTCCTATAAGACGCGCCGCCAATCTGGCTCGCATTCCTATGGCATCGTCAGCACAAGTGCTGCGCAGATTGGTGAGGATGCCGCCATGGCCACGATCGCTTCAAACACCGCGCATCAGCCGGAACTCATTGAAGGGCGGCGCAAAGCCGTGCTGACTTTTCTGCGCCAAATGCTCGATGCGTTTGTCAGCTACCGGATGCGACGGGTGACGGCAGAAGCCAGCCACGTTTGTCCGCGACAATTCCGGGACATATCATCGCCTCCCACACCGTCGCAATGATCGCCGTGCCGCTGCCAAACCCCGATCTTTCCCCCCGGCAGCCGCCGGGACGTTTGACCGCGGCGACCGAACCGGAAAGCAAACCCAGCGGCGTGTGGCCGACCGATCCGGCCGCGACCGTCACCGCGCCATTTCAGCCGCCCGATCCCGACCTCGTCAGCGAGGCAATCCCGGCATTTTACATCGGCCGCAACAGAGAAGGCTTTTGGGTTGCCCGCGACGTCAAGGGGCAGACCGGCGGAATTTTCCTGCGGAAGAACTCCGCGCTGTCGTTTGCAAGACGACATAGTCTGCCGGCAGCGTGCGCGACGATATTTCCGTCCGGGAGAATAGAACTCGACCTGGAAAACAACGGCAATCCGTTGGTCGCGCCTTTGGCATTGTTGATGCGCCTCAGGATGCGTCCTCGGCAGCGAATGGTCGCCCTCGTCCGCAAAATCACCGCAGTGATCGAACGCTGCCTGAAGAGATTTCACGTCCTTTGAATTGAAACGAAATGATAGTTCTGGCGCTAACCGCTTTTACAATCGCCGCATCCGCCATCGCAGCAGAAAAACCTCCAGTCGAAAAGCCATTCAGAGTGGCCTTGTTTGCACGAAGTCCGGCGAGCAGACCTCGGTTTCGAACTTCGCCGCCAGATCGAGCATGACCTGACACCACTCCGTCGAGAGCGGACAAGCAATAATCCGGCTTCCTAAACAAGTTGGTGCTTATCCGATTCCATCAGACTCCTAGTTTGTCCGCGAGCTCAACAAAGCTCGCGACGTTTAAATCAAATTCCGGCTCGAATTGAGTGTCGAGGCCAGGCCGATGCAGACCACGCCAATCATCGGCAAATTTGCCCAAACGAGGTCAAGGCCTTTGCGCTGGTTGATGGCTTGCCCCTCGCGTACGATGGTTCCCCAGAAATCCGTCGAACTACCCTGTACGTCGAAGGTGAGGGCCTTGATCTTGGATAGGCCAGCTTCGGCGCCCTCGGCCGGATATCCAAGCGCTACCGCGGCGCTCGCGGCGGTGCCCGCCACCAACAGATCACGCCGCGACAGTCGGGCGCGCTGATCCCGCCACGGATTTTTTTAATCGACATATGACGGATTCAAGACGGGCACTGAACTGCCTGAACGCTGACGGCCCGCCCCGAGACTCCAAATCGTCCAGACTACGCCGCCCGCACCTCGATCAGGAAGGCCTCGACCTGCTGTTTCAAGAGCCCGCCATTCCTCGACAGATCGCCGGCCCGGGCAAGCACTTGCGCCGCCGCCGTACCGGTTTGTTGCGCCGCCTGATTGACGCCGGAGATGTTGCTGGCCACCTCGGACGTACCTTGCGCCGCCTGGGTCACGTTGCGGGCGATCTCCTGCGTTGCCGCGCCCTGCTCCGCCACCGCCGAGGCGATGGTGGTCGCCGCCTCGCTCACCGTCCCGATGGTCTCGGCGATGCCCTGGATCGACCGCGCCGAGGTTTCCGTCGCCTCCTGAATCGCCTTGATCTGCGAGCCGATCTCCTTGGTGGCCCTGGCGGTCTGATCGGCCAGCGCCTTGACCTCGGCGGCGACCACAGCAAAGCCCCTGCCGGCATCGCCGGCGCGCGCCGCTTCGATGGTGGCGTTCAAGGCCAGCAGGTTGGTCTGGGCGGCGATGCCGCTGATGAGCTTCAAGACATCGCCGATCTTCTCGGCCGCCGCGCTCAGGCCCTGCACCTGCTCGTTCGACGAGGTGGCTTGCTGGACGGCTTCCCCGATCATGCCGCTTGATTTCGTGACCTGCTGGCCGATCTCCCTGATCGAGGAGGAAAGCTGCTTCGTCGCGGCGGCGACGGCCTGCACGTTGTCGGTCGCTTGCTCGGAGGCCTTGGCCACCGTGGCCGATTGCCGGGAGGCCCCCTCCGCGGTGATCGTCATCGCTTGCGCGGTCGATTGCAGTTCGGTCGCCGCCGAGGTAACGCCGCCGACGATGCCACCGACATTGGTTTCGAATTTCGACGCCAGATCGAGCATGACCTGACGCCGCTCAAGATCGGCCTGCTGCTTTTGCACTTCCTGCGCGGCGCGCAACTGCTCGGTCTCGATCATGTTGTTCTTGAACACCTGCGCCGCCTTCGCCATCTCGCCAATCTCGTCGTGGCGCGCCGTCTCAGGCACCTGCAACGAGCGGTCCCCCGTCGCCAGCCCCTTCAGCGCGGCCGTCATACGCGCGAGCGGGCGGGTGATCTGGCGGGACAAAAGGTAGCCACAGGCCGCCATGACCAGGCCGAGGGTAATCGCGATCGCGAAGAATTGCCGAGCGACCTCAGCAAAGCGCGCATTGATATCGTCGACATAGACGCCGGTGCCAATCACCCAGTGCCAGGGGTCAAACGCGATCTGATAGGTCAGCTTGGGCACCGGCACGTCCGACCCCAGGCGCGGAAACATAAAAGATACGACGCCTGTACCGTCGCGCGCGTGATCGATTTGCTCTTTCACGAGCTGCTTGCCGTTCGGATCGACGGCGGTATAGAAATTCTTACCTTCGCGTTCGGGCTTCGCCCCATGCATGATGTTGAAGCCGTCATAATCATAAATATAGAAATAATCATTGCTACCGAATTTTGTCGTTCTCAACTCGTCCTTGACCAGGGTCTTGGCGGCCTCTTCGGTCAGCTCACCACTTTGATAGCGGGCATAAACGACTTTGACCCTCGATACCGCGGCCTCGGTCAGGCTGCGCACTTTGTCGATACGTTCGGTGCTGATGCTTTCGTAAATCTTCCAACTCGCAAGGCCCGCGAGGAGAGCGAAGCCGATAAACATCACCGCCGGAAGCGTTAGCAGCTTGCCGCCGATTCCAAACTTGAGCATTTCCCCGCCCCACATCGAATAATGAACTGCCTGAAGTTGAACCGCCGGATCAACGGCGCAGCCGTCCCCTCGTTTTTCTCAGCCCACAAACGAGTGAGTGCCTGATCGCACGGAGAGTTAAACTGCGGTGAATAGACTTGCGTGTATTGTCTGTAGAAACAGTAAACGGTCGGGCCGATGCAGCGGCAACGGCCCGCAACGCCTCGCCCTCCACGCTATTCACAAGCGTCAGCCGCGACGATTCTTCGCCGGCTTTTTTCCGAATGCGGGTTTTTTGAATGCAGGCTTTCCAAACGCCGGCTTCGCAGGTGACGCGCTGGCAGACTGCGATTGTCCAGCGTAGCCCGACTGGTCCCGGTATGGCTTTTTCTTCTTGGGACCCGCCTCCTTGTCAAATCTGGCGCCACTTTCGCGGTAAGATTTGCCGTCGGGCTTCGGGCCTCTCTCATCACGAGGTTTATCGTTCTGACGCGGGCTGCGGTCGGTCTCTTCGGCTTCGCGCCGGGGCTTGTGTGGCCGCTTTACGGACGGCGTCTGCCCCTGTGGAGCATCGGCCAGCGGATCGATACGGATGTTGTCTTCCTTGTCGGGGCGCCGGATTTTGACCGCGAACAACTCTGCGACCCGCTCGGAAATTTCGAACTCGGTGGTCGTTTCCAGGATACGGATGGTGCCGATGTCCTGCTTGTCGATGCCGCCACGACGACAGATCATCGGCAAGATCCAGCGCGCTTCCGCTTTCTTCAGACGGCCGATGGCGGCGCGAAACCACACGCTGCCCTCCATGCCCTGACGCGGCGATGGTTTTCCCGTCTTCGCTCGCGATCCGGTGCCGCGATCGTCGCCGCGCGACGTCCGGCCGTCTTTTTCCCGGCCGCGATCGTCACGCGATCGGCCCGCGCCCTGGCCGGGATCGAGAATGTCCTCGGGCGAGGGAAGCCGCGCCCGATACAGCCGCGCCAGCGCGGCGGCGATATCCTCAGCCGACCGCTCAGCAAGCAAGGCGCGCGCCAGGATCAAATCCTCGGCGGTCGTCTCTTGCGCGAACAAGTCGTCCCGCAGCATGCGCTCCTGATCGAGTTTGCGAATTTCATCCGCCGTGGGCGCAGCACCCCAGATGGCATCGATGCTTGCCAGATTCAGCAGCAATTCCGCCCGCCGTCTTCGCGCCGGCGGCACCAGAAGGATGCTCACACCCTTGCGGCCGGCACGGCCGGTGCGACCGGAACGGTGTTGCAACACCTCGGCATCGTTCGGAATATCCGCGTGGACGACAAGATCGAGGTTTGGCAGATCAATGCCGCGCGCCGCCACGTCGGTCGCCACGCAGACGCGGGCGCGACCATCGCGCAAAGCCTGCAGTGCCTGGGTTCGTTCGTTTTGCGTCAGTTCGCCGGAGAGGGCGACCACGGAGAAGCCGCGCTCCATCAGGGCCACTTGCAAATGCCGGACCGCATCTCTCGTGTTGCAGAACACAAGCGCGCTCGGCGATTCAAAAAATCGCAACACGTTGACGACGACATGCTCGACATCACCAGGGGCGATTTTGATCGCGCGGTACTCGATATCGGCATGGCCACCTTCGTCGCCCGCGACTTCGACGCGAAAGGCCTGTTGCTGATACTGCTTTGCCAGCGCGACGATGCCACGCGGCAAGGTCGCCGAGAACAACAGCGTACGGCGGGTGTCCGGCGTGGTCTTGAGGATGAATTCCATATCCTCGCGAAAACCCAAATCAAGCATTTCGTCGGCCTCGTCGAGCACGACGGCCTTCAGGGCCGAGACGTCGAGGCGACCGCGGCGCAAGTGATCGCACAGCCGTCCCGGCGTGCCGACCACAATGTGAGCACCCTCGGCAAGCTCGCGCTGTTCGCGACGCGGATCCATGCCGCCGACGCAGGAAACGACGCGCGCATCCGCATATTGATAGAGCCATGCGAGTTCACGATGGACCTGCAAGGCAAGCTCGCGGGTGGGCGCGACGATCAAGGCAAGGGGGGCGGCAGCCCGCCCAAACCGCTCGGCGCCATCCAGAAGATTCCTTGCAATGGCGAGCCCGTAGGCAACCGTTTTGCCCGATCCGGTTTGCGCCGAAACCAGAAGGTCACGATCGGCAGCGGCGTCCGCAAGAACGGCGGTCTGAACAGGAGTCGGCTTGTCGTAGTTACGCGCCGCCAAGGCTCGGGCGAGCGGCGCGCTTGTGGGCAAGAATGTCACGAGATGATTGACCTTGGTTGGTGTTTACCGAGCGAACATTGAACAGGGCCTCGAACCTAAAGCGGTTCAAGCGGCGTGCCTGGCAGATGGGCTACGCGCGGCCCGGCGAATTGAGCGAAGTCGTATGCTTTAGGCCAACAGAGGCCAAAGCGCCATGGCTGTGGTGCCCTGCAAAATCGGCCGGGCAATACGATCAATCAGGCACCATTGGTCGGCAATAGATCGGGTCGCAGCGTCGTTCTGCCATTCAAAATCGTGGTATTTGGCGCTCCCTAGGGGAATTGAACCCCTGTTTCAGCCTTGAGAGGGCCGCGTCCTAACCGCTAGACGAAGGGAGCGTAGGTTTGAGGGAATAGCCTCGAAATCCATTCCCCGCAAGGCGGCTAATCTTCAGGCGTTCAGGGTTCGTTGGCGAATTTCAGCTGGCCTGTGGGTTTCAGCGTGCGGGCGTCGAAGGTGCGGATTTCGGGCGCGCCGCCGATATCCAGGGTCACCACCACCCGGTCGCCGGCGACGCCGGTGGAGACGATTCGGGCGCCTTTCGGCAGCACCGAAACGGTGTCGGCCGCCATAGTGCTTCCCTCGGTGCGGAAAAGGCGATAGCCGATGGCGATCAGAACGGCGGTTACCGCCAGCGCCGTGGTAAGGCCCGCGATCAGCATCATCCGCCGCACCCGCGCAAAAAGTACGGCCTGCTCTTCGGTCGGTTCGGGGACAACGGCTTCGGTCATAAGGCTCTTCTTTGGAACAAGCTGCTTTGGAACAAGGTGCGTCGTCGAATAGCGGTCAAAGGCTGGAGGTCATCGTCGCCGGCGACGAGGGATCGATCCGGCTCGACCGCGTGCTGGCAGTGCGCCTTGCGGAGCTGTCGCGCTCTCGGTTGAAGGCGCTGATCCTCGCCGGCTCCGTCCGCATCGGAAACGTCCCCAATCGCGACCCCGCTTATCATGTCGCTGCCGGCGATACGATCATAATCGACGTGCCGGAGGCGGTCGCCGCCGAGCCTTTGGCCGAAAATATCGCGCTCGATGTCGTCTATGAAGACGACGACATTATCGTCATCGACAAGCCCAGGGGTCTCGTGGTGCACCCCGCCGCCGGACACGAAACCGGCACCCTGGTCAACGCGCTGATCGCCCATTGCGGCGCGAGCCTTTCGGGCATCGGCGGCGTCAAGCGCCCGGGCATCGTGCACCGTCTCGACAAGGACACCACCGGGCTGATGGTGGCGGCGAAAAACGACCGCGCGCACAAATCATTGACCGAGCAATTCGCCGATCACGGCCGCACCGGCGCGATGCGGCGCGGCTATATGGCCTTCGTATGGGACTTGCCCAACCGCCAGCGCGGCACCGTCGATGCGCCGATCGACCGGCATCCCTATGCCCGCGAGAAGATGGCGGTGCGAGATTCCGGCCGCGAGGCGATCACCCATTGGGAAATCCTTAAATCCTTCAACGGGCGTGACGGCAAGCCGATCGCGGCGCAGCTTGCCTGCCAGCTCGAGACCGGCCGCACCCATCAGATCCGGGTGCACCTCGCCCATATTAGCCACCCCTTGATGGGCGACAGCGTCTATGGCCCGCACTTCAAAACCAAGGCCAGCCATCTCGGCTCTGAAAGCCAGGCCGCCCTGACCACCCTCGGCCGCCAAGCGCTGCACGCATACCTGCTCACGCTCGAACACCCCCGAACCGGGGCGATTTTGGAGTGGATTTCAGATTTACCGGCGGACCTGACAGCGCTGCGGGATCGCCTGCGGGCGACGCAATGACGCAGGTCTCTTAAAAATCATTGCTATTCCAAAAGGTTATATCAGCCACACGCTGACGTGACCCCGATATCCTTCCAAATCGGCGGCGTTTTAGTGTATGTTGCATCTGCGTTGAATATCCGACGCGGAACATCGCAGCCCGGGCGGCTTTAACACAGCGTCCGTCTGCCTGGCCCGCCGCTATCGGGGGCCTGAAACCACTGGAGGGCGCTAAATGGCCCGTGCAGCTACCTTGCCGATTCTCAACGGAGAATCCGGCCTTTCCAGATACCTCGCCGAAATCCGCAAGTTCCCGATGCTGGAACCCCAGCAGGAATACATGCTCGCCAAACGCTGGCGCGAGCATGACGATCGCGACGCGGCACATCAGCTTGTCACCAGTCATCTCCGGCTCGTGGCCAAGATCGCCATGGGCTACCGCGGCTACGGACTGCCGATCTCCGAGGTCGTCTCGGAAGGCAATGTCGGCCTGATGCAGGCGGTGAAGCGGTTCGAGCCCGAAAAGGGGTTTCGCCTCGCCACCTATGCCATGTGGTGGATCAAGGCCTCCATACAAGAATACATCCTGCGTTCCTGGTCGCTCGTGAAGATGGGCACCACCGCGAACCAGAAGAAGCTGTTCTTCAATCTGCGCAAGGCGAAGAGCAAAATCTCCGCGCTGGACGAGGGTGATCTGCACCCCGACCAGGTCAAGCTGATCGCCAAGCGCCTCGGCGTGACGGCTCAGGACGTGGTCGACATGAACCGCCGTCTCGGCGGCGACGCCTCGCTCAACGCGCCGATCCGCGAGGACGGCGAGGCCGGCGAATGGCAGGACTGGCTGGTCGATACGTCGCCCAATCAGGAAGTCATCATGGCCGAGCATGAGGAATTCGATCATCGCCGACAGGCGCTGAACGGCGCCATCGGCGTGCTCAACCCCCGGGAACGCCGCATCTTCGAAGCGCGGCGTCTGGCGGAAGAGCCGATGACCCTGGAAGACTTGGCGGCCGAGTTCGGCGTGTCACGGGAACGCGTGCGGCAGATCGAGGTTCGCGCCTTCGAGAAGGTGCAGTCTGCGGTGAAGGGCACGATTGCGCGGCAGGAACAGGCCGCGCTGGAAGCCGCGCACTGATTTCGCGCACTGGTTTAAGGCGGATCGAGATGAGACAAAGCCGGCGGCGACGCCGGCTTTTTTTGTTGGAGCGGAGATCCCCGGAGCATGATCGGTTCTGCATGAATCAAATTCTTGTTTCGACGTGTTTTCGTCGCGCGAACCGGCATCCACGTCGCTCGAAAACGCTCTAACGCCCCCACTGCCTGGCCAGGGTCGCCAGCGCGCAGCCTTCGCAATAGCGCGCGTCCTTGTAGTCGATCCAGTTGTGCGCATAGACGCGATCGAGGGGAATGCCGTAACGCGCCCGCAACACCCCCACCAGAATCCGCCACGTCGCGATCTGCGCTTCGGTGGCGCCGCGCGTCACATCCGGATAATTGCCGGCGAATTCCACGCCGATCGAATTGGCGCCGACCACTTGGTGAAAGGTCGGACGATTGTCGATGTATTTGTTGTCGTTGCGGTTGGCGCCGTCGCCATGGGTCGGAATCAAATTCTCCGGCACCGCCCAGTACACCGTGCCGTCGGTTTCCACCCAGACCGTGACGCCGCGCCGCGTCGGGTTCCTGGCCTGTTCAAGCGCTCCACCCCGCGCCGAGCCGGCGGGGCCCTCGGTCTGGTGCACGATGATGTAGCGCCAGGGGTGGGCCTTCGCCACCTCGCCCCACGGCGCCAGCCAGATCATCTTCAGGCCGGGAATCTCGGGCATGCCCGACGCGCGCGCTGATGTCGCAAGGTCGGGCGTCTGCGCGAATGCAGGCGTCAAAATCGCCATCACGCAAAGCGCCGTCACCAGCAGGCGGAAATTCATTTTCGGTTGGTTCGGGTCGTTTCAGGTGCCCGTATCATACCGCAGATAAGTTTGATTGCGGAGAAAAGCCGGTACCTGCCCTCGGATCAAGTCGGAGGGCGCCTTTGGATAGATGCTCAGGCGTGCTTGCGCGGGGCCGGTTCCGGCATCCCCTCATCCCCGGGCACCAGCGGCGGCGCGGGGTCGTACACGGCATGGCGGTTCTTGCCTTCCTTCTTGGCGGCGTAAAGCGCGTGGTCGGCCGCGGCGACCAACCGATCCGGGAACGCACCGATTTCCCTGGTCCATTGTGCAACGCCGATCGAGACTTTGATCGGGATATCCGCGCCCACACATGCTTGCGCATCGTCGCGGCACACATCCAGCACACGGCAAGCGATCATCGCGCCCTCGGACAGCGTACTGCCGGGCAACATGATGCAGAACTCGTCGCCGCCGGTACGCGCCAGCATGTCGCCGGGCCGCAACCGGGTCTGCGCCATCAGGGTGAAATGCTGCAGGCAAGCGTCGCCTGCGGCGTGACCGTGAGTGTCGTTGATCGTCTTGAAACCGTCGAGATCGATCACCAGCAGCGAGAACGGCGCGCCGTTGCGCATCGACTTCGCGCATTCCTCAGTCAAGCGTTGCAGCAGATGCCGACGGTTGGCGACGCCGGTGAGATCGTCGAGCAGCGCCAGATCCGCAACCTCGTTGCGCAGCCGGTCGATCGCCATCAGCAGGAAACCGAAATTCCACGCCATCGACAAGAACATCAACGCCAGCACCAGCACCGAATGTAACGGGTTGGGACGGACGAACGAAAACTCGCCGCCAATGTGGAAAATATTGCTCGCGGCGCGGGTGACACAGAGGGTGATGATGAGAACGGCGACAATGCCGGCGAGCCGTGCGCCAGGGCTTTTGCGACCGTCCTGCTTCGACAACAACAGTTTCAACGATAGCGCGAGCGGCAACGACTGGCCGAGCGAATAGACCAAGACTCGCATCGGCATGCTGCTGTGCACGAAGACAAAGAACGTCATGCCGACGAAGCTCGCTCCGGTGATCAGCGCGGTGACGCGCCAGGAGGCCGGCTGGTCGTAAAACCGCTTGATACCCATGGTGGCAAGGCAGGCGGCGAAAATCAGCCCGGTGCCGGCGCCCAGGAGCGGCAGCATCGAATCCGTGACCAACCGCAACATCGACAACGCCGCGCCGCCGGCGGCAGCGAACGCCCCGCCGGTCCAGAACCGCGCGGCCTCCAACTTCGGATAACTGTGCGTGACATAGGCCCAGATCAGGCCGAGCGCGAGAAAATTGACGACGAACGCCGCCCACAGCGTCTGAATGCTCAGCATGGCGAGCCCACTGCCTGCATCGCGCGGCCTCCCATCTTATCGAGTATCCCGTTCATGACGCTCCCCGTTTCTTGGCTCGGAGAATGCAACCGCGCCGCTTAACGGAATCTCACCACCCCCGTAGAATCCACACTGTGGTTGTGAATTGGTGAAGAGACACCGACGCACGACCGAGAACGCCGTGAGGGCTACACCGCGGATGTCGAGCGTTTTCGAGCGAGTTGGATGCCGGTTCGCGTGAAGAAAATGCGTTGGAAACACGCATCCAGAGCTTCGGTTCTGATTCAGTCAGAACCGATCATGCGCTCGTTTCCAGATCGATGAAGAATGTGTTGCCCATGCTGGCGCATCGTTAACCTTGGTGCGAAGCGAGCCCCAGTGTTTCGCGTGTTCGCCAAGCGCGAAGATCTTTGCGGCGCGAAGTGGGCACGCGAGCCGTCAAAACCCATAACAACTGTGGATAACGCAATGACACTGACGTGACAGTGCGGGGCAGCACGCTGCGAATCTGTTGGGATTGCACTCGAGGCTGTTGCGAGGCTAGCTAGTCCTCCCCGAGCATGCCTCGTGTCGCGTTTCCGTCCATAAATCGAAAAGAGGATGCTATGGCTAAGAAAGCGAAGAAGGCGAAAAAAGCGAAGAAGGTCAAGAAGGCGAAGAAGAAGTAACCTTCAAGCCCGGGTGGAGCGCCGCTCTACCCGGGCACTCAGTGTGATCAAACCGAGTGTGATCAAACCGAGTGTGTTCAGAACAAGCTTCATCACATGGCGGGCCGCGAGCCCGCTTTTTTTGTTTTGCAAACAGCCGTCATTTGCGGAGAGCGCAGCGACAAAGCAACCCCGGTTTGCTTGACCACGGTCTCGTGCGGCCCTCATGAATGTCTCGCGGCGCCCGTCTCATCGGGCGCGCATTCTCCGATCGGGCAAGCGCGCAAAAAACGTTGGCGCCGTTGCCAAAGCAAAGCGGCTGTATCAGGATTGCCGCTGCCATCCCGACCTGGAGCTGAGATCATATGACTACGATCCGCGGAGCCGCCGCCGCTGTGACCGGCGCCGCCAGCGGGATCGGTCGGGCGCTGGCGCTTGAGCTGGCCGCGCGTGGTTGCAACCTGGCGTTGGCGGATCGCGACGAGACCGGGTTGCAGGCAGTCGCCGCCGAGATCGCCAAGGCCCATTCGCCAAAACTCACCATCCATCGCGTCGACGTCGCCGAGCCCGACCAGATCGAAGACTTCGCGCAAGCCGCGATATCAGCCCATCCCGGTCTTAACATCGTCATCAACAACGCCGGCGTCGCGTTGCTCGGCCAGTTCCACGAGATCGACCAGGCGCAGATGGACTGGCTGATGAACATCAATTTCTGGGGCGTGGTGCATACGACGCGGGCTTTCCTGCCGCACCTTCAACGCCAGCGCGAGGCCCACATCGTCAACCTCTCCAGCATCTTCGGCATCATCGCGCCGCCGGGGCAGACGGCGTATGCCGCGGCGAAATTCGCGGTGCGCGGCTTTTCGGAAAGTTTGCGCCACGAGTTGCAGGTGGCAGCAAGCCCGGTGCAGCTTTCCGTGGTGCATCCCGGCGGCGTCGCCACCAATATCGCCCGCAACTCCCGCGCCGGAACGGGGATGACCGACAACCAGCGCCGCACCGAATCGCTCGAACGGTTCGACAATGCGGCGCGGACCACGCCCGCGGCCGCCGCACTCCGCATCGTCCAGGGAATCGAGAAGAACCAACCGCGCATCCTGATCGGAAACGACGCGCGCTTCATCGACGTGCTGCAACGGCTGCGCCCCGGCACCTATTGGGCGACGCTGGCGCACATCTTCGACAAACGGGCGCGGCTTGGGAAAAAGCCCGACTGCACGTAAAAAATTTCAGCGCCCCACCAACTGGTCTGCGAAATAAGCAATGGTCTTGCGATAGATCGTGGCCCGGTTCCATTCGCGCATCGCCTCGAAATTCGAAGTGCCCTCGCCGTACGGCGCGCCCGCCTTGAAGCCGGAAGTGTGCAAGAGGTTGGCGGTGGAGGCGAGCACGTCGGGCACGCTGTGGCGCAGATCGACGCGGCCGTCGCCGTCGAAATCGACGCCGTATTTGATGTAGGACGACGGCAGAAATTGCGTCTGGCCGATTTCGCCGGCGTAAGCGCCGATCATGTCGCCGAGGCGAAGATCGCCGCGCTGCACGATCTTCAAGGCGGCGAGCAGCTCGCCCTGAAACAATTCGGTGCGGCGGCAATCATGCGCCATGGTCGCGAGCACGCGAAACACCGGAAGCCGGCCCATGTCGCCGTGGCCGAAATCGGTCTCCAGCCCCCAGATCGCGACGAGGATCTGCGGCGGCACGCCGAAGCGCGCCTCGATCCGCGACAACAGCGCCGCGTGACGGGCCAGCATCGCGCGGCCCGTGTTGATGCGACCCGACCCGACGCGGGTCGAGACATATTGCTCGAACGATTTGTTGAAGGTGCCGCGCTGGCGCCGGTCGAAATTCAACACCGCCGGATCGGACGTCACACCGCCGAGCGCGGATGCGATCACGCTTTGTGAAATCCCTGCAGCCTGCGCATCCGCCGAGATCGTCGACACAAAGGTATTGAAGTCGCCGCCGCAGCGCGCGGCGAAAGAGGGGGTGGTTAGCGTGAGGGTTGCGATAATGGACGCCGAGAGGCCAAATGCGGAGCGGAAAAAGGGCATGGGGCAATCCGTTTTCTGAGAGAGCGAGAGGTCCAATGGGACCAGATTCTAGCACGTCTGTCGTCCGTCTTCGAGAGGCGCAAACAGGCACCTATCGGCCGGCTTTTCCGCGTCATTGCGAGCGCAAGCGAAGCAATCCATTGCGCCGTGCAAAGAAAGAATGGATGGCTTCGTCACGATCTCTCCCCGCAATGACGTGGACACACTTTCGCGCCCCCGCGGCGCGATCGCGCCCGAGTCGTGCATGAATTTTTCGCCCCAAGAAAAGAAAACAGAGGGCGTGGGGAATGCCGGGTGCCCGCCGCACCCATAGCCTCGTGTGCAAAGTGGGGTGGTGGCACACGAGCGTCGTCGCCACAGGTCCACCGGGACCACCCGGCATTCCCGCACGCAATGGTTTTAACGGTTTCCTTCGCGCTCTCCCCGGTGATCGGGCTTTTTTGTCACCGTCATCCCCAAGAAGCTTGCTTCTCAAGAACTTGACGCCAGCGTCGAGGCGTCAGGACCACACGACTTCGCCGTCCGCACCAGCGCCCTCGTCAGAAGCGCCGCTCGCGTCCACCGCATCCCGCCCCGCGTCCGTGACGATCGCGATACGCCCCTGTAGTGGGACGAGACGGCGCGGATATAGAAGTGATTTGGGTAGAACGAGAATGGAAATATTTTTGCGAAGCGGACTGGACAGGGAATTCAGTGTTTTGCCCGTCAGGCAACAGATCGTAGGATGGGTTGAGCCCTTCGCGAAACCCATCGTCCTCGTCGAAACCATGATGGGTATCGCTTCGCTCTACCCATCCTACGCGCTGCATCGCAACGTCCATCGACAGGATCGCGATAACCTAGGCCGCCGCATCACGCGCCAACGCGCCGGTCGCCTCGATCTCGCGACGCAGCCAGCCGGGCGCGACATCGAAACCGTTCGGCCAGGTCGGCGCGCCATCTTCGAGGAATACGCGAGAGAAGAAAACGTGATCGCGCAAAGGTTCGACCATCGGGCCGCTCTCGTTAGCGATGGCGGAGAAATCGTACTCTCCCGCCGTGCCGTCGCTGAACGACGCGCGCAGACGATGTCCGCCGAGACATTTGATTTTTGCGACTTTAATCATCGTCGAGGCCTGCGATCTTGACGAGCGGGGAACTCGCCCGCGCCCGGCGCCAATTATCCTCCAGTTCGACGCGATGCGCCAGTGCCCACTGCCTCACGAGGCGCGCGGCGTTGGCAGGCAAATGACCTTCGATAATTTCGCCGGTCTCGATCGAGACGTTGGCCTCATGACCGCTGTAGGACGCGAAGAAATGCGGCGGCGGGTGATCGACGAAAAACATTCGGATGGCGATGCCGTAGAAGTACGCAATGGTCGGCATGGGCTCCGTCTCCCTTCATGCGCGGGCTCGACCCGCGCACCCACGTCTTTATCACGCGCACGCCCAAAGACGTAGATGGCCGGGACATCTAGCGCGAAGACGCGCTTCGTGCTTTTGCCCGGCCATGACGAAGAGAGAACTGGCTCCCGGGTCTGCGGCACAACACTAAAGTGCTGCACCGCGTCCGGGAAACAAAATCAGTTGTCGAGGAAGCTCCGCAGCTTCCGGCTTCGCGACGGATGCTTCAGCTTCCGCAGCGCTTTCGCTTCGATCTGACGAATACGCTCTCGCGTCACCGAGAACTGCTGGCCGACTTCTTCCAGCGTGTGGTCGGTGTTCATGCCGATGCCGAAGCGCATGCGGAGCACGCGTTCTTCGCGCGGGGTGAGCGAGGCGAGCACGCGCGTGGTGGTCTCGCGCAGGTTCGACTGGATCGCGGCATCGATGGGCAGGATCGCGTTCTTGTCCTCGATGAAATCGCCGAGGTGGGAGTCTTCCTCGTCACCGACGGGGGTTTCGAGCGACAGCGGCTCTTTCGCGATCTTGAGGACCTTGCGGACCTTCTCCAGCGGCATGCCGAGTTTCTCGGCGAGCTCTTCCGGGGTCGGTTCGCGGCCGATCTCGTTGAGCATCTGGCGCGAGGTGCGCACGATCTTGTTGATGGTCTCGATCATGTGCACGGGAATGCGAATGGTGCGCGCTTGATCGGCGATGCTTCGCGTGATCGCCTGCCGGATCCACCACGTCGCATAGGTCGAGAACTTGTAGCCGCGGCGGTATTCGAATTTATCGACCGCCTTCATCAAGCCGATATTGCCTTCCTGGATCAGATCGAGGAACTGCAAACCGCGATTGGTGTATTTCTTGGCGATCGAGATCACGAGCCGCAAATTGGCCTCGACCATTTCCTTCTTGGCCTGGCGCGCCTCGCGCTCGCCCTTCTGCACGCCGTGCACGATCTTGCGGAATTCGCCGATCTCAAGCCCGGTCAAGGCCGCCAGCGACTGAATCTCCTGGCGCAATTCCTTGATGCGGTCCTTTTCGTGATGCACGAAATTCTTCCAGCCTTTGGCCGAAAGTTTCGAGACCCGGTTGAGCCAGCGCGGATCGAGTTCCGAGCCCTGATAATTGCGCAGGAAATCCTCGCGCGCGACGCCGTGGCTGTCGCCCAAACGAAGCAAACGTCCCTCGAACGACACCAGCTTCTTGTTGATATCGTAAAGCTGCTCGACCAGTGAATCGATGCGGGCCTGGTTGAGCCGCAGCGACTTCACCTCGACGATGATGTCGTCCTTCAGCTTCTTGTATTTGCGCTCCTGCGCCGGCGACAGCGTCTCGTTCTGCAGCTGGTTGGCGATGTCCTGTTCCTGCAGGCGCCGCAGCTTCTTGTAGTTGTCGGCAATCTTGTCGAAGGTCTCGACCACCTTCGGCTTCAACTCGGCCTCGATGGCGGCGAGCGACATCTGGTTTTCGAACTCGTCGTCGTCCATGTCGCCATCGGCGGCGCCCTCAGTCGGCGCCTCGCCTGCTGGCGCCGAGGGCGCGGGACGGAACGGGGTCGGCGCCGGCGGCGCGGCCGGCGGCGCCGCGGCGGCGGGCATCGTCGCGCCTTCGCCGCTGGCGGAAGCGAGCGGCTGGCCGTCGGGGCCGACCGGCGCCCCGAGCAGCGCCGGGTTCATGTTGTTCTTGGCGTCGGGGCCGGCGTAGGTCGCTTCCAGATCGATGATGTCGCGAAGGAAGATTTTTCCCTCGTTGAGTTCGTCGCGCCAGATGATGATGGCCTGGAACGTCAGCGGGCTTTCGCACAGCCCCGCGATCATCGCCTCGCGGCCGGCCTCGATGCGCTTGGCGATGGCGATTTCGCCCTCGCGCGACAACAGCTCGACGGTACCCATCTCGCGCAGATACATGCGGACGGGATCGTCGGTGCGCTCGCCGGGCTCGGACTTCTTGACTTCGGTGACGGCCTTTTGCGTGACCTCGACCAGTTCGTTGTCGGTCTCGTCCTCGGCGTCTTCCTTGTTTTCTTCCTCGCTGTCAGAAGTCTTCGGACTCGGAGACATTGATGCCCATCTCGGAGAGCATCGACATGATGTCTTCGATCTGCTCCGGCGAAGTGGTGTCGGACGGCAAGACTTCGTTGAGCTGATCGAAGGTCACGAAGCCGCGCTTCTTGGCCTGCTTGATCATCTTCTTGACGGCAGCATCCGACAGGTCGAGCAACGGCGACGGCGCGTCCGGCGAATCCTTCTCAGGGGCGTCGGCAGCCTTGTCGTCTTTTTCCTTGTCTTTTACCTGCAGCGCCTTTGCCTTGCTGGACATTCATAGCTCCCGAAACACGCTCACGCAGGTTGCGTACCCGCCTTGAATCACTCACTTACGACGCGCATCACTAATGACATGCAAAGGGCGGCGCACACTGATCGCCACCCCCGAATCTCTCTCGCCGGTTTCGAACTTTTAGCCCGCAGGGCGTTAAGCTTCGATTAACCCTGTTTTTGCAGCCAAACCATGGGTTTGGCGAGTCATTTCGCGCTTTCGGCCGCGGCCGTCCGCATCATTTTTTAATCAGACGCTCCGCTGGAACCGGCCCGAAGACTCCCCGAACCCCTCGATCAGGGCCTCGGTGCCGTCGACTTCCTCCAGCCGGGCCTTGACGTCGCGTAGCCACGCCATGTTGGAATCGCTCGCTTCTTCGCCCAATGCCAGCTCGGCATCTTTCAATTCCCTAAGTAATGAGTGCCATTGGCGATGCAAGGAGACGAGCTGGTGCCAGGTGGAAAGAACGTCCTCACGTGCCGCGGCCGGTTGCGCGCCCCACACCGCCGAGGTTGTGATCGCCGTTTCAACCCTTTGAAGGGCTTGCGAAAACCCGCCCGCAGCGAGGTCGGCCCGCATCTTCTCGCTTTGTTCCGAGGGTTCGGGACTGTGGTGATGGTCGTGGGCGAAGGCAGAGATGATGCCGGCGCGCAATTTGTGCGCTTCGGGATGGGCCAATTCCAGCGCCGCCACCTCTTCCAGATGGTCGTGCAAAAGCCAGGGATGGTTAATCAGGGATTGCAGGATCAGCGCCTCGCGGCGGGACATCGCGCTGCGCTGGCCGCGCATGATCGGGCTCAGGGCAAGCTGGGGGCTTGCCGCCTGATACGGTCCGCGGTTGATGGTCTGGCTTGCCGCCGATCCCGGCCCACGTCCCCCGCGCGGCTCGAATCGGCCGGCGGCGCCGGGGGTGAACGAGCCGCGCGGCGCAAAACGGCGGCCTGATTCGCCGCCGAAATTGCCGGCGCCCGCGCGAAAACTGCCCCGGCCGTAGCCGCCGCGGCCCCCTTCCGGCGCGAACGTCCGCTGCAGGCGCTCGGCCAAATCCTGGCGATAATAACGCCGCACCACTTCATCGCGAATGCCGTTGGAGAGTTCGCCGATCCGCGCTTCCAGCGCCGCGCGCCGCTCCGGCGTCGCGAAAGTGCCGCCTTCGATTTCGCGCGACCAGATCACGTCGGCAAGACCCCGCGCCGCGCCGATCACCTCCTCGATCGCGCCGCGCCCACCGGAGCGCGCGAGGTCGTCGGGGTCCTGGCCTTCCGGCAGCAGCGCAAAGCGCAGACTTTTTCCGGGTTTGAGAAGCGGCAGCGCCATGTCGGCGGCGCGCCACGCCGCCTTTTGCCCGGCCTTGTCGCCGTCGAAACAAAGGATCGGCTCGTCCGCCATCTTCCACAGCAGCGCGAGCTGGTTTTCGGTCAGCGCCGTGCCGAGCGGGGCGACGCTCGCGGCAAATCCCGCGCCGACCATGGCGATGACGTCGACATAGCCTTCCACCACCACCAGGGCGCCGCCGTTATGGGTGGCGAGCCGCGCCGGCGCCAGATTGTAGAGATTGTCGCCCTTGTGAAACAGCGGCGTTTCCGGCGAATTGAGGTATTTCGCCGGCACGTCTTTTTCCAGCGCGCGGCCGCCGAACGCGATCACTCGGCCGCGCACATCGGTGATCGGAAACATCACCCGATCGCGAAACCGGTCATACGGCAACGGAATGTCGTCGCCGCCGATCAGCAATCCGGCTTCGACCATGTCCTCGACCGGGATGCCTTGCGAGCCCAGATGCTCCTTGAGCGCGAAGCGTTCCGGCGCCGCATAGCCGATGCGAAACTGCAACTGGGTGGCCGGCGAAATCGAGCGATCCGCGAGATAGCCGCGGGCCTTGGCGCCGTGGCGCGAGGCCAAAATGTCGGCGAAGAATTTCGCAGCCAGCTCCATCACATCATACAGCGTCTTGCGGCGCTGCTCGTGGCGCGCGGCATCGGGCGTGGCGGCCGGCAGCGGCACCCCGGCCATCGAGGCGAGGCGCTCAACCGCTTCGGTGAAGCCGACGCCCTCGGTCTCCATCAAAAAACTGATGATGTCGCCGTGCTTGCCGGACGAGAAGTCGTGGTAAAAACCCTTCTGGTCGTTGACCGTGAACGACGGCGACTTCTCCTGTTGGAACGGCGACAGGCCCTTCCACTCCCGGCCCGCTTTCTTCAACTTCACGCGGCGGCCCACGACTTCCGAAACCGGAAGCCGCGCGCGCAGGTCGTCGAGAAATTGGGGCGTGAAGCGCATGGGCTATTTTCGTCACTCGGATGCCAACCGATCATGGATATAGGGGCGTCGAGCTAAATACGAGGATTGTCAGGCTTTTCCCGGCTATTCACAGGTTGCCCTGTGGCGTTCCCGAGACCGGAAAGTTGAAAATGGAGTTGACAAAATAAAATACATATGTATATACATATCTCAATCATAAAAGAGTTCATTGGGAAGAAACGTGCGCCCGAGGGTAGCGATACCAAAACCTAGCGCATGGAATCTAACCAATGTTAGAGAGCTACGATGAATCCGCCGTTGGGTTCGAGTGGGATGAGCGGAAGAGCAGGTTAAATCTTGCCAAGCATTGCATCGATTTCGATGATGCAAGTGAGGTCTTTTATGGACCGATCCTTCTTCGCCGATCCGACCGCAACGATGAGGAGCGCTGGGTCGCCATAGGTCATTCGGAAAATCGCTTGATTGCCGTTGTTTTCACGCGGCGGAAAGACACCCTCCGGATTATCTCGGCCCGCCGCGCGAGGAAAAATGAAGAAAGAGAATATCGTAACGCGGAAGTGGGGCGACCGCCGGGCGGGCAAGACTGATTGGGCTCGCGTCGACGCCCTGACGGACGAGGACATCGCCAAGGCCGTTGCAAACGATCCCGAGGCGGTGCCCATCGATCTCGACTGGTCGGATGCCGTGCTGGTCATGCCGCCTAAGAAAAAAGCGATCTCCATCCGCGTCGATGAAGACGTGCTCGACTATTTCAAGAGCGAGGGTGAGGGTTATCAGCGCCGCATCAACGCCGTGCTGCGTTCCTATATGCAGCAGAAGGCCAAGCCTAAAAAGCGTGCCTGACGCTGCAAAATCTACCCCTCCAGAAACCGCCCCGACGTAATCCGCGGCAGGTGCGCGACCGGCCAGTTGTAGACATAGCTCCAGGCCTCGGTGGCGCTGCGATCGTCCAGCGTCACCCGCAGCATCTGCCGGATATATTCGGTTGGCGCGGCAAAACCCTCGCCGCAGGCCTCGTACATATCGAACTCACCCAGCAATTCCTTCGGGGCGCGCAGCCGATAGAGTTCGCCGAACACCACCTCACCGGGGTCTTCCGACAGCACCATCCCGGGGTAATGCTTCACCCGATAGAGCCGGCCCTGGCAGCGCGCCGCGCCGATAAAATCGGCGCTGCGCGACAACAGCCTCGCCATCGGATGATCGAAGCCGCGCATCAGCGTGCCGTAAACAAAAAGACGATCGGATTTCATGACCGTCTCATATGGCATTTGTCGTTGGGAGCCAACGGGTCCTGCGAATGAGCGGCCTATGCCGCCACGACCTCTTCGCTGATGACGAGGAATTTGACCAGATCCATTCGCCCGAAACTTGTGGTCAGCGCCACGTCGGCGGCGTCGCGCCCGGTGGCCATCAGGATGCGGCCGATCCGCGGATGGTTGTGGCGCGCATCGAACGTGTACCATTGGCCGGACAGATAGACCTGAAACCAGCCCGAAAAATCCATCGGCGCGGGATCGCGGGGAACGCCGATGTCGCCCATATAGCCGGTGCAATAGCGCGCCGGGATGTTCATGCATCGGCAAAACGTCAACGCCAGATGGGCGAAGTCGCGACAGACGCCGGCGCCCTGTTCATAGATGTCATGCGCGGATTTCATGTGATGCGCGTGCTGATAGCCAAAGGTGACGTGGTTGTGCACGAAATCGGTGATGGCCTGGACCCGCGCCCAGCCCGGCGGGGTGTTGCCAAACAGCGACCAGGCGATATCGGTGAGCTTGTCGGTTTCGCAATAACGGCTCGGCATCAAATATTGCAGGAGTTCGTCCGGCAATTGATCGATCGGAATCTGTTGCGCGGTCGGCATCACCACGTCCGGCAGCCCGGAATCGCGCACATGGGCACAGCCGCGCAACGTCACGCCCCCCACCGGCGCCACCAGGCGGCCGCAGACATTGCCGAAGCCGTCGCGGTAAAATCCGATCGGGACGTTCGGCTCGGCGACGATGCTTTCGGTGCCGATGATGTCGGCAAAACGCGAGGGGTGAATGCTGAGCATGACCACCATCGGCGTCGGCTGCACCGCGGCGTAAGCGATCTCAAAACCCACACTGATTTCCATGTCAGGCCTCTACTATCGCATCAACCATCACAACGTTGATGCTGACCTCCATGCCGACGAAGGCGTCGGCCGAGCCGAGATACGTGCCGTGCAACGGGATGGCCTGGCGCGGATCGCGCGCCACCGCCACCCGAACGAGGTCGCGGGTGCCGACGATGCCGTTGGTCGGATCGAACTCGATCCAGCCGGCGCTCGGCAGATAGACCTGAACCCAGGCGTGGGTGGAGCCGCCGCCGACATAGCCGTGGGCGCGATCGCCCGGAATGAACAGATACCCCGACACAAAGCGCGCGGCGATGCCGAGCCGACGCAGCGCCTCCATCATGAATAACGCGAAGTCGCGGCAGGTTCCGGATTTGGTCTGCAACGTATCGAGCGGATGCTGGGTGCCCTGTTCATGCCGTTTGCGGTAGGTGAAAGCGTCGCGGATGCCGTGGGTCATGCCACTGAGAATACTGAACGTCGGGGTCGGCCCTTCGTCATCGAGAAAATGGCGCGCCCAAACCGACAGCTCGCCGCTCGGATCGCCATATTGCGGCGTGATGAATTGAACGAGGTCGGGGAACTCGTCATTGTCGTAAAGGAACGGATAGAAATAGGCGGGGTCGTCCGCGGTCAGCGCGAATTCCTCGGCCGGATTGTGTTCGACCGTCGCGGTGCTGGTGAAGGACAAGGTTTGTGCGCGCTCGTC
This sequence comes from uncultured Alphaproteobacteria bacterium, assembly GCA_963814615.1. Classification (GTDB taxonomy): domain Bacteria; phylum Pseudomonadota; class Alphaproteobacteria; order Rhizobiales; family Xanthobacteraceae; genus Bradyrhizobium. The sequence continues at coordinate 561,537 of CAWFDN010000002.1, read as the reverse complement.
GAAGGTCGCAATCGCCACGCTGTTGCCGAACACGTCATGGATCCAGCGCAGCGACATCGGCTCCGGCACGATCTCAAGTTCGCCGGAAAGCACCCGCAGATCGTGGCCGTCGCGCGGCCGCAGCATGATGCGATGTTCGCCGAACGCCACCGGGTGTGCATAACGATATTCGGTCTTGTGGTGGATCGTCAGCAGCGGCATCGTCGAGACAATCATCGTGGCTTTGTGCAATCTGATCTATATCGACCCTGCTAATTTCCTAAATCGTCATGCTGCTTTACCAGGCAACACGTTGGGGTAATAACTTTGGACAGCGCGAACGACACACCACTACTCCTCGCAAGCACAGATGTTCCTCCAGTCCATGAAGAAAATGCCGCCGGCCGCTCGCCTTTCCTGTTGACCTGCGATCATTACGGCCGCTCCATCCCGCGAATTCTCGGCGATCTCGGGCTGCCGACAAGCGAGCTGACGCGGCATATCGCTTGGGATATCGGCATTGCCGGTGTCGCCGAGGCGCTGTCGAGACAGTTGGACGCGCACCTGATCGCGCAGCGCTACTCGCGGCTGGTGATCGACTGCAACCGCCCGCCCGCCGCGCCAAGTTCGATCCCGCGCATCAGCGAGGCAACCGTCATCCCCGGCAATGAAGGCCTCGCCCGCGACGAGACCGCGGCGCGGCGCCGGGCGATCTTCGATCCCTACCATCGCCGCATCGCCGAGGTGATCGACCAACGTCTGCGCGCCTCGATGCCAACGGTGCTGGTGTCGCTGCACAGCTTCACGCCGGTTTACGCCGGGATCGTCCGGCCCTGGCACATCGGCACGCTCTATCACCGCGATACGCGGCTGCCGCCGCTGCTGCTCAAGCTGTTGCGCGCCGAGCCCGATCTGGTGGTCGGCGACAACGAACCCTATGCGGTGAGCGACGAGACCGACTACACGATTCCCGTTCATGGCGAGGCGCGCGGCTTGATGAACACCGGAATCGAAATTCGCCAGGACCTGATCGCCGACCACGCCGGCGAGATGCAATGGGCGGATCGGCTGGCGCGGATTTTCGCCGAGATCGAAACCGCGTTGCGGACGCAGCGGCTGTTGCCGGCTTAGAGATCTGGTCGTCCATCCATCGTCGCCAACATCCAGCGTGCCATGTCGGCGGAACCGAGGAAGTCGAGGGCGACGCGCTGGACGCCTGACGCCGAGCCCTTGCCTTGCGCAACCGCCACCAGCAGGTCGCAGCGCCGCGCCACGGCGATGCCGACGGCGGCATGCCGCGAACCATCGGTCATCTTGAGATCATAGGTCCGCAACCGTCCGGGCATGTCGGCGATTTGGGTCGCTTGGCCCGGCTCCAGCGGATCGAAACGCTCGCTCATCAAATCGAGGTCGGCGACGCGATCGACTTCGTCGTCATCGGCGACGCCGCTGTCGCAATTGCAAAAGCCGATCTTCGGCCGCACATACAGTTCGACATCGTCGCCACACAGGCTGCCGCCGCAACGGAACGCGCGGCCCGCGGGCCAGCCGTCGCGGGGAAACGGCCAGGCGATTTCGCGCCAGACTGCGACGTCCGAGCGCGCATGCTGGAAACCGGCGGCGCCGAGCACCGTGGCAACCGCAACAGCCAATCCCGCCAAGAACAGCAGTCTTCGCATTTACACCATCCTCAGGGTAGACCGGCCACCGCGCGCGCCGGACCCGTCAGTTCCAGAACGTGCAGCCCGGTGTTGGCACGATCGACGATGTAGATATAGCCGCGCTCATCGGTTTCGACGTTGTTGGTCTGGATCGCGACCCTGCAACGGGGCTTGCCGTCGACGGTGACGCAGCGTTTGTCGGTCGCCGCGGTGATCGAGGGAATGAAATAGCCGACTTCGGTCGGGTGATAGGGATCGCGAATGTCGAGCGCCCGCACCCCGGCATTGAAGAACGCGATGAACGCCATTTTCTTGTAAAATACCGGCGCCATGCTTTCGTTGGAAGAATGCGAGCCGAAGCGCCCGCCCCGTTCGCAGAACGACCCGCTGGCTTCCGGTACGGTGAAGCTCGAAATCATCATCGGGCGGTTCTCGACCGTGACGTCGGCGAACCAGACCATCTGCCGCGGCTCACCGCATTCGTTCGCGATCGCCTCGTCGACGATCATCACGATGTCGCGGGACTTGCCGTCCTTGTCGTGAGCGAATTCGGCGATCGGCATCTGCTTCATCGGAAAAGTGGTGTGGGCGCCGTTGAAGGCGGACATCGGCATCCGCGCGATTTCCGGAAGCCGCAGATTCTCCGGCGTCGGCTCCTTCGGCCCGTTGAGCAGCTTGTCGCGATCGACGATCTGCAGGAAGCCGCCTTTGTTGGTGCCGTATCCGAAATAGACGCGGTTGCCTTCCGGACCCGCCGAGATCGGCCCGTGCACTTCGGTCGGCACCGCGCCGGTGGAGCCCGGCTCCTGGCCGGGAAGACCGAAATCCCGGATTTTCTTCGGGTGGGCGGGATCGCTGAGGTCATAGACCTGCGTCATGCGGCGGGTACGCCAGTCGGGTGCGCCCGACACCAGAAAGGCGATGCCCGTTTCGCATTCCCACCAGTTCTTGTGCGTGTCCTTCAAGCCCCCGATACGGGTGATCAGGACCGGATTGGCGGGGTCGGCGGTGTTCCAGATCTCATGGGCTTCGCTGCCAAAGGTGCGCAGCATGTAAACCGCGTTGCGATCGCCGTTGGGCAACGCCTTGCCGTCGCAGACGCGCACCATCTGCCCGCCGCCGCCTTCGTATTTTCCTTCCTGCCCGGGAATGTGGCGCAAATATTTCGGCTGCGCCGGATCGGTGACATCGACGATCGAGGTGCCGTTCGGCTCGGCCTTGCCGGTCTGCGGATTGACCGGGTTGGGAATCTCGTCGGTGCCGCCGTGGTGCCCGATATAGGCAATCCAGCGGTCGCCCTGGTGATGGATGGTCGGCTGATAGGCGCTGCGGGCCTGCAGGTCGTTGACCCCCACCAGCCTCATATTGGAGGCCTCGGGCGGAGCGCCCAGTACCTGCTGCTGGGCCTCAGCTCCGCCGGCGCATCCGATGAGAGATATCCAGAGATATGTCGCCAGTTTGACGTGACCGGTCATGTTTTTTCCATCCCAGGCTTTTGGAATTTTCGTTGGTTGAGCGGCAACGGTACCACAGCGAAATTCGGCGCCAAGCGCCATCTTGACATGCCACCGTCCAGCCTTAAGAGCCTGCTCGAATCGGGAAACGACAGTCGAAGCATCACCCCAACTTCCGCAACTCCCGCCGCAACACCTTGCCGGTCGCCGTCATCGGCAAGCTCTCCGCGAATTGCACGAAGCGCGGATATTCGTGGGCGGCGAGTTGCACCTTGACGAAATCCTGGATCTCGCGCGCCAGCGCGTCGCTCGGCGCAAAACCCGGCCGCAGCACGATCCACGCCTTGATCGCCTCGGTGCGGATCGGATCGGGAATGCCGACCACCGCCGAGAGCGCGACCGCGGGATGCTTGAGCAGCGTGTGCTCGATTTCGGAAGGCCCGATGCGATAGCCGGCGCTGGTGATCACGTCGTCTTCGCGGCTGACGTACCAGAAGTACCCGTCGGCATCCTGAACGCCGAGATCGCCGGTGAGCAAAAATTCACCGGCATATTTCTTCGCGGTCGCTTCCGGATTTTGCCAATATTCGATCATGGTGCACGGATTGGGCCGGCGCACGCCGACAATGCCGCGTTCGCCGCGCAGCACTTCCACGCCGCTTTCGTTGACGATGCCAACGTCGAAGCCCGGCGTGGCGCGCCCCATCGATCCCGGCCGGATCGGAAACAGCTTGGCGTTGTTGCCTACCACCAGATTACACTCGGTCTGGCCGTAGACTTCATGGGCATCGATACCGAACGTGGCGCGAACCCACTCCAGGAGTTCGGCGCCGAGCGATTCGCCGCCGCTCAACAGGCTGCGGAGTTTCACGCCCGGATGTGTGACGTCCGCCTGCCGCATCAGCTTCAGCGCGGTCGGCGGCAGGAACACGTTGCGCACGCCGTGGTCGGCCATCAGTTGCATCGCCGCCTGCGGGTCGAATTTCTTGGCGCGATGCCCGACCACCGGCACGCCGTGATACCAGGCCGGCAACAGCGCATCGAACAAGCCGCCGATCCACGCCCAGTCGGCGGGCGTCCACATCACGTCGTCGGGCTTCGGGAAGAAATCATGCACCATCTCGACGTTGGGCAAATGGCCGAGCAGCACGCGGTGGGCGTGCAGCGCGCCCTTCGGATTTCCCGTCGTGCCCGACGTGTAGATGATGATCGCGGGATCGTCGGCCGAGGTGTCGGCGGTCGCGAATTCTTCGGACGCCTCTTCGATCGACGACCAGAACGATTTGGCACCGGCGTGGACGGCATCGCCGATGACGTAGATGTCTTGCAAATAGGGCAGCCGGTCGCGGATTTTCGAGAGCTTTTCCCAGCCGCTTTCGTCGGTCACCACCGCCTTGGCGCCGGAATTGGCGAGGCGAAACTCCAGTGCATCCTCGCCGAACAGCGTGAACAGCGGCACCGAGACCAGACCGGAGCGAAACGCCGCCAGATGCACGATCGGCAATTCCAGCGATTGCGACAGAAACGCCGCGACGCGGTCACCGCGCACAAGGCCATCGGCCTTCAAGACGTTGGCGAAGCGGCGCGACAGCGCCTGCAATTCGTCGAACGAGGTCCGCTGCGCGCCGCCGTCCTCGTCGACATAGATCAAGGCCAGCCGGCCCGTGCCGTCGGCATGACGATCGCAGCAGGCGGTGGCGATGTTGAACCGCGCCGGGATGTCCCAGCGGAAATTGCGATAAAGATCGTCGTAGTTGGAAGCTTCGGTGAGCATTGGAAACGGCTTCTCCTTACTTCACCTCTCCCCGTTCTTCACGGGGAGAGGTCGCGAGCGCAGCGAGCGGGTGAGGGGCTACCTCCAAAAAAAACGTGAGCGGAGAGCCCCCTCACCCGAAGCCTTCGGCTTCGACCTCTCCCCGCAAGCGGGGCGGGGTCAGGAAGAAAGCGCTGATTTCACCATGCCGCTGGCTTTGCCAAAATCCATCTGGCCGGCGTATGTCGCCTTCAAGGCGCCGATCACCTTGCCCATGTCCTTGATGCCGCTCGCGTTGGTCTCGGCGATGACCGCCGCGATCGCCGCCTTGACGTCGTCCTCCGACATCTGCTTCGGCAAATAAGCAGAGATGATCGCGATCTCCTCGCGCTCCTGCGCCGCCAGTTCGGCGCGGCCGCCCTTGTCGTAAAGCTCGACGGATTCCTGGCGCTGCTTGATCATCTTCTGGAACACGCCAAGGAGGTCCGCGTCGCTCAAAGGCGGTTTGCCTTCCCCGCGCGCGGCGATGTCGGCGTTCTTGATGGTCGAATTGACCATCCGCAGCGTGGAAAGCTTGCGCTCGTCCTTGGCCCGCATCGCGTCCTTGACCGCGTTGTTGATGTCGTCGCGCAGCATCGTCATGTCCTCTCGCGAACCCTAAAAAGGCCGCATCACCATAAACCCCAGATCTAGGCCGTTCGCGCCCATCAGACAACCGAGATCCGAAAGGCGGGAAGATGCATAGGCTTCGTAAACTGCCCGGGATGACCTTCCGGGGCATGGAGTGGACCGAAATATGCGCATTTTGCATGTGAATCCGCGGCTTCCGGCTTTGACGCCCGCGCATGTGACGACTATGTAGTGCGCTCATGACATCATCGGAAAACCAATCAGCCTGGCCGGATCACAAACCGACCGCGCTCCTCGTGCTTGCCGACGGCACCGTGCTGGAGGGTTTCGGCCTCGGCGCGGAAGGCCAGGCGGTCGGCGAAGTCTGCTTCAACACCGCAATGACCGGCTATGAGGAGATTCTCACCGACCCCTCCTATGCCGGGCAACTTATCACCTTCACCTTTCCCCACATCGGCAATGTCGGCACCAACGACGAGGACATCGAGACCGTGAACATGGCGGCAACGCCGGGCGCACGCGGCGTGATCCTGCGCGCCGCCATCACCGATCCGTCGAACTACCGCGCCTCCAAGCATCTCGATCAATGGCTGAAGGCACGTGGCATCATCGGCCTTTCCGGCATCGACACCCGCGCCCTGACCGCGCTGATCCGCAGCAAGGGCATGCCCAATGCCGTGATCGCGCACGCCCAAGACGGCCAGTTCGACCTGCATGGGCTAAAGGAAGAAGCCCGCGAATGGCCCGGCCTCGAAGGCATGGATTTGGTGCCGATGGTCACTTCAGGCCAACGCTTCACCTGGGATGAGACGCCGTGGGCGTGGGAAAAAGGCTTCGGCCGGCAAACCGAGCCGGAATTCAACGTCGTCGCCATCGATTACGGCATCAAGCGCAACATTTTGCGGTTGCTCGCCGGCGAGGGCTGCAGGATCACGGTGGTCCCGGCGACCACCTCGGCCGAAGATATCCTGGCAATGAAACCCGACGGCGTTTTTTTGTCGAACGGACCCGGCGATCCCGCCGAGACCGGGAAATACGCGGTGCCGGTGATCCAAAAAGTGATCTCCTCGGGCATCCCGACGTTTGGCATTTGCTTGGGCCATCAGATGTTGGGCCTGGCGGTCGGCGCCAAAACCAAAAAGATGCATCAGGGCCATCACGGCGCCAACCATCCGGTCAAGGACGAGACCACCGGCAAGGTCGAAATCACCTCGATGAACCATGGCTTCGCCGTGGATCAGGCGACCTTGCCCAAGGGCGCGACGCAGACCCATGTCTCGCTGTTCGACGGCTCCAATTGCGGCATCCAGCTTGAGGGCCGACCGGTGTTCTCGGTGCAATATCACCCGGAAGCCTCGCCCGGCCCGCGCGACTCGCATTATCTGTTCAAGCGGTTCGCCGATTTGATGCGGGCGAGCAAGAGCGCTTGAGCCGAACGTCGCCACTTTCGCCGTCATGCCGTGGGCTCGTCCCGGGCATCCACGTCTTTACGCCATCGCGGCTAGATTCAGACGTGGATGGCCTTGACGTCTAGCGCGAAGACGCGCTTCTGCCCGGCCATGACGCGAACGGATGGACCGTTGGTCCGAATATGGAAATCCTAGAAACAGAGGGTGGGCAAAGGCGCGTCTGCGCCACGCCCACCATCTACTCAGCGGGTTACGAAGTGTGGGCACGACGCTTTCCGCTTTGCCCACCCCTCGCAACCGGCAAACTCGCCTACGCCGCGTTGCTGCCTTCCTGGCGGCTGGCTTCGAACAGGAACCAGGTGCGGCGCTCGGTTTCGTCGATGAAGGTCTCTAACAATCCCGCGGTGCCGGAATCCTCGTGATCGTCGCAGAGTTGGTGGGCTTTGCGCATCGCGGCGGCCATGTGCTTGTTGTCTTCCATCAGTTCGCGCAGCATCTGCCGCGGCGGCACATAGTTCTCGTTGTTGTCCTGGATGGTCTGCAATTTGCCGATCTGCCCAATCGAGCGCAACGTGGTGCCGCCGAGCTTGCGCACGCGTTCGGCGAGTTGATCGGTGGTCGCGAAAATCGCGTCGGACTGTTCGTCGAGCATCAGATGATAGTCATGGAAATGTCGGCCGCTGACATGCCAGTGAAAATTCTTGGTTTTGAGATAAAGCGCGAACGCATCGGCCAGCAGCGTGTTGAGCGCGGCCGAAATCTTCTCGACCGCCTCGTGCGGCAGATCGTTCGGCGTATCGAGATCGGGAGAGACTTTATCGGACCTTACATCGGACCTGGCATCGGGCTTAACATCAGACCTGGCTTTGCTCACGGTATGACCTTCCTGTTGGGAAACCGAAACCGAACATCGACGGCAATGGACACTGGTCGCCGGACCCTCTAACGCATCATCAGCGCACCGGTTCCGTGGCGGAACCTTCTTTACCGGACGCCTCAGACCATGGACGACTGGATCGACTATTACGATTCCACCCACACAATTTACGCGAGCAAGCTGCACCGCGACCTGCATTTCCAGATCGTTGCGCGCGACATCATCGGCTATATTTCCGCAGCCGACGCGGTGGTGCTCGATTACGCCTGCGGTGAGGCATTGTCCGCAGGGCAGGTGGCGGAGGCCTGCGGCAAACTATACCTCGCCGAGCCCGCGCCGGGCGTGCGCGGCCGGCTGATCGCGCGGTATGCCCCGAACACCAAAATCCGGGTGCGCTCGCTCGATGATCTCAGGAACATGACCGAGAGCTCGGTCGATCTCGCGGTGATGAATTCGGTAGCGCAATATATGACGCCGGTCGAACTCGATTCCGCCTTCGCGGTCATCCGGCGGCTTCTAAAACCCGGCGGCCGTCTCGTTCTGGGCGATATCCTGCGCCCCGAGGTCGGCATGATCCGGGACGTCGTGGCGCTGCTGCGCTTCGGACTGGCCCACGGCTTTCTCAAGGACGCCCTGATCGGGCTGGTCAGCACTGCGCTGTCGGACTACCGGCAATTGCGCGCGCGAGTCGGCCTGCGCCGCTACGGCGAAGCCGAGATGATTGCGAAGCTTGCGGCCAGCGGATTCACCGCCTCGCGGGCGCCTTTCAATATCGGGTACAATCCATGGCGGATGACGTTCGTCGCGCGGCCCGCATTCTCGCTCGCGAGTTAAAGCAAAATGCCGGTGGATTGGGGCTCTAAGCCCCTTTCGCGGTTGCGAAATCTGGTCTAAAGACCACCCGCGCGCGAGGGTAACCTCGCGTCGGCGCATGATCCGCCAAAGTTCGGTGGTTTGATCGCGCTCTTGGCTCAAGGGACGCGCGGCATGCGCGCCCTTTTTTTGTGCCCAATTTCCGCCGTGAGACTTGATGCCCAAAAGAACCGACATCTCCACCATCCTGATCATCGGCGCCGGTCCCATCGTGATCGGCCAGGCCTGCGAGTTCGATTATTCCGGCACCCAGGCGGTCAAGACGCTGAAGGAAGAGGGCTACCGGATCGTCCTCGTCAATTCCAATCCGGCGACGATCATGACCGATCCGGAATTGGCGGATGCGACCTATATCGAGCCGATCACGCCGGAAATCGTCGCCAAGATCATCGAGAAAGAACGCTACGTCATTCCCGGCGGCTTCGCGTTGCTGCCCACCATGGGCGGACAGACCGCGCTGAACTGTGCGCTGTCGCTGCGCAAGCAGGGCACGCTGGCGAAATTCGACGTCGAGATGATCGGCGCCACCGCCGACGCCATCGACAAGGCGGAGGACCGCGGCCGCTTCCGCGAGGCCATGACCCGGATCGGCCTGGAAACGCCGCGCTCGGTGCAGACCAAGACGCTGCCCGACGCGCTGCTGGCGCTCGACGACATCGGCCTGCCCGCCATCATCCGACCCTCCTTCACCATGGGCGGCACCGGCGGCGGCATCGCCTACACCAAGGCGGAATTCATCGAGATCGTCGAACGCGGCATCGACGCCTCCCCCACCGACGAAGTCCTGATCGAGGAATCGGTGTTGGGGTGGAAAGAATTCGAGATGGAGGTGGTGCGCGATAAAAAAGACAATTGCATCATCGTCTGCTCGATCGAGAATCTCGACCCGATGGGCGTGCATACCGGCGATTCCATCACCGTGGCGCCGGCACTGACCCTGACCGACAAGGAATACCAGATCATGCGCGACGCCTCGCTGGCGGTGCTGCGCGAGATCGGGGTCGAGACCGGCGGCTCCAACGTGCAGTTCGGCGTCAATCCGGCCGACGGGCGCATGGTCGTGATCGAGATGAATCCGCGGGTGTCGCGCTCCTCGGCGCTGGCCTCGAAAGCCACCGGCTTTCCGATCGCCAAGGTCGCGGCCAAGCTTGCCGTCGGCTACACCCTCGACGAGATCGCCAACGACATCACCGGCGGGGCGACACCCGCCTCCTTCGAGCCGACCATCGATTACGTCGTCACCAAAATTCCGCGCTTCGCGTTCGAGAAATTTCCCGGCGCTTCCACCACGCTGACGACCTCGATGAAGTCGGTCGGCGAAGTGATGGCGATCGGCCGCACCTTTCAGGAAAGCCTGCAAAAGGCGCTGCGCGGCTTAGAGACCGGGCTGACCGGCCTCGACGAAATCGAGATCGAAGGCCTCGGCCGCAGCGACGACAAGAACGCCATCCGCGCCGCATTGGGCACGCCGACGCCGGACCGGCTTTTGCAGGTCGCCCAGGCGATGCGGCTTGGCTGGAGCAACGAGGAGATCTTCACGTCCTGCAAGATCGACCCGTGGTTCCTGGCGGAAATACGCGGCATCGTCGAGATGGAGAGCAAGGTCAAGAAAAGCGGCCTGCCCGCGAACGCCTTCGGGATGCGGACTTTGAAGGCGATGGGGTTCTCCGACGCCCGGCTGGCGGTGCTGGCGGAAACCACCGAGGCCGAGGTGAAGACGCGCCGCCATGCGCTGGGGGTGCGCCCGGTGTTCAAGCGCATCGATACCTGCGCCGCCGAGTTCGCCTCCCCCACCGCCTATATGTATTCGACCTATGAATTGCCATTCGCGGGCGCGCTCGCCGACGAGAGCGCACCGTCCGACAAGCGCAAGGTTATCATCCTCGGCGGCGGACCGAACCGGATCGGCCAGGGCATCGAATTCGACTATTGCTGTTGCCATGCCTGCTTCGCGTTGCACGACGCCGGCTATGAGACCATCATGATCAACTGCAATCCGGAAACGGTGTCGACCGACTACGACACCGCCGACCGATTGTACTTCGAGCCGCTGACCTCCGAGGACGTGCTGGAGATCATCGCCACCGAGCGACAGAACGGCACCCTGCACGGCGTGATCGTGCAGTTCGGCGGTCAGACCCCGCTCAAGCTCGCCCACGCGCTCGAAGCCGCCGATGTGCCGATCCTCGGCACCTCGCCCGACGCCATCGATCTCGCCGAGGACCGCGACCGCTTCAAGCGCGTGCTCGACAAGCTACGGCTGAAGCAGCCGAAAAACGGCATCGCCTATTCGGTCGAGCAGGCGCGGCTGGTGGCCGCCGACCTCGGCCTGCCGCTGGTGGTGCGGCCGTCCTATGTGCTGGGCGGCCGGGCGATGCAGATCATCCGCGAGGAATCCCAGCTCGGCGACTACCTGCTCGGCACCTTGCCGGAGCTGGTGCCCGCCGACGTCAAGGCGCGCTATCCGAACGACAAGACCGGGCAGATCAACACCGTGCTCGGCAAAAATCCGTTGCTGTTCGACCGCTATCTGTCCGACGCCATCGAGATCGACGTCGATTGCCTGTGCGACGGCAATGATACCTTCATCGTCGGCATCATGGAGCACATCGAGGAAGCCGGTATTCACTCCGGCGACTCTGCCTGCTCGCTGCCGCCGCATTCGCTCGACGCGCAGATGATTTCGGAGCTGGAGCGGCAAACCCACGATCTGGCGCTCGGCCTCGACGTGGTCGGGCTGATGAACGTGCAATACGCCATCAAGGACGGCGACATCTACGTGCTGGAGGTCAATCCGCGGGCGTCGCGGACGGTGCCGTTCGTCGCCAAGGTAATCGGCATGCCGGTGGCGAAGATCGCAGCCCGCTTGATGGCCGGCGAGAGGCTCGCAGACCTGAAATTGAAGAAGCGCAAGCTCGACCATGTCGGCGTCAAGGAGTCGGTGTTCCCGTTCGCCCGCTTCCCCGGCGTCGATACCGTGCTCGGTCCGGAGATGCGCTCGACCGGCGAGGTGATGGGGCTCGACCGCTCGTTCGAAGTCGCCTTCGCCAAAAGCCAGCTCGGCGGCGGCACCCGGGTGCCGCGCAAGGGCACGGTGTTCGTTTCGGTCCGTGAAAGCGACAAAACCCGGATTGTGGACGCGGTGCGGCTGTTGCACTCGCTCGGCTTCAAGGTGATGGCGACGTCCGGCACCCAGCGTTTCCTCACCGATAGCGGCGTACCGACCGAAAAGGTGAACAAGGTGCTGGAGGGACGGCCGCATATCGTCGACGCCATCACCAATGGCGAGATCCAGCTGGTCTTTAATACCACAGAAGGGCCACAGGCGCTGGCCGACAGCCGGTCATTGCGCCGCGCTGCCCTCTTGCATAAAGTGCCATATTACACCACTCTTTCAGGTGCCGTGGCGGCCGCGCAGGGCATCCGCGCCTATCTGGGCGGGGACCTTGAGGTCCGCACGCTACAGAGTTATTTTTCCGAAACCTGATCGATTACGGGGCTTTTTGGCCCGGAATCGATCGGCAATGAAGCCCTTGTGACTGGAACTCGCCAGTCATGAGGGTGTTCTGTTTCGGCGTTTGTGCGTGGCCAACGGGTTGGTCCGCATGAAGTTGAAGGACAAAGACGAATGATGGAAAAGGTTCCGATGACCGCGGGCGGCTATGCCGCCCTGGAGGTCGAATTGAAGCAGCGCCAGTCGGTGGACCGTCCGCGCATCATCGAGCATATCGCCGAGGCGCGCTCGCATGGCGACCTTTCGGAAAACGCGGAGTATCACGCCGCAAAGGAAGAGCAGTCCCACAACGAAGGCCGGATCGCCGAGTTGGAGGACAAGCTTGCGCGTGCCGATATTATCGACATCAGCAAACTCTCCGGCGACACCATCATGTTCGGCGCCACCGTCACGCTGATCGACGAAGACACCGACAAGAAAGCGGTGTGGCAGATCGTGGGCGAACCGGAAGCCGATGCCAAGAAGGGCCGCATCTCCATCACCTCGCCGTTGGCGCGCGCGCTGATCGGCAAGAAGAAAGGCGCGTCCGTGGAAGTCGTCGCGCCCGGCGGCGCCAAGGCCTATGAGATCACCAAGGTCGAGTGGCGCTAAAGCAGCATTGGCGTTTTCTATTCAAAGGGCCGGGATATTTCCCGGCCCTTTTTCTTTGGCGCGCATCGTCGACAGCAAACCGGACATCACATCACCACGGCATGGCGCGCGCCGCAAACACTCAGCCCCCGGCATTATTCCTGTGCTGCTGTGCGAAACGTCGCCGATTTCTTTGCGGCACCGTGCTTTCCCTCCAAGCCTCGGCGCGATACCAATCAGACGCGTCATACACATCGAGGCCGCCTTCATGAATGAAACCATCGCAGCATGGACGCCGCGCGTTTTGGGCGTGCTTCGGATCATTACCGGGTTGATGATCATTCAGCACGGCATGGCCAAGATCATCGGCTTTCCCGCGGTTGCGGCCATCGCCAACATCCAGCCGCAGTCCCTCGTCGGAATCTCCGGGGTCATTGAATTGATCGGCGGCGCGCTTCTGATCCTTGGCCTGTTGACCCGGCCCGCGGCCTTCATCCTCGCCGGTCAAATGGGCGTCGGCTATTTCATCGTTCACGCGCCAACGAGCTTCTTTCCGCTGCTTAACGGCGGCTCGCTGCCGATCATGTACTGTTTCACCTGCCTGTATCTATCCACCGCGGGCGCAGGTCCCTGGAGCCTCGATGCCGCGATGAAGCGGGATTGGGGGGCAACGATAGACACGATCGGTAAAAGTTTCTCGGCGTGGGAGCCGATGGTTCGCAGCGTCTTCCGCGGCATCACCGGGCTATTGTTCTTCCAGTTTGGTGTCGCCAAGCTTTTGAAATTTCCGCCGGTGCCGTTCTTCGAGAATGTCGAGGTGCTTTCACTGTTCGGCATCGCCGGCATGTTCGAGCTGATTCTGGGCGGCCTCCTGATGCTCGGCTTCCGAACCCGCCTCGTGGCCTTCATCCTGTCCGGTGAAATGGCGGCCGCCTATTTCATCGAGCATTTCCCGCGGGGCTTTATCCCGTTATTGAACAACGGCAGCCTCGCGATCATGTTTTGCTTCGCCTGTCTCTATTTCGCCTGCATCGGCGGCGGCCCGTGGAGCTTTGATGCGATGATGCGCAGGAAGAGCTGATCAACGCATTCTGGCTAAAGCGGTGGCGCGCACGGAGGAGCCTCAGCCCGGAACCTTCAATTCGAGCGGGACCGCGGCTTCGTATTTGGCGTTTTGCAGCACCAGCGATGTTCTGACGTTGCGCACATGCGGCGCCGCGGTCAGGTGGGCGACGAAATCCTGAAACGTGGCCATGTCGGGCGCCACGCATTTCAAGATGAAATCGACCTCGCCCGACAGCATCCAGCATTCCCGAACCAGCGGCTCGCCGCGCACGAATTCCTCGAAGGCACGCAAATCGGCGTCGGCCTGGCTGGACAGATGCACCGAAGCGAACACGGTGACGTCAAATCCGAGCCGCCGCGGATCCAACAATCCGCGATAGCCCAGGATATAGCCGGCCTCCTCGAGCGTTCGCACCCGGCGCAGGCAGGGCGGCGGAGAAATCCCGACGCGTTTGGCCAGTTCAACGTTGGTGATTCGGCCATCGGCCTGGATTTCAGTGAGGATTTTAAGGTCGATTTCGTCAAGATTCTTCGACACGTGGTTCCAAGTCCTGGGCTAACGGTAGTACCGGAAACAGTCTTAGCCCAACTTTTGTAGCCTGCGCAATTTTATTGCGCGTGCGGCGCGTCATTTTTTGCGGAGGCGGGAAAATTCGCGAATGTGAATTGCAATTCTTGCATAGCTCGCCAGATATCCTAGACTTCGATTTGACACTTTCCGCGCCGTCGCGACGGTTTTTCCGGCGTATTCCGCTCAAGTGCTGACCAAATTCCCCGAAATAAAGGGATCGACTCTATGCCCGCGCCCATCCACGCCAAGGTTGTCATTATTGGTTCCGGCCCGGCCGGTTATACTGCGGCGATCTATGCCGCCCGCGCGATGCTTGAACCGATCCTGATTCAAGGCATTCAGCCCGGCGGCCAGCTCACCATCACCACCGACGTGGAAAACTATCCCGGCTTTGCCGACGTCATCCAGGGCCCCTGGTTGATGGAGCAGATGGAAAAGCAAGCCGCCCATGTCGGCACCAAGATCGTCACCGATCTCGTCACCAAGCTTGAGCTCACGCAACGGCCGTTTCGGCTGACCTGCGACAGCGGCGACGTCTATCTTGCGGAGACGGTGATCCTCGCCACCGGCGCCCAAGCGCGCTGGCTCGGCACGCCGTCGGAAGAAAAATTCAAGGGCTTTGGCGTCTCGGCCTGCGCGACCTGCGACGGGTTTTTCTATCGCGGCAAGGAAGTCATCGTGGTCGGCGGCGGCAATACTGCGGTCGAGGAAGCGCTGTTTCTGACCAACTTCGCATCGCAAGTGACCATCGTGCATCGTCGCGATCACTTCCGCGCCGAGCGCATCCTGCAAGAGCGGCTGTTCAAGCACCCCAAGATCAAGGTGGTCTGGGACAGCGCCATCGACGAAATCTGCGGTGCGGAGAACCCCGCCAAGGTCACCCATGTCCGATTGAAGAATGTCAAAACCGGAAAGGTGAGCGAATTGCCGGCCGACGGCGTCTTCATCGCGATCGGCCACGCGCCCGCGACGGAACTCATCGCCGACCAGATCAAGCTCAAACCCTCCGGCTATGTCGAAGTGGCGCCGAATTCGACCGCGACCTCGGTGCCCGGCGTATTTGCCGCCGGCGACGTCGCCGATGAAATTTATCGGCAGGCGGTCACGGCGGCGGGGCTTGGATGCATGGCCGCCCTTGAGGCCGAACGCTTTCTCGCCTTGCGTGCCAGCGACCGCGCGGCGGCGGAATAGTCATGGCTCGAACCCGCGACGGATTTACGGATATGGATTGGGACAAGCTGAAGGTCTTTCACGCGGCGGCGGAAGCGGGCAGCTTCACGCATGCCGGCGAACAGCTCGGCCTGTCGCAATCGGCGGTCTCACGGCAGGTCAGCGCGCTGGAACAGGAGCTTTCGGTCTCGCTGTTCCATCGCCATGCGCGCGGTCTCATTCTCACCGAGCAGGGCGATCTGCTGTTTCGCACCGCCCATGACGTGTTCATGCAGTTGCAGGCGGCGCGCGCGAAACTCACCGACAGCCGCGAGCGGCCGAGCGGCGACCTCAAGATCACCACCACGCCCGGCGTCGGCATCAACTGGCTGATCCCGCGGCTCGGTGAATTTACCGCACTCTATCCGGAGATCCGGATTTCCCTGATCGTGACCGACGAGGAACTCGACCTTTCGATGCGCGAGGCCGACGTCGCGATCCGCACCCGCAAGCCGACGCAGCCCGACTTGATTCAGCGCAAGCTGTTCGCGATGGGATTCCATGCTTATTGCTCGCCGGAATACATCAAACACTTCGGGACGCCGCGCACGCTCGACGAACTCGATGCGCACCGCATCATCATGCTCGGCGATTCGCAGGTTCCGGCACATTTGCAGAACCGCAACTGGCTGATCGAGGCCGGACGCAATGGCTCCGGTCCCCGCGAGGCGTATTTCAAGGTCAACAACATCCTCGGCCTGGTGCGCGCCTGTCAGCAGGGCTTGGGCATCGCGGCACTGCCGGATTATCTGGTCGAGGAAAATAACCGTCTGGTACAATTGTTCGGTGAATTGGACTCGATTCAGCTCGATACTTATTTCGTCTATCCCGAAGAGTTGAAGACCGTGGCGCGGGTGCAGGTGTTCCGTGATTTCGTGGTGAGCAAGGCGCAGCGCTGGCCATCGTGATCTTTCGCGTCCGTGGCGTTCAGATGCGATACGCCCGCGCGATAGAGCGGCGAGAGCGCGAATTTTGAATCGGAAACGTTGCCAGCCCCCGATCTCCGCATGACTGACATGCGACGCGGACGGTTGCCGCACGGCGCCGGCGCAGCTCATAATGTTTACATGCTGAGCACTCGCGTTGCGCATTTGTCCCCCTCCTCCAGCAGCGCGAAGGCTCAGTAACCTTTCTTGGAAGGTGATTGTGTCGGCCTCACGTGGCCAATACCTCAAGCCGGGCTTTAACGAGCCCGGCTTTTTTTTGGTTGATCATGTATTCGTCCGTCGTGCGCGACCCGGCCTCCCCGCCGTTGACAGTGTCAGTGCGACCGATCATCATCTGCAAATGATCACGATTCCGTGCGCAGCAGCCTCGTCGAAAAAAGTCCCCCTTCCGGGGACTGAGGATCGACGCGCGCGATAAACTTCTCGCCCAAACCGATCGCTCAAACCCCGCCACGAGGTGCGGGTTTTTTTTATGGTCCCGTCTCCGGCTCAACAGAGATGGACCAATGACTGACCTTCGAGCTTCCGAGGTCGCGAACTCAGTAGCGAGGACCGGATTGGAACGCCTCTGGTCGTTTGGCTGCCGAGATCGTAGTAGCCCGTAGTAGTAGCCCGTAGGATGGGTTGAGCTCTTCGCGAAACCCATCATAGGATTTCAGATCGTAGGATGCCAACGGGTCCGGCCTTCGGCCGGCCCGTGATAAACTCCGCGATACCCACCGCGTCACCATGTCAGCGTGCCCGCATGACCGACTATCGTCGCAACTTCCATTGCCGGGGGCAGCTTCTTCTTCACCGTCAATCTGGCAGAGCGACGGCTGCGGTTGTTGACAGAGCATATCGACGAACTGCGTGCTGCGCTTCGTCAAACGCGCCGGCATCATCCGTTCACGATCGATGCGATGGTGGTGCTGCCCGATCATCTCCACGCAATCTGGACGTTGCCAAAGGACGACGCGAATTTTGCCACGCGCTGGCGGCTGATCAAATCGGCTTTTTCGCGCAGCCTCGCAACCGGCGAAGGGATTTCAGACAGTCGCGCCGCCAAAGGCGAACGCGGCATCTGGCAGCGGCGCTATTGGGAGCACACCATCCGCGATGAGAACGATTTTGCGCGTCATATGGATTACATCCATATCAACCCAGTCAAGCATGGGCTTGTGTCGCGGGTCGGCGATTGGCCATATTCGTCATTCCATCGCATGGTAAAGCTTGGAATCTATCCCGAAGATTGGGCAGGCGATGTCTCGAAAGACGGCGGAATTTCGGCGAACGGCCGTAGGCCGCGCGGCGAGGTGATGGGTTTCGCAAAGGGCTCAATCCATCCTACAGGTTCAGCGAGGAAGCCATCCAATGACATCCTACTCCAACTTCACCCGCGTCAGCCGAAGCGCGTTGGCGATCACGCTGACCGAGGACAGCGCCATGGCGGCCGCGCCCACCATCGGCGACAGCAGAATGCCGAATACCGGATAGAGCACACCGGCCGCGATCGGCACGCCGGCGGCGTTGTACAGAAACGCGAAGACGAGATTCTGGCGGATGTTGCGCATGGTCGCCACCGACAAGCGGCGGGCGCGCACGAGGCCCGTCAGGTCTCCGGTCAACAGCGTGACGCCGGCGCTTTCGATCGCGACGTCCGTGCCGCTGCCCATGGCGATGCCGACATCGGCGGCGGCAAGCGCCGGCGCATCATTGACGCCGTCGCCGACCATGGCGACGCGACGGCCCTCCTTGCACAACCGCTGCACCACCTCACTCTTGCGCTCCGGCAAAACGCCGGCCTCGACCTCCTCGATCCCAAGCTGCGAGGCCACCGCGCGCGCGGTCGTCAGATTGTCGCCGGTCAGCATGACGATACGCAGGCCGTCTTCCCGTAGAGCTTGCAGCGCAACTAATGCCGACGGCTTGACCGGGTCGGCGATCGCGATGACGCCCGCGACGTAGCCTTCGATCGCCACATAGATCGCGGTGGCGCCCTTTTGGCGCGCGGCCTCGGCGACCGCCTCGAGATCCCGCGTGACGACGTTCAGCTCGCTCATCAGCACCGCATTGCCGAGCGCGACCAGCTTGCCATCGACGGTTCCGGTCACGCCCTTGCCGGCGAACGAGGCAAAATCGCTGCCCTCGCCGAGATTCAGTTGGCGCTCCGTGGCAGCATTCAGAATCGCCTGCGCCAGCGGGTGTTCGCTGCCGCGCTCGGCGCTGGCGGCAAGCCGCAGCAATCCGGCCTCCTCGACGCCGTCGGCCGGGACGATCGACACCACCTTGGGCTTGCCTTCGGTGAGCGTGCCGGTTTTGTCGATCACGATCGTATCGATGCTTTCGAACCGCTCCAGCGCCTCGGCGTCGCGGATCAGAATGCCGGAACGGGCGCCACGCCCGATGCCGACCATGATCGACATCGGCGTGGCAAGTCCCAGCGCGCAGGGACAGGCGATGATCAGCACCGTCACGGCCGCCACCAGGCCGAAGGTGACGCGCGGCTCCGGCCCGAACACCATCCAGGCCGCAAACGCCAACAGAGCCGCCGCGATCACGGCCGGCACGAACCAGCCGGCGACCCGATCGGCGAGCCGCTGGATCGGCGCCCGCGAGCGCTGCGCCCGTGCCACCATGTCGACGATGCGCGCCAGCATGGTGTCGCGGCCCACTTTGTCGGCGCGCAATATCAACCCGCCGCTCTGGTTGACGGTGCCACCGATCACATGATCGCCCTCGGCCTTCGGCACCGGCATCGACTCGCCGGTGACCATGGATTCGTCGACGAACGAGCGACCTTCGGTGACGACGCCATCGACCGGAATCTTTTCGCCGGGACGCACCCGCAGGAGATCACCGACCGCGATGGTCTCGATCGCGACATCTTCGTCGCCGTGCGAGGTGATGCGCCGCGCGGTTTTCGGCGCGAGGGAAAGCAGCGCGCGGATCGCCCCCGAGGTGCGCGCACGCGCCCGCAACTCCAGCACCTGGCCGAGCAACACCAGAACCGTAATGACGGCAGCCGCCTCGAAATACACCGCGACCGCGCCGTGCATGTCGCGGAAACTTGGCGGAAACAACTGCGGCTCCAGCGTCCCCACCACGCTGTAGAAATAGGCGACGCCGGTGCCCATCGCGATCAGCGTGAACATGTTGAGGTTTCGGGTAGTCTTTTTATCAGGGCTTGATCTGGTCCGAAAACCGGAAAGCCACTTTTCGGGATCAAGCCCAAGCGATTTCCAGCCGCGCACAAAGAACGGCGCGCCCGCCCACCACACCACCGGCGTCGAAAGCACGAAGGAAATCCAGTTCGACCATGTCGGTGGCACCAGGTGCAGGCCGAAATGGCTGCCCATCTCGACCGCGAAGACCGGAAGCGTCAGCGCCAGCGCGATCCAGAACCGCCTGGTCATGTCGATCAGCTCTGGATCTGGCGCATCGTCGAGCGAGACTTGTTCGGGCTCCAGCGCCATGCCGCAGATCGGACAACTCCCCGGACCGACCTGCCGCACCTCCGGATGCATCGGACAGATGTAGATGGTGCCGGCCGGCACTTTGATGCCTTGGGTTTCCTGCGGTTTCGGCCGCAGGAATTTTTCCGGCTCGGCCTCGAAACGCTCGCGGCAACGGGACGAGCAGAAAAAATACCCCTGCCCTTGATACGAGAAACGATGCTTCGCGGTCGCCGGATCGACGCGCATGCCGCAAACCGGATCGACGGCGGCCACGGCAGCCGTGTCCTGTTCGCCGTGCCGGCCGCCGCAACAGGACCGAAGCTGCGGCGTCTCGCCATGAGCATGGCCGCTGCCCGTACCATGTGCGTGATCGTGATCCGCCTGCGCCATCAAAACTCTCCCGGCCTCTTGATCAAGATACCCTAGGGGGGTATATGAGCCGGATGCGCACCGAGATCAAGACCTCCTGTTTGAAGCGGCTGAAACGAATTGAAGGCCAGATCCGCGGCCTGGCCGGAATGGTGGAGGACGACCGTTATTGCATCGACGTGGTGACGCAGATCGCCGCAGCCAGAGCGGCGTTGCGCCGGGTCGAGGAGGAAATCCTGCGTGACCACGTCGCCCATTGCGTCGAACATGCGATTTCCTCGGGCGACAAGGCCGATCAGCGCCGCAAGATCGCCGAGTTGATGGACGTGGTCGGCCGCGCCGACCGATAATCCGCGGGCAGCCGCAATCCGGTTCGAAAACCAGTTTGGTTAATCGGCGGTAGCACCCGTGTTCAAATGCGAGCGATATTGCGACCGGGTTTTTAAAATTCCACGCGTATCAAGGTCTCCACAACAACAAAACGCGGGGGCGCGTCGTGAAGACTCGAAACAATCCATTCGCTGGACAACAGGGGTTTAGTACCGAGGACGTTCTTTGGGCGGTCGGCATTTGGTCGGTGATCCTGAGCCTGTCACCGGTGGTTTTGTTCTACGTCCTGATGGTCAATTGAGCGGCAGTTCGGCGTTGGCATCAACGTCACCGCTCGCGGGACGGTTTGCTGGTTATCGCTAGAGATGTCGCTCTCGGCGGCGCCATGGCGCTGGCGAAGGAGACCCACCAAAGAAAAACGCGCGGAACCCGCGCGTTCTTTGTCGGCCGGATAGAACGGCTCCGACTATGCCGCCTGCTTGTGCATCGTGCCGTTTCCGGACGAATTGCCACGGATCGCCTTTACGGAACGTTCGATCGCAGCCCATAGCCGGCTGATTTCCGCCGCCGCGCGGCCTTCGGCAAAATATTCGCGCGCGCCCTCGCCATGGCCAAGCGCCATCAGGAGGTCGGCGCGGTTGGTGATCTGGCCGCCCCATACCGGCGCCCGGAACTTGGCCAGCCCTTCGCGCGCGATGGTAACGATCGGGCTCTCCACCTCGTCGCGGCGTGCCGGAGCGCCGTTGAGCACAACCGCATAGGGTTTGCGTGCGGTGCGGCAGGTTTGAATGGTTTCCTGCACGGCGTTGACGTCAAAGACCCCCGGCCGCGCCGGAATGATCACCATCGTGGCGTTCTTGATGGCGTCGTCGACGACGGCCGATATGTTCGGCGGCGTATCGATGAAGACCCATCCGAAGCCGTCACGCTTGGCGGCAGCGACAATCTCGCCGACCGAGCGGACCGCGGTCCTGATCGGCGGTTCATTGGTACCCCGCAGCTTGTGCCAGAGCGTCAACGATCCCTGTGGATCGGCATCGATAAGCAGACAGGGTTTCGTTGCCTTATGCACATGCGCCGCAAGATGGGCCGCGAGGGTACTTTTCCCCGAGCCACCTTTACGCGATGCAAAAACAATAACGTTCATACCTTGGCCTCCAGATTGACCCCAGAACGCGAAAATGAATCAGCACGCTGATTCGTGGAAGTTAAATATCGTGCCAATTGTGGCGAAGCTTCTGATTAGTCTGCCGAGTGGGCTTTTGAGTCACACCTGCGCTGCAAACCACGCCGGCATCGCATTGAACACACGCCGGATAGAGTCCATTGAGCGGTATCCGGCGGCGCGGGCTCGGTTTATCCGCACTCAACCTCTCCGAGTATCGCTCCCATTCGGCTTTTCGGGCAAAAAAAACAGGCCGCGGACGAACAAAACGAGTCCGGTTGGCGACAAACGCCAACTCGTCCAAGGGGCATATGCTTCTGCGCCAGCGAGGTGAGCGAGTTCGGTCAGCGCCGGCACTTTTGTTGTGGAGAAAGTGGTGGTGAGCGGCCGGGCGTTGGCAAAGCCGACGTGAAAAACGTAAGGTTGTGTCGTACGTTTGTTACAAAACAGCGGCGCGAGTTACGGCGGGCTTTGAAACCGGCCCGCCTGAAACCCGGCAGCCTTCGAGCAACGGCTGTCGCGACGGCGGGGGCATGCCATGCAGTCGCTTAGCTTCGTCGTTTTGATCACAGGGGCCATTGGACTTGCGGGATGTTCGCAAGAGGTCGCTTACACAGAGCAGGAGCGGATCTGCATCGCTCAGCGATACACTGGCTACGATGCGAAGCGCCTTAATCAGTGCGTGGATGTCTGCAAAGCCTGCATGAAGGGTAACACCCTGACCTGCAATACATCGTGCAGGCTCAAAGGTGCACGCGGCTGATCGCGCCCATGCTGCGGTTCTCGGCCTTTTCCGTTGAGCCGCACCGGTCGGTCAATTTGCTGAGGCGACCGGCGTGAGGGTCGGCGCCTCCGGGTCAAACCCGAAAACCTCGACAAGGTATTTGAAATAACCGGGCTGCTTCTCTTTGAGTTGCGCCCGCGTGTAGGGTTCATGGATCGTGTCTTTTCCAGACAGGAATATGCTCGCGGTCACGGCGAAAAATTCCTTGTCGTTTTTCAGGACGTATTGGTCTTTGGCGTACACCTGCTTATTCAGAGCCATGTTGTAATAAGCTTTGATGCCCTTGTTTTCAAAACCATCGGGCATCAATTTCGCATGGTAGGCGTGGAGCAGCTCATGCAGCATGACCGGATCTTGCGCGTACCGCATCATAGTCGGACGCACCATCACCACGCCCCGTCCGGCATCTGCCGCCAAGTCCACGATGTCCGGATTGCTCCACTGCCGCTTCTCCCGGTCCCACACCGTGAGCTCGCGCGCCGCGTGACGGGCCCGCTCGGGTACGGCCAGACCATAACAGGCGATGCCGGCCCCTTCATCCATACACGCCATCTCGCTCGCCACGATCGGCACCGTATGAAAGAATTGCAGCACCTTCGGGCTAAAGCCGACGCCCTCGACGACGTCGAGTTGATGCCGAAGCAAATCGGCGATTGCCGTGACATCCTTTCGTTCCGAGTTTTCGGACAGGTCAAAGACGTAGCCGCGATAGGTCTCGTAGTTTGAAGTGACTGACGGCGGTTGGTCGTTGTTGGAGGCTTCGACCTGCAGCGAACGAGGACCCGCATGTCCGAGACCGGGGAGCGTAAGCGTAACAATGGAGATCACTGAACCCAGCAGCAGCCCGCGCATAATGTGTCCCCCGTGCTGGCGAGACCTTTAGCCTCCAGGCGATTTTTGTAATCGGCCGTGGCTGCAGGTCGCCGCCGTTTGCGAAATCAGGCCGTGACCTTACAAAGGCGGCGTTGCAGCCCAGTTAAACCGCCAAATAAAGGCTGCTCGTCGCAGGTATGACGACGTTAACTATCCGCGCGCCTTACGCGACGCCGATTCAAGCATTGAAGAAGTTAACGGTGCCGGGAACCCAGCCCTGCCTCTGCACATCGGGAGCATCTGGGCGCACTTGGGTTGGGTACACTTGGGTTGGGTACACTTGGGTTGGGTGCACTTGGATTGAGTGCACTTGGGTTGGATGCCGGTGGATTGACGCGCACTGGTACAGTTGGGTGGGCTCGAACCACCGACCTCCTGTTCCACAGACAGGCGCTCTAACCAACTGAGCTACAACTGCATCCTTGTCGGCCCCGAAAGAGGTCACCGAACGGGGCGGAAACTAGGTGCAACGGCTCGCTTTGGCAAGGCCGGGGAGGCCCCAACTTCGGCGTCATCTCGCGGATACGCCGCCGAAAACAACCAAACAACGAAAACAACCAAACAAAAAGCCCAGGCGGACCGCCCGGGCTTTTTCTGGACGAAAAGCGGCGTCTGTCAGGCGGCGGGCTTGAACAGCTTGGACGCGTTGGCCTTGATCGGTTCGACGGTTTCGGTCGCAACCTTCTGGCTCAACTCGGCAAGCTCCTTGGCCTGGGCGGTGAGCGCCTCGAACTGCTTGCGGGTGTGAGAGGCCCACAGCTCCACCGCCTCCGAGGGCGATTTAACGCCCAACAATTCCTGGGCGAAGTCCAGGGTCGCGGTGGTGTTGGTTTTCATCATTTCCATCAGCTTGGCGGAGTATTCGCTGGCGCCCTTGCTGGCGGTCGTGAACACCGCCTCGATGGTGCCGTTGTGGCTCTCGGCGACATCCTTGAACTTGGCGTAGCTGTCGCGGGCCTGCGAAACGCCCTTCTCGGCGAACGCGCGCATCTGCTCGGGAACTTCAAATGGAATGATCGAGGCGGAGAAAGAATTGGTGGAATTCGCCATGGCATGCATCCTTCGCAAATAGGGGAAATAGTGTGACCCCTGGGGACGTCCGCAGCCAAAACCGCCGGGGACCTCGACTGGATCACGCAAGACCGGTTACGGGAATGCCCTCCGTTGGGCAGGCAGATAATTAGCACATATAACATGTCAATTTTGTGCAACGCAACGTAATTTAATTTTGCAACGCCGTTTGCCGCCCGGAACCCGAGGGGAAACCACTCCACTTTGCACTCACGCGACCGTTCCGGGCGGGATCCTGCGTCAGAGCTTCGGCTTGGCGGCTTCCATCGCCGCCCGGCCGACAATCTGGCCCATTTCGCTGGCCTGCTCGGCCAACGCGCGCATCTGCGCCTGCACGTATTCACTGTGCAACCGCATCACCTCGGTCAGGTCCTTGGCGTGCAGCAAGGATTGCGCATAGTCCAGCGATGCCTGCACGTTCTTTTCGGCATAGGAAATCGCCTTGGCGCTGATGTCCTTGGCGCCGGCGCGAACCGTCGCGCCACGATCCTCAATCGAGCCCGCGGTCTGCTGTGCATTGGCGACGAATTTCTCAAAGGTCTTGCGGGCCTGATCAAAGCTCGCCTCGGCCATCGATCGCATCTCCTTCGGAATCTCGAAACGGTCACGCTCATCTTCGCTCATGATCCACTCCTGTGCTGTTCGCGGGGCCGTTCATAGCCCCGAATTTCCGATTCGACCCTCGTTAAGCCTATCGATAAAAGACCTCGGCGAGGTGACGGCACGCCATCGACCCCTGTGCAACATCCCAACGCGGAAGTGGCGCAAGGGTGCCGTTGGCGCGCACTCGGGACACCAATTAAGGTTATCGCGGCTTTGAATACTTCCCCGGCCGTCAGACCGTGGACCTGCCGCTCCCCGCGGGCGATACTAACGATCCGTTAAGGCTGTCATCATTTGGCCGCCGATAAGCTGTCGCCCCCAGCGAGCAACAGCCAAACCAGTCGGTCATGTCAGTGCGATGAATAATACGGAGTTCCAGTTGCGAGGCGTCGGCGATCCGCGACTGGCGGTACATGCAACAAGCGCCCTTCCGGCATGGCTCTGGTCGATCGACGGCACCCGCATTCTGTGGGCCAATCCGGTCGGAGCGAGGCTGTTCGGCGCCGCCAATGGCGCAGCACTCGCCAGCAGGATTTTCAGTCCGGCGGATACCCATCGGCGCCAGGTGGCGCAGCTCGCAGGGAGGCTGCTGCCATCAGGTGCGACGAGGCTGGAGCGGCTGCGCGGTTTCGGCGCCGCGCTCGGCACGCTCGTCACCTGCGGCTGCGCGCGGCTTGATTTTGCCGACGGCAGCCATGGCATTCTGGTGACCGCCGAAGCAATCGGGCGCCCCATGCCACTGGTCGAGCGATTGCAACGGTTGATCGAAGGCATCGAATCCCCGAGCGCCGCGTTCGCGCCCAATGGCATGCTCATCGCCGCCAACGCGGCCGCGCAACCGCTGCTCAATTTTCATAATCTCTCCGAGGCTCACCTGGACGATGCGCGCACCGACGCGCTGAGGCAGGGCCGCGTCGAGGTGACTGTCGGGACCGCTCGCATGGTGCTGCAGCGGGTCGGGGTCGGCGCCGATCTCGGCCTCGTCGCCTTGATCACATCCGGGGCCGATGCGAGGCCCCCTGACGACGAACGGCCGACGACGACAGGCGAAGCATCGACGGAGTTCGCATTGGTCAACCAGTTCATGAAATCCCTGCCGGAGCCGGGCGCCGCGCCACCGGTGCCGGACGAACCACCACAGGCGACCGAAGCTTCCGTCGCAGCACCAACCGCACCGCCGCCCGCGCAAGCGCCGTCTTGGCTCGACGATCCCTCGCCGAACAGACGCCGCCACCCGCTGCGCTTCATGTGGCAGATGGATGCCGAAGGCCGCTTTGCGCTCGGCTCCGATGAATTTACCCGCCTGATCGGTGCCCATACTGCCGCGGGCTTTGGCCGGCTGTGGGACGAAATCGCCGAAGTGTTCGGGCTCGATCCCGACGACCGCGTCCTCAAGGCCGTCGCCACCCGCAATACCTGGAGCGGCATTACCTTGAACTGGCCCGTCGATGGCGGCGGCCGGCTGCCGGTGGAACTATCGGGGTTGCCGGTCTACGATCGGATGCAGAATTTTGCCGGCTATCGGGGCTTTGGCGTTTGCCGCGATCTTGACGGCCTGGCGCGGCTTGCCGCGGTGCGCCGTTACGACCTTTTCAGCAACCCGCCGGCGCCGCGCACGCTTTCGGCCGACATTCCTCAGCCCGCTCCTGCTGAAAACCCGTCTGCCGCGGACGTGCCGGCAGAAGCCGGTGTCGCATCGTCCGATACGCTCCAATCGCCCGCGGCAGACGGGTTTGACACTTCACCACCAACCGATCTGGAAACATCCGTGGAACCGCCCAAGGAAGCATTCAAGGAAGCATTCAAGGAAGCACCCAAGAACGTGCTGCCGTTTCGGCCGATCGGCGAACCGAAATCGCCTGTCCTGACGGCGGTGGAAAACAACGCCTTCGACGAGCTCGCCCGGCAATTGTCGGCACGCCTCGACAAGGAAAAAATCGCCACCGCAACTCCTGTGACCACTGAGGCGCCCGAAACCATTGTCGAGCAGCCGGCCCCACCCGATGCGCCCGAACCAGCGAGCGAGCCACCCGGCTGGCTTGCTACCCCCGAGCCGCCCGCGCGCGGTGAGGGCCGGCGTGACAAAATGCTGCTCGACCTGCTCCCGGTGGGCGTCCTGATTTATCGGCTTGACCGGCTGCTCTATGCCAACCCGGCGTTTCTTGAGCGGATCGGCCATTCGAACCTGCACGCGCTGGAAGAGGCCGGGGGTCTCGACGCGCTCTATGTCGAACCCGGTGTCTCGACCGCGAGCAGCACATCGGACACCGGCACGCCGGTGACGATTTCAGCCCGTCAGGCTTCGTCCGAACAGGCGCCGTCGTCGACCGCCGACGCGCGACTGTTCACGATTTCATGGGACGACGATTCCGCGCTCGCCCTGATTTTTTCAACCCCAGGCACGGAAGCTGCCGGCGTCGCCCCGGCGATCGCCGCGACGCTTCCTGTGTCCGAGCCTGTGTCCGAACCGTTGGCCGTCGGCCACGCCGATGCCGAAGAACTCGGCGCCATCCTCGATACCGCGGCGGAAGGCGTCGTGATGTTCAACGCCGAGGGCCACGTCAATTCGTGCAACCGCAGCGCCGAAGCGCTGTTCGGTTACGACGGCGCCGACCTGGCGCAACGCAATCTCGCCGAGTTGTTCGCGCCGGAAAGCCAGCGCGTGGTCATGGAGTATCTGGAGGGCATCAAGGGCACAGGTGTCGAGAGCCTGCTCGATCACGGCCGCGAAGCATTGGGGCGTGTGCGCGGCGGCGGCCTGATCCCGCTCTCGATCACGATGGGACGGACCAAGCCGGACGGCACGAACTTCTTCGCGGTGTTTCGCGATCTGTCGCAGAGCAAAAAAAGCGAGGGCGAGCTGCAACAGGCGCGGCGGCTGGCGGATCGTGCGGCCAATGCCAAGGCCGACATGCTGGCGCGGATCAGCCACGAGGTCCGCACGCCGCTCAACGCCATCATCGGTTTTTCCGAAGTGATGATCGGCGAACGATTCGGCGCGCTCGGCAACGAGCGCTACGTCGAATACATGAAGGACATCCGCGCTTCCGGCGAACGCGTGATCGCGATCATCGACGATCTGCTCGACCTGTCGCGCGTCGAAACCGGCAAGCTCGACCTCGCTTTCGCCAACCAGAACCTCAATGAGCTCGTCGAGAGTTGCGTCGCGGTGATGCAGCCGCAGGCCAACCGTGAACGCATCATCATCCGGACCTCGCTGGCGCATTTGCTGCCGCCGGTGGTCGCTGACGCCCGCGCGTTGCGTCAGATCGTATTGAACCTGATCGGCAACTCGATCCATCTCACCAATGCCGGCGGTCAGGTCATCGTCTCCACCGCGCTGTCGGATTTCGGCGAGGTGGTCTTACGAGTCCGCGACACCGGCCACGGGCTCAACGAAAACGAAGTCGCCGCCGCCATGGAGCCGTTCCGAACCCAAGCCCCCTCCGATCAGGCCTCCGACAGTTCCGGCGTCAGTCTCTCGCTGACGAAAGCGCTGGTCGAAGCCAATCGCGCGCAATTCCACATCAAGACCGGCGCGCATTCGGGCACGCTGATCGAAGTGGTGTTCGCGCAGGCGATGGCGAAGGTCTGAATCCGTTTCGCCGCTCCCGTGCCGTTGCGGTTATTCCGCCGCTTGCGGACGGTCGAAAACACTTGCCGTGGTCCGAACCTCGACGTCCCCCTCAACCGGAGCAGCAATGCCCGGTGCGCGGGGCAATCCAAATCCCTTGATCAACGCATAAACGGCCGGGATCACAACAAGCGTCAGGATGGTCGAGGAAATCATGCCGCCGATCATCGGCACCGCGATGCGCTGCATGACCTCTGAGCCGGTGCCGGTGCTCCACAGAATCGGAATAAGGCCGGCCATGATGGCGACGACGGTCATCATCTTGGGCCTGACACGCTCGACCGCGCCGAGCATGATCGCTTCATTCAGGTCCGCTCGCGTGAACGGCTTGCCTTCCGCTACTCGCTCCGCGCGAAGCTCTTTCATCGCCTGATCGAGATAGATCAACATGATGACGCCGGTCTCCGCCGCGACCCCCGCCAGCGCGATGAAGCCGACGGCCACCGCGACGGACATGTTGAAACCAAGCCACCACATCAGCCACAAGCCGCCGACGAGCGCGAACGGCAGTGACAGCATCACGATCAGCGTCTCGGTCAACCTTCGGAAATTCAGATAGAGCAGCAAGAAGATGATCAGCAGCGTCACCGGCACCACGATCTTCAACCGGGCGGTGGCGCGCTCCAAATATTCGAACTGCCCGCTCCAGACGACGTAATTCCCCGGCGGGAACGCAACACTCGCGGCGACCGCCGCCTTGGCATCGGCGACGTAACCGCCGAGATCGCGGTCGCGGATATCCACGAAAATGTAAACGGCGAGCTGGCCGTTCTCGGTGCGGATCGTCGTCGGGCCACGCGTCAGCTTGATCGCCGCGACCTCACCCAGCGGGACAGTGCCGCCGCCCGGCATGGCCACCAACACATCCCGTGCGATCGATTGCGGATCGCTGCGAAGGTCGCGCGGATAGCGCAGATTGACGCCGTAACGCTCGCGGCCTTCAACGGTCGTGGTAACCGTCTCGCCGCCCAGCGCGGACGAGACCGTGTCCTGCACGTCGCTGATCATAAGACCGTAGCGCGCGAGCGCTTCCCGGTCGGGGACGACGTCCAGATAGTAACCGCCGATCACCCGCTCGGCATAGGCGCTTGAGGTGCCCGGCACCGCTTTGACGACGGCTTCGATCTGGCGTGAGAGCTTCTCCATTTCCAAGAGGTCGGTACCGAGAACCTTGATGCCGATCGGCGTGCGAATTCCGGTCGCGAGCATGTCGGTGCGCGCCTTGATTGGCATGGTCCAGGCATTGGAAATGCCGGGAAACTGCAAAGCCTTGTCCAGTTCGGCGATCAAGCCGTCGACGCTCAAACCCGCCCGCCACTGGTCCTTAGGCTTTAGATTGATGATGGTCTCGAACATCTCGGTGGGAGCAGGATCGGTCGCGGTCTCGGCGCGTCCGGCCTTGCCGTAGACCGAGGCAACTTCCGGAAACGTCTTGATGATCTTGTTTTGCGTCTGCAAAATCTCCGCCGCCTTGGTCACCGAGAGCCCCGGCAACGTCGTCGGCATGAACATCAGCGTGCCTTCGTTCAGGCTCGGCATGAACTCGGTACCAAGCTGCCGGGCCGGCCAGAAGCTGATCGCCAACGCGACAGCTGCGAGAACGATCGTCACGGTCTTGGCCTTCAGCACACCACGGATCACGGGTCGATACACCCAGATCAAGAACCGATTGATCGGGTTCTTGTGCTCCGGGATGATTTTGCCGCGGATGAACAACACCATGAGAACCGGAACCAGCGTGATCGACAGGATTGCCGCCGCCGCCATCGAGAACGTCTTGGTAAAGGCAAGCGGGCTGAACAGCCGCCCCTCCTGCGATTCCATGGTGAAGATCGGCAGGAACGACGCCGTGATGATCAACAGACTGAAGAACAGCGCGGGACCGACCTCGCTCGCCGCTTCGATCAGCACTTCGAGGCGCGGCTTGTCGGGCGGCGCGCGCTCAAGATGCTTGTGAGCGTTCTCGATCATGACGATGGCGCCGTCGATCATGGCGCCGATCGCAATCGCGATTCCGCCAAGGCTCATGATATTCGAGCCGATGCCGAGCACCTTCATGGCGCCGAACGCCATCAGGATTCCGACCGGCAGCATCACGATGGCCACGAGCGCGCTACGGACATGCAGAAGGAACACGATGCAGACCAGCGCAATCACGATGCTCTCTTCGGTGAGCGTTCGCTTCAGCGTCTCAATCGCGTTGTGAATCAGGCTCGAACGGTCATAGACCGATAGGATTTCGACGCCCTTCGGCAAGGCCGACGCCATGTCGGCGAGCCGCGCCTTCACATTGTCGATCACATCAAGCGCGTTTTGGCCGAAACGTTGCAGCGCGATGCCGCTGGCGACCTCGCCCTCGCCGTTGAGCTCGGTGATGCCGCGGCGCTCGTCCGGCCCGAACTCGATCCGCGCCACGTCCTTCAGCAGGACCGGCGTCCCCTTGTCGACCTTCAACACGATATTCGAAAGGTCGGCGAGGCTTTTGACGTACCCCCTGCCCCGCACGACGAATTCGAACTCCGAGAGTTCGACGGTGCGGCCGCCGACGTCCATGTTGCTGCCGCGGACCGCGTCGCGCACCTTTGCAAGCGGGATATTCAGCGACCTCAATCGGTTCGGATCGACAATGATATTATATTGCTTGACGAAGCCGCCGACGCTCGCGACTTCGGCGACGCCCTCGGCTTTGGAAATACCGTAGCGGATGCTCCAATCCTGCAACGACCGAAGGTCCGCCAGCGATTTGTCTTTGGACTGCAACGCATATTGATAGACCCAGCCGACGCCGGTGGCGTCCGGCCCCAGCGTCGGCGTCACGCCGTTCGGCAGCTTGCGCGCCGCGGCGTTGAGGTATTCGAGAACGCGCGAGCGCGCCCAGTAGATGTCCGTGCCGTCCTCGAAGATGATGTAGACGAACGAGACGCCGAAGAAAGAAAAGCCGCGCACCACCTTGGATTTCGGCACCGTCAGCATGGCGGTCGTCAACGGATAGGTGACCTGATCCTCGATGACCTGAGGGGCCTGACCCTTGTAGTCGGTGTAGACAATCACCTGGGTGTCGGAGAGGTCGGGAATCGCGTCCAGCGCCGAGTGCTGCACGGCATAGACCCCGGCCGCCACAACGAACACCACCCCGATCAGGACCAGCATCAGGTTGCGGGCCGACCAATCTATCAGTCGCGCGATCATTGCGATTTCTCTCCGCCGTCCAGACCATTGAGCGCGGCCTTGAGATTGCTCTCGGCGTCGATCAGGAAGTTCGCAGACACGACAACATTTTCATTTTCGGCAAGACCTTCCTTGATTTCGACCCGGCCATCGCCGCGCCGTCCGAGCTTCACTCCGCGCGGCTCGAAACGGCCCTCCCCCTTGTCAATGATCACCACCTGCTTGTTGCCGCTGTCGATCACGGCACTATCGGCGACGGTGAGAACGGGAGCCGCCGCGCCGGTAGCGATTTCGACATCGGCATACATGTCGGGGCGCAGGGCATCATCAGGGTTCGGCAGTTCGATCCTCACACGCGCGGTTCGCGTCTCTGCCATCAAGTGCGGATAAATCAGCGTCACCTCACCGCTGAAGGTCCGATCGGGATAGGCGCGTAATCGCACGCTCGCCTTTTGCCCGACCTCGATGAGGGATAAATCTCGCTCGGCAACATCGACCAATACCCAGACCGTGTCATGGTCCACAATCCGGAACAGAACGTCACCCGGCGCGGCCCGCATGCCATCGACGGCATTGCGCTCGACGATCTCGCCACTCTGCGGCGCCGGCCAACTCATGGAAGTTGGAACCTCGCGCGTGCGTTCGATATCAGCAATGAGGGCGTCGGGTGCGCCCATATTTTCGAGACGCCGCCGCGCGCCTTTCAGCGCCTGCGACGGCGCGGCTCCGTCGGTGCGGGCGTTGAATGCAGACAGATATTCCGCCGCCGCGCTCGACAGGCCCGGGCCGTAGACCCGCATCAGGGGCTCGCCCTTTTTGACGTGCTTGCCAGTGGTGACGTCTTCCACCGCGTCGATGAACCCCTCGAACCGCAAGGCCACGACCGATTTGCGGCGTTCGTCTTCCTGAACCGTGCCGGGCGCCCGCAGCGGAACGCTCAAGGTGCGCATCTCAACCGGCTCAGAACGCACGCCGGTCTTCTGGATCTTGCCCGGACTGAACTTCACCGACGCGTCGTCGCTGTCATCGCCTTCGTAGACGGGAAGGTAGTCCATCCCCATATTGTCTTTCTTCGGCGTGTCCGACTTGTCGGGGAGGCCCATCGGATTGCGATAGTATCTGACGCGCTTCGAACCACCTGCCTTGGTCATGGCATCGCCCGACTCGCCCTCAGCCATGGGACTTGCGGTTGCGGCGCTCGGCGTGACGACCGATGCCGGCACGAAAGATCCGAACCAGTTCGATCGTCCGGCAAACAGACCAACGGCCGCGGCGGCGACGACTGCCGTGATGACCCCGAATTTATTCGACTTTCTCATAGCGAACCTCCCGCCAGACGTTCCATCTCGGCATATTTCGTTTGCAGCTCGACCTTGAGCTTCAGCAAATCGAGCTGGACCGTTCGAAGCCTTCGCTCGGATTCAAAAACGACGGAAAGATCAGTGGAACCAGCCTGAAAGCCGTTTCGCGCGTTGTCGACCGATGAGCGCGCCGGAGGCAATTGGCGCGACGCATAGATCTGCACGACCTTGCGCAGCGCATCGACGCCGAACCAGGCGTCAGCAACCTGTCCGTCGATCCGCAACCGCAGCGCCTCGTTGCGGGCTTGCGCAGCGCCGAGACGCGCGCCTGCCGCGCGCTGCTCGGCGTCTTTGACCTCGTAGTGCAGCGGCACGTTAAATTTGGCCATAAACTCGCCGGTATCCTCGACGAACGGCCGCTGGACATATTTCGCACCCAGCGTTACGTCGGGATAATAATTGAGATCGGTAAGGGATTTGGTTTGCGCCGCGGAATTGCTCTGCGCCCCGGCCAGCGCCAGCATCGGGTTCGCAGAGCGCGCGAGTGCCTGCACTTGCGCGAGACTGACCGCCCTGACGGCCCGAAAGCCGGTCGGAGCCGCAAGCGGTGCAAGCGGCGGGCGCCCGATCAGTGCATTGAGCCGCGCGGCAGCGGATTTCAGTTCCCCCTGCCGGCGTACGGCGTCGCCCTCGGCGGTGGCGGCTTCGATTTCGGCCTTGATGACGTCCTGCTGATCGACGGACGTGGTGCCGTATCGTGACCGCAACAGGCCGAGTATCTCGTCGTAACGTCGCTTGATTTCGGTCGAGATTGCGACCGCCTCGTAGGTGGCGTTGTATTCGCCATGCGCGGCAACGACTTGCGCAACAAGATCGATCACGGCCGCGCGGCCCTGGAATTTTGCGGCGTCGGCATCGGCCAGTGCGACATTGCGCTCAAGGCCGTATTTGCCCCAGAGCTTGATTTCTTGCTCAACACCAAAGCGGCGCTGCCCGACACCCAGACCATTGACGTCCCATGCTTCGAGCACAAGGGCCGGATCGGCCAGCACCCCGGCCGTTCCGATCTTGTGAACCGCCGCATCGAACTCAAGTGCGGCCGCCGCCACCGTGGGATTGAAGCGTTTGGCAATTGCGACGACGCTTTCCACCGTCGCCCCGGGCGCGGCCTGCTCGCCTGCCACCGCCGGAGACAACCACAGCAATGCTGTGGTTGCTCCAGGAGACAACCACAGCATTGCCGTGGTTGCTCCGATTGCTGCGAGGGAAATGATTCGGGCTGAGCGGATCACGGCGTCGCCTTAAGGACGAGCTTGCTTTCGACGGTCCCGGTTTCGCCCTTGACCTTGGCGCCCAACGACAATTGCCAGCCGCCTTCCATCGTTACGGAAGCCTTGAACTGGTAGACTCCGGGCTCCGTGCTGGGCACGGGCTCGATGGTTGTCTTCATCGACTCCATACCGTCCGGTGCCATATCCAGTCTCTTGGCAAAGATCACCGCATCGGAGACCGGCTTGCCGTCTGGCTTATGGACGAGGCGAACCAAGATGGTCGCGTCGCCCTTCTTGACGGTCTTCTCGACGAGTTGGAACTCATAGTCTTTGATGTCGGCGTGGGCGAACGTGGCCGACCTGGTGATAGCAATGCCAATCAGCGCGGCCTGGAGGGCGCGCGCGTATTTGAAGTTCTTCATTTTGAAGTCCTCGATATCCTGATGTGCCGCGAACAGCGGCATGCGTTTCTCCGCGCGGCCTTGCGACCGCGCAGCAGCAGACGGCGTGGTGACGCCGATCAGATCAAGGTTCGAGGAGGATGGTCCGGAGGCGAATGACGCAGGCTATCGGGCCAGGAATCATTCCGCAGCGATGCAATTCGTGCCGACGTCGTCAGCACCTGATGAACAATAGCTGCCGACATGCCGGCGAAGCATTTAGCCATGCAAGCCGCCATGAACACGCACTTGTCGCAACCGATCGGCGCCGGCGCCTTGGACGGACAGCAGGGCATGTCGTTTGCCATCTCGTCCGCTGTGGCGGACATGGACATCTCGTCCGCCATCGCCGACATCGGTGCAGCGGAAGTCGTGCCGGCCATGACTGGCCGGGACAACGGAGCCACAATCAGCCCCGCGATCATCAGGATCGCGAGCAGCCGACGTATGGTGATTTGGCGTTTCACACCGACAAAGTCCCATAGAACAGCTCAGATTGATAGTCAGCCGAGGTTAACGACGCCGTGATCGATCCCCGCCCTGGTGTTCTTGGCCGCATCAATAAGGGGAATCTCAAATTGAAGCATAGGATGCCGACAAGAAATCACCGATCGCGTCGAGGAAAACCTCGGGCGATTGCAGCTGGGGCACGTGCGCGCAGCCCGGAATGACCTTCAAACGCGCGTGCGGCAAACCAGCCGCCAATTCGTGCGACATCGGCGGCGGCGTCGCTTCGTCATGTTCGCCGACCAGCACCAGGACCGGCGCCTTGAATTGTCCAAGCTGGGGCCGAAGGTCGAGTTCGGCCAGCGCAGCGCAGGCGGCGCGGAATATTTCCGGGTCGGTTCTCAGGAATGCCTCGCGACGGTCGCGCATCAGGTCGGGATGCTGCTGCTGAAAGGCCGGCGCAAACAGCCGGCGCATCGCGACGTCGGTGATCGCCGACAACCCCTTGGCCTTCGATGCCGCCGCCATATTGCGAAAAGCTTCACGTCCGCTTTCCGAAAACGCCGCCCCACAATCGGCGAGAACGAGTTTGGTGGCGAGATTGGGGTGGCGAAGGGCCATTTGCAGCGCCACGAAGCCGCCGTAGCCGTTGCCGAGCACGATGGCCTCGTCTGCGCCGGCACCGTCCTTCACCGCCTCCGCCATGCGGTCCGCGACATCGGCGAGATCGCCGCCCACCGCCGGCGATCGGCCGAAGCCCGGCAATTCGGGAACGATCACCCGGAACGATTGCGATAATTTCGGCACGATGGCATCGAAACTCGCGCGATCCGACAACAGCGAATGAAACAGAAAAAGCGCCGGTCCCTGGCCGAACTCCGCAGCATTGACCGTGCCGTTGGCGAAAAGTCGATCCATACCGCTCTCTCTTTTTGGGAGGATTATTCGGGGCCGAAAAGCGCCTCGTTCGGAAGCAACTTCCTCGATGCTTTCCGATTGATAAAATCAAAATCCGGGCTTTTCAAGCCATAGTCTCTTGACCTGATATTTCACGGCTGCAAGATCAAGCCGAGATCGCCGATAAGGAGGCACGTTTGAATATTTCCGCCACCCCCGCCACCATCGAGGTTGAAATCCACGGCAATTTCGTCGACGGCCGCGAGATCGAGGCCGGCTCCGGCGCGATGCTCGACGTCCACAATCCCGCCACCGGCGCTGTCATCGCGCGGATTCCGAATTCGACAGCCGCCGATATCGATCGCGCGATGAACAGCGCGCGCGCCGCGTTCGAAGGCCGCGCCTGGGGCGGCATGGACATTCGCGCCCGCGCACGGCTGGTCAATCGCCTTGCCGATGCCTTCGAGGCCAATCTGGAATCCTTGTATCGGCTGGAAACCCTCAACAACGGCCGTCCGCTCAACGAGACCCGCGCGCAGCTCTCACGGCTGCCGGATTTCTTTCGCTACTTCGCGGGGCTGGCGCTCGCGCGCCGGGACGCGGTGATCCCCGTCGAAGGCTCGTACCTGAACTATACCTTACGCACACCGATCGGCATCGTCGCCAATTGCACACCGTTCAATCATCCGCTGATGATCATGTGCAAATCGCTCGCCGCCGTATTGGCGAGCGGATGCGTCACGGTGGTAAAACCGTCGGAATACACACCGCTGACGACCCTGAAGCTGGCGCAAATTTTCGCCGAGGCGGGCCTGCCGCCCGGCGTGTTCAATGTCGTGCTCGGGCTTGGCCAAAGCGCCGGCAAGATGCTCGCCGAACACCCTGACATCAACAAGCTGGTGTTGACCGGCGGCACCGAGGCCGGCCGCATCGCCGGCGCCGCGGCGGCCAAAGTGTTCGCGCATCAGACCATGGAACTCGGCGGCAAGACGCCGGTGATGGTGTTCGACGATTTCGATGTCGATCAGGCCGTCAACTATGCCGCGTTCGGCGCCTTCATCGGCGCCGGGCAAACCTGCGTCTGCGCCTCGCGCCACATCGTGCAGGCCTCGATCTACGACGAGTTCGTGGAGAAGCTGAAGGCGAAAACGCAAAATATCCGCATCGGCGACCCCTTCGATCCGGCAACTCAACTTGGGCCCGTGATCTCGGCGCGGCAACGCGACCGGGTGTTGTCGTATTCAAGATACGGCCGCGAAGACGGCGCGCGGCTGGTCACCGGCGGCGCCGCCGCCACGGTGCCCGGCCACGAGAACGGCTACTTCGTCGAGCCGACGGTGTTCGCAGACGTAAAGGCCGAGATGCGGATCTTCCAGGAAGAGGTGTTCGGCCCCTTCACCTCGGTGACGCCGTTCAAGGACGAAGCCGACGCCTTGCGGCTCGCCAATGATTCGCCGTTCGGGCTTGCCGCCGCCATCCGCACCCGCGACATCGGCCGCGCCCATCGCGTCGCCTCCGCCGTCCGGGCCGGCATCGTCTGGATCAACGATCACCACCGCCTCGATCCGGCGTCGCCCTGGGGCGGCATCGATGATTCCGGCGTCGGGCGCGAGTTCGGCACCGAAAGCTTCGACGACCACTTCAACGTCAAGAGCGTGATGGTCGCGACGCATGATCAGCCGTTCGACTGGTATCGCGACACGGCGAAGCAACCACGTTTGAATTAATCCGGGATAGCGCGATCAGCCTTTGGCGATCGCGACATCCTCCAGCCCGCGATTGCGCGGCTCCACGCCCCAGGCCCACACCACCACGATCTGAACGAGCACAAGCCCGATCATCAGCCAGACCACGCCCGGCAGTTTGTAGGAGGCCATCAGGCTACCGACGATGAAGGGCGAGACGACGGTTGCGGCGCGTCCGAACGTGTTGCAGATGCCGTTGG
This sequence comes from uncultured Alphaproteobacteria bacterium, assembly GCA_963814615.1. Lineage (GTDB taxonomy): Bacteria > Pseudomonadota > Alphaproteobacteria > Rhizobiales > Xanthobacteraceae > Bradyrhizobium. Next base: position 523,290 of record CAWFDN010000002.1, on the reverse strand, counting down.
CCCGCAAGCGGACCTCGGTCGGAAACAGTTCGGGCGTATAAACGCCGAACAGAATTGCCGTCTGCACATAGATCGCGACGATCAGGACGAACCCGACGCTCAACACGATCGCCGGATCGGATGACGCGTCGAAGCGGGCATAGATGTAGCCGCTGACGATGGTGACGATCGACGCACCTATGATGCTCCAGCGCCGTCCAACCGCGTCGGACAAATAGGCGCCGAGCGCGCAGCCGACCAGCGACGCGACCGACAAGACCAGCGTGTAGGCAAGCGAGCTGGCGATGGTCAGTCCCTGGCGCAGGAAGAACTGCGGCAGGAAGATCACGAAGCCGAAGATCAACGTATTGATCGTGATCAGAACCCAGGAGCCTACGACCATGCGTTGCAGCAGCGGCGGCCTCAGCAGGTCGGATGCGGCGACCTGGGCGACCGGAGCCGGCACCACCACCGGCGGCAGTGTCCCGCTGCCCGTAAATTCACTTTCAATCGACTGCATCAAGGCTTCGGCTTCCTCGCTGCGGCCTTGCGAATCAAGCCAGCGCGGCGACTCGGGGAGATTTTTGCGCAGATACCAGACGATCAGGGAGCCGACACCGGCAATGATGAACATCGGGCGCCATCCCCAGGCCGGGATGATCAGATAGCCGAGCAAAGCGGTGATCGGAAAACCCACCACCACCAGGAACGCCATCATCGACAACCAGCGCCCGCGCGTCTGCGGCGGAACGAATTCGGTCAGCGTCGAATAGCCGACCACGATTTCGGCACCTAAGCCGAGGCCCTGCACGAAGCGGCAGGCGATGAGCTGATCCATATCCTGCGCGAAAGCCGCCGCCAGCGCCGCAAGCCCGAAAATCAGCAAATTGATCTGATAGGTCAACCTTCGCCCGAACTTGTCGCCGACAAATCCAGTAATGAGGGCACCGAGCGTCATGCCGACAAAGGTCAACGAAATGAATTGCAAATTTTGCGGACCGGTCGAGAATTTGCTTTGGACCACAGAGGCCAGCACGCCACCGGCGATGTAGAGATCGTAACCGTCGAAAAACATGCCGGCGCCGACCAGCCAGAAAATCCGGTAGTGAAACGACGAGATCGGCAGCCGGTCGAGACGTGCGCCGGCGTTTACCGCGTGAGCCATGAAATTCCTCCCCCGTCGAAACCAATGCGTGGCCGGTCTTGAAATCGCCGGCTGCTGACGATGGTAGTCAAGGCGAGGGGCGAAAGCTACTACCCTGGCTGGTTGCCAACGCATCTTGGGGATGGAATTTCGTAGGGTGGGCAAAGGCGCATTCGCGCTGTGCCCACCGACAGAACGCCGATGTTAGATGGTGGGCACGCTTGCGCTTTGCCCACCCTACGACGTCGCACCCTTCACGTGTTCTTCAGCGCCACCCGAAATTCGGCTTCGGTCTTCGATTTTACCTCGTCGAGCGTGACGCCATCGGCGAGCTCGATCAGCGCCATGCCGTCATTGCCGTGCTTGTCGATGGTGAACACGGCCAGATCGGTCACCACCATGTCGACCACCTTCTCGCCGGTCAGCGGCAAGTTGCATTGCTTCAGGAGCTTCGGACCGTCCTTGGCGGAATGCTCCATCACCACCACCACGCGCTTGACGCCCGCGACCAGATCCATCGCGCCGCCCATGCCCTTGACCATCTTGCCGGGGATCATCCAGTTGGCGAGGTCGCCGTTCTGCGCCACCTGCATCGCACCGAGGATCGACAGATCGATATGGCCGCCACGGACCATGCCGAAAGAATTGGCGCTGGAGAAATAGCTCGTCGACGGCAATTCGCTCACCGTCTGCTTGCCGGCGTTGATGAGGTCGGGGTCTTCCTCGCCCTCGAAAGGAAACGGTCCCATGCCGAGCATGCCGTTTTCGCTCTGCAGGTTGACGTCGATGCCGTCGGGAATGTAATTCGACACCAGGGTCGGAATGCCGATGCCGAGATTGACGTAATAGCCGTCGCGCAATTCCTTGGCAGCGCGGGCAGCCATCTGTTCGCGGGTCCAGGCCATCAGATTTCTACTCCGGTTGCCGCCGCCGGCGCGTCGGGTCGCTTGCGGGTGTTGCGGAACTCGATGCGCTTGTTGGCGGTGCCGACTTCGATGATGCGCTTCACAAAAATGCCGGGCGTATGAATATGGTCGGGGTCGATCTCACCGGCCGGCACCAGGTGCTCGACCTCGGCCACGGTGAATTTCGCCGCCGTGGCCATCATCGGATTAAAATTTCGTGCGGTCTTGCGATAGACCAGGTTGCCGGCGGTATCGCCTTTCCAGGCGTGGACGATGGCGAGATCGGCGAACAGCCCCCGCTCCATCAGGTACTTCTCGCCGTCGAATTCCTTCACTTCCTTGCCTTCGGAGATCAAGGTGCCGACGCCGGTTTTGGTGTAAAAAGCCGGAATGCCCGCGCCGCCGGCGCGGATGCGCTCGGCCAGCGTGCCTTGCGGCGTGAATTCGAGCTCCAGCTCGCCGGCGAGGTATTGCTGGGCGAACAGCTTGTTCTCGCCGACATAGGACGAAATCATTTTCTTGATCTGCCGCGTTTCGAGCAGCCGGCTCAATCCAATGCCGTCAACGCCGGCATTGTTGGAGACGACGGTGAGGTTCTTCACCCCGGACTCGCGCAGCGCATCGGACAAGGTCTCGGCGATGCCGCACAGGCCAAAGCCGCCGGACATGATCATCATGCCGTCCTTTAAAATGCCGTCGAGTGCCGATTTGGCGTCCGGGTAGACCTTGTTCATGAAATGCAACCTGATCGAGGAAGGCGCAGGCCAGCCTACGCTAATGGGGTTTATTAGGCGGAATCTTCGCAACGCGTCAATGACGGGTATTTGCAGGCAGGATGGCCTTGAAAGCGTCAAGAAAACCCAGCAAGTTGCGCCCGCTGGCGCACCCCGCGCCCCATTCAACCGCGACATCAACCCGGCTTCGGTTTTAACCAGACCGACTTCGGTTTCAAGCAGACCTGAATTTAACCCGACATTTAACCAGACCTGGATATGTCATTGACCATGGGCCAAGGAATGAAGCGCTTGGGGATGCCGGTTGCGGCGTTTCTCGGCGTGGTGGTGATCGGCCTGATCGCGACGTCCTGGCTTATCAACCGGGACGCCCTGCGCCAGGCTGTCGAAGCGCAAATCCGCGCCGTGACCGGCCTCGATCTGGTGGTCAACGGCAGCATCGATATCTCGGTTTTTCCCGGCAGCTACGTCTCGTTTCATGACGTCGGGTTGAAGGGCGGCGCGACCGCCGACCCTGCGCTTCGGGTCGACGTCCTGACCGCAAATTTACGATTGCTGCCGCTGCTGACGCAGCGATTCGAAATCGCCGATGTCATGATGCTGCGTCCGCACATCCACGTCACCCTCGAAGCCAATGGCGAGAGCAACTGGACGCCGTTCATCGACACCATTGCGCGCACCATGAAGCCGGGCGCCGAGAACCAGCTGTCGTTCTCGGAAATCAGAATCCAGGACGGCACCCTCAGCTATGAAGACGCCACCCATCACGTGTCCGAAACGCTTGAAGAGATCGACCTTTCCCTGGCCTGGCCGTCGATCTCGCGTTCCTTCGCCGCCACCGGGCAATTCGACTGGCGCGGCGAACGCGTCGACGGCAGCGTCAGCGCCAGCGACTTCGTTGCAGCCCTTTCGGGAGAACGATCCGTCCTCAAGGCGCGGCTTGCAAGCGCGCCCTTGAAGCTGGCTTTCGACGGCACCGTCGCCAACCGCACCAGCGCGATGATGGAAGGCACACTGAGCATCGACAGCACGTCGTTGCGCAATGCCTTGCGCTGGACCGGCCAGGCGCCGCCTGGCAGCGGCGGATTCGGCCGCTTCGCGCTGAGAGCCCGCGCCAATGTCGTCGGCGCCTCGATCGCATTGACTAACGTCAATGTCGAACTCGACGGCAATGTCGCCGAAGGTGTGATGACCTACGCCAATAATGGCCGTCAAACGCTGCAGGCGACGCTCGCCGCCGACGCACTCGACTTCACACCCTATATCTCCACCTTCCGTCTGCTCGCCAGCGGCGCGCACGACTGGAACCGGCAGTTGTTCGACGTGAACTCGCTGTCCACGACCGACCTCGACATGCGGCTGTCGGCGGCAAGGGTGACGGTCGGCTCATCGAAACTCGGCCGCACCGCGTTCGGCGCCAATCTGCGCGGCGGGGCGCTGGCGCTGAGCGTGGGCGAAGCCCAGATTTATGGCGGCATCGTCAGGGGCTCGTTCGGGGTCACGCGCGCCGACACGGTCGCCGACGTGAAGGCGCAATTTCAGTTCACCGATGTCGACCTGCAATCCTGCGCCAGCGAATTGTTCGGCGTCAGCAAACTGTCCGGCCGCGGCAATCTCAACGTCTCACTGGTGGCCTCGGGCGCGAGCCCGTTTGGCCTCGCACAATCGCTCGACGGCACCGCCACCTTGACCGGCCATGATGGTGCGATCGCCGGCTTCAACATCGAGCAGTTGCTCAAGCGTCTGGAGCGCCGGCCGCTGTCCGGCGGCGGCAACTTCCGCAGCGGCTCAACGCCGTACGACAATCTCACGCTGGCGGTGAAATTCAGCGACGGTGTCGCCACCGCCGAGGACGTCCGCATCGAAGGACAGGGAACGCGCCTCACCTTGACCGGCACCGCCTCGGTGCCGGCGCGCGAATACGATCTGAAAGGCGTCGCCAGCCTGACCTCGACGTCGAATACCGCACCCGGCTTCGATCTGCCGTTCGTGGTGCAGGGCCCGTGGGACGATCCCTTGGTCTTTCCCGATCCGGAAAGCCTGCTCCGCCGCTCGCCCGCCTCCGCGCCGCTGCTCGACGCGGTAAAGGATCGCAAGACGCGCGATGCGGTGCGCTCGGTGCTGGAGCGGTTTGGCGGCGGGGGGAAACCGGCGGTGCCGGATGCCGGCGTGCCGGCCGAGGCCGCGAAGCCGAATTAGCGTTTGGTCGGCTTTGAATGACGGTCCAGTGCACTTAATCGATTAGGTGGGCTGGTGATACGATAAGGGCGATCGGCAAGACGGGCCAATCAAGCCGACGAACTAGCGTAGTAGCCCGGATGAGCGAAGCGACATCCGGGATTTCCGCAGTCCTTCAAGCTCCGCATATCGTTCCCCTCATGCCGACTACTTGCTAACGGGTCGGCGCGAAGCACGCGCACCTTGGAGGCGCTTCGCGCCAGCGAACGGCGCTATTCCGTCTCAAGGTCCTCCAGCCTCACGCCGCGCCCCGTGCGAAGGCTGTTCCGCGCCTGTTCGATACGTTGCAGAAAGCGTGGGTCATGTTCGAGACGATAGTCGAACCAGTCATCTTCGGATTCAAAGCCGATCAATACGCCCGCCGGCTTTCCATGACGCGTGATGACGATCTCCTGGGTCTCTGCCTCACGAAGATAGCGAGACAGATCATCCTTGATTTCGGAGAGGGGAACTTCCTTCACTCCGGACTTCCGAACTGTGCGAGCCATGGGGCGGCCTCCGACTTGGCCACGATCGCCAAAACTTCGACGGTCGTGCCGGAAACATCATAGAATACGCGGACCTCGTCCACGCGGAGCCTGTATTGCGGACTGTGTAACCCCCGCAATCGCTTGATTCGACTGCGGCTAGCTTTCTCGGGCTCGCGTCTCAAATACGTTTCGAGCGCGCTCCGCACAGTCGCTCGAATATTTGCCGTCAGCCTCCGGAAGTCTTCCACGGCTTCGGGGGCAAGGACAATGTCAAATTGCATTCTGGCTATATTGTAGCTATATTTTCTTGCGCGTCAAATCGCGAACGAGCGTGGCCCGGTTTAGCGAAGCGGCACCCGGGATTTCCACGATTCCTTGGGACGCGGGGTGGGATGCGGTGGACGCGGGCGGCGCCTCGACGCCGGCGTCCAGTTCTTGAGAAGCAAGCTTCTTAGGCATGACGGTGACAAAAAAGTCCGATCGCCGGGGAGCACGAAGGAATGCGGGCGCATATATTCTCCTGGCTGTTTGAAGATTGAATCGGGATCACTGGTGCCGCGGTCAAGTGGCTTCTGACCCCTCCCTTGCCGCGGCGCCTACAACGGCGCGGCGCTCTCGCTGCGTGCGCTCGACAGCTTCGAGACAAGCGACGCAACAATGATGAGCACCGCGATCAGGCCGATCACCAGGGTCGAGATGGCGTTGATTTCCGGCTTCACCCCAAGCCGTACCTCCGAATAGATTCGGATCGGCAGCGTCGCCGAACCGGGGCCGGTGGTGAAGCTTGCGATCACGAGATCGTCGAGCGACAGCGTGAACGCCAACATCCAGCCGGCGGCGATCGCGGGCAGGATCAGCGGCAGCGTCACGCTCACAAACGCTCGCGCCGGGTCGCAGCCGAGATCCATCGCCGCCTCCTCCAGGCTGCGATCGAGCGAGCCGAGGCGCGACTGCACCACGACGGCCACGAAGCACATCGTCAGCGTGGTGTGCGCAATCGTCACGGTCCAGAAGCCGCGCTCGGCGTTGAGCGCCACGAACAACAACAGCAGCGAAAGCCCGGTGATGACTTCGGGCATCACCAGCGGCGCATAGAGCATGCCGGAAAACAGCGTGCGGCCCTTGAAGCGCTCAGCCCGCGACAGCGCGACCGCGGCGAGCGTGCCGAGAAGCGTGGCGAGCGTGGCCGAGGTCGCAGCCACCCGGAAGCTCATCAAGGCCGCCTCCAGCATGGCGCGGTCGTTGAAAAATTCGGTGTACCAGCGCAGCGACCAGCCGCCCCACACCGTGACCAGCCGCGACGCGTTGAACGAATAGATCACCAGGATCACGATCGGCAGATACAGAAACGCAAAGCCAAGCGTGAGCGAGACGGTATTGAACCGCGAGAACTGGTTTGACGCGCGCCCCATCATCGCGCGTTTTCCAGTTGGCGGCGCTGCAGCCGGTCGTAGAACGACAGCGGCGCCAACAGCAGCAACAGCAGCAGCACCGCGGCGGCCGAGGCCACCGGCCAATCCTTGTTGGTGAAGAACTCCAGCCACAGGGTTTGGCCGATCATCATCGAACCGGACCCCGCCAGCAGGTCGGGAATCACGAATTCGCCGACGATCGGAATGAAGCAGAGCAAGACCCCCGCCGCGACGCCCGGCAACGACAACGGAAACGTCACCAGCCAGAACGCCTGCCGTGGCGAGGCGCCGAGATCGCTTGCGGCTTCCAATAGCGCCGGCTCCATCTTGGCGAGCGTCGCATAGAGCGGCAGGATCATGAACGGCAAATAAGAGTAGACGATGCCGAGATACATCGCGCTGTCGGTGGAGAGCCACACCACCGGCGCCGACACCAGATGCAGCGCGAGCAAGATTTTATTGAGCAAGCCGTCATGCTGCAGAATGTTGATCCAGGCATAGATGCGGATCAGAAACGAGGTCCAGAACGGAACGATCACCAGCATCATCGCCACGCCCTGCCAGCGCGGTGGCAGCCGCGCCATGCCGTAGGCGATGGGGTAGCCGATCACCAAAAGGATCGAGGTCGAGACCGCGGCGACGACGAGGCTGCGCAGATAAGACAGGACATACAGATTATCGGAGACCAGCAGCCTGAAATTATCCAGCGAGAAATCAGCGGCCGCCGCCTTGATCGCCGCGACGCCTTGCGTCAGATCGAACACCGGCAGATAGGGCGGCTGCGCGATGGCGGTTTGCGACAGGCTGATTTTGACCACGAAGCCGAACGGCACCAGGAAAAACAGCACCATCCACAGATACGGCGCGAGGACGGCAAGGCGCGCCGGGCGCGCGAAGATGCGGCGCCCGCTCATTGCTCCAGCACCACGCAATCGTCGGGCGTAAACCATGCCGTCACGCGCTGGCTTGCACTGTAGGCATCGATCTCGAGCCGCGCGGTGTTCGCCATCGACGATCGCAACACAGCACCGTTGTCGAGCTTCACTTTATAGGTGGTGAGACCACCGAGATAACTGACATCGGTCACCACCCCTTCCAGCCGGTTGATCGCAAGCGCATGGGCCGCATCCGGCACCGGGCCGCGGCGTGACAGCTTGATCTTTTCGGGGCGGATCGCGACGCAGACGTTGGTTTTGGTGACCGGCTGGCGCGGCTCCCCGACCACGATCGTGCCCGCATCCCTGGTCGAAATCGTCAACCGCCCCGCTTCGCGCGATCCGATTTGTCCCTCGAACAGATTGATGTCGCCGACGAACTCGGCAATCCAGCGCGAAGCAGGCGCCTCATAAAGTTCTCGCGGCGTCGCGACCTGTTCGAGCCGGCCGGCATCCATCACGCCGATCCGGTCGGCCATCGTCATCGCCTCTTCCTGGTCGTGGGTGACGATGATGAAGGTCATGCCGAGACGCCGCTGCACCTCCATCAATTCGAGTTGGGTGCTTTCGCGCAGCTTCTTGTCGAGCGCGGCCAGCGGCTCATCGAGCAGCAGCACCTGCGGGCGGCGCGCCAACGAGCGCGCCAGCGCCACGCGTTGCTTTTGACCACCGGAGAGCTGATCGGGCCGCCGCTGCTCCAAGCCTTCGAGCTTGACCAGCGCGACCATCTCGGCCACGCGGATCTTGAGCTTCGAACGCGGCATGCCCGCGCGCTTCAATCCGAACGCAATGTTGTCGCGCACGCTGAGATGCGGAAACAACGCGTAGTTCTGGAACATCATGTTGACCGGCCGCTGATGCGGCAGAACCTGCGCGACGTCCTTGCCGTCGAGCAAAATCCGCCCCTGGTCCGGCGTCTCGAACCCGGCGAGCATCCGCAACAAGGTCGTCTTGCCGCAGCCACTCGGGCCAAGCAGCGCGAAAAACTCGCCGGCCTTGATGTCGAGCGACAGCCGATCGACCGCGCGGAAGACGCCGAATTTTTTCACCACCGCATCGATGCGCAGCAGCGGGGGATCGCTCGCCGCCGCCTGCGGTTCGGGGTTCGGTAATTCCTCAGCCATGTTCCTCGCCAACCCAATCGCGGCCACACGCTAGCGGCGGATCGGCATCGGCTCAAGGGAGCAAAGTGGGAGACCTTGGGGTGCCGCGCATTCAGACGCATCTGGGACGTCATGCCCCTTTCTCGTCCTTTACTCAGGCCGTTGCCATAAACGCCGCCAACGCGTCGCGATCGCGCGGAGGCATGGTGAGGCCGAGTTTCGAGCGCCGCCACAGAATGTCGTCGGGAAAGCGCGCCCACTCGCATGCCATGAGATAGCGGACCTCCGCGCCCGTCAGTTCCGGCCCGAAGGCCGGACCGAGATCGGCGCGGTCTTTGGCCTCGCCAAGCACGGCTTCAAGACGCGAGCCATAGGCGGCGACCAGACGCAAAGCTTGCGTCTCGTCGAGAAACCGCCAACGCTCGCGCGCGGAATCGACCTCGGCGTCGAACCGCGTCCATGTAAACTCGCCGCCCGGCAGCGGCGCCTTCGCGGTCCAGCGCGGCGACATCGGATAGAACGGCGTCAGCCGCGAGACCGCCCGCTCGGCGCGCAGGCGCGAGGTCGTGACGGCGCCGCCGAAGATCGTCAGCAGTGGCGCACTTCCGCGCCTCGCATCGAACGCCAAGAGGCCATCCCTTGCGAGACCCTTGCTGGCGGAATCAACGACCGCGTTGGCGCCGGAAACCGTCCTGATCACATCCGACGGTTCGACCCGCTCGCGAAAATACCTGTTGGCGGCGTCGCAGAGATACGCGACATCGCTTGCAGGCGTCGACACAATGGCGGGATCGCCTTTGAACGCATGGCCGACGGCGCCGATCAGCGTGAAATCGCGCTGATAGGGGCTCGCAAAAATCAGCCGCCGGTCGGTGTTCTGGAAAACATAGACGTTGTCGGTTTCGAACAGGCGACGGACGACGATCTGGCTGATCTGCGACATCGCCGCGCTCGGCGGCGGCATGCGTAATACAGTTTCCGCGACGGAGGCGGTCCAGGCGCCGGTGGCGTTGGCCAGCGCCCTCGCCGTGATCACCCGACGGTGGCCGCGATCGATCACCGCCAGCCGCCAGGTGTCGAGCCGGTCGGCGCGAACGCAGCGTGCGCCGGTGCGGATCACGGCGCCCCGCTCCGCCGCATCGACGGCATGGGCGATCACGAGGCGCGAATCGTCCACCACGCAATCGGAATATTCAAACGCGGTGCCGAATGGCCGCCTCAGCGCATTGCCGATCGGATGATGCGTGACGTCGACCGTTGCTGAGCCCGGCAGAGGATTGCGAGACGCAAGCCGGTCGTACAGCAGCAAAGCGGACCGCAGCAACCATGAGGGACGTTCGTCGGAATGCGCGGGGATCACGAACCGCATCGGGCGCACCAGATGCGGGGCGATCCGCAACCAAATATCCCGCTCGGCCAAGCCCGCGCGCACGCGCAAAAAAGCTTTGCGCTCCAACGCGGCGAGATCGCCATGGATCATTCGTGGCGTCGCGGCGGATGCGGCGGCGCCGAGATCGCCCTGTTCCAGAAGGATTACCCGCAGCCCACGTCCCGCGGCGTCGCGCGCGACGCTGACACCGTTCAAGCCGCCGCCGATAATCGCAAGGTCGTAGTCCGCCATCCGAGAAGCTATAGCGTTTTCGAGCGACGTGGGTACCGGTTCGCGTAAAGAAAATGCGCCCAACCGAAAGCTAGCCGGTCTTGCGCGCGGGCTCCATGAGCTTGTCCGCGGCGCGGCCGACCAGCGCAGCATACTGTCCGATCGGTGCGGGTTTGCCGAGGAAATAGCCCTGCACCGCGTCGCAGCCGGCATCCGTGAGGAAAGTCAGTTGCTCCTGGGTTTCCACGCCCTCGGCGACGATCGACATTTCGAGGCCATGGCCAAGACCGATGACGGCCCGGACAATCGCCGCCGATTGCGGGTTGCGTCCGAGATTGACGACGAACGCGCGATCGATCTTGATCTTGTCAAACGGAAACGCCTGAAGATAGCTCAACGACGAATAGCCGCTGCCGAAATCATCCATGGAAATGCGCACGCCGAGCGCCTTCAGCCGCCGCAACAGCGCCAAACCGCGATCGAAATCCTCGATCAGCACGCCTTCGGTGATTTCCAGCTCGAGCCTACCAGGCGCAAGGCCGGTTTCGAGCAGGATGGAATGCACAAGGCCGACCAGGTCGCCATGCATGAACTGCGCCGGCGACAGGTTGACCGCGATCTGGAGTGCCATCGGCCAGGACGCGGCTTCCCGGCAGGCTTCGCGCAAGATCCACTCCCCCATTTCGACGATCAAGCCGCTTTCTTCCGCGAGCGGGATGAAATCGCCCGGGGGGACGAAGCCGCGTACCGGATGAAGCCACCGCGCCAGAGCCTCGAACCCGGTGATTTCGCTGGAGGCGACCGTCTGACCCGATACCGCCTGCGGCTGATAATATAGCGACAGCTCGCCGTTCTTGATCGCGAGCGAGAGATCCTGGTGCAGTACGCGGCGATCGCGAATTTGTTGGTCCATCTCCGGTTCATAGAGACTGATCGAGCCACGCGATTTCGCCTTGGCGCGAAACAACGCCGCACCGGCGTTGGCGAGCAGTGACGCGGCGTCCGCACCGTTGTACGGGAATATCGAAATCCCGGTGGTGACGCCGGTACGAACCGATTTGCCGTCGATCTGGAAATCCTTCGCCAGCACTTCGGCGAGTTGTTCGGCCAGGAACATCCCGGCAGTAGGTTGCTTGCCGTCGATGATCAGGCCGAACTCGTCACCGCTGAGCCGGGCCACCACACCGCCGCGCGCCGAGCTCTGGAGACGGCGCGACACCTCGATCAGCAGTTTGTCGCCGATCGCATGACCGAACACATCGTTGATTTCCTTCAGCCCGTCGAGGTCGACGGACAGCACCGCAAACTCCTCGCCGGCGCCTTCGCAGGCCTCGATCATCTGGGCGAGCGCCTGCAGGAATGCAGCGCGGTTCGGCAGATCCGTCAGGCCATCGTGATACGCCATATGAGCCATGCGCGACTCGGTTTGGCGGCGATCGGTGACGTCCTCGTGGGTCTTGATCAGATATTGCGGCTCGCCGGCCTCGTCGAGCACCGTCATGCGGCGCGTCAGGAACAGGCGCAGCCCGTCTTTGGTGCTGATGGGGTGTTCTTCGGTGAGCAGCCCGCCCTTCCTGATCGCCGCTTCGTCGCGCGTAATGATCAGCTTGGCTTCTCTCGGGTTGAAGATGTCTTTGGCCGTCAAACCGACGGCATCCTCACGCCGCCGGTTGAGGATCGCCTCGGCACTGCGATTGGCGAAAAGATATGTTCTGTCTTTGACGCACTCCACGATCAGCGGCACCGGAATGTTATCGACGACCAGTTCGAGGAACTTCTTGGCGTTCTCCAGCTCTCGAGAGAGCGATCTGCGGTCGGCAACGTCCTCGAACAGCGCGATCAGGAATTCCGGCTGGTTCTTGTCGTCGCGCGCGACTACGCGGTGACTGGCGAGAACATATTTCTTCGAACCGTGTTCGACCACGAACTCGTTGGAGAAGTGGCCGTCAGTCGAATCGAGCGCAGCCCGGTCCGCCGCTTCCACGGTTGCGGCCGCCTTGGCCCCGTAAATTTCATCGGCACGCTTGCCGAGAATCTCATTGCGGGAAAGCTCCGAGAAGCGTTCGAACGCACGGTTGGCAAAAATGTAGCGGCCATCCTCGATGGACTTGGCGACCACACAGACCGGAACATTGTCGAGCACCGATTCCAGGAACTGCTTGGTCGATGCCAATTGGCGCGAAAGCCTGCGTTGTTCGCTGCAATCCTCGTGCGTGGCTACCGAACCGCCATTTGGCAGCCGAAAATATTTGACCAGAATTGATCGGCCGCCAGGCAATTCGGTAATGAGGCCCTCCGGGGCGCTGGCGTTTTCGTAGAAATCCTCGACGCTGAGATCGAGGACACCGCGCCGGCGCCGCATCTCCAGCAGTTCCGGGCCGGTCATGTTGACGGGCACATCCGAACGCGCCAGGCCGTAGATCTCAAGATAACGATCGTTGCAGAGCGCGATCCTCTCCTGCGCATCCGTCATCACCACGCCTTGGTTGAGGTTGTTCAGGGCGGAACTGACAAATGCATTTCTGCGTAACTGCGAACGCTTGACGTTGCGCAACGCCGTAAGGATCCACAAGGCGATCGCGACAAAAAACGAGCAGACAACGACGCCGCCGATCAGCACCTCCCAAACCGTATTGGGGTCAGCTGGGCCGACATCGCTCATCGGCGCAATATTATCGGACATGCCCCAGGCGGCGCCGAACGGCACAACGCTAGCGAGTAGGCAAACGAACGCCTGCGCATGAATCAAATTCTTGCTGCTTGCCTGCCAATTCTTGTCAGCCATCAGTCACCCGCGGTTTCTGCGGCGGAGTGTCTGGCTTCACGTGTTTGGATCCGGTAAACGTGTACCCTTGCAACGCCCAAATGCGATCTGGATTATGGCAATTGCCCGGACATGATTAATGCTTCACTAACGGCAGACTAATTGGGAAAACGTTCCGGGCTTCGGACGGATTGCTCGGAAAGACCATCCAAGAAAAGGCAAGCTTGCGCGCAACTGATCCCGGACGAGCGTCCCCACAGGGCGACGTTCGGATCAAATGGCTAACAATCCCGGGTTCGGCCGCGAATGGACCAAGTTGAGTGTGTCGTTATCGGCGCGGGGGTGATCGGCCTTGCCGTCGCGCGGCGGCTGGCGCAGGCCGGTCGCGAGGTGATCATCCTGGAAGCGGCCGAAGGCATCGGCACGGTAACGTCGTCACGCAACAGCGAAGTGATTCACGCCGGCATCTATTACGCGGCGGGTAGCCTGATGGCGCGGATGTGCGTCAGCGGCAAGCGGGCGCTTTATGAATACTGCCGCGACCACGGCATCCCGCACCGTAATTGTGGCAAGTTGATCGTGGCGACGACCCGCGAAGAAACCTCGCGGTTGCAATCGATCAGGGCTCGCGCCGAGGCCAATGGGGTGCACGATCTGCAAGCCCTCTCTGGCGCGGCCGCCCGCGCGCTCGAGCCGGCGCTGAACTGCGACGCCGCCCTGCTGTCGCCTTCCACCGGCATCCTCGACAGTCACGCCTTTATGCTGTCGCTGCGCGGCGACGCCGAAGACGCGGGCACCGCCTGCGCCTTTCATACCCCGTTGCTACGCGCCAAAGCGCTCGCGACGCGAATCAAGATCGATGTCGGCGGCAGCGCGCCGATGAGCCTCGAATGCAGGCTTCTCATCAACGCCGCTGGGCTTAACGCCTCGGCGATCGCCCGCAGCATCGATGGTATGCCGGTCGAGTTGATACCGCCGGCCTTTCTCGCAAAGGGAAACTATTTCAGCTGCACCGCGCAGGCTCCGTTTTCACACCTGATCTATCCCGTGCCCGAGCCCGGCGGACTAGGCGTGCATCTCACCCTCGATATGGCAGGACAAGCCAGGTTCGGCCCAGATGTGGAATGGATCGAGGCCATCGATTACGCGGTCGATCCGGCGCGGGCGGAAGGATTTTATCCGGCCATCCGACGCTACTGGCCGGCATTACCGGACGGCGCGCTGATGCCGAGCTATTCGGGGATTCGGCCCAAGATCGTGCCACCGGCAATAGCCGTGCAAGATTTCCTCATCCAGGGGCCCCGGGACCATGGCGTCGAGGGGCTGATCAATTTGTTTGGGATAGAATCGCCGGGACTCACATCTTCGCTGGCGATCGCGGATTATGTCGGCGAAATGGCGGGAGCATAAACGCCTCGCGCGGCGAGCGCCGCCCGTCGCTGGATGACGGCGAAGTCTCCGGGAACCGGGGCTAGTGCAGCGTTTCCGCAGTGGTATGCCTCAACCGCTCGATCTCGTCCTTCACCATCAATTTCCGGCGCTTTAATTCGACAATTTTCAGGTCGTCCGTTGAAAGGTGCACGAGAGCTTCGTGCAATTCGTTTTCGAGAACTTTGTGTTTCCGCTCCAGTTCAACGAGATGCGCCTGAATTGCCATACGAAACCTCCTCGGTGGGATAAACCTCAGATTAGATCCGGTCGCTTTGAGTCTACACAAGTAACCGAATCTGTCGATGGGGATCGAAAACGGCACTCTCATATTTTGGCGGACGTCTGTAACGAATCGTGAGTCGTGTTCCCTCGTCCGGTGGACCGGATCGGAAGCCCGACCCCAACTTCTGATTCGAAACCCCACGCGGGTAATCTGCTCATTTGCCAAGTGCTTCGGGCCCGCCCAGACATGAGAAAAAAGCATTATTATTTCAATTTCTTATGGTAATTTCGGCAACAGCCGAGTGGCTTGGCCGGCAAAGGCGGATTCCGCTTGGCTGACCGCTCCTGGATGGCGTGGCAACCGAGAATGAAGAGAACTTTTGATCCACGACATTCGCTTGCGGACCGGGCCAGCAGAGACGATATTGCTTTCACGGCTTCCGCAACCTTTCGCAATCTCATCGCGTTTTTCAGCTAACGTACACCATGACCGACGAAGATGAGCGCGAACTCGAAACCGAGCTCGCACGACTGCAGCAGGAGCACCGCGACCTGGATGCGGCGATCGATGCCCTGCATCAATCGCCCGCACCGGATTTGTTGCGTTTGCAACGGCTGAAGAAGCGCAAGCTGCAGCTGCGCGACCGCATCGCTTTCATCGAAGACCAGATCACACCCGATATCATCGCTTAGGGCTTGCGCTGCCCGGAATGTTCCGATCGGCCATCGGGGCGGGAATTGGCGCATGACACGAATCACATTTCGGCCGTCAACTCCCGAAGCACACCGGTCACCTGTACCTGACTGTAGGGTTTTGCCAGAAACCGGCCGCCTTCGGGCAGATCGGTTTCCCGCACCTGGACCTGGCCGGAGGTCGCGACAATCTTGATCGGAGGCCAACGGCCCCTGACGGCCCTTGCGAGCTTCAATCCGTCCATCGAGCCGGGCAGCTGGACATCGGTAAAAATCACCGCGATGTCCGAACGCAACTCCAGAATTTCGATCGCTTCATCGGCATCTGCGGCTTCGACAACCTCGAACCCGGCTGCGGCGATTATATCGACCGCGCCCATTCGCAACAGAAATTCGTCCTCGACGATCAGCACCGCGGGTCGTTTGAGTGCTGAAAGACCCATGCGGCCTACTCCCAATACCCACTAAGCGCCGAAGGTTGTTTTGGTTCCGGCCATGGCTCGGCGGACCGCCGGCATGAGCTTCCCTCACGGGATGCACGGTGCAACGCCCTTAATCCCGGAGCTGGCTCAAACTCCCCCTCGCATCATCTTTCATGACGCCGCTGCGCCTTGCGCACATACATCGCGCTGTCGGCTTCCTCCAGCGCGCGGCCGGCTTCGGCATGCGGGCCGAGAAACGCGACGCCGGCGGATGCGCCCGCACTGACGGTGCGGCCACGAAAAGTGAAGGCGAGCCGATCGACGGCTTGCTCAAGCGCCGCCGCCTTGACCCTGGCGTCGGTCTCGCTGAGATTCCACAGCAACAGCGCGAACTCGTCGCCCCCCAGCCGTCCGATCACGTCGGATGAGCGCACGTGACTGAGCAACACCGCCACGACGGCCTTGAGCACCTGGTCGCCCGCGGCATGTCCAAACGTGTCGTTGATCGGCTTTAGGCGATCGACGTCGAGCACAATCAGCGCGCCGCTCGCATGATAGCGTTTGATGTAGGCGACCGAGCGATCGAGCGCGCGTTCAAATCCGCGCCGGTTGGGAATATCCAGCAGGAAATCAGTATCCGCCAACGCCTGCAGTTCGTCGATCCGTCCCAGCGCCTGGGCCAATTGGGTCCTGAGCCTGCGAATGGTCAGTTTGGCTTCATGGGGCGCGTCCGGCAGCCGAGGTGAAGACCCGGCCGAAGACGCCGACAAGGCGCGCAGCGGCGCAGCTTTCCGCTCCGCCACGGCGCTTGTGCGGCGTTTCGCGGCCCTTTGAGCGGTCGCCTTGATTTTCTTTTTCATAGGCATCCTTAAAATCCTTAAGGAGGCTTGCCGCAATTCATCAAGACAGGATAGTCCATTCCAGCCCCGTTGCCACGCCTTGCCGAACCTTGGGCCGATCTTATAATCTGGCCTATGTTTTTGGATTCCCGAAAAGAATTGTCCGCATGACCGCTGCCGTCGCCATCATCATGGGAAGCCAGTCGGACTGGGAGACCATGCGCCATGCCGCCGAGACCCTGGCCGCGCTCGGCGTGGCCTGCGAAAAACGCATCGTCTCGGCGCACCGGACCCCGGACCGGCTGTTCGCCTTTGCCAGGGGCGCCAAGGCCGCCGGCTTCAAGATCATCATCGCCGGCGCCGGTGGCGCGGCGCACCTGCCGGGCATGACCGCATCGCTCACGGAACTTCCGGTCTTCGGCGTCCCGATCGAATCCAAGGCGCTGTCGGGGGTCGATTCGCTCTATTCCATCGTCCAGATGCCGGCCGGGATTCCGGTCGGCACGCTGGCGATCGGCAAGCCAGGCGCCATCAACGCCGCACTGCTCGCGACGAGTGTGCTCGCCCTGAGCGATCCGGCGCTGACCGGCAGGCTTGTTGCCTGGCGCAAGGCGCAGACCGAGGCCGTTAGCGAGCGCCCGGAGGGATCTGCGTGACCACCCCAAATCAGGTGAAGCTGAAACCCGGCGACACCATCGGAATTCTAGGCGGCGGCCAACTGGGCCGGATGCTGGCGATGGCAGCGGCACGGCTTGGCTTGCGATGCCAGGTGTTTTCGCCCGACCCGGACTCGCCGGCCTTCGATGTCGTGCTGAACGCGACCTGTGCGGAATATGCCGATGTCGAGGCGCTGGAGCTGTTCGCCAATGACGTCGACGTCATCACCTACGAATTCGAGAATGTCCCGGCCGCCTCGGCGATGATCCTGGCGGCCAGACGCCCGGTGCTGCCCGACCGTAACATCCTGGAAACCACCCAGGATCGTCTCGTCGAAAAGGATTTTATCCGGCGTCTTGGCATCGGCACCGCCGATTACGCCGATGTGACGTCGGCTTCGGCGTTGCGGGCCGCGATTTCGCGGATCGGCCTTCCCGCCGTGATCAAGACCCGCCGTTTCGGCTATGACGGCAAGGGCCAGGCGATCATCCGCCAAGGCGACGATCCGGATCAAGTGTGGGAAAATCTCGGCACCAGATCTGCAATTCTGGAGGCCTTCATTCCGTTCGAACGCGAGATCTCGGTGATCACCGCGCGCTCGGCCAGTGGCGGTGTCGAATGTTTCGACGTCACCGAAAACGAACACAGCGACCACATCCTGAAAATCTCGCGCGCCCCGGCTGCGGTCTCGGAGGCGCTGTCGGAACAGGCGCGCAACATCGCGGAAAGAATCGCGCATGCGCTCAATTATGTCGGCGTGCTCACGGTCGAGATGTTCGTGGTGCAGGGCGAGAGCGGCGCGGAGGTTTTGGTCAACGAGATTGCGCCGCGGGTACATAATTCCGGGCACTGGACGCTCGACGGCGCCTCGATCTCGCAATTCGAGCAGCACATCCGCGCCATTGCCGGCTGGCCGCTCGGCAAGCCGGTCCGGCATGGCCCGGTTACCATGACCAATCTGATCGGCGACGAGGTCCACGGTTACACGCAATGGCTGACCGTGCCGGGCGCGACCGTCCACCTCTACGGCAAGGGTCCGCCGCGGCCGGGCCGAAAAATGGGGCATGTCACCCAGGTTGGAGCCATACCGCCGAAAATCGCCTGATCGCGGCCAAAACGCCGAATTTGGCCGCGCGCGACCTTGCGTAATTACGTTTCAGCGATGGACATTCCGGCCTTTGTCTGATACATCCGCGCGCTTGAGGTTAAGGGCCAGGCCTTTTGCCAGCTTTTAGCTCATCAGAATTCCAATTCGATCCATCACTTCGATCCATCACAAAGAGGATGCCGCGTGCAGGTTCTCGTTCGCGATAACAATGTCGACCAAGCCCTCAAGGCGCTGAAGAAGAAGATGCAGCGCGAGGGTATTTTCCGCGAGATGAAGCTTCGCGGCCATTACGAAAAGCCCTCCGAGAAGAAGGCCCGTGAAAAGGCGGAAGCCGTGCGCCGCGCGCGCAAGCTGGCCCGCAAGAAGTTGCAGCGTGAAGGCCTGTTGCCGATGAAGCCGAAGCCGGTGTTCGGCGCCGGCCCAGGTGCTGAGCGCAGTGGCCCCGGCGGCCGTGGTGGCCCCAGCGCCGGCCCGCGCGGGATGCGCTAATAATCTTTGCGATATTTTTTTGAGAAAGCCGATAACGCGGGCCTTTGTGCCCGCGTTATTATTTTTGAACGGTGCATTTTGCATCGCGGCAGGCTAACAATATGACGCAAGCCGCGCGAGTGCTCCGCCTAAATGTCCTTTCCGGTTCCCTATCCTTTTTCCGGAGCTTCGTGTTTCGGCCTGCGCGTGTGCGCACCGGTGGCTTTGGTTGCGCTCGCGCTCTGCGGCTGTTCCATCAATCTGGGATCGCTATCGTCCTCGGGCGAGCGGGAAGAAGCGCCGCGGCTGACCGTACCGAGCAACGTCGCTTCGCTCACCGAAATTATCAAAAACAATCCCGACAATCCGCAAGCCTATAATTCGCGCGGCTCGGTGCTGGCGCAGGCCGGCAAGACCGAGGAGGCGCTTGCCGATTTCAACAAGGCGATCAGCCTCGACCCCAATTACGCCCAGGCATTCGCCAACCGCGCTGCGATCTATCGCAAGGCCAAGCGGTTCGATCAGGCGATGGCCGACTACGACCGCGCGCTGACGCTCGATGGCAGTTTCGCTCCCGCCTGGCTCGGCCGCGGCCTGGTCTACAAGGCGCAAAACCAAGCCACGGAGGCGTTGGAGGACCTCAACAAAGCGATCAACCTGGGTTCCGATAATGCAGAGGCCTATTACAATCGCGCTCTGCTCTATCAGAGCGAAAAGCAGCACGAATTGGCGATCGACAATTTCACGGCGGCAAACGGCCTGGTGCCGCAACAGGCCGACCCGCTGCTGGGCCGCGCGGTCAGTTATCTCGCCTTGGACAAGGCCAAGGAAGCTGCCGCCGATCTCGACGAGGCCGTGCAGGCCGACCCGCAGAACGGGCAGATCTGGATCACCCGGGGGCTTGCCTATGAACGGCTCGGCGACAAGATCAAAGCCGCCGGCTCCTATGCCCGTGCCATCAACATCCGGCCCAGGGATGACGCCGCGCGAAGCGGCTTTGCACGCGTCGGCGGCAAGCCAGGCGAGAACTACGATACGTTCTGAACGGCTGAACTATTTTTCGGAGCTACTCGGCAACACCGCGTGAAACACCGATTTCGCAGCCGACAGCACTTCTTCGGCAACATTGGTGTGTTCCCGCGTCGATGGCCCCACGGCCTCGGCATGCAGATCGAGCGGCCGCGAAGATGGCGAAGGCGGAATGTCGGCCGGCGGCGTTGGGCGTGAGGGATCGTCTACCCGCGCGGCGGTATAGGGTGGTTTCATCTGTGACGAGCCGCGGATCGAGCGTCTCACCTGAGGGCGTGGAAACCATGATCGGCGGCGGGAGCGGGCGAACCGGGGGCACCGCGAGCGGCGCCAAGACGGGCGGTGCTGACACGACATGGGGCGCATCCGGGATGCGAGCGGCTTCCTGGGCGCGTGACGAGCCGTCGTTCGCTCCACGCAGGCGCTCGATGGCCGCCCGGGCGAGATCGTTGGCATCGGGGGTAACGCTCGCCTCGGCAGGCGGGGCAGGATTGGGCGCCGCGACGACGGACGCCATCGCCGATGTGGAAGGCTGGGACGTGGAAGGCTGCGACGTGGAAGACTGAACCGGCGCCGGAATCGGCTTCGAGGCGGTCTTTTCGCGCGCCGCCGGCTGATGGCGCCGTGTTTCCACGGGAAGGCTCGCGGTCTCGGACGGTTTATCAGCCGACTTTTCTGCGGGCTTCTCAGGGGTCGGTTTGTCCAGGATGGACTTTTCCGCGATCCCCTTGGCCTTGACACCCGCCTCCGGGACGTTGGCAAGGTCGGAGGATCGCTCGGACGGCTTGGTGGCGGCCTTTGCGGGGGCCTTCACTTCGGGGCTCGGCTCTGCGGTCGACACCGCCGCAGCGAACGGCGCGCCCGTTCCGGGCTTGGCGACGATGTAGTGGTTGACGATATAGGCGCCGATGATGGTCGCGGCCACGGACGGCAATATGTCCATTGCAAATTTCGCGACGTATTTTTTTAGCATGCCGACCACTCCCCGCAGGGGTTTTGATGCGAAAACTTTGAGGCGCATTGAGGGATCAACTGCGACGGATCAGTGGCAATTCGGTAAATGGCCGCATTCATGGCTTCAACTCGACCTCCAGGAACACGATTTCGGTCGTGCTCTCGTTGAGGACGTCATGTTCCACCCCGGCTTTGCGGAAGTACGACTTGCCGAGGCCAAGCTGCGCCTTGGCGCGTTCCCCATTGGGGGCCACAATGGTCATTTCCCCCGGGATCACGGGGACGATGACGTAATCCATCTCATGAATATGGTGCCCGGTCGCGCTACCCGGCGCCAGCCGCCACTCGGTGACGCGGACTTCCGGCGTATCGATCTGAACCTCCGATTTGGCACTGAGCATTGTCGTTCATCTCCCACCCGATCACGGCACGAATACCAGGAATACAAATGCGGCAAATACCACCAGGTGGACCAGCCCGAACAGGATATTGGTACGCCCGGTCCCGAAGGTGAGCATGCTCAAGACGAACGTCAACACCAGCAGCACCATATCCTGGGCATTGAGGCCAAGCACCAATTGCTTATTCAGCGCATAGGCGGCCACGGCGACCGCCGGGATGGTCAACCCGATTGTCGCAAGCGACGAGCCGAGCGCCAGATTGATGCTCTTCTGCAGATCATTCTTGTGTGCGGCGGTGACGGCTGCGACACCCTCCGGCAGCAAGATCAATAGCGCCACCAGGACGCCCGCGAAGGCCGGCGGCGCGCCGATCAGCGCGGCACCCGCATCGACCACCAGCGAAAACTTCTTGGCCAGCAGCACCACCGCCAACAACGAGACCAAGAGCAGCACGACGCTGCGGCCCAACATCCAGCTGGAAGGGCGCATCCCGTTATCGCCGGCGCCGCCGGCTTCGCTGATGAAATAATTTCGATGCCGGATGGTCTGGGTGTACAGGAACAGGCCGTAGAGAACGACGGTGACGACACTGACGAAGCCGAGCTGGCCTGCCGAGTAGATCGGCCCCGGCGTGGTCAGCGTATAATTGGGCATGATCAGCGTGATGGTCGCGAGCACGATCAGGACGCTGAGATAGAGGCTTGATCCGGATACCTGAACATCCTGCTCGCGGTGGCGCAGACCGCCGACCAGGATACAGATCCCGACCAATCCGTTGCAGACGATCATCACCACGGCGAACACGGTGTCGCGCGCCAAGGTGGGCACCGGCTTCTCGCCCAGCATGATGGTTGCGATCAGCGCTACCTCGATGACGGTGACCGCGAGGGTCAATAATAGCGTGCCGTAAGGTTCGCCGACCCTCTCGGCGATCACCTCGGCATGATAGACGGCCGCGAACACGGTTCCGAACAGGATCACCAGCAGTACCACCGCAAACACCAACCCGGCGGCGGATGGCGTGAACGTGAAGCTGAACGCCGTGGCGCCCGCGAAAAGCAAAACAGACAGCGCCGGGAAAATCCACGCCGGTCGCGGCATCGGGCCGTGCACGCTCATATGACAAATCCCCAAAATCCCGGAATCGACTATGCGCCAAACAACGGCGACAGTCAGCCTTTTGAGGCATCGATGAAATAACGAGCCGTTTCGATCGCACCATGATTGTCCAGATTGTCATGGCCTCCTTCGGAAAACCGCACGAATTGCTTCGGTTCGTGGGCAAGCGCGAACAATCGCTCGCCAAAGGCGATCGAGATGGCCGGATCGCGGGCACCGTGCATGATGAGGATGGGGGCAGTGACGCGCGCGATGCGCTCGTCGGAGCGAAACTGGTCCCTCACCAGCCAACGCACCGGCACCAGCCGAAGAAGCGAGCCGGCGACATCCGCAATCGAGGTATAGGGCGCTTCCAATATGACTTTTGCGACCGGCTGCTCGGCCGCCAACGCCACCGCAACCCCGCTCCCGAGTGAAAAACCCCAGACGACAATTCGGTCCGCGCCGTATCGTGCCGACGTAAACGCATAGGCCGCCGCCGCATCCCGCAGCAGTCCTTGCTCGCTCGGCTGACCGGTAGAGCCGGCATAACCGCGGTAGGACAAAGCGACGAGCCCTGTCCCGTCAGAGGCAATGACTCGAAGGCGGCTGACGCGGCCGGCGAGAAAATCTCCGTTGCCAGGAAAATAGATCACGACCGCATGGCCCGGTTTTGCCGGAACATGCCACGCGATGACGTTCTCGCCGTCCGCCGTGGTCAGGACATGTTCTTCGGCTTCCGGAAAACCGGCCGCTTCGGGCGCCGTGCGCGCCGTTTGCGGGATCGGAAAGATGAACGTCCGCTGTACGAAAAACAGAACAACGAGGCCGCCAAGATAGCCGGCCGCCACGAGAACGACGAGCCACTTCAGGACGGTCATGGGTTCTTGCGTCTACATCCCCTTGACGATGTTCTCGGTCATCTTTTTGGCATCGCCCAGCAGCATCATGGTGTTGTCGCGATAGAACAACGGATTGTCGATGCCGGCATAGCCCGACGCCAGCGAGCGCTTGATGAACATCACGGTGCCGGCCTTCCAGACCTGCAGCACCGGCATGCCGTAGATCGGCGAAGTCTTGTCATCCTCGGCCGCCGGGTTGGTGACGTCGTTGGCGCCGATCACGAAAGCGACGTCGGCCTGGGCGAACTCCGAATTGATGTCCTCGAGTTCGAACACCTCGTCATAGGGTACGTTGGCTTCGGCAAGCAGCACGTTCATGTGACCGGGCATGCGGCCCGCCACCGGGTGGATCGCGTATTTGACCTCGACGCCTTCCTTCTTGAGCTGGTCGGCCATTTCCCGCAGGGCATGTTGCGCTTGCGCCACCGCCATGCCGTAGCCGGGCACGATGATCACCTTCTGCGCGTTCTTCATGATGAAAGCGGCGTCGTCGGCGGAGCCGAGTTTCACCGGTCGCGCTTCGCCCCCCGGGCCTGCGCCCGCCGCCGCAGTCTCGCCGCCAAACCCGCCGAGGATGACCGAGATGAAGGAACGGTTCATCGCGTGGCACATGATGTAGGACAGGATCGCGCCCGACGAGCCCACCAGGGCGCCGGTGATGATCAGCGCCGAATTGCCGAGGGTGAAGCCGATGCCGGCCGCGGCCCAACCCGAATAGGAGTTGAGCATCGAGATCACGACCGGCATGTCGGCGCCGCCGATCGGGATGATCAGCAGCGCGCCGAGCACCAGCGCGACGATCGTGATCAGCCAGAAGTCGACCGCACTGCCGGTCAATACCAGACCGACGATGAACACCACCAGCGCCACGCCGAGCGCGATGTTGATGAGGTGGCGTGCGGGCAGAATGATCGGCGCGCCGCTCATGCGGCCCGACAATTTTGCAAAGGCAATCACCGAGCCTGTGAAGGTCAGCGCGCCGATCGCGACGCCGAGCGACATTTCAACCAGGCTGGCACCGTGGATGTTGCCCGGCGTGCCGATGTCAAAGGCCTCGGGCGCGTAGAACGCGCCGGCCGCGACCAGCACGGCGGCCATGCCGACGAGGGAGTGAAACGCCGCGACCAGTTCCGGCATCGAGGTCATCGGCACCCGGCGCGCGATCACCGCGCCGATCGAGCCGCCGATGGCGACGCCAAGCACCACCAGCAACCAGCCGATGCCATCGGCCGGCGGATGCGCCGCGAGCGTGGTCGCGACCGCGATGCCCATGCCGATCATGCCGAAGAAATTGCCCTGGCGCGATGACGCCGGGCTCGACAGCCCCCGCAACGACATAATGAACAGTACCCCGGCGACGAGGTACAAAACCGCAGACAGATTGGCGTTCATCTAGAGGCCCCCTCCCCTGTCATCATCCGCGAAGGCGGATGATCCAGTAATCCGGAACGCTCGTGACTTACCAAACCGTCACGGCATACTGGATGCCCCGCCTGCGCGGGGCATGACGAAATTGATGCGAGATCCATCCGGCTCACTTGGCTTTCTTCTTGTACATCGCCAGCATTCGCTGGGTGACCAGGAAGCCGCCGAAGATATTCACCGACGCAAAAATCAACGCGACGAAACCAAAGCCGCGTGCCCAGACCCCGCCGCTGCCGACCAGCGCGACGCCGACCGCGAGCAGCGCGCCGACCACGATCACCGAGGAGATCGCATTCGTCACCGACATCAGCGGCGTATGCAGCGCCGGCGTCACCGACCACACCACAAAATAGCCGACAAACACGGCGAGCACGAAAATCGACAGTCGAAAAACGAAGGGGTCGACGGCCTGCGCGATATGATCCATGGCGGCTCTCCTTAAGCGGATTTCGGCTGGAAATTCGGATGAATGACGGCGCCGTCCCTGGTCAGGGCGGTAGCCTTGACCAATTCGTCCTCCCAGTTCACCGCGAGCGCCTTGGTCGATTTGTCGATCAGCGTCTCGATGAAGGAAAACAGGTTGCGCGCGTAAAGGCTCGACGCCGAGGTTGCGACACGGCCGGCGACGTTGGTGTAACCGACGATCTTGATGCCGCCGACGTCGGCGACTTCGCCGGCCTCGGCGCCCTCGACATTGCCGCCGCGCTCGACCGCAAGATCGACCAGCACCGAACCCGGCTTCATCGACTTCACCATCTCGGCCGTGACGAGGCGCGGCGCGGGCCGGCCCGGAATCAGCGCGGTGGTGATGATGATGTCCTGCTTTTTGATGTGCTCGGCGGTCAGGGCGGCCTGCTTGGCCTGATATTCTTTCGACATTTCCTTGGCGTAGCCGCCGGATGTTTCGGCCTGTTTGAATTCTTCGTCCTCGACCGCGAGGAATTTGGCGCCCAGACTTTCGACCTGCTCTTTCACCGCGGGCCGCACGTCGGTCGCGGTGACGACGGCGCCGAGCCGCCGCGCGGTCGCGATCGCCTGCAGGCCGGCGACGCCGACGCCCATCACGAACACCTTGGCCGCCGGAATCGTGCCCGCCGCGGTCATCATCATCGGAAAGGCGCGGCCGAAGGCCTCCGCCGCCTCGATCACCGCGCGATAGCCGGCGAGGTTGGCCTGGCTCGACAGCACGTCCATCACCTGGGCACGGGTGATGCGCGGCATCAATTCCATCGCGAACGCCGCGATGCCGGCGTCCGCCATGGCTTTGAGCGCGGCCTCGTTGCCGTAAGGGTCCATGATGGCGATGACCAGCGCACCGCGCTTGTAGTGGGCAAGCTCGCTGGCCTCGGGCCGCTTCACCTTGATGACGATATCCGCGTCTTTCAGAGCATCGGCGCTGACGGTGGCGCCGGCCGCAACGAACTCCGAATCCGGCAGGCCCGATTTGATGCCAGCGCCCGGCTCGACGACAATATCGACCCCCAGCGCTTTGAATTTTTTCACCGTGTCGGGCGAAGCCGCCACGCGCGGCTCGGACGGATCGATTTCCTTGGCGACGGCAATCTTCATGGGGCCTCCGGCGGCGCGGGGCTAAGGGCGCGCGCGCAAACTAGCGCTTGTTTTGTAAAGATGGATACCGGTTTTGCGACCGGGATGCGTGCAATTCTTCAAATCGCGCCACCGGGCGGCGGCGCGGCCGGGCCAACAATCAGGTCAAGAAAATCCCCATCATGGCGACGATGAAGATCACGGCGACGGTGCCGTATTTCACCAGCATGATGAAACCCTCATAGGTCTGCTCATGGGCCGGATAATCGTTGCCGTCAGCGGTCGTGTAGGCCACTTCGTTATGCTCTGCCATCGGTCTCTCCGGTCAATGTTCGTCTCTTTGCGGGGAATTACCGCAATCCGTATTGGAGGGCAACGGCGGTGTGGCGCTTGTGCACCAGCGGCCCCCTATTTGTCAGGCTCGGGCGGCCAATTGTCCCGGATCCAGCGGGTGAGGCTTTCCTCGCTGACCTCGCCGGCCGCGAGGGAGAGGATGATGGCAGTGGCGTGTGCGGGCTCAGGGGCAAATGCAACGCCGTTGCTACGCAGAAAGACCATCATCGCATGAAACGCGATCCGTTTATTGCCATCGACGAAGGCGTGATTGCGGGCCAGCCCAAACGCATATGCGGCAGCAAGAGCCGCCATGTCAGTTTGTTCGTAGTGCCATTGGTTGACTGGACGCGAAATGGCTGACTCAAGAAGGCCCCGGTCCCGGACGCCTTCTGGTCCACCGAATATCGCCAGTTGCTCAGCGTGCATGTCGATGATTTCGTCAACATCGAGCCAAATAGGCTCACTCATTTTGCAAGCGCTGCAAATGTATCGCGATACTCGTGCATGATTTTACGGGCGATTTCCATGGTCCGGGCATGCTTCGGATTGAACGGCGACAGCCGCAAGCTGCCATCTGGTTGCTCGACCGGATAGAATTTGTCCCCTTCCTTGAGATTTAGCCGCGCCAGCAGCTCCTTCGGCAGGATGACACCAACCGAATTACCAATCTTGCGGATTTGGAGCGGCGTGGTTTCGATTTCGAAATCGCGAGCAGCTTCATTCATGGCCTAAACTCCGTTATACAAACCGTATAACACGAAAAGCGCGCCCGTTCAACAAATGTTTTACGCCCCCGCCGCTCAGCCCATGCCTTCCAACTCGTCGATCATGCCCGCGATCACCGACAACCCGCCGTCCCAGAATTTCGGGTCGCGGGCGTCGAGGCCGAACGGCTTGAGCAGCTCGGAATAATGCTTGGTGCCGCCGGCGGCCAGCATCGCCAGATAACGCTCGGCAAACCCCGCCTGCGCATTTTCGTAGACCGCATAAAGCGAGTTCACCAGGCAATCGCCGAACGCATAGGCGTAGACGTAGAACGGCGAATGAATGAAGTGAGGGATGTACATCCAGAAATTCTCGTAGCCCGGGCGAATGTCGATGGCCGGGCCAAGGCTCTCGTTTTGCACGCTGAGCCAGATTTCGCCGATGCGTTCGGCGGTCAGTTCGCCGTTGCGCCGCTCGGTATGAATGGCGCGTTCGAACGAATAAAACGCGATCTGCCGCACCACCGTGTTGATCATGTCCTCGACCTTGCCGGCGAGCAGCGCCTGGCGCTGCGTGGCGTTCCTGGTCTGCGCCAGCAGCCGCTTGAAGGTCAGCATCTCGCCGAACACGCTGGCGGTTTCCGCGAGCGTCAATGGTGTCGGCGCCATCAGCGCGCCGTTCTTGGCCGCCAGCACCTGATGCACGCCGTGGCCGAGTTCATGGGCGAGCGTCATCACGTCGCGCGGTTTGCCTTGGTAATTCATCAGCACATAAGGGTGCGCCGACGGCGTGGTGGGATGCGAGAACGCGCCCGGCGCTTTGCCGGGCCGCACCGGCGCGTCGATCCAGCGATCGGTGAAAAAACGCTCGGCGATATCGGCCATTTGCGGCGAGAAGCCGCGATAGGCCGTCAGCACCATGTTCCTCGCCTCGGGCCAGGCGATCGTGCCGGTGGCGGCAAACGGCAGCGGCGCATTGCGATCCCAATGCGCCAGCTTCTTCTTTTTGAACCAGCTTGCTTTGAGTTGATAATAACGATGCGACAACCGCGGATAGGCGGAGCGAACCGAACCCACCAGAGCATCGACGACCTCGCGCTCGACCCGGTTGTTGAGATGCCGCGAATCCGCAACGTCCTCGAAGCCGCGCCAGCGATCGGAAATCTCCTTGTCCTTGGCGAGCGTGTTGGTGATGAGCGCAAAGGTCCGCTCATTGGCCTTGAAGGTTTTCGCCAGCGCCTGCGCCGCCGCCTTGCGCTTTTCGCCGGCGCGATCTTGCAGCAGGCTCAGCGTCGGCTCGATCGCAAGCTCGCTGGCACCGACCTTGAAGCGAAGCCCCGAGATGGTTTGATCGAACAGCCGGTTCCACGCGGCGTAACCGCTTTGCGATTTCTCATGAAACAACTGCTCGACGCGGTCTTCGAGCTGATAGGGCTTGTCCTTGCGCAGATCTTCGATCCACGGGCGATAATGTCCAAGTTCAGGCGTCTGCATCGCGCGTTCCATGACCGCATCGTCAATGCGGTTGAATTCGAGCGCGAAGAACAACAAATGCACGGAGGCGGTCGTCAGCCGCTCGGAGACGTCGCCGTAAAATTTGGAGATCGCCGGGTCAACGCTGTCGCCGGCATGAACGAGGCCGGCATAAGATCCGAGGCGGCCGGCGAGATCGTCGATCGCTTCATAACGCCTGACCGCCTCGGCGAGCCACTCGCCGCCGGTCTCCTTCGCCGTCTGTTCGGCGAGCTTGCCTTTATAGTCAGTCTCGAACGCCACGCATTCGGTGTCCAACCTTTGCAGGTCGCGCGCGACCTCGGGCGCGTCGATGCCGGAATAAAGATCGGCTAGGTTCCATTCCGGCAGCTTTGCCGTCTTGGCAGGAGCCTTGGCAGGAACTCTTGGCAGGAACTCTTGGAAAGAGCTTTGGAAACCGTCTTCGATCCCGTCTTGGATTTGGCTTCGGAATCCCTGGCGTTCGGTTTGCGTGGAGCCGTCGACTTGCGGAGGGCGGAGGGAGCGCGCGCGATCATTTGTTCGAAACCTGTGTTCAACCAGAAGGCTTGGGATGCGAAGCGAGGGCGGGAGGTCAACATTTAAGAGGTCGTTAATCGGCATCGGCGAAGGTGCCTCGATTCGAGACAGATAGTTGTACCGCGCGGGGAACGCCATGGCTGCCAGCATTTTGATTGCCGATGACGATGCTGTCGCACGCCGGCTGGTCGAAAACATGGTGCAGAAATGCGGCTATGAGACCATCGTCGTCGACTCTGGCGACGCGGCCATCGCGCTGCTGACCGCGCCGGACGCCCCTGTCATCGATGCGATGGTGCTCGATCTGGTGATGCCCGGCCTTGACGGCATGGGGGTGCTGGCAAAACTCCGCGAAGCCGGTCTTAACCTTCCCGTGATCGTGCAGACCGCCCATGGCGGCATCGATAACGTCGTATCGGCGATGCGCGCCGGCGCCCAGGATTTCGTCGTGAAGCCGGTCGGCATCGAGCGGCTTCAAGTATCGTTGCGAAATGCGCTCAACACCAGCGCACTGAAGGGTGAACTGCAGCGCATCCGGCACAGCCGCGAAGGCCGCTTGACCTTTGCCGATATCATCACCCGCAGCGAGGCGATGGCCGGCGTGCTGCGAACGGCGCAAAAGGCCGCCGGTTCGACGATCCCGGTGCTGATCGAGGGAGAATCCGGTGTCGGCAAGGAATTGTTCGCGCGCGCCATCCATGGCAGCGGCGAGCGCCAATCAAAGCCGTTCGTCGCCGTCAATTGCGGCGCGATCCCGGACAATCTCGTGGAGTCGATCCTGTTCGGCCACGAGAAGGGCGCTTTTACCGGTGCTACCGAACGCCACATGGGCAAATTCGTCGAGGCCGCCGGCGGAACGCTGTTTCTCGACGAAATCTCGGAATTGCCGCTGGCGGCCCAAGTCAAACTGCTTCGCGCCCTGCAGGAAGGCGCGGTCGAGGCGGTCGGCGGGCGCAAGCCGGTCAAGGTCGATGTCCGGATCATCTCGGCGACCAACCGCAAATTGCTCGACCGCGTCAAAGGCGGGCAGTTTCGCGAAGATTTGTTCTATCGCCTTCACGTATTGCCGCTGACGGTTCCTCCCTTGCGGATGCGCCGCGAAGATATCCCGCCGCTGCTTCGGCACTTCCTGGCGAGGTTCTGCGCCGAGGAAAATCGCCCCATCACCGCCATCAGCGGCGAAGCGATGGCGCAGCTGGCGCAACTTGAGTGGCCCGGCAATATCCGCCAGCTTGAGAATGCGGTCTACCGCGCCGTGGTCATGAGCGAGGGCGACCAACTTGGGGTCACGGATTTTCCGTCCGCCGCATCGCCGGCGATGCCGGAGGCCCACCACGAACCTCTGATCGTTGGATCAGACTTTCAGTCGCCGGTGCCGACCGTGGTTTCAGGTAACGAAATACCTATCGCGCCGCTTCCGTCGGCCGGAACGCTGGCGATGCTGACCAACGCCGGAGAGGTGCGGCCGCTCGAAGAGATGGAGACCGAAATCATCCGGTTCGCGATTTCGCATTACCGCGGTCAGATGTCGGAGGTCGCGCGTCGCTTGAAAATTGGCCGCTCGACGCTTTACCGCAAACTCGATGAGGCCGTCGATGAACCGGCGGCTGGCGCAGACCAGGCGAATTGAGACCGATGCCCGATTGCGGCCGCCATCCTCTGAAACGACAGAGGCTGAAGTGATCGGCCGG
This sequence comes from uncultured Alphaproteobacteria bacterium, assembly GCA_963814615.1. GTDB lineage: Bacteria > Pseudomonadota > Alphaproteobacteria > Rhizobiales > Xanthobacteraceae > Bradyrhizobium. The sequence goes on along the minus strand of CAWFDN010000002.1, from coordinate 492,047 downwards.
ACAATTGAACCGTGTCTTGCCGGTGACACACAAAGGGGAAACCGCATGACAGAGACGCGCAATCCGTTGCAAAGTAATGTCTTTGAGGTCAGTTTGTCGTGACTTGCCCTCCTGGCGCTGGTCGCATGAGGTAGGCGCGTGTATCGTCGCATATGAAGCTTACGTGAATCATGGCGTGCAGGCGTAGCAAATAGAGAGATTTGGGCGCGTTCAGATTTGAGCACATTCAGATAAATACGAACATAAACTTGACTGAATGCGGTTCAAAATCCGATCAGGCCGGCGCTTTAGCGAAAGCTGTGACGGACGATATCCAGAGCTGCTCCATGCCGGGGCAGCTTCGCCAAGGGGTGTGACGATGGGTGACTGTGTGAAGAACCGTGGTGGATTTGACCGCGTGCTGATGGCCGTCGCGGCAACCTTCCTCACGGTATCGGCGACCTCGGCACTGGCCCAGGCCGATCCGGCACGCAGCAGCCCGGCAGAACTCGCGATCGACGCCGCAGTGCCACGCCCCGAGCCTGCAAATGTCCCGCCCCCGAGCGCCCACGACTTCAAACCGGATGCCGCAGCGCCGACGTCGGACGCCACGGAGGTGACGGAGAAGGCCGCGGAAACCAAGCCGGCCGACATTGTCGCTGCACCGGTTGCCGATACCAGCAAGGCTGAGACCGACAAGGCCGAGACCGACACCAATAAGAACGACAGCAACGCCAACACCGCGGTCACGACTGTCGCCACGCCGGCCGCCGAGCCTGCCAAGGAAACTGCCAAGGAGCCGGCAAAAGAACCAACCAAGGTGGCCAGCAACGTGCCGCCGGCAGATCAGCCGGTCGCCGACAAATTGCACGAAATGCTGGCTGCGAAATCGTCTCGCTATTTCGACCGCAAGGCCGAACGCAGCGCGGTCGAGAAGTTTTATACGGGGCGCGAATTTGCGCCGATATGGACGCAAGGCGGCGCGCTGACCCAGAGCGGCAAGGCCGTCATTGCGCGTCTCAAGGATGCCGCTTCCGAAGGCTTGAATGCAGCGGACTATCCGATACCGGATTTTGCCGCGGCCACGCCCGATTTGCTGGCGGAAGCCGAGCTGAAATTGACCGCCAGCATGCTCGACTATGCACGCCACGCGCAGAGCGGCCGGATGCACTGGTCGCAGGTCAGCGGCGACATCCAATATCCGGAGCATCCGACCGATCCGTCGGAAGTGCTGGCGAACGTCACGACCGCCAAGGATGCCTCCGCCGCGCTCGACAGCTACAACCCGCCGCAAAAGCTCTATCGCGAATTGAAGGCCAAGCTTGCCGAATTGCGCGGCGAGACCGATGGACCGGCGGCTCAGATTCCGGAAGGCCCGGTGCTTCAATTCACGCCGGCGCGCAAGAAGCTGCCCACCGCCGAGATGGAAGATGCGCGGGTGCCGCTGGTGCGGGCGAAGCTCGGTCTCTCTAACGCCGACGACACCCATTACGATGCCAAGGTCGCCGAGGCCGTGCGTCAATTCCAGGAGGGCGCCGAACTCAAGCCCACCGGTATCCTCGACGACCGCACGGTCAAGGCCTTGAACGGTCCAAAGCGCGACCGCCAGATCGACACCGTGATCGTCAACATGGAGCGTTGGCGCTGGCTGCCGCGCCAACTCGGCGCGGCCTCGATCGGCAATGCCTACGTCATTCTCAACATCCCGGACTATACCCTCAAGGTGATGCAGAACGGCGCCCAGGTCTGGACCACCAAGGTCGTTACCGGAAAGCCGGGCGTTCATGCGACGCCGCTTCTGACCGAGACGATGAAGTTCATCACCGTCAATCCGACCTGGAACGTGCCGCCCTCAATCATCTACAACGAATATCTGCCGGCACTGCAGCAGGATCCGACGGTGCTTGAGCGCATGGGGTTGAAGCTCGACCGCGCCCGCGACGGCAGCATCCACATCTCGCAGCCGCCCGGCGAAGCCAACGCGCTCGGGCGTATCCGCTTCAACTTCCCGAACAAGTTTCTGGTCTATCAGCACGACACCCCGGACAAGCACTTGTTCGCCAAGGAAGAGCGCGCCTTCAGCCACGGCTGCATGCGGGTGCAGAATCCGGATCAATACGCCGCGACCCTGCTCAACATCACGATGCCGAACGAGCACTACACGCCGGAAAAAATCCGCGGCATGTATGGCTACAGCGAGATCGACATCAAATTCCCGACGCCGATCCCGGTCAATATCACCTACCAGACGGCGTTTGTGGACGACGCGGACAAGCTGCAAATTCGCAAGGACGTCTATGGCAGCGACGCCGCCATGCTGGCGTTGCTGCGTAACTCGCGAGGCAAGGACCTGGAAAACGTGGTGGCGCATTCGCAGCCGAGCTACGCCCATCCGACCAGCAATCTGCCGGTAGGTGTCAGCTTTGCCAGCGACAACAGCGCTTCGGGACCGTCGTTTTCTTCGGGACCGTCGTTCTTCGAGCGCTTGTTCGGCGCGCCGACCCCTCCTCCCGCAGTCCCCACCCGTCGGCCGCAGCGGCGGGTGAGCGACCGCTGATCATCCACCGCTTTCAGCGCTCGAATTGAGATCATCGCGAAAAACAACGGCCTCGCTTCATGAAAGCGGGGCCGTTTGCATTAACCATTCTCCCCTGGATTGAACCTAGCGGGCTAGTTTTCGCCACACTCGGCGGGTTAGGTTAAAGCCGGACTAGGGGTTGGGGCGTAAATTTCGGTTAATCCCTCCCACGTTAAGACTGCATTCACCCTCTTTCGCCACACGGGGTCGCGAGAGAGTCTTCGATCGGTCGTCCTCTGGGTGGGCTCATACGTGCTGGCTGGTTTCGCACGCCAATTCAATTCGCTATGTCTGCCGAGGGCCGGTTATCAAATCGGCCTGACATCGCTGTTGCTGCTGGCCGGCGCCGGGTCGGTGCACGATGCGAGCGCACTCAACGAAACCCGCACGCTTTCCTTCCACCACACCCATTCCGACGAAGACCTCACCGTCACCTTCAAACGGGACGGGCGTTACGACGAAGAGGCGCTGAAGCAACTCAATCACTATCTCCGCGACTGGCGTAGCCAGGAACAGACCACGATGGATCGTCACCTGTTCGACATCCTCTGGGAGGTCTACCGCGACGTCGACGGCAAGAAGCCGATCCAGATCGTCTCCTCCTACCGCTCCCCCGCCACCAACGCCATGCTCCGCCGCCGTTCTTCGGGCGTGGCGCGTTCCAGCCAGCACATGCTCGGCCACGCCATGGATTTTTTCATTCCCGACGTGCCGCTTGAGCAAATCCGCTACGCCGGGCTTCGCCTGCAACGCGGCGGCGTCGGGTTCTACCCGACATCGGGGTCGCCGTTCGTCCATCTCGACACCGGCAGCATTCGTCACTGGCCGCGCATGACGCACGATCAGTTGGCGCGTGTATTCCCGGACGGCCGCACCGTGCATGTTCCTTCTGACGGCACCCCGTTGCGGGGCTACGAGCTTGCGTTGGCCGACGTCGAAAAACGCGGCAATGGCGACGACGCCGCGTCGAAGGGCAAGCCGGGCTTTTTCGCCGCATTGTTCGGCGGCAAATCGACCGGAGCCCAGTCGAACGATGAAGACGACGAGGGCGGCGGCGCTCCCGCTGCCAGCGACAAAAATCCCGCGACCGGTGTGATGACCGTTGCCCTTGCTGCCAAATCCACTGACGCCGTACCGATGCCGCGCTCCAAGCCTCTGAAGGCCTCGACGCTTCAGTTAGCTTCAGCCGACGTGCAGATCGTCCAGCCTGGAAAATCGAAGCCGGCGCCATCGGCTGAAAAAACCGAGTCGAAGCCGCAAACGCCGGCCGACATCATCAACGCCCGCGGCTTCTGGGGCGACACACCGGCGACGCCCAAGCAAGCCACTCCCGCGCAGGTCGCCGCGCTCAATGCCCGCCAGGCACTCGCTTCCGCCGACCCGCAACCGACCGCCAGCGTTTCCGCCGCGTTCCAGGCCTTGGCCTACGCGCCGGTATCCAGTTCACCGGTCAACCGCGCCAATATCGTCGCGGCGAGCGCGCCGATCCCCCCAAGCGCCCGGCCGACATCGGCCTCCCGCAATGCGATGACTGCCAACGCGATCACCTCGGTTGTCGCCAAGGGACCGCAGGGTCAGAGGGGCGAGGTCGCGACCTCTGCGCGGATCACGGCCTCCCGCGGCAACGATGTCTGGATGCGGGCCATGATCGTGGCACCGAGCGCAAGCACCTCGATGTCCGCGACCGTGCTGGGCGATACCGACATGACCTCGATGCGTGCGCATTTCGTCAAGCCGCAGGCGGCGATCGCGATGAACTTTTTCGACGACCCGCTGATGGGAATGGTCTGCGACCGCTTTACCGGGTCGGCCATCGCTGTGCTGGCGACCCAATCGTTTGTGACGCGGACCGCGTCACTGCGCTGACTTGTCGTTGCCGGGCTTGACCGGCAGGCTATCTGCTTTGCACGAATCTTTGGGAAGATCGATGGATACGCGGGTCAAGCTCCCGCGTATGGCACCATCACCCTCACAGCATTCCGAGCGCCTGCATGTAGGTTTCCAGGATGGTTTCCTGTTCCTGCCGCTCATTGGCGTCCTGCTTGCGCAGCCGCACGATGGTGCGCAACGCCTTGACGTCGTAGCCGTTGCCTTTGGCCTCCGCATAGACGTCGCGGATGTCGTCCGAGATTGTCTTTTTTTCTTCTTCCAGCCGCTCGATGCGCTCGACGATGGCCTTGAGCTGGTCTTTTGCGAATGTTGTCGCGGGCTCTTCCTTGACGGCAGCGGAGGTGGCCATCGGGTACTCCTGAATGGAACTGAAGGTAAGGCTGAAAGAGGAAGCGCGGCACGCTTGGTCGCGTACTGCATCCCCAAAAGACCCTCAAGAGTGCGGCGCCTTGCGTCAAGGTACCATCGCGCTCATCCACAGCGCACCCACAGAAGAAAGCGCTTCGCTCATGACGAGGAGGCGTCGCCGCTGCTTGAATTGAGAGGGTTGCCGTCAGTACAAGACTTTAATGCCCGCTATGGGTCTTTTTCATCGCCGCGAGCTGCTCGGGACTGGCGTTACCCTGATGGGTCGACTTCCAGGTCTCGTAGGGCATGCCGTAAACCGCCTCGCGGCTCTCGTCCTTGCTCATCGCCGCGCCCTTCACGTCGGCTTCTTCCTTGAGCCAGTTGGACAGGCAGTTACGGCAGAATCCCGCGAGATTCATCAGATCGATGTTCTGGACATCGCTGCGAGAGCGAAGATGTTCGACCAGGCGGCGGAACACCGCAGCTTCAAGTTCCGTTCTGGTTTTGTCGTCGATGGTCATGGCTGTGATCTCGCCGTTTTGCACTGAAGCTCAGAATATTGATAATAAATGGGAAGTTGTCACATATTTTGCCATATCACGACCCAAACAGAGGGCTAACGGGCCGTGCTTCGGCGGCCGTCGCCCGAAAAACCTTCCCGGCCGTGGACGAGCGTCGTCGGCCTACGCGAAATCGTCAATGAATTGATATAGCTTGGCTAAATGATCCCCAAAGATTCTCCTCGTCCGCAGCCATCCTTCGCCCGCGCCGCCGCCGGTTTGATACCCGCGCTGGCGTTCGCGATCATGTGTCTGTGGCATAGTCCGGCGGCAGCGGATTTTCGTCTCTGCAACAACACTGCGAGCCGGGTCGGCATCGCGCTCGGCTACAAGGACGCCGAGGGCTGGACCACCGAGGGCTGGTGGAACGTATCCTCCCGGGCTTGCGAGACGCTGTTGCGCGGTACGCTCGTCGCACGGTTCTATTACATCTATGCGCTCGATTACGACCGCGGCGGCGAGTGGTCGGGACAAGCCTTCATGTGCTCGCGCGACAAGGAATTCACCATCAAGGGCACCGAAAATTGCCTGGCGCGCGGTTTCGACCGCACCGGCTTCTTCGAGGTCGACACCGGTGAGCAGCGCGCCTGGACGGTGCAACTGACCGAAACCAGCGAGCAGCCGGCGCAGCGGGTGCCGGGCATCCCGGGAACGGTCGGCCCCGGCGGACCGGGCAACCTTCCGGGCATCTCCAATCCGCCGGGTGCAGCGCCCCCGGGCACGTCTGGCCTGCCACCAGGCGCCGTACCCGGAAGCAAGCCATGAGACGCCTGCGCCGCATCAAGATCCTCGCCACGCTTGGCCCTGCCTCCTCCGACAGCGCGATGATCCGGCGCCTGTTCGAGGCCGGCGCCGACGTCTTCCGCATCAATATGAGCCATACTTCGCACGACAAGATGCGCGAACTGGTCAAGACCATTCGCAACGTCGAATCGAGCTACGGCCGGCCGATTGGCATTCTGGTCGATCTGCAAGGGCCGAAGCTTCGGCTGGGGTCGTTCGCCGAAGGCTCGATCCAGCTCCACAACGGCGAAAGCTTCACGCTGGATTCCGACAGGACGCCGGGCGACAACACCCGCGTCGAGCTTCCGCATCCGGAAATTCTCGCCGCCCTCAAACCCGGTCACGCGCTGCTGCTCGACGACGGCAAGGTGCGCCTGATCGCCGAGGAAACCTCGCCCGAGCGCGCCGTCACCCGCGTCGTGATCGGCGGCAGGATGTCGGATCGCAAGGGCGTCAGCCTGCCCGACACCGATCTGCCGGTCTCGGCCATGACGCCGAAGGACCGCGCCGACCTCGAAGCCGCGCTGGTGACCGGCATCGACTGGGTCGCACTTTCCTTCGTGCAGCGCGCCGAGGACGTCATCGAGGCCAAGAAACTGATTCGCGGCCGCGCCGCGGTGATGTCCAAGATCGAAAAACCGCAGGCGATCGACCGCCTCCCGGAAATCCTGGAAGCGTCCGACGCCTTGATGGTGGCGCGCGGCGATCTCGGCGTCGAGTTGCCGCTGGAGCGGGTGCCGAGCCTGCAAAAACAAATGACGCGGCTGGCTCGCCGCGCCGGCAAGCCGGTGGTGATCGCCACCCAGATGCTGGAATCGATGATCCAGTCGCCGGTGCCGACGCGCGCCGAAGTCTCCGACGTCGCAACCGCGGTCTACGAAGGCGCCGACGCCATCATGTTGTCGGCCGAATCCGCCGCCGGCAAATTTCCGGTGGAAGCGGTCGCCACCATGAATTGCATCGGCGAAGAAGTGGAGCGCGACCCGATCTATCGCGGGGTGCTCAACGCCCAGCGGGCCGAGCCGGAGCCGACCGTCGGCGACGCCATCGCCGGGGCCGCGCGGCAAATCGCCGAGACCCTCGATCTGTCGGCGATCATCTGCTGGACCAGTTCCGGATCGACCGCGCTACGGGTCGCACGCGAGCGGCCGAAGCCGCCGGTGGTCGCGATCACGCCCAACCTCGCCACCGGACGCAAGCTGTCCGCGGTCTGGGGCGTGCATTGCGTGGTCGCGGAAGACGCCAAGGATCTCGACGACATGGTGAGCCGCGCCGGCTCGATCGCGTTTCGCGACGGCTTCGCCAAGGCCGGACAACGTGTCATCATCGTGGCCGGCGTGCCGCTCGGCGCGCCCGGCACCACCAACATGGTGCGCATCGCCTCGGTCGGCCCGGATGGCGACGCCGACATGTAAGAAGCGCGCTGGTGGCCGTCATTCCGGGGTGCGCGGCTAGCTAGTCGAGCAGCTTCGCGTCCAAATCAATCTTCGTATTGAACAGTTTCGACACCGGACATCCGGCCTTCGCCATGCCGGCAAGCTCCTCGAGCTTGGCCTGGTCCGCGCCGGGGATTTTTGCATTCAGCGTCAGACGCACCGACGTGATGGCAAAGCCCTCACCCTGTTTTTCGAGCGTGACGTCGGCTCTGGTTTCCATCTGTTCGGCGGTGAGTTTGGCTTCGCCGAGAATCAAAGACAGCGCCATGGTGAAGCAGGCGGCATGCGCTGCGCCGATCAATTCTTCCGGGTTCGAACCCGGCTTGCCTTCGAAGCGACTTGCGAAGCCGTAAGGATAATCTTTGAGCGCGCCGCTCTTGGTCGAGATCGCGCCCTTACCGTCCCTGATGCCGCCTTGCCATTTGGCCGATCCGGAAGTCGTGGTCATGGGATACTCCGTGGACTGGGTTCAACCGAGTAGCGTTTCTTAAGCGACCAATGCGGCGGAATATGTCCGGCCCGCATTTCGCAACAAGCCCTACGCCCCCACCAGCGCTTTCGTCGGCAGCACGGCCTGCACCACGAGGCCTCGGGCGCGGGCATCCATCAAGCCGACGGCGCGCAGTGCGAGTAACGTCACGGTTTGAACGGCGTCGCGCAGCCTCCCGGGGTCGTCCGTGTTGTCCGGCGCCAAGGGCCCGACCAGTGCTTCATGCAGCGCGCCAAGCAGCGCGGTTGCGGCCAATGCGGTGTCCTGCGCGGGCAAATGTCCGGCGCGGACCGCGGCCTCGATTCGTGCTCCAATCTCGCCGGCGATCTCGCGGCGGCTCGCCAGCCGCGAAGCGGTGACGTCGACATCGACCGGCTCGGCCAGGATGCCCCAGGCAAGCTTGCGCTGCGACAGCACATGCACCGCGACCGTGGTGACGGCGGCCGCCAGCGCCGAAGACGGCCCGGGTGCAGCGTCCGCGGCGCGACGGATCGCGGCCAGTTCATCGCGCGAGACCTCGGCGATCAGTTCGGAAATCAGATCCGCCTTGGAGGGGAAATAGCGGTAGACCGTGCCGGCGGCGACATTGGCGCGGACCGCGACCGGTGCAATCTGCACCGCGGCCATGCCGCCCTCGACAGCGGCATGGCGGGCCGCCGCCAGAATGGCGCTCCGCCGCGCCGCGAGGCGTTTTACGACTTGGTGGGTTCGCCGGTAAACCATGACGCGTGTCTCGTCCCCGTGCCTGACCGACTATTTCGGCCGAACGCTTCTTCACTGTTTTGGACGACTTGGCACCATCGCCTCAAAGAACTGAACAACTATTCAGAACAAATGACAAGACGCAAAATGTGACGGCTAATCTGACAGTTTGAAGCCGCTCACAGGCTTCGCGGGATCACGCATCCCGTTTGATGCGGCGATAACTGGATGTCCGCGCGAACTGTACCGCACAACCCGATCCGTGCGCTCAATCTGCTGGTGATCGCCGCGACGCCCGTCATCGGCGCTCATTATATGATCGACGTCTTCGGTGGTGTCGCGCTTGCCGCGATCTGCATCTTCGTTGGCAGGTATTTTTGGGACACCGTGGCGCCGTCGTCATCGACGGCACCCGCTGCGCAACCGGCGCCCGCGTTGTTGCCGGCCTGGGATAGGCAGCCACGCTCCAACTTCCGGCTTGAGAAACCATCGGCCAGTTCAGTTAACGGCTTCTTCGCCAAACATCGTCATATCTTCGGCGCTGAAGCGCGCCATTTACCGAAGTGTATAGCGGCCATGATCCAGTAGCTCGGCCTCGGCGCATCCCCTTCGCCTGTCCCGCTCAGAAGAGATGCAGATGTCTATTTCCTTCGCCAACAGCACAAATATCCGCAGCACTGCACGAGGACTGGTGCCGCTTTGTGCCGGTGCGGGCGCCTATCTGTTGTTTTTGTCCATGGGCGAAATCTCTTTGCGGGATTCGGATTCCTTCTGGCAGATCAAGATCGGGCAGTGGATCATCGATCATGGCGCCATGCCCTACACGGACGTCTATTCGTTCACCCGGCTGGGCGAGCCCTGGATCTCGAGCTCCTGGCTCTCTCAGGTGCTGTTTGCCATCGTTTATGGATCATTGGATTGGGCCGGGCCGGTGATCCTGACCTCGCTCGCGATCGGAGCGACCGTCGCGATCTTCATCCATTTGCTTGATGCATATGTGGACCCCGCACGCTCGATTCTGCTGGTCACGCTGGCGTCGCTGATGTCGGCGACTCACTTCCTGGCGCGCCCTCACATGTTGGCGTTGCCGGTCATGTTAGCTTTTGTCGGCGGGCTGATCGCGGCTGCGGATCGTCGCAGTCATCCGTCGTGGCTTTTGTTGCCGCTGATGGCGCTATGGGCCAACCTGCACGGCGGTTTCGTTCTGGGACTGGCGCTGATTGGACCGATCGGACTGGAAGCGGTTTGGTGCAGCGATCCCAAGCAGCGCATTGTGCTTGCCGCACGATGGGGGATGTTCGCTCTTGCCGCCGTTGCGGCGTGCTGCTGCACACCATATGGCTGGAACACCTTGTTGGGCGCGACGAAAATTCTCAGTCTGGGCAAGCTGCTGACACTCATCTGGGAGTGGATGCCGGCCGATTTCAGCTCCATCAGCTTCTTCGAAGCCGCTCTGCTCGGGCTGATCGGCGTTGCCTTCTATCGCGGGCTCGTGTTGTCCGTGCCGAGAATCATCCTGCTGTTGGGTCTGATCTGGATGGCCCTGACACATTCCAGAAACATCGAGGTCTTCGCGTTCCTGGCTCCACTCGTTCTGGCAAAGCCGATTGCCGAACAACTGGCAACAGGCGGAACTGCCGTCGGTCCCGTTCGCGAGATCCGGTTCACGTCACCTGTTGTGATGCTCGCGGCGCTCGCGGTGGCCGGCGCGGGATGGGCTTCTACGAAGACTTTCGTAGCGCATCATCCCTTTTCGTTCATGGAGTCCCAGACGCCTGTCGCAGCGGTTGACGTGCTCAAGCAACGGCAAGCCCAGCGGATATTCAGCACCGCTCCATTTGGAGGCTATTTGATTTCTCGGGATATCAAGGCTTTCATCGACGGCCGCGCCGAGCTGTACGGCGAAAAATTCGTCATTGATTACTTCGATGCGGTCGAGGCCAAGGACGTCGAGATCTTGCTGCGCCTGCTGGAGACGTACCAGATCGATGCAACCCTGCTAAACCCGACACTACCCGCGACCAAGATACTGGATCACCTACCAGGCTGGAAGCGGCTTTATGTGGATGAAATCGCGGTCATCCACGTCCGCGAAGACCATGCCAGAATCGATCCGTCCTCCGCGTCAGAAATGCCCCGGTAACCGCCTGGAAGAGTCGATGGCGGATATCTTTTCGGCCGCCGGCATCGTTCCCAGTGGAGGGTTTGAAGCCGAACTTTTCGATATGGCGCGTGCGGAAAGAACACAATCGTCGCCAGTGACGAGGTTCGCCTTGTCGAAAAGCGCGCCCCAATAACTCAAACCGCCCATAAGAAATCTTAGGCGTTCGGGTCCGGCCGGCCGGGATTTTCGTGGTGAAAAGAGGTGATTTCGACGACAGTCGGCCGCGAAATCACGCCGCCCGGTACGAGGCGGAACCAAAGGACGGGATCGCTATGGATTGGACACGACGCTCGGTACTGGCAGGCGCAGCAGCGGTGGGCACGACCCTCATTGTCCGCCCAACGCTCGCCGCCGAATACAAGTTTTCGCAGTATCACAATCAGGCGGCGTCCGGCACGCTGCACAAAAATCTCACCGCGATGTGGGCGGCGATCGCAGCGGAAACCAACGGCCGGATCGAGACGACGGTCTATCCTGAGAACAACAAGCTGCCGGGCGGCGACCCCGATGCGCTCAAAATGCTGATCGCGGGTGACATCCAGTTCTTCACCCTGATGGGCGGCATCATCGGCACCGTGGTGCCGGTGGCCGAAGCGCAGCAATTGCCGTTCGCGTTCAAATCGGCGGCGGAGGCACATAAAGCGATCGACGGCCCGTTTGGAAAATATATCGGCGAGGAAATGGCCGCCAAAGGCATGCACCTGTTTCCGGTCGCCGGTTTCGACAATGGCATGCGGCAGGTCGCGGCCATTTCGCGCGCGGTCGCGGCGCCGCAAGACTTCGCCGGCATGAAAATCCGCGTTCCCCCCGGGCAGATGATGCTCGACACCTTCGGTGCGTTCGGCGCCCAGCCGGTCACCACGTCGGCCAACCTGATTTACGACGCATTGAAAACCGGCAAGGTCGAGGCCCAGGAAAATCCACTGGCGATCCTGGAGGGCTTCAAGCTCTACGAACTGGTGAAGTATGTCAGCCTGACCAATCACATGTGGTCCGGCTTCAATGCGATGGCCCACCCCGCCACCTGGAAAGCCCTGCCCGACGACATCAAGGACGTGATCGAGCGCAACGTCACCAAATATGTCCGTGCGCAACGCCAGGAGCAGGCCACGGTCAACGCCGGGCTGCGTAACGACTTCGTCAAACGCGGTCTGGTGTTCAACGAGGTCGACCAGAGCGCGTTCCGCGCCAAACTTCCCGCCGTCTACGCGATCTGGAAAGAGAAGCTCGGCTCGAAATGCTGGTCGCTGCTGGAGGCCGAGGTCGGGAAGTTGGGATAGTAATTTCCGGCGCGCATTAAAAACGCGGCGTCACCGCCGCGTTTTTTGGATCCATTTTTAAAATCAAATGACCTGCCGCTTCACGCTTGCGGCTGTGGCTCCAGCCCTGGGTCCGGATCCGGGCGCGGGCGCGGCTTGCCAGCCGGCGGCACCGCCGACGTGCGCGGAGCCGATGGCTCCAGCACCGATTCGCGGTTCGGCTTCTTGCCGATCAACAGATCCTGAATCTCGTCGCCGCTCAGGGTTTCGAATTCGAGCAGACCTTTTGCCAGCGCTTCCAGGTCGGCACGCTTTTCAGTGAGAATACGCGTCGCTTCCCTGTACCCCTCTTCCACAAACCGCCGGATCTCGGTGTCGATCTTCTGAACCGTCGCCTCGGAAGCGTTCTGGGTGCGCGACACCGACATCCCCAAGAAAACCTCGTCCTGGTTCTCGCCATAGGACACCGTGCCGAGTTCTTCGGAGAGCCCCCAGCGCGTCACCATCATCCGCGCCAGCCGCGTCGCCTGTTCGATGTCGGATGACGCCCCGGAGGTCACCTTCTCGCGACCGAAAATCAACTCTTCCGCGACACGGCCGCCCATCATGATCGCCAGCCGCGAAGTCATCTGTTCGAGCGACATCGACAGCTTGTCGCGCTCGGGCAACTGCATCACCATGCCGAGCGCACGGCCCCGCGGAATGATCGTCGCCTTGTGGATCGGGTCGGTCGCAATCACGTTGAGACCGACGATGGCATGGCCGCCTTCATGATACGCGGTCAGCATCTTCTCTTCTTCGGTCATGACCAGCGACTTGCGCTCGGCGCCCATCATGACCTTGTCCTTGGCCTCTTCGAATTCGGCCTGCGTCACCATGCGCTTGTTGCGCCGCGCCGCCGTCAGCGCCGCCTCGTTGACGAGGTTCATCAGGTCGGCGCCGGAAAACCCGGGCGTGCCGCGGGCAATGGTCTTGAGGTTGATATCCGGCGCCAGCGGCACCTTGCGGACGTGAACTTTGAGGATCTGTTCGCGGCCGACGACGTCCGGATTCGGCACCACCACCTGGCGGTCGAAGCGGCCGGGACGCAGCAAGGCCGGATCGAGCACGTCGGGCCGGTTGGTCGCCGCGATCAGGATCACGCCTTCATTGGCCTCGAACCCGTCCATCTCGACCAGCAACTGGTTCAGCGTCTGCTCGCGCTCGTCATTGCCGCCGCCGAGGCCGGCGCCGCGATGCCGGCCGACCGCATCGATTTCGTCGATGAAGATGATGCAGGGTGCGTTCTTCTTGGCCTGTTCGAACATATCCCTGACGCGAGACGCGCCGACGCCAACGAACATTTCGACGAAGTCCGAACCCGAAATGGTGAAGAACGGCACATTGGCCTCACCGGCCACCGCACGCGCGATCAGCGTCTTGCCGGTGCCGGGAGGGCCGACCAGCAACACGCCGCGCGGAATCCGGCCCCCAAGCCGTTGGTACTTGCCGGGATCGCGCAAGAACTCGACGATCTCCTGCAGGTCCTGCTTGGCCTCATCGACGCCGGCGACATCCTCGAACGTCACCCGGCCATGTGCCTCGGTCAGCATCTTGGCGCGCGACTTGCCAAAGCCCATCGCCTTGCCGGCGCCGCCCTGCATCTGCCGCGACAGGAAGATCCACACCCCGATCAGCGCGATGAACGGCAACCAGGAGACCAACAGCGACACGAACCACGGCACGTTGTCGCCCGGCGGCTTCGCGGTGATCGAAACCTTGCCGTTATACAGGCGCGAGACCAGCGTCGGATCGTTCGGCGCATAGGTCTGGAAGCTCGAGCCGTTGGTGAAGGTGCCGTGAATTTCCGGTCCCTGGATGACGACGTCGCGAACGTGATTTTGGTCGACCTCGGTCAAAAGCTGCGAGAACGAGATGTCCTGCGAGGACGCGCGCTGACCAGGGTTCTGGAAGAGCGTGAACAATGCCAACAACAGCAGGACAATAATAACCCAGAGGGCGAAATTGCGCAGATTGGCGTTCATCGATCTTCCTTCGTGGTCGCGCGGATCGCGGCCTTATTCCTTGGGTAGAGTCCTTGGGGCGGGCACGAGGGAATCCCTCAGCACGGCTGCATTACAATCTAGGTGCCGCCCCGGTCGATGCCAAGGGAACCACGCAGGACTATTTAACGCATCTTAGCCCGATTCCCGCTCAAATAATGGCAGTGAAGTCGGTGTTTTCCGGGGTGGTTAAAACTCTGGACCGGATTATGACAACAACGACGCCGCGTCCCAATGCCCGCCTAGCCGTTCCGGTGGCGCCGGGGGGGCGCCGGTTCGACGCAAATCCGGCCGTCGCTCAAGCTGACAAGCGCCCCGGCAAGGGTCCGTTTCAGAAGCGTCCGTTTCGGCTTCAACCGGCGTCCCGCGGGCGTTTCCGCAGCCGCCTGGTCCAGGGCAGACAGCAAGGCTTCCACCTTGCCAAGTTCTGCCGGCCCCTCATGCCCAAACCGATCAATCGCGCGGAGCAATAGCCGCAGGCGGACTTCCTCCGGCATCGCGACAAATGCCCTCACGTCGAAGGTTTTTGCCTTGAAAGTCGTTACGTCGGGCGCTCGGGAGACGCATTCCGGCTGCGACGCCTGACGGTCCATCAGCGCCAGATAGCGTTCGGCGCCATCGACCAAGATTTCCACCGTGGCGTTGGCCCGCGCCAGCCGCGACGCCAGCCGTGCGAGATTGCGCGCATCGCCGCCTTCGGCGGCGAGGGCCGGCATCACGTGGCGGAGACGAGGTCGGGTAAAGTTCATATCCCGGTTGGTCGGATCGTCCGCGAAATTGATCTTTGCCTTCTTCAGGGTCGCGACCAATTGCAATTTCGAAACGGTCAAGAACGGGCGCGCCAGCAGGACGCCGTCTCGTTCCGTCTCTTGCGCCATCGCCGCAAGACCGGCAATGCCGCTGCCGCGCAGCATCCGCATCAATAGCGTCTCGGCTTGATCGTCACGGGTATGGGCGGTGAAAATATGCGTCGCACCGATCGAGCCCGCCACCTCCGCCAACAGTCGGTATCGCGCCGCCCGCGCCGCGGCCGGCAACCCGGTGCTCGGTTTGGCACCTCGCCAGCGCACCGTGCGATGCGGCAAATCGAGGGTGCACGCCAGACGCTTGACGTCGCGCGCCTCGCGCGCCGCCTCAGGCCGCAAGTCATGATCGACCGTGACGGCGACGAGTTGGGGTCCGCGAGCCAAGGCGCGGCGCCAGCGGGCCGCCAGCCACATCAGCGCGATTGAATCAGGGCCGCCGGAAACGGCAAGAACGATCGCGCCAACGTTTCTCCAGGGCGCGAACAGACATTTCGCAGTCTGTGCCGAGATCGCGGAATTGTCGTCGTCTGACATGGCGTTGCCGGCTGATGTCGAAGCCTGTTTTGGCGCAAGAGGCGACCCAGGCAGCGCCATATACCGGCTTGCACCGCCATGCACCACCCGGCGCTCAAACCATCCAAGTCTCAGATCTGAGGCTCAAACCCGTAAGATTCAAACAACGCCAGTCTAGCACTTCACCCGCTTTTGTTCGCGGTCCACGGCCGCCTTGACGCCGCCGGAGGCGCGCGGATATTTCCGCGTCACTTCACCAAGCGCGGCGCAGGCGGCCTCCTTCTCTTTCAAAGCCGCCAGCGATTGGCCGAGCCGCAGCAAGGCATCCGGGGCTTTCGCCGATTTATCGAATTTGGTGGTCACACCGAGAAAGGCTTCCGCGGCGTCGCGATATTGCTGGCGTTGGAAAAAACTCTCGCCGAGCCAATATTGGGAGTCGGCGATCAGGGGATCGGTGGGGTATTTTTGCGCGAAATTGCGCATGGTCGCTTCAGCCAACGCATAGTCCCTACGCTGCATATAGCCGATGCCGAGGTCGAATTCGTCCCTCGGACTTGCGGACGGCGGCAAGGTGGTAAGAGCGGCGGCGTCGGGGTTACGCTGGAGCGATGGCAGCGCGGCGGCCGGATAATTCCTGCCGCCGGTGTTGGCGAGATCAAGCGGTTCCCCGGCTCCGCGCCCACCGGGAGCGCCGATCTGCGCCTCGGCCGGGATCGGAAGCTGACCACCGCCAAGCGCGCGTGGCGCCCCCGGGGCACTGGGATTTTGGCCGGGGTCGAAGGCATCGCCGCGGCGGCGGCCTTGAGGACTACCTTGCGGTATTCCGGGCTCCTCCTGGAAGACGGGCGCGGGCGCCGCAATTTGCGGCTCATAGCCGGGCTGAAGCTGTGGCTGCCGATAGGCCGGACCAGGCTGCATCGGAGCCGCCGCAACATTGGGCTGGACCAGAGCGGGCTGTCCGCCGGGACCGGCCTGAAGCAGCCTCAAGCGATCCTCAAGCTTGCGATTGCGGTATTGCAGTTCCTCGTTCTGGCCGGTGAGTTGCCGCAACTGATTCTCAAGCTGCTGAATCCGCGTTTCCGGATCGACGTCATCCGATTGCGCCGATGCCTGCGAGCAAAGCGCGAGCATCGCGAACATGGCCGTGGCGCGGGTAATTCTGTGAAATCTGGATGACATTTTGGCCTGACGACGAATTCGGCGTGACATCGAAAGCGAAAGACATTGAGAGACGGAGTACGCCAAAAATGTGACTGAGACAAACCGGTGGCGTGGCGACGAACGGTGACATCAGCCCGGCCGCCCAAAATAAAACCGGCGCCCGAAGGCGCCGGCGGCCACTTTAAAAAAGCGAATGTCAGGAGCTGGCGTTCAAGACCGTGACGGCTCGGCGGTTCTGCGACCAGCACGAGATGTCATTGCAAACCGCGACCGGGCGTTCCTTGCCGTAGGAGATCGTCCGCATCCGGCCGGGATCGATACCGCGCGATGCGAGGAAGGTGCGAACCGACTGGGCCCGCCGCGCGCCCAATGCAATGTTGTATTCGCGGGTACCGCGCTCGTCGGCATGGCCTTCGATGGTGAACGAGTAGCGGTTGTAGCTTTGCAGCCAGCGCGCCTGCTTTTCCAGGGTCGTGATCGCCTGCGGCGTCAGATCGGTCTGGTCGCTTTCGAAGAATACGCGATCGCCGACATTGACCACGAAATCCTGCTGGCTGCCCGGGGTCGCGGCACTGGCATTCGCGCCATCGACGCCAAGGTTCTGGTTGGCACAGGCCCCCATCGACAGCGCCACCGCGAGCACTGCGGCCAGCTTCAATCCCTGGAGGACACGCATCTGATGTTTCATTCCGGAGCCTCCACGCTCACGTTTTTCTACTGTCGTTCGGTCTACAGGGCGATGGTTAAGCGAACGTTCCGTCAACCTTGATGAGGTGTTGCCAAAGCCAATCAAATGCCAGCAACCGTGGAAAAGCAACAGCGATGGTTAATGAGTTGCGAATATGGCGCGACAATGAAGGTCAACGGTGAATGCCAGATATCCGGAGTATCCGGACCAGAAAGGCCCCGTCAGGGCATGATCCCGGACGTAGCGCAATCCCGGACGTAGCGCAAAGTGGAACCAGCTTGCCTCGGGACAAACGCAAAGTGTTTGCCCGCCCTGTCCCTCAGAACCGCGGGACGATGGTCGCGCGTGCGAACGGGAACTCGGGTAAATTCAAGACCGGCAAAGGGCGGTCGCTGCCGCGCTCGAACAGCATCCGCCGCTCAGAGGCGCTTGAACGAAAAAACGGATAGCGCTGGAAAACCTTCCCGGACATTTTCGGATAGTCGACCGCCATCAGGCACAGCGGTTTCGTCAGGGTCGGATAGGGCCGCGGCGGGCAGAGGGACTCGTGCAGAAACACCCGCCGGTAAAACGCCTGATGCTCCTTCCGTACGGTCGCGGTGCCGATGTCGGCCGCAAAATGCGTGCAGGCGACGTAAGCGAGCCGCAGCGTCATGTAGGGAAGTTCCGGATATTGGGTTCTGCGCGCGGGATCGGCGACGAAACGGTTGGGATCGACGATGACCTTGCCTTGGGCGAGTTCGGGCTCGAGTAGATCGCGAAAGGCATCGACCGCGGGCGTGTCGTGGTTGTCAGGCGCAGCCACGCAGATCCGAATGGAACTTGTCAATTCGCCATCGAGATAGACGCCGAAAACCCATGAATTCGGCAGTTCGTCGAAGCGATCGGTCAATCGCTGATCAGCACGCGGCTCGATCGCTCCCTCATGTAGATAAGCTCTGTATCGCAAACTGTAGATGGCCTCTTTTTCAGCTTCCGTTTCTGCGAGCCGATAATCGACTTGATCGAGCAGGTCCGGATGTCTTCCAAGGGCCGCAGGAATTGTTCCAAGGGCCGCAGGAATTGCGTCGACGACGGACCCCATCAAACACTCCTCACACCGTCCAACAATTTATGCGTGTGCGAAAGGATTAACAGCTCCTTAACGCCAACGCAAAGAGATCGCGGCGTTAGGGTTAACCCACAGAGCGTACAAATACGGTGCGGCAGTGAGCAAAATTGCACTGGCGAGATGTCAGGTTTTTTCAGGCAATCGAACGTGACGCTTTCGTGAGCATCTGCTCATCCGGCAGGCGCCGGCCGTGCGAAGCGTTCAGTAGCTGGCGTATCCGGACCGCCGGTACTGGCCGGCTGAACAAATAGCCCTGCGCCTCGGTTACCGTGCCGTCGGCGCTGATCAACTCCAGTTGCTCGTTGGTCTCGACGCCTTCGACCACAACCGACATGCCGAGATCGGCACTGAGCCGCGCCACGCCGCGCAGCAGTGTCAGCGGACGATCGGCATCGATTCCTTCCAGGAAGGAACGGTCGATCTTGACCTTCTGCAACGGGAAATTATGCAGATAGCTCAAGCTCGAATAGCCGGTGCCGAAATCATCCAGCGAAATTCGCACGCCGATCGCGCGTAGTTGGGAGAGCGCATCATGGGTCAGCTGGGTGTTACGCAACAGCGAGGATTCCGTGATCTCGATTTCGAGACGATGCGCAGGCAACCCGGAGACCTCGAGTGCGTAACGAACCTCGCTCAGTACATCGCGTTGGTGAAATTGCTGCGGCGAAAAATTCACCGCGACGCTCACTGCTTCCGGCCATTTCATGCATTCCATGCAGGCCTTGCGCAGAATCCAGCGGCCGAGATCGACGATAAGGCCCATGTCCTCGGCGATCGGAATGATATCGACCGGAGAGACGGTACCTCTTGCCGGATGATTCCAGCGCAGCAGCGCCTCGCAGGTCGATATCCGTCCGGACTTCAGATTGACGAGCGGCTGAAAGAACAGCTCGAATTCCTCATTGGCCAGCGCCTTGCGCAGGTCCAGTTCCAGGATGCGGCGCGCCTCTACGGTTTGCGCCATCTCGTCGCGGAAGAAGCAGTAGGTTCCGCGACCGTCCGCCTTGGCGCGATAAAGCGCCATATCCGCGTTCTTCAATAGTGTGTCGGCGCTGATGCCCGCCGGCGAGGTCAGCGCTATACCGACGCTGGCGCCGATCTCGACCAGATGATTGTCGATCTTATAGCGCTCGCTCAGGTGCTCGACGATTCTCCGGGCGAGACCGGCGGCATCGTCATTCGATGCGATGTTCTGCTGAAACACCACAAATTCGTCGCCGCCGAACCGCGCCACGAAATCCTCCGGTCGCAGCATTTCGCGCAACCTGTCGGCGACGGCGCACAATAGCTGGTCGCCGCAAGGATGCCCCAAGGTGTCATTGACCTGCTTGAATTGATCGAGGTCGACAAACAGCAACGCCGAGGTTTGCCCGGCATCATGCGGAACTTCCAAAAGACGCACGATCTCGTCGCGAAAATTGACCCGGTTGGGAAGCCCGGTCAGTTCGTCGTATCGCGCCAAATGCGCAATTCTGGCTTCCGAGTTGCGCCGTTCGGTCACATCTTCAAGCAGCACGACGGCGCCGCCGCCCGCCATCGGCTGAAACGTCCAGGACAGCGATCGGCTTCGCGCGACGTCGGGATCGGCGGTAATGATATCCCTCGCCTGCGAATTCCCGATTTCGGAGAGAATCATTACTCCGCTCGCCGCCGAGATCGACCCGGCGCTGACACAAGCGGCAATAATGTCGGCGCCGCTCGCGTCGCGACGCACGAGATCGTCGGACAAATTCATCATCTCGCTGAAACGATAATTCATGACGGCAAGACGCCCGTCGGCGCGAAACATGCACAGGCCATGGGGCATGTTGTTCAGGGCGGTATCGAACTGAGCCGCCAGGGCCGCTTCCCTCATGCTTGAGGTCAGGGCATCGACGAAAATGGCATGGAGGCTGAGATTGATATACTTCAGGCCGATGAAAAATAGCACCAGTAGCAGCCCGAGCCCGACATAATAAGCGTTCCCGTGGACGATGAGCGCCAGCGACAACGGCGCGCAAGCAAACAGGATATGGCTCTGAATGATCAAGGGACGGGCGTAATTGCGCCCGGCGCTCGCGGCCGTGTATCCGATGGTGACCGACGTACACACCATGTGGGCAACCGGGTCGTCGCTGCCGAGCAGGACGACGACGCACCAAAGACCCAGCGCGCTGGCGTAAAGGTCAGCCAGCATCTTGTAATTCGGCTCCCACCACGCCGCCCGTTCCGGCGTCAGCGGAGAACCACGCCGTTCCAGTTCGTATTTGCGCATCTGGATCGCGCGAGCGATGCCGACAACAGAGATCCAGACGGCGCACGGCCAGACCAACTGATTGCCCGTCTTCAGAGCTGTCATGGCGGCGGCAATCGCGGCACTCGCCGTACCGGCAAATATCGGAACGAAGTTCTGAAACAGCGAATCGACCAGTGCCGTATAGATCGACGGCGACATCTTCAGATCGAGATCTTTGGTCTGGTCAGCAAGCTGCATCTGGAGCGCGCGCGTCCTTTTTCCGGCTAGAAGTGTTACCCGCAGCAGATGAAGCCTTTCTGAGGGAACATCGTTACCGGGACGTTGTTTTTTGTCCGGAAACACGAAATCTGCCTGTTAAATCAGAAAGCTAGGCAAGCTTTGCCGATCGCAGGAGGCGCACCGGTAACGCGGTGCTGTCGAACTCAGGACAGCAGCGGCGACCATGCCGGATCGGACGCGAAGCCCGGGGTTGGAACCCGTTGTTCGTTGCGTCCGCTAATGTCCACCGTGAACAGCGAGGGTCCGCCATTGCCGCCGGGGTCGCGGAAAAACATCAAAACGCGGCCGTTCGGCGCAAAGGTCGGTCCTTCGTTGTGGAATCCCGAAGTGAGAATCCGTTCGCCGGAACCATCGGGCTTCATGATGCCGATGGAAAACTGTCCGCCCCCCTGTTTGGTGAAGGCGATGTAGTCGCCACGTGGCGACCAGACCGGCGTCGAATAGCTGCCTTCGCCGAAGGAAATGCGTTGCGCAGGGCCGCCGGTACCCGGCATCACATAAATTTGCGGCTTGCCACCGCGATCGGACTCGAAGCACAGGCGGGTACCATCGGGCGCATAAGAGGGCGAGGTGTCGATCGCCGGCGTGTCGGTGAGGCGCATGGTCGATTTCGAACGCAGGTCCATCACGAACAGATTAGAATTACCGCCCTGCTGCAAGCTCATGATCACGCGCTGGCCGTCGGGCGAGAAGCGTGGCGAGAACGACATGCCAGGAAAATTGCCGACGATCTCGCGCTGCCCGGTCTCGATGTTGAACAGATAAACCCGCGGGTCGCCCTGCCCGAATTCCATATAGGTGATTTCCTGGGTCGACGGTGAAAACCGCGGCGTTAGCACCAGATCAGCGCCGCGCGTCAGGTAGCGAACATTGGCTCCGTCCTGATCCATCAACGCCAGCCGCTTGATGCGCCGCTCCTTAGGTCCGGTTTCATCGACGAACACCACACGGCTGTCGAAATAGCCCTTCTCGCCGGTGAGGCGTTCGTAAATCTGGTCGGAAATGATGTGCGCGATCCGCCGCCAATATTCCGGCGACGTGAAATATTGCTGGCCGGTGAGCTGCTGGCCGGTGGCAACCTCCCAAAGGCGGAATTCCGCCTTCAGACGGCCATCCGGCTGGCGGGTCATGCGGCCGGTCACCAGTGCCTGCGCGTTGATGGTTTTCCAGTTCGCAAATTGCGGCGCGGTATCGATGTTTGAAATGCGTTCGATGAAGGCAGCCTGATCAATCGGCGCGAACAGCCCGCTGCGCTTGAGGTTGTTGGTGATGACCTGGGTAACGCCCATGCCGACCTCAGCGTCCGCCGGCGTTCCCGCCACGAAATTCGGGATCGCGATGGGGATCGCCTGGGTGCCGCCGGGTATGATCTCAATCCGCCCCTGCACGGGCGCTTGCGCGGCGAGTTCGCCCGGCCGCATCATACCCGACAGCGCCAACGCTCCACCTGCAATCGTGAAGGCACGCCGGGAAATGGGGGACGAAAGATCACGCGACGGGTTGCCGCGGAACAAATAAACCATGTCAGAAAGCCTTGTTATGAAACAGGAAGGGTAACGTCTTCCATTCGGCATACTTCGCCTGCGGCAACATAGTAAATGGCTGACAAGCGAGGATGGCCCGACGGGCCCCTTCAAAAATGGCGCGCTCGCGCTGGTTGCGCGGTTCAGTTTCGATCAAAGGCGCCGAGGAAAGCGTGCCGTCGACCTTGAAGTTCAGCGTGATCGGAATCTTTATATCGTCTTCGTCGAACCCGCCACCATCCCTCTGCCAGCAGTCGTGAATCTTGCTGACGAGCGCGGAAAGGTAACTTGCCGATAGCGTGGCCGCGGTACCCTTGGCGGTTCCGAGCGCTGGCGTTGAATTGAGCGTGTCGCCGGCAAACGCCTGTCGGGACGGGTCGCGTTTATCGACCAGCGCCGCAATGGTTTCAGTGTCGAACTTGTATTCGCGCTTTTTAACCGGCGGTGGCGGCGCTGCCTTGGCTTCCGGCTTCGGCGTCGGCTTCTTGGTTTCTTCTTTTTTCAAAGCCTCCGCGATCGCATCGACCTTGGGCGGATCCGGCTTCTTTTCAATCGGCTTCGGCTCATCCTTGGGTTTGTTCTCGGCCACCGGCTTCGGCGGGTCCGGCTTTTTCTCGATCGGCTTTTCCGCAGGTTTCGGCGTCGGGTCGGGCGCGGCGTCGGTTACGACGGCTTTTTTTTCGGTCACCTTGCCGACCGCGTCATCCACCGGCTTGGCTTCGGCGACCTTTTCCACCAGCGGCTTCGGATTTTCTTTTTTGCCGGATTTGATGCCGGCCGTAATCTTGGAAAGCTGATCGTCGGTGACGAATTCAACCGGAACGGACTCGATTTCCACCAACTCGAAGGCCTTGGACGAGAACGATACCAATCCCCACCCGATCACGAGGACGTGCAGGGCCACAGACGCCACCAGTGTCTTGTCGACCTTCACATTCACCCGCTACGACCCCTGCTCCACTTCGGTGACCAGCGCCAGCCGCTTGAAGCCTGCTCCGGACAGTTGCCCCATCACCTTCGCCACGGTTCCGTAATCCGCCTTCTTGTCCGCCCGCATGAATATACGCTCGTCCAGGCCTCCGCGGGCGTCGGTGATCGCCTTTAATTTCGGAATCAGCTCATTGATGGCGACTTCGGTATCGTTGATGAAGACCTTTCCCTTGATATCGACGGAGAGCTGCAGCGGCGTCTTGTCCTGCTCCAAACTCTTGGCCTGGCTCTGCGGCAGATCGAGCGGCACCCCCACCGTCAACAACGGTGCCGACACCATAAAGATGATCAGCAACACCAGCATTACGTCCACCATCGGCGTGACGTTGATCTCCGCCATCACTGGCTTGCGCTGGCCGCGGCGGCGGCCGCCGGACGAACCTGCCATGTTCATCGCCATGATCTGGTACTCACGATGCGCCCACAATATATCGCATAATACCGCATACCGTCCTCACGCCCGCTCGTCGATCTGGCGCGACAGGATCGCTGAAAATTCGTCGGCAAAACCCTCCAGCCGCTGGGCCTGCCGGTTCACCTCGGATGTGAATTTATTGTAGAAAATAGTCGCCGGAATGGCGGCGATAAGGCCGATTGCGGTGGCAAACAGCGCCTCGGCGATGCCGGGGGCCACCACCGCCAGCGAGGTGTTCTTCGAGGCGGCAATCGACTGAAAGCTCGACATGATACCCCAGACCGTGCCGAACAGGCCGACAAACGGGCCGGCCGAGCCGACCGTCGCCAACACCAATAGCCGGCGCTCCAGTCGCTCGACTTCGCGCGCGATCGAAACGTTCATGACCTTCTCAATCCGCATCTGAAGCCCGGCGAACGACCGCGCCTGGCTTTCGAACGAGCGTTTCCATTCGCGCATCGCGGCGACGAAGCAGGCGGCCATCGATTGCGTCGGCTTGGCCGAGAGTGCGCGATAGAGCTCCTCGATCGACTGCCCGGACCAGAACGCCTGCTCGAAACGATCCATCGCGCGCTTGGTGCGCGCATACAGGATGATCTTGTCGATGGCGATCGCCCAGACCCAGACGGAACAGGCGAGCAACCCCAGCATCACCCCTTTCACGATCCAATGTGCCTGCAGGAACAGCGCGATCAGCGATACGTCGGCGGATGCCAGCGGCAAAGCTGACTGGGCCACGTCGGCCGGGTTCATAGGCGGTATCCTCTCAACGCAGATGTGCCAAACAACGCAAGGGTCCGAAACAACAACTGTCCCAATCCTCCGGGAACAAGCGGCTGCCGGTTCCACAGCCACAAGCCAGGCGCGGCGGAAAGCGCCAACGCTGAAATCTTGCTCTGTCGCATGGGAGGCCCGTCCGAAGCCGAGGCTTGCATCCCCTGCCAACATGTCAAAAC
Source organism: uncultured Alphaproteobacteria bacterium (assembly GCA_963814615.1). Classification (GTDB taxonomy): domain Bacteria; phylum Pseudomonadota; class Alphaproteobacteria; order Rhizobiales; family Xanthobacteraceae; genus Bradyrhizobium. Next base: position 467,138 of record CAWFDN010000002.1, on the reverse strand, counting down.
GAGGGCTATCGGCGCGTCTTTCTCCCCCTAACCAGACGCTAATCATGGTTAATGGCTGGTTACCACAGGGGATTTTAGCTGCGGCAAATGACGGCAGCCGGGCAGCTTCCAAATTGGATCGCATAAACCAAAACGCCCGTCTGCTTTCGCAAACGGGCGCTCGGGTCGCCATCAGGTTTGATGGGGGCATTCCGCCTGAGGCTTCAGCCTTCAGACTTATGCTTGCGGCTGACCTTCCGGGGGCGGCGTCGGGCGCGGCCGGTGCTGCGCCATGAACTGGTCGAACTCTTCCTTGTCCTTGGCGTGACGCAGGCGCTCCAGGAAATCCTTGAATTCGTTCTGCTCCTCCTCCAGGCGCCGCAACGTTTCCATGCGGTAATCGTCGAACGCGCGGTTGCCGCTGGAGGGCGGATCAAAGCCACCGAACGGAAAGCCGCGCCGCTCCATGCGATTGCGCATCCGCTCCATCTTGCCCTGCATGCGCTCCATTTTATTCGACCAGCGGTCTTGATGGCTCCAGCAACCCATTTTTCTGTTCCCTAGTGTGAAAAAGAGAAGGGCAAGGCCGACCGGCCACCAGAGAAGAAAGCCCAAGACGGTCACGGCGATCCAGCCGGGGTGCCAGGGCGACTGAAGCATATGCGGGCGGTAGGGCTCGTCAGCAGAACCGCGCCATCGATTGACATCTGCGGTGTAGGCCATTTCCCTCTCCATCACGGTATCACGCCGTTGTGAATGTAAATAACATTTACATACCTAAGCCATCCCGGATTTTTGTCAAGCCGGCCCGCACCGGGCTCCCTCGAATTTATTTGGGGGTGCCCCAAGGTCCGGAAGGCTGGCCAGCGGGCTTTTGATCGGCCACGTCGTGCTGACCGGACGGCCTGCGATCGGTCGGGAACCCGAGGCCACGCAGATAAATCAGCACCTGCGCTTCCAACAGATCCTCCGGCGACATCGGCAGCTTGCGCCGTGCGGCATCGCCGCGCCCGAACAACGACGCCACGCCATGCGACATCGACCAGATATGCAGCGCCATCATCAGCGCCGGCGGGCGCGGCACACCGGGCGGCGCCAGTGCGGCAAGACGCTCCGCTCCGGCGCGGATGACCGCGAAAGCCCGCTCGCTTGCCGCCAACAACGCCGGGTTTAAATCAACCGGTAGCCCGGATTCGAACATCGCCGAATAGAACGCCGGCTCCTCGCGGGCAAACGCGAGATAGGCCTTGCCGACCCGCTCAAACGCCGTGACGGTGTCGGGACGGCCGTCATCCCAGGCGGCGGTCAGCATCGCCTCGAACAACTCGAACCCCCGCTGCGCGATGCTGGAAAGCAACTCGTCGCGGTCGCGAAAATGCCGGTAGGGCGCCGCCGGGCTGACCCCGGCCATGCGCGCAGCGTCGGCGAAGGTGAACCCCGCGGGGCCCTTTTCTGCGATCAGGCCGAGTGCTGCCTGCAGCAGCGCCTCTTTCAGATTGCCGTGGTGATAGCCGCGCTCGGCGCGGCCTTGGTCCTTGCGCCAGCTCATGTGAAACGCTTTTACATGAGCGGGGCGCAAAGGTCACTAGCAGCATTTTCGAGCGACGTGGATGCCGGCTCGCGTGAAAACGCGTCAAAACACCAATCTAGAGCTTGGGTTCTGATTCAATCAAAACCCAACATGCTCAAGGCGAAGCGTTTGCGCGGAGATCGCGCAAACAAACAGATGAGATCATGATGCGATTCAACTTAATCGCATCATGATCTAGCGCCCGGACGTCGCCTGCAATTCCGTGAATCCAGCCGCCGCTTCCTGGAGGTCGGCGGGGAAGTCCGACATTTCCTGCACCTGCCGGATTTCGATAATTTCGGTGTTGGAAGCCGGGCACCGCTTGGCCCAACTCCTGAAACAAGACAAACGGAGTTTAGCGGTACCGACACAGCAGCGGAATTATTTCGGAGGTAATTGCGAAGCCTTGGGCCTCCTGCTCTCAGCCGCTTAACCGTTGATCAACAAATATCTGCAACCTTTACGAGAATTTTCACTTCCGAGTCCCGTCATTTTTCAAAGCGCCGCGGAGTTCGAAATGTTCAATTTACAGAGCAAGGCGAAGCTGCAGAGTGCGCTCGCACAGGCGGCGGCCATCAGCAAATCACAGGCCGTGATCGAGTTCGACCTGAACGGAACCATCATCACCGCGAATCCGAATTTTCTCGATGCGTTCGGTTACTCGCTTGAGGAAATCAGGGGCAAACATCACGGCATGTTCGTCGAGCCCGCGGTGCGCGAAAGCACGGCCTACCGCGAATTCTGGGCCAGTCTGAACCGCGGCGAGTTTCAGAGCGCACAATATAAACGGCTCGGCAAGGGTGGCCGCGAAATCTGGATTCAGGCCTCCTACAACCCGATTCTTGACGCACGCGGAAAGCCGATCAAGGTGATCAAATTCGCCACCGACATCACCACGCAAAAAATTCAAAATCAGGAAGACGCCGGCAAGATCGCGGCGATGAGCCGGGCGCAGGCGATGATCGAGTTCAACATGGACGGCACCATCGTCGCGGCGAACGAGAACTTCCTTGCCACAATGGGGTATTCGCTCGCCGAGATTCAGGGCAAGCATCACAGCATGTTCGTCGCCCCGGCCGACCGCGACAGCGCGGGCTATCGCGAATTCTGGGCAAGCCTGAACCGTGGCGACTACCAGGCCGCCGAATACAAGCGCATCGGCAAAAACAGCAAGGAAGTCTGGATTCTCGCGACCTACAATCCGATTCTCAATGAATCCGGTAAACCATTCAAGATCGTCAAATTCGCCACCGATGTCACCCAGCAAAAATTGAGCGTCGCGGATAACGACGGACAGATCGCCGCGATCCGCAAATCGCAAGCCGTCATCGAATTCCGCATGGACGGGACGATCCAGTCGGCAAACCAAAATTTCCTCAATGCCATGGGTTACACATTTGCGGAAATCGAAGGCAAGCATCACAGCGTTTTTGTCGAACCTGCGGAGCGCGATTCATCGACCTACCGGGAGTTCTGGCAAAACCTCAATCGTGGCCAGTATCAGGTGGCGGAATACAAACGGATCGGCAAAGCCGGCCGCGAAGTCTGGATTCAGGCATCCTACAATCCCATTCTCGACCTCAACGGCAAGCCGTTCAAGGTAGTGAAATACGCGACCGACATCACCGCGCAGGCCATGGCGCGTATGAAAGCGGAACGCGCACGCGCGCTGATCGACCAGGTTGCGTCGGGAAGCGAGGCCATGAACAGCTCGATCCGGGAAATTTCCGAATCGATGGTCAGGTCGCGCCAGACGACTGCGGCGGCGGTCAATCAGGTTGAAGCCGCCGACGTTCAGGCGCAGCGACTCAGTTCTACGACCCAGTCGATGGGAGGGATCGTCAGCTTGATCGGCGACATCACCGGCCAGATCAACCTGCTCGCCCTCAATGCCACAATCGAGTCGGCCCGCGCGGGCGAAGCGGGCCGCGGCTTCGCGGTGGTCGCCGCGGAAGTCAAGAATCTCGCCAACCAGGCCAAGCAGGCGACCGACAAGATCAGCAGCGAGATCGAGTCGCTCAACAGCGTGTCTGGCGATGTCCTAAGCACGCTCGTCGCGATCAAGTCGGCCATCGAGAGCGTCAAGGAATATGTCACCTCGACCGCCGCGGCGGTGGAAGAACAAAGCGCAGTAACGAACGACATGTCGTCCAATATAAAGCGTGCGGCGGCGGAATTGGCCTGATACGGCGCGGCCTCGCCAGGCACAATCCAGCGCCAGCTCTGCAACCCTATGACCGCGTGGCGCCTGCATTGCAGCACGGCGTCCGAGACACGGTCCACGGACCCGCGCTATAGAACCCGTCCAATGCAACCAGGGGCGGATCGGAATGGTCGATAAATTTCAAAAAGTCGCGCTGGTGACCGGCGCCGCGCGCGGCATCGGTCTTGCGGTGGCCAAGCGGTTTCTCGCCGAGGGCTGGCGCGTGGCGCTGCTCGACATCGAGAGTGAATTGTTGTCGAAAAGCGTAATGGCGCTCGCCGCCGCCGACTACACGCTCGCCCTGCATTGCGACGTCTCCGATGCAAACGCGGTGGCGGGCGCGGTCACGGAGGTCGAACGGCGGTTCGGCCGGCTCGACGCGCTCGTCAACAACGCCGGGATCGCGGTGTTCGCGCCGCTGATGGAGCTTTCCGACGACGACTGGAATCGGGTGCTGGCGGTCAATCTCACCGGACCGTTCCTCTGCACCAGAGCCGCCGTGCCGCTGATGCGCGAACATGGCGGCGGCGCCATCGTCAACATCACCTCGATCTCGGGGTTTCGCGCCTCGACACTGCGCGCCGCCTACGGCACCAGCAAGGCCGGGCTTGCGCATCTCACCAAGCAGCTTGCAGTCGAACTGGCCTCGCTCGGCATCCGCGTCAACGCCGTCGCGCCGGGCCCGGTGGAGACCGCGATGGCGAAAGCCGTTCACACGCCGGAAATCCGCGCCGACTATCACGACGCCATTCCGCTCAACCGCTACGGCCTCGAAGCGGAATTGGCGGAGGCGGTGTTCTTTCTGTGCAGCGACCGCTCAAGTTACGTTACCGGACAGATCCTCGCCGTCGATGGCGGCTTCGAGGCCACCGGCATCGGATTGCCGACCCTGCGTGGCGAGCGACGGAACGGGTAGTGTGCTGCCTTCGCTCCGCTTCGCAAGGAAGAGGCAGGGAAGATTAAGAAAAATTGATGGCGGTCGAAACCTTGTCTGCCGCTTCAAATTTACTTAGCTGATGGTCATCCTGGTCCTCCGTTCGAAGGAACGTTCGGGAATGCGGACAGCTTTCGCCAGAATCATTCTGCTCGCAACGGTATTATGCGCCGTTGCCTTGCCGCCGGCTCGGGCCGAGGTTCGCATCCTCGCCAGTCCGGGCGGAGAAGTGGGACCGTTCCTTGATCTGTTCGAGCGCGTACGATCCTCGGGCGAACGTGTCGTGATCGACGGGCCATGCATGTCGGCCTGCACGCTGGTGCTGAGCATGGTGCCGGGCAACCGCATCTGTGTCACGCGCCGCGCCATCCTGGGATTTCATGCCGCGCGGTCGGTGGACCGGCGCGGCCGAATGTATGCCGAGCCGGAAGCCTCCGAACTGGTGCTGGAGGCCTATCCTCCCGCGGTGCGCGGCTGGATTCGGCGCCGCGGCGGATTGACCTCACGCCTGCTGCTGCTGCGCGGGCGTGAACTCGCGGCGATCTATCCGACGTGCCGGTAAAGAGCGACCAGGAAAAAACACGCCGACGCTCGATTTGCAGTCAAGGACCGATCACTCTTCCATCGGGCAGATCACCATCCAGGGAATGCCGAACTGATCGACACACATGCCAAAGCCATTGGAAAAGAACGTCTTCGCAAACGGCATGTCGACGCTGCCACCTTCGGCCAAGGCCTTGAACTTGCGCTCGGCATCGGCGGGATCCTCCACCTGCAGTGAGACCGAAAACCCCTGGGGCTGGTGGAAGCGACCGGGGGGCGCGTCCGATGCCATGATCACCTCGCCATCGATCGATATCCTGGCGTGCATGATTTTCTTCTTCCATTCCGGTGGAATGGGCATCGACTCCGGCGCACTCTCATGCGTCATCATCATCTCGATCTGTGCACCGAGCACCTTTTGGTAGAACTTGAACGCCGCTTCGCAATTGCCGCTGTAATAGAGGTACGGGTTGACCTGCATGGCTTGCTCCTTGTGACTGCTGCTTCGAATATCCGGTTACTTCTCGGTGAGCCGTTTCAGGTTGGCGAGACCAGTTTCAAAATCCTTGCCGATCATGTTGTCCATATTCGTAAACACTTGCATCATTTTGGACATGAACGGCGCGGGACCGTACATCTCCCAGGTAACACTGGTGATGATATTGGTGCCTTGGCCCTGCGGCAGTATTGTGAATTCGGCGGTGTTGTGGCCCTCGAACGGCTTGAAGAAATCGAGCTTGATGGCGATTTTCGAAGGCTGTGAGGCGTCGATAATTTCCATGCGGCCGGAGCCGACATTCTTGTTGCCCTGCCATCCGTAAACCGCACCCCTGCCGCTCGCCGCACCGCTGTAGCTGCGTTTCATCGCGGGATCCTTGTTTTCCCAGGGCGACCAGGTTGCCCATTGATGAAAATCGTTGATCAGGGGGAAGATTTTTTCTGGCGGCGCCTGGATTGTGGTGGCGCGCCGGACCCGGAAGGTATCCGGCTTGGTCACGGCGAGGATCAGGACGATCGCGATGGCGATCGCAAGCACGACGGCGACAATGGCAATCGTCTCACCCATGGAAAGCTCCGTATCGGTGATGTCCGTGAAGCAAGTCAGGACCACAAGGGCATTAACGCGCGCGAGACGTTTCAGTATGCCCGGAACCGACAGCAAATCGAAAATATTTTGCACGACGACCGCAGCCCGGTAAAGTCGCCTGAAATCCGCAAGTATGAGGCAAAAATCCGATGAACAAAGGTGCGCTCGCCCTGCTCGTGCACGGCGGGACTGAAAACTGGTCTCCCGAACGCTGGCAACACCGGTTCATGGAGGTCTGCAGCGATCGCCGTGTTTTGCTGTTGCCCGATATGGCGTTCGACCCCGCCGAGGTGCACTACGCCGCCGTCTGGAAGCCAGCTCCAGGCGCGCTTGCGGCCTTTCCAAATCTGCGGGTCATTTTCAATCTGGGGGCCGGCGTCGATGCGCTGTTGGCCGATGGCCGGCTGCCGAAAGTGCCGCTGGTTCGGGTTGCGGTCGCCGATCTCACCGATCGCATGACGGAATATGTCGTGCTGCATGTACTGATGCATCACCGACAAGAGCTTTATTTGAGAGCCAGCCAGCGCGAGAAACGCTGGGCGCCAAAATTTCAATAGTCGGCGAGCGCAATTTCGGTCGGCATCATGGGGCTTGGCACGCTGGGATCGAACGCGGCCGAAGTGCTCAGGCGTCTCGGCTTTCGCGTGTCGGGCTGGAGCAGCAGTCGAAAGCAGATCGACGGCGTCGAAAGCTTTCACGGCAAATCAGAACTCGATGCGTTTCTGCAACGCACCGATATCCTGGTTTGCCTGCTGCCGCTCACATCGGGCACGCGCCACATTTTGAATCGCGAATTGTTTATAAAGCTCAACCGCCAGAGTCCGATCGGTGCGCCGGTTGTGATCAATGCCGGCCGCGGAGGCTTGCAAAACGAACCCGACATCCTCGAATGCCTCGACGACGGCACGCTCGGTGGCGCCTCGCTGGACGTCTTCGCCAACGAACCGCTTCCGGCGGAGAGCCCGTTCTGGACCCATCCAAAAATCGTGCTGACGCCGCACAACGCCGCCGACACCGATGCCGACGAAATCTCCAAATACGTGGCACTGCAAATCGATCGTTTTGAGGCCGGCGCACGGCTGGAGAACGTTATCGACCCCGCACGCGGGTATTAGCGGCTAGACTTGGTCGGCCTTCATGAGCGTCCGCAGCGCTTTCGGGATCGGCTGCGCCCGCCCCTGGCTGACGAAGGCGACGCGCACCTGTGCCTTGACCAGCACGTGCTCGCCACGCCGAACCTCCTGTGCCAGCGTGATCGAGGCGCCCTTTACCCCAATGGGCCACGTCACGACGTCGAGTACGTCATCCATCCGCGCCGGCTTTAAATAATCGATCTGCATCGAACGCACCACGAAAGCAAAACCGGGCGTTTCCGCCTGCGCTTCGGCGAACAGCGCGTGCTGCTCGGCGCCCATCAGCCGCAGATGATTGGTCCGCCCCCGCTCCATGAAGCGCAGATAGTTGGCGTGATAGACGATGCCGGAAAAATCGGTGTCCTCGTAATAGACCCGGATCTGCATGTGATGGCGGCCGTCGCACATCTCGCCGTCGAGGGGGGACATCACATCATTCCTGGATTTCAGCGGCGAGCATCAGGGATTGAGCCACACTGTGCAATCGCTTGTCGCGCGTCCAAAGAAACGTTTCCGGCGCCAGGGCAGCGGCGGCCAGCAGATGGGCGTCGACATATCCGATCCCGGATTCCGACATTTTTCGATGGGCAATAAATTTGAACACCTCGTTGGTATCCGCCACAATCGCCTTCGGAAGCGTGTGTAAATCTACGATCATCGCGGCGATGTCAGGGACATAACCGAGCGCCAGTTCTCCAATCACAAACGGATGCATGACGACTTCGCCACAGTCGAGAAATCGAGCCAACCGTAGATCGCCGCGACGAAAATGGTCTATCCAAATCGACGTGTCAGCGAGAATCATCGTTGAGGGCGGCGGCGCGGTGCTGCCTTGGCGTCCGGTTGCGTGCCTCCCAGGCGGGCAAGCCGCCGCGCAGCCTCACGCTCGACAAATGCCTTCAGCGCTTCTCTGACGACGGCAGATTTCTCGGTAACGCCGGCATATTCCTGCGCCCTGGCAAACAATTCGTCGTCAATCGCGATCGTGGTTCTCATGAGACCACCTCCATGGCATCAAATATAGCATCATTTGGTGCACATTTCCATGCCCACTTGTCGCTGGAGCGGCGGGTAGTCCGGGCGATCCTACAAGGACACGTTCCCGCGAATTATGAAATGGCCGGCTGCGCTCCACCCAGTGTCACCAACACGATCTCGGGTGGGACGCCGAGGCGGAACGGCATGATGCTGCAACCGAGGCCGCCGGAAACAATGACGTCGCACTTCTCGCGGGAGTGCCCGTACGCAAATTTTGCGCCGTAACGCGACGGCACCACCGGCGACCACCCGAACAAGCGCACCTGGCCGCCATGGGTATGCCCCGAGAGCTGCAACGCGACCCGCGCCGGCACGCGCATCGCCACATCAGGCTCGTGCGCCAAAAGCACGACCGGTGCATCGTCGGTCACCTTCGCAAGCGTGGCGGCCAGGTCATCGACACCGATACGCTTGATCGGCCGAAACCGTCGCGCCGGAAGATAGGCCAGTTGATCGCCGAGCCCGGCAAGCCAGAACGGGCGGTTGTCCTTGATGAGGCGTTTGGCGTCGTTCTCGTAAACCGGAATCCCGGCCGCCTCGAGCGCACGCCGGGCGAGGGTCACTCCCTCCCCCTCGCGCTGCACGGTCTTGTCTTCCCACCAATCGTGATTGCCGAGGATCGCATGTACGCCAAGCGGGGCCTTCAACCCGGCGAGCACCGGCGCCCATTCGTTGGCTGGAATGTAGCGGGTCACATGGCTGTGCCCGGCCACGTAGTCACCGAGCATGACGATGACATCCGCCTCAAGCGCATTGGTGCGCTCGACGATCGCTTCAATGTGCTGCAACGACATCCAGGGATCGCAGGCATGAAGGTCGGCGATGACGGCGATCTTGAGCTGGAAATCACCCGGCCATTGCGGCGGCGAGATGTCGTACCGCGCGACCCGAAGCCGCAGCAGAGGCTCGATGCCAAATCCATAGGCGGTGCTCGACGCGCTGAACGCGCCGAGCCCGGCAAGGAAACGAAAGAACTGGCGACGTGAAATCATGAGGACTAATTGTGATGCTTGGCGTTCATGACTCGGGAATGAAGCGAAATTACGATGGCTCTTCGTCGCCGCCACTGAACAAGCCGAACTGCGCGGAATCGCGCGCGGGCTCGGCGAGACCGAGATGGCGGAACGCATGCGAGGTCAACAGCCGCCCACGCGGGGTGCGCTGGAGATAACCGCACTGGATCAAAAACGGCTCGATGATGTCTTCGATGGCATCGCGCGGCTCCGACAGCGCCGCCGCCATGGTTTCCACGCCCACCGGGCCGCCGCCGTAGTTCATCGCGATGGTGGAGAGATAACGCCGGTCCATGGCGTCGAGGCCGGCAGCATCGACCTCGAGCGCGCTCAGCGCGTGATCGGCGATGGCACGATCGATCGCGGTGGCGTCCGCGGCGGACGCAAAATCCCGCACCCGCCGCAACAGCCGGCCCGCGATCCGCGGCGTGCCGCGGGCCCGGCGCGCGATTTCGTTGGCGCCATCCGGCGTCATGCCAATGTTCAGCACGCGGGCGCCGCGGGTGACGATCTTTTCCAGTTCCTGCTCGGTGTAGAAATTCAACCGCACCGGAATCCCGAAACGGTCGCGCAGCGGATTGGTCAACAGGCCCGCGCGGGTCGTCGCGCCGACCAGCGTGAACTTGGCGAGTTCGATCTTGACCGAGCGCGCCGCCGGCCCCTCGCCGATGATGAGGTCGAGTTGAAAATCCTCCATCGCCGGATACAGCACTTCCTCGACCGCGGGGCTGAGGCGATGGATTTCGTCGATGAACAGCACATCGCGTTCTTCGAGATTGGTCAGAAGTGCGGCGAGATCGCCGGCCTTGGCGATCACCGGCCCGGAAGTGGCGCGGAAGCCGACGCCGAGTTCGCGCGCGACAATCTGCGCCAGCGTGGTCTTGCCCAGCCCAGGCGGGCCGACGAACAGCACATGGTCCAGCGCCTCGCCCCGCTTGCGCGCGGCCTCGATGAAGATCGAGAGGTTGGCGCGCGCCTGCGCCTGGCCGACGAATTCCGACAGCACTTGCGGCCGCAAGGCAGTGTCCCCGATATCATCGGCGCGGCGCTCAGGCGTAACGATGCGGGAGGGCGTGGTCACTTCGCCAACTCCTTCAGCCCGAGCCGGATGAGCTGCGCGGTCTCGGCGTTCTCACCGGCGCTGCGGGAGGCCGCGGCAATAGCAGCAGCCGCCTGCGGCTGGCCGTAACCGAGATTGACCAGCGCCGAGATCGCATCGGTGACCGGGCGTGGGGCGCGGTGATCGTCGATCGCGCCGGACAGATGCACCAGCGCCGGATCGACATTGGCAAACGCCGGCGCCTTGTCCTTCAATTCGGTGACGATGCGCTCGGCCACCTTGGGGCCGACGCCGGGCGTGCGCGTCACCGCCGCCTTGTCGCGCAGCGCAATCGCGTTCGCCAGATCGGACGGCGGCAAGGTGGAGAGCACCGCCAGTGCGACCTTGGCGCCGACGCCCTGCACGGTCTGCAACAGCCGGAACCATTCGCGCTCGAGGTCGCTGCGGAAACCAAACAGCTTGATCTGATCCTCGCGCACATAGGTCTCGATCGACAGCACCGCCGCCTCGCCGGGCGACGGCAGCGCCTGCAACGAGCGCGCCGAGCAATGCACCTGATAGCCGACGCCGCCGACGTCGAGGATCACGTAATCCTCGCCGTAAGAGTTCGATCAGGCCCTTGAGTTTGCCGATCATAGCCCGACCACTTTCAGCCGCAGCGCCGCACTTTGGCGGTGATGAGCGTGGGTGATGGCGATCGCGAGCGCGTCCGCCGCGTCGGCGGATTTCGGCTCGGCTTTCGGCAACAAAATCTTGAGCATCATCAGGATCTGGTTCTTGTCGGCGTGGCCGGCGCCGACCACGGTCTTTTTCACCTGGTTCGGGGCGTATTCCGCGACCGAGATTCCGAACATCGCCGGCGCCAGCATCGCCACCCCGCGCGCCTGGCCGAGCTTGAGCGTGGCGACGCCGTCCTTGTTGACGAAGGTCTGTTCGACCGCGGCTTCGGCGGGACGAAAATCGCCGAGCACGGCGGCAAGGCCCTCATGGATCGCGAGCAGGCGGCTCGCCAGCGGCAGGCTGTCGGGCGGTTCCACCGAACCGCAGCCGATGAAGATCAGCCGGTTGCCGTCGATCTCGATCACGCCCCAGCCGGTGCGGCGCAGACCCGGATCGATGCCCAGGATGCGGACGGGAGGGCGAATCGGAGGTGATGTCATGGGACAGTGATAACGCCGGCGGCGGATCGGCGAAACATCTACGGCCCCTACCCCCTCGCGAATCACCCCCCCATCTTGGCGACCAGCGCGTCGGAGACCTCGAAATTGGCGTAGACGTTCTGGACGTCGTCGTGCTCGTTCAAGAGGTCGATCAGCTTCAACAGCTTCTCGCCGGTCTCGTCGTCGACCGGCACGGTGTTCTGCGGTTTCCAGGTCAGCGCCGCCTTGCGGGCTTCGCCGAATTTCGCCTCCAGCGCCTTCGCCACCTCGCGGAAAGTCTCCGGCGAGGCATAGACCTCATGGCCATTCTCGCTCGACGCCACGTCGTCGGCGCCGGCCTCGATCGCGGCGTCCAGCATGGCATCGTCGGAGGCGACCTTGGCGTCGTATTCGATGATGCCGACGCGGTCGAACATGAAGGCGACCGAGCCGGTTTCGCCGAGATTGCCGCCGGCCTTGGTGAAATAGGAACGGATGTCGGAGGCGGCGCGGTTGCGGTTGTCGGTCAAGGCCTCGACGATCACGGCGACACCGCCCGGGCCATACCCCTCGTAGCGAATCTCGTCGTAATTCTCGCTCTCGCTGCCGCTCGCCTTCTTCACCGCGCGCTCGATCGAATCCTTCGACATGTTTTCCTGGCGGGCGGAGATGATCGCCGCGCGCAGCCGCGCGTTCATGCCGGGGTCAGGCTGGCCCAGCTTGGCCGCGACGGTGATTTCCCGCGCCAGCTTGCTGAACAGTTTCGACTTTTGGGCATCCTGCCGGCCCTTGCGGTGCATGATGTTCTTGAACTGGGAATGTCCGGCCATGCGGTCTCTCTTGCGGATTCGTCCGGGATTTCAGGGGATGGAAGGCGCGGCCTTATAGGCTTTTGCATAGGCAAAATCAAAGATTTGGGGATGTTTTCGGTATGGTGGCAACACTTCCTGCCTACCGATCAGGCATTCGTTAACCATGACTTCATGCCCAACTGCCAGGATGCCGGCCACACCTAGAGTTTCCCCCCGGAGAGATGAGTGATGTCGGTTGTGCAGCCTATCAAGTTCGACCGTGCTGCGCCCGTCGCCCCCGATAGCGAACGTCTGGTCGATCAGCTTGCAAACCGGATCGGCGGCCTCGGGGTCGAGCTCGCGGACGTCGCCGGAAATCTTCAGGAAGTGGCAGGACGGGTCTCCACCCAATCCGACCGTTTCGGCCATCTGCAAAAGACCGCCGAGACCATGGTTTCCGCCAATCACGGCATCGCCAGCGCGTCGCAGGCGGTGCAGACCGCCACCACCTCCGCGATCGGGGAAATCACCCAATCCCGCGCTGTGGTGGAAACGGCGGTCCAGCACATCTCGCAATTGATCGCGGCGGTCGGCCGCATCGAACAACGTCTCGGCGCGGTCGGTATCGCATTGGCGCAAGTGGCCAAGGTCTCCGGATCGATCGAGGCGATCGCCAAGCAAACCAACCTGCTCGCCTTGAACGCGACCATTGAAGCCGCCCGCGCCGGCGACGCCGGAAAAGGCTTTGCGGTCGTCGCCGGCGAGGTGAAGAACCTCGCCGAAGCGACCCGGCAGGCGACCCATCTGATCGGCGACACCGTTCGCGATCTCGACGGCCAGGTCAGCAATTTGATCGGCGAGAGCGGTGACGCCTCGCTGCGGGCCAAGAGCGCCGGCGACGGCGCGCAGCAAATCGAGAGCATCATCGTCCGGGTGCAGGACGGCTTCACCGCAGTCGGCCGCGAGATCGACGGGGTCACCAAGGCCGCGACTTCCAACCTCGCGCATTGCGACATGGTGATCGAGGAGCTCGGCAATCTCGGCAAGGGCGTCGATCTGTCGTCGACCGATCTGAAGCTCGCCGACGACAGGGTTGCCAAGCTGCTCGACATTTCCGAAGGCCTGATCGCGCTGATCGCCGACAGCGGGGTGGAGACCTCGGACGCCCCGTTGATCCGCCTCGTGATCGATACCGCCAAGCAGATTTCCACCGCATTCGAGAGCGCGATCGAGCGCGGCGACATCCGCCTCGATCAATGGATGGACGAGAACTACCGCGAAATTCCCGGCACCAACCCGAAACAATACCTCACGGACTATGTCGCCCTGACCGACCGGATTCTGCCGCCGATTCAGGATCCGATTCAAAAACTCGACCCTCGTATCGTCTTTTGCGTCGCCTGGGCCAAAGGCGGCTATCTCCCCACCCACAACCCGAACTATCGCCTGCCCCCCGGACCCGACCCGGTCTGGAACAACGCCAATTGCCGCAACAAGCGGCTGTTCAACGATCGCGCGGTGCGCAAAGTCGCCGCCAACACCAAGCCGTTTTTGCTGCAAACCTACCGGCGCGACATGGGCGGCGGCAATTTCGTGTTGATGAAAGACCTCTCGGCGCCGATCACCATCCGCGGCCACCATTGGGGCGCCTTCCGCATGGGCTTTCGGCTGGCGTGAAGCGTCGGCGCGATAAGGTGGCAGCGCGCGAGTAGCACTCTCGCGCAATTTTCCGATTCCATTATCAAACAGCGACGGCCCATCGTTTTTCCGCGTCCTTGCGAGCGCAAGCGAAGCGATCCATGGTCGATGCCCGCGAATGTGAAAGTTGGATTGCTTCGTCGCTTTCGCTCCCTTGCGCAAACGCTTCGCGTTTGTCGCAGGCAATGACGGAAAACCGAGACACGCCTCCGCATTCCCGCGGCGCGAATCGCCCGAGTCGTGGGTGAATCTATGCGCCGGAAAAATAAAGGGCGCAGGGAATGCCGGGTGCCCGCTGCACCCGCAGCCTCGTGTGCGAAGTGGTAGTGAGCACACGAGTGTCGTCGCCGAAGGTCCAGCCGGAGCGACCCGGCATTCCCTGCGCAATGGTTTTAACGGTTTGCTTCGTGCTCTCCCCGGCGACGAATTCTTTTTGTCACCGTCATCCACGGATGAAGGTTTTGTCCAGGCCCGGTCGGGCCGACTTAACCTCCGCGGACTTAACATCAGCAACGGATGCCAGGACCACACGACTTCACCGTCCGCAAAAGCGCCGTTCGTCCACGCGCTTGATGATCGCTCACGACTCCAAAGGAGCCGCCCTGCGATTCCCGTCGCGCGCCCAACGCTGCCGCGTCCACCGCATCCCGTGCCCTACGTCCGTGACGATCGCGATACGCCCCTCTATCGGGACGGGATGGCGACGGATGTAGCGGTGATTTGGGTCAGGAGAGAACAGGGATATTTTTGCGAAAGGGGCTGGACAGCCGAACGACGAAACAGCCCGTCAGGCAAATCAGCAATAATAGTCCGGATGAGCGAAGCGACATCCGGGATTGTACCAACCGAACCCCGCATGTCGCTTCGCTCATGCGGGCTACGCTTGCTGCGAAATCAAATACTGTAAAAGCCTAGCGGACCTAGCTAGGCCGCCCCTACCCCACCCAAAACCCCGGCCGCGTCGGCTCCAGTCTTCCGCCGATCCGCACCGGCGCGACCCGCAACGCCAAGCCGGTCGCATCGTCGGTCTCGACCGCGACGCCGCTCAAGGTCGCCACACCGAGCGCCGGTTCGAACCGTCCCGACGGAATCCCGGTCGTGAAACGCCGCAGCGGCTCTTCTTTTTGCATGCCGATCACCGAGTCGTAATCGCCGGTCATGCCGGCGTCGGTCATGTAGGCGGTGCCGTTGGGCAGGATTTGATGATCGGCGGTCGGCACATGGGTGTGGGTGCCGACGACGAGGCTGGCGCGGCCGTCGCAGAAAAAGCCGATCGCCTGCTTTTCGCTCGACGCTTCGCCGTGGAAATCGACCAGAACCGCGTCCGCCGCCTCGCGCAGCGGACAGGCGTCGAGTTCGCGGTTGAGGACGGCGAACGGGTCGTCGAACGGCGTCATGAAGACGCGGCCGATGACGTTGATGACCAGCGCGCGCTGGCCGTTCTTGGTGTCGATCAGCGCGGCACCACGGCCCGGCGTGCCCTTGGGGTAATTCGCGGGACGAACCAGCCGCGGCGCGCGCTCGATGAACACCAGCGCCTCGCGCTGATCCCACGCGTGATTGCCGAGCGTGATCGCGTCGGCGCCGGCGTCGGTCAATTCCTGGTAGATCGCCTCGGTGATGCCGAAACCGCCGGCGGCATTCTCGCCGTTGACGACGACGAGATCGAGCGCCCAGTCGCGGATCAGGCCGGGCAAATGTTCGCAGATGGCGGTGCGTCCGGCCCTGCCGACGACGTCACCGACGAAAAGAATGCGCAAGACTATAAACTCCGGAAATCGATCGTGTCGTCCTCGGTTAGCACAAGATCGAGCCGCGCGTCGTGGGCGGAAGCGGCAACCACCGGGATTTCCTGCGCGGCAAAGGCGAGGCCGAGCGCGGTGATGTTCTTGGTGGCCCGCAATGGCGCCAGCGTGCGGTCGTAATAGCCGGCGCCGTAACCGATGCGGTGGCCGGAGCGGTCGAAGGCCGCGAGCGGGACCAGCAAAATGTCCGGGATGACTTCCGCGGCCTCGAGCGAGGGCTCGAGAATGCCGAGCGGCCCGCGCTGCAACGTGTCGCCGGTAGACCACGCGCGAAATTTCAGCGGAAGGTCGCGCGCGGAGATCACCGGCAACGCCAGTTGCGCGCCTTGCGCGGCGAGCTTTTGCATCAACGGTGCGGGATCGATCTCGCTGCGGATCGGCGCGTAGCCGGCGACGACCGTGCCAGGTGTGATCGCGATCGGCAGCCCGCGCAGCGCCAGCGTCAGCGCCGCGGCGGCACGGTATTCGCCGCTCAAAGCGTCGCGGTTGGCGAGCGCGGTGGCGCGGAGGGTTGCTTTGTCTGGGATCGAAGCAGCGGGGTTTGACATTGACCACCGTCATGCCCGGCCTTGTGCCGGGCATCCACGTCTTTCTTTCGATGCATGCTAAAGACGTGGATGGCCGGGACAAGCCCGGCCATGACGATATTGATCGGATTAAAAAACAAAAGTGCGAAGCCACGATGGCCGTTGAAGCGCTCGATCCCGGAGTTCCCTACGAAAGTAGGTGGGCACCATATGACCGGATCCACGGACCCGGCCAGGGACAGTTCCCTTAAGGATCGATAAGGCCCCGGGGATATGTGGCTCCTGACGCGCGACGCAGCCTCGCAAAATCAATCTAACCACGATGGCGTCAAACCGCCAGCGTTAACGCGAGGCCATCTCACCCGATCGCCACACCGCCGCCGATGGTGCGGTTGAGCACCTGCGTGGTTTTCTCGATGCGCTCGGCGGCGGAATTCAGCGCATTGGCCACCGCCACCTGGGTGGCCTTGGCGCGGTCCGAGGCCACCACGCGAACGTCGCGCAAGGCCTCCAGCTCCTCTTCAAGGCTGCGAATACGCTGGTTGGCGTCGACCAATTCGTCGCACACGGTCAGCGCCGCCATCACGGTCAGGCGCGCGTCACCGATCTCGCCGAACTTGCCGCGCAGGCTTTGAATCCGCGATTCGAGGCTCTCGGCGAGCTTCAACAGCCGCACCTCCTGCCCTTCCTCGCAGGCCATCCGGTATTGCCGGCCGTTGATGGTGACGTTGATATGGCTCATGAGGTCTCTCCGGCATCGAGCACCGAGCGGATGGTGCCGATCGCGGCGTCGAGCCTTTCGGCGATGTCGCGATTGGCGCGCTCCAGCCGGCGCGATTTCACCAGCGATCCATCGAGTTCGTCGGCGAGCCGCGATCGATCCACGCCGAGCGCCTGAATTCGGGCCGCCAGCTCATTCTCGTCGCGGTCGGCTTCGCGCCGCCGCTCGACCGCACTTTCCAGGGCGTCGAGCGCCGTCATCAGCCGCCGGGTCGCAGCCTCGATGTCGGCCGTGGCGGGCTCGGCGTTGCCGGTCTCGTTGGCGGGACGGTCATTCATGAGAAACAATGCAGACCTTCCGTGAGCCGGCCGGACCGCAAAATCCGCGGTTCGGCAAGCGTTTAGACCGAGAAATTTACGTGGCAAGCAAGCCTAGCGCAACGCCGCTTCGAAGCTATGCACCGCAAAGCAACTTTTCGGCCCTGCAGCGCGTTTCATCGCCTTGGACTCCGGGAATACAGATGCTATCCAGCCCTCAAGTTCCCGGTACCCTCGAAGCTATACCTACCCTTCGCTTACGGCCGGATCGTCACCAAGCACCTCATTTCAGACGGATTTTCATCATGGCGCGCGTCGATCACTACCGTATGGCCAATGCGATCCGCGCGCTGGCGATGGATGCCGTCGAGAAGGCCAAATCCGGCCATCCCGGCCTGCCGATGGGCGCAGCCGACGTCGCCACCGTGCTGTTTACGCAATTTTTGAAATTCGACGCCGCCGACCCGCGCTGGCCCGACCGCGACCGCTTTATCCTCTCGGCCGGCCACGGATCGATGCTGCTGTATGCGCTGCTGTATCTCACCGGCAATACCGAGATGACGCTCGAAGAGATCAAGAATTTCCGCCAACTCGGCTCCAAGACCCCCGGGCATCCGGAGAATTTCATCACTTCGGGGATCGAGACCACGACCGGCCCGCTCGGCCAGGGCGTCGCCTCGTCGGTCGGAACGGCCTTGGCCGAACGGCTGCTGGCCGCCGAATTCGGCGCGGATATCGTCGATCACTATACTTATGTGCTGTGTTCCGACGGCGATCTGATGGAGGGCGTCAGCCATGAAGCGCTGGCGCTCGCCGGACATCTGAAGCTGTCGAAGCTGATCTTCCTCTACGACGATAACGGCATCACCATCGACGGCCCGATCTCGCTGACCGACAATGTCGACCAGGTCGCCCGCTTCAAGGCCCATGGCTGGAACGCGGTGCAGATCGACGGCCACGATCAGAAAGCGATCGCCGAGGCGATCGCGCAGGCGCAAAGCGCCGACCGCCCCTCGCTGATCGCGTGCAAGACCACGATCGGTTTCGGCGCACCGAACAAGGCCGGCACCTCGAAGGCGCATGGCGAGCCGCTCGGCGCGGAAGAGCTGGCCGGCGCGAAGAAAAAACTGGGCTGGGAATACGGACCGTTCGAGATTCCCGACGATGTGCTGGCCGCGTGGCGTGCTGTCGGCAAACAAGGCGCCAGCGCGCATGCCGACTGGCGCACGCGCTTCGATGCGACGCCCGAGGCGCAACGCAACGAATTCCAGCGCCGCGTGATCGATCGAAAGCGCCCGAAAGCCCTCGGCGAGGCCATCGGCAAGCTCAAGGACAAGCTCGTCGCCGATCCGCCGACGGTCGCCACGCGCAAAGCGAGCGAGATGGTGCTCGATGTGCTGGTGCCGGCGATGCCGGAATTGCTGCTCGGCTCCGCTGATCTGACCCCGTCCAACAACACCCGGACCAAGGGTTTGAAAGAAGTGACGCCGGACGATTTTTCCGGCCGCTACATCCATTACGGCATTCGCGAGATGGGCATGGCGGCGGCGATGAACGGCATTTCGACCCATGGCGGCTTTGCGCCGGCGGGCGGCACCTTTTTGACTTTCACCGATTATGCCCGGCCCTCGATGCGGATCGCGGCACTGTCGCACGTGCCGGTGGTCTACGTCATGACCCACGATTCGATCGGCCTTGGCGAAGACGGCCCCACGCACCAGCCGGTGGAGCATCTGGCCTCACTGCGTGCGATGCCGAATATGCGGGTGTTCCGCCCGGCCGACGCGGTGGAGACCGCGGAATGCTGGCAATTGGCGCTGGAAAACACCACCGGTCCGACGGTGCTGGCGTTGTCGCGGCAGAACCTCATCCCGGCGCGCACGGTCGCGACGTCGGACAATTTATGCAGCCAGGGCGGCTACGAACTGATCGCCGCGAACGGCGAGGCCAAGGTTTCGCTGTATGCCTCGGGCTCCGAAGTGGAAATCGCCGTCGCCGCCCAAAAGCAACTGGCGCAGGCCGGCATCGCGACGCGGGTGGTGTCGGTGCCCTCGCTCGAATTGCTGCTGGCGCAACCGGCGGACCGGCGCCACGCCATCATCGGCGCTGCCCCGGTCAAAATCGCGATCGAAGCCGCGGTCCGGTTCGGCTGGGACGCGGTGATCGGACCGGACGGGATCTTCGTCGGCATGAGCAGCTTCGGCGCCAGCGCCCCGGCCAAGGACCTCTACAAGCATTTCGGAATAACGGCCGAAGCGGTCGTTAACGCTGCGCAGAAGCGCTTGGCCTGACGGTTGAGATTGACCGAAAAAAGGACTAGCTAAACCGTCATATTGTCCGTTCTCGCCCGGCTGAACCGGGCGATCCGCAAGCAACCATCTCCGGAAGGCGGCACCACGTCCTCCGTGGGATGACACAGGCTATTGAAGGAGAAACACCTATGGCAATCCGGGTCGCGATCAACGGATTTGGCCGCATCGGCCGCAACGTGCTGCGGGCGATTTACGAGGCCAACCGCCACGACATCGAAGTCGTCGCCATCAACGATCTCGGCCCGGTCGAGACCAACGCGCATCTGCTGCGCTTTGATTCAGTGCATGGCCGCTTCCCCGGCACCGTGACCGTCGAAGGCGATTCGATCAGCCTCGGCAACGGCAAGATCAAGGTCACCGCGCACCGCGACCCGACCACGCTGCCCTGGAAAGACCTCGGCATCGACGTCGCACTGGAATGCACCGGCATTTTCACCGCACGGGACAAGGCCGCGGCGCACCTCACCGCCGGCGCCAAGCGCGTGCTGGTCTCGGCGCCCGCCGATAACGCCGATGCGACCATCGTCTACGGCGTCAACCACGACAAACTCACCAAAGAACATCTGGTGATTTCCAACGGCTCCTGCACCACCAATTGCCTCGCGCCGGTCGCCAAGGTCTTGAACGACACCGTCGGCATCGAGATGGGTTTCATGACCACGATCCACGCCTACACCGGCGACCAGCCGACGCTCGATACGTTGCACAAGGATCTCTATCGCGGCCGGGCCGCGGCGATGTCGATGATTCCGACCTCGACGGGCGCCGCCAAGGCGATCGGGCTGGTGCTGCCGGAACTGCAAGGCAAGCTCGACGGCGTCGCGATCCGCGTCCCCGTCCCCAACGTCTCGGTGGTCGATCTCAAGATCGTGGCGTCGCGCAAGACCGACGTGAAGGAAATCAACGAGGCGATGAAGCGGGCCAGCGAGCAGCAGATGAAGGGCATTCTCGGCTACACCACCGCGCCCAACGTCTCGATCGACTTCAACCACGATCCACATTCCTCTACGTTCCACATGGACCAGACCAAGGTGCAGAACGGCACGCTGGTGCGGGTGATGTCGTGGTACGACAATGAATGGGGCTTCTCCAACCGCATGGCCGACACCGCCGTGGCGATCGGGAAACTGCTGTAGGACTTATCGTCATGCCCGGCCTTGTGCCGGGCATCCACGCCTTCTCCCTGCTTGGGCACTCAAGACGTGGATGGCCGGGACAAAGGCGAGAGCGACACCGTCATTCGGACGGCTATGGCCGGCCATGACGCGGGAAACGAACATGAAACAATTCCGCACCCTCGATGACATCGACGTGAAGGGCAAGCGCGTGCTGCTGCGCGTCGACCTCAACGTGCCGATGGAAAACGGCCGCATCGCCGACCTGACCCGGCTCGAACGCATCGCCCCTACCATCACCGAGATCTCCGGCAAGGGTGGCAGAGTGATTCTGCTGGCGCATTTCGGCCGGCCCAAGGGCCGCGACGCCAAAGATTTACTCAAGCCTGTCGCGGCGGCGCTCGCCCAGGTGATCAGGAAGCCGGTTGCGTTCGCCGACGACTGCATCGGCGACGTCGCGCAACAGGCCGTCGCGGCGATGAAGGACGGCGACATCCTTTGTCTGGAAAACACCCGCTTTCACAAGGAAGAAGAAAAAAACGATCCGGCGTTCGTGGCAGAGCTCGCCAAACTCGGCGATATCTGGGTCAACGACGCCTTCTCGGCGGCGCACCGGGCGCACGCCTCCACCGAGGGCCTTGGCCACGTATTGCCGGCCTATGCCGGCCGTACCATGCAGGCCGAACTTGAAGCGCTCAGCAAGGCGCTGGAGGCGCCGACCAGGCCGGTGATCGCGATCGTCGGCGGCGCCAAGGTCTCCACCAAGATCGATTTGTTGGAAAACCTCGTCAGCAAGGTCGATGCGCTGGTGGTCGGCGGCGGCATGGCCAACACTTTCCTGCATGCCCAAGGGCTCGGCATCGGCAAGTCGCTGGCGGAGAAAGACCTGGCGGCGACCGCGCTGCGGATCATCGACAAGGCAGAAGCCGCCAATTGCGCCATCATCCTGCCGGTGGACGCCGTGGTTGCGTTTCATTTCGCGGCCAATGCGCCGTCGCATGCCTACGGCCTCGACGCGATCCCTGCCGACGGCATGATCCTCGACGTCGGCCCGCAATCGATCGCGCGGATTCATGCGGCGATCGACGACGCCGCGACGCTGGTCTGGAACGGCCCGCTCGGCGCATTCGAGCTGCCGCCGTTCGACCGCGGCACCATGCAGGCGGCGCGGCACGCAGCGGAGCGGACCCGGGCAAAGAAATTGACCGCGGTCGCCGGCGGCGGCGACACGGTGGCGGCGCTCAACCAGGCCGGCGTGGCCGGCGATTTTACCTATGTTTCGACCGCAGGCGGTGCGTTTCTCGAATGGATGGAAGGGAAACCATTGCCAGGCGTCGAGGTTTTGAAGATACGCTAGATAAGATCGAACGCCGAAGGCAGCGGCAACCCAGCGCGGAGAACGAACACATGGCTCGCATCACGTTGCGTCAATTGCTCGACCACGCGGCGGAGCACGATTACGGCGTGCCGGCCTTCAACATCAACAATATGGAGCAGGCGCTCGCCATCATGGAGGCCGCCGCCAGCCTCGATGCCCCCGTCATCATCCAGGCCTCGCGCGGCGCGCGGTCCTACGCCAACGACGTGATGCTCCGGCACATGATGGACGCGGTCACCGAAATCCATCCGCAGATTCCGGTCTGCGTGCATCTCGATCACGGCAACGAACCCTCCACCTGCATGACCGCGATCCAGGCCGGATTCACCTCGGTGATGATGGACGGCTCGCTCAAGGCCGACGGCAAGACCCCGGCCGACTGGGATTACAATGTCGGGGTCACCAGGAAAGTCACCGAGATGTCCCATCTCGGCGGCATTTCGGTGGAGGGCGAGCTCGGCGTGCTGGGTTCGCTCGAAACCGGCATGGGCGACAAGGAAGACGGCCACGGCGCGGAGGGCAAGCTCTCCCATGACCAACTGCTCACCAATCCCGACGAGGCGGTGAAATTCGTCCAGGAGACCAAGGTCGACGCGCTGGCGATTGCGATGGGGACCTCGCACGGCGCCTACAAATTCACCCGCAAGCCGGATGGCGACATCCTGGCGATGAAGGTGATCGAGGAAATTCACCGCAAACTGCCGAACATGCATCTGGTGATGCATGGTTCATCGTCGGTGCCGCAGGACCTGCAGGACATCATCAACGCCAATGGCGGCAAGATGAAACCGACCTGGGGCGTGCCGGTCGCCGAGATCCAGCGCGGCATCAAGAACGGCGTCCGCAAGATCAACATCGACACCGACAACCGGATGGCGATGACCGGACAGATTCGCAAGGTGCTGCGCGAGCATCCGGAAGAATTCGATCCGCGCAAATATCTCAAGCCGGCGATGGAAGCGATGACCAGGCTTTGCAAACAGCGGCTGCAGGAATTCAACACCGCCGGTCAGGCGAGCAAGATCAAAAAGGTGCTGACCACCGCCGAGATGGCGAAGCGTTACGTCAAGGGCGAACTCGATCCGAAAATCGCGTGATAGGCTACTCTGGAGCGAACCGCCGGCCTCCGCGCGCACGCTTACGTTTTCTTGGTGATTTGCCCGAGAATCGTCAACTTTGATCTGCAAAGCAACAGCGCTCTGGAGGAAGCATCGATGAACCTGACCGATCTCAACAAGATCGCTCTGGCCATGGTCGTGCCGGGCAAAGGCCTACTCGCCGCCGACGAATCCACGGGCACGATCAAGAAGCGCTTCGACGACATCGACGTCGTATCGACCGAAGAGTCTCGCCGCGACTATCGCGAAATGCTGTTTCGCTCCGGCGAAGCCATGACCCAGTGTATCTCCGGTGTCATTCTCTATGACGAAACCATCTGGCAAACGGCCGAGGATGGTACGCCGCTGGTGAATGTCATCGCACAGTCAGGGCCGATCCCCGGCATCAAGGTCGATGAGGGCACGCAGGCCTTGCCGAATTGCCCGGGTGAGTTGATCACCGTAGGGTTGGACAAACTCGCCGAGCGTCTGAAAAAATACTATGATCGGGGCGCGCGGTTCGCAAAATGGCGCGCGGTGATTGATATCGGCAGGGACATTCCGACCATGACCGCGATACATGTCAATGCCCACGCGCTCGCGCGTTACGCCGCCCTATGTCAGGCCGCGCAGATTGTTCCGATCGTCGAGCCGGAAGTCCTGATGGATGGCGATCATGACATCGACCGCTGTGATGAAGTGACCCGGTGCGTTCTCAACAAGACTTTTCAGGAATTGCGGATTCAGCGGGTCGCACTGGAAGGCATGATCCTGAAACCCAACATGGTAATTTCCGGCAAGAAAAGTACGAAGCAATCCTCGGTTCAAGAGGTGGCGGAGAAAACTATTCGGGTGTTGAGAAGCTGCGTCCCCGCCACCGTCCCCGGCATTGCCTTCCTCTCCGGCGGGCAGTCCGACGAGGCCGCCACCGCGCATCTCGACGCCATGAACCGGATCGGCGGCCTGCCCTGGCGCCTCACCTTTTCCTACGGCCGGGCGCTGCAGGGCGCGCCGCAGAAGGCGTGGTCGGGCAAGGCCGAAAACGTAGTCGCGGGCCAGCGGGCATTTACCCACCGCGCACGGATGAATTCGCTCGCCAGCAAGGGCGAATGGAAGGCCGATCTGGAAAAGAAGAAGGCGGCATAGATTTGGCCACAAAACCTGTACCGCCCCGCCCGATCCCGCGCCTTTATCTCGCGACGCCGGAGCTGGACGATCCGTCCGCATTGATCGCAAGTCTTCCGGACCTGCTCGCCAAGGCCGATGTCGCGGCGGTGCTGGTGCGGCTGAAGCCGACCGACCAGCGCACCATGATTTCGCGCCTCAAGGCGCTGGCTCCGGCGATCCAGGACAGCGGTGCGGCGCTTTTGCTCGATGGTCACGTCGAATTGGTCGCCCGCGCCGGCGCCGATGGCGGGCATCTGACCGGCATCGCGGCCATGGCGGACGCGCTGCCGAGCCTCAAACCCGACCGCATTGCCGGCGTCGGCGGGCTGGCCACACGACACGATTCGATGGCCGCGGGCGAGGCCGGTGCCGATTACGTGCTGTTCGGCGAGCCCGATGCGAGCGGACAGCGGCCGTCGAGCGAGGCGATCGCCGAGCGCCTGCAATGGTGGGCCGAACTGTTCGAGCCGCCCTGTGTGGGCTTTGCCGCGTCATCCGAGGAAGCTGGCGAATTTGCCGCAGCCGGCGCCGATTTCGTTCTGGTCGGCGATATCATCTGGAATGATCCGCGCGGCGCGGCAGCGGCGCTGAGGGACGCGGAGCAGACGATCCGGCAAGCCCACGCCGTGATGTCCGGAACCGCCAAAGCCGAACCGAGATCACGCCCGACATGAAGATCTTGACGATCTTGCGCCCGATCCCGATCCTCGTGAGCTGTCTGATGCTGACAGCAAACGCGGTGGCGCAAGTTTCACTGGCGCCCCCGGTTGCGCAAACGCCGCCGGCGGCAGGCAAACCAGCGGTCAAGCCGAAGGTAAAACCACCTACCGCGGCCAGGAAGCCGGCGGCCGCCACGGCAAAATCAGCGCCAAGCCCCGGCGCGCCGGCGGCTGGGCCTGATGATCCCAATGCCGATCTAGTGTTCGGTGCCTATCAGCGCGGACAATACAAGACCACCTTCGATCTCGCGACCAAACGCGTGCAAGACCTCGGCGATCCGAAGGCGATGACGATGCTCGGTGAGCTCTACGCCAATGCCCTCGGGGTCAAGCGCGACTACGCCAAGGCCGCCGACTGGTTCAAGCGCGCCGCCGATGGCGGCGACCGCGAGGGCATGTTCGAACTGGCGATGCTTCGGCTCGGCGGCCGCGGCAGCCCGGTCAACCGCGAGGAGGCCGTGAAGCTGCTGGCGTCCTCGGCCAAGCTCGGCAACCCCAAGGCCGCGTATAATCTCGCCTTGCTCTATCTCGACGGACAGACGCTGCCGCAAGACCTCAAACGCGCCGCGGAATTGTTTCGCGTCGCCGCCGACTCCGGCAGTCCGGAGGCACAATATGCGCTTGCGACCTTCTACAAAGAGGGCACCGGCGTCGAGAAGGACATCGACAAGGCGGTGCGGCTGTTACAGGCGGCCTCGCTCGCCGACAATGTCGACGCCGAGGTCGAATACGCCATTGCGCTTTTTAACGGCACCGGGACGCCGAAGGACGAAGCCGCGGCGGTGGCGCTGCTGCGCAAAGCCGCCAAGCAAAACAGCCCGATCGCCCAAAACCGTCTCGCGCGCGTGCTGGTGAGCGGACAGGGCGCGCCGGTCGACAAGGTCGAGGGCCTCAAATGGCATCTGGTGGCGAAAACCGCCGGCAAGGGCGACCCCTTGCTCGATGAGGCGCTGGCGAATCTCAGCCCCGACGACCGCGCCACGGCCGAGGCGGCGGCGCGTCGGTGGCTCGGCGCCCGATGATCCGCCTTGACGCCACCGCAACCGCAGGGCACCCACTGCTGTCTTGCTTCTCCCCGGCGGGAGCGGCCGCGCATCTTCAGCGTCGAAACATCAACCGCAAGCCGAGATCATGCTGCATTCAGCCCTTATCAACGTCATGGTCAAAGCCGCGCGCCACGCCGGCCGCAGCCTCAAGCGCGACCTCGGCGAGATCGAAAATCTTCAGGTATCGCTGAAGGGGCCCGCCAATTTCGTCACCATGGCCGACAAGCGGGCCGAGGAGCTGCTTTACGCGGAGCTTACCAAGTCGCGGCCGGGTTACGGCTTCATCGGCGAAGAAGGCGGCATCCGCGAAGGCGCCGACAAGAGCCACACCTGGATCGTCGATCCGCTCGACGGCACCACCAATTTCCTGCACGGCATCCCGCAATTTGCGATTTCGATCGGCCTGCAACGCGAGGGTACGCTGATCGCAGGCCTGATCTACAATCCGGCCAATGACGAACTCTATATCGCCGAACGCGGCAAAGGCGCCTTCCTCAACGATCAACGCTTGCGCGTCGCCGGCCGGCGTCAACTCCACGAATGCGTGCTCGCCTGCGGCTTGCCGCATATCGGGCGTGGTGACCTCGCACTGTCACGCACCGAGCTGACCCTTATTCAAGCAAAAGTCGCGGGTCTGCGCCGATCCGGTTCCGCCGCGCTCGACATGGCCTTCGTCGCGGCGGGCCGCTTCGACGGCTATTGGGAACGCGACCTGCAGCCGTGGGACATGGCGGCGGGCCAGATCCTCGTCCGCGAAGCCGGCGGCACCGTCAGCGGCATTGCCGGCGACGACGACCCGCTCAAGACCGGCAACGTGATCTGCGGCAACGAATTCGTCCATGCCGAGCTCGTGAAGATACTCAAGCCGTTGGGGAAGTAGCGGCGCCGCTTTTGCCCGAGCCACCTTGGTTCGCATAATTTTCGCCGTCATCATCCGCGGAAGCGAAAGCGGGTGATCCGGTACGCCGCGCCGCTGATGTTCAACTCCGGTATCACCGGATACTGGATGCCCGCCTGCGCGGGCATGACGAGCAGCGATGAGACCGCCGTGATCCGGTATTGGCTGACGCCCCATTGGTTGCGCACCGGTCGGAGACCGGTTTCAAACGCAGGTTCCCACCGTCATCATCGAATCTGGCGTATCTGATCTTTTCTCTTGGCCGCGCTGTGCCATATTGGTGCCCGAAATCGGCTCCTCGCAACGGATGACACCGGCAATGCCTTCAGGCCCCTCTTCCCGCTCCGCGATGGAGATCGAATTCAACAAATTGTCCTCGCCGCGGATTTTCGTGGTTCGGATGCTGGTCTTCCTGGTGCTCTGCGCCCTGATCACGGTCGTGCTCTACAAGCAGATCGTCATGGCGTTTTTCGCCAATCCCGGCCTCAACGCATTGATCGGCGCGGTGCTCGCGATCGGCACCATCCTGTCGTTCCGCCAGGTGATCCGGCTTTATCCGGAAGTCGCCTGGGTCAACAATTTCCGCATTGCCGACCCCGGGCTCGCCGTCGAGCGGCACCCCACACTACTGGCGCCGATGGCGGCGATCCTCGGCGGCGAGCGAACCGGCCGCATGACGATCTCGCAGCAGACCATGCGGCATTTGCTGGATTCCATCGCCACCCGGCTCGACGAGGCCCGCGACATTTCCCGCTATATGACCGGCCTATTGGTGTTTCTCGGCCTGCTCGGCACCTTCTGGGGCCTGATCGAGACCGTCGGTTCGGTCGGCAAGGTGATCGACGGCCTCAAGGTCGGCGGCGACGCCGGCGCCTTGTTCGACACGCTGAAGGAAGGCTTGGCGGCGCCGCTCAGCGGCATGGGTATCTCGTTTTCATCGTCGCTGTTCGGACTCGCCGGCTCGCTGATTCTCGGTTTTCTCGATCTGCAATCGAGCCAGGCGCAGAACCGGTTTTACACCGACCTTGAGGACTGGCTCGCCACCACGGTACGCGAATATTCCGGCGAGGGTGCCGGCGGCACGAGCGGCGAACTTCAGGCCACGGTCGAGCGGTTGCGGTCGGCGCTCGACGAGGGCGGCGCGAGCCGTGGCACCACCGCCGCCATGGCCAATCTCGCCGAAGCCATTCAGGGCCTGGTCGCGCATATGCGGGCCGAGCAGCAGATGATCCGCGAATGGGCCGACGGCCAGGGCGAGCAGAGCCGCGAAATCAGGAAATTGCTGGAGCGGATCGCGCGCCAGCCGGAGAAGAGCTGACCAGGCGCTTTCGCTTCGTAGGAATAAAGCGCGCCAGAAAATAGAGAGAAGCCGATGGCCCTTGCCCGTGCACGCCGCAACGAGAGCGGATTCAACTACTGGCCGGGCTTCGTTGACGCGCTGTCGACGCTGGTGCTCTCGATCGTGTTTCTGCTGTCGGTGTTCCTGGTGGTGCAGTTCTTCCTGTCACAGGAGGTCACCGGCAAAGACAAGGCGCTGGAGCAGCTCAATGCCAAGATCGCCCAGCTCAACGACCTGTTGTCGCTGGAAAAACTCGGCAAGCTCAACCTCGACGACCAGCTCTCGCAGCTCAAGGCCGGGCTCGCCTCCGCCGAGGCCGAGCGCGAGCGCGTCAAAGGCCTCTACGAAGGCCTCGCCGGCGCCGGCAATGACACCGCCGGCCGCACCAGCGAACTCAACAGGGCGTTGGATTCCGAAAAGCAGATATCGTCGCGGGCGCTGGCGCAGATCGAGGTCTTGACCCAACAAATCAGCGCGTTGCGGCGCCAGCTTGCCGCGCTCGAAGAAGCGCTCGATTCATCCGAGAAACGCGACAAGGAATCGCAGGGGCGAATTGCAGATCTCGGGCAGCGGCTCAACGTCGCACTGGCGCAGCGGGTGCAGGAATTGTCGCGCTACCGCTCGGAATTCTTCGGGCGCCTGCGCAGCATTCTCGGCAACCGGCCCGACATCCGGATCGTCGGCGACCGCTTCGTATTTCAGTCCGAAGTGTTCTTTGACACCGGACAGGCGTTGTTGCTGCCCGAGGGCCGCACTGAACTCGACAAGCTCGCGAGCGCGCTGATCGATCTGGACAAACAGATTCCAGCCGAAATCGCCTGGGTGCTGCGGGTCGATGGCCACACCGATGTGCGGCCGATCAACAGCCCGTTGTTCAAGTCAAACTGGGAGTTGTCGTCGGCGCGCGCGATCTCGGTAGTGCAATATCTGGTCTCGCTCGGCGTGCCGGCACAGCGGCTGGTCGCGGCCGGGTTTGCGGAATTCCAGCCGCTCGATGCTGCCGCGACCGAAGAGGCCTATAAACGCAACCGCCGCATCGAGCTGAAGCTGACGGAACGGTAAAGTGGTAATTTTAGGTGCCCACCAGGTCGTCATGGCCGGGCCTGTCCCGGCCATGACGACCTTACCGGGATGAGCGCTTCCTTTCGCTTGCGTCCCTATCGCGACGAGGACGAAGACGCCGCGATCGCGCTGTGGCAACAAACCTGGCAGCAGGCCTATCCGGAAATCGATTTCGCCGCGCGCGTGGCGTGGTGGCGCCAGCGCTGGCGCGAAGAATTGGTGCCGAATGCGGCGGTCATGGTAGCCGAGCAAGCCGGCGCCTTGGTTGGCTTTGTCACGATCGACGCAACGGGTTATCTCGACCAACTCGTCGTCGTTCCCGATCACTGGGGCTCAAAGCTCGCCGACACGCTGGTCAACGAGGCGAAACGCTTGTCGCCCGCTGGCATCACGCTCTTGGTCAACACCGACAATGCCCGCGCCATCCGCTTCTACGGGCGTAACGGTTTTGTGCACGCCGGCGAGGAAGTGAATCCGACGTCGGGAAGACCGGTGCTGAAGATGGCGTGGAAGGGGTAAGGAGCTCTCGGCTTCCGCACTCCGCCGTCATGCTCCGCGAAGGCGGGGCATCCGGTAGGCCGCGGCCTTTCGATTTTATCATCGGCAGTCTGGAATACTGGATCACCCGCTTTCGCGGGTGATGACAGTCGTAGCGCGCGCATGACGATCGGAGCCTCACACCCCTTCGAACTGCAACCTTGCCAGCCGCGCATAAAGACCGTTGGCGGCGACCAGCGAGGCGTGGGTGCCCTGCTCGACGATGCGGCCCTGGTCCATCACCATGATCCGGTCGCAGGACAACACGGTGGCGAGGCGATGGGCAATCACCAGCGTGGTGCGGTGGCGCATCAATTCTTCCAGCGCGGTCTGCACCAGCGTCTCGGACTCCGCGTCGAGCGCCGAGGTCGCCTCGTCGAGCAGCAGCAACGGCGCGTCGCGGAGGATGGCCCGTGCGATAGCGATGCGCTGGCGCTGACCGCCGGACAGCGTCACGCCGCGCTCGCCAAGCTGCGCCTCGAAGCCGCCCGGCAGGCGGCGGATGAATTCGGTGGCGTGGGCAAGCTCGGCGGCGCGTTCGACTTCGGCGTCATCGGCGTCGGGACGGCCGAAGCGGATGTTTTCGCGCGCACTGGCCGCGAAAACCACGGGGTCTTGCGGCACCAGCGCGATCCGCGCGCGCACCTCGCGTGGATCGGCGGTGCGGATCGGCACGCCGTCGAACGAAATCACCCCGCTCGCGGGATCGTAGAACCGCAGCAACAAGTGAAACAGCGTGCTCTTGCCGGCGCCGGAAGGTCCGACGATCGCGACCTTCTCGCCACTGCGCACCGCCAGCGAAACACCATCGACCGCCAGAGCATCCGGCCGCGTCGGGTAAGCGAAGCTGACATTGTCGAAGCCGACGTCGCCGCGCGGTGGAACCGGCAACGCCAGCGGTGACGCCGGCACCGTGATCTGCGACTTGACGCGAAGAATTTCGAACAATCGTTCCGAGGCGCCGGAAGCGGCCGAAACCTCGCCCCAGACCTCGCTGAGCTGGCCGAGCCCCGCCGCGGCAAAAGCCGCATACAACACGAACTGGCCGAGCCGGCCGGGGGTGATGGTGCCGCTCAGCACGTCATGCGATCCGATCCACAGGATCAGCACGACACTGGTGAAAACGATGAAGATGATGATCGCGGTGAGAACCGCGCGGGCGCGGGTGGAAGTGCGCGCCGCCTCATAGGCCTGTTCGACGTTGCCACCGAAGCGCGCCTCGGCCAGCCGCTCGCTGGTGTAGGCCTGCACCGTGCGGATGGCGCCGACCAGTTCCGAGGCGTAGGCACTCGCCTCCGCCAGCGTGTCCTGGGCGTTGCGCGACAACCGCCGCACCCAGCGCCCGAATGCCACCAGCGGCAGCACGATCACCGGGATCGCCAGCAGCACCAAGCCCGACAGCCGGGGGCTCGTGATCACCATCATCGCGGTCGCGCCGACGAACAGCATCAAATTGCGCAGCGCGATCGACACCGAAGCGCCGACCGCGGATTTGATCTGGGTGGTGTCGGCGGTCAGGCGCGAGATCAGTTCGCCGCTGCGGGCGGAATCGAAGAAGGAAGGCGACAGCGAGATCAAATGAGCGAACACGTCGCGCCGCAGATCCGCGACGATGCGCTCCCCGATGGTCATCACCAGATAGAACCGCGACGCACTGGCGAAGGCCAGCACCGCGACCACCGCGATCATCACGCTGAAATAGCTGTTGATCAGCGCGATGCCTTCGGGGCTGAAGCCGAAATCGATCATCCGCCGGACCGCAACCGGCACCAACAGCGTCGTGAGCGCCGCAACCGTGAGCGAGATGAGCGCAAGCACCGCGCGCCCGCGGTAACGCGCCACATAGGGCGCCAGCGCCAGCAACGGACGAAGCCGCGCGCCGCTCTTGGCCGGCGATTGCGTCAGCTGCGCTTCGATGGAGGTTGCTTCAGCCGCGGCCAAATCGCCCCGCGGCGGCGTTTCGCCATGCCGGTCTTCAAGCCGTTCCACTGCACTCATGAGATCTGACCCATCGCCTGTTGCCGTCCCCAGATAGGCCCCGCCGCCACCGCTGGCAAATTTTTAAGCGATACGTGTCCGTGAAGATACTTGACGAAGATACTTGGCTTGTTTTTGCGGGCTTGCCGGGTTATAGAGCGACCCAAATCCGTCCCCTTTAGCATCTTATTGACGGGCGCCGGCGCGCCGAAGGATCTGCCATGAAAGCCGCAATTCACCCGGAATATCATGTAATTACGGTCGTAATGACCGACGGCACGGAATATCAGACGCGCTCGACCTGGGGCAAGGAAGGCGACAAGCTGAACCTCGACATCGACTCCAAGTCGCACCCGGCCTGGACCGGCGGCACCCAGCAGATGCTCGATCGCGGCGGCCGCGTGTCGCGGTTCCAGAAGAAGTTCTCGGGCTTCCTCAAGAAGGACTAAGCCTTCTCGGCCCCTTCGTCCAAGAGCCAAGATATCGAAACGCCCCTGCTCGGTTCAGGGGCGTTTTTATTTTTGCTGAGATTTGCAGGGTCGGCAAAGGCGCCCTTGCGCCGTGCCCACCGTTTTCTCGGCGATAAAGAAAAAGCCTACCGCTCAAACGCCGCCTTCAGGCGATTGAGTTGCGGCACCAGCGGATTGCCGATCGCCGCGCGTTCCGTCACCGGCGCATGGATGGTGGTATCGAGGCGCCGCACTTTGGTTTGCAGGGTCATCGAGCGGACGATCAGATCCTGCAATTGCTGGGGCAGCTTTTCGACCATGTCATCCGGGCCCGGCTCGGCGGCGCTGAGCTTGACCTTGGTCTTTTCGCGATTGGCCTGGGTCAGCGTCATCTCGCCTTCCTTGACCGCGCGGTGCAGCAGCAGCCACGACGCCAATTGCATCAGACGCGTGGTCAGCCGCATGCTTTCGGTCGCGTAGGTCAAGCTGACGGAGCGGTCGAGCGCCTTCGCCTCGGTGCGGCCGACGCCGTCGAGATAGGCCGCGGTCTCCTCGACCAGATCCATGCCTTCCCGGAACAGCGCGCCGAACGCCGCGGAGTTGGTCAACCGCTCGCTGAATTGCACCAGAGCAGTTTCGCTTTGCGAACGTTCCGACATGGTTAGCGCCTCACGCAACTGTTTACCAACCGGCTTGCACGCGCGCCGGCTTATGATGAACAAATCATTGCGCGGGAGGAGGCGAGAGTCCAGCCGCAAGACTTTTTATGGTTTCCAGCGCGATGACGCGAGACGCCAAAAAAAGAGCCGCCGTTTCCGGCGGCTTTTGAAGTTGATAACAGGGAGGCGTCAAACAGAGTGACAGGAGCCACTCGGTGTCCAAACGAGGACAATTTAATTCATAACCGAGAAAGCTTAATCGATCGTAAACGAACGATTTGCTTCATCCTCCGTTAGCCAAAAGCTTCTGCAGGTCGTGTCGGCCATTGGCCGACATAAAATTGCCGACATGGAACTCTCACGATTTGAAGAAGCTGTTCGCCGCATCTTTCGAGGCCCGCTTTTTGGTTATGGCCGCTTGCAGCCGCTCGATTTCGGAACTCATCAACGCGACGCGCTCGGCAAGTTCCTCGACCGACAGCAGCGATAGATCCTGCCCGATCTCATGGGTGACCTTCTTCCTCGGTTGGTCGTCGTCCTCGATGGCCATGCGTTGTCCTCCGCATTCAACGATCCGGCAGGTGGTTGCCAGCCAGAGCGCAGCTGGCTAATCAGATGCCTCTTCGGATTTCTTAAGCGTTTGGCCAAGGACAAATCATGGAAAAGCTGCCCGCGCAAATGACCGTCATCGGCATCAGCAAGCCCGGCGGCCCCGAGGTGCTTGTGCCTGAGACCCGCGCGGTGCCGGCGCCCGGGCCGAACGAAATTTTGATCAAGGTGGCAGCGGCGGGCGTGAACCGTCCCGATGTCGCGCAGCGTTCCGGTGCCTACCCGCCGCCGCCCGGCGCCAGTGATTTGCCCGGCCTTGAAGTGGCGGGCGAGGTCGTCGCAGTCGGCCCAGGCGCGACCCGGCACAAGGTCGGCGACAAAGTGATGTCGCTGGTCGCCGGCGGTGGCTACGCGCAATATTGCATCGCGCAGGATGCCCAGGCGATGGCGGTGCCCTCGGCACTGTCGATGCTGGAGGCCGGCGCCACCCCGGAAACGCTGATGACGGTCTGGCACAATGTGTTCGAGCGCGGCGCCTTGAAGGCCGGCGAGACGCTGCTGATCCATGGCGGCTCCTCCGGCATCGGCACCATGGCGATCCAGCTTGCCAAGGCCTTTGGCTCGAAGGTGATCGTCACCGTCGGATCGAAGGACAAGGCGGACGCCTGCCTCAAGCTCGGCGCCGACCGCGCAATCAACTACAAG
This sequence comes from uncultured Alphaproteobacteria bacterium, assembly GCA_963814615.1. GTDB lineage: Bacteria > Pseudomonadota > Alphaproteobacteria > Rhizobiales > Xanthobacteraceae > Bradyrhizobium. Next base: position 432,571 of record CAWFDN010000002.1, on the reverse strand, counting down.
ACCGAAGACTTCGTCGCCGAAGTAAAGACGGTAACCGAGGGCAAAGGCGCCGACGTCATTCTCGACATGGTCGGCGGCGATTACATCGAGCGCAATTACGACGCCGCCGCAATCGACGGACGCGTGATCCAGATCGCGTTTCTCGGCGGCCCCAAGGCAACCGTTAATTTTGCCAAGCTGATGGTGAAAAGGCTGCACCATACCGGTTCGACGCTGCGCCCCCGCAGCAACGCGGACAAGGCAGCGATGGTCTCGGCCATCGAGGCCAAGGTGATGCCGCTGTTGCGCGAAGGGCGCGTCAAACCTCTGATGGACAGCACATTCCCGCTGGAAAAGGCCGCGGATGCGCACCGGCGCATGGAAAGCAGCGAACATATTGGCAAAATTGTGTTGGTCGCTTAACGCTCGTGACCGAAGCGCGACGGGAAACCCTTTGATTTCCCTCGCTTTCATGTCATTTATCGCGCAACGTCGGGCGGTTCGCTTCGCCCGGAAGCATCGTTGATCGCGGAGAACCGACATTGCGTCTGATCAGGTGCCTTGCGCCCATCGCGCTGGGCCTCATGATGTTTGCGGTGGTCGCACCACCGGCGCGCGCCATCGACGCCGTCAGCGTCCGCGGCGACGCGCCCGCAATCGACTTGACCGCGGTGCTCGATCATCAGCGCAGCGATGCTGATCGCATCCAGGTGTCCACCGCGCCGGGCCCCGACGGCATCGTCCGCCGCATCGAAGTCCGCGCCCGCGAAGGCGGACAAAACTGGGTGGTGTTCGCGCTCGCCAACAACACCGACGACCAGATCGATCGGCTGATCGTCGCCCCCCATTATCGCATCGTGTCGTCGGGGCTGTTGTGGCCCGATCTTGGATTGTCGCGCATCGCCACCATCACGCCCTCGACCGGTGACCGGCCCGAGCGCCAGGATAGCGCCACCGCCGATATTTTCCGCATCACGCTCGATCCCGGCGCCATCATCACCTTCGTCGCGGAGTTGCGGACCGATAAATTGCCGCAGCTCTATCTGTGGGAGCCGGATGCCTACAAGGACAAGGTCAACTCGTTCACGCTCTACCATGGCATCGTGATCGGCATCTCCGGACTGCTGGCGTTGGTGCTGACCATCCTGTTCGTGGTCAAGGGCAGCGTCATGTTTCCCGCCGCGGCGGCGCTGGCGTGGGCCGTGCTGGTCTATATCGGGGTTGATTTCGGCTTCTGGGGCAAGGTGCTCGACATGTCGAACAACGCCGAGCGGGTCTGGCGCGCGGCGGGCGAAGCGATCCTGGCCGCGACGCTGCTGGTGTTCCTGTTCGCCTATCTCAATCTTAGCCGCTGGCATGTGCGTTATTCCCATATCACGATCGGCTGGCTCCTCTTTCTCGGCTCGCTGGTGGCGCTGGCACTGTTCGATCCGGCGGTAGCCTCGGGCATCGCGCGGATGTCGCTGGTGCTGATCGCGGTCGCCGGCTTCGCGCTGATCGTCTATCTGTCGACCCACGGCTTCGACCGCGCGGTGCTCCTGATCCCGACCTGGTTCCTGCTGGTGGTTTGGGTGATCGCGGCGGGCATGACGGTGGCCGGCAGCGTCACCAACGACATTGTCGGCCCGGCGCTGCTCGGCGGCCTGGTGCTGATCGTGATGCTGATCGGGTTTACGGTGATGCAGCACGCCTTTGCGGGCGGTGGCGCGACCACCGGCGTCGTCTCCGACGTCGAGCGTCGCGCGCTGGCATTGACCGGCTCAGGCGACCTGATCTGGGACTGGGACGTCTCTGCCGACAAGGTATTCACCAGCCCCGAGACCGAAAGCCTGCTCGGCTTGAAACGCGGCACGCTGGAAGGCCCCGCCGCTAAATGGCTCGAGGTGCTGCATCCGCTCGATCAGGACCGTTTCCGCGCCGCACTCGACAGCGTGCTCGACCAGCGCCGCGGCCGGCTGGTGCAGGATTTTCGGCTGCGCACGCCGGACGGCCATTTCATGTGGTTCGCGCTGAAGGCGCGGCCGGTGGTCGGCTCCGACGGCGAAGTCTCGCGCGTGGTCGGCACGCTGACCGACGTCACCGAGATGAAGAACGCCGAGGAGCGCATGCTGCACGATTCCGTGCACGACAATCTCACCGGCCTGCCGAACCGTAAACTGTTCATCGACCGCCTGGGGGCGGTCGCCAATTTCGCCAAGACCATGCCCAGCCTGCGGCCGACGCTGATGGTGATCGATATCGACCGCTTCAAGCAGGTCAACGATTCCGTCGGCATCGCGGTCGGCGATTCTATCCTGCTGACGCTGGCCCGGCGGCTGACGCGCATCCTCAAGCCGCAGGACACGCTGGCGCGGCTCGCCGGCGACCAGTTCGGCCTGATCCTGATGTCGGAACATGAGCCGGCGCGCATCACCGCCTTCGCCGAGACCATCCGCAAAACGATCCGTGCCCCGATCGCCTTCAACGACCGCGAGATTTTCCTCACCGCCTCGATCGGGCTGGCGCTCAGCGACCCGCAGACACAGCTATCGGAGGAGATCATCAAGGACGCCGAGCTTGCGATGTATCACTCCAAGCGGATCGGCGGCGACCGCATCGACGTCTACAAGCCGGCGATGCGCGCGCGCAAGACCGACCGGCTGACGCTGGAATCCGAATTGCGCCGCGCCATCGAGCGTGAGGAAATCACCATCCTGTATCAGCCGATCGTTCGGCTGGAAGATCGTTCCATCGCCGGTTTCGAGGCCCTGGCGCGGTGGGATCATCCCAAATTGGGCCGGATGTCGCCGGTGGAGTTCATCTCCATCGCCGAGGAGATCGGCCTGATCGTCGATCTCGGCATGTTCGTGATGGACCAGACGGCAAGGCAGCTTTCGATCTGGCAGCGCGCGATGCGCTCGCGCGAGCCGATCTTCGCCAGCGTCAACGTCTCCTCGCGGCAATTGCTGCGCCACGATCTGCTCCACGACATCCGCACCGTGCTGTCGCGTTCCTCGGTGGCGCGCGGCACGCTGAAGCTCGAACTGACGGAATTGCTCGTGATGGAGAACCCGGAACACGCGGCGCAGATGCTGAGCCGGATTCGCGAGCTCGGCACCGGATTGTCGCTGGACGATTTCGGCACCGGTCATTCGTCGCTGGCCTATCTGCAGCGTTTTCCGTTCGACACCATCAAGATCGATCAATCCTTCGTGCGCACCACCAGCCGCGGCACCCGGCCGGTGATCCTGAAATCGATCATCGCGCTGGCGCACGACCTCGGCATGGACGTGGTCGCCGAGGGCGCCGAGACCGATTCCGACGCGGTCGAGCTGTATCAATTGGGCTGCGAATACGCCCAGGGCTTTGCGTTCGGCGAACCGATGGACGCCGACGCCGCGATGCGCCTGCTCACCGAAGAGCGGCTCGAGGCCGCGAGCTAGCCCCCTCGTCGTACGCGGGGACGACGCATTTTACGACGCGAAGTTGCCCCTACTTCATCTTCTTGAACCGCACGCTCTTGCCGTCGGCGAGCCTGGTCGCGATGTAGCCGCCGGCGAGGCAGGCCTCGCGCTGCGGCATCTTCTCTTGCGGACTGCGCAAGGTCTCCCACCACGAGGCGCGCTGCGCCGCGCGCGGCAGCGCGGCGTCGATGATCTCCTCGATCTGCTCGAACGTCAGCACGAATTCGGGGAGGGTCTGCTTCTTTAGATGCTCGCGCAGCGGGTCGTAATCGTTCACGGGCGTCCTTGCTGATGGCGTTGCGCGAGGCCGTCTTGCGTTTGCACGACATTCGCGGATTGCGGCAATGAAGCGTTAACTGATTAACACATCGTTGTCGTCACTTAAGCCTGCCGCAACGTTTCATGGTGTATCGAGAGGGGGCGGAGGAGCAAACCGATGCGATTGGGATCACGAAAGACCAAAGCAAGCCAGCCCTGGCGACTCTCGGCGAAGTTGCTGATTGTGTCGTCGGTGGTGACGGTGATCGGCTTTTCCGCGATCTGCGCCAGCGTCATGCTCGACATGCGCCGCGGCGAAGAAGAACTGGCGCGCGAGACCCTTGAGAATCTCGCATCAAGCATCGACGCCGAAATCAGCCGCAACATCGAGCTTTATGACCTGTCGCTACGCGCTGTCGCAACCGACATGGTGATGCCGGAGATCAAAAACGTCAGCAAGCAGATTCAGCACCTGATCCTGTTCGATCATGCCGCGACCGCCAAGCATTTCAGCGAAATTCAGGTGTTCGACGCCGAAGGGCAACTGACCGTCGATGCCGCGACGCTCGATCCGGCATCGGAAAATCGCAGCGACGAAGAGTTCTTTCAAATTCACCGCGACCGGCCTGACGCCGGCCTGTTCATCAGCCGTCCGATGCTGCATCGCGGCGCGTACTCGATCGTCCTCAGCCGGCGCGTCAGCGGCGCGGACGGACGCTTTCTCGGCGTGGTCGCAGGCTCAATCCGGTTCAGCTATTTTCACGACCTGTTCGGGCGCCTGCATCTTGGACCGCACGACATCATCACCGTTCTGCGCCGCGATGGCACCGTGATCATGCGGATGCCGTTCGATCTCGACGTGATCGGCAAAAATATCGGCCGTGCCCCCAGCATAGTCCAGGTGCTGTCCGAGCCGAACGGGTCGTCTTCCGGGATTGGCGCGATCGATGGTATCGCGCGGCTCCGCGTCTGGCGCAGCGGCCCGCAGCCCCTCGTCATTCTGGTGGGGAAACCCTGGAGCGACATCTTCAGCCTCTGGCACAAGGAGGCGACCCGGATCGGGGCCATCATGGTGGCGCTGATCGCGTTCGTGCTCGGCGTGACGCTGTTCCTCGCCCGCGAAATCGGCCGCCGCGCGCGCGCCGAGGACAAGCTCGAAGAGCTCGCAACCACCGATGCGCTCACGGGCCTGAAAAACCGGCGCAAGTTCGATGCCACGATCGAAGCCGAATGGCGGCGTGCGATGCGTCAGAAAACGCCGCTCGCGCTATTGATGATCGATGCCGACCATTTCAAATCCTACAACGACACGTTCGGACACCAGGCCGGCGATCAGATGCTGGTCGGCATAGCGATCTGCATTTCGGATTCGGTCCGACGGGCCGGCGATTGCACCGCGCGTTACGGCGGCGAGGAATTTGCCGTGCTGTTGCCCGGGCTCTCCTCGGCAGATGCGCTGGGGGTGGCCGAAACGATCCGGCTGAAAGTCCAGCAATGGTCCGATGGCCCGACGGTAACCACCGTCAGCATCGGCATCGCAAGCCTGACGCCTCCCGCAACCATGGAGTGGCCCGGGCTCGTGCATGCTGCCGACAAGGCGCTCTACGCGGCCAAGGCTGGCGGCCGCAACCAGGCCGTGGTGGCCAGCGTCCCGAAGCTCTCGCTGGTAGCATAAGCGGGGACGTATCTACGTCATTGCAGGCCACCGGGTCGCGCCAACGCGCGGCCGTTACCTCTCCAGATACTTCTTCATCTCTTCGCGCAAACCATCGCGCAAATCGGCGCGCGCCATGCCGAAGGCGATGTTGGCGCGCAGAAAGCCGGGCTTGGAGCCGCAATCGTGCCGCTCGCCCTCGAACTCGATGCCGTAGAAGCGTTGCGTTTTCGCTAGGCCGATCATGGCGTCGGTGAGCTGGATCTCGCCGCCGGCGCCGCGCTCCTGGGTTTGCAGGATTTTGAAAATTTCGGGCTGCAGGATGTAGCGCCCGGTGATCGAAAGATTCGAGGGCGCGGTGCCCTTGGGCGGCTTTTCCACCATGCCGTCGACCTCGAACACATTGCCGAGCTGGTGGCGCTTGCCGACACCGCAAATGCCGTACTGATGCGTGAGGTCGACGGGCACTTCTTCCACCGCGATCAGGTTGGATTGCTCGCCAAGCCTGTCGGCGGCCTCGATCATCTGTTTGAGACAGCCCGGCGTGTTCAGCACCAGTTCGTCCGGCAACACCACCGCGAACGGCTCGTCGCCGACGATATCGCGGGCACACCACACCGCGTGGCCGAGACCAAGCGGCGCCTGTTGCCGCGTGAAACTCATGGTGCCGGCTTCCGGCTGGTCGCGCGCCAGGATTTCCATCTCCGCCTTCTTGCCGCGCGCGGCGAGCGTGGCGTCGAGCTCGAACATCCGGTCGAAATGATCCTCAATCACACCCTTGTTGCGGCCGGTGACGAAGATGAAATGTTCGATGCCGGCTTCCCTCGCCTCATCGACCACATATTGGATCAGCGGCTTGTCGACGATGGTCAGCATTTCCTTCGGCATCGCCTTGGTGGCAGGAAGGACGCGGGTGCCGAGGCCGGCGACCGGGAAAACGGCTTTGCGGATTTTCATGGCCGGTTTTTCATGGGTGGTTTCGAGCTGCCTTGGGGAGCCTGCGGAAAGTAACGTCTGATTGCACCTTGGTAACCGGTTTGCAGCCGCGAACAAAGGCGGTTGTGGGGAACGGTTGTGGGACTTCTTCCCCTCCTCCCTCCCAAGGAAAAGCGGGAAGAGAAAGCTAACGACAACAAAATCTCGCTTTTGTTAAGCTATTGGAAACCGTGAGGAGGCCTCCTGAAAGCAGGATTTTCCGGTAGGATGGGTGGAACCATGACGCGGCGGACAGAAACCTCGGCGAAACTGCGAACCGGCGCCGCCATCATGGCGGCGGCACTGCTGCTGTTTGGCGAGGCACGCGCGCAGTCGCCCGGTGGCGGGCCGTTCAGTTTTCTCGACAACATCTTTACCAGCTCGCTCTCAAAGGGCAGCCAGACCGCCTTGCCGGGACAGCCGGGACAACCAACGGGTGCCTCGGCGCAAGCGCCAGGCGCGGCGGCCACGAACGGCGCGCCGCCCTGGAGTGGCGAGGACGGCTCCTCCGGCCATCCGTTGATGAGCGCGAGCGCGATCCGCGAAGCCGCGGCGAATTTCGAGAATTGCGTCGCCTCGATGTGGCCCGATGCCGCCCGCCGCAACATCTCGCAACAAAGCTTCGAGCACTTTACGGCCGGCCTTACGCCCGATCTGCGGATCATGGACTTGATGGATTCACAGCCGGAATTCACCAAGGCGATCTGGGATTATCTCGACATCCTGGTGAACGACAACCGCCTCGCCAAGGGCCGCGAAGTCCTCGCCAAATACAAGCCGCAGTTCGACGCCGCGGAGAAGGCCTACGGCGTCGACCGCTACGCGATCGCGGCGATCTGGGGCATCGAATCCAATTACTCCACCCAGATGGGCGATCGCAGCGTGCTGCAATCGACCGCGACCTTGGCCTGCATTGGCCGCCGCCAATCCTATTTCAAGGATGAATTCCTCTCGGCGCTGGAAATCCTGCATCGCGGCGACCTGCGGCCCGAACAGCTGCGCGGTTCCTGGGCCGGCGCGTTCGGACCGACACAATTCATGCCGACCGCGTTCAAGCGCTATGCCGTCGACGCCGATGGCGACGGCCGCCGCGACGTGGTCGACGATGCCGCCGACCTGATCGCCTCCACCGCCAATAACCTCAAAAAGGACGGTTGGCAGAGCGGCCAGAGCTGGGGCTATGAAGTCGTGGTGCCCCCTGGCTTCAACTACATGCTGGCCGACCGCGGCAAGGCAATGACACCAGCGCAATGGGAGCATCTTGGATTCAAGCGCACCGGAAACCAGCCCTTCCCGCATTCCCCGGACAAGGCCTATCTGTTGGCGCCCGCCGGCGCCGAGGGGCCTTCTTTCCTGATGCTGCAGAATTTCCGGGTCATCATGAAATACAACCCGGCCGAAGCCTATGCATTGGCGATCGGCCACTTCGCCGACCGGTTGCACGGCGGCGCGCCGTTCGTGCAGCCATGGCCGCGGCAGGAACGGGTGCTGTCACGCGCCGAGCGGCTGGAACTGCAGCAGCTTCTGGTTCAGCGCGGCTTCTATCGCGGCGTCCCGGACGGCCAGCTCGGCGGACAGACCCGAGACGCGCTGCGCGGTTTCCAGGCCTCGATCGGGGCGCCGGCGGACGGATTTGCTTCCGCCGACGTGCTGGAGCAACTCAGGGGCCGGTGAACGTCGGCGCCAACTGCGAAAGTAACCCTGACGCCGACATTCGCGCGGCGCCCTTGACGGCTGTGGCCGATGCCCGGTTTATGGTGGGAAATCTGCCCGCTTGCGGCCCGATTCCTTTATTATAATGACCACCCAACGATCATTGCGACCGAGCGCATGACAAAGCCAAAATCGTTTTTCCGGATATTCACCGAAACCGGCCCGCTGATCGTGCTGGCCGTTGCGGTTGCGCTGCTCGTCGGCATCGTCGGACCGGCGTCCGCACAGTTTTACCTTTTTGGCGGACCGCCGCGGCCGCCGCAAACGCAACCTCAGCCGCAGCCACGAAGCGGCTTCGGCGGCTGGTTCGGTGGCGATCTGTTCGCGCCGTTCCAACAGCAGGCCCCAAAGCAGGCCATCCGCGAGGATTTTTCCAAGGCGCCACCGCCGGCGAAGCGCGAGACCGTGCCGGAGCGCAACGTCATGGTGCTCGGCGACGGTATGGCGGACTGGCTCGCTTACGGGCTTGAGGATGCCTATGCCGAGCAGCCGGATATGGGTGTGATGCGCAGGCACAAGACCACCTCGGGGCTGATCAAATATCAACCGAAGGGCGATCCGGCCGATTGGGCCGCGGCCGCCAAGGGCATCCTGGCCACCGAAAAGCCGGACGCGATCGTCGTCATGCTCGGGCTCAATGACCGTGTCTCGATGCGCGAACCGGCCGCGGAAAAATCCGACGGCAAGTCTTCAGATAACAAGTCCTCGGACAAAAAGAACGACAAGAAAGACGCCCGCGCCAAACCGGATGCCAAATCCGCAGATCCGAAATCCGGAGCGAAGCCGGATGGCGCGGCCGAAGGCGCCGCGAAGCCCGAAGACAAATCGGCCGACGCCGAATTGTCGGATGACGCCGACAATGGCGATACGCCGGCGATCATTGCACCAGAAAAAAGCACGCGCTCCGCGAGCGGCGTCTATGAGTTTCGCGACGATCGCTGGGTCGAGCTCTACACCAAAAAAATCGAGGAAATGATCGGCATCCTTAAATCCAAGAGCGTGCCGGTGCTGTGGGTCGGCCTGCCTGCGGTGCGCGGCGCCAAGACAACGGCGGACATGCTGTTCCTGGATTCGCTGTATCGCGACGCCGCCGGCAAGGCCGGCATCACCTATGTCGATGTCTGGGACGGATTTGTCGATGAAGCCGGCCGCTTCCTGCAGCAAGGTCCCGACTTCGAAGGCCAGATTCGCCGGCTGCGCTCTTACGACGGCGTGTACTTCACAAGGCCCGGCGCGCGGAAGCTTGCGCATTATGTCGAACGCGAGATCACGCGGCTGTTGGCTGCGCGTTCCGCCCCGATTGAGCTGCCGACCGAACCCGCCACGCCGGACGCCAACGCGCTGCCCGGTCAGCCCGCGCCGCGTCCGCTGGCCGGACCGATTCTGCCGCTGGTGGCGTCTTCCGTTGGCACCGATCAACTGCTCGGAGGCGCCGGCTCGCGCCCGGCCGCAGTCGATGCACTCGCGGCGCGAACGCTGGTCAAGGGCGAGTCCTTGGCGCCGCCGGCCGGCCGGGCCGATGATTTTGCCTGGCCGCGCCGTGAAGTCGGCCACGAACAGGCCAACGGCGAAAGCCCCGTAGCATCCGTTTCACCCGACGCCGCGACTGCTGCGCCGGAGGCGCCGCCGAAGCCGAAAAAACCGCGGCCCGTTCAATCGAGCCCACCGCCGTTGCAGAGCTTCTTCGGTTTCGGAAACCCGCCGCAGGCACCGCAACCGCTACCGCGCGGGCCCAATATCCCGCGGCCGCCGGGCAATGTCGGACGCTCGGCGTCGGTACGGGGATTTTTTGCGCGCTGATCATCAGGTGCGTAAGCGCCAACCCGTAAACGAGAGTACCGGCCAGCTCAGCCGTAATTCCGCCAGCGTCGTGGCGGCCGGCGCGGCGGACGCGTCATCATGAGCGCCAGCGCAAAGCCGATGCCACCCGCGACCAGGAGCGCGCCGAGCGGGTTGTCCTGCACTTTCTTCGCCGCGACTTGCGCGCCATCGCGAAAGGTATCGCCGCTGTTTCCAACGACGTCCTTGGCGTAGTCGACGGCGGCATCTGTGGCGTCGCGCGCGGCATCCTTGGCCTGTCCATACAGGTTCTGTACGGTCCCGGCGGCCTCCCGCGCACGGCCCGAGGCCTGGGTTTGCGAGTTACCCGCCATGTCGCCGACGGTGCCCTCGACTTTACCAACGACATCTTTCGCCGAACCGGCAATTCGATCCTTATCCATCCCGCTCACTCCTGTTACGCGCACCCACCGGAGACGTCGGTTCCATCCTCAGAGATCATGTCGGACGACATGCTTCACGGAATGCGCTTTCAGATGGTTCTCAGGCGAGCTAACCGATCAGGTGCATTCCGGTTCCGGACGATCGCCAGCGTCGCCACGCGTTGACATCGCCCATTCAGGGAGTAGCTTTTTGAGCAAATGGAGCGAACCAACTCGCTCGCCTGATCCGGAGAAATGCGCCATGACTGTCAGCAGCCGGCAACTCCACCCGCATTTCTTCGGCGAAATCTCCGGCATCGACCTGCGCAAACCCCTGACGCCGCAACAGGCCACCGACATCGAAGCCGGCATGGACAAATACGCCGTGCTGCTGTTCCGCGATCAGGACATCACCGACGACCAGCAACTGGCGTTTGCGCGGAATTTCGGCGAGCGCGAGAATGCCCGCGGCGGCACCGTCACCAAGAAAGAAGATTACCGGCTCACCTCCGGACTGAACGACGTTTCCAACCTCGGCAAGGACGGCAAGCCGCTGCCGCGCGAGCACCGCACCCATCTGTTCAACCTCGGCAACTGCCTCTGGCATTCCGACAGTTCGTTCCGCCCGATTCCGGCGAAATTCTCGCTATTGTCGGCGCGGGTGGTGAACCCTAAGGGCGGCAACACTGAATTCGCCGACATGCGCGCCGCCTATGACGCACTGGACGACGAGACCAAAGCCGAGATCGAAGACCTGATCTGCGAGCATTCGCTGATGTATTCACGTGGCGCGCTTGGCTTTCTCGATTACACCGAGGAAGAGAAGCAAATGTTCAAGCCGGTGCGCCAGCGCCTGGTGCGTACCCATCCGGTGCACGGCCGCAAGTCGCTGTATCTGTCGTCGCATGCCGGCGGCATCGTCGGCATGACGGTGCCGGAGGCGCGGCTGTTGCTGCGCGATCTGACCGAGCACGCCACCCAGCCGGAATTCGTTCACGTCCACAAATGGACGGTGCATGACCTGGTGATGTGGGACAACCGGCAGACCATGCACCGGGTCCGCCGCTACGACCAGTCGCAGCCGCGCGACATGCGCCGCGCCACGGTGGCCGGCACCGCGCCGACGGTTGCGCAGCAAGCCGCGGAGTAAAGAGCGCGGGTGTATCAAGTGCCCGCGCCCGAGCGAGGCTAGAGCCTTTTCCGTTCCGTTTGAATCGGAACGGAGGCTTTATTTCTTCGTTTTGATGCGTTTTCTTGACGCGAACCGGCATTCACTTCGCTGGAAAACGCTCTAGGCGTGCCCTGCTTCATTCGACAGCATGGCCGGATCGATTCCGATCTTATGCAACGCCCGCAGGTATTTTTCCTCGACGTCGCTGCCAAAGATCAGATCCGGATCGGCGTCGCAGTGCAGCCAGCCATTGCCCTGGATTTCGGTTTCCAACTGTCCGGGCGCCCAGCCCGCATAGCCGAGCGCGAGGATGGCGTGCTTCGGCCCGTCGCCCTTCGCGATTGCCTTGAGAATATCGACGGTTGCGGTCAGGCAAATTCCGTCGTCGATCTTGAGCGTCGCGTCCTCGATAAAGAAATCGCTCGAATGCAGCACAAAGCCGCGTCCGGTCTCGACCGGACCACCCTTGAGCACCTTCATGGACTCGGCATTTTCCGGCAGTTTGATCTGGTCGGCTTTCTTGATGATGTCGAGCTGCACCAGCAATTCGGGAAAGTCGATGCTGCCCGCCGGGCGATTGACAATGATGCCCATGGCACCTTCGGATGAATGCGCACAGAGATAGATCACCGAGCGCTCGAAGCGAGGATCGCCCATCACCGGCATGGCGATCAACAACTGCCCGTCGAGGTAACCGCGCGCGGAGCAATTGTCGCCCGTGCCGGCGGGTTTGCGGCGAACAATCCTCGGTTTTTTGCCTTCAGGGTCCATCCGCAAAGGACTCTCACATTGGATATATAATCCTGATATCGGGTGGCAGTTCTGTCAATCAAGCATCCTGCCGCGTTAAGATACATCACAAGCAATTCAATGGCTTGCGATCTCGCTTGCCTATAAGGACGTCTCATGATGGCAATAGTTCCCATGCGTGCCGCGCTCGGCTTTGCTGCAACTCTGTTTGCTTTATGCTTGGGGACCGAGGCCCGCGCGCAGGATGCCTCGCCTTGGCAACGGGACGGGCACTCCGCGGTCCGGCTGCTGGCGGGATCGCGCAGCGGCGCGGTGCTGCTGGGCGGGATCGCGCTTCAGCTTCAGCAGGGATGGAAAACCTATTGGCGGACGCCCGGCGATTCCGGCGTGCCGCCGCGCTTTGACTTCTCCAAATCGGAAAATATCGAGGCGGTGACAGTTCTGTGGCCGGCCCCGATGAAATTCGACGATGGCGCCGGCGGCTACTCGTTAGGGTATCGGAACCAGACCGTGCTGCCATTGCGGATTGTCGCCAAAAACGCCGACAAACCGGTGACGCTGCGCGCCAATATCAACTACGCGGTCTGTGAGAAACTCTGCATCCCCGTCGAAGCCAGTGCCGAGCTGACCTTCGCCAGCGTGGCGAGCACCGAGGACGCTGCGCTGTTCGCAGCCCTCGAAACGGTGCCCAAGCCAGCCAATGTCGGCGACCCTAACCCCCTGACCATCCGCGACGTCAAGCGCGAGGGAAAATCGGCGGTGGTGGTCGACGTGGCGGCCTCTGACACCAGAGAGGTCAGCCTGTTTGTCGAGGGACCCGCGCCGGACTGGGGGCTGCCGCTTCCGAAACTTCTCGAACATGGTCCACCCGGAGTCCGCCGCTTCGCCTTCGAGCTCGATGGCATGCCCCCAGGTACAAACCCGGAAGGCGCCGCGCTCAAATTGACGCTCGTCGATGGCGAACGCGCCTACGAGTTCAACGTCAATTTGCAGTGACCTTGCGTCGTTCCTCCGAAAGCGGGACCCCCTAACCCGCGGTCCCGGCATTCGCGGGACGATGGCGGGAGACCAAATCTTAACGAAGAGTTGATAGGCCGGAGGCGTCGCCGCCTGGGTGCGGCATCCCTCGGAACTCCCCGCCGTGGCCGTGATGGACGCTCGATCCGCGACAGCTCCGCCTGCAGGCGTGAGGGAACGGCTGCGCGCATTGGCCGGCTCCGTTGCCGGTTCCAGCGAAGCCTCGGTCACGAAGCGGCTGGCCGGTACGATTTTCATCATCCGCGTGGTCAGCGCCGCGCTCGCCTATTTCTCGCAGATCCTGTTGGCACGCTGGATGGGAAGTTCGGATTACGGCATCTATGTCTATGTCTGGACCTGGGTGCTGCTGCTCGGCAGCATGATGGATTTTGGCATTTCGGCGTCGGCGCAAAAAATCATTCCGGAATACCGCACCCGAAGCGAGCTCGCACTTTTGCGCGGCTTTTTGTCCGGCAGCCGCTGGATGACCTTCACCGTGTCGTCGGTGGTTTCCGCAACGCTCGCGGTCGTCGTCAAATTGCTGTCCCGGTGGATCGACGCAGGCGCGATTTTGCCGCTCTACATCGGCTGCATCACGCTCCCCGCCTTCGTGGTCGCCAACACCCAGGACGGCATCGCCCGCGCGCACGACTGGATGCGGCTCGGCTTGATGCCGCAATTCATCGTCCGCCAGTCCCTGATCACAGGCTTCACCGCCGGCGCCTTCGTGCTCGGCTTCGATCTCGGCGCGACCGCGGCGATGGTTGCAAGCTCCGCGGCGGTATGGATCGCCATGATCGGGCAGATGATCATGCTCAACCGCCGGCTCGGCGGCCATGTCGAGCCAGGTGCGAAGGCCTACGATTTCCGCGGCTGGCTTGCGATCTCGCTGCCTATCCTGATGGTCGAAGGCTTCTATCTGCTGTTGTCCTACACCGACGTATTGGTGCTGCAGCAATTCCGCTCTTCGCAGGAAGTCGGGGTTTATTTCGCCGTGGTAAAGACGCTGGCGCTGGTGTCCTTCATCCACTACGCGATGTCGGCGACGACGGCGCACCGTTTTGCCGAGTATCACGCACTCGGCGACAAGGCGCGGCTGTCGGCCTATGTCGCGCATGCGATCAAATGGACGTTCTGGCCGTCGCTCGCCGCCACCATCCTGCTGCTGGCTTTGGGCAAACCGCTATTGTGGCTGTTCGGCCCGCAATTCGTCATCGGCTACGACATCATGTTCGTCGCCGCCATTGGCCTTGTGGTGCGCGCCGCGATCGGCCCGGTCGAGCGGTTGCTCAACATGCTCGGGCACCAGCACATCTGCGCGCTGGCCTATGCGCTGGCTTTCGTGATGAACGTGGTGCTCTGCATCGCGCTGGTGCCGCGGTTCGGCGGCCATGGCGCTGCGGCCGCGACCTCGATCTCGCTTGTGTTCGAAACCGTGCTGCTGTTCTGGATTGTGCGACGACGGCTCGGACTGCACATGCTGGCGTTCGGGAAGGGGGTGACCTAGTTCTCGTTGTCACCCGCGAAGGCGGGTGATCCAGCAATCACAATCGCCGAAGTTTAATTCACCGTCACGGAATACTGGATGCCCCGCTTTCGCGGGGCATGACAATCATTCTTATTCCGCGGTCCAGCCGCCGTCGATCGAGAGGTTGGCGCCGGTGATTTGGGCGGCGTCATCGCCGCAGAGAAACAGCGCCAGCGCCGCGACCTGTTCGGAGGTGACGAACTCCTTGGTCGGCTGCGCCGCCAGCAGCACGTCATGAATAACCTGCTCCTTGGTCAGGTTTCGGGCCTTCATGGTGTCGGGAATCTGCTTCTCGACCAGCGGGGTCCAGACGTAACCGGGACTGATGCAGTTGCAGGTGATCTTGAAGGTCGCAAGCTCCAGCGCCACGGTCTTGGTGAGACCGGCGATGCCGTGCTTGGCCGAGACATAGGCCGACTTGAACGGCGAGGCCACCAGCGAATGCGCCGACGCCGTATTGATGATGCGGCCCCAGCCACGCTTCTTCATGCCGGGCACTACGGCGCGGATGCCGTGAAACGCCGACGACAGGTTGATCGCGATGATCGCGTCCCACTTGTCGATCGGAAACTCCTCGACCGGCGACACAAACTGGATACCGGCATTGTTGACGAGAACGTCGACCGAGCCGAACGTTTTTTCGCCCAGCGCGACCATGTCGGCGATCTCATTGGGCCTGGTCATGTCGGCGGGCGAATGAACCGCCTTGACCTTGAAATCGGCCTCGATCGAGGCCCGTTCCTTCTCGATGTCGGCGGACGCGCCCATGCCGTTGAGCACGATGTTGGCGCCGGCGCCGGCAAAGGCGCGCGCATAGGCCAGTCCGATACCGCTGGTTGAGCCCGTCACCACCGCGGTCTTGCCTGTCAACGTACCCATTCGTCTACTCCTGTTTGCCGTCGAGGGTTTCGGTGGCGTCCGCGGCGAGATCGTAGGTCACCATGGTTTCACCGGATTGCGGCCGTTCAAGCCAGTCCTTGTGGCGCATCGAGAGATGAACATCGCGCTCGCCCGCGCCCCAATGTTCGACCATGCCGATGCGCGAAAAATCATAATCCTTGGAGGACAATTCGTAATTCTTGCTGCGATAGATCAGATGCACCACCGTGACGGTATTTTCCTTCGCGGCTTTGCACAAAATCTCGACCGAGGGATCGTTCCTGAGTTCCTCGGGCAGCTTGCCTATCAAATCGCGCAGCGCCTTGCGGGTATTGTGAATCTGCTTGTTCTTATCGGTGTTCATGCGGGTGCGGCTGGAAAAGCGGATGTCTTTTTCGCGCTCGGCGGCATCGATGAGCGACACCGGCAACGGACCGCGCGCACTGAACAAATCGACCTGGAAGATCAAGAGGTCGCTTTCGACTCCTTCATCCAGCACATAGTCGAGCGGTGTATTGGTGGCGATGCCACCGTCCCAGAAATGCTCGCCCTCGATTTCGATGGAGGGAAAGCCCGGCGGCAACGCACCGGACGCCATGACATGTTCCGGTCCGATCTTCTTGCCGAGCTTCCTGAACTCGAAATTGTCGAAATATTTGAAATTGCCCGTCGTCACACTCACCGCACCGACGCTCAGGCGGGTCTTCAGATCGTTGATACGGTCGAAATCGACCAAACGCTCCAGCGTCGCGCGAAGCGGCACGGTGTCGTAATAGCTCTGCGACTGCAGACTGCCTTGCGGCCAAAGCGGCGCCGGCGGAAAACGCGGCGTGAAAAAACCGGGAACCCCAAACGTGGCGATCAAGGCGGCGCTGGTCTCGTTGAAATAGGAACGCGCACGGTCGCCCGATGCGAGTGGATTCCAGGACACCGGGGACGAAACCATCTCCCAGAATTCCTTGAGTCGCTCGACCCGCTTTTCACGCGGGTTACCTGCGATGATCGCAGCGTTGATGGCGCCGATCGAGATGCCGGCAATCCACTCGGGTTCGAAATCATTATGGCACAACGCCTGATAGGCGCCGGCCTGATAGGAACCGAGCGCGCCGCCACCTTGCAAAACAAGCACACGCTTCGCCAAAGCGGGCGTCGTGACAGGCGTCGTGGCTGGCGCTGGATCGGAGAAATCAGTCATGACACCAGATCAAATATCAAATCAAAAGCGACTGCACCGTGGCGTCAGTTTGCGGTGGCGTCAATCGGCGAGGCAGAGAACGGGCATCACGCTGAAGTCATCGCTGGCCCTGGTCATGATGCGATTAGATTAATCGCATCATGACCATCTCTTTGTTTAAGCGTGATCTTTTCTTTAAGACGCAAGAATCAGGGTCCAGAACACCTTATATTTGGTGTTCGGAGCATAGCTCGCGGCGATGCCTAATTTTGTGACACCGTTTTTCAGCATATTCGCCCGATGCGGGGGCGAGTCACGCCAGCCCGAAAAGGCCTCGGCCAAGGTGTGGTACCCGGCGGACACATTTTCCACCGCCACGGTCGTTGGATAGCCGGATGCATTGAGGCGTTTTGCCAGCGGGGCCTTGACGTCGTGGTCGAGCTTGTTGCTGCTTGCCATCACCTGCGACTGCTGCTCCGCAAGCTTCATGAGTTCGGGATCGACCACCACGCTGCCGAGCCCATTGTTCTGCCGGTAAAGCGAGATCATCGAGGCCGCAGCCACCGAATCGAGCTTGGAATCACCATTGGCCATGCTGATGTACATCGTCGGCTGCTCGATCACAGGGGCATCCCCCGCGCAGCCGCCCAATGCCAACAGCCCAACAATCGCGACTACCACGCGCATGATTCGAGTTCCCCAGATGAAGGCAGTTGTTGCATACCAACCGTGGCTGAATGGTGAACGGCGGAGAAAATTCGAGCGTCATGCTTCGGCCCCTGTAGCGGGCCGAAGACTTCAACGTCTGGCAACGCCCTTCAGTGCACTATTCACCGCCCTGCTCACCCCTCCCGGCTGTGGCGTTCGTACAGTTTCGCGGCGTTGTCCCAGTTGATCGCTTCCATGAACGCATCGACATAGCCGCCCGCCTTGGCGCCGTAGTCCATGTGATAGGCGTGCTCGTACATGTCGAGCGCTACAATCGGCCGACCCCCGGCAATCGCATTGGTATGATCGGCCGCCCATTGATTGACCAAACGCTTGTCACGCGGTGAATACATCAGCAGCACCCAACCGGAGCCGCCGCCTTCCGCCTTGCCCATCGCCGAGAATTCCGCGCGCCAACGCTCGACACTGCCGAAATCGCGCGTGATCGCTTCCGCAAACATCCCCCGGGCGCTGCCGCCGCCGCCGAGGCTGTCGAAATAAGCCTCGTGCAAGATCATCGAATTCATCGCGATCAGCTCTTCCCGCTTCAAGCCGTTGATGACGAAGCCCGGAGCCTTGGAAAAATCGAGTTCGGCAAGTTGCGCCGCAATCGCCGTCAGGCGCTTGACCGCGCCAACATAGTTATTTTCGTAGTGGCTCACGAGAATCTTTTCCGAGATACCCTTCACCGACTTCGGATCGACCGAAAACGGCTTGATCTCGTACACGAACGGCTTTGTTGCCGGGGGCGGTGCGGCCTGCGCCTGTGCCGGCTGCTGAAGCAGCGTCGATGCGGCTGCGACTCCCGCCGCCAATCCGACGCCATGAAGAAAATCTCGACGTTCGATATCCTGTGTCATCGCTCACACTCCTGATTTCTGCTGTCGTCGATCACTACGCTCCATCGGGAACCGGAGAGCGAGCGCATGTGCGCCGATCAGACGAACACGTTTATTGCAAATTCATTGCGGATGGGATCGTCCTGATGGCCGATACGGTGCGCCCTTTGGGGAGCAACCGGACGCGATGCTTTGGCATGTCGCCTCGTGAGGAGATCGCTTCCCCATGCGTCAAATACAGCCGACGAGGAGCCCGTCTGTCAATCGGATATTCTTCGCAAGCTGGCAAAGCCTTGCATGTCGGCGTTACAATAAACGCCGACAACAAAGGAGACGGAAAACAAGCTGACGGGAAAGTGATCGGGAAAATTTTGCCGTCTCGTGCAGTCCAGCTTCTGCAGTCCTGATTTTTCAATCGTGCTTGTTCAATCCTGTGCAGCGAAAATCCGGTAGCGCCGGGGGTGCAAGCCGATGATGTCGCCGGCCTGAATCTCCCGATCCCGGGGCGCGTCGATCTCGATCATGGTATCGCCAAAGCCTGCCGACAACGCGACTTCGGCACGCTGGATCGGACCGAAGGTTCGCACACGCCGCACCGCGCCCTCGAACGCGCCACTGCCGGCCGGCCCGACCTGCATGTCGTGGCGGCGGACAAACAATTTCGATGCGCCGGAATGCACGCCGTCCGCTCCGAGATTCAGCGCCTTGCCGCCGAGCCGCACGCAACCGTCATGAACCTCCACCGGCAGCACGATCGATTCGCCGATGAAGCCATGTACGAACGCCGTTGCCGGATTGTCATAGACCTCGCCAGGCGTGCCGATCTGCTCGATCCGGCCCTTGTCCATCACCACCACCCGGTTGGCGACTTCGAGCGCCTCTTCCTGATCATGGGTGACGAAAATTGACGTCACGTGGATTTCGGAATGCAACGAGCGCAACCACTGCCGCAATTCCTTGCGTACCTTGGCGTCGAGCGCACCGAAGGGTTCATCGAGCAGCAAAATGCGTGGCTCGATCGCCAGCGCGCGGGCGAGCGCAATCCGCTGGCGCTGGCCGCCGGACAATTGGCTCGGGTATCGGTTGGAAAGCCAGTCGAGCTGCACCAGATCGAGCAATTCCTTGACACGGGTGCGGATGCTGGCCTCGTCCTTGCGAATGGCACGCGGCTGCACCCGCAAGCCGAACGCGACATTTTCGAATACGGTCATGTGGCGGAACAGCGCGTAGTGCTGGAACACAAATCCGACATGGCGCTCGCCGGCGCCGTGGGCGAGCGCGTTAACGCCGTCGAACGACACCTCGCCGGAATCGGGCCAATCGAGGCCCGCAATGATCCGCAGCAGCGTGGTCTTGCCCGAGCCCGACGGCCCGAGCAGCGCCAGCAATTCGCCGTCCGCGACCTTGAGATCGACATTGTCGAGCGCGGCAAACGCGCCGAATTTCTTCACGATATTTTTGACTTCAATCATTTTGGACTTCGATTGTCACGCACGTGGTGTCCTTGGTCGAGATTCCGTTCGAGAATGGTTTTTGCCACCAGCGTGATCAGCGCCAGCATTGCCAGCAAGGAAGCGATCGCGAACGAAGATACGTATTGATATTCGTTGTAGAGGATTTCGACCAACAGCGGCATCGTGTTGGTCTCGCCGCGAATATGGCCCGAGACCACCGACACCGCGCCGAATTCGCCCATCGCGCGAGCATTGCACAAGAGCACGCCGTAAAGCACACCCCATTTGATGTTCGGCAGGGTGACGCGGAAAAAAGTCTGCAGGCCGGAGGCGCCGAGCGAGATCGCGGCCTCTTCCTCTTGCGTGCCCTGTTCCTGCATCAGCGGAATCAGCGCCCGCGCCACGAAGGGAAAGGTGACGAAGGTCGTTGCCAGCGCGATACCCGGCACCGCAAACAGCAGATGGACGTCATGGCTTTGCAGCCACGGCCCCCAATACCCTTGCGCGCCGAACAGCAGCACGAAAACCAGACCCGAGATCACCGGACTGACCGAGAACGGCAAATCAATCAGCGAGATCAGAAAGGTCTTGCCGTGAAAGTCGAACTTGGCGATCGCCCAGGCAGCGATCAGGCCGAATATCAAATTGAGGCTGACGGAAATCGCCGCCACGTACAGCGTCAACCTGATCGCGGACAATGCTTCCGGATCGGATAGCGCGGAGAGATACGCGCCGATCCCCCTGGAAAAGGTCTGCGCAAACACCACGACCAGCGGCAGCACGACGAAGACGATGAGGAAAATCACCGCCATCGCGATAATGAGGATGCGAATGAGTTTGGGCTCGGTACGCAAATCGTCCCGGGCCGACGTCAACAAGGATTGCGACTGATTTTGCATCATCGGCCCTCAATGCGCCGGAATGCGGGTTTGCGCCCAGCGCTGGATGCGGTTGACGGCGAAGATGATCAGGAACGACGCCACCAGCATGACGACCGCGATCGCGGTGGCGTCGGCATAGCGGAATTCCGACAGCCGGATCACGATCAGGAGCGGCGCGATTTCGGACACATTCGGCAGATTGCCGGCGATGAAGATGACCGAACCGTACTCGCCGACGGCGCGCGCGAAGGCCAGCGCAAATCCGGTCAGCAGCGCCGGGATCAAGCTCGGCAGGATCACCTTGGAGACCGTGTGCCAGCGGTTGGCGCCGAGGCTCCCTGCGGCTTCCTCGATTTCGACGTCAAGGTCGATCAGCACCGGTTGAACCGTCCGCACCACGAACGGAATGCCGATGAAAATCATGGCGACGAAAATTCCAACCGGCGTGAACGCCACCTTGATCCCGAGTTCGGCAAGCGGCGCACCGAGCCAGCCTTTTTGCGCAAACAGCGACGTCAAGGCGATGCCGGCGACGGCGGTCGGCAATGCAAAGGGAATATCGACAATGGCGTCGAACAACCGCCGGCCCGGAAAACGATATCGCACCAGGGCCCAGACGATGATCGTTCCCATCACCAGATTGACCAGGGCGGCCGCAAAGGCGAGGCCGAATGAAATCTTCAGCGCGTTGAGGGTGCGGCGGCTGGTGAGGATGCCCCAGAATTGATCGAGGCTCAGTTCGAACGTCTTGAGGAAGAGGCCCGCGAGCGGAATCAGGATGATGACCGAGAGCCACGTCAACGTCAGTCCCATGGTGAGACCAAAGCCCGGCAACGTATTGCGTCGTCCCACGCGCGCGCTCACGATGCCCCCTGCTTCCGCTCGGCCAGATCAGTTTTTGTAGATCTGGTCAAAGACGCCGCCTTCGCTGAAGTGCTCTTTCTGGGCCTTGGTCCAGCCGCCGAAGACGTCGTCGATTGTGAACAATTCGACCTTGCCGAAGGACGCCTCGTATTCCCGAGCGATCTCAGGATCGCGCGGACGATAGGAATTGCGCGCGGCGATTTCCTGACCTTCCTTGCTATACCAGTACCTCAGATAAGCTTCGGCCACCGCCCGCGTGCCCTTTTTGTCGGCGACCGCATCGACCACGGACAGCGGAGGCTCGGCGAGAATGGACCGCGGCGGCGACACGATCTCGAATTTATCCTTGCCGAACTCCCGCTGCGCCAAAAAGGCTTCGTTTTCCCAGGCCAGCAGCACGTCGCCCACGCCGCGCTCGACGAATGTGACGGTCGAGCCGCGCGACCCGGTGTCCAGCACCGGCACGTTGTTGTAGAGGTCGCCAACGAATTGCTTCGCCTTGTCCGCGGAGCCGAATTTCTTCAACGCGTAACCCCAGGCGGCGAGATAATTCCAGCGCGCGCCGCCCGACGTTTTGGGATTGGCGGTGATGACGCCGACGCCGGGTTTAACCAAATCGTCCCAATCCTTGATCCCCTTGGGATTGCCCTTGCGCACCAGAAACACGATCGTCGATGTGTAGGGCGAGGCATTCAGCGGCAGGCGCTTCTGCCAGTCGGCACCGATCAACCCCTTAGCCGCGACGGCGTCGACATCATAGGCGAGCGCGAGCGTGACGACGTCGGCCTGCAAACCGTCGATCACCGAGCGCGCCTGCGAGCCGGAGCCGCCATGCGATTGCTTGATTTCGACACTTTTACCGGTTTCCTTTTGATAAGCGACCGCGAACGCCTTGTTGAAATCGGCATAGAGCTCGCGCGTCGGGTCGTACGACACGTTGAGAAGCGTCACGTCGGCCGCAAACGCCGAGCCTGCCCAGAGCAGTCCCGCGATGACGGGCAGAATACGGCGGACCATCATATGGCGGACCATCTCAATTTCCATTCGCCCGACGACGGGATCGTCATCGAAGCGCGCGCACATAACGCGGGATGAAGCGGCCTTGAGTCAACGAAACCGCATTTCATTGTTAGCGGTGCGGCAACGTCATTGTGCTACGAAGTCCGGGCCGTATGGATGCCGCATTCTGTTTTGGCCCGGCCGCGCCAGCGGCCGGCACGGGCATCTTCATCAGGGGAGGTTCGGCTGCTGCAAGGCATGCAGCCGACCGACAGATAACCCGTTGCCGCGAGCGGATGCGGCGGCAGGTTCGCAAGACTGTAGATTGCCTCGATCTCTTCGCGCGAGACGTTTGCGAACGGATTGAATTTCAGCCTGAGGCCGTCATCCTCGACGACCGGAATGTCGGCGCGTGCCCCGCCCTGAAAACGCTTGCGCCCATTGATCCAGGCACTAAACGGCGCCAAGGCCCGCGCCAACGGCTCGACCTTGCGGATTCGGCAGCACGTATCGGGATCGGAGAACCACAATTCCCGGTCAGGGTCCTCACGCAACAGCGTCTCCTCCAGCGGCTTGATCGAACGGACGTCGCGCAAGCCCAGTTTTTCAATCAGGGTGTCGCGATAGGCGAGCGTCTCTTCAAACAGCCATCCGGTGTCGAGGAAGACCACGGGAATCGAAGCATCGACGTCGGCCATCACCTTGAGCAGCGCGGCCGATTCGGTGCCGAATGACGAAACCACGGCGAGGCGCTCGCGGCCGACAGCCTGCACCGCGACCGCAATCACCTCCGCGGGCGAAGCAGCCCGCAGCGCGCGATCGAGTTCCGCAGCCGATGGCAAATCTGGCGACCTGGCCGCCCGTTCGGGTAACAGCTGGGCGAGATCGCTGCTCATGGGCTGGCACTCTCGGAATGGCGCAACTGCAGCCGCCGGTGAAGTGCGGTGATGCGGCCATCGCCGGTCGGCTGATAGAACACCGAATAACGCTTTGCGGTCGCGGCAAACGCCTCCGCATCGCTTTCCTTTTTCACTTCAAATGCGTCGAAACCGGCGCGCAGCATGAAGACGAACTGGTCGCGTAGCACCTGGCCGGTGGCGCGCAATTCGCCGCGATAACCATGGCGCTCCCGCAACAATCGCGCCTGGCTGTAGGCGCGGCCGTCGCGGAAGTTCGGAAACACCAGCGCAACGAGCGCGAGCCGGTCGAGATGGGGCACGAGGTCGTCGAGATCACGGTTGTTCGGCCAGATCACGCCGGTTTGGCCAACGCGACTTGCAAGGACCTCCGCCTCGGCGAGAAATCGCGCCGCGGAAATCAAAATCGCACCAGCGGCTGGAAGTGGAGCGTCGTCCGCGACATGGACGAAGGCGTCGCCCATGATTTTTCCGCCTTTAACGAGTGGCATAGACACGCTCCCTGAATGGTTCGACACCCAAGCGCTTGACGGTGTCCATGAAAAGCTCATCGGGCCGTGCGCGCAGCGCGAGATAGGCCTCGACAATATCCTCGACCACATCGGCGACTTCGCCGTAGGGCACAGCGGGACCGATCAACGTGCCCACAACAGCGTGTTCGTCGGCGCGGCCGCCGATCGTGATCTGATAGAATTCCTCGCCGTTCTTCTCGACGCCGAGAATGCCGATATGGCCGACGTGATGATGCCCGCAGGCGTTGATGCAGCCGGAAATATTGACGTGCAGCCGCCCGATCAGATTGGCGGTGTCCAGATTGGCAAAGCGCCGGGTCAATTCCTGTGCGATCGGGATCGAGCGGGTATTGGCGAGCGAGCAATAATCCAGCCCCGGGCAGGCGATGATGTCAGTGACCAAATTGACGTTCGGCGTCGCGAGCCCGTGTTTGTCGAGCGTCCGCCACAACGCCGGCAGGTCGCGCCGGGCGACATGGGGCAGCGCGAGATTCTGTTCGTGACCGACGCGGATTTCGCCAAAGGAATATTTGTCCGCCAAATCGGCGATCGCGTCCATTTGTTCGGCCGTGGCGTCGCCGGGCGGTCCACCCACCGGCTTGAGCGACAGCGTCACGATCGCGTAGCCCGGCACTTTGTGAGGCGCGACCGAATTCTTCCGCCAGGCCTCGAAAGCCACGTCGTGCGCCGCCTTCTTCAATTCCTCCGGCATATGCGGCAGTTTTTCGTACGCCGGATAGGTGAAGCGCGAACGAATGTCCTCGACGACGGAATCATCCAGTGTCAGCGCGCTGTCACGCATCTGCAGCCACTCGTCTTCGACTTCCCTTGCAAATTTCTCGATGCCGAGTTCGTGCACCAGGATCTTGATACGGGCCTTGTAGATGTTGTCGCGGCGGCCGTACTGATTATAGACGCGCAGGATCGCCTCGACGTAGCTCAGCAGATCGCGGCCCGGCACGAACGGCTTGATGGTCTTGCCGATGAAGGGCGTGCGGCCGAGGCCGCCGCCGACCAACACCTCGAAACCGGTTTCACCTTGTGCGTTCTTGTGCAGGCGCAGGCCGATGTCGTGGACTTTGATGGCCGCGCGATCATGATCCGACGCGGTGATGGCAAATTTGAACTTGCGCGGCAGGAACGAGAATTCCGGGTGCAGCGTCGAATATTGACGCAGCAGCTCGGCCCAGATGCGCGGATCTTCGATTTCGCCCGGCGCGACGCCGGCCCAATGGTCGGCCGTGATGTTGCGCGTGCAGTTGCCGCTGGTCTGCATCGCGTGGATGCCGACTTCGGCAAGGTCCGCCAGCGCGTCGGGCAGTTCGGCAAGCTTGATCCAGTTGAACTGGATGTTTTGCCGGGTGGTGAAGTGGCCGTAACCGCGATCGTAGCGCCGCGCCACATGTGCCAGCCGTCGCATCTGCTCCGAGGACAGCGTGCCGTAGGGGATCGCGACGCGCAACATATAGGCGTGCAGTTGCAGATAGACGCCGTTCATCAGGCGCAGCGACTTGAATTCGTCTTCGGTGAGTTCGCCGGACAGACGGCGCTCGACCTGATCGCGGAATTCCGTGACGCGTTCGTTGATCAGCGTGCGGTCGATTTCATCATATGCGTACATGAGCTGGCCGCCTTACGCCGGAACTGGAAGATCGATGGTGACGCCCTGGCGCCGGATGTGTTCGCGCAAATTGCCGGGCTCGACCGCGCCGTCGTTCCCGATTTCAACCGGCGCGATATAGGGGCCGATCGCGCCGACGTCATCGGCGACCGATTCGGCGAGCAGCGCACGGGCTTCGTCGGAGGCCCGCACGATCGCGGCCTCCGACAATTCGGTCGACCAGCCCTTGGAGGCGGTCCGATAAATCACGACACCGTCCCAGGTGCGGTTGGCGGTGACCACAGAGGGACCCGTGATCTTGATTTTTTGTTGCAGGGGAGATGTCATTCGGCGGCGACCTGAAAATGGGAGACCAGTTGGGTGAGACTAGAACTGCGCCATGGCGCGGAATGCGCGACCACGTCGCCGATCATGAGAATGGCGGGACCGCCTTCGAGGCGTTGGATCAGATCAGGTAATTCATCGAGCCTTCCGACCACAGTTTGCGCATCCGGTCTCGTCACGCGCGCGAATACGCCGACCGGGGTCTGCGGCAAACGTCCTGCGGCCAGCAGACCGGCCCGGACCGATGCCGCCGCCGTCATACCCATATAAACGACCACCGTCATCTTCTCATCGGTCAACGCCGACCAATCGACGGTGTCGGCGTCCTCGGCCTTGTGGGCGGTGAGAAACGTGATCCGCGTTGCCTCGTGCCGGAACGTGAGCGGCACCTCGAATTGTGCGGCGGCGCCAAGTCCTGCGGTAATTCCCGGAACGACCGAATAGGCGACGCCGGCCTCACGCAACGCCTCGACTTCCTCGCCGCCGCGGCCAAACACAAAGGGATCGCCACCCTTGAGGCGCACCGCGCGCTGGCCTGATCTGGCCGCCTCGATCAGCAATTTGTTGATCGCGTCCTGGCCGATGCCGGGCTGTCCGGCGCGGCGGCCGACCGGCACGCGCGAGGCATCGCGGCGCGCGCGATCGAGAATTTCGGGCGAGACCAGTTCGTCGTAAAACACCACATCGGCATCTTGCAGGGCACGCAACGCCTTGATCGTCAGCAGATCCGGATCACCCGGGCCCGCCCCGACCAGCGTCACCCTGCCCTCCGCCGTACCTGCCTGCACGCCGGCAAAGGCGGACGGATCGGAAATTTTCATCAGTGCGGTTTCGGCCTCCGTGCTGCGTCCGGCGAGAACCAACGCCCCGATCGGTCCATCGACCACGCGCTCCCAAAAGCGGCGCCGCAGCGGCATGTCCGGAATCCGGTCGTGGACCTGTTGGCGCCAGCGCCCGATCAATGTAGCGAGATCGCCGATCCGCGCCGGCAGCATCGCTTCGATGCGCTCGCGCACGCGGCGCGCCACCACCGGCGAGGTACCGCCGGTGCCGACCGCCACCACCACATCGCCGCGATCGACAATGGCGGGAAAAATGAAGGTCGAATGCGCCAGATCGTCCATCACGTTCACGGGAATGCCGAGCCTCTTTGCCCGCGCCGCCATCGCGGGTCCCACATCGCCGGCGCCGGCACACAGGATCG
This sequence comes from uncultured Alphaproteobacteria bacterium, assembly GCA_963814615.1. Lineage (GTDB taxonomy): Bacteria > Pseudomonadota > Alphaproteobacteria > Rhizobiales > Xanthobacteraceae > Bradyrhizobium. The sequence continues at coordinate 405,506 of CAWFDN010000002.1, read as the reverse complement.
CCATGACCCCGCGCAGATCGGCCGCCAAGGGATCGCCGCTCACAAGCTCAATCCGCGCAGCTTCAGGAGCGCCCAGCCCGCTCACATCATGATTGTCATCGGTGGCGTACCAACGAATCCGCGCGCCCGCCGCCGCCAACAGGCGCAGCTTCGCCCGCACCAATTCGCCGGCGCCTACCAGCACCACGGGACCGGTTTGCAGATCAAGAAATACCGGCAGAAATCGCATACGATACTCGCTTGCCCCACACGCGGGGTTGACTGGAATTATTTTCTATATATGTCTCATCTAATGCCCGCAAAGAGAAAATTATTTTTTCTCTATTGCGTCGCAACTATAGAATTTTCCCCTTCCCAGGCCAAGGGCCAGAGATGCATCTTCTCGACAACAATCACGCAAAAGACCGATTGCCTTTGGGCGATATAACTGGGGGATCTCCGGTGCAGCAAATTTCGACGGACGGGCGCTCCGTTGCACCCGCCATGGACCATCTTGACGCGCTTGAGGCCCAGAGCATCTACATTTTCAGGGAAGCTTTCGCCCGACTCAAGAAACTCGCACTTTTGTGGTCGCTCGGCAAAGACTCCAATGTGATGATCTGGCTGGCACGCAAGGCGTTCTTTGGCCGCGTGCCGTTCCCCGCATTGCATGTCGACACCGGCAAGAAATTTCCGGAGATGTACGCGTTTCGCGATCGCTACGGCCCGGAATGGGAGCTCGATCTTCGGATTGAACCGTGTCCGCCGCTCGAGACCATCGATCCGACCCTGCCGCCAGCGGCGCGATCCGCCGCGCGCAAGACCGAAGGGCTCAAGCTCGCACTCGCCAAATACGGCTTCGACGGGTTGATCGCCGGTATCCGCCGCGACGAAGAGGCCACCCGGGCGAAGGAACGGGTGTTCTCGCCGCGCGGTACCGAAGGCGGATGGGACGTGCGCGACCAGCCGCCGGAATTCTGGGACCAGTTCAACGCCTCGCCGCCGCCGGGCGCGCATTTGCGCATTCACCCGATCCTGCATTGGACCGAAGCCGACATCTGGGCCTATACCCAGCGCGAAAACATCCCGATCATCCCGCTTTATCTCGCCAAAGACGGCAAGCGTTATCGCTCGCTGGGGGATGCCGACATCACCAATCCGGTGGCCTCAACCGCCTCGAACATCGAGGAGATCCTGATCGAGCTCGACGGCACAAGGGTCCCGGAACGGGCCGGCCGCGCGCTCGATCACGAAACCGAAGACGCCTTCGAGCGGCTCCGTGTCGCCGGCTATCTCTGACGGATATTGAATTGAGTGATCAGATGAACGTGATCGTCCCCGCAAGCGTCTCCGCGACCCCCAACGGCACCACGCGTCCGCAGGTTCGCATCGTCATTGTCGGCCATGTCGATCATGGCAAGTCGACCTTGGTCGGTCGCCTGCTGCACGAAACCGGCAGCTTGCCGGAAGGCAAACTCGAAATGCTCAAGGCCGTCAGCGCACGGCGGGGCATGCCGTTCGAGTGGTCGTTCCTGTTGGATGCGCTGCAGACCGAACGCGACCAGGGCATCACCATCGACACCACGCAGATTCGTTTCCGCACCAGATCACGCGATGTCGTGCTGATCGATGCGCCCGGCCACGCCGAATTTCTGCGCAACATGATCACCGGCGCTTCGCAAGCGGACGGCGCGGTATTGATCATCGACGCCCTCGAAGGCGTGCGCGACCAGACCAGGCGCCACGGCTATCTTCTGCATCTTCTGGGCGTCAAACAGGTCGCGGTTGTCGTCAACAAGATGGATCGCGTCGATTTCAGCGCGGCGCGGTTTAACGAAATCAGCCACGAGATTTCCACGCATCTGATCGGCCTGGGCGTGACGCCGACGGCGGTGATTCCGATCTCGGCGCGCGACGGCGACGGCGTGGCCGAGCGCACCCCGCGGATCGGCTGGTACAATGGACCGACCGTGGTCGAGGCGCTCGACGCCCTTGAGCCGGCCCGCCCGCTCGAACAGCTACCGTTACGACTGCCGGTGCAAGCGATCTACAAATTCGACGACCGCCGCATTGTCGCCGGCCGCATCGAATCCGGCAGCCTCAAAGCTGGCGACGAGATCGTCATCATGCCCGCCGGCAAGATTGCCAAGATCAAAACCGTCGAGGGCTGGCCGGTCACGCCGGTCAATGGGGCTCAAACCGCCGGGCGATCGGTCGGCATCACGCTCGACCGCGAATTGTTCATCGAACGCGGCGACGTGATCGCGCATGCCGGAAGCAGCCCGCGCGATACGCGCCGCATTCATTCGCGGATTTTCTGGCTGCACGACAAACCGCTGGTGACGGGCGCCTCCATCCTGGTCCGCCTCGGCACCCGCGAAACCCGCGCTACCGTGGTCGGCATCGAGAACGCCGTCGATCCCGGCGAACTTTCGAGCGTCGAGACCAAATCAATCGCACGCAACCATGTCGGCGAGATCGACATCTCGCTGGCGCAGCCCTTGGCCGCCGATCCCTACACCGACAATCCACGCACCGGACGCCTCGTGATCGAGGTCAACGGCCGCATTGCCGGCGGCGGGCTGGTGCTATCCGTCGATGCCGGACAACGCGCGATTCCCGTCGATATCGTGCCGGTGGAATCGGCGTTGAGCGCGGACGAACGCTCCTCGCGTTATCATCACACCGGCGCGGTGATCTGGCTGACCGGTCTGCCGGGCTCCGGAAAATCGACTTTGGCGCGCTCGCTCGAACGCAGGTTGTTCAGCCATGGCGGATCGCCGGTGCTGCTGGACGGCGATACGCTGCGCGCCGGGCTCAATAGCGACCTCGGCTTCTCTGCGGCCGATCGCACCGAGAACATTCGCCGGCTGGCCGAAGTCGCCGTTCACCTTGCGCGCAACGGCCACATCGCCATCGTCGCGGCGGTCTCGCCTTCGAGCGAAGATCGCGCCGCGGCGCGCCGCATCGCCGATACCGCATTCCGTGAGGTCTATATCGCGACCCCTGCCGAAGTGTGCGAGAGCCGCGATCCCAAGGGCCATTACGCCAAGGCGCGCGCCGGCGCGCTGCAGGCGTTCACCGGCATCGGCAAGGATTACGAGCCGCCCACCGCCGCAGAGTTGACGATCGACACATCGAGCCGGTCCGTCGCCGACGCGACCGACGAGATCGAACGGATGCTGACGAAATCAGGCATTTTGTTCGACGAAGTGGGCGATTTCGCCGCCAATATCTGAACCTTCCCGGCACGCCTTTGTTATAGGCAGTCAAAGGCCGCGTTATAGGCAATCAAGCGGCGCCAAAGACCTTCTCATTGCTCCGGCTTTGGCGCTAAAAAGGCGCCGGGCCACGCCTTTGCGGCGCTCATTTGCCATTTTGTCTTCCCTGAAAACAGCCTGCCAAGTGCCGTTTGCCCCCGCGAGAATCCCATCATGAATCGTATCGATGCCCACGGACTGAAGATCGCCCCCGTTTTGTTCGATTTCATCGCCAGCGAAGCAGCCCCCCACACCGGGATTTCGCCGGATGCGTTCTGGGCAGGGCTTTCCGCCATCATCCGCGACCTTGCTCCGAAAAATCGTGAGCTACTGACGGTGCGCAACACCTTGCAGGCGAAAATCGACGGCTGGCACCGCACTCACAAGGGCAAGCCGGTCGACATGAATGCCTACACGGCGTTCCTGAAGGAGATCGGCTATCTCTTGCCGGAGCCGGCGACCCACAAGGTCGAGACCGCCAATGTCGACGAAGAAATCGGAAAAATTTGCGGGCCGCAGCTGGTCGTGCCTCTCACCAACGCCCGCTACGCGCTCAATGCCGCCAACGCGCGCTGGGGTAGCCTTTACGATGCATTTTACGGCACCGATGCGATCCCGCACGAGGCCAGCGAAAGCGGCACAGGCTTCAACAAGGCCCGTGGCGCCAAAGTGGTCGCGAAAGCCAAGACCTTCCTCGATTCCGCGGTGCCGCTCGCAACCGGAAGCCACACCGACGTGACGTCGTACAGCGTCGCCGCCGGCCAGCTCGCCGTCAAACTGCAGGGCAGCAACGCTACCGCGCTGAAATCTGCCCAGCAATTTGCCGGCTATCGCGGCGATCCGGCCACGCCTTCGGCGATCCTGCTGGTCAACAACGGCATGCATATCGAGATCAGAATCGACCGCGGCCACATGATCGGCAAAGACGACCCGGCCGGCGTCGCCGACATGATTCTGGAATCGGCGGTCAGCACGATCCTCGACATGGAAGACAGCGTCGCGACGGTCGATGCCGACGACAAGGTGCTGGTCTACCGCAACACGCTCGGTCTGATGAACGGCACCTTGTCGGCCGATTTTGAAAAAGGCGGCAAGACGCTCAAACGCGCGCTCAACCCCGATCGGGTCTACACCGCGCCCGACGGCAAGGCGCTCACACTGCACGGCCGCAGCCTTTTGTTGATGCGCAATGTCGGCCATCACATGTTCACCGACGCCGTGCTGGACGCAACCGGCGCCGAAATCCCGGAAGGCCTGCTCGACGCCGCCGTCGCCGGCCTGCTCGCCATCCACGATCTCAAGGGCTTGTCGAAAACCCGCAACAGCCGCACCGGCTCGATCTACATCGTCAAGCCAAAGATGCACGGCCCCGACGAGGTCGCGCTGACCTGTGAGCTATTCGCCCGGGTTGAGCAGATGTTGTCGTTGCCTGAGAACACCATGAAGGTCGGCATCATGGACGAGGAGCGCCGCACCACGGTAAACCTCAAGGCCTGCATTCAGAACGCCTTGCAGCGCGTGATGTTCATCAACACCGGCTTCCTCGACCGCACCGGCGACGAGATCCACACCTCGATCGAAGCCGGGCCGATGATCCGCAAAAACGACATCAAGGCCCAACCCTGGATCAAGGCCTATGAAGACTGGAACGTCGATGTCGGTCTCATCGACAGCCTGCCCGGCCATGCCCAGATCGGCAAGGGCATGTGGGCGGCGCCCGACAAGATGGCCGACATGCTGGCGCAGAAGATCGCCCATCCGCAAGCCGGCGCCACCACGGCATGGGTGCCGTCGCCGACCGCCGCGACGCTGCATGCGCTGCATTATCATCAGGTCAACGTGTTGGCGCGCCAGCAGGAACTAACCACGCAAGTCCCGCGCGCGAAACTGTCGGATATCCTCACCATTCCGGTGTCGCAGTCGAACTGGGCCCCCGACGATGTGAAGCAGGAGATCGACAACAATTGCCAGGGCATCCTCGGTTATGTGGTGCGCTGGATCGATCAGGGAGTCGGTTGCTCCAAAGTGCCAGACATCCACGACGTCGGCCTGATGGAAGACCGCGCCACCTTGCGTATCTCGAGCCAACATCTGGCGAACTGGCTGCTTCACGGGGTCATCACCCAGGAGCAGGTGATGGAGGCGCTCAAGCGCATGGCGATCGTGGTGGACCGGCAGAACAAGGGCGATCCGCTGTATCGGCCGATGGCGCCAAACTTCGACGGCGTCGCCTTCAAAGCCGCCTGCGACCTGATCTTCAAGGGGCGCGAACAGCCGAACGGATACACGGAATTCATCCTGACCGAGCGGCGCCGAGAAGCCAAAACCGCGGGCTGATTTCAAAAAATCGGCGAGCCCGATCTGCACACAAAACCGACATCCACTTTTGCTAATCGCGCTCCTTATCTGGAGCGCGGTCCGGGCGCAAAACCGGCATCCACTTTTGCTGATCGCGCTCTGGGAACGTTTGAATTGCCCGCCCGTTGAAAGGCCATGTCAACTCAAGAGGAGATGACGATGGATTGGAACCGGGTTGAAGGCAACTGGAAGCAGTTCAAAGGGAAGGCCAAGGAGAAGTGGGGCAAGCTCACCGACGACGATCTGAACGTGATCGAAGGTCACCGCGAGCAACTCGAAGGCAAGCTGCAACAACGCTATGGCTTCGCCAAGGACCAGATTCACAAGGATGTGGATGACTGGTTCAGGACGCTGAAGTAAGTCAAGTCCGCGCCTTTTTTGGACGCCCTTTTTGGACAACGGAAGGCCCCGGCTCAATACCGGGGCCTTTGTTGAGGCATGGCGCCGAGCTAAAATACCGCGATGTATTTCAGCAACGAAATCACACCCAGGATAATCACGACGACGCGTGCGATTTGCTTGGCCCGGCCGTCAAGCGGCAGCAAGTTGATGAGATAGAGAATAAGAATAACGACCAGAAACGTAACCAATGCGCCCATAAGCATTTGGATTCCCCCTGCACTACCGTGAGATGACCATGGGGCATCAACGCGGGACCGGCCGGCAGGTTCCATGGGGGGAACTGCCGAGGATCGAATGCCGGAATGACCGGCCTTCCCGCGAAAAAGCGACAGTAACGCTGTCTAAATATTTACCCTTTTTTGGCTAAGTGGGCGAAATCTCGAGGGCCGCTCATGCTGCAACGTCTGACCATTTCCGCGCTGCTCAAGGCAGTGATCCTGACCACCACTTTCTGCGTGGTCATCGGATTTTCACTCAACGCCTGGAATGCGTGGGAGCACTTGCAACTCACGAGCCGAATCTCGGTGATCGCCGATGCCTCGGCCCATCTTTTCAAGGCGATGCACAATCTGCGTAGCGATCGACCCACGACGGCCCGCCTTTTGAATTCAGATCAGCCTGTCGACAGCGAGATCGAGAAATATCTAAGGACCACGCGCGACCTCGAAATACCGGCGATCAACAAGGCAACCGAACAACTCGCATTAATCGAATTCCCGCAGCAGCAGGCGTTGGTGCCTGAATTGGATCGCCTGTCCCACGTTCTGGCCGGGCTTCAAAAGGAATTCTGGGACGCCGTCGCGAAGCCAAAGGCCTCGCGCCGTCCGACGCTGGCGAAAGAATACACCGACACCGCGACGGCTTTGCTCGAAATGCTCGATAAGCTCTCCATAACGCTCGCCTCCTCCGTGAGCCATCAAGACCCGGTGACCGACCACTTGCTGGCGATCAAACAAATCGCATGGCTGCTGCGCAATACGACCGGAGAGGCATCGCAACTGATCACCACCGGGCTCGGCGCCGGACGTCTGCCTCCGGAAGCCTGGCTGACCTATGTTAAAATTGTCGGCGGCACCGAGACCGCCTGGAAAGCCCTGGAAATGACGGCAGCGGGAATGCAACTCCCCGAAGCGCTCTCCAGCGCAATGGCCGCGACCAAGGCCGGCTATTTCGCGCCGGAAGACCTCGCGTTACGCGATCGTATGGTGAAGACACTGATTGCCGGCGAGAAGCCCGAGCTGACAGCCAATCAATGGACCCCGACCTCGGTGGGACGCATGAGCACCGCGGTGAAGGTTGCCGAAGCCGCGCTCGATGCGGCCAAGGAGCACACCTCGACCCTGCATTCTCAGGCCCAGCGTTCCCTCGCGCTGCAACTCGCGCTGCTGGCTTTGGCGCTCGCCTTGACCTTTGGCACCATGACGGCGGTCAACCGCCGCGTCATCGGGCCGCTGCACACCATGCGCGATGCCATGCTCAAGGTGGCTGACGGAGATCTCACCATCGACACCGGCTATGCACAACGCCGCGACGAGATCGGGGCGCTGGCGGGCGCGCTGGAGATTTTCAAGCAGCAGGCTCTGGACAAACTCAAGATCGAGGAACAGGAGCGTGAACGCAACGCCGGTGCCGCGGCGCGCCAACGCACCATCGAGGGTTATGTCGGTGAATTCGAGAACGTCGTGCGGCAGACGCTCGACCAGCTAAGCGACGCTTCGAGCCAGATGAGAACGACTTCGGCAGACCTGTCGGCGGTCTCCGGCCAGACCAACGCACGCGTGCAGATCGCAGAGCAGGCCTCAGGAGAAGCCTCCATGAGCGTGGAGAACGTTGCTTCCGCGTCGCAAGAACTAAGCGCATCGATTGACGATATCAGCCGGCAGGCCACGCATGCCGCCGGCATCGCCACCCGCGCCGTCAATCGAGCCCGGGAAACCGACGACACGGTGCAGGGGCTGGCGAAAACGGCAGGCCGGATCGGCGAGGTGGTGGGCCTGATCAACACCATCGCCGCGCAAACAAACCTGCTGGCGTTGAATGCGACCATCGAAGCGGCGCGCGCCGGTGAAGCCGGTCGCGGCTTTGCCGTGGTGGCCTCCGAGGTCAAATCGCTGGCCAGCCAGACCGCCAAAGCGACCGAGGACATCTCGGAGCAAATCGCCGGCATTCAGAAGGTGGCGGGCGACGCCGTCGACGCCATCAAGGCAATTGGCAGCATCATCGGCGAGGTGAACGAGGTCGCGACCGCGATCGCCGCGGCGGTCGAACAGCAGGGCGCCGCCACCCAGGAGATCACCCGCAGCACCGAGCACGCCGCGCACGGCACCAAAAACGTTGCCGAGAATATCACCGGCGTCAAAATCGACGCGGGTGCTGCCGCCGCCGCCGCGGAAAACGTCAAACTCGCCTCCGAGACGCTGGAAACACAAAGCCAGCGGCTGAGCCACCAGGTAACCCAGTTTTTGGGCAGAATTCGCGCCGCCTAGAACGTGATCGGTTCTGATTAACGCTCCAACTCGGGATCAGCTCACTCCGAGGCCACCACCGGCACCCGCCGATAGCGCGAGCGTACCGATTCCGAGGCAGGGGAGAAATTCAACGACGCGCCACGTTTATCGGCGCCGCGGCCGGTGACCATCAACCCACCGGGGCCGGCGACGATGTCGCCCTTGCGAAGTGTTGGATCGTTTTCGATTTTAACCGGCGCGAGACCGATCTGGTCCTTGCCGTTGCAGGTGCATCCCGCAACGATCTCGTTGCGATAGCGAAATGCGTTCGGCAATTCGGAATAGGGCTTTCCGCTCTCGGTGGCGGCATCATCGATGTTGCTGCCGTAAACCAATTTGGTTTCGCTCGCCGGGCAAAAGCTGTGGCACGATGCCGCCCGGCTTTGACTGTCAGACGCCGATATCGGAAAATAGCGCCCGTCGCAGGTGCGCACGCAATAGGCATGGGCAACGCCGGAATAACTGGCGCGCGGGCTTGGGTCATTTTGCGGAGCGGACGGACCGCCCTCGTTTGCGAACGGCAAGGGAATCGAAGAAGCATGCGACCGGCCGCCGCCGAACCCGCCGAACAACGCGGAGAAAAAGTCTTCGGCTTGCGCGGCCGGGACGACACTCAAAGAGCCGCACAACGCCGCCGCCACACCCAACGCCATTCGCCTGCCTGATCTCCGGTTCATCTTCGCCTCCGGGAAGGGTTGCGATGTGACGGGTTGCGATCTTCAGTGCAGCGACGATGGCGACAGGTTCATCGCCTGGCGGCCCGAGGGCAGCGTCGTCACCAAGGGACGCGCCCGCGCCGCTATCGAGCGGGCGGCGTTTGCACCATCTGCGTCCATCCCACGTGATTCGAGATGCAGCGAATTCTTCGGCAGCACCACGACCTTGGCGCCGATCTCGACGCGGCTGAACAGATCGGCGACGTCTTCGTTGGTCAGGCGAATGCAGCCGCTGGACACGAACTTCCCGATCGTCGAGGGATCGTTGGTGCCATGAATGCGGTAAGCGCTGGAGCCGAGATACATCGCGCGTGCGCCCAGCGGATTGCCGGGACCGCCCGCAACGAAGCGCGGCAGATAGGGCTGGCGCGCGATCATTTCCGCCGGCGGGTACCAATCCGGCCACTCCGCCTTGCGGGTGATGGTTTGCACGCCGGACCAGGTGAAGCCATCGCGGCCGACGCCGACGCCATAACGCATGGCGCGGCCTTGGCCGAGGATATAATAGAGCGCGGTGTTGCCGGTATCGATGATGATGGTGCCGGGCACTTCGCGGCTATCGAAAGAGACGACCATGCGTCGCAACCGCTCGGGAAGCACGCTTCCGCTACCCTCGTCCTCATCCGTCACTGCCGGCTGAGCCGGAGCGAACATCACATTCGTTGACGAGAATGAACCTTGCGAGGTGGATGCGTAGCCGAGAGCTTGCGCGCTCGCTTCGCGCGAGGAAACCGCGACGGTGAATAACAAAGCGACCGCAGAGATCACCGTGCCAGTCACGCGCGAGGATGGCCTGCGGCTGCCTGCGAATTTTTCTGTCATGGACTGCCCCGTTCGATGTGCATCCCAGTGATGCTTCTCACACAGCCAACGCGACCGGGAGCCAGCAGTTCCGTCGCCACGCAAAACGAAATCGTTCTTGTCAAGCCGAGGCCGGCGCTCACCTTTTCGCGATGGAACTTCTGGAAGGCAAACGAGTTGTGAGGGCTGACGGATAGCGCCTGTTCGACAAGCAGCGGCTTTGCAGCTTCACCCATGTCGGGCAATAGCCGGGAGGGTGAAGTTGTGCGTGTCCTTCCCAACGAACCGGCAAGTACGCCGCTGCCTGACAGCAAAAACGAACTCCCGCCGATCATTCGCCGCGCCGAGGTGGTCGCGTTCGCGCTGGTCGCGCTCCTTGTCATCTGTGTTGTCGCCGTCCTCTATGTCGCGAAGGCGTTCTTTCTTCCTGTAGTGACGGCATTCGTCGTCGGCACCATGCTGTCGCCGGCGGCGGGTTTTCTCGAGCGGCGTCGAATTCCCCGTGCGGTATCGGCGGTTCTGATCGTCACCTCGGTTGGCGCCGGCGGCACCTTCGTCGTCGGTTTGATCTCTTCCCCCTTGATGGCATGGAGCACGCGGCTACCCGAAGTGGGATCGCAACTGAAGGACAAACTGCATATCTTCGATCGGCCGCTGATGCTGTGGCAGGAATTCCAGGGCATGCTGGGCGGGGCCGACGCATTTTCGAGTGCGCCGTTTCAGTTACCGAAATTCGACTGGGTCCAACCGACCATCGAATTCCTGTCCCCGACCTTTACCGAATTTCTATTGTTCTTTGCGACATTGGTCTTGTTCATCGCGAGCTGGAAAGACCTGCGCCGCGCCCTGATCATGACGTTCGGCGATCATGCCACGCGGTTGCGAGCGTTGCGGATTCTCAACGAGATCGAAGGGCGTCTTGGCGGCTATCTGCTCACCGTGACGTTGATCAATCTCGGCGTCGGCACCGCCACCGGCATCATCTGCGCGGTCACGGCGATGCCAAATCCGGCCGGGCTCGGCGCACTGGCCGCGACCTTGAACTTCTTTCCGATTATCGGCCCGGTCGCGATGTTCGTGATCTTGGCGGGGGTCGGGGTGATCGCGTTCCCGACGCTCGGTGCAGGCCTGATCGCCTCAATGGCCTTCGTCGGGCTGACGTTCCTTGAAGGCCATTTCATCACTCCAACCATCATCGGCCGCAGGCTCGAGCTCAACGCGCTCGCGGTGTTCATCGCCCTCGCCTTCTGGACCTGGTTGTGGGGACCGATGGGCGGCTTCCTGTCGTCGCCGCTTTTGATCGTGGCTCTCATTCTCAAGGAACACCTTTTTCCGGTGGATACACCGCAACTCCCGCAGGGTTGATCGGGTCCCTTATGGAACTTCCGGCACGGCGGGACGTTTGAGGGGGTGGCAACTCTGGGATCCGGGAGCTTTTGATGTCGAGTACAGATGGCGAGATCGGAATGAGAAACATGACGGATAAAGCGACCTATGAACGTCTCGAAAAGGATGTAGCAGCCGTGAAAAACGATATCGCAGCCCTGACCGATCAGATCACCGACGCGCTCAACACCTTCACCGGCACCGCCAAAAAACAGGTGCGCCGCGGCTACAAGCAAGCCCAGGCCAATGTCGATTCGGCGGTGGAAGATATGTCGGAGCGCGGCAGCGCCGTCATGGATGCCGCCCAGGACGCAGCCTCTTCAATCGAGGAAACACTCGAAGACGTCATCCAGCAGCGCCCGCTTGCGACCGTTGGCCTGGCGCTGGGACTCGGCTTCCTGATCGGAGCGACTTGGCGCCGGTAAAAGATTTGGCGCCGGTAAAAATGGGGTGCGGCCTGCCAAGGGCCGGCTCGAGCTGACCCAGTTTATTACTTCGCGCGGCAGGTCAGATGCCGCCAGTGCTTTTATCCGCTTATTTTTTTTGAAATGAGGCTTTTCAGATGTTTCAGCGCATGGTCGAGGATTTCAAAGACTCTACCGGCACGGCCCTGCGGCTGACATCTCTGGCGGCAGCGGTGGTTTTGGCGCTGTTCATCACCACGTCGTTTCTTTGCGCCGCAGCCTTCGTGTTTGTGCTTCAAAAATATGGCTTGATCGAAGCCTGCCTGACCGGCGCCGGCGTGTACTTCATCGCCGCGATGATCGCGGGCGGCTGCTACGTAGCGCGTAAAAATCGGGTCAAGGCGCGTGCGACCGAGACCAGAAAATCGGCCATGCAAACCGCGCTGGCCGACCCCATGCTGATGGCTGCCGGCATTCAATTGATCCGCGCGATCGGCATCAAAAAATTAATACCGATTCTGGCGGTCGGTGGATTGGCACTGGGGGTGTTGGCAGGCCGCAAGAGTTCGGCCGATGAGACGCCGGACGAGTAATCGATCGTCAGCGCAGCTTCTCAGGTGAGGCAACGACCCGGCTGCAGCAACTTGGCGACTTCGGTCAACACGCTGACGACGGGCTCACAGGCCACCGCCATTTTTCGATCGCCGGGCTTGGTCGTCGCGGGGGCGGCAGCATTATTGCCGGCTTCCTTGGCGAGCGGTATCCGAACCAAAATAGAGCTATCCGCAAGTCCGTCCAGCCGGAGTGAAATGGTCCGCGTCGGCATCGCGGATCCGGCCGCCCGGGCCGCGCGATCAGCCTTGGCGGCACGATTGATCGTGTGTTCTGCGGCACTGCTGGAATTCTGCAGACGATAATTCTCCAGGCGGTCTTGCAATCCGGCAGGGAGATCGCGACCGGAGGCGAACTGCACCGCACCGCACGCCAGCGAGACGGCGATCGCACCGAGAATTCCGGTTGTGAGCTGTGACATGTGGGTTTGTCCCTCGCCCCATGGCGATCAGGGACCCAACGCGAGCCGACCGGACGGGTTCTTTCGTCGGTTATCACTTAACCGTGTTCAAAAAAAATGTTGGCGGGAATGACTCAGGGGGAACAACTCAATGGGCTGTGCGTCATCTAGGCAGCCGGTCTTCCCCCTGCCCCATTGACCGGCGACGCGGGGCGCGGCTGTGGTGATGCCGGTCGCGCCCTGCTTTTATTTTGAGGCTGCTTTATTTTACAATACGGCCGTCCCACACGATGCTTCGTCGGTGGGCAACCTCGGTCGGCCGACCTGGACCGCCGCAATTTCGGCATTCCCAGGCCTTCCACGTCATCGGTTTATCAATGGAATCGGCTTGTCGGCCAATCGCTTGCCGATCAGGAGGCGGCCGCCCGCGGCGCGCGGTTGCGCGAATTGCGCTGGAAGAACAGTGCCTGGCTGGCAACGGCCGAAACCATTGCCGGCTGAAACGGCTTCGAGATCAAAAACGCCGGTTCCGGGCGTTCGCCGGTCAGGAACCGTTCCGGATAAGCGGTAATAAACACTACCGGCACCTCGAAGGTCCGCAACAGCTCGTTGACAGCATCGAGGCCGGAACTGCCGTCGGCAAGCTGAATGTCCGCGAGGATCAAGCCAGGCCGTTTGTTCTTCGCCAGAGCGACGGCGTCGGAATGGGTACGGGCCACGCCGATCACGTTGTGACCGAGATTCCTCACCAGGCTTTCGAGATCCATCGCGATAAAAGTCTCGTCCTCGATGATCAGCACATCGGTAGCGATCTCCGCGGCCATTTCCCGCCCGGCGGCATCGGCGAGCCGGCGGGTCTCGGCCACATCCGTCGCTAGAATGAAGGCGACCTCCTGTTCGGAAAAACCCTCCAGCGACAGCAACAGGAAGGCCTGGCGTGGCAAGGGGGTGATATTGGAAAGCCGGCGCTCCGAGGGCATCGGCAAGGTCGTTACGTCAGCATTATCGTTGAGTGACACCGAATTCCAGATCTGGGTGAACAGCCGAAACAGCCCGGCGCGGGGGCCGTGCTGCTCATCCAGCAAAGACGGATCCTGAAGCAGGGCTTCAAGCATGGCTCCCACATATGCGTCGCCGGACGCCTGGCTTCCCGTCAACGCACGGGCATAGCGCCGCAACAACGGTAAATGTTCAGCAACGAGCTGTGATCGGGACATCCCCACTCCATAATGTCTTGGGTCAAGCTTTGGGGCGACCCGGTTCCCCCGACATGGCCTGACTACGCCCGAGCCCGATAAAAGTTCCCTTGCTCAGGAACTTTTCGGCAGAGTTTGCATTAGCTCCCTTAGAGGCCTCGGAATCAGCGATAATTCTTGAAGCTACAGGGACTTAACTCTCGGGGAAGCGTGGAACAGGTCATGAAGGAAGTAAAGTCTCAAGCCAACAAGAATGCGGCATCGGGCAAGCAAGGTGGCCTCAATGCCGAGATTCAATCGAGGATCGGCCACCAATTGCGCGCCATGTACGACGATGTCGTCCGGCAAGGGGTCCCCGACCGCTTCGCGGAATTGATCCGAAAGCTTGATGTGCCCGAGGCGCCTCCCCAAATGGGAAGTCCGGGCGACCCAAACGACGGGAGGGAGTAAATGCCTCTCACAGATTCGCTTCGTGACGACATCCTGGCTTCGGTACCGAGCCTGCGCGCATTCGCGATCTCGCTCAGCGGCAATGGCGATCGCGCCGACGATCTCGTCCAGGAAACCCTGTTGCGGGCGCTCGCCAACATCGATTCATTCCAGCCGGGGTCGAACCTGCCGGCATGGTTGTTCACCATCCTGCGCAACCTGTTCCGCTCCGACTATCGCAAGCGGCGGCGGGAGGTGGAAGATCCCGAAGGCAGCTACGCCAAGACGCTGAAGACCCAACCGGCACAAAACGCGCATCTCGAATTCGAGGAATTCCGCGTTGCGCTCGACAAGCTTCCCCAGGACCAGCGCGAAGCGTTGATTTTGGTCGGCGCTTCCGGCTTCTCCTATGAGGATGCCGCGGCGATCTGTGGTTGCGCGGTCGGCACCATCAAAAGCCGCGTCAACCGCGCACGCTCGAAGCTCAGCGCCCTGCTCTATGTCGACGGTGCCGAAGATTTCGGCCCCGACGAAACGGTTCGTGCGGTGATCGGCGGCAGCGGCGGCTGAGCTGAATCGATGTCCGTGACCCAAAAAAAGCGGCCCCCAATCGTGGCCGCTTTTTTCATACGACAAAACCCGGCTCACTCTGGAATCCTCCCGGGCTAACGGACCGGCTTGGCGGGCGTCGACAATTGTTCGGTCCGGTCTCTCTCCGTCATATCGACGACGGTCTCCATCGGGGCAGTGAGTTCATAGACATAACTGACATCGGTAAAATACCGCTTTGATCCGCCGCCCAGCGCCTCCGGCGCGACGCGATCGAGCAGGATCAAGCCAAAATCGCTGTCTTCGCGGCGCGTCGCCGCACTGGTGTTGAACTCTTCCCAGCGGAAATGAAAGATGGCATCGGGCTCCTCCCCCGACACTTCCCAATGCGCGACGATATGAGGGTGCTTGCCGACCAGCGAAAGCCCTTCGTCGGAATGCGACGCCAATTCGAAGAACAGCAGCGACAGGCTCTGCGCGGCCCGCGCGCTCACGGCGATATCCGGACCGCTCACCGCGATGCGTTCGGCGTGAGGAATCGCGCGCGCCTCGAACAGTCCTTTCAGTTTCACGCCCTGCCACTGACTTTCGCTCAACAGCGAAACCACGTTCGACATCGCGTGAATCCGGCCGATCAGGAGTTCGCGGGCGACATCGATGTCGGAGCCATGGCGCAGCGTGCGCGTCACGATCGACTGGATCACCGCGAGGATGTTCTTCACCCGGTGATTGAGTTCGTCGATCACCGCGGTCAAGCGGCGTTCGAAGCCGATTCTGACCTCGATTTCGCGACTGAGCCGCAAATTGTTGTAGGCGACATATCCGAAAAGCCCGGCGACGATACCGGTCAGCGCAAGCCCCATCGCAGCCACGATCACCGCCGTCTGCCGAGCGTGCTTCGTAACGTTGGTCTTGGCGTAATAGCCGAGCGACCAGTCGCGGCCTCCAAACGTCACCGTTCTAATCATCGATGGCGGAGGCGCATCCTGAGTTACCGTCTTCGAAGTGACGACGCCGCGATCGTTTGCAGTCAGTTCGTCGCCGCGCGGGTCTTTCAACACCACCGAAAACAACGACAGATCATCATTCACGAGCATCAGCGGCGCCAAATCATAGGAAAACGTCACGAATCCCGCGGGCGAGGCGGCCCCCTCCTGCAGAACCGGCGCAGCGAGAATGAGACCGATCGTCCCGCCGGGGTGCAACAACGGAACCGGATCGGACGCCACCGGCTTTCCATCGGTCATAGCCCGCGCCAGCATCGGCCCCAAAATCGGATGCCGATCGAAGGAACGGCCCGGGAAAGCCATCGTCTCCGCATTCCGCGGCTCGACGTCCATCACCACATCGATCGGTTCATCAAGCGACCGCGCATCAAGCGGTTGATCATCGAAATTTCGGACCGTCGGATTCGAAAACCCGGCCCTCGCCAGCTCGGTGCGTGCCGCTTCCAGTTCATCCGATTTGAGCCGGGCGATCCAACTGGCAACAACGAAATCGGTCTTGAAGGCATAGATGGAGGATCGCAGCGGCTGCAGCATAGTGCCATTTATCACGGAAGGCGCACGAAACAGGCCGGAGGCGACACGGGCGAGCAGTTCACGCTCGGTCAGGCGGTCCTGAACCAGACTGGCATGAAGGTCGATCACGCGCGCCAGTGCAATGCCGTCAAGCGTCACCTCCTGATCGTGGACGCGATAAGCCGCAAGACCGGAAAGCAGAGTCCCGATCAGCACGATAAAACCGATGATGAAGCCCAGCCGAACCACTCGCTTACTCAAAAATAAGGAGTTGGCGAAAAAGGGAAAGAAGTATCTGAGGTCCGCCGGGGCGGCAACGAGATGCAACAGATTGGAGGCCAACCAGCTCGTATAATGAAGGAGCGATCATCAGTACGCAACTACGGCTGCCGATGAAGACCAACGTGGCTGCAAGTCACGGCTGTCAATTTCAGCCCTTCAATTTCAGCCCTGGAGTAAAACTTCAAATATAACAAATCGCAGCCGAGGAATTTGTTCCGCCAACGATCAAATTTTGATCCGGATCCCTTGGGAGCTCGTTGGCCAACATATTTCGCCATACGTATTAACGAAGCTCAAGCATTCCTGAACCGCGCTACCTGGCGTGCCCGGGCGCGCTGAGACCGCCCCTTACCTCGATGAAGCTGATAATTCGCTCCAGACCTTCGCTCTTCCTGAGATTGGTCATGACAAACGGCCGTTCGCCACGCATGCGCCTGGCGTCGGTGTCCATTTTTTCCAGCGAGGCGCCGACATGCGGCGCGAGGTCGACCTTGTTGATGACGAGAAGGTCGGACCGGGTGATGCCGGGTCCCCCTTTTGAGGGGATCTTGTCGCCCGCCGCGACGTCAATCACGTAAATCGTGAGATCGGCGAGTTCGGGCGAGAACGTGGCCGCGAGATTGTCGCCGCCGGATTCGATCAGCACCATATCGAGATCGGGAAATTTCGCGCGCATGTCGGCGACCGCAGCGAGGTTCATCGAGGCGTCCTCGCGGATCGCCGTATGCGGACAGCCGCCGGTTTCGACGCCGGCGATGCGATCGGCCGTCAGCGACCCCGAGCGCACCAGAAATTCCGCATCCCATTTGGTGTAGATGTCGTTGGTGATCGCGGCGATATCGTAACGCCCCCGCATCGTCTTGCAGAGCAAGTCCATCAACGCGGTCTTCCCCGATCCAACGGGACCACCGATGCCGACTCGAAGCGGGCCGTGGGAGTTAGACATATCGGACATTCCCTGTTTTCGGCGTCCCTGCAAACGCAGGGGCGACATGTATGCGAAAGCGGCGTGGCTATGACCGAAACAACCTGGTGTACTGGGTCTCATGTCGCATACTGGCGAGATCGGCGCGAAAGGTCGCGCTGCCGAGTTCATCGAGCGACGCATCCCGCGCCCGTTTCACCGTGACAACGACGGCCGGCTCCAGCAAGGCGAGAACCCGCTGGCTGTCGGTCTGTCCCAAAGGGATCAGGCGCGCGCCGGCGGATATCCAATTCGATGTCAGCGCATGAAAGAAAGCGTGCATCGTCGGCGCAAGCGGGATCGCATGCGCGGCGCTGACCAGACCCACCGCGACGGGATAGACGATCGTGCCGTCGCAACAAGAAACCATGTGATCGAGCTCACCGCGATTCCATGCGGCACGCGCGATCTCGATGAACGCCCGACCTTGCGCCGAGGTCTCAAGGTGCCGCTCGCGCGAGGGCACGAAGGCGGCAGCAAGCTCCGCAACGTCCCGCAAAGCCGCATCGTCACCCGACGACGCAGCCCGGTGTGCATGCGCAAGAAAGACCCCGTCACAAAATCCCGGACCATCCGCGAGCAACGATGACAGCCAATCCCGCAACGAGGCAGCGTCGCGGATATCGCCGGCCTCCACCGCCCATTCGATGCCACTGGAATAAGAGAACGCGCCGACCGGAAAGGACGGCGACAGCCAGGTCATCAGCCGGTACAGCGCCGCCGCTTCGCTTTCGTTGATCCCGTCGCGACCCTCGATCGGCTGCGCCGCGTCCTGGCCGGGCGATTGGCCCGACGATATTTCCGTCCATTCCCCAGCGTGGCTCATCAAGCCCGTTTGACCCACCGCACGCCGGCGCGGCTTCGCCGGCGGCTTATTTGCGGTCATGAGCATGGGAGTGACCGTGATGATGGTCGTGATCGCAATGCCCGTCATGGTGATGACGGGCGTCATGATGATGGTTATCGTGGTGATGGTCACCATCGCCATGATCGTTCGAAGAATGATCATGTGAAGAACGATCATGCGCCGCGTGAGCATCCGGATCGCTCGCCGGCGCATGTGCATGGCCGACGGCGGCATAGGCGCCGCCTTCGGGATCGAACGGCGCTTCAATCTCGACCACGCGTGCCCCGAGCCCCTTGACCATCGCTTCGATGACGTGATCACGCCTGATCCGCAAGCCCTTGGGCATGATCTGCGTCGGCAAATGGCGGTTGCCGAGATGCCAGGCGATCCGAACCAGATGGTGCGGATCAGCGCCCTTGATCTCGGCCAGCGGCTCCGGCGCCGCGACGACCTCGATCAAGCGGCCATCGTCAAGCACCAGCGCATCGCCGCCGCGCAGCACAATCGCGTTTTCCAGATCCAGCAGGAATTCAAGTCCGCGCGTGCCCGTCATCGCCATCCGCCGCCGGTGTCGATCGTCGAAATCGAGCACGACGGTGTCGGCTGGCGCCTGCGTCCAGGGATAGTGTGCACGGACTTGCGTCGCGCGGATCATGCGAAACCTCTCACAGCTTCTCCACCTTGCCGTCGCTGATGATCTCGATCACGGTCGGCGATACCTTCAGCGGCGCTGAATATTCGCGCCAGACTTTCATATGCGGCGACCTTAAAACATGAAATAGCGCTGCGCCATCGGCAACACCTCGGCGGGTGCGCAGGTCAGGAGTTCGCCGTCGGCGCGCACCTCATAGGTCTCGGGATCGACCTCGATCTTCGGCGTGGCACCGTTGTGGATCATGCTCTTCTTGGAGATGCCGCCGCGGGTATTTTCGACCGCGTAGAGCTTCTTGTCGATACCGAGCTTCTTCGCCAGTCCCGCCGACACCGCCGCCTTCGAGGAAAACACCACCGACGAGGCGGTGAGGGATTTGCCATAGGCTGCGAACATCGGCTGGTAGTGCACGGGTTGCGGCGTCGGAATCGAGGCGTTGGGGTCGCCCATTGGGGCGGCGACGATCGAGCCGCCCTTGATGATGCAATCGGGCTTCACGCCGAAGAACGCTGGCGACCACAGCACGAGATCGGCGAGCTTGCCCTTTTCCACCGAGCCGATCAGCTTCGATACGCCATGCGCGATCGCGGGGTTGATGGTGTATTTCGCGATGTAGCGCTTGACGCGGAAATTGTCGTTGTTGCCCTTGTCTTGGGCGAGCTGCCCACGCTGCTTTTTCATCTTGTCGGCGGTTTGCCAGGTCCGGATGATGACCTCGCCGAGCCGGCCCATGGCCTGCGAATCCGACGACATCATCGAAAGCGCGCCCAAATCGTGCAAGATGTCTTCCGCCGCAATGGTTTCCTTGCGAATCCGGCTTTCGGCGAAAGCCAGATCCTCGGCGATCGAAGGATCGAGATGGTGGCACACCATCAGCATGTCGAGATGTTCGTCGATGGTGTTGCGGGTGAACGGACGGGTTGGATTGGTCGAAGACGGCAGGACGTTTTTCAAACCGGCGATCTTGATGATATCAGGTGCGTGGCCGCCGCCGGCACCTTCGGTATGAAACGCGTGAATGGTGCGGCCCTTGAACGCCTTGACAGTGTCCTCGACGAAGCCGGATTCGTTCAGCGTGTCGGAGTGGATCATGACCTGAATGTCGTGATCGTCCGCGACCGAAAGACAGTTGTCGATCGCGGCCGGCGTCGTGCCCCAATCCTCATGCAGCTTGAGCGCACAGGCGCCGGCATTGATCATCTCTACCAGCGCTGCCGGACGCGAGGCGTTGCCCTTGCCGGAAATGCCGAGATTGACCGGGAAGGCATCGAACGACTGGATCATCCGCGCCATGTGCCAGGGACCGGGCGTACAGGTCGTCGCAAACGTGCCATGCGACGGGCCGGTGCCGCCGCCCAACATCGAGGTGACGCCGGACATCAGCGCGTGCTCGATCTGCTGCGGGCAGATAAAATGGATGTGGCTGTCGAATCCTCCCGCCGTAAGAATCTTCCCCTCGCCCGCAATGATATCGGTGCCGGGACCGATGACGATGGTCACGCCGGGCTGTATGTCCGGGTTGCCGGCCTTGCCGATGGCGCTGATATAGCCTTCCTTGATCGCGACGTCGGCTTTCACGATGCCCCAATGATCGACGATCAGCGCGTTAGTAATGACGGTGTCGGCTGCGCCCTGTTTGTTGGTGACCTGGGATTGCCCCATGCCGTCGCGGATCACCTTGCCGCCGCCGAATTTCACTTCCTCGCCGTAGACGGTGAAATCCTTTTCGACCTCGATGATGAGGTCGGTATCGGCGAGCCGCACCCGGTCACCGGTGGTGGGCCCGAACATGTCGGCATAGACGGAACGCAAGATTTTCGTACTCAAAGCGTGCTCCTTGCTGCGTTCGCGGTTTCGTCGAATGTCCGATCGAGCATCGCGTTGACGCCGCGGCATCCGGCGACAACCTTTTCAGCCCAATTGAGGTAGTCGATCAGCTCCTGGCGCTCGTCCTGGTTCGGATCAGGCATGATGCGCGCGCGAAGGTTACTGATCTTGTCGGCGATCTTGATCAGCTTGGCTCCGGGCAATTTCTTCGGCGCCTCGATAATTTGTTTTTGCCGGCGCTCTGGTTTTGGCAAGGTCATGTCGTCGGTCACCTCGACCACGAGGGCAGCGACACGCTCGCCGAAAATTCCGGCCAGTTCCTGGTGCGTCGTTTCGGTGTCTTCGATGGTGTCGTGCAGCCAGCCTGCGGCCACCAACTCGGCATCCGCGCCCTCGGTCGCGGCCGAAAGCAGGTTCGCAACTTCGGCGAGGTGATTGACATAGGGCTCGTTGCCGCGCCCCTTCCGCTGCATGCCGCTATGCCGGCGTGCGGCGAAATCGGCAGCTTCGGACACAAGCCGTAATCCGGCGAGCATGGCCTCACAGCTTTCCCATCACGTCGCCACGGAAGCCATACACGACCCGCTTGCCGGCGAGCGCCACGAGTTGCACGTCGCGGGTTTGCCCCGGTTCGAACCGCACCGCGGTGCCAGCCGCGATATCGAGCCGCATGCCGCGGGCTTTTTTTCGTTCAAACTTCAGCGCCGGGTTGGTTTCAAAGAAATGATAATGCGAGCCGACCTGGATCGGACGATCGCCCGAATTGGCGACGGTGAGCGTCACCGTCTTGCGGCCGGCGTTGAGCTCGATCTCGCCGTCCTTGATGAACAGTTCGCCGGGGATCATCGTCCACTCTCCTCAATCATCTGATCGGCTCGTGCACGGTGACAAGCTTGGTGCCGTCCGGGAACGTCGCTTCCACCTGAACGTCGTGAATCATTTCAGCAATCCCCGACATCACCTGCGCTCGCGTTAGCACTTGGGCGCCGGCCTGCATCAGGTCGGCCACGGTGCGACCATCGCGCGCGCCCTCCACGATGAAATCGGAAATGATGGCGATGGCTTCCGGATGGTTGAGCTTGACGCCGCGCTCCAGCCGCCGTCGCGCCACCATGGCCGCCATCGAAATCAGAAGCTTGTCCTTTTCGCGGGGAGAAAGATTCATGCCAGCACTCTAAAGATTTGAACCACTGAACGAAGCCACTATCTCGAAGCCACTATCTCGAAGCCATGATCTAATTGAGCCAGAGCCGCGGCAGCGCCACACCACTGGCGCGGCCGAGCACCGCCATCATATCGGCGCGGAGCTTGGCCGCATCTTGGGCACAGAAGCGCGCCATTGCAAACCCATTCCAGCAGGAGATACCGACTTCGCCGCCGAACGTTTCGGACAGCTCACGAATCCGTTCCACCAGGGCCTCGTCGCCCGGCACGATCAACGCGGTGCCGACCGCCGCGGCGCCATTTGCAATCGCGGATTGGCCAAGCTTTTCGCCGAGGTCGCCATCGAGCCGCACGGTTTCCGCAAACACCAGCCTGCCGCCGCGCCGCATTCGCCAGCGGTCGACGAATTCGCCCTGCAACATCCGTTCACCCATCGCCGCACGGCCAAACACCACGATTTCGCACAGCAAGAGCGATGCATTGTCGGCGAGATCGATATCGATCCGGCGCACCATCCGTGCACGGTTGAACAAGATGGTCTCCTGCGGCAGCCAAGCCAGGTGCGAGCCCGCCGCAAGCCTCAACGCAATATTGAGCTGCGCGGCCGGGCCCGCGGCGCGGTAGACTTTTTCCGCAGCCGCCGTCGTCACCGCAAGCTGCGATCCTTCGCCGGCCGCGATGTCGATGTCAAAGCGATCACCACCGGCGATGCCTCCAGCGGTGTTCACGAAAACCGCCGAAAGACCGCCGGCTTCGGGCGACGGGAAGCGGACGCGCAGCGAGCCGGATTCATGCAGATGGCGGCGGCGGGTGACGCCTTCGACTTGCCGCACGTCAAACGTTACCGATCCCTCGGCCCGGTTGGCGGCGAAAATCGCCGAGGTCGCGTTGGTGGTATCGCTTCGCATTCGTTCCCAATTCTTCTCCCGGAAGGGCGCGACCTTCGCCGCGCCGCGTCACAAAGCCAAATTAGAGCGCCATCTGCCGACTGATTTCGCCGGGATCGAGCGTAGTTCGATCGCAGGCGTATTTCACCGCGCCGCGGTCCATCACCGCAAAATTGTCGCCGAGCTCACAAGCAAAGTCGAGATATTGTTCGACGAGGACGATCGCGATGTTGCCGAGATTACGCAGATATGAGATCGCACGCCCGATGTCCTTGATGATCGACGGTTGAATGCCCTCGGTCGGCTCGTCGAGCAGCAACAGTTTCGGCCGCATCACCAGCGCCCGTCCAATCGCAAGCTGCTGTTGCTGGCCGCCGGAGAGATCGCCGCCGCGGCGACCGAGCATCGATTGCAACACCGGAAACAGCGAGAACACGTCATCCGGAATATGGCGGTCTTCGCGCTTCAACGGTCCAAAGCCGGTCTTGAGATTTTCCTCCACCGTCAGCAGCGGAAAAATCTCGCGGCCCTGCGGCACGAAACCGATGCCGCGGCGCGCCCGCTCAAACGGCTTGAGGCCCGAAATGTCGGCGCCATCGAAGGTGATCGAACCGCTGGCGGTGGGATATTGTCCGACCATCGCGCGCAACAGGCTGGTCTTGCCGACGCCGTTGCGGCCGAGCACGCAGGTGACCTTGCCCGGCTCGGCCGAGATCGAGACGCCGCGCAGCGCCTGGGCCGCGCCGTAATAAAGGTCGATGTCTTTGACTTCGAGCATGGGTCAGCGTCCCAAATACACTTCGATTACCCGCTCATTCGACGAAACCTGGTCGATGGTGCCTTCGGCCAGCACCGCGCCTTCGTGCAGGCAGGTCACCTTGACGCCGAGTTCGCGGACGAAGGTCATGTCGTGTTCGACGACCATCACGGTCTTGTCTTTATTGATTTCTTTCAGCAGTTCGGCGGTCTGGTGGGTTTCGACATCGGTCATGCCGGCGACCGGCTCGTCGACCAGCAGCAATTTCGGATCCTGCGCCAGTAGCATGCCGATCTCCAACCATTGCTTCTGGCCGTGCGACAGGCTGCCGGCCAAACGATTCCGCGCATCGGTCAGGCGAATGGTTTCCAACACCCGCTCGATCCGTTCGGATTCGGCTTTGGTCTCCCGCCAGAACAGCGTGCCCTTCACGCGATGATCGACATTCAACGCCAGCAGCAAATTGTCCTCGATGGTCTGGCTCTCGAATACCGTCGGCTTCTGGAATTTTCGACCGATCCCGAGTTCGGCGATCCTGGTTTCGTCGAGCCGGGTCAAGTCCGTGACGCCATCGAACAGCACCGCGCCAGCGTCCGGCCTGGTCTTGCCGGTGATGATGTCCATCATTGTGGTTTTACCGGCGCCGTTCGGGCCGATGATCGCACGCATTTCGCCGGGGGCGAGCGTCAGCGACAGGTTGTTGATGGCGTGAAAGCCGTCGAAGGAGACGTGCACGCCGTCCAGATATAGCAGCGCGGAAGTGGCGCGGCTGTCCATGATGTTCATTCGCTCACTCCGCCATATCGGGTTCGCTGACACCATCAGCGCGCGCAGCGCTCGCAGCAGTCGCGGCGGTGCGTCGCGCCTGCCACGGCTCCCACCACGCATTGAAGGTGCCGACGATCCCTTTTGGCAACAACAGCGTCACCAGGATGAACAGGGCGCCGAGCATGAACAGCCAATACGGCGCCAGCGGACCCGAGGTGAATACGGTTTTGGCGTAATTGACCACGACGGCCCCCAACGCCGCACCGATCAGGGTGCCACGACCGCCGACGGCCACCCAGATCACCGCCTCGATGGAGTTTCCCGGCGCGAATTCGCCGGGATTGATGATGCCGACCTGCGGCACGTAGAGCGCGCCGGCAACCCCGGCCATGCACGCCGACAGCGTGAAGACGAACAGCTTGTAGGATTCGACGCGGTAGCCGAGAAATCGCGCCCGGGATTCGGCGTCGCGGATCGCGATCAGCACCTTGCCGAGCTTCGAGGTCACCACCGCGCGGCAAATCAGAAAACCCGCAATCAGCGCCAGGCAGCTCAGCGCAAACAACGCGGCGCGCGTGCCGTCGGCCTGCACGTTGAAGCCGAGAATGTCCTTGAAGTCGGTGAGGCCGTTGTTGCCGCCGAAGCCGAAATCGTTGCGGAAAAAAGCCAGCAGCAACGCGTAAGTCATCGCTTGCGTGATGATCGAGAGATAGACGCCGGTGACGCGGGAGCGAAACGCCAGCCAGCCGAAGCCGAATGCCAACAGGCCCGGAACCAGAACGACCATCAGGGCCGCGAACCAGAACATGTCGAAGCCCTGCCAGTACCAGGGCAGCTTCGGATAGTTCAGGAACACCATGAAGTCCGGCAACACCGGATTGCCGTAGACGCCGCGGTTGCCGATCTGACGCATCAGGTACATGCCCATCGCATAGCCGCCGAGCGCGAAGAAGGCGCCATGACCGAGCGAGAGAATGCCGCAATAGCCCCAGATCAAATCGATCGAGAGCGCCAGAACGGCGTAGCAAACATATTTTCCGAACAGTGCCACCAGATAGGTCGGGATCTGGAAGACCGAGCCGGCCGGCAACAGCAAGTTCGACAGCGGGATCAGAACGCCCACGGCCGCAACCACGATCAGAAATACTGCCGCGCTGCGATCCAGCGAGCGCGTGAGCACGTGCGCCATCATGCTTCCACCGCCCGTCCTTTGAGCGCGAACAGACCGCGCGGGCGTTTCTGAATGAACAGGATGATGAGGACCAGAATGGCGATCTTGCCGAGCACCGCACCGGCGATCGGCTCCAGGAATTTGTTGGCGATGCCGAGCGTAAAGGCGCCGACCAGCGTGCCCCACAGATTGCCTACACCGCCGAACACCACCACCATGAAGGAGTCGATGATGTAGCTCTGGCCGAGGTTGGGGCTGACATTGTCGATCTGCGACAGCGCCACCCCGGCAATTCCGGCGATGCCGGAGCCAAGACCGAATGTCAGCGCATCGACCCGCGAGGTCGCAATCCCCATCGAGGCTGCCATCCTGCGGTTTTGCGTCACCGCGCGCATCTCAAGTCCGAGGCTGGTATAGCGCAGCATCGCGAGCAGGACCGCAAACACCGCGAGCGTGAAGCAGAGAATCCAGAGCCGGTTGTAGGTGATCGTGATCTGTCCGATCTCGAACGCGCCGCTCATCCAGGAGGGATTGCCAACCTCGCGGTTGGTCGGGCCGAACATGGTGCGCACCGCCTGTTGCAGGACCAGCGACAAGCCCCACGTCGCCAGCAGCGTTTCCAGCGGGCGTCCGTACAGAAAGCGAATGATGCTTCGCTCGATCAGGACCCCGATTCCGCCGGCAACGAGAAAAGCCAGCGGC
The DNA here is from genome assembly GCA_963814615.1 of uncultured Alphaproteobacteria bacterium. Lineage (GTDB taxonomy): Bacteria > Pseudomonadota > Alphaproteobacteria > Rhizobiales > Xanthobacteraceae > Bradyrhizobium. The sequence goes on along the minus strand of CAWFDN010000002.1, from coordinate 378,966 downwards.
ACCGCCATCAGCAACGAATAGTTGAACAGCCCGGGGAAACTGGTGCGAATGGTTTCCTGCACCACGAACGTGACATAGGCCCCGATCATGACCATCTCGCCATGGGCCATGTTGATCACGCCCATCACCCCGAAGGTGATGGCCAGGCCAATGGCGGCGAGCAGCAGCACCGAGCCGAGCGACAAGCCATACCAGGCGTTCTGCACGGTGGACCAGAGCGCGAGGTTGCTCTGGATCGCCGAGGTCGCGTTGGCCGCGGCGCGCGCGATTGCCGGCGGCTGCTCACCGGTCAGCCCGGTCAGCAATGCCAGCGCCTCCTGATCGCCGCGAGCCTTGATGGTGGCGATGGCCTCAAGCTTTTCGGCGTCGGTGGCGTCTTGCTTGAACAACAGGATCGCGGCGCGGGCCTCGGTAAAGGCCAGCCTCGCACCCTTGTTGGTCTCTGTTTGAAGCGCGCCGTCGATCACCGGCAGCATGGTCTCGTCGTGGGTCTTGAAAACCGATTGCGCGGCCTGGATTCGCTTGGCAGCGTCAGGCGACAGCAAGGTCAAACCGCCCAGCGCCGCCTCGACGGTGCGGCGCAGGCGATTGTTCAGCCGCACCGCGGCGGCGCTGTCGGGAATGCTGGCGACCAGCGCGCCCGTCGCCGCATCGATGTTCTTGCCGTCGGGCTCTGCGACATAAACTTTTTTGGTGTCGGGATCGGCCATCAGCCGGCCGTCCTGCAGCGCACTGATGATGGTGCAGGCGAGCGGGTTACCGCCGGTCGCGAGCGCAGCTATCGCCTCTTCGGTATCGGAAAACTCGTCGTTGGCGAATTTGGCGACCACGTCTTCGAACGGCCCCGCCAGAACAGGCAATCCCGTGGCGAAAATCAGCAACAATACGAATGGCAGTGCACGGAAGTTTTTAAAAAATCTGGCAAGCACTGGATGACCCCGGCGAAAGAAGGAGAAGGCGGCGACATCGCCACCTTCTCCGGTCTCTTGGATCAGGAGTATATCAGGAACCCTGACCGCCGCACTTGTTGGTCTTGGTGTTGTAGTTGCCGCACTTCTTGCCAACCCAGTCGCCGATCAGGTCCTTGGAGCCTTCCAGCTCCTTCGACCAGGCATCGCCGGCCACCAGGCCCGAGGTCTTCCACACCACGTCGAACTGGCCATTGGCTTTGATCTCGCCAATGAAGACCGGTTTGGTGATGTGATGGTTCGGAAGCATCACCGAGGTGCCGCCGGTCAGGTTCTTGGCTTCGGTGCCGGGCAAAGCATCGATCACCTTGTCCGGGTCCGTCGATTTCACCTTCTCGACCGCCTTGACCCACATGTCGAAGCCGATGACGTGAGCTTCCATCGGATCGTTGGTCACCCGCTTCGGGTTCTTCGTGTAGGTCTGCCACGCCTTGATGAACTTGTCGTTCTCCGGCGTCTTGATCGACTCGAAGTAGTTCCAGGCCGCGAGATGGCCCAGCAGCGGCTTGGTGTCGATGCCGGCGAGTTCTTCTTCACCGACCGAGAACGCGACCACCGGAATATCGGTCGCCTTGATTCCCTGGTTGCCGAGCTCCTTGTAGAAGGGAACGTTGGCGTCGCCGTTGATGGTCGAGACCACCGCCGTCTTCTTGCCGGTCGAACCGAACTTCTTGATGTCGGCCACGATCGTCTGCCAGTCGCTATGACCGAACGGCGTGTAGTTGATCATGATGTCCTCGTCCTTGACGCCTTTCGACTTCAAGTAAGCTTCGAGGATCTTGTTGGTGGTGCGGGGATAAACGTAATCGGTACCGGCCAGCACCCAACGCTTCACCTTCTCTTCCTTGGCGAGGTAGTCGACCGCGGGAATGGCCTGCTGGTTCGGCGCCGCACCGGTGTAGAACACGTTGCGCTCGCTCTCCTCACCCTCGTACTGGACGGGATAGAACAGGATCGAGTTCAGCTCCTTGAACACCGGCAGCACGGATTTGCGCGACACCGAAGTCCAGCAGCCGAACACCACCGCGACCTTGTCCTTGGTGATGAGTTCGCGCGCCTTTTCTGCAAACAGCGGCCAGTTCGAGGCGGGGTCGACGACCACAGCCTCGAGCTTCTTGCCGAGAACGCCGCCCTTCTTGTTCTGCTCATCGATCAGGAAGAGGATGGTGTCCTTCAGCGTGGTTTCGCTGATCGCCATGGTGCCCGAGAGCGAATGAAGAACGCCGACCTTGATGGTGTCGTCCGCCGCTCTTGCGGTTGTAAATGCAGCCAAGCCCAAAACCAGCCCGGCGGTCGCCGCCAGCCAGCGGCGGCGGTTCAGAGGCGCGGCTCTATCGTGAATGATTTGAGTAAGCATGAGGTGTCATCTCCCTGACGCAGTCGTTAAGCGCTGCCAAACGGCCTGCGGCCGCTTGCCTTAAAAGAATCGCAAGAACCATGCCACGGTGTTGAAATTTCTAACGTATTGTTATGGTTTAAGAATATCTCGCCGAAAGCTAGAACGGCGCCACATTTGCCTAGTTTTTACACCGAAAAAGTAGATGCCGCATCGGCAAAACGATGTTTTTGTCAGCAGAAATGATCGAATGTCTAATTTTTAGGCAAGATCTTTTGCGACCAGGTCATCCTGAGATCACGCCTCGATCCGCCGCTTCCCGCTTCTTCTTAACCGCGTAAACGCGTCGTTGCACGATTCACCTTGAAACCGCCGCGTTCGTGTTCCATATCACCGGCGCGACCCTACGAATCATCGGGTCACTGCGAGCCGCGTGTTCTGAGCCCGTCCAACGGTTTCTGGCTTGCCCCTTCAGCTAACCAAAACCGACGCCCCAAACACGCGGGTGTCTCAGACACCCCTCGCGCGCTCCTGGCGGTATTCGCCGGGCGCCTGCCTTTCATAATGGAAAGAACCCACCTTTTGACCTCCTTTCAGGATTTCGGCCTCGCCGAACCCATCACCCGTGCGCTCCAGGAAGAGAATTACCTCACCCCCACCCCCATCCAGGCTCAAACCATTCCCCTCGCCATTGCCGGCCGCGACGTCGTCGGCATCGCCCAAACCGGCACCGGCAAGACCGCGTCCTTCGCACTTCCGATCCTGCATCGCTTGTTGGAAAATCGCATCAAGCCACAGCCCAAGGCCTGCCGCGTGCTCGTGCTCAGCCCGACCCGGGAATTGTCGGGGCAGATTCTCGAAAGCTTTAACGCCTACGGCCGTCACATGCGCCTGACTTCGGCGCTGGCGATCGGCGGCGTCCCGATGGGACGTCAGGTTCGCTCGGTCATGCAAGGGGTCGAGGTCATGGTCGCCACGCCCGGCCGCCTGCTCGATCTCGTACAAAGCAACGGCCTGAAGCTCGGCCAGGTCGAGTTTCTCGTACTCGACGAGGCCGACCGCATGCTCGACATGGGCTTCATCAACGACATCCGGAAAATCGTCGCCAAATTGCCGGTCAAGCGCCAGACATTGTTCTTTTCGGCGACGATGCCCAAAGACATTGCCGAGCTCGCCGAGCAAATGCTGCGCGATCCGGCGCGCGTGGCGGTGACGCCGGTTGCCTCGACGGTCGAGCGCATCACCCAGCGCATCATCCAGGTCGATCACTCGGCCAAGCCCGGCTTGCTGGCGCAGCTCTTGAAACAGGAGCCGGTCAACCGTGCGCTGGTCTTTACCCGGACCAAGCATGGCGCAGACAAAGTGGTGAAAAGCCTCGAAAGGGCCGGTATTCCCGCCGACGCCATTCACGGCAACAAATCGCAAAACCACCGCGAGCGGGTGCTGGCGGCATTCCGCACCGGCGAGATCCGCACCTTGGTGGCCACCGACATTGCCGCGCGCGGCATCGACGTCGATGGCATCAGTCATGTGGTGAATTTCGATCTTCCCAACGTCCCCGAGACCTATGTCCATCGCATCGGCCGCACCGCGCGCGCCGGTGCCGACGGCGTCGCGATCTCGCTGGTCGCAGGCGGGGAAGAGCTGGCGTATCTGCGCGATATCGAAAAGCTGATCCGCATTGCGTTGCCGAGAGAAGATCGCCGCACGCCGGGTCATCGCGATACCGCGCCGGCACCTTCGCAACATCGAAACGGCCGTTCCGCACCGCGCGTGCACGCGGCCAGAACAAACGAGGCCGCCCCCGGATCGAAAGGCCCTCGCCGCCGCCCCCGTCCAGGTGGTAATGGTGGCGTTCCACCAACCAACCGGCACGAGGCCAACCGGCAAGAATTGCTAGGTCCGTCGCACGGCGGGGCCAAGACGGAAGGGATGCAAGGCGTCGCTTTTTTGCATCGCGAAAGCCGTCCGAATACCCGCCCTAACCGTACCCAACGGCCACAGCGCTAGCCGCTCCGGAGATAACCATGGCTAAAGAAGAGCTGATCCAGTTCGAAGGACTGGTGACCGAAATCCTCCCCGATGCACGTTATCGCGTGCAGCTCGATGCCGGGCACGAGATCGTCGCCTATACCGCCGGCAAGATGAAAAAGAACCGGATCAAGACGCTGGCGGGGGATCGGGTGACCATCGAGATGTCGCCCTATGACCTGGAAAAGGGCCGGCTCATCTTCCGTCACAAGGACGAACGTCCGGGTGGCGGAGCCCCGCGTGGTGCACCGCCGCGCGGCCAGTTCCGCCGCAGGTAACGGACCACTTGCGAACACCCCAACCCGCGCGCACGACGAGATCGTCTCGGTGCGCGGCGGGGCCGTTCCGCAACTGCGAACACCGCAAATCAAAAAATCGTGCACGTCAGGATTGTTTTGGGTACTGGCTTCACATAATATGGACTAATCGATTTTCGGCCGGACGACATTAGCTATCCACCGGTACAGCCGGTTTAGACGCTGACGACCCTTCCAAAATTCGATCTCACCAGCCCATCGAAAATGGGCTTCTACTATATCTATCTTGAGAAGGGACTACCCCCGTGAGCATGGGAACCGTGAAGTGGTTTAACGCGACCAAGGGCTTCGGCTTCATTCAACCGGATGACGGTGGCAACGACGTGTTCGTGCACATCAGCGCCGTAGAGCGTGCCGGTCTTGGAACGCTGCGTGAAGGCCAGAAGATCAGCTACGAGATCGTGGCCGATCGCCGCTCTGGCAAGTCTTCGGCCGACAATCTGCGCGCCGCTGGCTAAGTGAATTTCCTCAGGCCCGGCTTCTCGAAAGCTGGGCCTGCGAAATTCCACTCATATCAATAAAGAAGGCCGTGCTTGCGTGCGGCCTTTTTCTGTTCGCGGATAACGCATGTGAGCGGCATCAGGGGGTCGGGCATGTGCTGGCCGGAACATTGTTGTAAGTCACGCAGGTGACCTGGCGCGGCCGGGTATAAGCGACATCATTCAACGTCACGCCGGCCTTCCCCATCACGTAGCCGACCGTGGGGATGTAGAGATAGCTCACCTCACTAAGGATCAGGTAGGTCTGCTTGATCAAAAGCGGCGCCGGCACTATCGATGTGACGATATCGCCGGCGTTGCGGCTCGACGCCGCCAACGTTGCCTGCGTGGCGCCGCTCGCAATGGTCGCAGCCTTGCTCCATTGAATCCTCGCGACCAGCGAGGAGTTGACATAGATCTCCGAAAGCGTGGGCTTGGTAGGGGTCGCCGCATACGGCGTCAAAATCTTGATGCTGGCGGTGAAGATATTTTGCAGATCGCTGTCGGCCACCACAGCCGAGGACGATAGCGGCGCCGACGGCAGCGATTGCGACGTCAAATCGGACAACGTTCTCGCCACCAGCGTTACCTTGCGGTCGACCGCCACGCCGGACGAAAACTCGACGGTGCCAAAGAACATCACCAACATCATCGGGACGATCACGGCAAACTCCGTCGCCGCGACGCCGCCGCAATCCCTCGCCAGGTCACCGGCGGCGAGCCGCGCACGACGCCATATCTTCGATATCGATTTCATTGCTATGCTCTAGTAGGGCTCGTTGCGAAATGCGGCGGTGGCGGACAACAACCGCTGGCTACCCGATAAATTCGAAATATTGTAGCCAAGCCCGGTCACGAACAGCGGCCATTGATAGTACAGCGTCACCACCACGATATCGCCGCGGCCGCCGGGGCTATATTGCAAGTTGTTGCTGATGAAATTGTTGCTGCCGTCGATCTGGCTGTTGATGGTGATGCTGGAGAACGACCCGGTGGGAGAACTTTCGACGTCGACGTAAATGTTATTGCAATTGAACAGCCCGGGGTTCTGACCGCAGACATACGTTTGAAAATCGGCCAACTTCCAGCCTGAGTTCTGCGCCTGCCCGGTCAGAATCATGCGTGCGGAATTCTGCGCCATGCTCTCAAGCACCTGGCCCGCGAAGAACATGATTGCGGTTTCGAGGATCGCAAACAGCAGGGCGAAGAATATCGGCGCGACCAGCGCGAATTCAACCGCGACCGAACCTCGGCGGTTGCGACGAAATCGGCGCAACGTATTCCGGACAGAGGTTATCGAAGCGGCGAGCCACAGCATTGAAAAATCCCAGCTGGCAGGAATGGTCTGCCCGCAAGAACTAGCTGAAAGTGATTGTTGAAGTGTTTCGGCAAATCGGAACGTGATGGCCGGTTCCGTTAACAGCAGATTAACCAGGTTCGGGTCGAGCTGTGCGAGCCCGGATCAAACGGCACGTTTTGCCGAAAAACGTCCTTAGAGCATGATCGGTTCTGGTTGAATCAGAACCCAAGCTGCAAATTCTTGTTTTGATGCGTTTTCGCCGCGCGAATCGGCATCCGCTTCGCTCAAAACGCTGTGGTCGCGTGCTCGACGCCGAGCGCCGCTAATCCGCCTGGCGAATTAGTTGGTTTTAGCCGCGTTGCCGCTGGCCTGGTTGCTGAGAGCACCCGCCTGATCCATCGCCGATTTGAAGTAGCTCTCACCGTCACCAAGGGTAACGCGCCGCTGGCAAATCGGCATGCAGCTATACGACTCACGTTCGACGCCGCGATAGATCGTGACGAGCTGATCGGTCGGACCCTCGACCTGAATGACGCGGTCCACGAGTACCTCGCCACTGCGGTCCATCGCAATGAAATTGGTCGCTCCGTACCCCTTGCCGGTGACGACGACGATTCCGCCGGTCTGCAGCGTCACGTCGGCAATCAGCGGATTACCCACCACGATGGTCGCGACGCGCACCGGGAGTTTGACAAGCTTTGCCTGGTCGACATTGACCGCAATGGCGTCTGCTACGGGCCCGGCAAGAGCCGCCGCCGGCCACAGGACAATTCCAATCGCTAACGACCGGAAACCGAAATGCGCACGCGCGCGCATACGCAGGAACTTGAACGACATACTATACCCCGGGGCGTTGACAAGCCGGCTAAAGCGATACGCAGCGGAACCGGCACCCGACGTGGCAAATCTGACCTCAATTAATGAACGAACTGCAAATGGAGCCAAGAAACTCAGCCAGCCCGGCCTCGTCCCCCCTTCCGGAATCAATATTGATTTGGAAATGCGACCGATCGGTTAAGCATCAATTGGCGGCGCGAATATGCAGCACGGCGGTTTCGTCCGCGTAGACGCGCTTCCAGCCGTCGAGGTGATCGAGCAGACTGACTGCCGGCGTCGAGGGCGTCAACAGCACAGCGTCGATGTCGTAGCTTTTGAGCATATCGAGAAACAGATTTACATCTTTGAGCTGAAGGGCGCGGTAATATGTCATTTCAAACTGTTCGCCGTACAATTCGGCCCGGCCGTCGATGAACACGGGCAGATGTCGCGAGATCAAATAGCCACCGAATTGGAGGTCATTGAGAATATGCTTGGGGTTTCGTTCTTTCAGCACGTCGACGGCAGCCACCGGTGACTGGGTTACAGTGAACGAAAACCGATAATGGGCCGCGAATGCCCAGGTTGAGATGCCAAGAATTGCGACCAGTGTCACAGCTGAAGCGATCGGGAAGTTTGGTTTGGCGGCCCGGTCGGCCTGCAGCCCGAACTGCGATGATACAGGCGCGAGCACCACGAGCGGCAACAGCAGAGCAAAGATCTCGATGTTGCGGAGGTGTGAAACGGCCATGTGGAGCAGGCCCAGCACCAGCAAAACGCGCGGCGGTGAAATCTTTACGCCGCAAGAGAGCGCGCCCGCCATCAACGCGAATACAAAGACTTCGAACGGACTCAAGTGACCGAAGTCCACCGGCATCCATTCGTAAATCAGATGCAGCAATTCTCCGAGCTCGAGAATCTTGCGCGACGCAAGGATTGATTCCCATCCGTAAGGCGTTGTGCAACACGCCGCAATTGCGCTGACGCCGAAAGCAATCCAACGCAGGGCCAAGAATCTTCGTTGCGGGCCCTCCGCGTTCCACAAAGCGTCAAATGCGAACGGCGCGAGCAACGCGAGTCCGAATACGAACCCGCCGTGGAGGTTTGCCCAAAGAGCAATCAACGGCAGCAGCCAGAAAGATGGCGCTTCTCGGCGCTCGCTCGCCGCCAGAAGTCCGTTCACCCACGCAACCATGATCGGCATCGCCAGCACATGGGGACGCGCCAAGAGGTGAGGGATCGATAATACCAGAACCACCAGCGCAATTACGGTGGCGTATGTCGAGGGAATGCGTCGCCCGAGAATGTACGCGAGCAGCGCGAATGTTGCGGCGATGAATGTCGCAGCGAGAACGACCGGCCCGGTCCAACCGGCTAGCCGATAGGCAACGGCATAGAGGATCTGTGCGAGCCACGAACTCGAGATCCACCGCTCCCCTAGTTTAGTAAAGGAATAGATATCGACGTACGGCAAGGCGTTATGATCGAGGATCCAATTCCCCGCGGCGATTTGCCAGTAAGTATCGGAGTCATTGAGAACGCCGCTGCCGTTGACCAGCAGAATTACATACACGCCGCCGCCCAGCAGAAGCCAGGCCGGAAAATGCCCAGGACTGAAGGCTCTCTCTTGATGAATGGTTCCGACGTTCGCAGTCATGCGAAGAGCTTCCGAACCATCACATCATTGCCGGAACGGATAGGCCAATTGTCCACCGATTTCGGAGGGAATGGCCTGATCATCCACGCCAAAACCATCGGGAAGCTCGTTTTCGGGCATCCGGAAAGTTCCAAAAAGAATATCCCAGATCGGAAACGTCCCCGCAAAATTGGTATCGCCGCCCTTTTCGAGCGAGGTATGATGCCAGCGGTGGAACACGGGCGTGGCCAGCACGTATTTGAACGGACCCAGCGTCCAGTTCAGATTGGCGTGGACGAACGCCGAATGGAATGTGGTGAAAGGACCAACCCAGAGCATGATGTTGGGCGAGATGCCCGCCATCAGCAAAATGACGTCGACCGCTATGCTTCCCACAAAGAGGTTCACCGGGTGAAAGCGTGCCGCCGAAATCCAGTCCAGTTCCTCCGACGAATGATGTATCGCGTGATATTTCCAGAAGCCTCCACCGTGAAACATGCGGTGCAGCCAATACAACATGAAGTCCGAGAGAACCAGAAACAACACCGCCTGGAACCACAGCGGCAACTGGGACAACGGGCCATGGCCATTGTCGTAAAACGCGATGAGTTCGTCGGCATCATGAATTCCAAAAACAACGCCGGCGCCGAGCACGAGAAGCCCGATCCGAAGTACGCGCGCGAACACCGGAACGAAGAACCAGTAGCAAATGTCGGTAATGAGGTCGCGCTTGCGCCACCAAGGCACCCCCGGGTTACAGGCCCAGAAATGGGTCAGCACCGGGAATACCAGAGCCAGTACAATTGTGATGGGCACCACCTTGGTGATCGTCTGGCCGAGCATCTCGACAACTTCCATGGGCAAATTGGACATGGCAACCTCATCTGATCAGATGTCTGAGAGGTATCTGCTCACGCTTAAAGAGCCATGAATCCGAAACCGCGAACGCTAAGCGCCTAATCCGAAGGCCTTAATGCCAAATTTACCCTGCTTGGCAACAGCGGGTTTCAGCGACATTTGAGCGATCGAATTAACCGCGCCGCAATCCTCCAACCGTACGGTCCGCCATGGTCACGGTGCTGAGAACGCCGGGGAGACCAGACGTTAGTTTGACCAGCCACGTGTACATATGGAGCCACCATGAAGAATCTGATTGCGCGTTTTGTGAAGGATGAGTCCGGCGCTACCGCTATCGAATACGGCCTGATTGCCACCGGCATTGCAATTGCGATCATCGCTGCGGTTAACGGCGTGGGCACAGCCCTCATCGCAAAGTTCAACTTGATCAGCACCTCGCTGAAGTAAGCGACGCTTACGGGTAAGCATCAAAGATCTCGGCGAAACGGGGTCTTTGTTGTTTGCGCGGGATGGTGATGGCGTGAATATGCGTAAACCAGATCCCGCCTCTGTCGCGGCAAGGGAACTGTCTCTGGCTGCAGGCAGTCGAGCCGATGCCGCTGTAGAGGTGGTCTGTGCCGCGCTGGCGCTGGCGCTTCTCGTTTTGCTCTACCGGATTGCAAGTATCGGGTGATCGCCGGGAGTGTTTCCCGATTGTTCATCTCTCGCCGCTAAACTCGGGCGATGCTGCGACCCCGCGTCAGCCGCACGGGCCATAAAACCTCATGATCCTCGACATCGCTCGCCTTTTCCTGTTTCCAGCCCTTATGGCGTTCGCGGCCGCAAGCGACCTGTTGACGATGACCATCTCCAACCGGGTGTCGCTGCTGTTGACGGCGGGGTTCCTGGCGCTGGCTGTGCTGAGCGGCATGGGATTTTACGACATCCTCTCGCACCTCGGCGCCGGCGGCACCGTCCTTGCCTTGGCTTTTGGCTGCTTCGCCATGGGCTGGGTTGGGGGCGGAGATGCCAAGGTTGCAGCCGCAGCCGCGCTTTGGTTCGGCTTTGGCGATCTCCTGAACTATCTGGTCTATGCCTCATTGTTCGGCGGCGTCTTGACGCTGGCGTTGCTCCAGTTCCGGCAGTGGCCGCTGCCCTATGCGTTCGCGGGCCAGGCCTGGGTGCTCAAGCTGCACGCCAAGGACAGCGGCATTCCCTACGGCATCGCACTCGCCATCGGCGCACTGATGATTTACCCGGAGACGGAATGGATCCAGGCGGTCGATTTGACCCGCTTCGCCATGCACTGATCGCCTAAGTAACACGGCGTTAAGGCGATTTAGATACGCCACATTAACCATGCTTTGACGAATAGCTGCTCAACTCCCATCACGGCGGCGGAAGCGTCGCGGCGTAATGTGGAAAGTAAAGCGTATGAATACCGCACGCATTGTGGTCTTGACCATTGCTGTCGGTGCCGGCGGCATCGCCGCCTATCTCGCGAGCGGCTCGGACAACAAGCCTGCACCGGCCGAACCGGTCGCGCAATTGCAGACCGTGGACGTGCTGGTCGCGAAGTCCGACATCGGCCTCGGCCAAGCACTCAATGGCGAGGATATGCAGTGGCAGACCTGGCCGGCGGCGACCGCCAGCAATAATTTTATCCGCCGCAACGAACGCCCCGATGCCACCACCCAGATCGCCGGCTCGATCGCACGGGCGCCGTTTATCGCCGGCGAGCCGATCCGGGAACTGAAATTGGTCAAGGCCAATGGCTCAGGCTTCATGGCCGCGATCCTGCCCACCGGCATGCGCGCGATCTCGACCGAAATCTCGCCGGAGACCGCCGCCGGCGGTTTCATTCTGCCCAACGACCGGGTCGATGTCATTCTGTCTAAACGCTTGAAGAACCCCGACCCCACCGGGCAACCCGATATCGTCGTCTCGGAAATCATTCTGAGCAACGTCCGCGTGCTCGCGATCGATCAAACTCCGAAGGAAAGAGACGGCCAGAACGCCGTGATCGGCAAGACCGTCACGCTCGAACTGAAGGCCGAACAGGTGCCCACGCTCGCCGCCTCGCGCCAGGCCGGCACACTGTCGCTGGCGCTGCGCAGCATCGCCGATGTCAACATCGTCGAAAATATTTCCAACGATCAAGCGGTCAAGCGCGGCGGCATCAACGTAGTTCGCTACGGCGTTCCAAGTCCGCCCCAGAAGTGACCAAGAGGACGCTCGATATGCAATACAGGGGAAGTCAACCAGCGATGCGGGCCGCCCTGCTCCGCGCGCTGTCGTTTTCGGCCGTCATCGCGCTGACGCTCAATCCGGCCCTGACACCCGTGGTGGCGAGCGACTATCGCACCGCGACGCCTACCCCCGAGGCACAAATGAATGCGCATTTCCTCGCGCTCGGCATCGGCAAATCCGTCGTGATCGATTTGCCGCGCGACATCAAGGACGTTTTGGTCGCCGACCCGAAGATTGCAAACGCCGTCGTCCGCTCGGCGCAGCGCGCCTATATCATCGGCGCGGCGATCGGCCAGACCAACATCGTATTCTTCGATTCTGCCGGCCAGCAAATCGCCGCCTATGACATCGCCGTCAAACGGGATCTCAATGGCGTACGCGCCGCGCTGAAGCAGACGCTGCCGAACGCCGACATCCAGATCGAAGGCGTCGGCGACGGCGTGGTGCTATCGGGTTCGGCGGCGAGCCCGATCGAGGCGCAGCAGGCGGGCGATCTGGCCGCCCGACTGGTGGGCGGCGCCGAAAAGGTCGTCAACTCCATCGCGGTCCGCGGTCGCGACCAGGTGATGCTGAAGGTCACGGTCGCCGAGGTCTCGCGCTCGATCATCAAGCAAATGGGCATCGACCTCAGCGCCACCTTGAACTACGGCACCGCAGCGGTGACCTTCAACAATACCAACCCCTTCACGGCAAATGGTCAGGCGCTTGTCGGCACCAACGCCGCGACGGCGGCATTCGGCTCTACGCCGTCCGTCAAGGCCACCTTGCGGGCGATGGAAAGCGCCGGCGTGGTGCGCACGCTGGCCGAACCGAATTTGACGGCCATTTCGGGCGAGTCCGCGACCTTCATCGCCGGCGGCGAGTTTCCGATTCCAACCGGCGTGACCTGCCAAACCACGGCCGCGGGCGCGGTTGGGCAATGCGCCCCATCGGTCTCCTTCAAGAAATTCGGCATCTCGCTCAACTTCACGCCGGTCGTGCTCACCGAGGGACGGATCAGTCTGCACGTGATGACGGAAGTCTCCGAAGTCTCGACCGACAACTCGATCAATATCACCGGGATCTCCGTGCCCTCGATCAAAACCCGCCGCACGGAAACGACGCTGGAAATTCCCTCGGGCGGCGCGATGGCGATGGCCGGCTTGATCCAGGAACAAACCAAGCTGGCCGTCAACGGCCTGCCGGGCCTGGCGCAGTTGCCGGTTCTCGGGTCGCTGTTCCGCAGCCGCGATTACGTCAACAGCCAGACCGAACTGATGGTGCTGGTGACGCCCTACATTGTTCGGGCGGTCGCGCAGAAGGACCTGTCGCGTCCTGATGACGGGTTCGCGGCGGTGTCGGATCCGCAAGCCGACCTGCTGGGCAGCATCAATCGCATCTATGGCGTTCCAGGGCGGGTCGAGCCGGCCCGGAATTATCGTGGCACTTATGGCTTTATCACCGATTGAGACGGGACGAGGACGAAGAATGACAGCCCAAATACCCGTCGATCGCAATCGCGTCTTCCGCATCGCGGGAGCACTTGTTGGTCTTGCCGTCGCGCTGGGAGCTTGCACGCATACCAACGAATTGTCGACGGCGAGCGTTCCGAACGATTATCGTCTGCGCCATCCTATCGCCATTCAGGAAGCCGACCAGTCGGTCGTCATTTTTGTCGGGCATGCGCGCGGCGGCCTGTCCGCTTCACAGCGCGCCGATGTGGTGGGGCTGGCGCAAACATGGCTCGGCGAAGGTACCGCTGCGATCGTGGCCGATGTGCCGGTGGGCACGCCGAACGCGCGCGCGGCTGCGGAAACCTACCGGGAAATTCAGGCGCTGCTCGCAGCAGCCGGCGTGCCGCCGCGCGGAATTACCGTCCGTCAATATCATCCGGAGGATCCGCGTCAGATGGCAGCGATCCGGCTGAGTTATCCGAAAATCTCGGCCATCGCCGGTCCTTGCGGCCTCTGGCCCGAGGATATCGGACCCTCGATCGAGAACAAAGGCTATTTCGAAAACAAGCCGTACTACAATTTCGGCTGCGCCTATCAACGCAACATGGCAGCGATGATCGACAATCCCTCGGATCTCGTGCAGCCACGGCCTGAAACCCCGCCCTATACGGCGCGGCGCACGGTTGGGTTCGATAAATATCGCAGGGGCACTACGACCACGACCATCTATCCCGAGGCCGAAAAGGCCAAACTCAGCGATACAGGCAAATGATCAGTTACGCGCGTCCAACCCCCCAAGAGCAGCCGGAAGGCACACCGCCGCTCGCGGACGATCATATCGCGCCAGCGCCGCGCGTGTCGGTGCAGGCCTTTTGCGAGACGGTGGAGACCGCCGCCGCGGTGCAATCGGCGGGCGAAGACCGCCGCCTCGGCAAGGCCCATCTCAAAATCCAGATGGGCGGCATGGCAGCCGCCATCGAGGCCTACCGCACCGCGCCCACCCCGAACGTGATCATCCTGGAAACCGAAGGCCGCAGTGATATTCTTTCCGGCCTCGATCAACTCGCAACCGTCTGCGATTCCGGAACCCGCGTGGTCGTGATCGGCCGGGTCAACGATGTCACGCTCTATCGCGAACTGGTGCGTCGCGGCGTCAGCGACTACGTGCTTGCGCCGGTCAACACGCTCGACGTCGTGCGCTCGGTTTGCGGGCTGTTCTCGGCGCCGGAGGCAAAAGCTGTCGGCCGGATCATCGCAATCGTCGGAGCAAAAGGCGGCGTCGGCGCGTCCACCATCGCACACAACGTCGCCTGGGCGATCGCGCGCGATCTCGCGCTGGACGCCGTCGTCGCCGATCTCGACCTCGCCTTCGGCACCGCCGGTCTCGATTACAACCAGGATCCCCCGCAAGGTATCGCCGACGCGGTGTTCTCGCCGGATCGGGTCGATACTGCGTTCATCGACCGCCTGCTTTCGAAATGCACCGACCACCTCAGCCTGCTGGCGGCGCCGGCGACGCTCGAACGGGTCTACGACTTCGGCGCCGACGCCTTTGATTCGATCTTCGACACGCTGCGCACGACGATGCCCTGCATCGTGCTCGACGTTCCCCATCAATGGACGGGGTGGACCAAACGCGCATTGGTCGGCGCGGACGATATCCTGATCGTCGCAGCGCCCGACCTCGCCAACCTGCGCAACACCAAGAACATATTCGACCTGTTGAAGGCCTCACGACCCAACGACCGGACACCGCTGTATTGTCTCAATCAGGTCGGCGTGCCGAAGCGCCCGGAAATCAACTTCAACGAATTTTCCAAGGCGATCGAAAGCCAACCGATCGCGACTATTCCTTTCGATCCGCAAATGTTCGGCTCCGCGGCCAACAACGGCCAGATGATTGCAGAAATCTCCGCCACCCATCGTACCACCGAGATGTTTCTACAGATCGCGCAACGGCTGACCGGCCGCGGTGAGACCAAAAAACCGCGGGGTTCGTTCCTGTCACCCTTGATCGAGAAGTTGCGGGCAAAGTAAGCCACGCGTGGAGTGCCGTCGTGTTTGGTAAGCGTAGCGGAACGGAAAGCGATACACGGGCGACGAAGCCCGCCGCTGTGCTGGAACACCCTTCCAGCGCAGCGCCTGCGGTTTCGCGCAACGCCGCACCGCCCGCCGTTTCGTCGCCGCCGCTGTCGCCGGCAAGACCGGCGCCGCCCCCACCCGTGGTCGATGCCCGGCGGTCGGACACGTATTATCAGGTCAAAGCGACCATCTTCGGGGCCTTGATCGAAGCGATCGACCTGGCCCAACTCGCCAAGCTCGACGGCGAGTCGGCGCGCGAGGAAATCCGCGATATCGTCAACGAGATCATCGCGATCAAAAATATCGTGATGTCGATTGCCGAGCAGGAAGAGCTGCTCGATGACATCTGCAACGACGTTCTCGGATACGGCCCGCTCGAACCGCTTTTATCACGCGACGACATTTCCGACATCATGGTCAACGGTGCAGGAACGGTGTTCATCGAAGTCGCCGGCCGCATCCAGCGCACCGGAATTCGCTTCCGCGACAACCAGCAACTTTTGAACATCTGCCAGCGTATCGTCAGCCAGGTCGGCCGTCGCGTCGACGAATCGTCGCCGATCTGCGACGCGCGGCTTGCCGACGGCTCGCGCGTCAACGCCATCGTTCCGCCGCTGGCGCTGGACGGCCCGGTATTGACGATCCGCAAGTTCAAAAAGGACAAACTGACGCTGGACCAGCTGGTCAAATTTGGAGCGATCAGTCAGCACGGCGCGGACATTCTACAGATCATCGGGCGCTGCCGGGCCAACGTTCTGATTTCCGGCGGTACCGGCTCCGGCAAGACGACGTTGCTGAATTGCATCACCCAGTACATCGACGACGACGAACGCATCATTACCTGCGAGGACGCCGCGGAACTTCAACTGCAGCAACCGCATGTAGTGCGGCTGGAAACCCGTCCGCCCAACATCGAGGGCGAGGGGCAAATTACCATGCGCGAACTGGTCCGCAACTGCCTGCGCATGCGACCTGAACGCATCATCGTCGGCGAAGTTCGCGGACCGGAAGCTTTCGACCTCCTGCAAGCCATGAACACCGGTCACGATGGATCGATGGGAACGCTGCACGCCAACAACCCCCGCGAAGCCCTGTCGCGCTGCGAATCGATGATCACGATGGGCGGATTTTCGCTGCCGTCGCGTACCATTCGCGAGATGATCTGTGCCTCGATCGACGTCGTCATTCAGGCCGCTCGCCTGCGCGACGGTTCCCGGCGCATCACGCACATCACCGAGGTCATGGGGATGGAAGGCGACACCATCATCACCCAGGATCTTTTTCTTTACGATCTGATCGGCGAGGACGCCAACGGGAACATCATCGGCCGGCACCGCTCAACCGGCATCGGACGGCCACGCTTCTGGGATCGCGCGCGATATTACGGCGAAGAGAAGCGGCTTGCCGCTGCGCTCGATGCCGCCGAAGTCGCAGGGGAGGTCTGAGAAGGCCATGAAGATGCAAGTGCTGGCATTCGCCTTTCTCGCCGCCTCCGCCATCGGCGGTCTGGCATGGGTCTTTATCTATCCCTTGTTGTCGGGAGAAAAAAAGGCCGCGGGTCGCCGTGCGTCGGTCGCGAAATCGGAGCCGGCCGCGCGTCAGGTCGACAAGAACCAGCGCTCGCGTCGCGAACAGGTCGAGGGATCGATGAAAGATCTCGAGGCGCGACGTCAGAAGGAAAAGAAGGTTTCGCTGAGCGTCCGCCTGACTCAGTCCGGGCTGGACTGGTCAACCCAGAAATTCATGGTCGTCTCCGGGGTTCTCGCAGTCGTCAGCTTCTTGCTGGCGATGCTGTTTGGGGGCGGACTGCTAGCCGCTGTCGGCCTGGCGTTCGCGGCCGGCTTCGGTCTGCCGCGCTGGAGCTTGGGCTATCTCAAGAAACGCCGGGAAAAAAAATTCCTGCGCGCGCTGCCGGACGCCGTCGATGTGATCGTGCGCGGCATCAAGGCCGGTCTGCCACTATTTGACTCCCTTAAGGTCGTTGCGGCCGATGCGCCAGAGCCGCTCAAGAGCGAGTTCTTGGCCATCATCGAAACCCAGGCCATCGGCATGCCGCTTGGCGAAGCCTGCGCGCGCTTGTTCGAACGGATGCCGCTGCCGGAGGCGAATTTCTTCGGGATCGTCATCGCGATCCAGCAAAAATCCGGCGGCAACCTGTCGGAGGCTTTGGGGAATCTCTCCAAGGTGCTGCGCGATCGAAAAAAAATGGCAGAAAAGATTCAGGCCATGTCGATGGAAGCCAAGGCGTCGGCCGCCATTATTGGATCTCTGCCGCCGGTTGTCATGTTACTGGTCTATATAACGACCCCCGACTATATCTCGATTCTATGGACACATCCGACCGGCCAGCTAATGCTGGCGGCCTCTGTGGCCTGGATGTCGTGCGGCGTCTTCGTAATGAAGAAAATGATCAACTTCGACTTCTGACGGTGCAGCATGATTGACCTTCTGATTGCAAAGATCCACGACGCGCATTTCATGGCCAGTTTACTCGCGGCCATCGCCGTGAGCGCAACGGCGTATACGCTGATCATGCCGCTGGTGGCCGGCGAAGGCCTCGAGAAGCGCATGAAGGCGGTCGCAAGCGAACGCGAGAGAATCCGGCAACGCGAGCGTGACCGTCTTTCCAAGAACGAAAAAGTATCGCTGCGTCAGACGCCGAAGCAGCTCGTTTCCAAGGTGGTGGAAGACTTCAACCTCGGGAAATGGCTGGCCCAGGAGGCCGCACGCGAAAAGCTTGTCATGGCCGGCTATCGCGGCCAGGCGCCCTACGTCACATTCCTGTTCTTTCGGATGGTGACGCCGATCGTGCTTCTCCTGGTGACGGTGCTGTATGTCTTCGTAATTTCGCATATGGAGAAGTCGCTGTCGATAAAGATGGGCATTTGTATCGCCGCCGCCTATCTCGGATTGCAGGCGCCGATGCTGTTTCTGAAAAATGCGATCACAAAGCGCCAGCTCTCCATCAAGCGCGCCTTTCCCGACGCGCTCGACCTGCTGCTGATCTGCATCGAATCCGGCATGTCGATCGAAACCGCATTTCGCAAGGTCAGTGCCGAAATCGTCACGCAGTCGGTTCCGCTCTCCGAGGAATTCACACTGACCACGGCGGAATTGTCCTATCTCCAGGATCGCAAGGTCGCCTACGAAAATCTGGCGAAACGCACCGGGCTTGAGGGCGTCAAATCGGTCTGCCTGGCCTTGATGCAGTCAGAACGTTACGGAACGCCGCTCGGCCAGAGCTTGCGCGTGATGGCGCAGGAAAATCGCGACATGCGCATGAACGAGGCCGAGAAGAAGGCGGCCTCGCTACCGCCAAAACTGACGGTGCCGATGATCCTGTTCTTTCTGCCGGTCCTTTTTGTCGTCATCCTGGGGCCGACCGGAATCAAGATCGCGTCGATGCCATAACATTGTCGGATCGCAACCTTGTCGGGGCGAGGCTGGACGATCACTCAGCATGGTTGAGAGACGCCACCGGGATCGGCCCGGCGCCTTCGTGCAGCGTGTTTTTGCGGCTCAGCATCTGCTTCAGATAAGCGACATTTGCCGCCGCCTCGTCCGCCGGCAGATCGGCCTTCACGATGCTTTCAGCCTCGGCAAAGCGGCCCTGCAGGCCGACCACCAGACCCAGATTCTGCCGCACCCGCCCATCGGCACGGGCGCTGCCATAAGCCTGGCGAAGGGTTTCTTCCGCCTTCGGCAGATCCTTTGAAAGAACGTAGGACAGCCCGAGGTTGGACAATACCGACGGCTCTTCGGGCATGATCTTCAACGCCGTTGCGTAATAGCGGCGTGCTTCCTCATGCCGGCCGAGCTGATCGAGCACGGTTCCTTGCACCGACAGAATTCGCCAGTCGGGATTGTCCGGCGAATGCGCGCGCGTGAGAGTGTCGAACGCCTGCTGGAAATTGCCGTTGTCGGCCAGCGCCCGGCCATAGCCGGCAAGTAGCGCCTTGTCGCCGGGATGGGCGATCGTGGCTTGTTCGAGCACGGCGACGGCCTGGGCGCGCTGCCCCGTCGTGCGAAGCGCCTGACCATAGGCCAGCGCTGCTTCAGCATCTTTGGGATTGGCGCGGTAGCGCTCGCCATAGACCTCTACCTGATGCCGCGGATCGGCATCGGGATTGGCCTCCGCCCTTGGGGTTACCGATCCCGTGACGTCGGACATGGTCTGGCAACCGCCAAGGCCTGCGGCCAACATCGCCGTCACGGCCGCGGACGCCAATAGCCGGGCAAGGCTGGACTGCTGACGCATGGCACATTACTCACGGAGTCAGGCGAATTGATCGAGCTGAATGCCCCCAGCAATAGACTGTTAACCCTAACGTCTGGTTAATTGACCTTCTACGTCGCTCGGCCCTGCGCCGTTTCAACTGAAGACCGAGAGAAGCATGCATTCCGTATTCGAGACCGCGCCTGCCCCATCAGCCATTCCCATTACGTTTGCGACCAAGACCACATGGGCCGCGATCAGCGCCGAGCTTCCCGCGCAGGCCCGGCAATTTGCCCAAAGCAATGGTTTTACGGCCAAACCCGGGGCGTGCATCACCCTGCCCTCCACGGACGGACAAATCGCGCAGGTCGTGTTTGGCCTGGAGGACGAGAGCAGCAAATCCCGTGATCTGTTCAGACCAGGCCTTTTGCCGGGCTTATTGCCAGCGGGAGTTTATCGCTTTGCGAATGCGCCGCACGACACGCGCCTCGCCGCGCTTGCCTTTGCGCTCGGCTCTTATCGCTTCAGCCGTTACCGCAAAGCGGAAGCCGCCGATGTTCGGCTGGTGCCGCCGGATGGCATCGACTCTGCCGACCTCACGCGAATGGCAGAGGCGGCAAGTCTGGCCCGCGACCTCATCAACACGCCGGCAAACGACATGGGACCGGAGGAGCTGGCACAGGCGGCGCAGCACCTTGCAGAACGATTCGGCGCCGATTTCCGCTGCATCGTCGGGGATGAACTGACGCAGCAGAATTTTCCGCTGATTCATGCGGTGGGGATGGCGTCGCCGCGCGCGCCGCGGCTGATCGATGTGAGCTGGGGCGATCCCACTCACCCCAAGGTGACGCTGGTCGGCAAGGGCGTCTGCTTCGATACCGGCGGACTTGATTTGAAGCCGTCGAGCGGCATGCTGATCATGAAGAAGGACATGGGCGGGGCCGCCAATGTGCTGGCGCTGGCCTCGATGGTGATGGACGCCAAGCTCAAGGTGCGTTTGCGGGTGTTGATTCCCGCGGTGGAAAACGCGGTCGCCGGCAACGCCTTTCGGCCGCTCGATATCTTCACCTCGCGCAAGGGACTCACGGTGGAGATCGGAAATACCGACGCCGAAGGCCGGCTGGTGCTGGCCGATGCCTTGGCGCTGGCCTGCGAAGACAGACCGGATCTCTTGATCGATCTGGGCACCCTGACCGGCGCGGCGCGGGTGGCTTTGGGACCGGATTTGCCGCCATTTTACACCAACGATGAGACCTTGGCGCTGGACTTGGCGGCTTGCGCGAGACAGGAAAACGATCCGTTGTGGCGGTTGCCGTTGTGGCCGGCTTACGATGCCTGGCTCGATTCGAAAGTGGCCAATGTCAACAACGCACCGTCCGGTGCGTTCGCCGGCTCCATCACTTGCGCGCTGTTTCTGCAGCGTTTCGTCGAGGACGCGACGCGCTGGCTCCATGTCGACATCTACGGCTGGACGCCTTCGGCGAAACCGGCGCGCCCGGAAGGCGGCGAATGCCAGGCCGCGCGCGCGATCTACAAATTGTTGAGCGAACGCTATGGATGATCCGCGCCTGACGCCGGCGCGGCCCGACCTCGCCGCGCAACATCTCGAAGGAAAAGTCGAGGCGGCACATTTCGTCAAAGGGCAAGAGTTCGAGATAGCGGACGCGATCGCGCCGCTGCGCGAGGGACCGTCCTCCGACGCCATGCTCGCCACGCAAGCGCTGAAAGGCGAACGCGTCACCATCTATGACCGCAACGACGAAGGCTGGGCCTGGGGTCAGTTGAAAACCGACGGCTATGTCGGCTGGCTTCCAGATCGCGCACTCGCAAAGCCTGTCACGGACCCGACCCACAAGGTCACCGCGATCAGAACCTTTGCGTTTCCCGGACCCTCGATCAAACTGCCGCCGGTCGAGACGCTTCCGATGGGCGCCACGCTCGCAGTGGTGCGCGAAGATGGCGCTTTCGCCGTCACGCGCGAGGGCTGGTATCTGCCGGCGCGACACCTCGGCGGCCTCGACCGTCATGCGGAAGATTTCGTCGCGGTGGCCGAACGCTTCGTCGGCACGCCCTATCTGTGGGGCGGCAAGAGCAACCTCGGGATCGATTGTTCCGGCCTCGTTCAGGTCTCGCTCAACGCCGCCGGCATCGCCTGCCTGCGCGACAGCGACATGCAGCAACGCGGCCTCGGCCGGGCATTGGACGCTACAGAATCAAAAAAATTACAACGCGGCGATCTGATTTTCTGGAAGGGCCATGTGGCTGTCGTGCGCGACGGCGACACCATCCTTCACGCCAACGCGTATCACATGGCAACCGTGATCGAGAACACCAACGCGGCTGTTGCGCGCATCAAGGCCGCGGGCAGCGAGATCATCGCGATCAAGCGGCTTGTCTAAAAGCTATTCAGCGACGGCGGAGCCCGGTGCCGTTTCCAGCCGGAACGCGGCGGCGAACAGCGCGCGGGTGTAGTCGGTCTTCGGATTCTTGAACAATTCCGACGCCGGCCCTTCCTCTACCACCTTGCCGTGACGCATCACGATCAGGTGGCTTGCGAGCGAGGCGACCACGCGCAAATCGTGCGAGATGAACATATAGGTCAGGTCGCGTTTGCGTTGCAATTCGCGCAACAGATCGACCATCTGCGCCTGGAACAGCATATCGAGCGCGCTGGTCGGCTCATCCAACACGACGAAATTCGGCTCCAGCACCGCCGCACGCGCAATGCTGATGCGCTGCCGCTGGCCGCCGGAAAATTCATGCGGATAGCGAAACCGCGTTGCCGGATCCATGCCGACGTCGCTCAGCGCCTTGACCACGCGCGCCTCGCGTTCGCTTTGCGAAAGCGACGGCTGATGCACGCTGAGGCCTTCGGCGACGATATCGCCGACCGACATCCGCGGGCTCAACGACCCGAACGGGTCCTGAAACACGATCTGCATGTCGCGGCGGAACGGCCGCATCGCCTTGAAACGCAGGCCCTGGATGTCTCTGCCCAAAAACACGATCGGCCCATCGGACGAAATCAGCCGCAGCAGCGCCAGCCCAAGCGTGGTCTTCCCGGAGCCGGATTCGCCGACGACCCCGAGCGTCTCGCCCTTGCGCACCTTCAGACTGAGGCCATCGACCGCCTTGATATGGCCGACGGTCTTGCGGAGCAGGCCGCGCTTGATCGGAAACCAGACCTTCAGGTCGTCGGTCGATATCACGACCGGGGATTCCGGGCGCGGCGGCGCCGGGTCGGGCTTCGGCTCGGCGGCGAGCAAGGCGCGAGTGTAGGGGTGTATTGGCGCGGTGAAGACCTGCTCCACCGGCCCCTGCTCGACGATCTTGCCGCCGTTCATGACGCAGACCACGTCGGCGATGCGGCGCACGATGCCGAGATCATGGGTGATGAACAACAGGCTCATGCCGAGCCGCGCACGAATTTCAGCCAGCAGTGTGAGAATCTGCGCCTGTACGGTAACGTCGAGCGCCGTGGTCGGCTCGTCCGCGATCAAAAGATCGGGTTCGTTGGCGAGCGCCATCGCAATCATGACGCGCTGCCGCTGGCCCCCGGACAATTGATGCGGATAACTCGCCAGCCGCGTCTCCGGGTCTGGGATGCCCACCTGAGTCAGCAGTTCGAGCGTCCGCGCCCGCGCGTGCCGGCCGCTCATCCCGGTGTGAAGGGAGAGAATCTCGCCGATCTGCGACTCGATGGTATGCAGCGGATTGAGCGAGGTCATCGGCTCCTGGAAGATGATCGAAATGTCGTTGCCGCGAATGCCGCGAATTTCACGCTCCGACAGACCAAGCAGATCCCGGCCCTTGAAGTGAATGCTCCCGGAAGGATGCGACGCGGTCGGATACGGCAGCAACTTGAGGATCGAGAGCGCGCTGACCGACTTGCCAGATCCGGACTCGCCGACCAACGCCACGCATTCGCCGCGCTTGATCGCAAAGGAAACATGATCGACCGCGACCGACGTACCGCTGGGCTGACGAAACGCGACCGACAAATCGCTGACATCGAGCAGAGGCTGGGTGATGGCATCCATCAGGACAACGCCTCCAGTAAGCGAGGCAGGTCATCGTGGTCGCAATTCACCCGCTCCATACCTTCCGGCATTTTGTCAAAATCCCTGTCTGCCGAAACGAAGAAACGGCATCCAACCCGAATGGCCGACACAAGATGAACAGCATCAGGCAATCTGAACCTACCCATCGCTCTCAACGCTGCTGTCTCAATCAATATTTCGCGATTTACAGGTATCAGTGCGACAAAGCCGCTCCATAAGAGCAGATCAAGATATGCGCGGCGCTTCATGTGAAGCGGCAGGGCGCCCGGGCGCTTGGGTGGAGCGAGAACTTCCGCAAACGTGATTTCGCTGGTCGCCGCAATCCCGGAGCGCCGATGACGAAGAGCTTGGATGAGTGCAGGCGTCGCAGCTTCATCTAGGCCCTCGACCGCTTTTATGAAGAAGTTAGTGTCCAGGTAAATGAGACTGGATGGCGATTCAGTCATCCCATTCGTCTCGCTGACGGCGCAGATCCTCATCAATTTCTTCGGCAGATCGTCGCCGGAAACCTTTTAAAGAAAAAATCTCCTCAAGACTTATCACTCTCTCCGGTCTTTTTTCCTCTTCGACAATCGTCACTGTGACGGTCGACGAAGGGTCGACACCGGCCCGCAAGTCCTCCGGAAGCTTCGACGCCGGATAGTGCTCAAGAACAATCCTATTCACTTGACACCTCCATCTTCGGGACAGACTACCACAAAATCACCGAAACGTCTTGCGCGGGTCGAACGCGTCGCGCACGGCTTCGCCGATGAAAATCAACAGCGACAGCATGATCGCGACCGCGAAAAATCCGGTGAAGCCGAGCCACGGCGCCTGAACATTGGCCTTGCCCTGCGACAGCAATTCGCCGAGCGAGGGCGACCCCGGCGGCAATCCGAAGCCGAGGAAGTCCAGCGCGGTCAGCGTCATCACCGACGAAGAGACGATGAAGGGCAGGAACGTCATGGTCGCGACCATCGCGTTCGGCAACAAATGCCGGAACATGATCACGGCGTTGGAGACACCGAGCGCGCGGGCGGCCATGATGTATTCGAAATTGCGGCCACGCAAGAATTCCGCCCGCACCAATCCGACCAGCGACACCCAGGAAAACAGCAGGAGAATGCCGAGCAGGACAAAGAAGCCCGGCACCAGCACCGACGACAGGATCAAGAGGAGATAGAGCGAGGGAATCGCACTCCAGACTTCGATCACCCGCTGAAAGCCGAGATCGATCCAGCCGCCGAAATACCCCTGTACACCACCGGCGGCGACGCCGACGATCGAGGAGATGATGGTCAGGCTGAGGCCGAACAGCACCGAGATGCGAAAGCCGTAGATCAGGCGCGCGACCACGTCGCGGCCCTGATCGTCAGTGCCGAGCCAGTTGTATTCGAGGTCGCGGCAGCTCTTCAGGCCCTTCTTCTGTACCACCTCCTTGCACTCGGCTTCCGTCAACATCCAGGTTGGCTTTGACGGCGCAGGCGTGGGCAGATCGAGATTGTGGGTATCGTAGGAGTAGCGGATCAGCGGCCAGACAATGCTGCCGCCCTTCTCCGCAATCAGCTTCTGTAAATACGGGTCGCGATAGTCGGCGGCGGTCTCAAAATCGCCGCCGAAGGTGGTCTCGGAATAGCTGACGAAGGCCGGCCAATACAGATGCCCGTCGAACTTGACGAGGAACGGGCGATCATTGGCGATCAGCTCGGCAAACAACGAGACGAAGAAAAGAATCAGGAAAATCCAGAGCGACCAGTAGCCCCGGCGGTTCGATTTGAAATTCTGCCAGCGGCGCCGGTTGAGCGGCGACGGGCTAAACCGATGGGCCATGACCGGCACGGCCTCGCCGAGCGGCGACTGAACGGTGGTTTCGATCGGCGGCGGCGCGATGATCGTCATCAGACCTCCCGCGCCTCGAAATCGATCCGCGGATCGATCCACATATAGGCCAGGTCCGAGATCAGATTGACCACGAGCCCGACCAGCGAGAAGATGAACAACGTTCCGAACACCACCGGATAGTCGCGGTTCAGCACGCTTTCAAAACCTAGCAAACCCAGCCCGTCGAGTGAGAAGATGGTTTCGATCAACAGCGAGCCCGAGAAGAAGGCGTGAATGAACGCCCCGGGGAAGCCGGCGATGACGATCAGCATCGCGTTGCGGAAAATGTGGTTGTAAAGCACCTGCCATTCGCTGCAGCCCTTGGCGCGCGCGGTCATCACATATTGCTTGCGGATTTCATCGAGGAAGGAATTTTTCGTCAGCAGCGTCATGGTGGCGAAGGCACCAAGCGCCATCGAGATCAGCGGCAGCGTGATGTGCCAAAAATAGTCGAGGATTTTCCAGTACCAGGGAAATTGCGCCCAGCCGTCCGACGTCAGCCCGCGCAGCGGGAAAATATTGAAGAACGAGCCGCCGGCGAACAGGATGATCAAGAGGATCGCGAACAGAAATCCCGGGATCGCAAATCCGACAATGATGACCGCCGAGGTCCAGGTATCGAACCGTGAACCGTCCATCACCGCCTTGCGGATGCCGAGCGGGATCGAGATCAGGTAAGTCAAAAGCGTCATCCAGATCCCGAGCGACATCGAGACCGGCAGCTTCTCCTTGATCAATTGCAGCACGCTGACGTCGCGGAAATAGCTCTTGCCGAAATCGAACCGCGCGAAATTCCACAACATCAGCGCGAAGCGTTCCGGCGCCGGCTTGTCGAAGCCGAACTGTTTTTCAAGGCTCTTGACGAAATCGGGATCGAGCCCCTGCGCGCCCCGGTATTTCGAATTGACCGCATCGCTGGAGGCGCCGACCTGACTGCGCGCGCCGAAGTCGCCGCCGGACGAGCCGGAAATGCGTGAGCTGGCACCGGTATCGGCGCCGCTGAGTTGCGCGATCACACGCTCAACCGGGCCGCCCGGGGCGAATTGCACCACCACGAACGACACGAACAAAATTCCCAAAAGCGTGGGAATCATCAGGAAAATGCGGCGGAGGATATAGGCGCTCATGGATATGCGCTCATCGGCTATTTCGCCTGTTCGCCGGCGACGGAGGATTTCGTCGCCGTCCACCACAAATCGGGAACCCCGGTGCCGAGATATTTCGGCAAGTTGGCAGGATGACCGAACACATCCCAATAAGCCAGCCGGTGGGTGTTGGCGTACCATTGCGGCACCCAATAACGCCCGGCGCGAATGATACGATCAAGCGCACGCGCCGCGAACACCAGTTTCGGCCTGGTGTCTGCGGCAATCAACTGCTCGACCATGGCATCGATAGCGGGATCGGAAATGCCGGCCAGGTTGTTGGAACCCTTGGTCGTCGCCGCCCGGGACGAGAAATAGGGCCGCAGCGAATTGCCCGGCACCGTCGAAAAGCCAAAGCGCTCGATCACGATGTCGAAGTCGAAATCGTCGCGCCGCGCCCGAAACTGCACGGGATCGACCAGCCGTACCGTCGCCTCGATGCCCAGCGTGCCCAGATTTTTGATGAAGGGCATGTGATGCGCCTGAAACGCGGGCTCATCGAGCAGGAATTCGATCCGGAATGGCTCGCCTTGCGGCGTCATCCGCTTGCCGTCTTTCATCACACAGCCGGCGTCCTGGAGCAGTTGCACGGCCTTGCGTAACAGCCCGCGATCCTGTCCGGAGCCGTCGGAGACCGGCGGCACAAAGGGCGAGCCGAACACTTCGTCCGGCACCTTGCCGCGGAATGGCTCAAGCAACGCGAGTTCCTCGGGCGACGGCGGCCCGACCGCCATCAAATCGGAATTCTGAAACGGCGAATGGGTACGGACGTAAGCGCCGTACATGATGGTCTTGTTGGTCCATTCGAAATCAAACGCATTTCCGAGCGCCTCGCGAACCCGTGAATCCCTGAATTTGTCGCGACGGGTGTTGAGAAACCAGCCTTGCGCGCCCGATGGCGTATCGTCGGGAAGCAGTTCACGCTTGACGCGACCGTCGGCCATCGCCGGAAAGTCGTAGCGCGTGTTCCATATCCGCGACGTGAACTCTTCGCGAAACAGATAATTACGGCCGGTGAAGCCTTCGAAGGCGACATCGCGGTCACGGTAGAATTCGAACCGCAAAACATCGAAATTGTAGCTGCCGCGGTTGACCGGAAGGTCGGCGCCCCACCAATCCTTGACGCGCTCGAACTCGATGAAGCGGTTGACCTCGAATTTCGAAACCTTGTACGGCCCGCTGCCGAGCGGAACATCGAGCGTCGTTTCGTCGAACGCATGCGCGGCGTAATAGGCCTGCGAAAAGATCGGTAGGCTAGCTACGAACAGCGGCACGTCGCGGCCGCGTTTGGCGGCGAATGTGACGACCAGCGTCGCGTCGTCGACCGCTTCCGCCTTCACCATGTCGCGGACTTGTTGGGTGATGATCGGATGGCCGCTGGCTTTGAGGATATTCAGCGAGAACGCGGCATCGCGGGCGGTGAGCCCGGTGCCATCGTGGAATCTGGCTTCCGGCCGCAGCGTGAAACGATACGTCAGACCATCGGGTGAAATCGCCACCGACTTCGCAACCAGGCCGTACATGGCGTCGGGTTCGTCGCCAGCGCGAACCATCAATGCCGCAAATGTCATGCCCATGCCCTGCGCGCCGTCGCCCTTCAAAATAAAGGCGTTGAGCGAGTTGAAGGTTTGGAACGACTGATTGTAGGCACGGCCCGAGGGGATGGTCGAAAACAAACCACCTTTCGGCGCGTTGACGTTGACGTAGTCGAAATGGTGAAAGTCTGCCGGATATTTCAGGTCGCCAAAGGCCGACATGCCGTGGGCTTCCGCCGCGCCCTCGGCGGCCATGGCCGAACCGAGCCACGTCGCGCTCAAGGCGCCGGCGCCGAGACCGAGCACGTGCCGGCGGGACAACCGCGCCTGACGCATGATGTCGCTCAAGAGCGTTTGCCGATCCGGGCGGCTTTGTCGGCGTCGTACCACCAGATCGCCGGAAATGCCGACAGCCCGTATTTCGGCAACTCAGAGGGTCGGCCGAAGCGGTCCCAGCGCGCGGTGCGCACCTTCGGATAATTCCATTGCGGCACGACATAGTGATTCCACAACAACACGCGGTCGAGCGCCTGGGTGGCCGCGACCAGATCATCCCGGTCCTTGGTGAAGATCACGCGCTCGATCAATTTATCGATCGCCGGATTCTTGATGCCGATGATGTTGCGCGAGCCGGCCATGTCGGCAGCCTGCGAGCCCCAATATTCGCGCTGTTCGTTGCCCGGCGACAATGACTCCGGCCAGGACGAGACCACCACGTCGAAATCCCAGCTCCGAAGCCGGTTTTCGTATTGCGTCGGGTCGATGGTGCGCACGCTCACGGCAATGCCAAGCCGCTCCAGCGACGGCTTGAAGAACAGCATCACCCGTTCGAAGCTCGGATCCTCGCCGAGCAGTTCGAGCGCGAACTGCGTTCCGGTCTTCGCGTCAACCAGCTTGCGGTCGCGCACTTCGTAGCCGGCCTCTTTAAGCAAACGCAGCGCTTCGCGCAGATTGTCGCGCACCGCCTCCGGGCTGCCGCCGACCGGGTTGGTATAAGCGGTCGTGAACACCTCCGCCGGCACTTCGGCGCGAACGGTGTCGAGGATTTCCAGCTCCTTGCCCTGCGGCAGACCGCTTGAGGCCAGTTCGGTGCCGTCGAAATAGCTATTGATGCGTTTGTACTGGTTGAAGAAAATCTGCTTGTTCATTTCCTCGAAATCGAACGCGAAGTTCAGCGCCCGGCGCACCCGCGAATCCCGAAACCTGTCGCGGCGGATGTTCAGCGCGAACGCCTGCATGATGCCGGAGCTGCGGTTCGGAAACTCCTCCAGCAACACCCGCTTTTCGGTGACGGCCGGGAAGTCGTAGGCGGTGGCCCAGTTTTTGGCGCTGTTTTCGGTGCGCCAATCGACCTGATCGCCCTTGAAGGCCTCGAGCGCCACCGTGGAATCGCGGAAATACTCGTAACGCAGCTCGTCGAAATTGTTGCGTCCGATATTGACGTTGAGGTCCCGCCCCCAATAGTCCTTGACCCGCTCCAGCACGACCGAACGGCCCGGCACGAATTCCTTAATGCGGTAGGCGCTACAGCCGAGCGGCTTCTCCAGCGTCGTGGCGGAGATGTCGCGCTTGCGACCCTCGCTGTCGCTGCCTTCCCACCAATGCTTCGGCAGCACCGTCAGCTGGCCGACAATTTGCGGAAGCTCGCGATTGCCGGGCGCATCGAAGGTGAATTTTACATCGCGCTCGCCGGTCTTCTCCGCCTTCACCACGTGACGGTAATAGGCGGAATATTGCGGATGGTATTGCTTGAACGCCTCCAGCGAGAAAATCACGTCGTCCGGCGTCACCGGCTTGCCGTCGTGCCATTTGGCCTGCGCGCGCAGCCGGTAGGTGACGGAGGAAAAATCCGCAGGATGGCTGACCGTCTCGGCCAGCGCACCGTATTCGGTCGAGACTTCGTCCAGCGACGGCGCCATCAGCGATTCATAGATCAGCCCGACCGCGGCCGCGATCGAGCCTTTGACGCCTGCCACCGCGAGATTGAAATTGTCGAAGGTTCCGATCAGAATCTGCCGCGCGGCGCCGCCCTTCGGCGCGTCCGGATTGACGTAGTCAAAGCGTTTGAAATCAGCGGGGTATTTGACGTCGCCAAACAGCGACAGGCCGTGCCGCCAGACCAACTCGCCGGCGCCGGATTGCGCTTCGGATTGCGCCTGCGCGGCATCGATGAGGCCAGCGCCGGTCAAAGCGCCCAATGCGGGGGCGACCGTAACCAGGGCACCGCTTTGAAGAAGACGTCGTCGGGTAATGGCCAAATCAAACATTCCTTCAGCTCGCAGCGACACCGATTAAAGACGCACTATAAGGCAAGGGTTCGACCGATTATGTTGCTTTTTCCTCATGATACTAGCCCGTGAATGCGGCGGGTGCGGCGAAACGTCCGATAACAAACGCGCGAGCCGTCAAACGAAAAACGGCCAGGCGAGGCCTGGCCGTTGATCATTTAGAGTTCACGCAAGCCGTCGGCGTTACTTCGCCGCCGTTGGCAACGGAACCGGCTTATCGGCCAAAGTGTGCAGATAGGCGATCACGTCGGCGCGCTCGCTGTCCTTCGGGATGCCGGCAAAGCCCATTGCGGTGCCCGGGACAAAGCCTTTGGGACTGGCAACGAACTTGTTGAGGTCCTCGTCGGTCCACTTGCCGCCCTTGGCCTTCATGGCGGCGGAATAGTTGAAATCGGCTACGGAGGCCCGGTCGCGGCCGACCACGCCGTAAAGATTTGGACCGACGCGGGCGGGGCCGCCCTTTTCAAAAGTGTGACAGGCGCCGCATTTCTTCGCTGAGGCTGCACCCTTCTCGACCGAAGCGGTCTGCAACAATTTCTCGATCGGCTCGGACGGTGCCGGCGCGGCTTCTTTGGCGCCGCCGCTGCCGCCATGCGGCGCTTCTTCCTTCACGGCGATTTCGTAACCCGGCTTTTCCGGCATCTTGGGCGCGAAGATCGCCCCGGCCGCAAAGCTGGTCACCAACAGGATAAGGCAGGTGCCGAGGACTGCACCCATAATTTTATTGAGTTCGAAGGAGTCCATTTTCGATCAGGCTCCAGGCCGGAAGGTCGACTTTAGGCCGGAGAGAAACGGCCGCGGATGAGCATCAGGAATCAGGCTTTCGCACCGCACCCGAGCCACGATCAGATATCGGTTTGCCCGTACTCTGGCAACCCGTATAAATGCGCCGACTTTCGACCCATCCCCATCCATTTCCGGCTTGTTATCGGCCCCGACCAGACCTCACTTTGATGACCGAAACCCGCATTTTGGTGCTGATTCCCGCCCGCATGGCCGCCACGCGCCTGCCCGGCAAGCCGCTTATGGATATCGCCGGCCTGCCGATGATCGTCCATGTGCTGCGCCGCGCGCAGGCCGCGCAAATCGGCCGGGTCGCGGTCGCCACCGACGCGCCGGAGATCGCCGCGGTCGTGACGTCCCATGGCGGGGAAGTGGTCATGACGCGCGCGGATCATCCTTCCGGGTCGGACCGGATCTACGAGGCGCTCGGCAAGCTCGATCCCCGCCATGAGGCCGACATCGTCGTCAATCTGCAGGGCGACTTTCCGACCATTCACCCCGACAACATCCACAGCGTGCTCGGCCCGCTGGCCGACCCAGCGGTCGATATCGCCACGCTGGCGGCCGAAATCCACACCGAGGAAGAGAGCACGAACCCGAATGTGGTAAAAATGGTCGGCTCACCGCTAACCGCCCACCGGCTCCGCGCGCTCTACTTTACCCGCGCCACCGCGCCCTGGGGCGACGGGCCGCGCTACCATCACATCGGCCTTTATGCCTATCGCCGCGCGGCGCTGGAACGTTTCGTGGCGCTTGCCCCGTCTCACCTGGAGCTTCGGGAAAAACTCGAGCAACTGCGGGCGCTCGAGGCCGGCATGCGGATCGACGCCACCATCGTCGAGACGGTACCGCGCGGGGTCGATACGCCGGCCGACCTTGAAACCGCCCGCAAGGAACTTCAAATCGGCGCCACTGGCGAAAAGCTGAGCGGCTGATACAAGGCGCGCCATGACCAACACAGCGACCAACCCCAAGAACAACCCCATGAAAATCGCGTTCCAGGGCGAGCAGGGCGCAAATTCCCACATCGCGATTGCGGAGGCCTATCCCGACGCCGAGCCGCTGGCCTGCCCGACCTTCGAAGACGCGCTG
The DNA here is from genome assembly GCA_963814615.1 of uncultured Alphaproteobacteria bacterium. Classification (GTDB taxonomy): domain Bacteria; phylum Pseudomonadota; class Alphaproteobacteria; order Rhizobiales; family Xanthobacteraceae; genus Bradyrhizobium. Next base: position 346,498 of record CAWFDN010000002.1, on the reverse strand, counting down.
GCCGCGATCTCGTCGGGCGAGGCAGATTTGGGCATGATCCCGATCGAAAACTCGGTCGCCGGCCGGGTCGCCGACATCCATCATTTGCTGCCGCAATCCGGCCTGTTCATCGTCGGCGAATGGTTTTTGCCGATCCGTCATCAATTGATGGCGCCGCGCGGCGCCAAGCTGGCGGATATCAAGACCGTCGAGAGCCACGTCCACGCGCTCGGCCAATGCCGCCGCATCATCCGCAAGCTCGGCGTCAAGCCGATCGTCGCGGCCGACACCGCCGGCAGCGCGCGCGACATCGCCGAACGCGGCGATAAGAGCGCGGCCGCGATCGCCTCGCGGCTGGCCGCCGACATCTACGGCCTCGACATTCTGGCCGAGGATGTCGAGGACGAGACCCACAACACCACGCGCTTTGTCATTCTGGCGCGTGAGGCGAATTGGGCCCAACAGGGATCCGGGCCGCTGGTCACCACGTTTGTGTTCCGGGTGCGCAACCTCCCCGCCGCGCTCTACAAGGCGATGGGCGGTTTCGCCACCAACAGCGTCAACATGACCAAGCTCGAAAGCTACATGATCGACGGCAATTTCTTCGCTACCCAATTCTACGCCGACGTCGATGGCCATCCCGATGACAAGAACCTGGCGTTTGCGCTGGAGGAGTTGAAATTCTTCTCGCGTGAGTTTCGGATCGTCGGCGTCTATCCCGGCCATCCGTTCCGCGCGACGTTCAGCGAGAAGGCGGAATAGAGCAAGCCGTCATTCCAAATCCGGAATGACGGTGACTACGCCGCCGCCCTGTTGCCAAGCCCAAACGCATCCGCCAACAGGCCATAGGAACGCTTGCGCGCGTCGTGATCGTAGACCGCCGTGATGATCATCAGCTCGTCGGCCTGGCTTGCCGTGATCATCGGCTCCAGCTTTGCCATCACGGTCGCAGAACTGCCGACGAACAGCCGCGAACGGTTGCGCGCGATCGAAGCCCGTTCGCTCTCGGTATAGGGATAGGCCAGCGCTTCTTCGGGGCTCGGCAGCGGCAAATACTGGCCACGATCCCTCCGCAACCGATTGAGATCCATCGAGGCCGCCAGACGCTCGGCCTCCGCATCGGTTTCGGCCGCGACCACGGCGACGGCGAGAATGCCGTGCGGCGTCGCGCGCCAGCCCGACGGCTTGAAATGCGCCCGGTAGTGGGTCAGCGCCTCGATCGCATCGTAGGACGCGAAATGATGCGCAAACGCGAAACCCATGCCGACTTGCGCCGCGAGTTCTGAACTATAGTCGCTGGAGCCGAGCAACCAGATCGGCGGCAACGGCGTGTCGTCCGGCATCGCCACCACCTTGTTGAAGGGATGGTTCGGCGGAAAATCGCGAGTTTCCCACAGCGTCAATTCCTGCAACCGCTCGAGAAAGTCGTCGCCCTCGCGGCGATCGAGCCGACTGCGCAGCGCATACGCGGTCGCGCCGTCGGTGCCCGGCGCGCGGCCCAGCCCGAGATCGATCCGACCGGGAAACAACGCCTCCAGCATCTTGAAGCGCTCGGCCACCATCAGCGGCGCGTGGTTCGGCAACATCACCCCGCCGGAGCCGACCCGGATCCGGTTCGTCACCGCGGCGATCTGCCCGATCATGATCTCCGGCGCGGGGCTCGCCACCGAAGCGAGGTTGTGATGTTCGGCCAGCCAATAGCGCACGTAACCAAGCGCGTCGGCATGGCGCGCCAGATCGATGCTGTTGCGCAGCGCCGCGGCGGGTTTGGTGCCTGACGTGACGACCGAGAGATCGAGGATCGAAAGCGGGATCATGTGAGTAAACTAATGCGCCATGTCCGGCCCACAAAGGGGGCCGCGGCGCAGATCAGACGCGCATTGAGAGGTCGGGGACGCAGCGGCCCAGGCGACAACAAAGTGGGATAAGAATATAAAAATTTCCAAATATTCCATTCTGCCCACACGCCAACTTGAGTTGGCGCCCCGGCGCCTCTTTGTTCATAAGGCATAAAAGATAGCAGGTTTTGTGAAGCCAAGGTCACAAAATTTAGTGCACTTAACTTCGCCCATCTATCGTATATAATCACAAAAATTTCAAAATATCTCATAAAATTGGGCAATTTCCCATCTATTGTGGGCTATTTAGATCGGCTCGTTTGGCTTATTTTAGCGCTCTGCAGGTACCCAGAGATCGATGAGAAGCTTTCAAGTGGAGTTTGTGGTGCCATGATCGAGGTTACGCCGCCCGCGCCTGATGGGCACCGCGCGCTGAAAACGCCCGCGATCTCATTCGAGTTCTTCCCGCCGAAGACCGAGGAGATGGAGCGCAGCCTGTGGGAGACCATCCAGCGTCTCGCCCCGCTCGCGCCCAATTTCGTCTCGGTGACCTATGGCGCCGGCGGATCGACCCGCGAGCGCACCCATTCCACCATCGCCCGCATCCTGGCGGAGACCCATCTTTTGCCGGCCGCGCATCTGACCTGCGTCGGCGCGGCGCGCGGCGAGATCGACGAGATCGTCGCCCGCTATCACGAGGTCGGCGTCCGCCACATCGTCGCGCTGCGCGGCGATCCGCCTGACGGCATCGGCACCGCCTACACCACGCACCCGGATGGCTACCGCAGTTCGGCGGAGCTCGTGGCTGGGATCAAGCGGCAGCATGCGGATATCGAGATTTCGGTTTCCGCTTATCCCGAGAAGCACCCCGAAAGCCCCGACTTCGAGGCCGACATCGATGTGCTGAAAGCCAAGGTCGATGCCGGCGCCACCCGCGCCATCACCCAGGTCTTTTTCGACAACGATCTCTACTTTCGCTACCTCGACCGGGTTCGCGCCCGCGGCATCGACATTCCGATCGTGCCCGGCATCATGCCGATGCACAATTTCAAGCAGGCGAGAGCCTTCGTGACCCGCGCCGGCACCACCGTGCCCGACTGGCTCGCGGAGAAATTCGACGGCCTCGACGACGACCCCGAAACCCGCAAGCTGGTGGCGGCGACGGTGGCGGCCGGCCAGGTGCAGAAGCTGTTCAAGCACGGCGTCGATACCTTTCATTTCTACACCATGAACCGCGCCGATCTCGTGTTCGCCATCAGCCATTTGCTCGGCATCCGCCCGCACGGCGCGCAGAAAGCCGCGTGACCAATGACTGCGCCTGTTTCCGATAAACGAACCGCGTTGCTCGCCGCCGCCCGCGAGCGCATCCTGGTGCTCGACGGCGCCATGGGCACCATGATTCAGGGGCTTCAGTTCGACGAAGCCGCGTTTCGCGGTGCGCGCTTCAAGGATTTCCACCGCGACCTCCGCGGCAACAACGACCTCTTGATCCTGACTCAACCGAAGGCGATCGAAGACATCCACGCCGATTATTTGCGCGCCGGCGCCGACATCGTCGCCACCAATACGTTTTCCTCGACCTCGATCGCGCAAGCCGATTACGACCTTTCCAGCTTCGCCTATGAACTCAATCTCGAAGGCGCCAGGCTCGCTTGCGCCGCCGCCGCGCGTGTGACCGCCGAGGATGGCAGGCCCCGTTTCGTCGCCGGCGCGATCGGCCCGACCAACCGCACCGCGTCGATCTCGCCCGACGTTTCCAACCCCGGCTTCCGCGCCGTCAGCTTCGACGATCTGCGCACCGCTTACGGCGAGCAGATCAATGGCTTGCTCGACGGCGGCGCCGATCTGCTGCTGCTCGAAACCATCTTCGACACGCTCAACGCCAAGGCCGCGCTGTATGCGATCGCCGAGATCGCGGAAGCGCGTGGCATCGACGTGCCCGTGATGATCTCCGGCACCATCACCGACAAATCCGGCCGGCTGTTGTCGGGCCAACTGCCCGAAGCGTTCTGGAATTCGGTGCGGCACGCCAAACCGATCACGATCGGCTTCAACTGCGCGCTCGGCGCCGAAGATTTGCGCGCCCACATCGCCGACATCGGCCGCGTCGCCGACACACTGGTGTGTGCTTACCCGAACGCCGGACTGCCCAACGAATTCGGCCAGTACGACGAGAGCCCGGAATATATGGCGCGCCTGATCGGCGAATTCGCACGCTCCGGTCTCGTCAACATCGTCGGCGGCTGCTGCGGCACCACGCCGGATCATATCGCCGCGATTGCCGCCGCGGTCGCGCCGCACCCACCCCGCGCAATTCCCGAAATCGAACCGCGACTGCGGCTCTCCGGCCTGGAGCCATTCGAGCTCACCCCGGCGATCCCCTTCGTCAACGTCGGCGAACGCACCAACGTCACCGGCTCGGCGAAATTCCGTAAATTGATCACATCGGGCGATTTCACCGCGGCGCTTCAAGTGGCGCGCGACCAGGTCGAGAATGGCGCCCAGATCATCGACGTCAACATGGACGAAGGCCTGCTCGATTCGGAAGCGGCGATGGTGACGTTCCTCAACCTCGTGGCCGCCGAGCCCGACATCGCCCGCGTTCCGGTGATGGTGGATTCGTCGAAATTCGCGGTGATCGAGGCTGGCCTGAAATGCGTGCAAGGCAAGCCGGTGGTGAATTCGATCTCGATGAAGGAAGGCGAGGCCAAATTCATCCACGAAGCCAAAATCGCGCGGCGGCACGGCGCCGCCGTGGTGGTGATGGCGTTCGACGAAGCCGGCCAAGCCGACACGTTCGCGCGCAAGACCGAGATCTGCAAGCGCGCCTACGACATCCTGGTCGATCAGCTCGATTTTCCACCCGAAGACATCATCTTCGATCCGAATATTTTCGCGATTGCGACCGGGCTCGAAGAGCACAACAATTACGGCGTCGATTTCATCGAGGCGACGCGGTGGATTCGGCAGAACCTGCCGCACGCGCATATCTCCGGCGGCGTCTCGAACCTGTCGTTCTCGTTCCGCGGCAACGAACCAGTGCGCGAGGCGATGCATTCGGTGTTTCTCTATCACGCCATTCGTGCCGGCATGGATATGGGCATCGTCAATGCCGGACAGATGATCGTCTATGACGACATCGATCCCGAATTGCGCCAAACCTGCGAAGACGTCATTTTGAACCGCGATCCCGGCGCCTCCGAGCGCTTGCTGGCACTCGCCGAAAAATTCCGCGGCAAGGAGAAGCAGACGCGGGAGCAAGACCTCGCCTGGCGCGAATGGCCGGTCGACAAGCGGCTGTCGCACGCACTGGTGCACGGCATCACCGAATATATCGAGGTCGATACCGAAGCCGCCCGCCAGCTGGTCGCGCGGCCGCTCAACGTGATCGAAGGCCCGTTGATGGCCGGCATGAACATCGTCGGCGACCTCTTCGGCGACGGCAAGATGTTTCTTCCCCAGGTGGTGAAATCGGCGCGGGTGATGAAGCAGGCGGTCGCGTATCTGATGCCGTTCATGGCAGAAGAAAAGGCGCGCAACCTTGCGAACGGAATCGTCGGCGATGGCCGCAGCTCCGCCGGCAAAATCGTGCTCGCGACCGTGAAGGGCGACGTCCACGACATCGGCAAGAACATCGTCGGCATCGTCTTGCAATGTAACAATTTCGAGGTGATCGACCTCGGCGTCATGGTGCCGGCGGCGAAGATCATCGAGACCGCGAAAAGTGAAGGCGCCGACCTCATCGGCCTTTCCGGGTTGATCACGCCCTCGCTCGACGAGATGAGCTTCCTCGCCGCCGAGATGGAACGCCAGGGCATGAGCGTGCCGCTGTTGATCGGCGGCGCCACCACCAGCCGCGTCCACACCGCGGTGAAGATCGACCCGAATTACCGCGGCGGCCCGGTGGTGCATGTCAACGACGCCAGCCGCGCCGTCGGCGTCGCCTCGTCGTTGCTCTCGCCGGAGCGCCGCGAGGCCTTTGCCGCCGAGGTGCGCGCCGACTACGCCAAGATTTCCGCGGCGCATTTCCGCGCCCAGGCCGACAAGAAGCGATTGAAACTTGCGGGCGCCCGCGCCAACGCGGTCAGAATCGATTTCACCAAGGCGCTCCCAAAGAGGCCGGCGTTTCTCGGCACCAAGACGTTCCGGGATTACGACCTCGCCGAATTGGCGGAATACATCGACTGGACGCCATTCTTCCAGACCTGGGAACTGGCCGGGCGCTTCCCCGCGATTCTCGATGACGCCAAGGTCGGCGAAGCCGCGCGCGCGCTCTACGACGACGCCCGCAAGATGCTTGAACGCATCGTGCAAGAAAAATGGTTCAAGGCGCAGGCGACGATCGGCTTCTGGCCGGCGAACGCGGACGGCGACGACATCGCGGTCTATGCCGATGAGGCGCGCCGGGAAAAACTCGCGACCTTCCACACGTTGCGTCAACAATTGGAGAAGCGCGAAGGCCGCTTCAACGCCGCATTGTCGGATTTCATCGCGCCCGCATCGTCCGGCGTGCCGGATTATATCGGCGCCTTCGTGGTCACCGCGGGGATCGGCGAGGACGTGATCGCCGACCGCTTCAAACATGCCAATGACGATTACTCCTCGATTCTGTGCAAGGCGCTGGCCGATCGCCTCGCCGAAGCCTTTGCCGAGCGGATGCACGCGCGCGTGCGCCGCGAATTCTGGGGCTACGCGCCAGACGAAGCGCTGTCGCCGGAACAACTCATCCTCGAACAATACCAAGGCATCCGCCCCGCCCCCGGCTATCCCGCGCAACCCGACCACACCGAAAAGGCGACGCTTTTCGCCTTGCTCGACGCCGAGAACAATGCCGGCGTGACGCTCACTGAAAGCTACGCGATGTGGCCGGGCTCGTCGGTCTCCGGTCTCTATTTCAGCCATCCCGAAAGCTTTTATTTCGGCGTCGGCAAGATCGAACGCGACCAGGTCGAGAACTACGCCGCACGCAAAGGCTGGAGCGTCGCCGAAGCCGAGCGCTGGCTGGCGCCGGTGTTGAATTACATTCCCGCGCAAGACCGATCCGCACAGGATCGCCGCATGAAAGACGCGATGCCGACGCTGGCGCCGGCTTCGACCGTGCCGGCCAACGACGTGTCGTCGCATCCGCCGGGCTGCAACTGCGCGGTGCATCTGGCGTATCGGAAGAAGGCGGTTAGAGCGGGGTAACTCCTTCTTCCTTCTCCCCTTGTGGGAAAAGGAAGAAGTGTCTTCGCTCAAACTTCCATTCAATTTCATCAAACAGCGGCGGGTCTTTCACCTCGCCCCGCTTGCGGGGAGAGGTCGCGAGCATCTTGCGAGCGGGTGAGGGGGCTCTCGACAGAATAGGTCTCGCGGAGAGTCCCCCTCACCCGGAGTCGTCGCTCCGCGCCGTCTCCGACCTCTCCCCGCAAGCGGGGCGAGGTTAAATCAGCCACATCATTCGTCGAGACATACCTTCGCGATCTCGCCGTGCGCCCACGCGAGTTTTACCCAGAATGTTTTGCCCTCGACAAGGAGGGCACAGGGAATGCCGGGTGCCCACTGCACCCGCAGCCTCGTGTGCAAAGTGGTAGTGAGCACACGAGTGTCGTCGCCGCGAGGTCCACCGGGATAACCCGGCATTCCCTGCGCAATGGTTTTAACGGTTTCCTTCGCGCTCTCCCCGGTGATCGGGCTTTTTTGTCACCGTCATCAGCGGAAAATGTATTCCACCAACTTGACGCCAGGGTCGAGGCGTCAGGACCACACGACTTCACCGTCCGCGTCAGCACGTTTCGTCAAGCGCGCCGCCGCGTCCACCGCATCCCGCTCCCACCGTCCGTGACGATCGCGATACGTCCCTCTTTTAAGGAGCGGGACGGCGCGGGTTGTAGAGGTGTTTCTAGCAGATGGAGAAGCGGAAAATTTTTGCGGAGGGGGATGGACAGCGGAACGAGAAAATTGCCCGTCGGGCAAATCAGTGAAGTAGCCCGCATGAGCGCAGCGATGCAGGAACCATAGTATGCGAAGACCCCGGATATCGCTTCGCTCATCCGGGCTACGTTGGCTGTGCTACCCCTCCCCCTCATCACTCGCCAGCCCCCCCTTCACCGCCCGCGCCCATCCCGCCAATTTCCGCGCGCGCGTTGCCGCGCTCATCGCCGGCTTGAAGCGACGCTCCAGCCGCCAGTGGTCGGCAAACTTCGACGGCTCGGGGTACACGCCGGCCGCAAGCCCGGCGAGATAGGCGGCGCCCAAGGCAGTCGTTTCCTGGATCATCGGGCGATCGACGGGGGCGTCGAGCAGATCGGCGAGGCGCTGCATGGTCCAGTCCGACGCCGTCATGCCGCCGTCGACGCGGAGCACGACCTCGGCGGCGTTGGCGTCGGGCCAATCGGCGCGCATTGCGGCCCATAAATCGAAGGTCTGATAGCAAACGCTCTCTAACGCGGCGTGGGCGAGCTCGGCCGGGCCGGTGTTGCGCGTGAGGCCGAACAGCGCGCCGCGCACGCGTGGATTCCAGTACGGCGCGCCCAAGCCGACGAAGGCCGGGACCAGATAGACGTCCTGAGAGGGGTCGGATTTATCGGCGAGCGGGCCGGTGTCGCTGGCGTGCTTGATGATCCCGAGACCATCGCGCAGCCACTGCACCGCGGAGCCGGCAACGAAGATCGAGCCTTCGAGCGCGTAGGTGCGCTGGCCCTTCAATTGATAGGCGATGGTGGTGAGGAGTTTGTTGTTGGAGGCGACCGGCGTGGCGCCCGTGTTGAGCAAGGCGAAACAGCCGGTGCCGTAGGTCGATTTGATCATGCCGGGCGCGAAACACGCTTGCCCGATGGTGGCGGCCTGCTGGTCGCCGGCGATGCCGCAAATGGCGATACTGCCGCCGAACCATTCAGGCATGCTGTCGCCGAAGTGGTGAGAGGAATCCTTCACCTCGGGCAACATCGCACGCGGCACGCGCAAAATGTTGAGAAGATCGTCGTCCCACGCCCCGGTGTGAATGTTGAACAAGAGCGTGCGCGAGGCGTTGGTGGCGTCGGTGGCGTGAACCTGACCGCCGGTGAGGCGCCAGAGCAGATAAGAGTCGACCGTGCCGAACAGTAACTCGCCACGCATCGCACGGGCGCGGGCGCCGGGGACGTGGTCGAGAATCCAGGCGATCTTGGTGCCGGAGAAATACGGATCGATGACCAAGCCGGTTTTCGCTGTGATCGCAGGTTCGTGGCCTTCGGCTTTGAGTTCGAGCGCAGATGTCGCCGGTGCGGCGGTCCTGCCAGACGATGGCGCGATAGATGGCTTTGCCGGTGACGCGGTCCCACACCAATGTGGTTTCGCGCTGGTTGGTGATGCCGATCGCGGCGATGTCTTTGGCGGTGAGGTTCGCTTTCGCCAGCGCCTCGCGGCAGGTGGCGAGGGTGGAATTCCAGATGTCGTCGGGCTCGTGCTCGACCCAGCCTGAGGCTGGAAAATGCTGCGGGAATTCTTGTTGCGCGACCGCCGCGATCGAGATGTCGGAGCGAAATACGATCGCACGCGAGGATGTGGTGCCCTGATCGATGGCCAGCACATAAGATGTGACGTTGGACATGGCGTTGCTTCCCCGACACGTTTTTCTGCGCGTGAGGCAAGCGGATCGAGGATGGTTCGTCAATATGCGCCGCTGATGTGGCTTGGCGCTGGCGACAGTTGCATCCCTCCCCCTTGTGGGGAGGGTCGGCCGAGCGAAGCGGAGGCCGGGGTGGGGGTTAGCGCACGGCAGTGCGCGAAAAATCACTTTGCGGAGGCAGCCCCCCACCCGACGCGTTTGTTCGCGTTGCTCACAACGCGCCACCCTCCCCACAAGGGGGAGGGACAAGGAAGAATCACGCCGACGCCGTGGTGACCCCGCCATCGACCACGATGGTCTGGCCGGTCATGAAGCTTGCGGCGTCGGAGCCCAGATAGGCGACCGCGCCGGCGATCTCGTCGGGCTCGCCGATCCGGCGCAACGGCGTGGTGGCGCAGCGGTGTTTCAGGCGCTCTTCGTCTTCCCACAGCGCGCGGGCGAAATCGGTTTTGACCAGCCCGGGTGCGACGCAATTGACGCGCACGCCCTTCGGGCCCCATTCGCCGGCGAGGCTTCGGCACAGCGCGAAATCCGCCGCTTTGGAAATTCCGTAGGCGCCGATCACGGTCGAGCCGCGCAGGCCGCCGATCGAGGAGATGATGACCACCGAACCGTGGCCGCGCGCGGCCATTTGCGGGATCGCGGACTTGCAGAGCCAGATGTTGCTCTTGACGTTGGAGGCCATGATCTTGTCGAAGGCTTCGTCCGTGATGTCGAGCAGCGGGCCGTAATAGGGATTGACCGCGGCGTTGCAGACCAGAATATCGACCTTGCCGTAATGGTTGGTGGCGCCCGCGATCAAGGCCTCGACTTCCTCGCGGCGCGAGATGTTGCAAGGAATGACGTGGGCGTCGCCGCCGTCTTTGCGGATGGCTTGCGCCACTTCTTCGCACGCCTCAACCTTGCGGCTGGAGATCACGACCTTGGCGCCGAGTTTCGCGAGCAGTTCGGCCGAGGAACGGCCGATGCCGCGGCTGGAGCCGGTGATGACGGCGACTTTACCGGTGAGATCGAACGGGGTGTGTTTCACGGCACGTGCTCCTTCTTTTTATTTTATTCGCTTGTTGCTCGCTTTCCGTCGTAGCCGGGACAAGCCGGGGCATGACGAGGATTGTGGAAGCGCGGTCCGCGCACATGATGACCGCGCTAGATGCCTCACACCACCCCCCCACCCGCGGCGACGCGCCGCAAATGATAGTCGGTATCGCCGAAGCTGTTCTCGATCATGGTCAGCCGCTTGAAGGTGTGGCCGATCTTGGCTTCCATGGTCATGCCGATGCCGCCATGGAGCTGGATCGATTGCTGGCCGACGAATTTCAGCGATTTGCCGATCTGCACTTTCGCCGCCGCCACCGAAATGGCGCGCTCTTTCGCATCATTGAAGTCGGAGGCCATGGTTGCGAACATCGACATGCTGCGGGCCTGTTCGAGCGCGACGAACATGTCGGCGGCGCGGTGCTGCAAAGTCTGGAAGCTGCCGATCGGTACGCCGAATTGCTTGCGGGTCTTGAGATATTCGACGGTGGATTTGAGCGCTTCATCCATCGCGCCGACGGCTTCCGCGCACAGCGCGGCGCGGGCGTCGTCGACCACGCGCTCGATCAAGGCGAGCGCGTTCTGGGGATCGCCGATCGCGGCCTCCGTGCCGACCTCGACGCCGGTGAAGGAGATGTCGGCGGCGTGCTGGCCGTCCTGCGTCGGATAGGTTTTCTTGGCGAGGCCCTTGGCGTTGCCCGGCACCAGAAACACGCCGATGCCGCTGGTGTCGCGCTGGCCGCCTTTGGTGCGCGCGGTCACGATCAGGGTGTCGGCGGCTTCGCCGTTGAGCACGACGAATTTCTCGCCGTCGATCACCCAACCCTCGCCCTTTTTCTTGGCCGAGGTCGAAACATCATGCAGGTCGTAACGCGAATTCTTCTCCAACTGCGCAAAACCAAAAGTCTGGCTGCCGTCGATGAGGCCGGGAATGTGCGCGGCCTTCTGCGCAGCCGAGCCGCCGTGGCGCAGGAAGCCGCCGCCGAGCACGACGGTGGCGAGATAAGGCTCGATCACCAGCGCCCGCCCCATGGCTTCCATCACGATCATGGTTTCGACCGCGCCGGCGCCGAAGCCGCCATCGTCTTCGGAAAAAGGCAAACCCAGCAATCCCTGCTCGGCGAATTTGCTCCACACGGCTTTGCTCCAGCCGCCCTTTTCCGCCATGTATTTCTTGCGGGAATCGAAATCGTAGGAATCGCCGAGCAGGCCGTCGATGCTTTCTTTGAGAAGTCGCTGCTCCTCGGACAGATCAAAATCCATTTTCTCTTACTCTCTCAAATCAAACGAGGTCTGTAGGATGGGTTGAGCTCTTTGCGAAACCCATCACGCCGTTTCGGTTTTGTTGATGATGGGTATCGCTTCGCTCAACCCATCCTACGAATTTTCCACGTAAACTTGTCTGCGCTGCCGGGCATGACGAAAAGTGGAATCACAATCCCAGCACGGCCTTGGTGATGATGTTGCGCTGGATCTCGTTGGAGCCGCCGTAGATCGAGACCTTGCGGTTGTTGAAGTAGCTCGGTGCGATCTGCGCGGTCCAGTCCATCGCTTCGTTGCTGCCGTCGTCGCCGTGCTCGTCGAAGGGTGCGGCGAACGGGCCGATCACTTCCATCAGCAATTCGGTGGTGGCCTGCTGGATTTCCGAGCCCTTGATCTTGAGCACCGAGGACGCCGGATTGGGCTTGCCCTTGCCATGCTTGCCTTCGTCGGCGACGACGCGAAGCTGCGTGAGTTCGAGCGCCTTGAGTTCGATCTCGACCTCGGCGAGTTTTTCGCGAAACTTCTGGTCCTCGAGCACGGGTTTTCCGCCGGACTCGACCTTCGCCGCCAATTCCTTGATACGGCGAATCCGTTCCTTGGAAACCCCGACCCGGGCGATGCCGGTGCGCTCGTTGCCGAGCAGGAATTTGGCGTAGTCCCAGCCCTTGTTTTCTTCGCCGACGAGATTTTCAAGCGGCACCTCGACGTCATCGAAGAAGACCTCGTTGACCTCGCAGCCGCCGTCGATGGTCTGGATCGGGCGCACCGTGATGCCCTTCGACTTCATGTCGATCAGGATGAACGAGATGCCCGATTGTTTCTTGGCGGCGGGGTCGGTGCGGCAGAGGCAGAAAATCCAGTCGGCGTGCTGCGCCAGCGTGGTCCAGGTCTTCTGGCCGTTGACGATGTATTTGTCGCCGCTGCGCTCGGCCTTGGTTTTCAGCGAGGCCAAATCGGAGCCCGAACCGGGCTCGGAAAAACCCTGGCACCACCAATCGTCGACATTGGCGATGCGCGGCAAGAACTGTTTCTTCTGCGCCTCATTGCCGAACGTATAGATCACGGGGCCGACCATGCTGACGCCAAACGCAAGCGGTGCCGGCGCCGGCGCCATCTGCAGTTCTTCGTTGAAGATGTAATGCTGCACCGAACTCCAGCCGGTGCCGCCATATTCCTTCGGCCAGTGCGACACGCCCCAGCCCTTGTTGTTGAGGATGCGCCACCAAGCCACCATCTCGTCCTTGGACAGGTGACGTCCCTCCTGCAATTTCTGCCGCGTCGACGCCGGCACATGGTCGCGAAAGAAGGCCCGCACCTCATCGCGAAACGCCACTTCTTCCTTGCTGAAGCTGAGATCCATCGGATCCTCCTGTGAGCGAATAGTATTCTTAAATGCGCGATCTCTTATGCCTGGTCGTCCCGCTTTCGCGGGGACGACAGTGAGAGTTACTGCAGCACCTCGAACAACCCGGCGGCGCCCATGCCGCCGCCGACGCACATGGTCACAACAGCGTATTTCGCCTTGCGGCGGCGGCCCTCGATCAGCGCGTGGCCGGTGAGGCGCGCACCCGACATGCCGTAGGGATGGCCGACCGAGATCGCGCCGCCATTGACGTTGATCTTTTCCGGGTCGATGCCGAGTTTGTCGCGGCAATACAGCACCTGCACCGCAAAGGCCTCGTTCAATTCCCAGAGGTCGATGTCGTCGATCTTGAGGCCGTGGCGCTTGAGCAGCCGCGGCACCGCGAACACCGGACCGATGCCCATTTCATCGGGCTCGCAGCCGGCGGCGACGAAGCCGCGGAAGATGCCGAGCGGCTTCAAGCCGCGTTTGGAGGCTTCCTTGTCGCTCATGATCACCGAGGCGCTGGCGCCATCGGACAATTGGCTGGCGTTGCCGGCGGTGATGGTGAAGCCGTCGCCGCGCACCGGTTTGAGGCCGGCAAGGCCTTCGGCGGAAGTATCCGGGCGCGGGCCTTCGTCCTTGGTGAGCGTGACGTCCTTGAAGGAAATCTCGCCGGTGGCCTTGTCGGCGACACCCATTTTGGTGGTGATCGGCGCCAGTTCGTCGTTGAACCTGCCGCCTTGCTGCGCGGCGGCGGTGCGGCGCTGGCTCTCCAGCGAATATTCGTCCTGCCGTTCGCGCGAGATGCCGTAGCGCTTGGCCACGATCTCGGCGGTGTCGATCATCGGCATGTAGACTTCGCCCTTGATCACGAGCAGCGCCGGATCCTGGGTGTGAAACTTGTTGGCGTGGTCGTTCTGCACCAGGCTGATCGATTCACCGCCGCCGCCGACCGCGATCTCGACGCCGTCGAAAATCACCGCGCGCGCCGCCAGCGCAATCGCCTGCAGGCCCGAGGCGCATTGCCGGTCGATGGTGGTGCCGCCGACAGTCACAGGCAGCCCGGCGCGCAGCAGCGCCTTGCGCGCGATGTTGCCGCCGGTCGAACCTTGTTGCAGCGCCGCGCCCATCACCACATCCTCGATCTCGCCGGGATCGACCTTGGCGCGGGCGACCGCCTCGCCGATCGCGTGACCAAGAAGAGTCGCGCCTTCGGTGGCGTTGAGCGCGCCGCGATAGGCCTTGCCGATCGGGGTGCGGGCGGTGGAGACGATAACGGCGTCGGTCATGGACGACCTCCTGTTGCGAGTTGTTGTTGTTTGGGCTGCGTCAAAGCTTGCTGATGGCGCAATTCCTGGCGCGAGAGTTTGCCGACCGGCGTGCGCGGCAGCTCGTCGACGAAATCGAGCGCGGCGGGGATTTCGTGCTTGCCGAGCTTGCCGGTGAGGAACGCCTTCAACTCTTCCAGGGTGAACGCTTTGGCGCCGGCGCGCAGTTTGACGAACGCCTTGGCCGCCTCGCCGCGGTAAGCGTCGGGAATGCCGATCACGATCACTTCCTGCACCAATGAATGTTCATAGATCGCCTGTTCGATCATCTGCGGATAGACGTTGAAGCCGCCGGAGATGATCATGTCCTTCTTGCGATCGACCAGATAAAAATAGCCGTCCGCGTCCATGTAGCCGATGTCGCCGGTGAGGAAGCGATCGCCGACAAAGGCTTCCGCGGTTTCCTGCATGCGATTCCAGTAGCCCTTGGTGACGTTCGGGCCCTTGATGCGGATTTCGCCGACTTCGCCCGGCGGCAAGGTCTTGGTGGGGTCGTCGAGCGCGACGACGTCCATTTCGATGCCGGGCAGCATCAGCCCGATCGAGCCGGGCTTGTCCGGTCCCACCTCGGGATGGCCGGTGCCGGGCGAACAGGTCTCGGTCATGCCCCAGCCGTTCTTGAGCTTGACCTTGGTCTTGCGCTCGAAAACCTTGGCGACCTCGACCGGCAGCGGCGCGCCGCCCGAGCCGCAAGTCACCAGCGACGACAGATCGCGGTGCTCAAGGTCGGGGAGGCTCGCGATCGCGATCCACATCGTGGGGACGCCGGGAAACGCGGTCGCCCGTTTGAGCTCGATGTCGCGCATCACGGCCTCGACGTCGAAGCGCTGATGCAGCGAAATCAAATCGCCGCATTGCAGGCTGCGCAACAGGATCACCGTCAGCGCGTAGATGTGAAACAGCGGCAGCACGCAGATTACGCGCTCGACGGCGTTGCGCTCCGCGCGCGCCTTGCGGCCCCAGACCTCATAGATCGACACCGCCGAGGTCAGATTGCCATGGCTGAGCATCGCGCCCTTCGGCAATCCGGTGGTGCCGCCGGTATATTGCAACAGCGCGATGTCGTCCGGTGAGATCGACGGCCATTGCGCAGGCCGCGTTGCGCCCTGCGCAAATGATTCGAACGTGACGATCGCCGGATGATCCGGGATCGGCGCGTGCACATTGCCGACCGCGCCCCAATGGTCGTCCTCGCAGACGATCAGGCGGTCGAGCAGGCCTTTGTCGAGGAATTTCAGCGCCGTCGGCAACAGCGTCGCCAGATTGCTGGTGACGAGAATGCGCGCGCCGCTGTCGCTCAATTTATGCGAGAGCGCGCGCTCGCCGTCGAGCGGGGACAGATGCACGACCCGGGCGCCGGCCTTGAGCGCGCCGAAAAAATTCACCGGATGGTCCGGCGAATTGCCGAGGAACAGCGCCACCGAAGTGTTCTTGGCCTGGCCGGCACGCAAGAACGCCGAGGCCGCACGCTCGACCATCGCTTCCAGCTCAGAATAGCTGATCGGACGGTCGCGAAATTCGATCGCCGGCCGCGCGCCATATTGCAAGGCCGCCTTCGTCAACAGATCGGGCAGCGTGCCGCGCGCGATCGGGTCGTCCCAATGAACGCCGTTCGGATAGAACTGTTCACCGGGATGGGACATCAGCGTGCGGCCCCCGATCGGTGCACCATCACGCTGCTTTCGCCGCCGCCGCGAACGACGCAAAGCTGCCGCCTTCCGCCGCCAGCCGCGTGAGCAGTGGCGCCGGTTCGAGCGAGGGATCGTTGGTCTCCTTGGCGTAGAACGACAACCGCTCGGCGATGCGCTTGAGGCCGACCTGGTCGGCATAGAACATCGGGCCGCCGCGATAGATCGGCCAACCATAACCGTAGAGCCAGATCACGTCGATATCGCTCGGTCGCGCCGCGATCTTCTCCTCCAAAATCCGCGCGCCCTCATTGATCATCGGATACATCATGCGCTCGAGAATTTCCTCGTCGCTGACCACGCGGCGCTTGCGCCCGAGCCGCTGCAGGGTCTCATCGATCAGTTGCTCGACCTCGGGATCGGGCAGCGGCGCGCGCGAACCCGCTTCATATTTGTAGTAGCCCTTGCCGGTCTTCTGGCCGAAGCGCCCGGCTTCGCACAGTGCGTCCGCGATCTCGGACTTGATGCCGCGGTCCTTGCGCGAGCGCCAGCCGATGTCGAGGCCGGCGAGATCGCCCATCGCGAACGGCCCCATCGGCATGCCGAACTTGGTCACGACGGCATCGACCTGCTGCGGCAAAGCGCCTTCGAACAGCAATTTCTCCGCCTGCTTGCCGCGCTGCGCCAGCATGCGATTGCCGACGAAGCCGTCACAGACTCCGACCACCGCCGGCACCTTGGCGATCTTGCGCGCCACCGCGACCGCGGTCACCAGCACGTCCGGGGCGGTCTTGTCCGCCCGCACGATCTCGCACAGCTTCATCACATTGGCCGGGCTGAAGAAGTGCATGCCGAGCACGTCGTCGGGACGGCTCGTCCCCTTCGCGATCTCGTCGATGTTGAGATAGGAGGTGTTGCTGGCGAGAACCGCGCCCGGCTTGGCGTATTTGTCGAGCGCGGTGAAGACTTCCTTCTTGATCGCCATGGTTTCGAACACGGCTTCGATGATCAGATCGGCGTCCTTAACATGCTCAAGCCCGACCACGCCGTTGATCAGGCCCATGCGCTGGGCGGGCGCGTCGGCGGGAATCCCGCCGCGGGCCGCGGTGGCCTCGTAGTTCTTCTGCATCACGCCCAAGCCACGCTTGAGCTGCTCTTCGCCGGTTTCAATCAGCGTCACCGGAATCCCGGCATTGACGAACGACATCGCGATGCCGCCGCCCATGGTGCCGGCGCCGATGATGGCGACCCGCTCGACCTTGCGCGGCTTGGTGCCTTCGGGGACGCCGGCGATCTTGGCCGCCTCGCGCTCGGAGAAGAAGGCGTAGCGCTGCGCCTTCGACTGATCGCTGGCCACGAGCTTGAGGAAGCCCTCGCGCTCTTTCTTCAAGCCTTCTTCAAACGGCAGATCGATGGCGGCGCCGACCGCGTCGGCGGCGGCAAACGGGGCTTCCAGCCCGCGCGCCTTCTTGGTGAGGGCTGCGACCGCGTTGGTGAAGATCGAGCGGTCGGCCTTGGCGGCGGCAAGCTTGCTGTCGTCGTCGCGCAGCCTGCGCAGGGGGCGCTTCTCCGCCAGCACCTTGCGGGCAAACGCCTCGCCGCCGGCGGCGGGACCTTCGACGACTTCCTCGATCAAGCCGGCCTTGAGCGCCTCAGAGGCACCGATCGGATCGCCACCGACGATCATCTTGACCGCGAGTTCGGGCCCGACCGCACGCGGCAGACGCTGCGTCCCGCCGGCACCCGGCAGCAGGCCGAGTTTCACCTCGGGCAGACCTAATTTTGCGTCCTTGGTCGCGACGCGGAAGTGACAGGCGAGCGCGACCTCAAGACCGCCGCCCAAGGCGGTGCCGTGAATGGCGGCAACCACCGGCTTCGGGGAGCTCTCGATTTCGGCCAGCACTTCATGGAGACCCGGTGGCTTCGGCGGCTTGCCGAATTCGGTGATGTCGGCGCCGGCGATAAAGGTGCGGCCGGCGCAGGTCAGAACGATCGCCTTCACCTCCGGATCGGCGATGGCGCTCTTGATGCATTCAAGAATGCCGCCGCGAACCGCGGCGCTCAGCGCATTCACCGGAGGACTGTCGACCGTGACGACCGCGACCACGTCATGACGTTCGAACTTGACCACTTCGTTCACGCGGATCTCCCTGGATAGCTTGTTCTTGACCAATTTCGCACTGCGGAATTTAATTCCACATCTTGACATGGAGGGTTATTTTGAAGCACGTCCGTTGTCAACGAGCTCCGCGCAGCAGCAGGCGATGAAACGTCCAGCCAAGAAAGTAGCGACCGATCGCAATTTCGTCGTCGCACTTTCCCGCGGCCTTGAGGTGTTGCGCGCATTCCGTCCCAATGACGGGCTTCTTGGCAACCAGGAGATCGCGGCCCGCACCAATTTGCCAAAGCCAACCGTTTCCCGGCTGACCTATACCTTGACCAAGCTCGGTTATCTTACACCGGTTCCGCGGTTCGAGAAATATCAGCTGGCGCCCTCAGCTATGGCGCTTGGGTATGCGGCACTGGCGAATCTCGGCATTCGTCACTTGTCGGAGCCCTATCGGGAGCAAGTCATGCGCGAAACCGGTGGCGCCGTCGCGGTCGGCGGCCGCGACCGTCACAGCATGATTTACTTCGGTCAAAGCCGCAACGGCCTGGCGCTGAACGTTCAACTCGACGTCGGTTCGCGAATTCCGATCGCAACGACCGCGATGGGCCGGGCCTATATCTGGGCACTGCCGGACGACGAGCGCGCTACATTATTACGTGAACTCCGCGAGCACTATGGCAGCCGTTGGCCGCGGATGCGCGATGGCATCGAACGCGCGGGCGAAACCGTCGAGCGACTCGGCTTCGCTATTTCGGCGGGCGAGTGGCAGAACGACGTGCACGCCGTCGGCGTCGCCTTGAAGCTCAACGACGGGACCGGGCCTTACGCCTTCAATTGCGGTGCGCCCGCATTCCGCTTCACCGAAGACCGGCTGCGCAACGATATTGGACCTCGCCTTGTGGCGATGGTAAGAAACATCGAAGCCGCGCTCGGCGGCGCGGCACCACAATCAAAACAAATAAAAAAAGAAGAAAGCAAAAAAATGAAAGCAGGAGGAAAACTTGCACGTGTGGTCGAGGGGATCAGGTAGCGCTCATCATAGCGACCGGCGAACCAATTCGCAGGGTCGCTTCGGTCCGAAAGTTCGTTTCGTCCTCAAGATCTTTGCGGGCGAAGCGAAATGACGCAAGCCCAACTCGCGCAGGGAAACTCAGCCCTGCTTGTGGTTCGCGACGTCAGCGTGGTGTTTGGCGGCATCGTCGCGTTGAATGGCGTATCCTTCGACATGCATCGCGGCCAAATCCTCGGCCTGATCGGGCCGAACGGCGCCGGCAAGACCACGCTCTTCAATTGCCTGAGCCGGCTCTATCAGCCGAGCGCCGGCGACATTCTGCTGGAGGGTGCCAGTATCCTGACGCGGCCGCCGCACCGGATCGCCGAAATCGGCATCGGCCGCACCTTTCAGAATGTCGCGCTGTTTCCCAATCTGTCGGTGCTCGACAACGTACGGGTCGGCGCCCACGCCCGGACCAATAGCGACGTTATCAGCGACTCGCTGCGACTGCCGTGGGTTCGCCGCAGCGAAGCCGAAATCAACAAGCGCGTCCGTGAAATCATCGGCTATCTCGACCTTGACGACGTCGCCGATGTCACGGTTTCCGGCCTGCCGTTCGGCACCCAGAAACGGGTGGAACTGGCGCGCGCGCTGGCGGCCGAACCGAAGATCCTGCTGCTCGACGAGCCCGCCGGCGGCCTCAATCACGAAGAAGTCCATGTGCTCGGCGACCTGATCCGCCGGCTGCGCGATGAGCGCGACGTCACCGTGCTGCTGGTCGAACACCATATGGGCCTGGTGATGTCGATCGCCGACCATGTGGTGGCGTTGAATTTCGGCCGCAAGCTCGCCGAGGGAACGCCGGCCGCGGTGCAGTCCGACCCGGATGTCATCAAGGCCTATCTGGGGAGCAAGGACCAATGACGGCGATGCTCAACGTCCGGGATCTCAGGGCCTATTACGGCCAGGTCCAGGCGCTTCACGGCCTCGACTTCGCCCTCGATCAGGGAAGCCTGACCACCCTGCTCGGCGCCAACGGCGCTGGCAAGACCACCACCTTGCGCGCCCTCTGCAACATGGTGCGCTCGACCGGCGCGATCGAATTCGACGGCGCCTCGCTCTCCGGCCGCTCGACCGAGAACATCGTTCGTCTCGGCATCGCCCATGTGCCGCAGGGCCGCGGTACCTTCACGACCATGACGGTGGAAGAAAACCTTCAGCTTGGCGCCATCACTCGAAGCGACAGGGCCGGCGTGGTTTCCGACATCGAGCGCATGTACGATCACTTCCCGGTCCTCAAGCAACGGCACACCCAGCAAGCCGGCACGCTTTCGGGCGGCGAACAGCAGATGCTCGCGGTCGCCCGCGCATTGATGCTGCGTCCGCGCCTGATGCTCTTGGACGAACCGTCGTTCGGCCTCGCGCCGCTGATCGTGCGCGACCTGTTCAAGATTCTGGGCAAGATCAACCGCGAGGACAAGGTCACGATCCTGGTGGTGGAGCAGAACGCGCAGCTGGCGCTGGAACTCGCCGACAAGGCCTATGTGATCGAGACCGGACGAATCGTGATGTCGGGAAGCGCCACCGAGATCGCTGATAACGAAGACGTCCGTAAATCCTATCTGGGTTATTGAGGAGCGCGGCCATGGAGCTTTTCACCAATCAGATCCTGGCCGGCATCGCCACCGGCGCGATCTACGCCTGCATGGCGCTCGCGGTGGTCATGATCTACCAGGCGATCGATCATCTCAATTTCGCGCAAGGCGAGATGGCGATGTTCTCGACCTTCATCTCCTGGCAATTGATGCAATGGGGCATCCCTTATTGGTGGGCGTTCCTGCTCACGCTGGCCTTCTCGTTCGTCGGCGGCATCGTCATCGAGCGGCTATTGTTCAAGCCGCTGGCGAAAGCACCGATCCTGACCAACGTCGCCGGGTTCATTGCGTTGTTTGCAATCCTCAACAGCGTGGCCGGATTGATCTGGGACTTCACCATCAAGCAATATCCGACGCCGTTCGGATCCTCACCGTTTCTCGGCAGCCATCTCATCTCCACCCATCAGGCCGGCATGATCGGCGTCACCGTGCTGCTGCTGGTTCTGCTCTATCTGTTCTTCCAGTTCACCCGGATCGGCCTCGCCATGCGCGCGGCCGCCTCGGTGCCTGAATCGGCGCGGCTGGTCGGCATCAACACCAGTTGGATGATCGCGCTCGGCTGGGGCATGGCGGCGGCGATCGGCTCCATCGCCGGCATGCTGATCGCGCCGGTGGTGTTTCTGGAGCCGAACATGATGGGTGGCGTATTGATTTACGGATTCGCCGCCGCCGTGCTCGGCGGACTGACCAGTCCGTTCGGGGCGGTGATCGGCGGCTTCCTGGTCGGCGTTTTCGAAAATCTCGCCGGAACCTACATCCCGGGCGTCGGCAATGAACTGAAACTGCCGATCGCGCTGGCGCTGATCATCACGGTCTTGGTCGTCAAACCCGCCGGCCTGTTCGGCCGACCCATCGTCAAGCGAGTTTGATCATGAGCGCAGTCCAGGAAACCGTCACCGAAGCCCCGCCGATCGAGGCCGTTCCCAAGAAGGCGATGACGCTCGGCTACGGCACGTCGTTGGCGATGCTGGCATTGCTGATCGTCGTGCCGCTGTTTGTGAAGAACTTCATCATCTTCCAGCTCACGATGTTGCTGATCTACGCGCTCGCCGTGCTGGCGCTGAACATTCTGACCGGTGGCAGCGGCCAGTTTTCGCTCGGCCAGAGCGCGTTCTACGCGGTCGGTGCCTACACTTCGGCGATTCTGATGGAGCATTTCGACGTCAACTATGCCCTCACCTTGCCGATCGCCGGCGTCATCTGTTTTGGTTTCGGATTTCTGTTCGGCCAGCCCGCGTTGCGTTTGAGCGGGGTCTATCTGGCGCTCGCGACCTTCGCATTGGCCACCGCGATGCCTCAGCTTCTCAAGCTCGGGGTGTTCGAGCGCTGGACCGGCGGTGTGCAGGGCCTGGTCGTGACCAAACCCGACGCGCCGTTCGGCTTGCCGATGTCGCAGGACATGTGGCTGTATTATTTCACGCTCGCGATCGTGATCGCGATCTATGTTGGCTCCGTCAATCTCCTGAAGTCCCGCTCCGGCCGCGCCTTCATGGCGATCCGCGACAACGAGATCGCGGCGTCCGCCATGGGCATCGACGTCGCGCTCTACAAGACGCTGGCGTTCGGCGTCTCAGCCGGCATCACCGGCATTGCCGGCGGCTTGGGGGCGATCGCGGTGCAGTTCGTGGCGCCGGACAGCTACACCATCACGCTGGCGATCTCGCTGTTTCTCGGCATGGTGGTCGGCGGCGTCGGTTGGTTGCCGGGATCGATCGTGGGTTCGGCCTTCATCATTTTCGTACCGAACATCGCGGAGGGGATTTCCAAGGGCCTCTCCGGCGCCGTGTTCGGCGCCCTCCTGTTCGTTGTCATCTTCCTGGTGCCGCACGGCGCCCGGCAAGTAGCGATGGTGATCCAGCACCTGATCGGCAAATCCAAAAGAAACTGAGGAGAGGTTATGCTTTCTAGGAAACAATTACGTATCGCCGCATTCTCGACGACGGTCATCGCTTTTGCGGCCACCAGCGGCAGCGCCCTCGCCCAAAAGAAATACGACACCGGCGCGACCGACACCGAAATCAAGCTCGGCAATATCATGCCCTATAGCGGCCCGGCATCCGCCTATGGCGTGATCGGTAAGATAGAAGAAGCCTATTTCAAGATGATCAACGAGCAGGGCGGCATCAACGGCCGCAAGGTCAACTTCATCAGCTATGACGACGGCTATAGCCCGCCGAAGGCCGTCGAGCAGGCCCGCAAGCTGGTCGAGAGCGATGAGGTTCTGTTGCTGTTCAGTCCGCTCGGAACACCGTCGAATTCCGCGATTCAGAAATACATGAACTCCAAAAAGGTGCCGCAGCTCTTCGTCGCGACCGGCGCTACCAAATTCGGCGACCACAAGGACTTTCCCTGGACCATGGGATGGCAGCCTCCCTACCAGAGCGAGGGCCGAATCTACGCCAAGTATCTCCTGAAAGAAAAGCCGGACGCCAAAATCGCGGTCATGTATCAGAACGACGATTTCGGTAAGGACTTGCTGAAAGGTCTCAAGGACGGTCTCGGTGACAAGGCGTCGGCCATGGTCGTGGCCGAGGAAAGCTATGAAGTTTCCGAACCGACCATCAACTCGCACATCGTCAAGCTCAAATCCTCCGGAGCGAACGTCTATTTCAGCATGACCACGCCGAAGTTCGCGGCCCAGAGCATCAAGAAGATCGCCGAACTCGGTTGGGCACCTCTGTACTTCCAGAGCAACGTCGGAGCCTCTGTCGGCTCGGTGCTTCAGCCTGCGGGTTTCGAAAACGCCCAGGGCATTCTCTCCGCGGCTTACGCCAAGGACGGCGCCGACCCACAATGGGATAACGACGAGGGCATGAAGAAATTCTATGCTTTCTTGGCCAGATACGCGCCGGACGCCAACAAGGCTGATGGCTCCGTTGTCTTCGGCTACGGTCAGGCCCAAACCATGGTGCAAGTATTGAAGCAGGCCGGCGACACCTTAACCCGCGAGAACATCATGAAACAGGCCGCGAGCCTCAAGGACTTTGCCCCCGACACGTTGCTTCCGGGCGTGAAGATCAATACCGGTGCCAACGACTTCTATCCCATCGAGCAGCTTCAGATGATGCGGTTCAAAGACAAGAAATGGGACTTGTTCGGGCCCGTCATCAGCGGCGAAATCGGTGGCTGACGCCTCCTCGCTGCCAGCGCGAATTCCGATTGGATCGAATCATGACGGCGTATCGATGGCCTCATGGTTCGAGATGCGCGGCATTGCCGCGCTCCTTGAGGGTTTGGACCTCATCCTGAGGAGGCACGAAGCGCCGTCTCGAAGGATGAAGCCGCTAAACTGGAAAATGCTCGAGCCGTCTTTGAAAAGTCCCCCGCAGTACCGTGCGGGGGTTTTCTTTTGCCGAAATCGGATGGATAACCGGCACCCACTGTTTCCATCCCCAAATCCCGTGACATGATGACCGACAAACGCCCTCTCCTGCGCGCGATCTTCGACGCCGCCGTCGCCGCCGCCCACCCCGACATCGTGCTGGCAGCCCACCTCCGCTCCGCTCCGAAGGGACGGGTGATTTGCCTTGCCGCCGGCAAGGGCGCCGCGGCGATGGCCGCGGCCGCGGAGCGGCACTATCTCGATGCGCTTGGCCTTGCGCCCTCGCGTCTGTCGGGCATCGCGACCACCCGCCACGGCCATGGCGTACCGACGCGGCGGATCAAGGTGATCGAAGCCGGACACCCCGTGCCGGATGAGGCCGGGTTGAAGGCCGCGGACGAAACGTTGCGGCTGGCGCAAGATGCCGGCGTTGACGATCTGTTGCTGGTGTTGCTGTCGGGCGGCGGCTCCGCCAACTGGATCGCCCCCGTTGAGGGCGTGAGCTTCGCGCAGAAACAACAAGTGACTCGGGCGCTGTTGCGCTCGGGCGCGCCGATCGGCGAGATCAACACCGTTCGCAAGCATTTGTCGCGGATCAAGGGCGGCCGCCTCGCGCGCGCCGGCCAGCGCGCCGAAATCGTGACGCTGGCGATATCAGACGTTCCGCGCGACGAACCGTCCGCGATTGCGTCGGGACCGACGGTGCCGGATCCGACCACGCTTGCGGATGCGCGCGCCATCGTCGCGAAATATGGCCTGGCGATCGACGACGCGGTCCGCCGCGCACTCGATGAGCCCGCCAACGAGAGCTGCAAACCCGGCGATAGCGCCTTTGCGCGCGCGCAATTCGAGCTGATCGCGCGGCCCAAGGCCTCGCTGGACGCGGCGATCGGGAAAGCGAGAGACGCCGGTTACGAAATCGTCGATCTCGGCGCCGACCTCGAAGGCGAGGCCCGCAGCGTCGCGGCCGACCACGCCCAACGGGCGTTGCAGGCGCATGCCCAAGGCAAGCGCGTCGCGATCCTGTCCGGCGGCGAACTCACCGTCACCGTGCGCGGCCAGGGCCGCGGCGGCCCCAACCAGGAATACGCGCTGGCGCTGGCCGACCTTCTCAAGACCACCTCCGGGATTTCGGCGCTGGCGGCAGATACCGACGGCGCCGACGGCGGCGCCGGCAGCGCGACCGATCCGGCCGGCGCCATCATCGATCAAACCACGTTTGCGAAGATGACCTCGCTCGGCCTTGAGCCGAGCGCCTATCTCGACAACAACGACGCCACCACGTTTTTTGCCGCGACCGGCGATCTCGTGAACACCGGTCCGACGCTCACCAATGTCAACGATATCCGGGTGATTTTGGTGGAGGGGGTGTAAATCAATTCACGTCGGGGCCTACGCGAAACTCCGGCGTCCCCCGCATCCGGCGCGAATATTTATGTTTTACAAAGAATCGGAAGAGTTTGAGACTCAACCAATCATCCGTTGTGGCAGCCAGGTCGCCAGCAACGGAAACAGAACCAGAATCAAAAGCCGGATCAGATCGGTCACCACGAACGGTAGCACGCCGACGAAGATCGTGGACATGTCGACATCCTTGACCACGCTCTTGATGACGAACACGTTCATGCCGACCGGCGGGTGAATCAGTCCGAGTTCGACGGTCATGACGATGACGACGCCGAACCAGATCGGGTCGAAGCCGAGCGAGGTCACGATCGGGAACACGATCGGCACGGTGAGGATCACCATCGCCATCGCGTCCATCAGGCAGCCCAGCACCAGATACATCAAAAGAATCAGCGTCAGCACGCCGTAAGGGCCGATGCCGAGGCCGGTGAGGAAGGCGGTGACGTTCTGCGGCGTCTGGGTGATGGTGAGAAAATAGCCGAAGCACAAGGCGCCGATCAACACGGTGAAGACCGCAGCCGCCGTGCGCGTGGCCTGCAACAGCGACTGCAGGATGCCGTCTTTGGTCAACTTGCCTCTGAGGATGCCGATGAGGAAGGCGCCGACCGCGCCGACCGCGCCGGCCTCGGTTGGGATGAAGAATCCGCCATAGAGACCGCCGATCACGAACACAAACAACAGCAACGGCGACCAGACGTCGCGCAGCGCCGCCAGCCGTTCCTGCCATGAGGCGCGCGGGCCTGCGGGAAGGAATTTCGGCCGCACCACCCCGATGATGCCGATGGTGATCATATGCATCACGATCGCCAGCAAACCCGGCACGATGCCGGCGATGAAGAGCTTGCCGATATCCTGTTGGGTGATGATGCCGTACACCGCCAGCACGGTCGAGGGCGGCAGCATGGCGCCAAGGGTGCCGCCGACCGCGATCACGCCGGTGGCAAAGGATTGCGGATAACCGAAACGACGCATTTCCGGATAGGCCACCGCCGAGAACGTCGCCGCGGTCGCCACCGACGAACCGGAGATCGCCGCAAAGCCGCCACAGGCGGCGATGGTGGCGATGCCCAACCCGCCCTTCCAGTGGCCGACGAAGGTATTGGCGGCGCGAAACAGTTCACGGCTGATGCCCGAGACCGACACGAACGCGCCCATCAGCAAGAACATCGGAATCACGCCGAAGGAATAATCCGTCACCGTGCGCATCGTGGTCTGGCCGACCAGCTTCAGCGCCGGCGCAATCCCGGTGAGATAGCCAAACCCGGTGATGCCGACGAGGCCCATCGCCATGCCGACTGGCACGCGCAGCAGCATCAACGCGAACAGGCTGACAAACCCGGTCAGAGCCACGGCCTCGTTGCTCATGCCGGTTACTCCACGGTCTTGATTTTGGGATCGTGCATCAGATCCGGATGAAAAATCAGGCGATAGGTTCGAATCGCGATCAAAAATACCGCGGAGACGTCGCCGATCCACGACACCAGAAAAAACGGCCAGATCGGCACCTGCAAATCCATCGTCACGATGTGGTCGGCGCGGGTGCTCACCACCTTGTCGAACAACGTGTAGGTCTGCACCGTGACCACGAACAACAGCACCAGAGTGGCGAATACGTCGATCCAGCGCTGGTATTTCGGCGTCGCATTGGCCCACACCAGATCGACCGTGATGTGGCTGCCGCGGTAGCTGGTGGCGGCGATGCCCCAAAAAATCAAAACGCCGAGCATGAACTGGCCGAAATTATAATAATCCGGGATTGTCACCGCGAAGAATTTTCGCATGAACACCGCCGCAAAGGTGTTGAGCGCGACGATGCCGACAAAGAA
This sequence comes from uncultured Alphaproteobacteria bacterium, assembly GCA_963814615.1. Lineage (GTDB taxonomy): Bacteria > Pseudomonadota > Alphaproteobacteria > Rhizobiales > Xanthobacteraceae > Bradyrhizobium. Next base: position 319,180 of record CAWFDN010000002.1, on the reverse strand, counting down.
CGCCGCGATCCATTCGATGGAATCGATGAAGCGGTCCATGACATTGCGGCGTGACGGCTCGGCGGGACTGCCGACGACGCCGTCGCGCGTGACTTCGGGATTGGCGGTCATGGCTTTGCGTATCGCTTCCTAAAGAAGAACAACATTGCGGGGCGCACGCGGAGCGGGCGACGCGGAATTCGGAAATTATTCGGTAGAAGATTCCGGCTTCGCGCCTCACGCCATCAGATGTGGCAATCCAGCTCTGCAACGACGCAGCACCTCAAATCCCGGCCTCGTACTTCTTCAAGGTCGCCTGCAGGTCGGCATCGATGGCGGCAGCATCGCCGCCGGCCTTCTTCACCGCCTCGGCCCAGCTGTCGTGAAGCGGCTTGACGGCCTTCTTCCACTCATCGAGCTGTTCGGGTGTCAGCGGATAGACCTCGTGCCCCTCCAGCGCCTTCATCTTGATGCGGCCGTTGGCTTCGAATTCGCTAAAGGGATCGCTGACCTTCGACGCCCATTCCGGCGAGCAGTGATCGTCAATGACCTTTTTCTGCGCCGGCGAAAGCGAATTATATTTATCGAGATTGATGTTGTAGGTGAACACCGACGTGTAGAGCGGCGCGTCCATGTGATACTTCACGACCTTGTCGATGCCGAACAGGAACATCGAGCCCCAGGGGAAGGCGATCTCGTCGGCGACGCCACGTTCAAGCGCGTCGCGCGACTCCGGTGCCGAAGCCTGCACGTTGGTGCCGCCGAACATTTTCACCATTTCACCGAAGGTGCTCTGCGCCGGCCGCACCTTGACGCCGCGAAGATCGCTCGGCACCACGATTTTCTTCTTGCCGTGCAGCGAACCCGGATCGTGGATAAACGCGAAGCACAGATGCGTGTCTTTCATCTCGGTCGGCGCATATTTATGGTACCACTCGTTCAGCGCCAGCGTGCCCTTCTTGCCGTCGGAGAAGACGAACGGAAGCTGTCCCGCTGCCGCGATCGGAAAGCGGCCCGGCTGATACCCGGGATTGACATAGGTGATGTCGGCGATGCCGTCGCGCGCCATGTCGTAATGGTCGAACGCCTTGCCGAGTTGCTCTGAGGGGAACACCGACATCTTGATGGTGCCGCCCGAAGCCTTCTCGATATCGGCGGCCCAGGCCTGCGTCGCTGGCACCAGCGGATGCGCCGGCGGCAACCACAGCGACATTTTGAGGCTGACAGTCTTCTCCTGCGCGAACCCAGGCGTCACGAAACCAAGCGTCGTGAAACCAAGCGTCGCGAAACCGAGCGTCACATTCGCGGCCCGAAGCAACGCCAACAAAGCTCGTCTCATCGGCATCGCTCCCCCTCGCGACATCATGTTGCATCGCTCTCAATTGCTGTTGCAGTATTGTTATATGATGTAATCATCATTGCAAGTCTACGGCATCGATCGGCCTGCGGCCGTCATCAACCCAGGGGAAAGTATTGCGGACAAAAGTAGCAATCATTGGTGCGGGGCCGGCGGGATTGCTGCTCGGACAACTGCTTCACAGCTTCGGAATCGACAACGTCATTCTGGAACGCCAGACGCCGGACTACGTGCTCGGTCGTATCCGCGCCGGACTTCTCGAAGAGGGGACCGTGGCGCTGCTCGATCAAGTCGGCGCCGCCGGGCGCGCGCGCCGCGAGGGCCTGGTCCACCATGGCGTCGAGTTGGCCTTCGGCGGCGAGCGTCATCGCATCGACATGAAGGCCGCCACCGGCAAGACCGTGATGATCTACGGCCAAACCGAGGTGACGCTCGATTTGATGAACGCGCGCCATGCCGCCGGCCTGACCACGATTTATCAAGCCGCCGACGTCACACCGCACGATTTCGACTCCGATCATCCGCGCGTCAGCTATGTCAAGGATGGCGTCAGCCACGAAATCGGCTGCGATTTCATTGCCGGGTGCGACGGCTTCCACGGCGCCAGCCGCGCCAGTGTCAAGCCTGCGGCGATCCAGACCTTCGAACGCATCTATCCGTTCGGCTGGCTCGGGATCTTGTCGGAAACGCCGCCGGTCTCACACGAATTGATCTACACCAACCACGCGAGGGGATTTTCCCTTTGCACCATGCGCTCGACGCATCGCAGCCGTTATTACGTGCAATGCTCGCTCGACGACCACATCGATCAATGGTCGGACGAGAGATTCTGGGATGAGTTGAAGCGACGGCTCGATCCGGAGACGGCCGACCATCTCATCACCGGACCTTCGATCGAGAAGAGCATCGCCCCGCTGCGCAGTTTCGTCGCCGAGCCGATGCGGTTCGGGCGGATGTTCCTCGCCGGCGACGCCGCGCATATCGTGCCGCCGACCGGCGCCAAGGGGCTCAACCTCGCCGCCAGCGACGTGCACTATCTCTCGCAGGCCTTGCGCGAATATTACGACGAGAAATCTGCCGCCGGCATCGACGACTATTCCAAAAAGGCGCTTTGTCGGATCTGGAAGGCGGTGCGCTTCTCGTGGTGGATGACGGCGATGTTACATCGCTTTCCCGACACCGAAGGCTTTAACGCAAAAATCCAGCTCGCCGAACTGGATTACCTCGTGAGTTCGAAAGCGGCGAGCGCATCGCTGTCGGAAAATTACGTCGGCTTGCCGTATTAAAATGCGATACCTGGATGGCACCGCTGTCATTGCGAGGCGCGATAGCGACGAAGCAATCCACCTCTCGTTTCGCAAAGCTATCGATTACTTCGCGGAGCCTGACATCGGGCGCGCGTTCGCGCGACACGTTGGCTCGCGATAACGGCAGAACGCGCGCGCGCCAATGCAACGTTCCGCGTGGGGCCGAAGAAGAAAGAGTAACGAAAATTTATTTCTCGCCGAAACGCCAATCGCTGACCTCGGTCACGAGATCGATGAAGGACCGCACCTTGGCCGACAGCAGCCGCGATGTCGGGTAGACGATGTGGATCGGCAGCGGCGGCGGCTCGAATTTCGCCAGCACGATTTTAAGCCGGCCGGCTTTGATGGCCTCGGCCGCCTGATAGGCCAGCACCCGCGTCAGGCCGCCGCCCTGCGCGGCATATTGGAGCGCGGCGTCGGCACTGTTGGTGGTGAGCCGTGGCGTGCAGGCGATGCGCACCTCGTGGCCGTCGGCGACGAAACGCCAGTCCGGCGCGGCGGCCGTGGCGCCGAACTGGATCGTCGCGTGCGATGCGATCGCCTCAAGCGTCTTCGGCTCGCCGTGCTGCTTCAGATAAACACTTGAGGCGACCACGATCCGCCGCATCTCGCCGACCTGGCGCGCCACCAGACTCGAATCGGCAAGGTGGCCGATCCGGACCGCAAGATCGACGCCGTCTTCCACCAAATTGACCATGCGATCCGATAGCCGCAGTTCGGCCGAGACCTCGCCGTAGCGGGTCAGATACGCCGACATCACAGGACTAACATGCAGACGCCCGAACCCGATCGGCGCCGACACCACCAGCCGTCCGCTCGGGCGCGTGCGTTCGCCCTCGACCGAGCCTTCGGCTTCCTGGACATCGGCGAGAATGCGCCGGATACGCTCCAGATAGCGCGCGCCGACATCGGTCAGCGTCACCGAGCGCGTGGTGCGCTGTAACAACCGGGCGCCGAGACGATCCTCCAGCGCCGCGATCAGCCGGGTCACGCCCGAGGGCGACAGCCCCAGCTTGCGCGCCGCCGGCGCAAAGCCCTGGAGGTCGGCCACCGCGACGAAGGCCTGCATGGCGTCAATGCGATCCATGGCATTATTTCATATGCTGCAATGATGAAGTGTCAATTCGGGAAATTGTTCAGGTTTCGAAAGCGCCCATACTGGAGGTCCAAGATCGGCGCTTCGCTGCGCCCACGACCCTCGGGAGATTCCGGTGTCAGAACTTCACACCTACCCCAGCGACGTCGCATTCACGCCCGCGGTGAAAGCGGTTCAGACCCGCAAGGGATCGCGCAAGTCCTATGCCCGGGTCGAGCAGAGCGGCGGCTGGCGCACCGAGATCGACGAGGATCTCATCGCCTTCCTCGCCGCGCAGGACAGCATGTTCCTGGCCACCGCCAGCGCCGACGGCCAGCCCTATATCCAGCATCGCGGCGGACCCAAGGGCTTCATCCGGATTTTGGACAAGAAGACGCTGGCGTTCGCCGATTTTGGCGGCAACCGGCAATACATCACGCAAGGCAATCTCTCCGAAAACCCCCAGGCCAACATCTTCCTGATGGATTATGTTCATCGCCGCCGGGTGAAAATCTGGGGCGAGGCACGCGTGGTGGACGACGATCCGGCGCTCACGCAATCGCTGATGCCGCACGGCTACAAAGCGCGGCCCGAACAGGTGATCCTGTTTCGGATTTCCGCATGGGACACCAACTGCCCGCAGCATATTCCGCAGAAATTCGATGCCGCCGATGTGGCCGCGGCGCTGGCTTCGCGCGACGCGCGCATCGCGGAACTCGAAGCGGAACTGGCAGAGTCAAAAAATCCGGTATCGGGCGCGAACCGATCGCGCTAATCGTTGGCGATGGAAATCACCGACATTGCGGCCAGCGATAACTCGCCTTGCCAGGCCTGCGGCGCCTGCTGTTCGTATTCGTCGAACTGGCCGCGCTTCACCACCGAGGACGACGCCGCGCTCGATCTGATTCCGGAAAAATTCGTCAACGAAAAGCTCTCCGGCATGCGCTGCGACGGCGAACGATGTTCGGCACTCTCGGGCAAAATTGGGGTCGCGACCTCGTGCGGAATTTATGCGGTGCGGCCGGAAGTCTGCCGAACCTGCATGCCCGGTGACCCCGAATGCGAGATGGCGCGGAGACGGCACGGCCTATCGGCGCTCAAATGAATTTCCACGCGAAGTCCCGACCAGCGCCGGGACGAGCTTTGGCGGAGACTTAGGCGAGAACCCTCACGCCGTGACCGCGTGGACCAATTCTTCATCAAGGTCGTCATCAAGGTCGTCGACCACGGCTGAGAAGGTGCTGAGCGGCTTGGTCGAGAGCGTGATCGGCTTGCGGTTGTTGTAGGGCGATGACGGCACAATGCGGGTTTCCGGGGCTTGGCGGGACAACGCGTAGAGCGCAGAGCCGACCCGTCCACCCAACTCGACCAGATCGCATTCGCTGCAACTGCCGGCGATCGAGACCGCCAGCGAATGCAGATGGCTTCGGCGATAACAGAACAGCGCCAGCATCGCCCGAACGTCGGCGGAGACGCTCTCCACCAGATGGGCCAGGCCGTTTTCATTGGCGCGGTACATTTCGCCGAGCAATTCGTCCCGAACCGGGCAGAAATCGTTCTCGAAGGCTTCGCGGCTTGAAAACATATGCAGATCTCCAACGCATGATCCGCCAAAGTGTGAGCGGTTTGGCGAAAAGATCATGCGCTCTTCCATCGTTAGAGCGCGATCGGACGCAAAACCGGATTCCACTTTTGCGATCGCGCTCTGGTCCGCACGATGCAGTGCAATTCTCTAACGAGAGGTTAACCACAGTACCCAGTAGTCACCCGGGGTACTTGAACAAAATCGCCGAATCAGCTCGGCGCGACGGCGCTACAGGGCGTTGGCCTTCATCCAGCCGGCCACCGCCTGGCCGATGGCCGGCCCGGAATCTTCCTGGATGAAATGCGAGCCCGAAACGGTGACTTCGGTCTGATTTTTCCAACTGCGGCAAAAATCCCTGACCGGACCGATCAAAATCGCACCGGGCTCGGCATTGACGAACAGTTTTGGCGTGTCGCTTCCGGCGAGCCACTGCGAATATTCGGCCGCGATCTGCACCACGTCGGCGGGTTCGCCGGCGATCGGAATCTGCCGCGGCCAGGTCAGCGTCGGCCAGCGGTCCTCGCGCTGCAGAAACGGCCGGCGATATTCCGCCATCTCGGCCTCGCTCAGTTTCCGCAACACCGACCCTGGCAGCACCCGCTCGACGAACATGTTGCGGTCGAGGATCATCGCCTCGCCCTTGTCGGAGCGAAAGCCCTGAAAAATCGGGGTCGCCGCGGCGCTCCATTCGTTCCAGGACACGATCGGCCGCACCAGCGCTTCCATGTAGGCGATGCCACGGACGCGATCGCGGTGATGGTTGGCCCAGTCGAACCCGAGCGCCGAGCCCCAGTCATGGACCACGAACACGATCGATTGCGTTGGCCCGATCACCGTCTCGATGAAGGCTGCGAGATATTGCCGATGGGTCGTGAAGCGGTAGGTGTCGGGACCGGAATCTGGCAATTTGGCGGAATCGCCCATGCCGATCAGGTCCGGCGCGATCAGCCGGCCGCACCCTTCCAACTCGGGGAGGACGTCGCGCCAGAGATAGGACGAGGTCGGATTGCCGTGCAGCAACAACACCGGTGCTCCCTCGCCGCGCTCGTGATAGGCCATTGGGCTACCCAGCACGTCGACGGTCTTCTTGGCGAGCGGTTGTTCTGTCATGCTGATCCTCGCGATAGCCGGTCGTGAACATGACGCGCGATGGCGTCGAGCGCAAATGACACGCTCATGAAAGGCAGGGCTGGAGCGCGATCGAACGGGATAGCAAGCAACGCCGGATGAGTGTGTTGGTCCGGATGCGCGGCCTTGAAGCCGGCAATCTCAACCGTTCGCCGCCATGAAAATCGACAGGCCGAAACCGGTCAGATGATGCAGCGCCTGATCGACCCCGATCAGCGTCCAGAACCATGGGTGCTCCTGCGTCACACCCAATCTTGAAGCGCAAAGCCCCTTGGCACGGTCGACCACGAGGTGAATCGCAAAATCGATCAAAGCGACGAACCAAAACCGCGGCGCGACAATCAGGATCAGCGTCATCGCCAGCGCCAGATGCACGAGGCAATGCGCCAACAGCGGCAGCGCCCATCCGGTCTTTTGATCCTTGCCGATCGCCATCCAGGAATTTTGCAGGACAAAATCGGCGATCACGTGCTTGAAGGTGAGCAGCAGCATCCATCCCACCAGCGCACCAACCGGGACCGACGACGACATGGCGGGGAACGACAAAGCTGACACCTTCGCTGGGACTGGCTTGAAACGGTACGGGCAGAACGGGAGGCGTTCAGCGCAACTTCTTCTCGAACCCGAACAATTCAATCTATATGGGACATTTATGGCACCTCCCGGGGTAGAATGCACCTGCGGGTAGGCCAAAAAAACCGAAGGTGTGACCAAACGGCGATGGGCCGAGGCATCCATAAACCGAGGCTATGAGTAAGGCTGCCGCCGAAGCCCGATTTGCAATCCGCCTTGGGCCGGATATCCTCGGTGGGCTGGAAAATTATCGTTCTTTTTGAGATATTTACGATCTCGTTCCGGCCGCCCTCGCCCGTCCGGCGGCGAGGTCTTTCCAGCGACAGGCACCATCTCGCAATGTCCAAGCCGCTTGCTTTTCCTTCCTTGGCGCAATTCCTGACCGCGACGGCCGGCCGCAACATGACCAAAGCGGGCTATGTCGCGGTCGCGGCCGGCGTGGTGATGATGGTTCTTGTCACGGTCGAGCCCGCTTACGAGGCGGCGCATCGCTGGATCGATGCGGCGCTGTGGACGTGCCTGGCTTTCTTCGTGTTCGAATGGCTGGTCCGGCTTCGCCACGCTTATCGCGCGCATCGCGGATGGGCCTACGCACTATCCGGCCGCGGGCTGCTCGATGCCGTCTGCGCCGCGGTCATACCGCTCGCGCTCGTCCTTGGCGCCAGCCCCAAATCGGCTTGGCTGCTGGGCATCTTCTGGATGCTCAAAGTGGTTCCGGGGATTCCGGGAGTGCGACAGTTGCGCCGGGTGCTGGTGCTGGAATCCGGGCCGCTTCTAAGCGTGCTGGTGATTTTCCTGATGGTGCTCGGCCTCGCCTCGGTCGCGGTGCATTTCCTGGAACGCGAGGTCCAACCGGTCGCATTCGGCAGCGTGCCAGCGACATTGTGGTGGGCGGTCGCGACCCTGACCACGACCGGATATGGCGACGTGGTGCCGATCACCCCGCTCGGCCGGCTGGTGGCGGCCTTGGTGATGATCTGCGGCCTCGGCGTGTTCGGGCTCTGGGCCGGCATCCTGGCCACCGGATTCGCCGCGGAGACCCGCCGCGACAACTTCCTCAAGACCTGGGAGTCGGTCACGAAAGTACCGTTCTTTGCCACGCTCGGCCCGGCGACGATCGCCGACGTGACCCAAATGCTGCGCACCATGGACTTGCCGTCGAGAACCATGATCATCCGCAAGGGGCAGACCGGCGACTGCATGTATTTCATCGCCGCCGGCGAGGTCGAGGTCGATTTGCCGGGCAAGAAAGTGAGGCTCGGCGAAGGCGCGTTTTTCGGCGAGATGGCGCTGCTCGGCAGCAATTTGCGTTCCGCCAATATCGCCACCACGCAGGTGTCGAGGCTCCTGGTGCTCGATCTCGTGGACTTCCGCATGCTGATGGCGCGGCATCCCGATCTCGCCGCGACCATCGACGCCGAAGCCCGGCGGCGGGCGCAAGAAAACAAATGATAGAGAAAATGATGGAACAACTCGTGCAAACACCCGGATCCGGCGCCACCGGGGCGGCGAGTGCACCGCTGCTCGAGATCACGGGCGGGCGCGCCACCATCCGCCTCAACCGCCCCAGGCATTTGAACCGGCTGCAGCCCGAGGATCTCGATACGTTGCTCAAACTGTTCGAGCGGATCGAAGCAGACCCTTTGATCAAGGTCGTGGTGTTGACCGGCACCGGCCGCGCCTTCAGCGCCGGCTACGATCTCGGCTCGATTGCCGAACGCGCCGGCGGTGCGAGCGAACAGCCGACCGCCGGATCGGCGTTCGAGATCGTCGTCAACCGGCTGGAAGACCTCGCGGTGCCGACGATTTGCCGGCTCAACGGCGGCGTCTATGGCGGCTCGACCGACCTGGCGCTGGCGTGCGATTTCCGGATCGGCGTCGACACTTGCGAGATGTTCATGCCGGCAGCAAGGCTCGGGCTGCATTATTACAAAAGCGGCATCAAGCGTTACGTGTCGCGGCTCGGCGTCGACAACGCCAAAAAACTGTTCCTGACCGCGCAAAAAATCAGCGCCGCGGAGATGCTGCGGATCGGCTATCTCACCGCGATGGTGCCGGCGGAGGCGTTGGACGAAGAAGTCGATAGGTTGGCCAGCATTCTCGAAGGCAATGCGCCGGTCGCCATGGCTGGCATGAAGCGCACCCTCAATGAATTCGCCCGCGGCGCGCTGGATGAAGAGGCCGCCGACCGCCGCCATCGCGCCAGCATGCGCGGCGCCGAGATCAAGGAAGGCATCAAGGCGTTTGCGGAAAAGCGGCCCCCGAAATTTTGACGGGCGCCGCTTTTTGGATGCCCGACGCACCTATTCGTCGAGGAACGTGACCGTATCGGCGAGGCTCGCGCGCGAGGTCCGGTAGCTGTTGATCTTGTGATCGACATCCGGAAACCCAAACGAAATCCCGCACACCACCCGGCGGTCGTCGCCGAGTTTGAAATGACGCCGGATCAGGCCGGAGTGGCGGGCAAGTGCCGCCTGCGCGATGCTGCCGAGGCCCACGGCCTGCGCCGCCAGCATGAAATTGCTGACGTAGGCGCCGCAGTCGATCGCACCATAAATGCCGAGCGCCTCCTCGGTGTGAATGACGGCGACGTGCGGCGCACCGAAGAAATTGTAGTTCTCAAGCGCCTGCTTCGCATAGGCCGCCTTGTCGCCACGCGGAATGCCGAGCGTGTTGTAAAGCTGGAATCCGCTTTCGCGGCGGCGCTCCAGGTAGACGCCGCGATATTCGCGCGGAAACGCAAAGTCGCCGACATCCGGCGCGCCGGAAGCGGCGTTGGCGTAGATCGCTTTGCGGAAGCGCTCCTTGGCCTCGCCGCTGGCGATCACGACCTGCCACGGTTGGCTGTTGCACCACGACGCCGTGCATTGCGCCGCCGCCAAGATTCGTTCGATGGTCGGGCGCGGCACCGGGTCGGGCCGGAACGCGCGGCACGAATATCGCGACGCCAGCAATTGTTCGAGAAGCTCGATTCGAGCGGTGTCGGTTTTGCCGTCCATCACGTCATCGCCCCTTGGTCGGGATTTTGTCGAAGGGCAACGTGCGCACCGCCGCCAGCAGGCATTTTTCGGCGAGAAACTTCCGAGCTGCGTCGCGGAGTTGTTTTTGCTCGTCGGAAAAATCGAAATCCATGGCGAGACCACCTTTTACTAGCTGTCATTCCGGGACGCGTTGAAAACGCGCCCCCGGAATCTCGATCTACCGCGGCGCCATGCGGATCGCACCGTCGAGCCGGATGGTCTCGCCGTTGATCATCGCGTTCTCCACGATGTGGACGGCGAGGTTGCCGTACTCTGAAGGATCGCCGAGCCGCGCCGGATGCGGCACCTGACCGCCCAGGCTCTTGAGCGCTTCTTCGCTCAGCCCCATCAACAGCGGCGTCAGGAACAGGCCGGGCGCGATGGTGTTGACGCGAATTTTGTGCTGGGCGAGATCGCGCGCCGCCGGCAGCGTCAGGCCGACCACGCCGCCCTTTGAGGCCGAATAGGCGATCTGGCCGATCTGGCCTTCATAGGCCGCGACGCTGGCGGTGTTGATGATGACCCCGCGCTCTTCACCGACAGGGGATTCGGTCAGTAGCCGCTCGGCGAACAGCCGCAGCACGTTGAACGTGCCGATCAGGTTGACGTTGATGACTTTCGCGAATTTGGCGAGCGGATAGACGCCGTCCTTGCCGACGATGCGTTGCGAGCCGCCGATTCCGGCACAGTTCATCAGCACCCGCGCGATGCCGTGCGAAGCTTCGGCCTTCGCGATCGCCGCCTTGACCTGATCTTCGTCGGTGACGTCGGCAACGACGGCAAGGCCCTTCACCTCGGCGGCGACTTTCTCGGCATTCTCCCGGCTCTGATCGAGCACGGCGATCTTCGCGCCTTTGGCCGCCATGGCGCGCGCAGTGGCAGCGCCGAGACCGGAACCCCCGCCGGTGATGAGAACGGCAACGTCTTTCAACTGCATTGAATAGAACCCTTCCCCGAACGTTTCCTCGAACCTTTTTTGGCCGTTTCTTCCAGGCTTGCAAGTCTTTGATAGAGAAGCCGATGGGAGAGCCGCGCTCAAGCGTTAATAATCGATCCGGGCATGCGCATCTCCAATTCGTCATGCCCGTCCTTGTGAAGGCCGGCACGACATCGACCTGTTCAAGGTCAACGAAGCTTTCGCTTCTGTGCGGACGGCGTGTCTGAAAACTACCGGCGCGGACCCTGCGAAATTCAACGTCAATGGCGGCGCCATCGCGCTCGGCCATCCCTTGGGCGGCTCCGGCACCAAGCTCATGACTACGCTGGTCAACGCGCTCAAGCAGCGCAACAAGCGCTATGGCCTGCAGACCATGTGCGAAGACGGCGGCATGGCCAATGAGACGACGTTCGGCGTGCGGCAGCAGTATAGAAGTCAGCCTCCGCCGCTTAATGTTAAAGCGAAGCAGCCGGCGCGCACACTGCGGATGGCACAGCGCGTAGATGCAGTTGTCCCCGCTGTCCGGAGGCGCGTGTCGTCCACTGAGCGTCGATCTGCTGAAGATCTTCCGACAGATTTCCGCGATGGCTGCCATCCGTCTCGAAGGATGCGCTACCCTCGGGCGACTGTTCCAATATTTCTACCCGCAAGTCGGATACCCTTACGAGCATTCGAACTCTTATCTTTGTAACCTGGCGATTGACTTCATACGCGCCGCACCCGACCGCTTCCGCATTTTGGTTATTCAGAGCCCGCACCGACTCAAATGTGATAACAACGTTTTGTGCGGTCTTGTCACCGTCCCACGAAAATTCGCCCAAATAGGCGCGCGGTAGTTTGTCGGTTAGAGCTTCGATCTCTGTCGCGTGGACAATGGTAGCAAGAAACAAACTCGTCCGGATCATGGTCAGGCTGAGGCCGGAGGCCCGACCTGGCAAATTCGCAAATTTTAAGCAATACATTCGGCGATTATCCTCATTGAATTTCTCTGAAGAATTTATCGTTCGTCCATTATAGGCTTTCAATTGCTTAACACCCGTCGTCATATTCGAGCGCGGCAAAGCCAAGCTTAAGCAAGCTTCAGTAGCAGTCGGCTAATGTCAAGGCACCTCGCATTTGCAGCGATGATGATGCAGGTAACCAACAAAATGGAAGCTCTCAACGAAATTATTCTCCCACCCGGCATCCGCTCGCGTTTCGTTGACGGGATCAACGGCCTGCGCATGCATGTGCTGGAATCAGGCTTCGAGACGCGCGGCCGGCCCTGCGTGCTGCTGCTGCACGGCTTTCCCGAACTTAGCTATAGCTGGCGCAAGGTGATGCCGGCGCTTGCCGCGGCCGGTTATCACGTGATCGCGCCGGACCAGCGCGGCTATGGACGCACCACCGGCTGGGACGCCGATTACGACGGCGATCTGGCCTCGTTCCGGTTGCTCAATCTGGTGCGCGACGCGCTCGGCCTGGTGTCGGCGTTCGGCTATCGCTCGATCGTTTCAGTGGTCGGCCATGATTTCGGCTCCTCGGTCGCCGCCTGGTGCGCGCTGGTGCGCCCCGACGTGTTTCGATCGGTCGCACTGATGAGCGCGCCGTTCGCCGGACCGCCGCCGCTCCCGTTCGACACCTCCGAGGCGCCGCCAGGACCAAAGCTGGAGGACGCCGTGCATCGCGAGCTGGCGGCGTTGCCGCGGCCGCGTAAACATTATCAATGGTATTACTCGACGCGCGAAGCCAACGCCGACATGCACCGCGCGCCGCAAGGCGTGCATGATTTCCTGCGCGCCTATTATCATCACAAGAGCGCGGACTGGAAAGGCAACGCACCCTATCCGCTCAACGCCTGGAGCGCGAGCGAACTGGCAAAACTGCCGACCTATTACGTGATGGACCTCGCCCGCAATATGGCCGAGACGGTGGCGAAGGAAATGCCGTCGGCCGATGCGATTGCCGCCAACCAGTGGCTGCCCGACCACGAACTCGCCTTCTACAGTGCAGAATATGCCCGCACCGGATTTCAGGGCGGGTTGCAATGGTACCGCTGCGGGACCTCCGGCGCGTTCACCTCGGAGCTCGAAACCTTTTCCGGCCGCAGCATCGATGTGCCGTCTTGCTTCATCTCCGGCAAACAGGATTGGGGCAGCTATCAACGCCCCAGCGTCTACGAGACGATGCAGAAAAGCGCCTGCACGCGCCTGCTCGGTTGCCATCTGATTGAGGGCGCCGGCCACTGGGTGCAGCAGGAGCAGCCCGCGGAGGTGAACCGGCTTTTGGTTCAATTTCTGGAAATGATGCGCGTCCCCGGCTGATTGATTTGACCTCTCAACCACGCAGGCTTATATCTGATTTAGAATCATTCTAAATTATTGAAAGAGGCCGTTGTGAAGAATTTCGCCGATTTGACCGAGCGGGAAGTGCTCGCGGTTGCGATCTCTGCGGAGGAGGAAGACAGCCGCATCTATATGAGCTTCGCCGAAGATCTGGTCGAGCGTTATCCGGAATCGGCCAGGATTTTCGAGGAGATGGCCGAGGAGGAAAAAGGCCATCGCCACATGCTGCTGGAAATGTACGAAAAACGTTTCGGCAGCAACCTGCCACCCATTCGCCGGGAAAACGTCAAGGGATTTTTGCGCCGCCGCCCGATCTGGCTGACGAAAAACCTGTCGCTCGACACCATCCGCAAGGAAGCCGCGACGATGGAGTTCGAAGCCGAACGCTTCTACGTCAAGGCCGCCGAACAGACCCAGGATGTCGGTGTCCGCAGGTTGCTCGGCGATCTCGCCGAGGCGGAGAAGGGCCACGAACACACAGCGGCAAAATTGACCGACCAATTGTTGAGTCCGGACGTCCGCGCGGAAGAGGACAAAACGCGCCGGCGCGTGTTCGTCCTGCAATATGTGCAGCCGGGTCTCGCCGGGTTGATGGACGGCTCGGTATCCACGCTCGCGCCGCTGTTCGCTGCCGCCTTTGCAACGCATCACAACTGGCAGACATTCCTGGTCGGACTTGCCGCCTCGATCGGCGCTGGCATCAGCATGGGCTTTGCCGAGGCGCTGTCCGACGATGGATCGTTGACCGGACGCGGTTCGCCCTGGCTGCGCGGCTTGACCTGCGGGGTGATGACGACAGTCGGCGGTCTCGGCCACACCTTGCCTTATCTGGTTCCCGATTCATGGGCCAATGCATTCTGGATCGCGACCGCGATTGCCGGCATCGTCGTGTTCTTCGAGCTGTGGGCGATCGCCTATATTCGCGCGCGATACATGGACACCCCGTTCCTGCAGGCCGTGTTCCAGATCGTGCTCGGCGGCGCCATCGTGCTCGCGGTCGGCATTCTCATCGGCGCTGCCTAGCGAGCGGTGGCCTGGGAGGCGGCTGGCTCAACCCTGACGCGCGAGACCATGGCGCAAGGAACTCTGATGACCAAGCGTTTGCACTACGGGGCCACCGCGAAAATATTCCACTGGCTCATCGTGGCGCTTCTGGCCGTGCAATATTCGATCGGCTGGCTGATGCCGGATATTCATGGCGGACCACCCGGTGCGGCCATGACGTTTCACGTCTCGTTTGGAATCGTCATCCTCATCCTGATCGTGCTGCGGTTCACCTGGCGGCTTGCGCATCCGGTGGCGCCGGAGAGTTCGCTCCCCCCATGGCAGCGGGTGAGTTCGGAAGCCGTGCATTGGCTGCTCTATGCGCTGGTGTTGGCGACCACGTTAAGCGGGTGGCTGTTCGCCTCGTTTCGCGGCTGGTCGATTTCATTGTTTTATCTCGTCCCGCTCCCGATGCTGGCCTCGAAAAGCGAAGCGAATGTGAAGGCCTTCGACGGCTGGCATCAGGCGATGGAATGGAGCTTGCTGGTGGTGATCGGCGTCCATGTGGCGGCGGCGATGGTCCACATTTTCGTCTATCGCGACCGCATCATGCAGCGAATGCTGCCGGGACAAGGGGCTTAAGCCGAAAGCATTTCGCCGACCTCGGCCATGCCGACGGCGCACTCGCCGAGCAGATGGCCCGTGATCGCGCGCTGATGCGCGTTTTCCATCGGCCGGAACGGATCGGTGGCCTGGACCCGGTGATCGATCACCATCCGCGACAGCAACAGACGGCGGGCGTCGCCGCGCATCTCGTGGATGCGACCGCCTTCCCAGGCCAGCGCCACGGCGCTGGCGACATGATAAAGCAGACTGGTGGCGCGGCGCGCCTCGGCTTCATGGTCGGCGCCCCCCGCCACTTCGCGCGCGAAGCGAACCGCGCGGTCGGTGAGGTCGCGCAGGCGATCGCGCCAGGCTTGCGGCACGTTGGCGCTGTCGTCGAGGCGGGCGTGCAGATCGGCCGCAAGCGCCGCATCGGCGCCATGGCGGCCGACCGCACGCTTGAGCGCGTCAAGCGCGACGATGTTGCCGGTGCCTTCCCAGATCGAGCCGAGATGGGCGTCACGCACCAGCCGAGACGTGGCGAATTCCTCGATGTAGCCGATGCCACCGCGCATCTCCAATGCGTCACCGCAGACCTTGCGCGCATCCCGCGTGGCGCGGAATTTCAACGTCGGCGTCAGGATGCGCAGAAGCGCCGCCGCATCCTGGCTGCCGGCTTCCGCGCGATCGAGCGCGTCGGCGGTGAGAAAACTCATCGACAGGGCCTGTTCGGTCGCCAGCATGATCTTCATCAATTGCCGCCGCGCCAGCGGCAGATCGATGATGCGGCTTCCGAACACGATACGGTTTTGCGCCACCGTCATCGCGTCGTGATACGCGCGCCGCATCAGCGCGGTGGATTTGACACCGTTGGAGAGCCGCGACGAGTTGACCATCTCCGCCATCTGCACAAAGCCGCGATCGAGCTTTCCCACCGCATAGGCGATCGCGCCTTCGAGCTTGATCTCGCCCGAGGCCATCGAGCGGGTGCCGAGCTTGTCCTTCAGGCGAACGATGCGGTAGTGATTGGGCGAGCCGTCGTCGAGCAGCCTCGGCATCAGGAAAAGGCCGACGCCGCGCGTGCCGGCTTGCCCGCCTTGCGGTCGCGCCAGCAGCATCACGATTGGCGCATCGGCGTTGGAGCAGAACCATTTCTCACCCCATAGCCGCCAGTGATCGCCTTCGGCCACTGCCATGGTGGTGAGTTTGCCGACGTCGGAGCCGCCTTCCTTCTCGGTCATGAACTGGCCGCCTTGCGTCAGCCGGCTCACGTCGGTCTGGGTGAGGCCGTCGAGATATTTGGCCTTCAGCGCCTCGCTGCCGAAAATCGCAAGCAGCTTGGCGCAGCCGTCGGTGACGTTGATCGGACAGCCCAGCCCGAACTCGGCCTGGTTGAACAGGAAAGTGAAGGCGTGTTTCGCCACCGCCGGATAGGTCTGCGGCCAACCCAAAATACCCTTGCGCAGCGACATCGCGTGAATGCCGAATTCGCCAAAGGCCACACGCTCCAGCTCGCGATAGGCCGGATGATATTCGATCCACTGGACGTCGCGGCCGAAGCGGTCGCGCTGATGCAACACCGGCACATGCCGGTCGGCCAGCCGCGCGCATTCGTCGAGACCACCGCCGGCGAGGGCACCCAACCGGTCGAGATGCGGCTCGATATGGCGAAACAACGCCTCGGGCAGATGGATGCGAAGCAAATCGGTCAGCGCCGGATCGGCGCGGTAGAAATTCATTCCGGAGGTATCCGGTGCCAGCATGGTCGCAGGCGCGGCACCCGGCCCCGGATGGACGGTAGCAGTCACGGCGTTTCCTTAGGGTTTTTGAGCGTCTTTGTATTCGATCATGCCCCTGATACGCTGGCGAATAAAGTCCCGCCGCACGCATCGACCGGAGAATAGCCGATGGAAACGCCTGTCTACAAAACCGCGCTTCTCGTCGGCGCCGGCGCCGGTCTCAGCGCATCGCTGGCGCGGCTGTTGGCGCGCCAAGGCATTCAGGTCGCGCTGGCGGCACGTCACATCGAAAAGCTGGGCGCGCTCTGCGCCGAGACCGGCGCCCGCGCCTTTGCCTGCAACGCCACCGAGCCTGAAGATGTCGAGCGCCTGTTCGGCCTGGTTGAACGCGAGATCGGGGTGCCGGACGTGGTCGTCTACAACGCCAGCGCACGGGCGCGCGGCGCGTTCGTCGAGTTGGTGCCCGCCGAAGTCGCGCAGGCCATCGCGGTGAGTGCGTTCGGCGGCTTTCTGGTGGCACAGCAGGCGGCCAAGCGGATGCTGTCCCATCACCACGGCGCGATCCTGTTCACCGGCGCCTCAGCGAGCGTCAAGGGCTACCCGCAATCGGCGCCGTTTGCGATGGGGAAGTTTGCGTTGCGCGGCCTGGCGCAGAGCATGGCGCGCGAATTGTCGCCGCAGGGCATTCACGTCGCGCATTTCGTCATCGACGGCGGCATTCGCAGCGCCATGCGCTCCGAGCCCGACGACCGACCGGATTCGATGCTCGACCCCGACGCCATTGCCTTGAGCTATTGGAGCGTGCTGCAGCAACCGCGCAGTGCCTGGACCTGGGAAATGGAATTGCGGCCCTGGGTGGAGAAATTTTGAGGCGACGAAAAAGCGCAAGGCGGTGGTTCGCCTTTTTTCGTCTTCAAACCGCCGCCTGAAGCGCAATCTGTTGGACCGCGAACTTCCAGCTCGTGCAGGAAATGTCCTTCGGCGCTGCATCGACAGGCTTTTCGAAGCGCACCAGCTTCCAGTCGCCGGGGCTTGGCACAAAGGCGAAGCCGGATTTGCGCGCCAAGCCGATCATGGCTTCGTTCGAGCGCAACGTATCGCCAAACAAACGCTTGGCGCCTAACGCAGCCGCGCGGCATTCCAGATTCGCAAGCAAGGCCGAACCGATGCCGTGGCCTTGCCAGCGGTCGTCGATCGACAGGCCGAGCTCGAAACTCGCAGTACCGGCCTCGAACCCGTAACGGGCTTCGCCGACGATGGTCTCGACATCATCGATCGTCATGACCACGAGCACGCTGAAGCGGTCGCTCTCGCCGACATGGATGAAATGCTCGAGTTCGGTTTGCGGAAGCTCACTCATGGCGCCGAGAAAACGGTTGTAGCGGGAGCGGACCGAGAGCGAGCGGAAAAAGCCCTGCAACGCCTGCGCATCCCGCGGCTCGACAAAACGTACCGTCAAAGATTCTCCGCTGCGCAACCGCAGGGCATCGGAATGTTGCCGGAATTCATCAGGACGAAGCGCGGTCATTGCAAAGCTCCTGTTGGATCCGACGGCCGCTCAAGCCCGCCAAAATGGCTTTTCCGCCTCATGAACGACCTCGCTCCAGGACAGCCCGACGTCGCGGAGATCGCGCTCGCTCCAGAGGCTCAATTCGCGCCGCTGGCGTTGCCGGTCGCGCCAGATGTGAAACATTTCGCTGAGCTGGGCGAAAACGCCATCATGATGATTTATCATCTGATCATGTGAACAAGTGGACATTTTCATCTCCTGAATCTAAGCTATTGTCCTCATTATTGGCGTTTCATGTCCCTCCTACAAACGACACTTTGTAGCGCTTTACATGATATAAACTCATGCAATAAAGGGCCGGCAAATGACCCCCAGACTGCCGTCGCTCAATGGATTGCGGGCGTTCGAAGCCGCGGCCCGGCACCTGAGCTTCACCCTTGCGGCCTCCGAATTGAACGTCACCCAAACCGCGATCAGCCATCAGATCCGGCGGCTGGAGCACGAACTCGGGATTCGCCTGTTCGTCCGGCAAAACCGCGCACTGGCCTTGACGCCGCAGGCCAAGGACTATCTCCCCGGCATCCGCGCGGCGTTCGACGATCTGCGGCTCGCGACCGACCGGCTTATGCGCAAGGACAACGACCATGTGCTGACGGTCTCGACGCTGGCGTCGCTCGCCGCCAAATGGCTGCTGCCACGGCTTTTTGAATTTCAGGAGGCTCACCCCGGCATCGACGTCCGCATCACCACCTCCCGCAGCCTTGTCGATTTCAGGACCGGCGATGTCGATGCCGCGATTCGCTATGGGCGGGGCCAATGGCCGGGGCTGCGCGCCGATTGGCTGATGGCCGACGAACTGTTCCCGGTGTGCAGTCCGGCGCTGCTCGAAGGGGATAAGCCGCTGCGGCGCGCGGAAGACCTCGTCCATCACACGCTGCTGCATAGCAGCGGAGTCTATGACGACGACTGGCGGCTGTGGCTCACAGCGGCGGGACTGCCGGCGAATATCTCCAAGCAACCCGGAGTGACCTTCGACCTGATCTTCGTGACGGTACAGGCGGCGATCGACGGAATTGGCGTCGCGATGGGCCGGACCTCATATGTTGAAACCGATATCGCCAAGGGCCGGTTGGTCGCTCCGTTCAAGATCACGCTGCCCTCGAACGCCGGCTTCTATCTGGTCTCCCCCGAGGCGAAGGCGGATTTGCCCAAGCTTTCGGCATTCCGGCAATGGCTGACCAATTCGCTACAAAACAAAAGCTGAGGCGATATCAATTGCAGCCGCGTTTTCCGGTTGGTCACAACGCGCGAGCGTGGCAGATTGCCCCCGAGAAGACCGAGCAAACGTCTCGGCCGGCGAGAGCCTTTCCGCACCGCCACTTCGAAAACGGGGAGAAATTCGCCATGTCGCAAACGTCAGTGACACAACCGCCCGAGATCAAGTCGCGTCTCGGCGCTATTTTGCGGTCGACCAGCGGCAATTTCCTCGAACAGTTCGATTTCTTCCTGTTCGGCTTTTATGCAACCGCAATTTCCAAGGCTTTCTTTCCGCCCGGAAATGAAACCACCGCGCTGCTGCTGACATTCACGACGTTCTGGCTCGGCGCGCTGATGCGCCCGGTCGGCGCGATCGTGCTCGGCGCCTATATCGACCGGATCGGCCGCCGCAAAGGTTTGATCGTGACGCTGGCGATCATGGCCCTGGGCACAATCTTCATTGCGATTTGCCCGACCTATGCGAGCATCGGCATCGCCGCGCCGATCTTTGTTTTGATCGGAAGACTGCTTCAGGGTTTCTCTGCCGGCGTCGAGCTCGGCGGCGTCTCGGTCTATCTGTTCGAGATTTCGACGCCCGGCAACAAGGGCTTCTACACCTCGTTCCAGTCCGCCAGCCAACAGGTTGCTATTTTCGCGGCGGCGACCATCGGTTTTGTCCTTAGCGAATCGATGGGCGCGGACACCATTGCCGCCTGGGGATGGCGGATTCCGTTCTTCATCGGCTGCATCATCGTTCCCTTTATCTTCGTCCTTCGCCGCACGCTGGAAGAAACGCCGGCGTTCCTTGCCATGAAGAAACACCCCTCAGCATCGGAAGTCTTCAGCTCAGCGGCGCTGAACTGGCGGATCATCTTCTGGGGCATGCTGATGGTCGCGATGACCACCGTGACGTTTTATTTCGTGACGGTTTACACGCCGACCTTCGGCAAAAATGTCCTCAAACTGACGACACGTGACAGCCTGATCGTCACCCTGTTTGTCGCGGTCACCAATTTCACCTGGCTGCCGATTGGCGGTGCACTGTCCGACCGCATCGGTAGAAAACCGGTGTTGCTGACCATTGCGGGGCTGTCGCTGGTCACCGCCTACCCGACCCTGTTGTGGCTCGTCGATGCGCCGACCTTCGGCAAGATGCTCACGGTCGAGCTGCTGTTTTCGTTTTACTTCGGCGTCTATAACGGCGCCATGGTCGCAGCTCTTACCGAAGTCGTCCCGGCCCACGTCCGCACCACCTGTTTCTCGCTGGCGTTCAGTCTCGCCGCGGCGCTGTTCGGCACCTTCACCCCGTTGGCCGCGACATGGCTGATCGACAAAACCGGCGACAAGGCCTCGCCCGGATTCTGGCTCATGTTCGCCGCCGCCAGCGGCGTCGTCGCAACCCTGGTGATCTATCGCGGCGGGAA
Organism: uncultured Alphaproteobacteria bacterium; assembly: GCA_963814615.1. Classification (GTDB taxonomy): domain Bacteria; phylum Pseudomonadota; class Alphaproteobacteria; order Rhizobiales; family Xanthobacteraceae; genus Bradyrhizobium. Next base: position 298,378 of record CAWFDN010000002.1, on the reverse strand, counting down.
GACCATCGAGACGCGACACACCGTCGCCGCCTGAACCCGATCGGGCGGCCAGACCTTCGCCCGACCGGCGTGGCCGGTTTTGATTTCCGTGCAAACGAGATAACAAGACGGCATGGTCGACTTAAATCGTAAATTCGACGTGCTGGTGATCGGCGGCGGCAACGCCGCGCTGTGCGCCGCGATCAGCGCGCGGCGCGCCGGCGCCGACGTATTGGTGCTGGAAGGCGCCCCAAAATTCTATCGCGGCGGCAATACCCGCCACACCCGCAACATGCGCTGCGCCCATGACGCGGCGACCGAGATCCTCACCGGACCCTATACCGAGCAGGAATTCTGGGACGATCTGCTGCGGGTGACCGGCGGCCAGACCGACGAAGAACTGGCGCGCTTGATGATCAAGGAGTCCAAGGAAATTCTGGGCTGGATCGTCGAACAGGGCGTGCGCTGGCAGCCGTCGCTCGGCGGCACACTGAGCCTGGGGCGAACCAATTCGTTCTTCCTCGGCGGCGGCCGGGCCATGCTCAATGCGCTTTATCTGACCGCCGAGCAGCTCGGCGTTGAAATTCTCTACGACGCCGAGGTGCTCGATCTCGAAATCGAGCACGGCATGTTTCTGTCCGCCGAGTTGAAGCAGGACGACGGCCGGCTCAGCGTGACCGCTTCGACCCTGGTTGCCGCCGCCGGCGGCTTTGAGGCCAACATCGAATGGCTCAAGGAGTATTGGGGTGAGGCCGCGGATAATTTCCTGATCCGCGGCACCCCCTACAACCGCGGCTCGATCCTCAAGATGCTGCTCAGGAATGGGGTGCAGGAGGTCGGCGATCCCACACAATGTCACGCGGTCGCGATCGACGCGCGCGCGCCGAAGTTCGACGGCGGCATCATCACCCGGCTCGATTGCGTGGTGTTCGGCGTCGTCGTCAACAAGCAGGCGGTGCGCTTCTACGACGAGGGCGAGGACATCTGGCCGAAGCGCTATGCGATCTGGGGGCGTCTGGTCGCCGCGCAGCCCGACCAGATCGCCTACATCCTTTTTGATTCAACCTCGCGCAACAGCTTCATGCCGTCGCTGTTTCCACCGATCGAGGCCGGCTCGATTGCCAAGTTGGCGTCAAAACTTGAGCTCGACCCGGCGATGCTGGAAAAAACCATCGGCGATTTCAACGCAGCCGTGCGCCCCGGCACCTTCGATCACACCATCCTCGATGATTGCCGCACCGAAGGACTGACGCCGCCGAAAACCCATTGGGCGCGGCGGATCGAGACGCCGCCTTATTATGCCTACCCGGTGCGCCCCGGCATCACCTTCACCTATTTGGGCACCCGCGTGAACAAGGAGGCGCGTATGCTCATGAAGGACGGCAAGCCTTCGGCCAACATGTTCGCAGCCGGGGAGATCATGGCGGGCAATGTGCTCGGCAAGGGCTACGCGGCCGGCATCGGCATGACCATCGGCAGCGTGTTCGGACGCATCGCGGGACGGGAAGCAGCACAAAATGCACGGAACTAGACCACGGTTGGCAGCGCGGAGAAGAACAAGGCGAGAAAGTAGTATCCTAGGGTCAAAACTCATAAATCAAAGAAGTCAGTGAGCCACAGCGACTTTCGATATTTCTACGAAAAATGCCTGAGCCAAATTAGCGAGTCACATCAACTACTTCCATTTTTGTGAGTTTGAACCCTAGTTTGAAGCCAAACCACCCGAGGAAGTTCTTTGGCTAAAGAAAATGTTTTCATCTTTCTTCTCTCTGCCGTTGCAACAGAAAAAAATATCTATCACCGCGCCGGCGATCGCCACGCTATCGTAGCGTGCGTCAGGGCAGAAACTGTTGAGGAAACTGAAGCGACTCTTGCTACCGCATTGGTGGAGAACGGATGGCGCGATCATGCGATCACAAAGGTAGGGAATGCGGCCTCTGAAGCAGAAATGGAGGAAGCCGTGCAGGACACCCGAAAATTAGGCATAACTCTGACGGTATTCGCCGATCCCATAAGACCAAACTAGAATTAGCTACGGAAAGCGGCACAAAATGCACGGAACTAAAATCCTCGAAGAGGCCGACCGCCTGATGACGGTGTGCAATTCGTGCCGCTATTGCGAGGGCCTATGCGCGGTCTTCCCGGCGATGGAAATGCGCCGCTCGTTTTCCGACGGCGACCTCAATTATCTCGCCAATCTCTGCCACGGCTGCGGCGCCTGCTACACCGATTGCCAGTTCTCGCCGCCGCATGAATTCAACGTCAACGTCCCCAAGACGCTGGCGATCGCGCGTACCGATTCCTACGCCGCCTATGCGTGGCCACGCGCGTTCTCAGGGTTGTTCGCGCGCAACGGTCTCGCCATCAGCCTGATCGCGGCTGTCAGCGTTGCGGCGTTCATTTTCGGTTTCGCCGCCTTCAACGACCGCCAGGTGCTGTACGGAATCCACACCGGACCGGGCGCGTTCTATCGTTTGATGCCGCACAACGCGATGGCGGCGCTGTTCGGTGCCGCCTTGCTCTACGCGATCACGGCGCTCGGGATGGGGGTCCGCGCCTTCTGGCGCGATATCGGCGAGCCGATCGGCATGCTGGCCGAACCTGGTCCGCTCTGGCAGGCGATGAAAGACGCCGGACAGTTGCGCTATCTCGATGGCGGCGGGGTCGGCTGCGTCAACGAAGACGAGCGGCCGAGCGACCGGCGCAAGATCTATCATCATTTAACGTTCTACGGCTTCATGCTGTGTTTCGCCTCGACCTCGGTGGCGACGCTGTATCATTATTTGTTCGCGCGTGAGGCGCCTTACGCGTGGTGGGACCTGCCGGTGGTGTTGGGCACGCTGGGGGGCGTCGGCCTCGGAATTGGCCCTGCGGGACTTTTCGCGGAGAAATGGAAACGCGATCCCGCGCTGGTCGACGAGAAGCGTACCGGCATGGACGTCGCGTTCATCGCCATGCTGTTCTTGACCAGCCTCACCGGCATCGCGCTCTTGTTGTTGCGCAACACCGCCGCGATGGGGCCGCTGCTGGCGTTGCATCTCGGCGTGGTGTTTTCGCTGTTCATCACAATGCCCTACGGCAAATTCGTGCACGGCATCTACCGCTACGCTGCGCTAGTGCGCTATGCGCGGGAGCGGCGGCAGATGGGGCACGGCACCTCATGAAAGAGCTGGTATCGATCGCGGAGAAAATCGCGGCCATCCTGACCGAGCGGCGGCAGACCATCGCAGTCGCGGAATCTTCCACCGGCGGCCTGATTTCTGCAAGCCTGCTCGCGGTGCCCGGAGCGTCCGCTTATTTTCTCGGCTCGGCCGTGGTCTATACGCGCGATGCGCGGCGGATTCTCATGGACATCCCCGATGAGGCGATGCGCGGCATTCGCTCGGCCTCGGAGCCTTACGCGAAGTTGCTCGCAAGCCAGATCCGCCAGCGCTTTGCCACCGATTGGGGCCTCTCGGAAACCGGCGCGACCGGCCCGACCGGCAACCGTTATGGCGACGCCGCGGGCCACAGCTGCATGGCGGTCACGGGCCTTGAACAAATGACGATGACGCTCGAAACCGGTAGCGCCGACCGGCTCGCCAACATGCAAATGTTCGCCGCGGCGGCGCTGAATTTTCTGTTGCAGAAGCTGTCGCGGTGAGGATCGCGCACCGCCCGATTCAATTCGAACTGGACCAATGTCTATCAATTGCCATCATTCTGTCACTGCTGTCGGTAGTCGCGCCGGCGGCGCCAATTCATAAGCGGCCGGCGCCACGGCTGGCATGGCTATGGCTTCCTGCCAGGCTATCATCAGCCACTGAACAACAGCCTTCCGCTCTTTGCCCAGAAAAATGCGGTGCAGCGTTTGGCGCGCCGCGACCGGCGTCCTTGGTATATTGACCCGGTCCCCGGTTATTAGGGATATGATGGCAACTGGCCCGATGCGTGCCATCGATTGACCCAGCCCCGGAACCGTCCACGCATGGCACAAAGCTACCAATCAGGCTACCCGGAAGCGAAGGTGGGAGATTGAGATGGATGAGCGAACCATGCGGGTGGCGCTGGAGCGCCATTGGAATGCTTCGGACGCGAGCGATTTCAAGGTCGAACATGAAATCTACCGCGAGGATGCTGTGCTTGAATATCCGCAATCGGGCGAGCGGATCCGGGGTCGGCACAACATTCAAGAGAGCCGATTTGTCCAACCGAACAAGAAGCGTTTTACGGTCCGGCGAATTATCGGCAACGGCGATCTCTGGGTCACCGAATTCGTACTTACCTATGACGGCGTACCATCCTACGCGGTGAGCATCATGGAATTCCACGAAGGACTGGTGGCCAACGAAACGCAATATTTCGCCGATCGGTTTGACCCTGCACCCTCGCGAGCGCATCTTGTTGAGGGCGAGGGTGAAATCACGTCATTCTAAATACACCGCCGAGGGAAACCCGGGTCGGCATTGATGTAGACGAGATTTCATTAGGGCTTGTCTCCCTGTCTTCGACGGCCGCGCATGGCGTAGCGTCAGCCCGTTGGAGCGAAAGCGATACCCATCCTGTTCTGGACGACGGCGATGGGTTTCGCGAAGGGCTCAACCCATCCTACGACCTGGTGCCTCTGCGCTTTCGCGGGGGCGACGAGAGACAGAGAAAGCTCACTTCTCCCGGAACGCGCGCATCAGCTGATCGCTCAGGGGCTTGATGAGGTAGGACAGCATGGTGCGGTCGCCGGTCTGCACAAAGGCTTCGACCGGCATGCCGGGGATCATTTTGGCCTCGCCAAGACGCGCGACTTCTTGCGGCGGCATCGAGACGCGGATCGTGTAATAGCTTTGCCCGGTGCGCTGATCGGTGGTGACGTCGGGCGACACCCGGGTGACGACGCCGTTCAATTCCGGCGTGGTGCGCTGGTTGAAGGCCGACAGCCGCAGCAAGGTCTTTTGCCCGATCTGCAATTTGTCGATGTCCTGCGGGTTGACCTTGGCCTCGACCTGGAGGTCGTCGGCTTGCGGCACGATCATCATGATGGCATCGCCGGCGGTGATCACCCCGCCCACGGTGTGAACGCTGGATTGCAGCACCATGCCGTCCTGCGGGGCGCGGATGTCGACCCGCCGCAACTGGTCTTCGGCCGTGACCTTGCGCTCGACGAATTCACCGATCTTGTCGTTGGTCTCGCGCAAATCCTTGGAGACCTCGCTGACGAGATCCTTGTCGACCTGGATGATCTGCAGCTCGGTTTCGGTGATCTTGCCCTTGGCCTGCGCCTTTGAGGCGATGTATTGCGCACGCTCGCCGGCGAGCCGCGCGGCATCGCGCTCGAGCGTCGTCATCCGCGAAATCTGAACCAGATGTTGATCGTAGAGTGAGCGAACCCCGAGCAATTCCTTTTCCACCAGCGCAATTTCCTGATCTTTCGCGGTTTCCTGCGCGGTAAGGCCGGCGATCTCCTCGTGCAACTGGGTGACGCGCTCGCGCAATTGCGCCTTTTGTCCGACCCTTCCATTGGTACGAACTTCGAACAATTTGGTCTCGCTCGCGATGACGTTCCTGACGTCCGGGTCGGCGGCACGGTCGCGCAACGAGGCGGGAAAGACGATTTTGTCGAGGCCGCGTTGTTCGGCCTCGAGCCGCGCCGCCCGCGCCCACAACCCGTCGAGGTTCTTGGTGACGATCGCAAGGCTCGCCTTGGTGACGGTGTCGTCGAGCCGCACCACCACGTCGCCGGCCTTGACGAGATCGCCATCGTGCGCGCGCACCTCGCCGACCACACCGCCGGTCGGATGCTGCACTTTCTTGACGTTCGATTCGACCACCACCGACCCCGGGGCGATCAACGCGCCGGAAATCTGCGCGGTCGATGCCCAGCCGCCAAGGCCGCCCGCCAGAATGACCACTACCGAGAGCCCGACGATCAAATGCAGGCGGATTGAAGCCCGCGCGCCCTCTTTCTCGTTGCCGATGAGGAGTTGGCCGCTCATGAGTTGGCAACCCCGGCATCGGATACGATTTTGATCGGTGAAGGCGGCGCCACCCGCTGTTGCAGCACCTGACCCAAAACTGTTTCCTTGGGTCCGAAGGCCTGCATGCGTCCATCCTTGAGGACAAGGACCTGATCGACCGCCTCGATCCCGATCGGCCGGTGCGCAACCACCACCACGATCGCGCCGCGCTCGCGTGCGCCGCGAACCGCCCGCGTCAGCGCCTCGTCGCCCTCGGTATCGAGATTGGAGTTCGGCTCGTCAAGAACGATCAGGAATGGATTGCCGTACAGCGCCCGCGCCAACGCCACGCGCTGCGCCTGACCGGCGGAAAGCGCCGTACCCTGCTCGCCGATCTGGGTGTCGTAGCCCTCGCGCATCTTGATGATCATCTCGTGCACGCCGGCCTCTCTTGCCGCCGCGATGATGGCGTCAGAACCGGCCTCGGGATCGAAACGGCAAATATTCTGCGCGACGCTGCCGGCGAACAATTCGACATCTTGCGGCAGATAACCAATGTGACGGCCAAGCACGTCGGACGACCACTGATCGAGCGCCGCGCCGTCGAGCCGTACCTTGCCCCGCAACGGCTGCCAGACGCCGACCAGCACGCGCACCAGCGAAGACTTGCCCGATCCGCTTGGCCCAATCACGCCCAGGCCGTTTCCGGCTTGAAGGGCGAACGTCACATCCTGAACGATGACCTTCTGATCGCCCGGCGGCACGATGCTGACCGCCTCGACCGACAGGCGGCTCGACGGGTTCTGCAGCAAGGTCTGCGCGGTTGGTGCGGGCACCGATCCGAGCAACCGGTTGAGGCGGTGCCAGCTTTGGCGCGCGGCGACAAAGCCCTTCCAATGTGCAATGGCGAGGTCGACCGGCGCCAGCGCCCGCGCGCTCAGAATCGAACCCGCGATGATGATGCCGGCGGTCGCTTCCTGATGGATCACGAGATAAGCGCCGACGGCGAGCACCGCGGATTGCAGGATCATGCGCATGACTTTGGCAATGGCGCCGAGCCCTCCGGCGACGTCGCTGGCGCGCTGATTGCCGGCGAGATAATTCTGGTTGGCCGCGCTCCAGCGTTTGGTCAAGCGCCCGGACATTCCCATCGCCACCAGCACTTCGGCGTTCCGTCGGCTGGTGGCGGCCAGATCGTTGCGGCGCGCCGCCAGGCCCATCGCCTCACGGGCCGGCGCGCGCGACATGAATTCGGTCACGACCGTGAGGGTGACCAAAATGATCGCACCGACCAGTGCCGTGACGCCGATCATGACATGGAAGGCGAAACAGATCGCCAGATAGAACGGCAACCACGGCAGGTCGAAGAACGCGCCGGGACCCATGCCGCCGAGAAACGAGCGGACGTTGTCGAGATCGCGCAACGGTTGCAGCCCCTCGTTGCGCGAGCCTACCATCAGCGGCAGCCGCACAACGGTTTCGAACACGCGCGCGTTGAGCGCTTCATCAAGCGAGGTCCCGATACGCCCGAGGATGCGTCCGCGGATCAGGTCGAGAACGCCCTGGGCGATGTACAACCCGCCGGCGAGAATGGCTAAACCAACCAGCGTCGGCACGCTCCGGCTTGGCAGCACCCGATCGTAGACTTCCAGCATGAAAAGCGAGCCGGTCAAATACAGCACGTTGATCATGCAGCTCATGACGCCAACGCCGACAAACGCGCTGCGGCAGGCGCGCAGCGCGTCGCCGAGTTCGGAACGCCGGACACCGGGAGCGGCTGCCATCAATCTTGATCTCTTCACGAAAGGATGTGCGGGCCCCACCCTTACCGATGTTTCGGATCATCGTCCATGCAAGTCACGTTAACCTAAACGCCCGGTAGCCCCGTCGCCTCGACAGGAGCCCCAGGAACGAACGGCGTGGCCGTCCTGTTCACCGCCGGCGGATGGAACCTATTGGCTCCTGATCACTTGTACTTTCACCTCAGCCCATAGGAGATATCATGATCCGCCGATTTATCGGAATTGCTGCACTTGTCACCACCGTGGCGTTCCCTGTTGTGACGCAGGCCCAGGGGATTCCCGGGGGAGTCGAACGAGGCTCAAGAGACGGCGAAAGAACAGCCGGTCCGATCGGCGCCATCGTCGGCGGTGTCGTTGGCGGCGTGGTCGGTGGAGTAAACGGCGTGCTCGGCGTCGATGAACGTCCCCGCTTTCACAATTATGTCGTCGAGCGGCGGCACCCGTCCTATGAATATCGCGAAGATGTGCGCGTTGGCGCGGTTCTGCCCGAAGACGGCGTGACCTATTACGACGTGCCGCCGGAATACGGCGCGAGGGATTATCGCTACACGGTCGTGAATGGCCGCACGGTTCTGGTCGAACCGCGTAGCCGCCGGATCGTCGAGATCGTCGAATAACACGACGTCTGTTATGATGACATCAACGGAGCCATCCATTGGGGTGGCTCCTTTTTTTCAACCAAAATTTCGCAAGCTACGCAGAATTTCGCAAGCGACGCCGAATTTCGGACGTAGCTACAGGCCGAAAGTCCGCCGCGGCGTCAGAAGCGGCCGCCGGTTCGAAGCAACCGCACGATCAGCAGCAACAAGACGGCGCCGATCGCGGAATAGATGATTTCCCGGACCAGGCCGGTACCGATGGCAATGCCAAGTTTCGGAAACAGAAAACTCGCGACCAGCGCGCCGGCGATGCCGACCAGAATATCGCCGATGATTCCAAAGCCGGTGCCCCGCACAATCTTTCCGGCGAGCCAGCCCGCAACCAGGCCGACAAACAAGATAACAAGAATACCTTCATTGGACATTTGCATCGGAAACTCCCCCGGTTTTTACGCGACATTTCTCCGTGCCGCATTCAAACCTATCCACAATCGTCTGAGGTGACGACTCCAAATTGCGGGACTTCAAGCTTGGATCGAATTTACCGCGTTGCGGAACGCACGCCGTCTATGGACCCGGAGAGCGCGTTACTTCGCGGCAACGGTTTGGGCCCGTTCCGCCAGGATGCACCTGGCAATCCGGTCGGGTCCGACCTGCACGTTGGGCGGCATCTGCTCGACGCAGCGCGCTTCCGCGAACCCGCAGCGCGGCGCGAAAGAGCAACTGCTTGGCGCCTTGTTCAGCGAAGGCGGCGTCCCCGGGATAGTTTCCAGCCGTTGGCCGCGTTTGGCGCCGTGAACGGTGGAGGCTAGCAAGCCGCGCGCATAGGGATGAAGCGGCGAACGCACGATCTGGCTCAGCGTACCCTGTTCGACGATCTGGCCCGCATACATCACCGCGACGCGGTCGCAGATTTCGATCGCGACCCCGATGTCGTGGGTGACGAAGATGACGGACATGCCGAACTCGCGCTGCAATTCGCGCAGCAGCAGCAAAATCTGGATTTGCACGGTGGCATCGAGTGCGGTGGTCGGCTCGTCGGCGAGCAGGATTTTCGGCTTGCAGGCCAGCGCCAGCGCGATCATCGCGCGCTGGCGCATGCCGCCGGACATTTCATGCGGGTAGGCATCGAGCCGACGTTTGGCCGAGGGAATCCGCACCACATCCAGCATTTCCAACGCCCGCGCCATGGCCTCGGTGTGGGTTTTGCCTTCGTGGCGCATCACGGTTTCGGCGATTTGCCGGCCGATGGTGTAAACCGGATCGAGCGCCAGCGCCGGCTCCTGAAAAATCATCGAGACGGTCTGGCCGCGAAACGCCGAGAGTTCTTCATCGTCGAGCGCCAGCACGTCGCGTCCCAAAACCTGAACGCGGCCTGAGATTTGCGTCCGCTTCTTCGGCAACAGCCGCATCAGCGCCCGCAACGTCACGCTCTTGCCCGAACCGGATTCCCCGAGCAGGCCGAGCACTTCGCCGTCGCCAAGTGAAAGGCTGAGATCGTTCACCGCATAGACGGTGCGTTCGCCGCTGAAGCGAATATTGAGGCCGCTGATCTCGACAAGATTGCTCATGCTAACTTCGGTACCCGATCATGGAAATCGGTCGCGCGCTGGAACGCAGCGCCGATCCGCAACAACATCGCTTCGTCGAACGAACGGCCGACCAACTGCAGCCCCACGGGAAGACCGCGGCCGGTGAAGCCGGCCGGAATCGCCAGCGACGGCAGCCCGAGATAATTGATCGGGCGGGTAAATCGCGTCAGCCGCTGGATCACGGCTTCAGCGCCGGGGCTGTTGCCGACGTCGCTTTCGGCAATGGTCGGGGCTGCCATCGGCGCCACCGGCGCGATCACGGCATCGACCCCTGAGACCGCCGTGACGTGCATGGCGAGCGCCTGACCGCGCCAGCGCAGCGCTTCGAGGTACGACACGCCGGGGATCGCGAGCCCGTTTTCCAGCCGCATCAGAACCTGCGGGCCGTAATCCTGCGGGCGCTCGATCATCCATCGCTTGTGAAACGCCGCCGCTTCGACGGCCAGCACCAATTGGCTTGCCCCCGTGAGCTGACGCTGGTCCGGCAGTTCGACTTGGACGATCTCGGCGCCCTCGTGCCTGAAGGCAGCGATCGTCTCATCGAGCACGCGCGCCACGTCGGAATCGAGATCGTCGACATAGAAGGCGGAGGGAACGCCGATCCTCACGCCTTTCATCGATTGCCGCGTCGCCGCCATGTAGTCCGGCAGCGGCCCGGAAATCGCGGTTGAATCTTCGAGATCGGCGCCGGCCATCAATCCCAGCAGCAAGGCGCAATCTTCGGCGCTACGCGCCAGCGGCCCCACGGTGTCGAGCGACTGCGACAACGGCATCGCGCCGGCGCGGCTGACCCGCCCCACCGTCGTCTTCAATCCGGTCACGCCGCAAAAATGCGCCGGCATCCGGACCGAGCCCCCGGTATCCGAGCCCAGCGCCGCAAACGTCAACCGCGCCGCCACGGCCGCACCCGAACCCGACGACGAACCGCCGGTGATGTGACCGGGCGCCCATGGATTATGTACTGCGCCGTAATGCGAGTTGTGGCCGGTCGGGCCATAGGCGAATTCCGACATCTGCAGCGAGCCCAAGCGAATCGTGCCGGCATCCTTCAGGCGCTGCAAGGCGGTCGCGGTAGTGGTCGCGACGAAATCGCGACGAATCTGCGAGCCGCAGGTGACGACCTTGCCGGCGTCGTAATACATGTCCTTGTGCGCCAGCGGCACACCGTGCAGCGCGCCGCGATGATTGCCTTTCGCGAGTGCCGCGTCGGCGTCGGCGGCGGCCACCAGTGCCGCTTCGGCCTCGATCGCCATGAACGCATTGAGGTGGGGTTGCCACTGCGAGATTCGATCGAGACAGGATTGAGTCGTCTCACGCGACGACAGGCGCTTCTCGGCGATCGCTCGCGCGACCGACGTCAACGACAGCAGGGACGGCTCAACGCTCATTTCGCGACCTTTTCGGCAGTCTTGTTTGTTTTAGCAGTCTGCACAGCGACAAAGGTCGCAGGCTCCAGATCGAACGGCAGCGTGCCGGCGATCGGCGCAAAGCCGTCGAACGCCGGACCGATGGAAGCGGCGATGCGCGTCGCAACATCGGCGCTCACCGGGACGCCGGCGACGTCAGCCATCGCCTTGACCTCTTTGGCCGTGGGCTTCGTCATATAGCGTCAAGCTCCTTTTGATGGCGCGCGGCTGTGACCTGAGCCGGGTATCGCCATATAGCACGCGGCCTCATGCCCGCTTTTGTCGAGCGCGGTGAGTTTGGGGGTGGCACTTGAGCAGAGCGGCTCGGCGAATGGACACCGGGGATGAAACCGGCATCCCGACGGCGGGTCGATCGGGTTGGGCGGATCGCCCGAGATCGGCGGCGTCTGCGTCCGGTTGTCGGGGTCGGAAGAGGGCATCGCGGCCAGCAGTGCCCGCGTATAGGGATGGACCGGCGCATCCCACACTTTATCCACCGGTCCGAGCTCGACCACTTCGCCGAGATACATCACCAGCACGCGGTCGGAAATGTAGCGCACCACGTTGAGATCATGGCTGATGAAGAGATAGGTCAGCCCGAATTCGCGCTTGAGATCGACCAACAGGTTAAGCACCTGCGCCTCGACCGACTTGTCGAGCGCCGAGACCGCCTCGTCCAGGATCACCAGACGCGGCGACAGAGCCAGCGCGCGGGCGATGTTGACGCGTTGACGCTGGCCACCGGAAATCTCGTGCGGATACCGGTTGGCGAAGTTTTCCGGCCGCAAACCCACCTTGCCGAGCAGTTCGCGCGCCAGCGCGCGTGCCGCGGTGTCGGCCATGCCGTGGACCTTCGGACCGAAGGCGATCAATTCTTCGATGGTGAGGCGCGGGTTGAGCGAGGCGTAGCTGTCCTGGAACACCATCTGCATGCAGCGGCGAAGTTCGCGAAGCGACAGAGTGGCCCCGACCTGGCTGCCGTCATAGATGATATCGCCGGCATCGCGCGTCATCAGGTGCATCAACAGCCGCGCGGTGGTCGACTTGCCGCAGCCGGACTCCCCGACGATCCCGACTGTTTCACCCTTGGCGATGGAGAACGACACGTCATCGACCGCGCGCACCGTCTTGCGGGCGCTGAACAGGTCGCCCCGCACCGGGAAGTGCTTGGTCAACCCGTTGACCTGTAGCAACGGCTGCGCCGCGCCGCCGCGGTCCTCCATTGGCTCAAGCATATCGGTCACTGGATTGTTCTGGTTCATGACGTCAGTTCCGGATGTCCATGGCGCTGCGCATGCCGTCGCTGAGCAGGTTGAAGCAGATCGAGACCGCGAAGATCATGACGCCGGGCAATGCCGCCACCCACGGATTGACGTAAATCGCGGTGCGCAGCGTGTTGAGCATCAACCCCCATTCCGGCTCCGGCGGTTTGGTGCCGAGACCGAGAAACGACAGGCCCGCCGCCAAAATCATCGACACCGAAATCAGACCGGTGGAGTAGACGAAGATCGGCCCCAACACGTTACCGAGCATATGCACGCGCATGATGGTGAAGGGGCCGGCGCCGGAGGCGCGCGCCGCCTCGACGAAATCCATATTCCGCACCCCGGTCGTGACGCTCTCGGCCACCCGGGTAATTTGCGGCACGAACACCACCGTCAGCGAGACGATGGAGTTGACGATGCCGGCGCCGAGCACGCCCGAAATCGCAATCGCCAGCAACACCGACGGAAAGGCGTAAAACACGTCGATGGTGCGCATGATCGCGGTGTTGATCTTGCCGCCGACATAGCCGGCGACGAGACCGAACGAAGTCCCAATGATAAAGGCCAGGATCACCGGGAGAATACCGACCAACAACGACAGGCGTCCGCCATAGATCAAGCGCGCCAGCATGTCGCGGCCGAGTTCGTCGGTGCCGAGCGGATAGTTGGGTGTTCCGATATGGCGCAGCCGTCGAATCATCGAGCCCTGATAGGGGTCGGCAAGGCCAAGCCACGCCGCGCACAAAGCGGAGATAAAAATCGCCAGCAGGATGCAGGCGCAGGCCATGCTGACCTTGTCGCGGACGATGCGCCGCCCAACGGTCGCCCAATAGCCGCGCGCCTTGCTGGCGGGCTCGGCCTGCAGCGCCGCGTCTGAAATCGCGTTCATGGGGGTGACGCTCATCGGCTCAACTCCGCTTGATACGCGGATCGATCGCGGCCTGTGCGATATCGACCATGAGGTTCAAGAACACAAAGAACAACGCCAGCACCAGGATCGTGCCTTGTAAGAGCGGCAGGTCGCGCTGGAAAATGGCGGAGTTGAGCAACAATCCCGAGCCCGGCCACGAGAACACGGTCTCGATCAGGATCGAACCGCCGAGCATATATCCCAATTGAAGTCCCATCACCGCCATCGCGGTCGGGGCCGCATTCTTGATGACGTGACGGAACACATGGGTTTCGCGCAAACCCTTGGCGCGCAAGGCCTCGACGAAATCCTGACTCAGGATATCGCCGGTCAGCGCGCGTACGGTGCGCGTGACGATGCCCATCGGAATCACCGACGTGGTGACCGCGGGCAGGATCAGATAGCGGATGTGTTCCCAGTCCCATCCCCAGGCGCCGGAGCCGCCGGGGCCGGCGCCCACCGCGGGCAACCAGTTGAGCTGCACCGAAAAGATGATCACCAGCACCATGCCGAGCCAGTAATGCGGCACCGACACGCCGGCGATCGCGATCGAGGTGGCCACTTTGTCGACCCAGGTATCGCGGAAATAACCGGCGATCAGGCCGAAGAACAAACCCAGCGTGAATCCGATCATCGCTGCCGCAATCGCCAAGGTGACGGTGTTGCCAACCGCGCGCATGACTTCGTTCAAAACCGGCCGCCCGGTGGCGATGGAATGGCCGAGATCGCCATTGACCGCCTTCCACAGCCAAAGCCCGAACTGGACCGGCAGCGGACGATCGAAGCCATAGGCGATACGCAATTGGTCCGCGAGTTCCTGCGACGCATCCGCCGGCAGGATCGCGACCAAGGGGTCGCCGGGCGTGAGATGCACCAGCAGAAAGCACACCAGCGCCACGCTGGTGACGATCGGGATCACATAAACGACACGCCTGAGAACGTAGACAAACACAGATCACCTTTGGTCAATCATCAAGAATTTATCCACGAGTCGTTCCGACGGCGGACTCGTAAATCTCTGGTCGTCATATCCGGCCGATCCCGACATCCGCGTTTTTCTTGCTCGAAGTCAAGATGCGGACGGCGCACGACGGCGCGGCTCGCCGCTTTGCCTGGACGTGGGTGGAGAGCACAAAGCCGGTCGACTATGGCGTCATGGAAATCGGCGAGAAATCCACGAACCAGCTCTTGGGCTGCACAAAGCCCTTGATCTTCGGGCTCATGGCGCGCGGGGCGACGTCGTGGGCGACATACAAGAAGGCCGCGTCGTCGACCGAAGCCGCGTGCAGTTCGGCCAATGCAGCGTCGCGCGCCGCCGGATCGAAGGTCTGGCGTGCCTTCTTGACCAATTCGTCGAATTTCGGATTGTTGATATAGCCCCAATTGTTCGAAACCGGCGGCGCCATCGCCGATTGCAGGAAGCGCACCATGGCAAAGAACGGATCCATCGCCGCATAGGTCACGTTGGTGGCGCTGGCGCCGTTGGCGGACGGATCCTTGGCGCCGCGCCGCCAGTTCGTGAACAGCGTATTCCATTCGATGACGTCGAGCTGAACGTCGAAATAACATTCGGCCAGCGCCTGCTGCAAATACTCGTTCATCGGCAACGGCAGCATCTGGCCGGATCCCGAGGCCGATGTCTGGATCTTGACCGACAATTTCTTGTTCGGACCAAATCCGGCCTCCTGCATCAGCTTCTGCGCCGCAGGCTTGTCATATTTGATTTCGAAGCTCGGTTTCCCGCGCCAGGGATGCCCGGGCTCGAAGGTGCCGGTCGCCGGTTCCATCAGCCCGGCGAGCAGGCCGTTCTTCAGACCCTCACGGTCGACACAAAGATTGGCGGCCTTGCGGACGCGAATGTCGTTCCAGGGCGAACCTTCGACGCGCGAGAACTGCCATGGCCAAACATGCGGCTCTTCATTGGTATAAAGAACGAATCCGCGCTGCTTGATTTCCGCGACCGCATCCGGCGCCGGCGCTTCGATCCAGTCGACCTGGCCGGAGAGCAGCGCGGCAGTCCGGGCATTCGCCTCGGGCATCGGCAGCAACAGCATCTTGTCGACCTTGGGGATGCGCGTCTTGTCCCAATAGTTCTCGTTCTTCACCAATTCGAGCCGCTCGCGGGGCGTGAAGCTCGACATCTTCCACGGACCGGTGCCGGAGGCGCCGCGCGCAAACGCCGCCCACGCGGCTTGCGATTTGGCCTTGGCATCGGCGCCTTCGGCCGCGTCGAACAGCTTCTGCCATTTCGCCGGGCTCGCCATGAACAGATTGGTGAGGTTGATCGGCAAGAAGCTGTCCGGCTCCTTGGTGATCAATTCGACCGTCATGTCGTCGATCTTGCGGGCCGAGGCCAGCGTCGGCATCCGCGATGCGGTGACGCCGACCTGGCTCGGGTCGAACTGCGGCGCGTCCTGCTTCAGTGTTTTTTCGACGTTCCAGACCACGGCGTCGGCATTGAACGGCGAACCGTCGTGGAACGTGACGCCGGGACGAAGCTTGAACGTCCATTTCTTCTTGTCGGTATCGTCGACGGCCCATTGGGTCGCGAGCCCGGGAATCACGACACTCGGCTTTTCCGAGGACGACAGGTCCCACATCGTCAGGGCGTCGAACATCGTCAGACCGGTGAAACGATTGCCCTCAAAGCCTTGATCGGGCTGGCCGAGCGTGCGCGGAATGTCGGCCGCGGTCATGCCGATGCGCAGGATGGTTTCGGCACCGGCGATCTGCGGCAGCCCCACCACCGACGCGATCGTCCACATCGCAACCGCCGTTATCACCCGGCTTTTCCCAGATTTTTCGGCAAGCATCGCAGCAAACCCCTTCTCGATCGTTAGATGACTATTTCTTATGCAATCTTATGCAACGGCTGTGCCAATGCTAGCAATTGTTCATTCGATGCTTTTGGCTGTACAACTCCTTGCGGAGCCTCCCGAAGAACTGACACGGATGCCTAATTTGGCACCGACCTTGCAGGTTCAGGCTCCAGTACCCGTCCAATGGAGCTTCGTTCATGCGCGCCCGAAATTCGATCCTTCTTGCAGCCCTGGCGGTCGCCATCGGCGCCAGTCTGCCTATTTTTTCAGCAAAAGCCGAGTCCGTAGTGCGGTACGGCATTTCCATGGCGGACATTCCGCTGACGACGGGCCAACCGGATCGTGGCGCCGGCGCCTATCAGTTCACGGCCTATACGATTTACGATCCGCTGGTCGCCTGGGAAATGGATGTGTCGGATCGGCCCGGCAAGCTGGTCCCCGGCCTCGCCACCGAATGGAAGGTCGACGACACGGACAAAACCAAGTGGCGATTTACGCTGCGGCAGGGCGTGAAATTCCACGATGGCTCTAGCTTCAATGCCGATGCGGTGATCTGGAACCTGGACAAGGTCCTCAATGACAAGGCGCCGCAATTCGACAAGCGCCAGAGCGCCCAGGTGAAGACCCGCCTGCCGTCGGTCGCAAGTTACGCCAAGATCGACGACACCACGGTGGAAATCACGACCAAGACAATCAACTCGTTCTTCCCCTATCAGATGCTCTGGTTTCTGGTCTCCAGCCCGGCGCAATACGAGAAGCTCGGCAAGGACTGGGACAAATTCGCCAGCCAGCCTTCGGGCACCGGACCGTTCAAGCTGACCAAGCTGGTGCCGCGCGAACTTGCCGAACTTTCAAAGAACGAGGATTACTGGAACAAGAAGCGAATTCCGAAAGTCGACAAGCTGGTCCTGATTCCGATGCCGGAGGCGTTGACCCGAACCAACGCCCTGTTGGCGGGGCAGGTCGATCTGATCGAGACGCCCGCCCCCGACGCGGTACCGCAGCTCAAATCCGCGGGCATGCGGATTGTCGATAACATCACGCCACATGTGTGGAATTATCACTTGAGCGTCTTGCCGGGCTCGCCCTGGGCCGACATCCGGCTGCGCAAGGCACTCAATCTCGCGATCGATCGCGACTCGGTGGTCGGGTTGATGAACGGTCTGGCCAAACCCGCCAAGGGTCAGGTCGATCCGTCGAGCCCGTGGTTCGGCAAGCCGAGCTTCGACCTCAAATACGATCTTGCCGCGGCCAAGAAGCTGGTTCAGGAGGCGGGGTATTCGAAAGAAAAGCCGCTCAAGACCACCTTCATCATCGCCCAGGGCGGCACCGGACAAATGCTGTCGTTGCCGATGAACGAATTCCTGCAGCAAAGCTTCAAGGAAATCGGCATCGACGTCGACTTCAAGGTCGTCGAGTTGGAGACGCTCTACACGCATTGGCGCAAAGGTGCCGCCGACGACATCAATGCCGGCATCACCGCCAACAACATCGCCTATGTGACCTCCGACCCGCTCTACGCCATTGTTCGGTTCTTCCACTCGTCCCAGATCGCGCCGGTTGGCGTCAATTGGGGCGGCTACAAGAATCCGAAAGTCGATGCCTTGATCGACGAAGCCAAGCAGACTTTCGATCCCGTCAAGCAGGACGAATTGCTGGCGCAGGCGCATTCGCTCATCGTCGACGATGCCGCATTGGTGTGGGTGGTGCACGACACCAATCCGCACGCGCTATCGCCCAAGATCAAGAAGTTCGTGCAGGCGCAGCACTGGTTTCAGGATCTGACGACGATCGGCCTGGAGTGAAAACTTTAACCGGATAATCTTTCTTTTCGGCTTGGGGCGGCGTTGCAGAAGCGCCGCCCTTTTTATTTGGTGTCACATCGAAGCGCAGGGTGAGCAAAGGCGCATTGGCGCCGTGGTTGGCTTTGCCCACCGTACGATTTCAAATGAGCTGTCGTCTTATTTCGTCAGCAGCGCATAGGCGCCGTTCCAATTTTCGGGCGGCGGGCTTTCCCGGTAGCTGAGAATTCGCGCTTCATACAGATCATAGAGTGACTTCAGAGCGTGGCCATCGTCGGTGCGGCGGCCGCGCTCGATCGCGGCCAGCGCGCCGTCCCAATCGCGGCTGCGATAACACGCCAGCATCTCGATGGTGAGGTTGCGCAGCCGCTGGAAACTTGCGGACTGCGCGGTGTCCTCGCGGCCCGCGATGGCGTAGATTACCTCGGGCTCTTTCTTGCCCTTGACCATGATGAAATCGAGTTCAAGGATCGCAAACTTGTCCTTGACCGCGAGCGCGGTCTTGGAGCCGACGATGATCGGGAAGCCATATTCCTTCGACTGCCCCTCGAGGCGGGACGCCAGATTGACGCTATCGCCGAGCACCGAATAATCGAACCGCAGGTCGGAACCCATATTGCCGACGACGCAGACGCCGGTATTCAACCCGACGCCGACGTTGATCGGAATGTAGGCGTGGCCGCCCTCCTTCGCCTCGCCCTCGCGCTGTTTGTTGAGCACCTCGATCCGCTCCAGCATGTCGATCGCGGCTTCACAGGCATTGAGCTGATGTTCGCGGTCGTCGAGCGGTGCGTTCCAGAACGCCATGATCGCGTCGCCCATATATTTGTCGATGGTGCCCTTGCGCGCCAGGATCGCGTTGGTCAGCGGGGTCAAGAACCGGTTCATCAGCGTCGTGAGGCCCTGCGGATCGTGCTTGTAGGACTCCGAGATGGTGGTGAAGCCGCGGACGTCGGAGAACATGATGGTCATCTCGCGCTCCTCGCCGCCGAGCACGAGCTTTTCCGGCGACTGCGCCAGTTGTTCGACCAGCGCTGGCGACAGATATTGGCCGAAAGCGGAGCGAATCTGCCGGCGCTGCGCCTGTTCCCTGACAAAGCTCGAAAACATAAGAGTGAGATAGACCGCAGTGGTCGAGAGCAGCGGATAGGTGAAATCGATCAGCAGCCGGTGCTGCGTGTAATAATACCAGGAGGTTCCGACCAACAGTGTCGCGAACAGCGCGCCAACAGCCCCAAAGGCGATCGGGCCGAATGCCGGGGCGAACGCGATCACCAGAAGCCCGAGCACGAGCGCGGCGCAAAATTCGACGGCAATGGCGTAATTCGGTTGCGACAGCACGGCGCGCGTCAGGGCGCTCTCCAGCACTTGGGCGTGAATCTCGACACCGGGCATCGCGGGATCGACCGGCGTGGTCTTGATGTCGTTAAGCCCCGCCGCCGACGTTCCGACCAGCACCAGCTTGCCCTGGATCCTTTCGGGCGGGACGGTTCCTTCAAACAGGTCGGCTGCCGAAACATAGATCGAAGGATCGCGGCGCGCGAAATGAACCCAAAGCTGTCCGTTGAGGTCGGTCGGAATCTGGAACCCTTTGACGCCGAGGCTCTTGATGCCCGCCACATCGGATTTGATGAAGATGGTGTCGGTGCCCGTCACCACCCGCAACATTTCGAAGCTCAGCGAGGGCATCGTCGTGCCCTGGGGCTGCATGATCATCGGCACCCGCCGGACGATGCCGTCGCGTTCGGGGTTGATGGTGAGCAGGCCGCGGCCGCCGGCCGCCTTTTCCAGAACCGGCGTGTTACGCTGCAAGCCAGGAAATTTGTATATGAACCGCAGAGGGTCTTCGCCCAGCATCGCCAGTCCCGTCACCGGAAGTGTGTTGTCGAGTTCCGAGACGATTTGGGGAAGTCCGGTTTCGCCGAGCACCACGCGCGAGCGCCGCATCGTATCCGCAAAAATTTGATCGTTGCTCGGCAGCGCGCGCAGCTTGACCCGGGTTTCCTCGTCGAGATTGCGAAAGGTGTCGGCGGCGACGTCGGGATTGAGCCGGTCGGGCTCCGAGAAGATGATATCGAAACCGATCACGACGGCGCCGAGTTTGGTGAGGTTGGCGACCATGTCCGCGATCCGCGTTCGCGGCCACGGCCACTGGCCGAATTTCGCCAGGCTCTTTTCGTCGATATCGATGATGACGACCGGCTTTGCGGTCTTCACCCGGGGCTCAATGCGTTGAAAACCATCGAAGGTTCTGACACGAAGCTCTTCGACCCCGGCCGGATCGGCGATGCGCAAGGCTGCGAGGCCGATCAGGAGCGCCAAGCACAACAGCCTCGCATACCCGAACCTTCGCGCGAACCAACGTCGCAATATCCTCAGCCGCTTCATCAGGGGATAATTCCAAAATCCGAGAAACAACGCTAGCCAAACTACGTTGCGAATAGCGCCTTTCATCGGTCATAAAGGATATCGCGCCAACGGACCAGACTCCGTCGATACGGCGTCGAGAAGCGGAGTTTACGATGTCAAACGCTGTGAGCAGGACGATACCGCAATCCGCGGAGCAGCATAATGCCATCCGCGCCCTGCTCCGGGCCGGCAAAAACGATCAAGCGATCGTCCAATTATGCGCGATTGTCGTGACGCGCCCTGATGATCTTGTCGCCAAAGAATTGCTGTTCGATGCTTTTTACCAGAAACGCGATTGGGCGCCGGCGCTGGTTCTCGTCGAGCAACTCGTCCGCGATCAGCCCGACAATGCCCGCTTGCAGAAGTCTCTGATCGCAACACTCTCGAACATGCAGCGCTTCGGGGAAGCGATCGGCAAGGCCTCCGACTACATCGAAAGGCACGGCGAAGACCTCACCGTGCTCGATGCGCTCAAGGTCGGCCATTTCTACACCGGGAAAACGGAAGAAGCGATCCGCTATGGGCAGCGCGGGCTCGACCTGCGCGACCAGGAAGCCTGCCAAAACCCGCCGCCCTTTTCCTTGACGGCGCCAAGCGGACCGCCGTCGGGGCGCAACGTCATTTCGTTTTCGCTGTGGGGGCCCGCGCCCTTCTACAGCTACGGCGCCATGATCAATCTTGTGCTCAGCCGCACCGTCTACCCCGGCTGGACCTGCCGTTACTACGTCGATGCCACCGTGCCGCCGGCCTGCGTCGCCTTCCTGCGCGACAATGGCGCGGACGTTCGCAACATCGAAGACGAATATCCGGGCGTCGGCCTGTTTCAGCGGTTTCTGGTGATGAACGATCGAAGCGTCGGGCGATTTCTGGTGCGCGACTGCGACGCGCGACTTTCCGCCGATGAAGCCGACCTGGTCCGGGAGTGGATCGAGAGCGACTTTCCCTTCCACGCGGTGCGCGACCATGTGCTGCACAACGAATTGATGATCGGCTGCACCTGGGCCGGACGCACCGACTGCGGCCTCGACGTCGTCGAGCTGATGCGGCGCTATTTCACGTTCGGGCCGACGGCAAAATACGGCCACGACCAGCGCATGCTCGGCCTCATGCTATGGCCGCTGATCCGCAAGCATTGCCTCGTTCACGACAAATATTACCGGCTCGCCGGCGTGCATACCATTCCGTTGCACGACCCGAAAAGTCACTTCGGCGCCGGTCACCAGAATATCAAATCCGTGCTCGGCGAAGTCGAAGCGCTCGGCATTCCGCGCGTGCTGTAGTTGCCGAGCCTCGGTTAGAGCGTTTTCCAGCGAAGTGGATGCCGGTTCGCGTCAAGAAACGCGTCAAAACAAAGAAATAGAGCCTCCGTTCCGATTCAATCGGAACGGAAAGGCTCTAGACGAAGTGAAAATCCGCGGCGTGCAGTTGCGCCTTGAGGACACCCGATAACGTGATCGCGTCATGGGCATCGAGCGTGGCGACCGCGTTTCCATGGCCGTCATCATGCGTGGCGTCCAAAGCAGCTTGCGCGTTCGCAAACGTCGCACCGCTCATCCGCCTGAGGGTTTCTCCGGAAACCGCGACGATCGAGGTCGAGGACGATGGCCCCGGCATCTCCGATGGCCGCAAGGAAGTCATGCTGGAGCCGTTCATGCGCGGCGACGACGCCCGCAATATGGATCAAGCTGCGGGTTTCGGCCTCGGGCTTTCGATCGCACGCACCATTGTGATGGCCCACGGCGGCGAGCTGTCACTCCATGACCGGCAGCCCCATGGATTGATCGTTCGGGTTAACTTGCCATCCGCCAGCAGAGCCGGAAGTCGGCCGCCTGAGCGCGCCGAGCCGCGTTCGGCCATCAAGTCGCGCATGCTGCCTGCTGGAGAATTTTCTCCAACCGAAGGATTCGAAAGAAGCCGAAAAACGATCAGATTGGGCAGGAACCAAGGCCGGGATCATTTGCTTGGAGGCATGGCTGCGGGTCTACCTGAGAGGCGTTGGCGATCGCGAACTTCTGCAACATCTCGTCGAATGCCGACTTGATGCGACGCACGAACGGCGCTTTGTAGGGAAACTCCTCATTGCCATCATGGACCAGCATCGAAGCATTGGCCTCGAACACGACAAGATTTCCGGAACGATCCAGCCCGCAATCTATGCCGAAATATTCAAGGCCGATACGCTGCTGGATTTCCCGCATTGCCCGATAGTGAGCGGAATTGAAAACCGTGGTCGGATTGTTCAGGAACGCTTCTTCTTCCTGTTGCATCCATTGGTGATCGACCATGTCGGTACTGTCGTGATGCACCTTCCAGTGATCCGTGATCGCGAGGTGGTATGGCAGAATCTGCTCGTCCACGAAGATGAAGCGATATTTCCGAAAATAGCCATCGACTGAGCGGTAATCGATGTACTCGATGAAATAGCGGTCAGCATCCGGTCGGGGCGCAAGAACGGCGTTAAGATCGTCCGGACCTTCGATCTTCTCGAAATCGTCGCCGCCATGCGTCCCGACGGGCCGGACCAGAATGGTGGGCGAGAACGAAAGCGCGGCCCGCAATGTCGCGACGGAGAGATCGGTACCGGCTTTCTGACGCAAGACCTTTGGGATGCGGCAGCCCGGTATTCCTTCCATCAGCGCCGCTACGGCGTCCCGGGTCGTCTTCTGGATCTTGCGCGGGTCGTTGACGGTTGGCTTGCCAAGCCGGCCCGTCAGATCGACGGCCCGCGGCAACAATGCATCGGCCTGGTCGGCGTCGGAAATCAGGTTGACGACGACCTGGACGTTCTGTTTCAGGCTTTCGACGTCGTATTCTCTGGAAGCAAACAGAGCGAGCGTATCGGTGTCGTAGGCGGAATCCCCGAACAGATATTCGGTTGGCAGGTTACCGGCGAACGGCGCATACAGCGCAAGAACACGGAAATCCGCAGGAAATTTTGCGGCCGGCCGGCTGATTAAGGGTTGGATGAGCGCGGCTTGCGCATACGCGGCTTCCGCGGCGTCGGTTTCGCCGAGCTTCTGCTTGATCCCGCCGATCCAGTAGATGGCATCGGCGTCATTCGGGTTGAGGATGGCGGCCTTGCCAAACCATTCAAGCGCAGCTTCCAACTCATCGAGTTCGAAGTGAATCTTTCCAAGCAGATGGTGGATCTGGACATCTTGCGGCCGTTCGCCGATCAATTCTTCCAGCAGCGCCTTGGCCAGAAGATATTGCCGCGTGGCCGTCAGGGCCTGAACCAGGTTGGTGCGTGAGGGCCAATGGCCCGGGTTCACCGTTAGAGCTTGAACATAAAATGCGATGGCCTCTTGAGGCTTCCCCGTTTTGAGATGCACATTGCCGAGGTTGCACCAGCACGACGTCAGGTGAGGCGCAAGCCGCAACGCCGCTTTATAGTTTTCGGCGGCAAACCCGAGATCACCCCGGACCATGCAGGCATTACCGAGATTTGAGTGTAATCCTGAAACGGTCTCGACGGATATGGCGCCAGCTGGCTCACTCTCGACGCTGGCGAGACCGCGTTGATACGCCTCGATCGCTTCGTCGATTCTTCCGGTAGTATAATATTCCAGCCCAACTTTTAGCTGTCGTGCGGCGTCCGGGTCGGGGATTTCGGCATCGGAGAGACGAGTTGCGGGCGCGCGCGTCATTAGGACCTGTGCTCTGTCACGGTGGGTACGACCACGATGGCTGATTCTTGGTAAACAAGTTCCTTCCACTGCAGCAATGCGCAACTACAGCAGCTAAAAACTTGCTTCTGGATATTTCGGTCGGGGGAGCAGGAAACATTCCGCAATGAAGCGCTTCGATTTGCGCCCGCAGCGAATCAGCCAATAGTGCCGTAATCGAAAACCAACGTCGAGCCGGACATCATGACCGAACCGAGAGACAACGCGACCCTCTCGCGCGGCGGTGCCAGTACCGACCACGGCTGGGCGCCCCGGCTGGCCCAGGAAGCCAGACTGCGACAGCTTGAGGATTTGCTGGCGCGCCATCCCGAGGGTGACACTATCGATACCGAAATCGAGCGTGCGGCTCTCCTTGGTGCTCTCGACCGGCCACAGGACGCCCAACTGGCCTTCGTCGGCATCTTGCGGAGAGCGCCCGAAAATTTCAGCGCGCTCAACGAATTCGGGACCCTGCTGACAAATATGGGCGCGATTGACGCCGCCTGCCGCGTCTATGCAGAAGCGATCGCTCACCATCCTGAAAACCCGATCGGGCGGGTGAACCTCGCCAACCTGCTGCTTCGCGCCAACCGGCACGCGGAAGCGCGGGAGCACTACGAGGCATCTTTACGGGTTGATCCCGAGCACGTGGCGGCTCATCAGGGCCTCGGCGCCGTGCTCTCCGATCTCGGCGACCGCGCCGGTGCCCGATTTCATTTCCAAAAGGGCTTTCGCGGTCAAGCCGTTTCAACCTTGCCCTATCGCGGGACCGCGGCACCGGTCGCCTTGCTGCAACTGGTGTCTTCGGGCGGCGGAAACATTCCAACCACTCCATTTCTGGACGACCGCGTCTTTCTGACATCCGTCATCGTCACAGACTATCTCGATCCGTCGACCCCGCTGCCGCCGCACCAACTGATCTTCAACGCGATCGGGGACGCCGATCTTTGCGAGCCCGCTCTGGAGGCCGCCGCCAGTTTGATAGCGCGGACAAGCGCGCCGGTTATTAACGACCCCTGCGCCGTGATGAAGACCGGTCGCATTAACAATGCCCGACGGCTGCGCACCGTGCCTGGCGTGGTGACCCCACGAACGATCGCGATCGCTCGCGACAGCCTCGCCGGTCCGGAAGGCGCCGCTTGCCTTGCAAAACACGGGTTTTCGTTTCCGCTGCTGTTGCGCTCACCCGGCTATCACACGGGAAGAAATTTCATCCTTGTGGAACGACCAGAAGGACTATCTGCCGCCATCGCCGCCCTTCCGGGCAACGATCTCCTGGTGATCGAGTATCTCGACGCCCGCGGTAACGACGGCAACGCCCGCAAATACCGCGTGATGATGATCGGCGGCCGTATCTATCCCTTGCATCTGGCCATATCGGGGAACTGGAAGGTGCATTATTTCACCTCGGATATGGCGGACAAACCCGACCACCGGTTGGAGGAAGCGCGTTTTCTCGACGACATGCCGACCGCTCTTGGGGGCAAGGCGATCACGGCGCTTGAACGGATTCGGGCTACGCTCGGCCTTGATTATGGTGGAATCGATTTCGGGCTTAGTCCCGATGGCGATCTATTGTTGTTCGAAGTCAACGCAACAATGGTGGTCAGTCCGCCGGGGCCTGACGAACGCTGGGCCTATCGGCGCACGGCTGTCAGTCGAATACTCGATGCGGTTTTAGCCATGATCATGCAAAAATCCACTCAGTCGCGCCGAACTTCAGACTCTGCCAAATAATGACGACACTCCTTCAGAACACCATTTGAGTCTGCCGATGTTGCAGCGCGTTTCTCTTCTGTTCGCGTGGCCTTCGATTGACGTCGGCGGCGCACCCCGCGCTGGCCCGTTTCATCACGGTGTCGGCGAGATCGCTCAATTCATTGAATTTGTCGGCCCCGATTCACGGCGCCGAAATATCTTTCAGTCCATGGTTCGCAAGCAAAGCAAACCCTGGATCGTCCCGACATCATGAATGCCGCCGCGCCCGCGCTGCAACTACGAGGGTTAACAAAACGTTTCGATCGCCTCGCGGTCGATGCGCTCGATCTCACCGTTCTAACCGGCGAATTCTACGCCCTGCTCGGCCCCAACGGCGCCGGCAAGACCACGACCTTGCGTATGGTGGCCGGCCTGTTGCAGCCCGATGCAGGCTCGGTGTCCGTGCTCGGTATCGATGCGCTCGCAGATCCCGTTGCCGCCAAGCAAATCACGGCGTGGGTATCGGACGAGCCGATGGTCTACGACAAACTGACGCCGCTGGAATATCTGGCCTTCGTCGCCGGCCTCTGGGGGATCGACCCCGGAATTTCGGAAACCTCCGCGCGCGATCTCCTGATCTCGCTCGGTCTGGAGCCGCATTGGCACGAGCGCTGCGAGGGATTTTCCAAGGGCATGCGCCAGAAGGTCGCGCTCGCGGGCGCATTGGTCCACGACCCCAGGCTGATCATTCTCGACGAGCCGCTCACCGGCCTCGACGCCGTGTCCGCGCGCCACGTCAAGGGACTGTTGCAGGACCGCGTTCGCTCGGGGTGCACCGTGATCATGACCACGCATATCCTGGAAGTGGCAGAGCGCATGGCCGACCGGATCGGCGTGATCGCATCGGGACGGTTGGTCGCCGAAGGCACGCTCGCCGAATTGCGCCAGCAGAACGGGAAAAGCGACACCAGCCTTGAGGACATGTTCGTCGCGCTGGTCGATGTCGAGGCCGCCGTCGCATGAATCCGAGCGCCGGCTTGACCTCGTTTGCCCGGCATGAAATCCGGCTGGCATGGCGCGAATGGCTCGCAATGATGACGGGTGGCCGGCGCGGACGAAAACGCGTCGCGGTGATCGGCCTGATTGTGTTTGCCGCGATCCTGCATTTGCCGGCCTATGCCGTGATCGGCCGGTTTGCGGACTTGCAGGCGCCGCTCGACACATCAAGCCTGATCGTGATCACGGCGACCATCTTCCTGGCCTGGGCCCTGATGCTGTCGCAGGCGATCGAATCCGTGACGCGGGTGTTTTACGCCCGCGCCGACCTCGACCTGATCATGTCGTCGCCGGTAAAGCTGGCGAACGTGTTTTCGGTGCGCATCGCCGCGATCGCGCTGTCGGTCACTGCGATGGCGTTGTTGCTGTCGACGCCATTCGTCGACGTGCTCGTGATCGGCGGCGGCTGGCGATGGTTCGCCGTCTATGGCGTCGTGACATCAATCGGTTTGTCGGCCACCGCCGTAGCGATCGCGGTGACGATCGTGCTGTTTCGCATGATTGGCCCGAGCCGAACCCGGCTGGTCGCGCAAATTCTCTCAGCCATCATCGGCGCCGGCTTCGTCATCGCCCTCCAGATCGCCGCGATCCTGTCTTACGGCACGCTGTCGCGTTTCGCGGTTCTGACATCGGATGCCGCCGTCGGATTTGCGCCTGACCTTGGGAGTATGCTCTGGTGGCCGGCACGCGCGGCGCTCGGCGATGGCGACGCGCTGGCGCTTCTGGTGGCCGGCGGCCTCGTTCTGCTCGGCACCGTGATGGCGATGTTTTCGCCCCGCTTCGCCGACACCGCGGTGCGCGTTTCGGCGAATGCCGCACCGGCCCATCAAGCTTCCCGCGCCAGGACATTCCGCGCGAGCTCGCGACAGCAGGCGCTGCGGTGGAAGGAATTCGTGCTGCTACGGCGCGACCCCTGGCTGGTGTCGCAAACCCTGATGCAACTGCTGTACCTGGTGCCGCCGGCGCTGATGCTGTGGCGAAGTTTTGCCGACAGTTCGGCCCCGCTTATACTGATCACCCCGGTGATCGTGATGGCGGCCGGCCAGCTCGCCGGCGGTCTGGCATGGCTGACGATATCGGGCGAAGACGCCGCCGACCTGATAGCGACCGCACCGTTGCCATCCTCCCGCGTGACCGGCGCCAAGATCGAGGTGGTGTTGATCGCGATCGCCGTGATCTTCGCGCCTCTGGTCATCGCGCTGCTGTTTGCCTCGCCGCTGCAGGCGGTGATCACCGCGTCAGGCGTCGTGATCGCTTCCGTCTCCGCCACCGCGATCCAGCTCTGGTTTCGCGTCCAGGCCCGCCGCAGCCAGTTTCGCCGTCGCCAGACCTCGTCGCGGCTGGCGACCTTCGCGGAAGCCTTTTCCTCGATCGGCTGGGCCGCGACCGCAGCACTGGCGCTGTCGATCCCGATCGCCGCGCTCGTCAGCGGCGTGATCACCGCCGGCATCCTCGCGGCCACCTGGAAAATCAGCCCGCGAAGGGGTTCGTGATCTCCCCGCCTCCCGCTTTATTGTAAGGGTATTTCACCTTACATTTTAGGCTTGCGAAACGAGACCGCCCCATGAGCACGCTGACGTGACAGCCAAGGGACAAGTTACCCTGCGCAAGGATATTCTGAAGCATCTGGGTGTTCATCCCGGAGCGAAAATTACCGTAGACAAGCTTCCCGACGGCAGGATCGAAGTGAAGGCCGCCCGGCCCACGGGCAAGATTTCGGATGCGTTCGGTTTTCTGAAGCGAAAGGATGGTCCGTCCTTGACGATTGAGGAAATGAACAAAATCGCCGCCCGGGGCTGGGCCGGCAAACGATGAAGATCACCGCTGACACCAATGTACTGGTTCGTGCCATTCGATGCATCGCTTCATGACACCGCTCGACGACTTCATGCGCCGGGTCGGGCAGCAATTCGAGATCGACCGGCAGCGCGAGCGGAGCCTGACGATGTCACGGGAATCGCGGCCGGGCACGCCGACGGTAATTATTCTCGACGGCGTTTGTGTCTCATCAGGCCCATTCGCCCTTGCGGAAGACGGGGACGCGTCGGCCGTCGGCGTGAACGCCGTCGATGTCGATTTTGTCGGAGCCGATCATCCAGTCGATGTGGATGAAGCTCTGGTTGCCGCCCTGGGCTGCGATCTGCTCAGGCGTCAGCTTCGTGCCGTCGATAAAGCATTTCGAATAGCATTGGCCGAGCGCGATGTGGCATGCCGCGTTCTCATCGAACAGCGTGTTGAAGAACAACAGCCCGCTCTTTGAGATCGGCGACGAATGCGGCACCAGCGCCACTTCGCCGAGGCGGCGTGCGCCCTCGTCGGTGTCGAGCACCTTGTTCAACACCTCCTCGCCGCGCGTGGCCTTGGCCTCGACGATGCGTCCTTCCTCGAACTTCACCGCGATGCCGTCGATCAGCGTGCCTTGATAGGACAGCGGCTTGGTGCTGACGACGTGGCCGCTTACCCGCCGCGCATGCGGGGTGGTGAAGACCTCTTCGGTCGGAATATTGGCGTTGCAGGTGATGCCGTTTTTGGCGGTCGAGGCGCCGCCCTCCCATGCATGGCCGTCCGCGAGGCCGATGGTCAGGTCGGTGCCGGGTCCGGAGTAGTGCAGCGCGTGGAAGCGCTGTGCGTTCAGCCAGTCGGTGCGGCTGCGGAGCGTGGCGTTGTGCGTGTTCCACGACGCGATGTGATCGTCATTGTCGACGCGGGAGGCCGCGAAGATCGCGTCCGCCAGCTTTGCGACCGCGACGTCTTCTTCGTCGCCCGGAAAGACCTGCTTCGCCCATGAAGGGCTCGGATAGGCGATGATGTTCCAGTTGATGTCGAAGCCGACGATCTTTTCCAGCGCCGGCTGGTAGGCGATCGAATTGGCTTTGCTGGCGCGCGCGACCTTGGCGGGATCTTGGCCGGAAAGCAGCATCGGATTGTCGCCGACGATCGCGAGCCGGGCGGTGTTGGCGGCGAAGGCTTTCGCCATTCCCTCATAAAGCCAGCCGGCGGCGCGGTCGAAG
Organism: uncultured Alphaproteobacteria bacterium; assembly: GCA_963814615.1. Taxonomy (GTDB): domain Bacteria; phylum Pseudomonadota; class Alphaproteobacteria; order Rhizobiales; family Xanthobacteraceae; genus Bradyrhizobium. The sequence continues at coordinate 268,438 of CAWFDN010000002.1, read as the reverse complement.
CCGTCGTCGCGGGCGAACCGGTAGCGCGCCAGCGTGATCGCCACATCTGACAGGAAGGGGGTCACCAGACCCGCGCCGGCCCGGTAGGCATGTTCGGCGATCTTCCGCACCAAAGGGAGCGCCACCGCCGGCGCCGTCACCAGCAGGTCCTGTCCTGGCGCCAGCTGCAAGCCGACCTTGATGGCCACTTCGGCGAGACGGTCCAGTTTTACGGGGTCGATCGATGCCGCGATGTTGCGCTCGTGTACGGTCATGACGGTTCAGCCTGTTGTTCTTCTAGGTACCCAATTATGCCGCGCAAAGCCGGCCAATGGAAGGCGAGCGGCAGCCCGTCAACGTGCAATATCCTCAAGACGGCGGTTGCGGGTCTCGATCATCTGGGTCGAGGCCAGCAGTCCCAGCACGGCAACGCCCGCGAACATCAGGAATACCGAATCGACACCGCCTTTGCCGATCATGAACCCGATCAGCGTGGGGCCGATCGCGGACGCGATTCGAAGCCACGAGGTGGCGACGCCGGTGCCGATCGCACGCATCCGGGTCGGATAGATCTCGGGCGTGTACAGATAGACAACGGCCGCGATCGACCCGATCAACCCGTAGCTCAGCGTACTGAAGACGATGACCCACGAAACGTTCTGCGTGCCGCCGAACGCCAGCACGCCCAACAACACGGCCCCGCACCCGAACGCCCCCATCATCCAGTACTTGCGGCCGGTTCGATCGATCACCACGGCACAGAGCAGGACGAGCAGCACCTGAGCCACATTGGTCATCGAGGCCGCCCGCAGCGCCTGCGGAAGCTCAAGATGATAGACCGTGGTGTAGAGCGTCGGCATCCAGTTGTTGAGGCTGTTGGCGATCAGGAATGCGGCAGCCCACAGCACCCAGACGATCAGCGTGCGGCCGCGATACTCCGGCGACAGCAACTCACTCCATTTGCCGCGCGCGCGCGGCGGAACAGGGACTTGCGTCGGCAGGATCACGGCTGGCGGGACCTCGGACGTCACGGTACCGACCTTGCGGGAAGCCGCTTCCAACCGGGTGATCACGGCGTCGGCCTCAGCCAGGCGGCCATGGTTGATTAGCCAACGCGGAGATTCCGGCAGTCGCAACAGCAACACAGCGATCACCAGCCCGGGAATGCCGCCAATCAGGAACATGATCTGCCACCCCATCAGAGGCACCAGCAGCGCGCCGACCTGGCCCGTCACCATCAAGCCGACAGGAAAGATCATCTCATACAGCAGGAAAAACCGGCCGCGGCCGTGAGCCTTCGAAAGCTCGCTGATGTACACGGCGGCCACCGGCATCTCGCCGCCGACGCCGATGCCCTGGATGAAGCGGCAAATCAGGAGAGCGTTGAAACTCCAGGCTCCGGCGCAGGCAAGGCTCATCGCCGCAAAAATCGCCGTCGCCGCCGCGGCACACCGAACCCGGCCGTAACGCTCGGCCGCCCAGCTGAAAGCCAGCGCTCCGACGATCTGGCCCAAATAGCTGACGCCGATCATGAGACCGATTTCGGGTGGCGTGATGTGCCAGAGCGGCACCAGGATCGGCAGCACAAAGGCGATCGACAACGCGTTGAACGCGTCGAAGAATGTCGCGCTACCCATGACCACACGGGCACGGACGAACCAGCGCGACGTCGACAGCTGCTCCATGCGCGCGATCAGGGCAGCGGCGGCCTCCTCTGCCGCGAATGGCGCCGACGAAAGGACGACGGAAGCCTCGGACCGCGACTCCGCGCTGGCGACTGGCAAGGGCTTTCTCCCGTTTGTTCAATTTTCGGCCGACTCTATCGGTCAGCGCGAATCATAATGCAGGCTAGCCTGACGCGGGCGTAGCCGTCAGACCAGATGTGGCTCGCGCCCGCTCGATCAGCGCCAGAATTTTGCCCGCGACGACGTCCGGGCACTCGATCGGCGTCAGATGGCGGACCTTCGGCAAGACCGACAGCGTCGCATCTCGCAAGCCGCGCTGGATCTGTTCCGACATCGCGACCGGCGCCGCGTAGTCCTCCTCGCCGACGATCACGCTGGTCGGCATGCGCATCGTGGGTTGATAGTGCCGAAGGTCGGCGTCGCCCAGCATTTCGCATGTCGCCGTGTAGCAATCGATATCGTTGGCGAGGAATATCTCCAGCTTGGCGCGGATTATTTCCGGATGCGCCTCGCGAAACCCATCGCTCACCCAGCGGGTCGCCTGAAATCCGGACAGTGCCTGCAATCCCTGTGCGGCCCCCGTCGCGGCTCGCTCGCGCCAATCCTTTGGCGCGCTCTCGCCGTACCACGCTGTGGTGTCGATCAGCGCCAGTGCCTGCACCCGTTCGGGATAGACCCCGGCAAACGCCTGCGCGACGCAGCCGCCCATGGAGCAACCGGCAAGCGTGACGCTTGACCAGCCGACATGGTCGAGCAGGCTCGCGAGGTCGGCCGCGAACAGTTCGGGCGTGAACGTCGTCTTCGACCGGCCCGATTTGCCGTGGCCGCGGCAATCATAGGTCAGCACATCCCCGTGAGGACTCAAGAGCGGCACCACCCCGTCCCAAATGCTCTGATCGAGTGCCAACGAATGGATCAGCGCGATCCGCGGTCGGACCGACGATGCGCCGGGAGGAGAGACGGCGTGCAGGGTATAGGCGGTGGAAAAGCCATCCGGCGCGACGAAGCTTCCGGTCGAACACGTCACCGAGCCGCTCATGCCGCGGCCGATTTCGAGGGCGCACCGGGCATCGGTGCGGGCTGGTCCAGCGAGACGTTCCAGGCGTCGTAGCCATACAGCCAACCTGGATCGTCGTTGCCACCGCTCATCCAGGTGTTGGCGCTGGAAATCGCCTGGATTTTTGATGTGCGCGGCTTGCGGTGCGCCTCGAAGCGCTTGAATGCCGCTTCAAGTCCGTCGATCGACACGTCTTTGAGGCAGCGCGCCAGCACCGCGGCGTCCTCGATCGACGTGGCCGCGCCTTGCGCCATATAGGGTGTCATGGGGTGGCAGGCGTCACCGATCAACACGATCCTGCCCTGGCTCCAGGTCGGCAGCGGGTCGCGCTCCAGGATCGCCCATTTGTGACAATCCGGGCAGGCATCGAGCACCATTCGGACTTCAGGGTGGAAGCCGGCATAGGCCGCACGCAATTCATGGACATCGCCCTTGGCCGACCATGATTCTTGCGTCACCCAATCTGCCGGCTCCGGCACGCTGGTCACGAAGTAGAGAGAGCTGCGGTCCTTGGCCGTATAATAGATGACGATGTGACGGTCCTCGCCCCACCACTTGGTGCGGGAGCGGGAGATCTCCTTTGGCATCAGGTTGGATTTGAACACCGAGCGGTACGCGATGCGGCCACGATGCAGCGGCTTGTCAGGTCCAATGATGATGTCGCGCACCAAGGAATGGACGCCGTCCGCGCCGATCACGGCGTCCGCGTTGGCCGTGGTGCCGTCGGCGAACGACAGCGTCACCGGTCCCCCATTTTGATCGAGCCGGACCAGCTTCTTGTTGAGGTGGATGGTCTCCTCAGGCACGATGGAGGTAAGCGCCGCATGCAGGTCCGCGCGATGCATGCAGAGGAATGGCGCTCCGTAGAGGTCTTCCGGCATCGGCAACTCACGCTTGATCTCACCGGTGTCGCCGACGCGATTGAGGTGGGAATAGGGCGCGAAGGCCCGCTCGCGCAGCCTGGCCTCGACACCAATGCCGCGCAGCACCTTCATCGAGTTCGGCAGCATCTGAATGCCCGCACCCACGGGGCCAAACCGATGCGCCTGTTCGTACACCTGAACGTCGATGCCCGATTGCCGAAGCGTGGCGGCCGCAGCCAAGCCGCCCATCCCGGCACCGACGATTGCAATTGTGGGGACTGCCATGGCTCGCTGCTCCTCATCGTGGAAAGACGCGGGAGACATTCGACAAGCCTCCGCTCAGGGTGTGTAAAATATATCTTTGATACCTTATCGCGGCAATCCTTCCGCGCCGGTGCGCAACTTCATCGAAGTGGCGCGAGGCCGCATGTGACGCAGCGTTTGACGCAGCGTTTGACGCAGCGTTTGACGCAGCGTTCGCGCTCTACGTCTTTTACGCAATCTCGTCAGCGATGTCGCCGATCGCTTGATAGACCAGATCGAGGTCGCCGGCCGTGCTGCAATAGGGCGGCATGATGTAGATCGTGTTGCCGAGCGGCCGAACCAGCAAGCCGCGCGTCAGAAAGCCCTGGTAGAGAACCGGGCCGATATTGGCCAAATAGCCGGCATCGCTCGCCACGAGGTCGAGAGCAGCGATAGTGCCGATCTGGCGGACATTTTCAAACCGCCGATCCTCCCGGAAACGATCGAGCCTCGCGCTGTGCAAGGCCGCCAGACCCGCGATGCGTTCCATCACCGGCTCGTTGCGCCAAATCTCGAGATTGGCGAGCGCGGCCGCGCAGGCGATCGGGTTTGCGGTATAGGAACTCGAATGAAAGAACGTTTTGGTTCGATCGGTTGAATAATGTGCGTCGAAAATGTCGGCGCGGCACAGCGTCACGGCCAATGGCAGCGAGCCGCCAGTGAGACCTTTGGAATAACACGCGATATCCGGCGCAACCTCGGCCTGTTCGCACGCGAACAAGGTGCCGGTTCGTCCCCATCCCGTCATCACTTCATCGGCAATGAAAAGAACGCCGTGGATTTGACAAATGCGTTTCATTTCTGAAAGCACCGACGGCGCATAGATCAGCATCCCGCCGGCGCCGAGAATCAAGGGCTCCACGATGAGCGCGGCGATCGCCTGATTTCGGCAGGCCGCGCTCAACGCATCCAGTGTCGCCTGCTCGCGACCCGAAGATGGAAAGGGAAGCCGCTCGACATCGAACAACAGGGGATCATAGGGCGCATTGAAGACGCCGCGTTCGCCGACCGACATGCCGCCGATGGTATCCCCGTGATAGGCGCCTTCGAGCGCGAGAATACGGCTGCGGTTCTCGCCGCGATGGCGCCAGAAGCCGAGCGCCATTTTCAAGGCGACTTCGACCGAAGTCGACCCGCTGTCGGAAAAAAACACGTATTCAAGCTGCGGCGGCGTGATCGCGACGAGATACCGCGCAAGCGCTTCCGCCGGCTCATGGGTAAAGCCGGCGAAGATCACCTGATCGAGACGGTCGGCCTGACGCTTGATCGCCTGCATGATGTGCGGATGACGATGACCATGGGTCACGACCCACCACGACGAAATCGCGTCAAAGATGCGGCGACCGTCGGCGGTCTCGAGCCAAGCCCCCTCGCCTTTGGAAATCAGCGGCGGCTCCGGCTGCACGGCATGCTGCGTGAACGGGTGCCATACGGGAGAGTTCGAGTTCATGAGACGAATTCTTCCAGAAAATCACTGGCTTTGAAATGGAGTGCAAACGCTTCCCGTAGCGCGTCTGCCGTCAGGGGCGAAAGATACGGCAGACGGCCGAGGCGCCGGACCTGACCCATCTCGACGATGATGCGCTCGGAATCGGTGTTCTCCTCGCCGATGAAGGCAACACCGAGCAGCGGAATGCCGCGCGCGCGCAGCGCCTCGACCGACAACAGCGTGTGATTGATGGTGCCGAGCGTGGTGCGCGCGCAAAGCACTACCGGCGCCCGCCACCGCGCCATGACGTCGATGTAAGCGACCTCGCGCGTCAGCGGCACCAGCAATCCGCCAGCCCCTTCCACCACCAGCGGACCGTCCGTTTTGGGCAAAACCAGCGCCTCGGGATCGATGCTGATGCCGTCGATCTCGGCGGCAAGATGCGGCGAGGCCGGCGTCTTCAGCCGATAGGCTTCCGGCAATACGCGCGCCTCGGAGAGGCCGGAAAGCCGCAGCACCGTCTGGCTGTCTGTCTCTTCGACAAGCCCGGCCTGAATCGGTTTCCAATAGGTCGCACCGAGGTTGCCGGCGAGTGCGGCGGCAAAAACGGTCTTGCCGAGGCCGGTGTCAGTGCCCGTGACAATGATGCGTGTGGTCATGCGGCGTTTCGCATGTCCTCGACGAGGGCTTCGAACAAATCGGCTACGATGGCCTCATCGATGTTGGCCGTGAGCGCGATGCGCAGGCGCGCGGTGCCTTCGGGGACGGTGGGCGGACGGATCGCGCGGACATCAAAGCCCCGGCGTTGCAGTGAGGCCGCCACTGCCACGGCCGCCTGATCGGCGCCGATGATGACGGGAAGAATGTGCGAACCGGAGCCGCCGATATTGCAGCGACGGCGAAGCTCGCTCCCCGCAAATTGAACCAGACGCGCGAGCCGGTCTCGGCGCTCGGGATTGGTGCGGGAAATTTCCAGGGCCACGCGGGTGACCGCGGCGATCAACGGCGACGGGGCGGTGGCGAAAATAAACGGGCGGGCGCGGTTGAGAAGAAAGTCGCGGATAATTCTCGGCGCCAGGACAAGCCCGCCGGCGGTGCCGAGCGCCTTGCCGCAGGTGTGCAAGGTGATCACGTTGTCGCGCCCCTCGAAGGCTGCCGCGAGCCCGCGGCCCTGCGGGCCGAGCACGCCGGTCGCGTGCGCCTCATCGATGACGACCATGGCGTCGTGGCGATCAGCGACCGCAAACACTTCAGCGAGGTCCGGGCTATCGCCATCCATGCTGTAGAGGCTTTCGATCGCAAGCCAGGCCCGGCCTTTGCCACCGGCGGCGCGCCACCGAACGATCGCGGCGTCGAATGCGTCGGCATTGTTGTGCGGAACGGCGACGAAATCGGCGCGTCCCCGACGCAACCCTTCGTGGACGCTCGCATGGATCAGCTCGTCGTGAACCACAAGGTCGCCCCGTTGCGGCAAGGTCGAGAAGATCGCAAAATTGGCAACGTAGCCGCCGCCAAAATACAGCGCAGTTTCGGCACCGAAATAGGCTGCGGCTTCGCTTTCGAGCGCTTCATGCTCGGGATGATTGCCGCGCAACAGGCGCGATCCACCCGAACCCACCGGCACACCACGCGCCAGCGCCTCGGCCGCCGCGCGCGTCAATTCCTCGGACTCGGCCAACCCAAGATAGTCGTTCGACGTGAAGTCTATTCCCGCCCGCTCGCAAAGCCCGCGTAACCGGCCCCGGCTCGCGAGTTCGCGCAGATCCGTGTCGAAATCCTCATGCATTACCGTTCTCTAACGCATGATCCGGAAAAGTGGAAACCGGCTTTTCCCTCGGGACAAAGCGACCATGCTCAAACAGAGAGCCCAATCTAGCACGATCGGCGGCAGGCAGAAACTGCCCTGCGTTTGCTAAAACGCCCTCAATGCCAATCCTGTGTCAAAGATCGACCACCATCGACGATGTCGTCGGAACGGCACAACAAAGCAGGGCTTCCGACGGACCAGGATCGGCGCCGTCAAGTGCCAGATGGACGACCTCACCCTGCAAAATCTTCGATGCACAAGTGCCGCAAAGCCCGGTCCGACAATCCGAGGGTACGGTGACGCCGGCCGCCTCCGCCAAATCCAGCAGCGTACCCTTTTCCGTTGTCCAGAGAGCGGTCACTCCCGACTTCGCGAAAGTGACTTTCACGGTGGATTTTTGCACGGCGGCGTTTGGATTTCCCAAACTCTTAAGTTGCGTGTCTATCGACGCTTTCTTACGATCGCCGCTGAAATCGAACGTTTCCGTTTTGATTTGGGAGGCAAGAATTCCTCGCGCTTTTAATCCCTCGCCAATCATTTCCATGAACGCGGCTGGCCCGCACAAATAGATGTCGTATTCCGAAGTGATCAGATCGGCGATGTCAGCGACCGTCATGCGTCCGGCCACGTCAAAGCGACCCTCCGCTCGATCCGCGGCGGTGGGCTGACTGTAGAAAATCTTCGAGACGACGTTCGGATGCTTCGACAGGCTGGTGCGCACCTGATCGGAGAAAGCGTGCTCGGCACCATCTCGTGCCCCGTGGATGAACAATATCTTGGGAACGAAAGGAAATCGTCCATCCTGGGCGACCGCCGCATTCAGCATCGGAATCATCGGCGTGATTCCAACACCTGCGGATATGAACGCGATGGGCCGCCCGGCTTCTCTTTCGAGCACAAAACGGCCTTGCGGCCCGGAGACCTCTAGCGCGTGGCCTGTTTCCATCTCATGTAACAGCGGCGATATCAGGCCGCCACTCTCCGCCTTGACACTGATCCGCAGTGACTTGCCGTTCGGATTTGAAGAAACCGTATAGCGGCGGACGACAGGCTCCTTGCTCGACGGCGTTGGCAGTCTGATTTGCACGTGTTGGCCGGGCCGATGAATCGCGACCGCTTCACCGTCGGCGGGCGAAAAAACCAGCGAGCGGATCGACGCGCTCTCGATCTTGGTTTCTGCAAGAACAAATCGACGAAACCTGGAGGTCGCCCGCTTTGCGGCAACGACACTTGCCGAAGCCAGCGTCTGATCTCTCCAGGCTGCGGACAGTTCGGGCAAAGCGGCGATTTCGCGCAATTCGTCTTCGGATGCGCCTTTATCATACGCCGCTTTATTCACCCGCCGGATCGACCAGTCCGCATGCCGCCGTTCCAACAGCGTCAACGGCTGGCCTTCCGACAAACGACCTTCTTCCAATACCCGGAAGTACCAACCGGTGCGGCCTTCACGCACCATGCGTGATGCAATCCGCTGGTCGTCGTTGTAGCGCAAGGCCAGTTTGAAACAGGGCTTGCGCGGCTGCGTCACCTGAAGGGTGACCGTCCCCAGCCGAAAAATATCTCCGACATGAACCTCACTCTCGTCCAATCCGGCTAACGCCAAATTTTCTCCAAGCGAACCTTCCCCCCAAAGGGAAGAATGCTCGGGAAAATCGTGGCACCACAGCGCATAATTCGACCACGGGTAGGCATAGACCGCCTTGTCCACCCCGCCGTGGACCGCGAGATCGGCTTGCGAATCGCCCTCCAGGCCGAGCCGGCCCACCCAAACCTCTTGGGCGACACGATTTTTTATGAAGGCGCTCGGAATATTCTTCAAGCCGAGCGGGGCAACCCGGCCTGCGAATATGGCCAAGAGATGTGGATCTTTCGACTTCGGCTCTTCCGCTCGCGCAGACATCAGATTTGCAGACATTAAGTGCTCAGACATGGGCCCGGATACAATCAAAGATTTGTCGACGAATGACGTTGAAGCTCGGATCGGTGATCAAGTCGACGTGCCGTGGCCGCGTCAACTCAACTTTAATGGACATTTCAATTCGCCCCGGACGAGCCGACATGACATGGACCTCATCCGCCAAAAGAATGGCTTCATCGATATCATGGGTGATGAACACGACGGTGGTGCGATATTCTTCCCACACATCGAGCAACAGCTGTTGCATCTGAAGTCTGGTCTGGGCGTCCAGCGCTCCGAACGGTTCATCCATCAGGAGGACGTCGGGCCGCATCAACAACGCGCGGGCGATGCCAACTCGCTGCCGCATGCCTCCGGAAAGTTCGGCGGGATAGTGATCCTCAAACCCCGCGAGGCCGACGCGCGTGATCAACCGGTTCGCAAAATCATAGATTGCGCCGCTGTTGTCGCCTGACACCTGCGCACTCAACAGAACGTTCTCGCGAACGCTAAACCACGGCAGGAGAGAGGCCTCCTGGAACACCACCGCCCTCTTTGGCCCGGGCCCGCGAACAGGCACTCCGAAAATATTGACCGTCCCGCTGGTCACGGTTTCGAAGCCTGCAAGCGCATTCAACAATGTCGACTTGCCGCAGCCCGAGGGACCCAGAATCGCCGAAAAGCTGCCGGCTTTCGCAATCAGGTCGACCCCGCTGAGCGCTTCGACGCGTCGCGCGCCCTCATAGACTTTCGAAGCCTGATTTATTTCGATGGCGAGGTCAGGAGACATCAGATTAGGAGACATGGACGGTTCTCCAGCGCAAGATCCGCGCCTCCACGGCGACCAACACCTGATCGCTGACAAGACCTATGATCCCGATCGAGACCATATCGCCGAGCACGATATCCATTCGGCCGATGTAGTAGGCATCCCAAAGCACAAAGCCGAGACCGGATTTCACCGCCACCATTTCCGCGACCACGAGCGCGGTCCAGGCGATCCCCAGGCCGAGCCGCAATCCGGTAAAGATCGAGGGCGCGGCACTTGGCAGAACGATCATTCGGGCGCTCTGCCACCAATTCATACCCATCATCGCCCCTACCCGCATCAAATTCTGAGGCACGCCACGCGCGCCCTGGGTCGTGCTGATGACGATGGGATAAAAGGCTCCGAGCCCGATCAAAGCCAAGGCGCTGAGGTCGTGAATGCCGAAAACCGCGATCGCCAAAGGAAGCCACGCCGTGATGGGGACCGGCCGCAATCCCTGGATCATCGGATCAATCAGCCGACGCACGAATTGACTCCGTCCGATCAGCACCCCGGTGGGGACGCCGATCAAAACGGCAATCGCATAGCCCTGTGCGACGCGCCACAGCGATGCACGCACGCTCGCCCCCCAACTCCCGCTGTAGGAATTGAAATTTCCGCTTGGGCTGCCGAAAGCCCATTTGATCCAGGATTCCAGCACCTGGCTTGGCGCCGGGATGATCGCTGCGGGTAATAATTTGTACTGCACCGCCAACTGCCACGAAACGAGAAGCCCAATCGGCACGATTAAACTGAAGAATTTTGCCCGCAGCCTCGCTCCTTGCAAAAACTTAGGAAACTTCCTTGGCGGATGAATGCCAGATGTCATGGCCGTCAACAAACTCATCCGCCTACTTCCTTATGGACGCCAACAGCGATGTATCGTAGTGCGCGGCGATTTTACCGACGACATCGTTGGGAATGATCCCGGATTTGAACATCCAGACCGATTGGGCCTTGAGCTGGTCGAGCGTCAGAACGCCTCCGAGCTTCAATCTTTGTGCCATGCGATCGGCGCTCGGTGCATCAACTCCGGTAAACTCCGAGATCGCCTTGGAAAATTTGGCCTGGCTGTCCTGCAGTTCCTTTTCGCAAGCCATGTAGGCCCACAGAAAACGACGCAGCGCTTCTTTCTTCTCTCCCATGGCGCGCGAGGTTGCCGCAATCACGCCGAGTTCGGATCCGATCGCCTTTGAATCGGAGTAGTCGAGCTCGGCGAAGTGCCCGAATCCATCGGCCTTTGGCTGGGATTCGAACGGCTCCCAAATGATGATCGCGTCAACCTCGCCCTTTTTCAGCGCTTGTACGAAGTTCGGACCGCCGCCCTGGATATTGACCGCCTCGAAGCTGCCATAGGGCTGACCGACGTCCTCGAGCTTGGCGGCGAATTGCATCCACGTCGCCGAGCCATTGGGGATGCCGAGTTTTTTTCCCTTCAAGTCGGCCCAATTTTTCAGATCGATCCCGTCTCGTCCCACAATGTACCGGTTGGAAGATCCAATTCCTGCGACAATCGAAACATCGTCAACGCCTTGCGACAGCGCAATCGCAAGATCGCCCGGGCCCATGGTCGCGACATCGGCAGAGCCGGTGGTTAGCGCCGTTCGCGCGTCGGCGAAACGGACGAAGCTGGCGACCTCAAGCTCAACATTCAGGCCCTCCAGCATGGCCGGAACGTTTTGCATGACCGCGATGTGACCTTGCTTGACCGCCGCGATGGTCAGCTTCACCTTGGACGGCAGCGGCGTCGGCCGATCGATCAGATCGCCTGCGTTTGCGCTCGGTGACGCGATCGCGCCCAGTCCGAGGGCCCATAGGCAGACGGCGAGAAACGCTTTTCTCGCTCTTGGCCGTTGCATTCCGAAATCATAAGCGCGCATTGAAGCCTCCACTTTCATTTCCCGATTTGCGCGCTTTTACAAAGAGCACAAGAGGCCGGGCCAATCGGCGGCAAATCGAATGAAGCATTCGGAGACTGCTTAGCGTTTGGGCATCCGCGATCGGGGCGACTTGCCGGCCGGGAGAACACCGCGCCTGCATTTTTCGATTGGTGCAGCTTGCGCGTGCGTTCGCGGCAATCGGGCGCGCGCTAAAGGCATGAGAACGACGTGAGCAAGAAGGATTTCGCATCCGGGCGTTCCAGATCGTGCCGGCGAAGCACCCGATGCCCCGTCGCAAGCGGCATGCTAAAGATCTGAGCGGCAGGATAGGCAGCCAAGCGGCAAGCCCCAATTCGGGGAGCAATTTCGTACCAAAAATATTGACCGGCGCATCCAGGCAACGGCTCACCCCATCGTCAAATCATGGCCCCAATCGCCCGCCCTCACCCGGCACGTCCAGTTCCCTCAACCCGGGCAGGCGCCCGTTAACCCTTCTACGCTTGCAGATCGCCGCAATGGGTGGGAATATTCGTGTATTCCAGCTCCCGAAGACCGAAGCTATGGCAGATCATTTGCAGCAAGTCTCCAAGGACGGCGTAAGTCTCCATCAGATTTGGCGGCGCGACAAGAACGGCCTGGAACTGCAGCGCGGGCGCCGTGTCTCGTCCTATCAGCTCGTCCCCCACTTCCATGACGAATATCAGCTGATGTTCGTACATGAGGGCTCGCGCGAGATTCGCTTCGGCCGTGACAGTCGCGTATTCGGCGCAGGTACGCTGACCCTCGTCAACCCCGGCGAAGCGCACAGCACGCGATGCGGCGGTGAGCTTGGCAGCTCATTTCGAACCATGCACATCCCGGTCGCCTTTCTCCAGGATGCCGTCGAGGCGCTCGGCAAGCATACCGTCGACGAACCCCGCTTTCGATTCGAGATTCCGGGACCCGCAACAGCTCGCAGTTTCCTCGCCGCCCATCTCGCCTGTGAGCTCCAGCACGACAGTCTGCGGGCGGACGATCTCCTGGTCGATTTCGTCAGCAACCTGATCGACAACAGCGAGCTGCAAGGCAGGACACCGCGAACCCAGTTCATTGATCGAGAGGTACGACTGGCCCGCGACTATATCGACGCTCATTTTGCCAGAGAGCTCACGCTGGACGAATTAGGAGCCGCTGCCGGGATCAGCAAATTTCATCTGGTTCGCAAATTCAAACGCGCCATGCGAATGCCGCCGCACGCCTACCAGATCCGGATCCGGCTAAGACATGCCAAACGTCTGCTGGCGGAGGGAATGCCGATCAAGCAAGTGGCGGGGCAAGCCGGCTTTGCGGATGCCAGCCATCTCGGGCGTTGGTTCCGTCAAATCGTCGGATTTACGCCGGCGTATTATCAGCGAATGGTCGATCCGGTGTCTGCGCGCGCCAGTCGTTGACACGTGCCGGCTCGATCATGCCGGCTCGATCATGACCCGATTCCAATCGGATCATGATCTTCCCCGCGAGCGCTGTTACTTGATCTCGACCAGCCCGACCTGGTTTGTCAGGCTGTTTGCCATCACGGGGTTGCCGTCGGGCGTGACATCCATGTTGCGGACGATGTCGCCACCACCGGGAATGGCCCAGCTCTGGAACTTGTCTGCCTTCGGATCAAAGCGAACGATCGTGTTCGGCTTGGCTCCGGATTCGCTGTACCACAGCGCGCCCTTGGTGAAGACGATGCCGTAGGGTTCGGATTTCGGTCCGCTCGGCGACAGCCACTCCTTGACGGCGCCAGTGGTCAGATCAAGCTTGCCGAGATAGCCCCGCGAATAGTCGGCGTACCAGATCGCCCCATCTGGATCGATCGCGAGACGCCGCGGCCGGGCATCCGGATTCGGCAGCGTGTATTCCTTGATCGCCATTGTGTTCGGATCGATGGTGGCGATCTTGTTGGTACCGAACTCGACGAACACCGGAACCCCCTGGGCATTGATCTTGATCCCATAGGGGCGCGACTTCGGCGTCGGCGACGTCACCAGCTTGATCGCACCGGTCGCCGGATCAAGCCGACCAAGCATGTTTGATTGTTGCACCGTGAACCAAAGAATTCCGTTCTGATCGAAAGTGAGGGTGTGGGGATCCTTCGCACGCGAATCCGGCATCGGGTATTCGGTAACAATGCCGCTGTTGGGATCCAGCTTGCCAATCAGCGCCGTGTTGTTGCCGGTGAACCAGATATTACCGGCCTTGTCGTCGATCAGCCCATGGGGGCCGGTGAAGGCCGACTTCAGCGTATATTCCCTGATCGCGCCGGTCTTCGGATCGACCCGGCCCAGCTTGTTGGCCAGTTGGCCGCTCCACCAGATTGAGCCATCCCGAGCGGCCATCGGATCGTGCGGGCGGGAGCCCTGGGTCGGCACGTCCCACATCTCGATATTGACCTTCGCCGAGCCGTCGATAAGGACCGCCGCCGGGCGCTTACGCTCCGGAAAATTCTTCATGAGGTAGTCGGTCATGGGGCCCCATTCTTCAGGGGGCACTGGCGCGCTCATGTTTTGCATCATGCGCACGACGGTGAGCCAACCTTCGGGGGTATAGCCGATACGAACCCGGTTGATATCGTGGCAGCCGTTACAGGTCGCCACGAATCGTTGCTTGCTCGGGCCTTCCGGCCACTCCTTTTCGGTGTACTGCGCATGAGCGGCTGGTGCCCCAAGGAGCACCATGGCCGAAATTAACAACATCCGTGAATTGCCGCGCATCATTGTCCTCCCCAAGGCTTCGTGCGTGACGAAGCGTATTAATTTCGTTTGGGTCAACATCGCTGCCATTTGCGCGTCAGTCAAGCTCCGGCCGCACGCGAGCTGTTGGCTTCGCTCGTTACGTCATTGCAGGTATGCAATGACGTAGGTACGCGACGAATTTAACAGCAGCGGCCGGGTCACCGAATTCGGTGGGCTGGAATTTTCGACACAACGCTGCCGGAGGCACGTTATGTTTCCCGCCACCGCTCGCCGTCCCCGCGGTCCGACAGTCGGTTGTTCCGGCGCGTCGTTCGTGCTTTTCTCGCGATGTCTCACCTTGGCTATTCGAATGGCAAAAACCGGCAAAACCAGAAGCACGGTGAGAAGCCCATGGGCCGTTTACCGAAGCCGTGAAGGAGAAAGCAATTTTGAATCGGAGTGAAAACGTAGATCAAGTCTATGCACCCTACGGGATATTATTGTTGCGTGTGGCGATCGGAATCGACTGGCTCGTGCACGCGTTCCTCAAGGTTTCTCGCGGCATGAACACACATGAGGCGCTGCTGGCTAAAAATGGAATCACGCCGCTGCTGGCGTGGCCGACCTTTAGCCTCGAAGTAATCGGCGGGGTGGCCATCATTCTCGGCTGGTACAGCCGCCAATGGGCCGCCTTCCTTCTGTTTTTCCTGGCCACCGTGGTGTGGATCAAATGGCCGGTGGGATGGACCTATTCCAACACCGGCGGAGGCTGGGAATATCCGCTGTTTTGGCTCTTGGCGCAGGCCGCGCTCGTCCTCTGCGGCGATGGCGCCTTTGCGTTGAGCCGGGGCGGCTTTCGGAAAAAAAATAAATAGCCCGCGATTTCCCTTGTCCGCCTTGGACGCGCGGACGATTCAATGAAAAAAGCCCCGGCACCACCGGGGCTTTTTGTTCGACCGAATTCAGCGAGACCGCATGGCCTCAGGCCGCCAAGCGGCTAACCGCAATGCCGTCACTGCGGCGGCGCGTCAATTTCCGAGATGATGCAACAAAAACTCCGGGTCCTCCTCGGAGCCCCAGGGCAACCAGTTATTGGCGTTGCGGAACTGCTGACTGATCGGCGCCCGGACTATTTTTCGTGCATGGTGATGACGCTCTGCGGCGGCTGCCATCTGTACGGTCGACGCCATCAATGATGCGGCAAGAGCAGTTACGATTATCTTTCGCATTATAGTCTCCCTTTTTTTGACGTTTATCGCGAGCCATTGCATGTCGCACAGCAACAGCACCTCGTGCGCTACGCCTTCCGGCGCATCGCCGTGGCGGCAATGCGCCACCGATCAAGAGACTCGACCGGCTCGGATTTTAGTTCTGAAAATGTAGTCACAAGCTGGTGAAGCGTTTGGCGCTCGCAATGGAAAGCCGAATCAAAATCTCGTCGAATTGATTCAACTGGGATAAATCAAACTCCGACGTATCAATTTGTCTGAGTATGACCTTGAACGCTCGATCGTGGCGGCACCCGTGAGCGAGAACAAGATAAGAGCCCCGTGTGCTCTACTCGCCACAAAATGCCGCGATCCCGCCGAGTGGGAGAAAACACCTCGGCAAAAATGGCTTCAGACCGCGATCAGCGCTCGTTCCGCCTCTATTGGGCGAATGGTCGGAGCCACCTCGGTTCGGTTGCGTCCGCCGCGCTTGGCGTCATAGAGCGCGCGGTCGGCGGCGCTGATGAGATCGCACGGATTGAGCCCTCCATACGGCACCATGGATGCCACGCCGACACTGACGGTCGGCGTGAGCTCGGGTTGCCCGAGCTGCTTTACGCGCAGCGACAGCACGTTGGCGCGAATTCGCTCGGCGAGCTGGAATGCGCCGTCGAGGGTTTCACCGGGAAGCAGGACCGCAAATTCCTCACCGCCGTAGCGCGCACAAAGATCGGCCGGCCGGTTCGTGCTCTCGGCGATGCATTGTGCGATCGCGACCAAGGCTCTGTCGCCGGCCTGATGGCCGTGTTCGTCGTTGTAGCTCTTGAAACAATCCACATCGATCATCAGGAAAGCGATCGGGCTTTGCGCCCGTTTCGACCGGAGCCATTCGCTTTCGATGACCTCGTCCAGGCGCCGCCTGTTGCAGAGACCGGTCAGACTGTCGGTGGTGGCGATAATCGCCAGCTCGTGCTCAGCTTCGCTGCGGCGTCTCAGTTCACGCGCCAGGAATACGATCAAAGCGGCATTCACCGCGCACAGCGCCAGAATGAGCGATCCAATCAACGTCGCCTCTTGCCACCAACCCTCATAGACCGAGTTGAGCGACAGGCCATTGACCAAAACCAACGGGTGATCGCCGACCTCCTGGAACACGAAAAGCCGCGCGATCCCGTCGATCATCGACACCGTCTCAAACCAGCCGGCCTGGGCCGTCGAAAGTCTCTTCAGAGCTTCGGATTTGCTGAGGTCGGCGCCGAGTGATTGCACCTTAAAGGGCGCCCGCATCAAAACGGTGCCGTTGGCGCGCATCAGCGTCAGCGAGTCACCGGCACCAAACTTCACCTTTCGGAACAGGTCGTGGAAATAACTCAGCCGCATGGTTCCCGCGACCACGCCTGCGAATGTCCCATCCGGGTTGGAAATCCGCCGGCTCAAGCTGATGAGGTACCTTCCTCTGTGCGAGACCCAAGGCTGGCTGATATACAATCCGGCATCGGCGCGTTGTTGATGGATCTGGAAAAAATCGCGGTGCGAATGGTTGACTTCGACCGCCTTGCCCGATCGTGAATCGATCACGATGTCACCAGCCTTGTCCAACACGAGAATTGCGCCCAGATCTTTCGCGGTCGCGGCACGATCGAACAGCACGAGCCGACGAAGCTCGGGGTCGATCGCATTGATGTCAGGCAGCTTTAATCCGTCGACGACCGCCTGCAGCGACAAATCGTAGAGTTCGATATTGCGGGAAATGTCGTTTGAGATCGTGGCGACAAGATTGGTCGCGGCATCAAGCGCCTTGTCGCGGTCCCGGCGAGCCATGTCCCATAGAATGGTTCCGAAAATCGCGGAGAATCCCAACGTGACGACCAAGCCGAGGACGATCAGGCGTTTGGCGTAGGTCGAATAGCGCAGCGGCGAATGTTTCAGCGGCACCGTATAACCTCGACAGTTAGGTTCACGCCGCCAATCTATCAATGCAATGTTGAGATGCCGCTCGATTATCCTGCTAAATTCGACGCGTGCTCTTAAGGATCCGGTAACTCTGTCCGCGACCTGCACGGTCAGGCTTCGGGATGGCCTTGTATTCAGCTACGCCCATGAACGCCTGCTTTTCGAGGAAACCGCATCCCAAGGCACGACCGTTCCACCCACCCGCTTTGCCCTTTCTGAATTTACAACAACAGAACCCATGCAGCAGCGGTGGCCGCGCAAAAGGTTGTAGGCGTAACTGACACGATGCCCCGGCTCAGCAACACCTTGCCGTCGAGGGCGGCAGACGAGCGACGACTTTCCGAACACCCACAGAGACCGCGGCGGGACGTCGGCCGGACTGTGGACCTTCACCCCGCGGCGATACATGTCGGCTAAACGCCCGTCAGGTCGCGGGCGGCGGTCTCGTGTCGAGCTGCCGCTTCGGACAATTCGTGCTTTTCCTCGCTCGGGCTTGCAGGCAACTGCAAAATCGTCGCCCTTTGCCCCGCAATGAGGTCAGTCAACAGCGAGATCGTGCCGTTTGAGAACTCCAGCGCGTCATGATGTTGAGCCGGCCTATCGAGGGCTATTTGGCGGAATTGCGCGAGTCGATCGCCAATGTTCCTGCGAAACACCATGCCCTCGGTTCGAACGTCATTGTCGAATGCGATCTCGGTACCGGGACGAAGGCAGACCGCGACTTGCAGGTTGTCCGGGCTTGCGAACCCCCGAGTCGTTGTGGATCTGAATTTGGTCGAAACCAACGTTTCTCCGACCTGAGCCGGACGCGTCGCGACCGCATGCAAGCTGTAATCACACATGGCTACGCTCCTCTAAATCGCCACCCAGCAAGTCAGGAACCTTCGCAAACCGCTTTGGTTGCGGCATCCGGAAAAAAAGCCCGCGTAAACAGCGAGTTTTGACGGCGACGATCCAGCCGATCTAGACTCCGCCAGGAAGCCGCCCATATCGGAGTGAACCCCGGAACGCTCGCAGGTGGCCGGATCCGATCGGTCACGTCACCCCATCCGACGTGATGGTGCTGGTGCACTCCGTGCATCCTGACCGGCCGCCAATCCGACGCAGCCTCCGATTATGCCAAAGGCCAGATCGACGTTCTTCAAAAGCATCTCGACACCGCCAAATCGCTGAGATCGAGCAAGACCTCCAGCCGATAAGCCAGGTGTGCCCGGCTCCATGAGGAAACCGGCGAGCGGGAACTGCCGCTGACCATCGCGGTCGATGCGATGCTCCGCCTGCTGCCGGGTTTCGCCTTATGCAACCTCAAGCGGGATCAGACAGATTAATGGCGATCTTCTGTCGTACGCCGAACAGACGAGAGGCGGCGGCGTTCGCTAGTCTGGATGTATTCCGCTGAGGCGCTGGGGCGGCATGAAATTCTCACAACCGAAGCGTCGCCATGACTCGCGTATCAAAACGTAGCTGGACTAACGAACAGATAGAACTTCTGTTCACCCTCGTTCAAAAAGGTGTCTCGCCCGCCCGCGCATCGGTTGCGCTCAAGCGTCCGAAGCTTGCCGTCCAGAACAAGGCCCGGGAGTTGGGCAGACCTTTTCCCGATGCCAGGGAGGTGAAGGCCGCCCGGCTCGCGAGAGAGGCCCGCGAGCTGGAGTCGATCCAGCGCCGCGAGGCTTGCAACCGACGCCGTGTAATTTGAAGCGAGATCGTCGCACGGCAGACCGGCGAAGCACCGGAGCGACATCAAAGGTCATCCTTGATTTCATCCCCAACCACACGTCCGACCAACACGCCTGGTTTCTCGACAGCCGGTCATCCCGCAATAGTATAAAAGGCGATTCGATGCGGTGGGAAGGAAGGCCGGATTGAATCTGAATACCAATCGGTCTAGAGGACCGGTTGGTTTTTTCTCAAGGGAAGCATCATGGCCGCAGCACTCATTCCGCCGTTCACGCTAGAAACCGCCACCGCCAAGGTCAGGATGGCGGAAGATGGCTGGAACAGCCGTAATCCGCAGAAGGTGTCGCTGGTCTATACGGAGGACAGCCGCTGGCGAAACCGGGCGGAATTCCCGGTCGGCCGAGCAGAGATCGTCGCATTCCTCACCCGAAAGTGGGCCAGGGAACTCGACTACCGTCTTATCAAAGAACTGTGGTCCTTCACCGACAGCCGCATCGCGGTGCGCTTTGCCTACGAATGGCATGACGACAGCGGGCATTGGTTCCGCTCATACGGCAACGAGAACTGGGAGTTTGATGCCGCCGGCCTCATGCAACGGCGCTTCGCTTCCATCAACGATATGCCCATCTCGGAGTCGAACCGAAAATTTCATTGGCCGCTCGGCCGGCGTCCCGACGCCCATGCCGGCCTTTCCGAACTCGGTCTTTAGAGTATGATCCGGCAACAGTAGGGACCGGTTTTTCCCTCGCGACAAGCGCGCAGCGTTTGCGCGGAGATCATGCTCCAACAAAGGGAAGATCATGATCTGATGCCGCGCATGATCTTCGAAAAGGCCGATGTTATTCCGCTGGTTGCAGAAGTGTTTCGCGAGCTCGGCGAGGGTACGTCGCTCAGCAGCATCACCGACAAGACCGGTCTTTCAAAAGGCAGCTTGTATCACTTTTTCCCAGGCGGGAAGGAAGGGATGGCCGCCGAGATCCTTGGCCATGTGGATGCGTGGTTTGTCGCCGAACTGTACCGCCCGCTGGAGCGGGAGGAGGCCCCGCCCGGCAATTGCCCGAATGTGGAAATCTGTCGACGAATACTTCCGTTCGGGGAGGCGCGTCTGTCTCATGGGCGCCTTTGCGATCGACGATACCCGTGACCGCTTTGCCGCCTCTATTCGGCGCTATTTTGAACGGTGGATCGAGGCCCTGGACAGCGCTCTTGTCCGTTCCCGAATCGATCCCGTCCTATCGAGTGAACTGGCAGAAGATGTTGTCGTCGGCATCCAGGGCGCGCTGACGTTAACCCGGGCCTTCAACGACCACCAGATTTTTGCGCGGACGCTCCAACGGCTGTCGGCGCGCATCGAAAAAAGCTTTCCGCCGGCGTCTGCCGCTGTTTGATCGGCCGGTTGAGCTTGTAAGAAAGGTGGAATTCGCTTTCGAGGTTCGCTTAAAGGTGAATCAAACACGAGGCGGGAGGACGCGTGACGCTACCAGGAAGTTCGGACCGCCACGGCCACCCGATGTCGACAGCCCAAACCGAGTACGCCGACGGCCTGCCGCAGCGGCAGCGTAATCGGGCCATCCTCACGATCGTGCTCGGTCTCGTCATGGCGGTGATGGACGGCGCCATCGCCAACGTTGCTCTCCCCACGATCGCCAGGGACCTTGACGCAAGCCCGGCATTTTCGATCTGGATCGTCAACGGCTATCAATTGGCGATCACGATCTCATTGCTGCCGTTGGCTTCGCTCGGCGAAATCATCGGCTATCGCCGCGTCTATCTCGCAGGGCTGATGCTGTTCACGCTCGCATCGCTATGTTGCGCGCTTGCAAATACGCTGCTGCTCCTGACGGTGGCGCGCATGCTGCAGGGATTTGGTGCGGCGGGGATCATGAGCGTCAACATGGCCCTCGTCCGCTACATCTACCCACGCGCCCTGCTCGGGCGTGGGATCGGACTGAATGCGCTGGTGGTTGCCGTCTCCGCCGCGGTCGGACCGACCGTCGCGGCGGGTGTTCTCGCTGTCGGAACGTGGCCGTATTTGTTCGCCGTTAACATCCCGCTCGGCATCTGGGCGCTGGCGCTTGGCTGGCACTGCCTGCCGCACACCACACCGGCCAGTCATGCCTTTGATTGGCCGAGCGCGGCCCTGAGCGCCGTCACCTTCGGCCTCGGCATCGCCGCGATCGATGGCGTGGGCCATGGCGAGGCGCTCTCGATCTGGCTATCGGAGTTTGCCGTCGCAGTCCTCGCCGGCCTGCTGCTGGTGCTTCGGCAGACCCACACGGCTTCGCCGCTGCTGCCGGTGGACCTGTTACGCATTCCTATTTTTGCGCTGTCGATCGCCACCTCAATCGCCTCATTCTGCGCCCAGATGCTGGCCCTTGTGGCGCTGCCTTTTTATCTGGAGAGCCATTTCGGATTTTCGGCGATCCAGATCGGACTCCTGATCACACCCTGGCCGATTGCGGTCGCCTTCACAGCCCCGCTCGCGGGGCGATGGGTCGAGCGCTATCCGGCCGGCCTCTTGGGCGGCGCAGGCCTCCTGCTGTTCGCCTTCGGCCTTGGCACCTTGGCCTGGTTGCCGGCCCATCCCTCGATTGCCGACGTGATCTGGCGAATGGCGCTGGCGGGCGCGGGCTTCGGTTTGTTCCAGACACCGAACAACCGCACCATGATCGCAGCAGCCCCACGCGAACGGAGCGGCGGCGCCAGCGGCATGCTTGGGACGGCGCGGCTCTTAGGCCAGACGACGGGCGCAGCCCTGGTGTCGCTCTTTCTGGCTCGCTATCCCCTCGAGGGCACACGAATCTCGCTGCTGGCCGGCGTTGGCTTTGCCTTGCTCGGCGCAGCCCTCAGCATGCTGAGATTGTCGCAGACCGGCGCAAGAGGCGCTGAGCGGGTCCAGGTCCGCGAGGACCAGCGCTTGAAGGGCGAATGAGGAAATGCGTCTTGTTGTTTCGGGCAAAGAAAACATCGTTGCAGGCGAGAAAAACGATCGACGTCGCAGACCGGAAGGCCACGGCCCACGAAAGGAAAGCCTATGAGGAAGGAAACTCCTAAGCGATTGACGCGTGAACTATCACTAGCCAGACCGGCCGAATGTGGCCACCGAATAGGAGTTCGCACATGGCAAAGAAACTTCCGCCGATTCATCCCGGCGAAATCCTCCGGGAAGAGTTTCTCGTTCCGCTTAAGCTGACACCTTACGCGGTCGCGGCCGCACTGAACGTGCCGCGCACCCGGGTCGAACGCATCGCGCGCGAAGAAAAGCCCGTTACGGCCGACACCGCGCTGCGGCTCGGCAAGTTCTTCAAAACCGGCGCTGCGTTCTGGATGAACATTCAGGCGCGCTTCGATCTCGAAACGGCCGAAGACGTACTCGCGCCGCAGATCAGGAAGATCGCCTCTTACGAGGCGGCGTGAGAACGATGCAAATCGCGCGTACCGGATATCTTGTAACCGACAGCTTGATACCCAATGCGACGTCCAAAGCCTCGCTTAGACGGCGAGATATTCGAATGCATTCAGCGCCGCGACCTTCGCCGCGTCGAGTTAAACCGCGAACGACATCCGCGCCGGGTTCGCGGTTTTATTCTGAATGGTGGGAAAATGGCGCGCCCGAAGAGATTCGAACTCCTGACCCCCAGATTCGTAGTCTGGTGCTCTATCCAGCTGAGCTACGGGCGCGTTTTTCGCGGGCATTTGAGGGCGCAGGGCCCGCCGATGCCGCATGCATTCGGGAAAATAACTTCCGCGAGATCGCGAATGCGGGCCATAGCTACCGACTCGCGCGGGGCTTGGCAAGGTCCGGCAACCCGGCATCTGCCGGTCGATTTACCGAAAATCCACCTGAGCGAGTTTTAAGCTCGCGCCCGCTCGTTGCGGACGCTCAGGAGTTCCACCGGCCGATCGGGAATCGCAATCCGGAACGTGGCGCCGATGGTACCTTCCACCAGATGGATGTCGCCGCCATGGGCGCGGACCAGTTCGGCGGCGATCGCAAGCCCAAGTCCACTGCCGCCGGGCCTCCCTGAGGTCTGGAAAGCCTCGAACAGATGGTCGCGGGCCTTTTGGGGCACGCCGGGACCGGTGTCGGACACCTCGATGATCGCGACCGAGCCTTCGCGGCGCCCGGTGATGCGGATTTGCATGCTTGCGGCGTCGCTCTTCGGGCGGCCTTCGAGCGCCTGCGCCGCATTGCGCACCAAATTGAGCAGGACGCGAAACAGTTGATCGGGGTCGGCATCGATCGCCAGCCCGCGTTCGATCGCACTGACCCAGGTGATCGACGCATCCGACCCCAGCCCCACGGATTCGCGGACCTCGCTGACGACCGGCTCGATCGGAATCATCCGGCGGTCGGGCGGGGCCTCCTGCGCGCGGCCATAGGACAATGTCGACTGGCAGAACGCGATCGCGCGCTCCAGCGAGCGCATCAGTTTCGGCGCGAAGCGCTGCACCCGCGGATCCGGCACGCTGGCGAGCTGATCCGAAAGCAGTTGCGAGGACGCCAGCAGATTGCGCAAATCATGATTGATCTTCGAGACCGCAAGCCCGAGCGCGGCCAGCCGGCTCTTCTGATGCAGCATCGACACCAGATCGCGCTGCATGTCCGACAATTCGCGTTCGGCGACGCCGATCTCGTCACCGCGCTGACTGGGCACGATGATCCGTGCCGAGCTCTCTGGATTCTCGTGAAAGCCGACAAGGTTTGCGGTAAGGCGCCGCATCGGCCGCACGAACAGATAATGCAGTGCCAGATAAACCAGCGCCGCGGTAAGAATCGCGATCACCAGCGAGACCAGCAGCAGATTGCGCGAAAACCGGTACATCGCCTGGCGCAGGGGCATTTCGTCGATCACGACCTCGATAAATTGGCCCCCGCCGGGCGTCGGTCCGATGACACGGATCGACTGGTTGCCGCGCTCCAGCATGATCTCGAACGAATCGACGATCGCGGACCACACCGTCAAGGAACGCATGTCGACATCATGGTCGATCGCCTGCGGCAACCCGGCACTCGCCAACAGCCGGCGTTGCTGCCCCATCTTGATGGCCACCCCGCGGGCGCCGATGCTGGTGAGGATTTTCCGCGCCAGCGAATCCGGCACCATGCCCGAAGGCGCGGCATCGAGCACCAATGCGGCGGTGTTGGCGGCCGCCAGCCGATCGTTCAGCCGGTTCATCCGGAAATTGGCGATCGCGGGCACATAGATCAGCACTTCCGCGATCATCACCAGCGGAATGGTGAGCAGCAGCAGTTTGCCGGACAGGCTAAGCCGGCGCCGCGGCTTTGGCCGCGGCGATCCGGTTGTCGGCGCTTCGTCGGTCATTGACACGATTTCTGCCTTCGATCGCTGGCACTTTAACATTTTAGTCAGAGCGCGCTTTCCGACAAACGAAGTCGTTCGTCCGAAAAACCCGTATTCGTCTTTACTGACCGCGCTGTGTTTCAGGATGCGATTTGCTCCGAAACCGGTCAAATTACAGTTCGATCATGTATTCGATCCGTCCGCCGGTTCCCGCTCAGGTAAGCCGCCCGCCGAATTGTCCTTCTCTCCCTGAAAACACCGCTAATACCGATATATTCGCGAGAATTGCGCCGTTTCGAAGAACTCCGGACGGCGGCGAGCGATCAGATTGACGAAAACGGGCCGCTCCCGTATAAGCCCGCCAACTGTCCGCGATGGCCCGGTCCGACCGGGGCGGCTCAATTTGGGCCGGAAGCGGCCCGCTTTGGGCCGATCAACATCATCGGACTTATCTCATAATCAGGCAAATTGTCAGCTTAGCGGACAAATTGTCAGCGGAGAACGACCCGTGAAGCGGACTTATCAACCCAGCAAACTGGTGCGCAAGCGCCGTCACGGCTTCCGCGCCCGCCTTGCGACGACCGGCGGCCGCAAGGTTCTCGCCGCTCGCCGCGCCCGCGGTCGCAAACGCCTGAGCGCCTGAGCCGGGTTTCCCGGAGATTCATCATGGATCGGTTAAGGCAACGGGCGGACTTCCTCGCCGTTGCCGATGGCGCGCGGATCAACAGCGCTGCCTTTGTGCTGCAAAGCCGCCCCCGCGGCGATAGCGGCCCGATCCGGGTGGGCTTCACCGTTACCAAGAAACATGGCACCGCCACCGAGCGTAATCGCATCCGGCGCCGGCTTCGCGAACTGGTGAAGCGGCTGGATGTCATATCAATGCGACCCCACAGTGATTATGTGCTAGTCGGCCGTCGTGCCGCACTGACCTGCGACTTCGTGACCATGCTTGACGATCTCCGCTCGGCGCTCCATCGCCTCGATCGGCAACCGTCGAAACCGCCCAAAGCGTTTTCGAATGAAGTCGATGCCGGTTCGCGGAAGGAAAACGCGTCAAGAAAGCCGCGTCAAAAGTCCAGAGCGCCAGCCGCAAACCGAATTGCAAAACCGAATTGAATGACGAGACCTTAAACAATGACCGATAATCGCAACACCATCCTCGCCGTCATTCTGTCCGGCCTCGTGCTGATCGGCTGGCAATATTTCTTCAACATGCCGCAGATGGAGAAGCAGCGCGCCGCGCAGTTGGCCCAGAGCGAGATGGTGAAGCCCGCAGCCCAACCCGGAACCAGCAACCCGCAACCCGGTGCGGCGCCGATGGCCGATGCGCCCGCAGCAAATCAGCCCGCTTCCGCAGCCCCGGTGGTCAGCCGCGATGCCGCCATTGCGTCGGGACCACGCGTCAAGATCGATACTCCGCGGCTTTCCGGCAGCATTTCGCTGAAGGGCGCGCGCGTCGACGATCTGTCGCTGGTGCAATTCCACGACACCGTCAACCCATCATCGCCCGCGATCGTACTGTATTCGCCCTCCGGGACGCCGAACCCCTATTATGCTGAATTCGGCTGGGTCGCAGCCAGCGGCTCAACGGTGAAGATTCCCGACCAGAACACGCTGTGGCAGCAGGAAGGCTCGAACAGCCTGACGCCGTCGAGCCCGGTGACACTGAAATACGACAATGGCGACGGCCTCACGTTCCGGCGCACGGTTTCAATCGACGATCGCTATCTCTTCAGTATCAAGGACGACGTCACCAATATCGGCAATACGCCGGTCACGCTTTATCCGTTCGCGCTGATCTCCCGGCACGGCACCCCGCAGGTCGCGGGCTACTACATCCTGCACGAAGGTCTGGTCGGCTATCTCGGCGACCAGGGCCTGCAGGAATACCCGTACAAGAAAATCGACGACGCCAAGACGGTCAGCTTCAAGGTCACCGACGGCTGGCTCGGCATCACCGACAAATATTGGGCGTCGGCGTTGCTGCCCGACACCACCGCGCAATTGCAGGCCCGCTACTCGTCCAATTTGGTCGGCACGGTGCGGACCTATCAGACCGATTACCTGCAGGATCCGCAAACCATCGCGATCGGCGGCACCGGCAGCGCCAATGCGCGGCTGTTCGCCGGCGCCAAAGAAGCCGGCGTCGTCGGCATCAATTTTCCGCTCGGCGGTCTTGGCGGCTACAACAAAGAGCTCTCGCTCAATCATTTCGATCTTCTGATCGACTGGGGCTGGTTCTATTTCATCACCAAGCCGATGTTCCTGGCGCTGGACTTTTTCTATCACCTGTTCGGCAATTTCGGCGTCTCCATTCTGTTGGTGACGGTGCTGGTGAAGCTGTTGTTCTTCCCGCTCGCCAACAAATCCTACGCGTCGATGGCGAAGATGAAGTCGGTGCAGCCGCAACTGGCGGCGCTGAAGGAACGCTATCCCGACGACAAGGTGAAGCAGCAGCAGGAGATGATGGAAATCTACAAGAAGGAGAAGATCAACCCGATCGCCGGTTGTCTTCCCGTCGCGCTGCAAATTCCGGTGTTCTTCTCGCTCTACAAGGTCTTGTTCGTCACCATCGAGATGCGGCACGCGCCGTTCTTCGGCTGGATCAAGGACCTCTCGGCGCCCGATCCGACCAATCTGTTCAACCTGTTCGGCCTGCTGCAATTCGATCCGACGCAATTGCCGCTGTTCGGTCACTACCTCGCGCTCGGCGTATGGCCGATCATCATGGGCATCACGATGTGGTTCCAGATGAAGCTCAATCCGACGCCGCCGGATCCGACCCAGAAGATGATCTTCGACTGGATGCCGCTGATCTTCACCTTCATGCTGGCGGGATTCCCGGCGGGGCTCGTGATCTACTGGGCGTGGAACAATCTGCTTTCAGTGCTGCAGCAGAGCTTCATCATGCGCCGCAATGGCGTGAAGGTTGAATTGTTCGACAATCTCAGGGCCGTCTTCGCTTCGAAGAAGGCGACCTAGGTTTTTTGGAAATTGCTAGCCGGCGACCCGTAAGACGGCGCAAGAATCTCCAACCCGTCATGCCCGGCCTTGTGCCGGGCATCCACGTCTTTGGAGTTGCAAAAAACAAGACGTGGATGGCCGGGACGAGCCCGGCCACGACGATGAACGGCAGGGCCCTCGCATGACCACCGACGTTGATGCGAAGCTGATCGAACAAGGGCGAAAGCTGTTCGCCGGCGACTGGCAATTCTTCTGGGCCTCGCCCTCGATCGAAACGCTGCCGCCGATGGCCGGCATGGAGGTCGCCTTTGCCGGCCGCTCCAATGTCGGCAAATCGAGCCTGATCAACGCGCTGACCGGCCGCAACGCCCTGGCCCGGACCTCGCATACGCCGGGCCGCACCCAGGAACTGATCTTCTTCGAGGGCCCAAACAATGCAGGCTTCCGGCTGGTCGACATGCCCGGCTACGGTTACGCCTCCGCGCCGAAGGCCAAGGTCGCCTCATGGACCATGCTGATCCACAAATTCCTGCAGGGCCGCAGCAATCTGGCGCGGGTCTATGTGCTGATCGATGCCCGGCACGGCCTTAAAGACGTCGATCTCGACGTGCTGAAGACACTGGATAAATCCGCCGTCAGTTACCAGGTCGTCCTCACCAAGGCAGATCAAGTGAAGCCGGCGGAATTGGAGCAGCGCACCGCCGCCACCGCCGCCGCACTTGCCACCCATCCCGCCGCCTTTCCGCAAATCCTGGTGACGTCCTCGCGTACCGGCGCCGGGATGGCGGAACTGCGCGGCGCCATGATGCGACTGCTCGGGGAGCGCAGCTGATGACGATGTCTCGCAATTTCCGGGTTCTGATCGTTCTGGCCGGCATCATGGGCGCCGACGGCGTCATCCTCGCGGCGGCCTCCGCGCATCAGGCCGATGCGTCGCGGCTGGCCGCGGCATCATCGATGCTGCTGTTTCACAGCTCAGCCGTGCTCGCGGCCGTGGCACTGGCCGAGCGCGGCCTCCTTGATGTCCGGATCGGGATTGCAGCAACATGGGGGTTTGTGGTCGCGGCAGCTTTGTTCGCCGGCGATCTGACCTTGCGGCAATATGCCGGCCACAGCCTGTTTCCGATGGCCGCGCCGACCGGCGGCACACTTCTCATTGTGAGCTGGCTCACGCTCGCGGTGGCCGCCGCCTGGCCGCGGCGGGGATGAAGCGGGCAGCGAAGCTTTGCGCCGCGACCGCCAATCGGATAGAAACCGCCCCACCCCGCTGAGCAAGAGATCCGCTTCATGACCGCGCCCTATATCAGTCCGCTCGATCAGGCCCGTATCCTGTCCGAGGCGCTGCCGCACATGCAGCAATATGACGAGGAAACCATCGTCATAAAATACGGCGGCCACGCCATGGGCGCGGAGGACCTCGCCAAAGCATTCGCGCGCGACATCGTGTTGTTGGAACAGACCGCCATCAATCCGGTGGTGGTGCATGGCGGCGGCCCGCAGATCGCGACCATGTTAAAGCGGCTCGGCATCGAATTGGAATTCGCCGCCGGCCTGCGCATCACCGACGCCGCGACCATCGAGATCGTGGAAATGGTGCTGGCCGGCTCGATCAACAAGGCGCTGGTCGGCTACATCAACGAGGCCGGCGGCAAGGCAGTCGGCCTGTGCGGCAAGGACGGCAACATGGTGACGGCGACCAAGGCGACCCGCACCATGGTCGATCCGGGCTCCCATATCGAGAAGGTGGTCGATCTCGGCTTCGTCGGCGAGCCCGAAAAGGTCGATCTGACGCTTCTCAACCAGTTGATCGGCTATGAGTTGATCCCGGTACTGGCGCCGCTGGCGACATCGCAAACCGGTCAAACCTTCAACGTCAACGCCGACACCTTTGCCGGCGCGGTCGCCGGCGCGCTGAAGGCCAAGCGGCTGTTGCTGTTGACCGACGTTCCCGGCGTCCTCGACAAGTCGAAGAAGCTGATCCCGCAATTGTCGGTAAAAGACGCGCGCAAGCTGATCGCCGACGGCACCATTTCCGGCGGCATGATCCCGAAGGTCGAAACCTGCATCTACTCGCTGGAACAGGGCGTCGAGGGCGTGGTCATCATCGACGGCAAGACGCCGCACGCGGTTTTGCTCGAACTGTTCACCAATCAAGGCACCGGCACGCTGATCCACAAGTGACGATGCCATCGACCACGCCGTTCTCCGTCATCGCGGCCGGGCTCCTGCTCGCGGCATCGGCCACGGCCGCCCACGCAGACCTGAAAATCTGCAATCGCATGAGCTATGTGGTCGAGGCCGCGATCGGCATCGACGACAAGGCCGCCACCGCGACACGCGGATGGTTTCGTATCGACCCCGCCGCGTGCCGCTTCGTGGTGCAGGGCACCCTGACCGCCGACCGCGTTCTGCTGACCGCGCGCGCGCTCGGCGTTTACGGCTCATCGCCGATCCCGCAGAGCGACGGCGATATGCTTTGCGTCGCGCCCGGCAATTTCGTGATCGCGGCGGCACGTCAGTGCCGCGGCGGGCAAAGCTCGGCGCCGTTCACCCAGATCACCCCGACGCAGGCCGAAGACGGCAATCTGGTGGCCTACCTCGCCGAGGACAGCGAATATGACGACGAGCAGGCGAGGCTCGCCGGCATTCAGCGGTTGTTGGTGATCGCGGGCTATGACGCGGCGCCGATCGACGGCGTCGACGGTCCGAAGACGCAAGCTGCATTGACGGCGTTCCTCAAAAGCCGCGGGCTGCCGCCGGACAGCGCGCAGGCGCCGAATTTTTTCGCGACCATGATCGAGGCGGTGCAATCGCCGTCTCCCACGGGGCTGACCTGGTGCAACGACACGCCGCACAAGATCATGGCCGCAGTCGGCACCGACGACGGCAAGACCGTGATCAGCCGCGGCTGGTATCGGATCGATCCCGGCAAATGCCTGCATCCCGATGTGATCGGTCAGCCCAAGCAGATTTTCAGTTTCGCCGAGGCGGTCGATGCCGAAAATCGCGCCGTCAAGTTGCGCGACCGGCCGCTGAACTGGGGCGGCACGAAAGAGCTGTGCACCCGCGAGAGCAGGTTCGAGATCAATGAGCAGGGCGACTGTGGCAGCCGCGGCCTTACTGTCACCGGCTTTTCTGCCGTGGACCTGTCAAGCGGCGGCAAGACGCTGCGCTTCGCGATGCCGTGATGAGGCGCTTGGAAAGAGATCGATAGCACGATGAAAACAACACCCCGCTCCTTCACCGAAGTCGACACCTGGGTGTTCGATCTCGACAACACGCTTTATCCGCATCACGTCAATCTGTGGCAACAGGTCGATGCCCGGATCGGCGAGTTCGTCAGCGCCTGGCTCAAGGTATCCACGGAGGAAGCCCGCCGGATTCAAAAGGACTACTACCGCCGCTACGGCACCACCATGCGCGGCATGATGACCGAGCATGGCGTGCGCGCCGACGACTATCTCGCTTATGTGCACAAGATCGATCATTCGCCGCTGCAGCCGAATCCGGCGATGGGCAGAGCGATCACAAAACTCCCCGGACGCAAGCTGATCCTGACCAACGGCTCGACCGACCACGCCGACAAGGTCCTGGAGCGGCTCGGCCTGGCCGCGCATTTCGAGGCGGTGTTCGACATCATCGCCGCCGAGCTGGAACCGAAACCGGCGCCGCAGACCTACCAGAAATTCCTCACCGCGCATGGGGTCGATCCCTCGACCTCGGCGATGTTCGAGGATCTGGCGCGTAACCTCGCAGTGCCGCATCAGCTCGGCATGACCACGGTGCTGGTGGTGCCGGATGGTTCACAGGAAGTCGTGCGCGAGGACTGGGAACTGGAAGGCCGCGACGCCGCCCACGTCGATCATGTCACCGACGATCTAACCGGGTTTTTGCAGAAGATGGTGTTGGGTTAGAGTACACGCTCGTACGCCATATCTCCGGCCGTCATGCCCCGCGCAAGCGGGGCATCCCGTACGCCGCGGCCTTCGAAACAGAACTCTAGCGTCTCGGGGTACTGGATCACCCGCCTTCGCGGGTGATGACGGCCTTATGGGACTACGGGGCACGCCGTCTTGACTCTCTCCCGCCAAATCCCGACAAAGCCTCAAATCGTGACCTTAATACTCCCGCTCCAAATACTCTCGCTCCAAGGAAATCCCGATGTCGCTGCCCGCCCTGGAATCCACCATCAATGCCGCGTTCGATGCCCGTGACGGCATCTCGAACGCGACCAAGGGCGAAGTTCGCGAAGCCGTCGATCACGCGCTCGAACTGCTCGACAAGGGCGCGGTGCGGGTTGCCGAGCGCGAGGCCGGCGGCAAGTGGAAAGTCAATCAGTGGCTGAAAAAAGCGGTGCTGCTGTCGTTTCGCCTCAACGACATGAGCCCGATTTCCGGTGGCCCCGGAAAAGCGTCGTGGTGGGACAAGGTGCCCTCGAAATTCGAGGGCTGGGGTGAAAACCGCTTTCGCGACGCGGGCTTTCGCGCCGTGCCGGGCGCCATCGTGCGCCGCTCGGCCTTCATCGCCAAAAACGTCGTGTTGATGCCCTCCTTCGTCAATCTCGGCGCCTATGTCGATGAGAGCACCATGATCGACACCTGGTCCACGGTCGGCTCCTGTGCGCAAATCGGCAAGCGCGTGCACATTTCCGGCGGCGTCGGCATCGGCGGCGTGCTGGAGCCGCTGCAGGCCGAACCCGTCATCGTCGAGGACGATTGCTTCATCGGCGCCCGCTCGGAGGTCGCCGAAGGCGTGATCGTACGCAAAGGCGCGGTGTTGGCGATGGGCGTGTTTCTTGGCGCGTCCACCAAGATCATCGACCGCGACACCGGCGAAATCTTCGTCGGCGAAGTGCCGGAATATGCCGTGGTGGTGCCGGGTGTGTTGCCCGCTCGGCCCCTGAAGAACGGCGAGCCCGGCCCCGCAACTGCCTGCGCCGTCATCGTCAAACGCGTCGACGAGCGCACCCGCGCCAAGACCAGCATCAACGAGTTGCTGCGGGATTGAACGTGACCGACGCCCTCGCCATCGCCCGCGATCTCGTCCGCTGCCGTTCGGTAACGCCGGCCGATGCCGGCGCGCTCGATGTGCTGGAGGGCGTGTTGAAATCCGCGGGCTTCGAGGTCCATCGCGTCACGTTCGGTGAACCCGGCACCGCCGATATCGACAACCTCTACGCCCGGCTCGGCACCAGCGCGCCGCACATCAGCTTTGCCGGGCATACCGACGTGGTGCCGCCGGGCGACGAGACCGCCTGGACCCACGGCGCGTTCTCGGGCGAGGTCAAGGACGGCTTTCTCTACGGGCGTGGTGCCGTGGACATGAAGGGCGGGATTGCCTGTAGCGTCGCGGCGGTGCTCGACTATCTCGCCGCCCATGACGGCAAGCCCCGAACAGACGGCAACGGCTCGATCTCGTTCCTGATCACCGGCGACGAGGAAGACGTTTCCGTCAACGGCACCGTCAAACTGCTGCAATGGGTCGCGGCGCGCGGCGAGAAATTCGACCATTGCGTGCTGGGCGAGCCCAGCAATGTCGAAGAGCTCGGCGATTGCATCAAGGTCGGCCGCCGCGGCTCGCAGTCCGGCACGCTTTATGTCGACGGCGTCCAGGGCCACGTCGCCTATCCGCATCGCGCCTCGAACCCGGTGCCCGATATCGCAAGCCTGATCGTGGCGCTCAGCCATGAACCGCTCGATCATGGCAGTGCGCAATTTCAGGCGTCGAACCTCGAATTCACCTCGGTCGATGTCGGCAACACCGCCAACAACGTGATCCCGGGGCAGGCGCGCGCGAAGTTCAACATCCGCTTCAACGATCACCACACCCAGGATTCGCTGCGCAGCCTGGTCGAGCAGCGCATGGCAAAAGCGGCGGGAAACCGGATTCGCGCCCGGATCGTGTGGGAACCCTCCAACTCCAACGTATTCGTGACCAAACCCGGCGCCTTCACCGATCTGGCGGTCGCGGCGATCGAACAAGTCACGGGACGCCGGCCGGAATTGAGCACCTCTGGCGGCACCTCGGATGCGCGTTTCATCGCGAGCCATTGTCCGGTGATCGAGTTCGGTCTGGTCGGCCAGACCATGCACCAGATCGACGAGCGCACGCCGGTGGCCGATCTGGAGAAACTGACCAAAATCTATCGCGGCATCCTGGATCGGTACTTCGCATGACGGCCAAGATTCTCGTCCTCACCGCGATCGACGACGAACTCGACAAGGCGCGCGCGCCCGAAGGCGTCGAGGTGATCTACACCGGCCTCGGCAAGGTGAACGCAGCCAGCGCCGCGACGCTGTCGCTGCTGGTGCTGCGGCCGTCGCTGGTGATCAATTACGGCACGGCCGGGAAACTCAACGAGAGCTTGCGCGGGCTCGTCGAAGTGGCGCATGTCGTGCAGCGCGACATGATGGCGATGCCGCTGGCGCCGCGCGGCCGCACGCCGTTTTCGTCCGGCCTCGACCGGCTTTCCTCCGGCCATGGCGATGTGATTTGCGGCACCGGCGACAGCTTCGTCACCTCAAGCGATCCGTGGCTCACCGAAAACAACATCGACATCGTCGACATGGAATTGTTCGCGATCGCCCATGTGTGTCAGCGCCACTCGATTCCGTGGCGCGCCTTCAAGTTCATCACCGACGACGCAAATGAAATCGCCGCCGAACATTGGAGCGCCAATATCGCCGACGGGCAGGATCTATTCTGGGACGCGGTGAAGAAGCTGAAGAGCTAGGCGCCCGCTTTAAAGATAGCGCTTCAATAATCCACCCGCACCAGATAGAGCCCGTCGGGCGGCGCGACCGGGCCGCAGGCGGCGCGGCTTTTTGCCGCCAACGCGGCCGCGAGATCGTCGGCGCTCCAGCGACCCTCACCGACCCAGACCAGCGAGCCGACCATCGAGCGGACCTGGCTGTGCAAAAACGAACGCGCCGAGGTCACGATGTTGACGGCGTCGCCATCCCTGACAACGTCGAGCTGATCGAGGGTCTTTTCCGGTGACTTCGCCTGACATTCGGTGTCGCGAAACGTGGTGAAGTCGTGCTTGCCGACCAAGCGTTGCGCGGCTTCATGCATCGCATCGGTGTCGAGCGGCCGAGGCAGCCGCCAGACATGGCCGATGTCGAGCGCGAGGTTGGCGCGGCGGTTGGCGATGCGATAATGATAGTGTCGTTTTTTGGCGGAGAACCGCGCCTCGAATGTGTCGGGCACGATGTCCGCCGACAACACGCCGATCGGATGCGGCCGCAGATGTGCGTTCAGGCCGTCGCGCAGCCGGCCCGGCACGAACGGCTTGGCAATATCGCAATGCGCGACCTGCGCCAGCGCATGCACGCCGGCGTCGGTGCGGCCGGCGCCGTGAACGCGAACGGCCTCGCCGCAGATCGCCTTGACCGCACTTTCCAGCGCGCCCTGCACCGAGGCGCCATTGTCCTGAATCTGCCAACCGCAAAACGGCCCGCCGTCATATTCGATGATCAGTTTGTAACGGGGCATGTCGATCCGGTAGGTTGTCATCATCCGCGAAAGCGGATGATCCAGTATTCCGAGGCGTCTCGGTTTGATTTCGAAGGCCGCCGCGTACTGGATATCCCGCCTACGCGGGGTATGACAGGGTTTCGCGAGGCGCGCGGCAGCCCTAAGCGAGCCGCATCGGTGGCTTCAGCGGCGTACCGCGCAGAAAATCCGCAGCCTTCATCGGCTGCTTGCCGGCGCGTTGCAGTTCCAGAATCCGGATTGCGCCGTCATCGCAGGCCACCGTCAACCGATCGTCGAGCAACTCACCTGATGCGCCTGAACGATCGACGATTTCGCAGCGCAGGATTTTGACCCGCGCGGGCTGGCCTTCGATACCCATCTCACACCACGCGCCGGGAAACGGCGACAGCCCGTGAATATGGCGAAGCACGGCGCGGGCGGGCTTGGTCCAGTCGATCCGCGCTTCGGCTTTGTCGATCTTGGCGGCATAGGTTACGCCTGCGTCGCTTTGTTTTGTGAGTTGCAGTCTGCCGCGCTCAAGTCCGCCGATCGCGCGCGCCATCAGGTCGCTGCCGAGCGGCGCCAGCGCGTCGTGCAAATCGGCCGCGGTCATCGTGTCCGCAATCGCCAGGCGTTCGGCCATGGCGACGTCGCCGGTATCGAGGCCGGCATCCATTTTCATCACCATCACGCCGGTCTCGGTGTCGCCGGCCATGATGGCGCGGTTGATCGGCGCCGCCCCGCGCCAGCGCGGCAGCAGCGAGGCATGCAGATTGAAGCAGCCATATTGGGGGGCATCGAGAATGGCTTGCGGCAGGATCATGCCATAGGCGACGACCACCGCGGCATCGGCATCGTGCGCGCGAAATTCGGCTTCGGCTTCCGGCGTCTTCAGCGTCACCGGCGTCAGCACGGGAATGCCGAGCCGCCGCGCCTCCTGTTCCACGGGCGTTGGCTGCAGTTTCATGCCACGCCCGGCGGGCTTCGCCGCGCGGGTGTAGACCGCGGCGACCTCATGGCCATGGGCGACGAGTTCCAGCAGCGTCGGCACCGCGAATTCCGGCGTGCCCATGAAGATCAAGCGGAGCGGCATGGCGTGGAAATATCCCAGGGAAGATTCAGTCTACTCGTCGTGGCCGGGCTTGTCCCGGGCATGACGGCTGAGAGCTCGTAAACCCTACTCCGCGCGCTTGGCCGCTTTGGTAAACTTCTTCAGCACGCGGTCGCGCTTCAATTTCGACAGATAATCCACAAACAGCACGCCGTTGAGATGATCGATCTCGTGCTGGATACAGGTGGCAAACAGGCCGTCGGCGTCTTCCTCAAGCACCTTGCCGTCCAAATCGGTGAAGCGCACACGCACTTTCGCCGGCCGCTCCACTTCTTCGTAATATTCCGGGATCGACAGGCAGCCTTCCTCGTAAACCGACATTTCCTCCGACGACGACAAAATTTCCGGATTGATGAAGACCCGGGGCCGCGGCGTGGTCTCGCCGTCCTCGTCCCGCTTCGCCAGATCCATCGTGATCAGCCGCAACGGCTGGGCGACCTGGATCGCTGCGAGCCCGATGCCGGGCGCGTCATACATGGTCTCGAACATGTCGTCGGCGAGCTTGCGCACCTCCGCCGTAACCTTTTCGATCGGCTTGGAAACGAGCCGCAACTGTTTGTCCGGCAGGACGATGATTTCTCTGAGGGCCATGGCGGGCGATTTAAGGGGTTGATTTGCCGGGGTCAATGCGGCGGGTGACGGCTTGTTTAAGAGCCCGCTTGCGGAGGTCGGGGCGACGTGATGGGCGAAAATTAACCCATCATTCACCATAAATGTTCCCTCTTCGTTCGTATTACCGGACGAATCGGCTACAAGGGCTCTCATGAACGAGATTTTTTTCACGATCGGCGATTGGCCGGTCCGCACCGGGGCGGCACTGACAGGCTTCGGCGCGCTGGCGCTGGTGCTGTTGCTGGGCATTGCCATCGTGATCGCACGATCCGGCCGGCGCGGCGTGGAACTGGCGATGGCGCAAGCGATGCGCGCCGACGAACTTGAAACCCGCTTAGGCCAGATGCTCCGCGCCCAGAGCGAGGCCACCGGCCGTGTCGATGCGATGGGGCAGGCGCTGGCCGGCCGGCAGGCCGAGATGGCGCGCGCCGTCAATGAACGGCTCGACACCGTGACCCATCGCGTCGGTCAATCGATGGAGCAGACCACCCGCAACACGATGGACTCCTTACGCGTGCTGCACGAGCGGCTCGGCATCATCGACAACGCCCACAAGAACCTCACCGAGCTGACGTCGCAAGTGACCACGTTGCGCGACGTGCTGGCCAACAAGCAATCGCGCGGCGCGTTCGGCCAGGCGCGGATGGAGGCGATCGTCCAGGACGGCATGCCGAAGGGTTCATACGAATTCCAGTTCACGCTGTCGTCCGGCAAGCGGCCGGATTGCGTGGTGTTTCTCCCCGACGGGCGACCGCTGTGCATCGATGCGAAATTTCCGCTCGAAGCGGTGACCGCGCTGCACGACGCGCGCACCGAGGAAGAAAAGAAATTCGCCACCCAACGGCTGCGCGCCGACGTGATGAAACATGTCGGCGATATCGCCGAAAAATACCTGATCGCGGGCGAGACCCAGGACACCGCGTTGATGTTCGTGCCGTCGGAATCGGTTTACGCCGAAATTCACGACGGCTTTGACGACGTGATCCAGAAGGCCTACCGCGCCCGCGTGGTGCTGGTGTCGCCGTCGCTTCTGATGCTGGCGATCCAGGTGATGCAGCAGATCCTCAAGGACGCGCGGATGCGCGACGCCGCCGACCAGATCCGCACCGAGGTGCTCAACCTCGGCGACGATCTCGGAAGGTTGCGCGACCGGGTGCTGAAACTGCAAACCCATTTCACCCAGGCCAACGAGGATATCAGGCAGATCCTGATTTCCGCCGACAAGATCGAAAAGCGCGCCGGCCGGATCGAGGAACTGGATTTCAGCAAGACCGAGGCGCCGGCCGAGCTTCCGCGCGTCGTCAAGCCAGGTACGCCGGAGCTGTTTCCGTTGCCGCGCACACTACAGGCGGGAGAGTAAAAGCGAGAGAGAGAGAGAGAGAGACGGTCATCGCCCGGCTCGACCGGGCGATCCAGTATTCCAGAGGCGGCAATGGGGACCCGCAGCTTCTACGTGTACATACTTGCCAGCCGGATCGGAGGCACGCTCCACATCGGCGTGACCAACGATCTCATTCGTCGCGTTGCCGAGCATCGCCTAAAAGCGGTCAAAAGCTTCACGAAGAAATATGAAGTCGACAGGCTGGTCTATTTCGAACAATTCGATGATGCCGAAAACGCGATCAGGCGTGAGAAGCGTCTGAAAAGTGGAATCGAGCTTGGAAAATTCGGCTGATTGAAGAACTTAATCCCAATTGGGATGATCTGTATCCGGGCATTGCCGGCGCTTAGACATTCTCCGCAACTGTCCGTCATACCCCGCGCATGCGGGGGTATCCGGTACGCCGCGCCCTTTGAGATCAGCCGAAACGCCGCGGAATACTGGATCGTCCGCCTTCGCGGACGATGACAGCAGGATACCCCTCGCTCTTGTGGGGTGAGAGAGACGATGCGGCGCCACTTAAATCTGCTAACACCTTCTTATGATCGCCCCAGAAGCCGCGTCCAAACCGACAGCGACCATCCCGAAGCCCCGCGCCTCCTGGCGCGATGGCTTGGCGGTGTATTTGCAGCGCCGGGTGCTGATCGTGTTGCTGCTCGGCTTTTCCTCCGGCCTGCCGCTGGCGCTGTCGGGTTCGACATTGTTGGTGTGGATGCGTGAGTCCGGCGTCGACCTCGGCACCATCGGCCTGTTCGCGCTGGTCGGCACGCCCTACACGCTGAAATTTCTTTGGGCGCCGCTGGTCGATGCGCTGCATGTGCCCTTCTTCACCCGAAGATTCGGCCGCCGGCGCGGCTGGCTGGTGTTCGCGCAATTGCTGCTGATCGCCGCGATCCTGCTGCTGGCGCTGACTGACCCGACGCGCGCGCCCTTGTTCGTCGCGCTCGGCGCGTTGCTGGTGGCGGCGATATCGTCGACGCAGGACATCGTGGTCGATGCCTTTCGCGTCGAAAGTCTGCCCGAGAGCGAGCAGGCCGCCGGCATGGCGTCCTATGTCGCGGCCTACCGGATTGGCATGCTGGTCTCGACCGCGGGCGCGCTGTTCATGGTGAGCGCGTTCGAATCCACCGGCCTTCCGCGCGCCTCGGCGTGGATGTGGGGCTATGTCGCGATGGCGGCCTTGGTGCTGATCGGCACCGTCACCGCGCTGTCGGCCACCGAGCCCGAACAATCGGCGCGCGCGGAGGCCACGACGCGTACGGAGACTGCATTCCAGCGGGTGATCCATGCCGCGACCGGCGCCTTCTCGGAATTTCTCACCCGCCGCGATGCCTGGGCGGCACTCGCCTTTGTGGTACTGTACAAATTCACCGACGCGTTTTCCGGCACCATGACCGCGCCGTTCGTGATCGACCTCGGCTTTTCCCGCAACGACTACGCCGCCATCGTCAAGGGCGTTGGCCTCGCGGCGACCTTGATCGGCGGCTTTACCGGCGGGTTCGTCGCGCGGCGCTATTCGTTGGCGGCCAGCCTTTGGATCGGCGGCGTGCTGCAGGCCCTCGCCAATCTCTCGTTCTCATGGCTGGCGCTGGTCGGCGTCAATCAATGGGCGCTGGCCTTCGCGATCACGGCGGAAAACTTCACCAGCGCGATCGGCACCGTGATCTTCGTCGCCTACCTTTCCGCGCTCTGCCAAAATCCGCTGCACACCGCGACCCAATATGCGCTGCTGACAGCCCTTGCCGCGGTCGGCCGCACCTATTTGTCCTCGGGTGCAGGCTACGTGGCGAAGGCGACCGGCTGGCCGCTGTTTTTTGCGATCTGCGTCCTGGTCGCGGTGCCGAGCCTGATCCTGTTGGCGTGGCTGCAGCGGCGGCGGCATTTTGAGCTGCTGGAGACGGCGCGGGTTTAAGTGCCTGCGGCGATGCCGACACCCGTCGTCAATGTTTCACCACGCTCCATTTCGTGATCACGGCTTCACTCATCTGGCCGGCATCCTGGGCGCAGGCGACCTCGTCGACCTTGAGCGAGATCTGTTTGCCGATGAAGTTTTTCAATTGCGCCGCCTGGGCATCACTATTGGTGACGATCTGGAAGGTCTCCGGCCCGGTCTCAAGATTGCAGAGCCCGTTCGGCGCCGGCAACCGCCGCGGCTCGCTCGTCAGCTGATAGGTGGCGACGTGCTTGCCTTTTTTGGCGCCGCCCACGCGCATGGCGTTGAGCTCTCCCGATAGCACTTCGCCGGCACTGATCAACTTACCGGCTTGCGGCGCAGGCTCGGCCGGCTGTGTCCGCGCGGCCGGCGCGGCGAGTGTCGCGGCGAGGACTGCGCCCAAAGCCAATCGTCTGCCGGATCCTTGCTTCGTCATGTCGATCATTTCCGTATGGGGTTGCTAGAAGAGGGTCCGCTGCCGCATCGCCGCAGACAATGTGCCTTCGTCGAGATAATCGAGTTCGCCGCCGACCGGCACGCCGTGGGCGAGCCGCGTCACCTTGACGTTGGCCTCTTGCAAGAGGTCGGTGATGTAGTGCGCGGTGGTCTGGCCATCGACGGTCGCGTTCAGTGCCAGGATGATTTCGCTTACCCGGGAATCGTGCGCGCGCGCCACCAGCGCATCGATGGTCAAATCCTGCGGGCCGACGCCATCGAGCGGCGACAGCGTCGCGCCGAGCACGTGATAGAATCCATTGGTCGCATGCGCCCGTTCCAACGCCCACAGGTCGGCGACATCAGCCACCACGACGATGATCGCAGGATCGCGCCGCGGATCGGTGCACACCGTGCAGGGATTTTGGCTGTCGATGTTGCCGCAAATCTTGCACACTTAAATCTTGTCGATCGCCACCTGCAACGCGGTGGAAAGCGGCATCATCAGCGCTTCGCGCTTCTTGATCAGGTGCAGCGCCGCGCGCCGCGCCGAGCGCGGGCCGAGCCCCGGCAGCCGCGCCAAAAGCTGAATCAGGCGTTCGATTTCGGGACCGGCAACGGCAGCGGGCATCTCAGGTCAGGCCCAGCCCCGGCGGCAGACCGAGGCCACCGGTCAGGGACTGCATTTTCTCTTGCATCGCGGCTTCCGCCTTGCGCCGCGCATCGTTATGCGCGGTCACCAGCAGGTCTTCGAGGATTTCGCGCTCGTCCGCCTTGATCAGGCTGGGGTCGATCTTGACCGCCTTCACTTCCATCTTCGCGGTCATCCGCACGCTGACAAGACCGCCGCCCGAGATGCCCTCGACCTCGACATGGCCGAGTTCGTCCTGCATCGCCTGCATCTTCGATTGCAACTGGGCCGCCTGCTTCATCATGCCGAGAAAATCAGCCATCAACCGTTCCTTTGAACCTGCTATTGATCGTCGCCATCGGAAGGCTCCGTAAGCTCTTCACCGCTAACATCGGATTCCGGCGGCTCGGGGGCAAGCCTGCGCACTTCGACGACCTTGGCGCCGGGAAATCGTGCCAGCACCTCCTTCACCCGCGGGTCGGCTTCGGCGGCGCGCTCGCGCTGATTCTTCTCGACATCATATTGCGACCGCAGGGTCGGCTGTCCCGGTTCGTTGGACACGATCACGGTCCAGCGCCGCCCGGTCCATTGCTCCAGTTTGCGCGACAGATCGTTGATCAACGTCCGCGCCGCGCTGCGCTCCATCGTCACTTCAAGCCGTCCGTCCTCGATCCGGACCAGACGCACATCGGCTTCAAGCGCGGCCTTGGTCAAGAGGTCGCGTTTCTCGCCGGCAAGCGCCACGAGTTCCGGAAAGCTCGCGATCCGAAGCGCCGCCGGAGCGGCCTGCACCTCGGAGCTCGGCGCGATCATCTGCGGACGCACCGAGGCCTCGGCGCCGGCCCGCGGCGCGGAACTCGCCCGCATTGACGGCGACTGCCCCGACGACGACTGAGCCGAAGATATCGAGGAGACCGCCATGGTCGGAGCCGTGGCATTCCGGGACGGCGCGCCGGCTGCCATCACCGGTGAGGCGCCGCCGCCATTCTGGTCGAGCATCCGGATCGCTTCATCCGGCGTCGGCATATCGGCGACATAGGCGATGCGCACCAGCACCATTTCGGCCGCCGCCGCCGGCCGCGTCGCGGCTTGCACTTCGGTGATGCCCTTGAGCAGCATCTGCCACATCCGCGACAACACCCGCATCGAGAGTTTTGCGGCGAAATCGCGGGCACGCAAGCGCTCGGTTTCGCCAAATGCGACATTGTCCGCCGTTGCCGGCACGATCTTGACGCGGGTGACGAAATTGACGAATTCGGCCAAATCGGAAAGCACCACGATCGGGTCGGCGCCGGTGTCGTATTGTTCGCGAAATTCCTTGAAGGCGCTGGCGATGTCGCCGCGCGCCAGTTGCTCAAACAGATCGATCACCCGGGTGCGGTCGGCAAGACCGAGCATCTGCCGCACCGCATCGGCGCGCACCGGGCCCGCCGCATGTGCAATCGCCTGATCGAACAGCGACAGCGAATCCCGCACCGAACCTTCCGCCGCGCGGGCGATGATGCCGAGCGCCTCCGGCTCGACCTCAACGCCTTCCTTTGCCGCGATATTGGCGAGATGGCCCATCAGCGTATCGGCCTCGACCCGGCGCAAGTCAAAGCGCTGGCAGCGCGACAGCACGGTCACCGGGACTTTTCGAATTTCGGTGGTGGCGAACACGAATTTGGCGTGCTCCGGCGGCTCTTCCAGCGTCTTGAGGAAGGCGTTGAAGGCCGCGGTCGAAAGCATGTGCACTTCGTCGATGATATAGACCTTGTAGCGCGCACTCGCCGGCGCATAGCGCACGCTGTCGTTGATCTGGCGGACGTCATCGACACCGGTATGGGAGGCGGCGTCCATTTCCAGCACGTCCATGTGCCGGCTTTCCATGATCGCCTGGCAATGCACCCCCAGCCCTGGCATGTGGATGGTCGGCCCCTTCACCGATCCGTCCGGCAGTTCATAATTCAGGGCGCGGGCGAGAATCCGCGCCGTGGTGGTTTTTCCGACACCGCGCACACCGGTCAGAATCCAGGCTTGTGGAATCCGCCCGGTTTCGAACGCATTCGAAACGGTGCGGACCACGGCGTCCTGGCCGATCAAATCGTCGAAACTGGAGGGACGGTATTTCCGGGCCAGCACGCGGTAGTGCTTGCCAATGGCGGGCGCGCTCCCGGGATCAAAACCGCCTCGATCGGCGCTTACCGGGTCGGCTGAGGGCGTTACGGGGATGCCAGCGTCGGTCATCGATCGATCCGCAATTGATTGTCTCTCGAAGCCGGCTTGCGGAATTTAACCTGCACGCATTCTGATCACAAACCCGGTATCCCGTTTTGCGGAATACGCGCTTTCGCGAAGTGCGGCGCAAGGCCGGTATCGGCTTTTGCGGCGATTCGCTCAAAAAAGGTAGGAGACTGACGAGCGACCCGATCCGGACCTCGTTAGGGCTGCTTCCTTCCGGACCTGACCCGGTTGGCGAGTGGCTCGTCCACCGCCAATCTCCCGGCCCTTATTTGGAGCCAAAACGCGCGAAAAGCAAGCGGCGGACCAGGTTTGCGGGCTTGTGCGGAAACACGGAAAAGCATTAGTTGCCGGGACCGCCAATGGCGGGCCATGACGAGAGAGTATGCATGCCTTCTGACGCTCCCGCCTGGTCGCTGCATTCACAGCTCAAGAAAGACA
The DNA here is from genome assembly GCA_963814615.1 of uncultured Alphaproteobacteria bacterium. Lineage (GTDB taxonomy): Bacteria > Pseudomonadota > Alphaproteobacteria > Rhizobiales > Xanthobacteraceae > Bradyrhizobium. Next base: position 224,680 of record CAWFDN010000002.1, on the reverse strand, counting down.
CCATCGACATCGGCGACCTGCCGCTGTGCCGCGTGCTCGTCATCAAGGATGCGCATTACCCCTGGCTGCTGCTGGTGCCGCGCCGGCCTGATGCCATCGAGATCATCGACCTCGGCGAGGTCGAGCAGGCGCAGTTGATGACCGAAATCAGCCGGGTCGCCCGCGCGCTCAAAGAGATCACCCAATGCGACAAGCTGAATATCGCAGCCCTTGGCAATCTGGTGCCGCAACTGCACGTCCATATCATCGCCCGCCGCTCCAGCGACGCCGCCTGGCCTCGGCCGGTGTGGGGGGTGATGCCGCCGCTCGCGCATGACGCCGAGGAAGTCCAGAATTTCATCAGCGCGCTTCGCGGCAAGGTTTGGCTTGGGTAAGATTGGCTTGGGTAAGGCATGAGCGCATTCGATTCATTTCCCCTGGGGCAGCCGGCCTTCATCACCCATATCCTCGATCGCGCCGCGCATCTGCGCAACGACGAGGCGAAACTAATGGCGCTGGAAGGCGGCCGCGACGCGCGCGCCTATGTAGTGTATCGCGACTCGCTGGTGGTGAAGCAGGAGGCGGAGGGTCCGCGCGCGCTTTTGAGCATCGATGAAGCGCTGAAATTCGGCGCCAATCCCGGCACGATCTTCTTGGGCCTGCGCGACGGCGCCGCGGTGTTCGGGATGGGCATTTCGGCGGCGGCCGTAGAAAATTTACTGCCCCGCAACGACGTCGCTGTCACCGAATTGCGCGGCATGGCGATGCAGGGCGCGGTGCCGCCGAACCAGCTCTCCGCCATCGCGATGGCGAAATCGATGGTGAGCTGGCACCAGCGTCACGGCTTTTGCGCCAATTGCGGCACCCGCACGACGATGAGGGAAGCTGGATGGAAACGCGAATGCCCCAACTGCAAGGCCGAGCATTTTCCGCGCACCGACCCGGTCGTGATCATGCTGGTGACATCAGGCGATAAATGCCTGCTCGGCCGCCAGAAGCAGTTTCCCACCGGCATGTGGTCCTGTCTGGCGGGATTCGTCGAAGCTGCCGAAACCATTGAAGATGCGGTCCGGCGCGAGATCTTCGAGGAATCCGGGATTAGCTGCACCGACGTGAATTATTACATGACGCAGCCCTGGCCCTATCCCTCCTCCCTGATGATCGGATGCACCGCGCGCGCTACCGCCGAGGACATCGTGGTCGATCACGCGGAATTGGAGGACGCGCGCTGGTTCGACCGCACTGAGGCAGCGTTGATGCTGAAACGGGACCATCCCGATGGACTCACCGGGCCGCATCCGTTTGCCATTGCCCATCATCTGGTCGGCCGCTGGCTGCAGACAGACCCCGGCGCCGGCGCATAGTGGAACCCGATGGGAACTCGCCGATTAACAAGGCAGGTCTGGCTCCGTCAGAGGGCAGGGCGAACGTGATGGACGAATCAATGAATTTTCATACTGCCGCGCCGAAAACCCCTCCGCGCATCCTCTGCATTGGGATGCCGGTGCGCGATCTGACGTTCCGCATCCAGGAATTGCCGAAGCGCGGCTTCAAGGTGAACGCGAACCATTTCGACGAGATCGCTGGCGGCAATGCGCTCAATGCGGCGATCGCCATTGGGCGCCTCGGCGGCCGCGCCTCGCTGTGCGGGCCGATGGGCGAAGCCCGCGAAACATCAGCCAAATATATTTTCGACAGCCTCGCCCGTGAGGGCATCGACACCCAACACATCGTGCACATGCCGGGGTTGGTGACGCCGATCTCGAACATCATGATCGATCCGAGCGGCGAGCGCACCATTGTGACGTTCCGCGATCCGGAGTTGTGGAAAGTCCGCCTGCCCGACGCCGACAAGCTGCTCGAGGATTGCAGCGCCATCCTGGTCGAGAACCGTTGCGCGAAATTCTGCACCGACCTCTGCGCCGAGGCCCGAAGGCGCGGCCTTCCCGTGATCGTCGACGTCGACCTCACCATGTCGCTGCGCGAAGGACTGCTCACCGCGTCATCGCATCTGGTGTTCTCCAGCGAAGGGCTGCAGTCCACCGCCGGCGTCGCCGACGACGCCGAGGCGTTGAAGAAAATTGCCAAGCTGACGCCGTCATTCCTGGCGGGAACGCGGGGGGCGCAAGGGACGATCTGGCTCGACGAACACCAGGCCTTGCAGCACACGCCGGCCTTTCCGGTGCACACGGTGGATACGCTGGGTGCAGGCGACGTATTCCACGGCGCGTTCGCGCTTGCCATCACCGAAACCCAGGATCTGCGGCAGGCCCTGCGGTTCGCTTCGGCCGCGGCTGCGCTGAAATGCACCCGGTTCGGCGGCGCTTTTGCTGCCCCGCAACGTGCTGAAGTTGAAGCGCTTTTGAGCCAGGGCCAAACCGCCAGCCCGGCGCCGACCGGCCGGTAACACGCTTGTAATAGAAAAATTTTCTCTATATGAGGTATAACAATCCCATAAATGGAACAAAGTTCTTCTCATGACCGATCTCGCCGCTCAGATTCATGAGCCCAACCGTCGCCTTGACGCCATCGATCGTAAAATTCTGACGGTGCTACAGGAAGACGCCTCGCTCTCCGTTGCCGAGATCGGCGACCGGGTGGGGCTGTCGTCGACGCCGTGCTGGAAGCGAATCCAGCGGCTCGAAGCCGACGGGGTGATCCTGCGCCGGGTGGCGCTGGTCGACCAGAACAAGATCGGGCTCGGCATTTCGGTCTTCGTGTCGGTCGAGAGCGCCGATCATTCGGAAGCCTGGCTGCGGACCTTCGCCGATGCCGTCAGTGCGATGCCCGAAGTGATGGAATTCTACCGCATGGCGGGCGACGTCGACTACATGCTGCGCGTCGTGGTCGCGGACATGCAGAGCTACGACGTGTTTTACAAGAAGCTGATCGGCGCGGTGCCCTTGAAGAATGTCACCTCGCGTTTTGCGATGGAGAAGATCAAGTCGGTCACGGCACTGCCGATCCCGGCGGCCTAGATCCAACGCGCCGAAGCCGGACGCCTCCAAGTAGTATCTTTGAGCCGAATCAACGCAGAATTAATCCTGATCTGATATCCGCATTGGTATGGACCCAACGCGCGATGTCATTGCACACCGGTGGCCGACTTGGCTCAACGCAGCCGGTCTCCTGCTTGCGAGCGTCGTCGCCGTCGCCGCTTTGTCCTTCCACGCTCGCCCCGGCGTCGAGGTCGTGGCCATAGCATTTCCGCCATGGTGGAGTTCGCAGCGGGTATTTGAGGCCATCGCAGCGGCGGACGCCGCCATCGTCAGAACGACAGCCATCCCCACCCTCATGGTGGTGCGGCCTGACGGCCATGAGGGCCTGGCACGGTTGCGCAACGCGGGCGTTTGGCTCGCAATGGACCCCCAGGCCATCGCCGCGTGCTTCAGCCAGGAAAAGGAAATTTAAGGTGCAGACCGACGCGAAAGATCTGAGCGCCTTGCGCGAGATTGCCAGCCGGGCGTTGATTGCGGTGCTTTGGCTGCATGTTCCGATCGCAATGACCATCGGTATGGCGCGCGGCTCGGATTGGTTGCTGCCGACGCTGTTGAATGCCGGATTGGCGGCGGCGGCCACGCTTTCCTGGCGGGCGGCGGGCAACGTGCTTTCGACCAGCCTTGTCGTTGCGGTCGCGCTGATGGGCGGCGTCTCGGTGTTTACCTTCGAATTGTCAGGTCATCCCTGGCAGATCGACATGCATATGTATTTTTTCGCAGCTCTCGCCTGTCTCGTCGCTTATTGCGACTTCCGGCCGATCGTTGCCGGCACCCTTGCCGTTGCCCTGCATCATCTGATGCTCAATTTCATCATTCCGGCGGCGGTATTTCCGGGCGGCGCAGATTTCGGGCGCGTTATTCTTCATGCGCTTATTCTTGTCCTGGAAGCCAGCGTGCTGATCTGGGTGGCCCATCAATTGGCGCGGTTGTTCGTGACGCAAAGGACGGCGGAAACCGAAGCGGCGAATGCCGCCCTGGGGCGCGCCAATGCCGAGCGCATCGAAACCGAGCATCGGGCCAAACTTGAACGCGACACGGCGATGCTTGGGCTCGCGTCCGATTTCGAGCGTTCGGTCAGCCACATCGTCGACGCCGTTGGGGTCGCCGCCGGCGAACTACTGGGCGTCTCTTCGTCGATCAGCCAGAGCAGCGCGGAAGCCGCGCGACAGGCATCGGAAGCCGCTACCGCATCGACCCAGGCCTCGGTCAACGTTGAAACCGTGGCGGCGGCGGTCGACGAGTTGACAGCATCGATCAACGGCATCGCGCATCAGGCCATGCGCTCGGCTCAAGTAGCGAGCCAAGCTGCCGCGGATGCCCACCACACCAATACCGTGGTCGAGGGACTGGCCAGCCGGACCCAAAAGATCGGCCAAGTGGTGGCGCTGATCCAGAACATTGCGAGCCAAACCAATATGCTCGCCCTGAACGCGACGATCGAAGCCGCCCGCGCCGGGGAGCACGGCCGCGGATTTGCCGTGGTGGCCAGCGAAGTGAAGGCCTTGGCGAACCAAACCGCCCAGGCGACGGAAGAAATTTCAACCCAGATTCAAAGCATTCAGAGCGTCACCGACGAAGCCGTCGCCGCGATCGGGGCGATTGGTAAAACCATCACCGAGATCAACGAAATCTCCACCGCCATCGCGGCCGCCGTCAAACAGCAGGGCGACGCCACAAACGCGATTTCCCTCAATGTGCAACAGGCGGCCCGCGGAACGAGTGACGTGAATAACAACATCGTCGGTCTCGCCCGGACTTCCGGCGACGCCGGTGTGGCCGCGTCCAAATTGCTGGAGGCGGCGAACGGGCTTTCATCTCGGTCCGAACAGCTCAAATCCGAAGTCGACGGCTTTCTTGGGTCGGTGCGCGCGGCGTAGATCACGGCAAACCGGACAGGTTGCGGGGCCCTGTCGTCAGGCTCGCCGAAGGCGTGAGCCGTTGGCGTTGCATCACACCATGCTGGAAGAAAAGCCTTACTGCTCCAACACCATCTTGCCATTGGCATATTCGAAGCGCTTTAGCTTCGACAGGAACGACAGGCCGAGCAGGTTCTCGGACAGCGCTTCGTCCGGCAAGACCATCGCATCGACGTCCCGCACCACCAGTCCACCGATATCGACCATCGCAAGCCGGGTGCGCGCCGCTTTGATGGTGCCGTTGGCGGTAGTGACCGTGGCGTTGTAATCGCTGCGCGACGGGCGCAGACCAAACCGCGCGGCGGATTTTTCGTTCAGCGCGATGAGCGAAGCGCCGGTATCGACCATGAAGCCGATACGCTGGCCGTCGATCCGCCCTTCGGCCTGGAAATGGCCGCGGGCGTCGGCCGGAATGCTGAGGCTGCGCAGGCCGCTCAGCCCGGCGGCCTCGACCGGAACAGCCTTTCGTGACGCGGTATTGGCGAACGCCGGGCTCGCCGTCATCTTGTCCGCCATGTCGGCCATGATGGTCCCGAGCACGACCATGACAGCGGCAAAAAACATAATGTTACGCATGACGCCACACCCGATCAGAATACCCGCCGATATCACCACGTCGGCGCCATTAGATCATGATCCGACACCGTCTAACCGGATCATGATCTCATGGCGGTAGCGAACACTGCCATTTTGGTGAAAAGGATGAGCGAAACGTTAACGAGACGGGTACAATCCATCCATCGCGGCGGCATTTACTCAATGTTGGGGCGTCGCGACCGGAGAAGCCAACGGCTTTTCCCACCCAATGTACCGCGTGAGATCGCCAACCGAGGACACCACCACCGAACAGCCGGCATCGATGAGCGATATCTTTGAATGGCCTCCACCCAGCGTCCCCCATGCGCCGGCGCCGGCACGTCGCGCGGCCAGGGCGTCGAAGGGGGTGTCGCCAATCATGGTGGCGAACTGTGGCGGTGTATCGTCGAGATGATGCAGCGCGAGTTCCACCAGGCCGGGATCGGGTTTTCCCGTCGAAACCTCGTCGCCGCAGGCGATCGCGTCGATGAAATCGTCGATATTCAGCAGACCGCGATAGTATTTCAGTTCGTCGCTTTGACAATCGGTGGCGAGCGCGATGCACCCACCTTGCGACTTGATCGCAGCAAAAACCGCGCGCACGCCAGGAAACGCCCGCGCCCGCGTCAGATAGACCGCGCGATAGCGCTTGCCTTGCGCGGCGACGATATCCTTTCGTGCGTGTTCGTCGATCTCCGGCGCCAAGGTCGCCAGCATCACCTCGCCATCCATTCCCGACATCAACTGCAAATTCACCGATGACACCGAGAGGCCGAAAGCCGCCAGTGTATCGCTCCAGCATTGCAGGGTGTCTGCCACGCAATCGATCAAGGTGCCTTCGACGTCAAAAATATATGTTGGGCGCATTCGAACTTCACTCGCCTGCAGGTTCCAGCAAGGGAACGCTTGGGCGGGTAAAAGGGTTCGTCGGGGGTGACATATTTCCGGAATGGAAAATCACGTACCCCGCGGCTTAACACGCCGCGTCGGCATCGCGCCGGCCGGATCCTCCGGCCAAGGGTGTCGCGGATAGCGCCCGCGCAGGTCGGAACGAACCGCCGCATAGCTGCCACGCCAGAAGCCCGGCAGGTCGCGCGTCACCTGCACCGGGCGCTGCGCCGGCGACAATAACTCCAGCACCAGCGGCACCGCGCCTTTGGCGATCGAGGGATGAGTGTTGAGCCCGAACAATTCCTGCAATCTAACTGCAATCGTCGGTCCCTGCTCAGCCTCGTAATCGATCGCCAGCAGGGTGCCGGTCGGCGCCTCGAAATGGGTCGGCGCCTCCCGCTCCAGCCGCGCGCGCAATTCCCATGGCAGCAGCGTCATCAGCGCGTCCGACAGTTCGGCCGACGATAATTCCTTGAGCGAGGTTTTGTCGTAGAGCGCCGGCACCAGCCATGCCTCGCGTTGCGCCGCGAGTGCATCGTCGGACAAATCGGGCCAGGCGTTTTCGAGCGCTTCGCCCTCGGCGGCGCGCACGAACATCACCCGATCGCGCCACTGCTTCAGAGATTTCGACCACGGCAATTTGTCGAGGCCGGCGGCGATCAGCCCATCGACCAACACCGCTGCGGCTTCCGAAGAAGGCTGCAGCGTCAACGGCGTTTCCGACAACGTGATCGCATGCAATGTCTTCTTGCGGCGTGCCCGCAAGGCCAGCGCGCTGCGATCGAACGAAATCTCGTCCGCCGTTTCGATTGTGTCGGCAAAACGCAGCTCGATGTCGCTTTGCGCGATCGGCGCCGCCAGCAGGATGCGCCCTTGCGCGGCGGTGCCGGTCAATTCGGCGACCGCGATATAGGGCGCACGCGCCAGCGCGGTGGCCTGATCGACGGCGGCACCGCGGCCGTTGGCGAGCACGAAGCTGCCATTGCCGCGGTTGCGCGCGACCCGATCGGGAAATGCAAAGGCCAGCATGACACCGGTGGAGGGCGAGGTGTCCGCGTGCGACCGACCCTCGGTGTTCGCGACCTGCGACGCCCAGCGCTGCGCGAGACTGCGCGCGCTGACCGCGCGTTGCGAACGATCGCGGCGGAATTGATCGAGCCTGGCGTCGAGGTCGACACTGTCGCCGCCGAGCCCGCGCTCGGTGAGCACGGCGGCAATTTCCGCAGCATTCTCGCCCGCGCCCAAACGATGCGAATCCACGATCATCCGCGCCAGCCGTGGCGGCAGCGCCAGCGCGCGCAGGCTTTTGCCTTCCGCCGTGATCCGGCCATCGCCGTCGAGCGCACCGAGTTCGCGCAACAGACTTCGCGCCTCCTTCAGCGCCGGCGGCGGGGGAGGATCGAGAAACGCCAGCGTCGAGGGATCGCTGACCCCCCATTGCGCCAGATCGAGCACCAGCGACGACAGATCGGCGCTGAGAATTTCCGGCTGGGTGTAGGCCGCAAGCGACGCGGTCTGGGGTTCGTCCCACAGCCGATAGCACACGCCGGGTTCGGTGCGGCCGGCGCGGCCGCGGCGCTGGTCGACCGCGGCGCGCGAGGCGCGCACGGTCTCCAGCCGCGTCAGCCCAATATCGGGCTCGTAACGCGGCACCCGCGCCACACCGGAATCCACCACAATGCGAACGCCCTCGATGGTCAGCGAGGTTTCCGCGATCGAGGTCGCCAGCACGACCTTGCGGTGACCTTTGGGCGGCGGCGCAATGGCGCGGTCCTGCACGCCGGCATCGAGCGCGCCGAACAGCGGCACGATCTCGATCGAGGCATCCTGAATCCGTTCGCCGAGAAAGTTTTGGGTGCGGCGGATTTCCGCAGCGCCCGGCAGAAACGCCAATACCGATCCGGGATCGGCGCGCAGCGCCATCGCGATCGCGTCCGCCATCTGCCGTTCCAGCGGCGCGTCGGCTTTTTTGCCGAGATAGCGGGTCTCGACCGGAAAGGCGCGGCCTTCACTGGCGACGACCGGCGCGTCGCCTAGCAGCCTTGCGACCCGCGCGCCATCGAGCGTCGCCGACATCACCAGGATACGCAAATCCTCGCGCAAGCCGGTTTGCGCATCGCGCGCCAGTGCCAACCCTAAATCAGCATCAAGCGAGCGTTCGTGAAATTCGTCGAACAGGACGGCTGCAACGCCGGACAATTCCGGATCGTCGAGAATCTGCCGCGAGAAAATGCCCTCGGTGACGACTTCGATCCGCGTCGCCCGCGACACTTTCGAGCCGAAGCGAACGCGGTAGCCGACGGTGTCGCCGACCCGCTCGCCCAAGGTCTGCGCCATGCGCTCGGCGCTGGCGCGGGCCGCGATCCGCCGCGGCTCCAGCACGATGATTTTCTTGCCCTTTGCCCACGGCGCATCCAGCAGCGCCAGCGGCACTCGCGTGGTCTTGCCCGCGCCGGGCGGCGCCACCAGCACGGCGGCGTTATGGCCCGCAAGCGTGCGCGCGAGGTCGTCGAGCACCACGTCGATCGGAAGGGGCGTGTCGAAGATACGGGGCAAGATCTCACCAAACTCGTCATGCCCGGGCTTGTCCCGGGCATCCACGCCTTACTACTTTTACAGCGCTAGCTCAGGTTAATATCCCTACGTTAAGCGAGTCGTTGAATTTCCTATTCCTGTTGAGAAGAAAGCTGGATGGACCGTTCAACGATCAAGGAGTGCAGCCATTCCAGAGCAACTCCGAACTCGTAATTTTCTACGAAACACGATTGCGCGTATCAAGCTCTGTAGATGGGCGCGCCGGAAACCCAGGCGTGGATGGCCGTGACAAGCACGGCCATGACGAAAAATTATGCGCAACCCAAAGAACGCAATTACTTCTGCGGTTCGAGCCCGCGTCCGACGCTCTCATAAATGAAGCCGAGCGCCGCCATGTCTTCGGGGCGATAAATGTTGCGGAGGTCGACGACGACGGGCTGCGCCATTTCCTTTTTCAAGCGTTCCAGATCGAGCGTGCGATATTGCACCCATTCGGTCACCACCACCATGGCGTCGGCGCCGCGCACACAGAGGTAAGGGTCGTCGCAATATTCGATGTCGGGCAGTTCGCGGCGCGCCTGCTCGATGCCGACCGGATCATGCGCGCGCACCTTGGCGCCCATGTCGAGCAGCCCGGTCACCAGCGGTATCGACGGCGCCTCGCGCATGTCGTCGGTGTCGGGCTTGAAGGTGAGGCCGAGCACCGCGATGGTCTTGCCGCGCAGGCTGCTGCCGACCGCGTTTGCGACCTTGCGCGCCATCGCGCGCTTGCGGTTGTCGTTGACCGCCAGCACCGCCTCGACGATCCGCAATGGCACATCATGATCGAGCGCGATCTTGACCAAAGCGCGGGTGTCTTTCGGAAAACACGAGCCACCGAAACCCGGTCCGGCATGCAGGAATTTCGAACCGATCCGGTTGTCGAGCCCGATGCCGCGCGCGACTTCTTGTACGTCGGCGCCGACCTTTTCGGAAAGGTCGGCGATCTCGTTGATGAAGGTGATCTTGGTGGCGAGGAAAGCGTTGGCGGCGTATTTGATCAGTTCCGCGGTGCGCCGCGCCGTGAACATCATCGGCGCCTGATTGAGCGACAGCGGGCGATAGATATCGCCAAGCACTTTTCGCGCACGCTCATCGGCGGTGCCGACCACGATGCGGTCCGGAAACTTGAAATCGCGGATCGCCGCACCCTCGCGCAAGAATTCCGGATTGGAGGCTACCACCACGTCGGCCGATGGATTGGTTTCGTGAATCAGCCGCTCGACTTCGTCGCCGGTGCCGACCGGCACGGTCGATTTGGTCACGACCACGGTAAAACCTGAAAGCACCTTGGCGATCTCGCGCGCCGCGGTGTGAACGTAACTCAGATCGGCGTGGCCGTCGCCGCGGCGCGACGGCGTGCCGACCGCGATAAAGACCGCGTCGGCCGCGGCCACCGGCGCCGCAAGGTCGGTGGCAAAATCCAGCCGCCCCGCCTTTACATTGGAAGCCACCAGCGCATCGAGGCCAGGTTCGAAAATCGGGATTTCGCCGCGGCGCAAGCTTTCGATCTTGTCGCCGTCCTTGTCCACGCAGGTGACCTGGTGGCCGAAATCCGCAAAGCAGGCGCCCGACACCAGCCCCACATAACCCGTGCCGATCATGGCAATCCGCATGAAACAACCTGCTTTGTAATGGTTAACGCGCCCGTTTTGTGAGCGCGTCTTAAAACATTTTACGGGCAAGAGGAAACCGGAAAGCGCGGGAAATCGGCATGTCATTTGTATGAATAAAGGAGAATGAAACCGATAGGGACGATGATCCGGCCGCGCCGCGCCAAAAAGGGACAGCGATGACATCAAACGGCACATCTGCGGTCGGCGAACCCTCCCGGCGGATCGACTGGGTGGACTACGCCAAGGGCATCTGCATCGTCATGGTGGTGATGATGCATTCGGTGCTGGGGGTCGAGCTGGCCGCCGGCCAGACCGGCTTCATGCATCCTTTGGTCGCGTTCGCAAAGCCGTTCCGAATGCCGGATTTCTTCCTGATTTCGGGCCTGTTCTTGTCGGTCGTGATCAATCGCGACTGGCGCACGTTTCTCGACCGCAAAGTGCTGCATTTCGCTTATTTTTACCTGCTGTGGGTCACGATCCAGTTCGGCTTCAAGGCGCCGACGTTTGCCGCCGAAACCAGTTGGGCCCATGCCGGCTTTCTGTATCTGGAAGCCTTCATCGAGCCGTTCGGCACGTTATGGTTCATCTACCTGCTGCCGGTGTTCTTTGTTGTCACGAAACTGACACATCGAGTAGCGCCGTTGGGAGTACCGCCGTTGGCGATCCTGAGCGCGGCGGCGGCCCTGGAGATGGCGCGCATCGTCACCGGTTGGACCGTGATCGACGAGTTCTGCGCGCGCTTCGTTTATTTCTATGCCGGCTATTGGTTCGCCGCTTATGTGTTCGCCTTGTCCGACCGCGCGCGGGCGCGTCCTGCGTGGGCGCTTGCCGGGCTGGCGCTCTGGGCGGTCGTCAATGGCGGCCTGGTGATATCAGGCGTCAGCGAATGGCCGCTGGTCTCGCTGGCGCTCGGATTTTCGGGCGCTTGCGCCATCGTCGTCGCAGGCACGCTGCTGGCGCGGGCGCATTGGCTGACGTTCTTGCGGTTTTGCGGCGAGCATTCGATCGTCATCTATCTTGCGTTCTTCCTGCCGATGGCAACGACGCGGACGCTGCTGCTTCGGACAGGCTTGATCCCCGACATCGGGACGATTTCGCTGATGGTCACGATCGCAGGCGTGCTCGGAGCATTGGCGCTGTGGCGGATCGCGCTCAAGCTTGGCGCCAATTTCCTGTTCGAACGCCCCGCCGCGTTCTGGATCGCACCGAAAAAAGAAAGCCGCGCGCTGCAAGCGGCGGAGTAGTTTTTAACATCGTCATTTGCGCGAAAGCGGTAGCTCATAACCATAAATATTTGTGGTTGTGTTAGACATTCGCTCCAGCCTTTTCGCAGACCGATCCGGCGGTAGTTTTATCGGCCCCGGCTCGCGCTTCGCTTGGCCGGGACGACGGTATTCGACGGTTGAACCCCTAAAATTCACGGCACATCCTCGTCCGGAAGGCTGTCAATCGCCGCAAAAATCCCTAAGTTGCGGCCATGCCGAAAACCTCAGAACAAGCCGCCCCACAGCCTGCCGCCGTCAACGCCCCCGCCAAAATTCCGGGTAAGGGCGACCACGTCTTTCTGGTCGACGGTTCCTCCTACATTTTCCGCGCCTACCACGCGCTGCCGCCGCTGAATTGCAAATCCGATGGCTTGCAGGTCAACGCCGTGCTCGGCTTCTGCAACATGCTGTGGAAGCTGTTGCGCGACATGCCGCCGGACAACCGGCCGACCCATCTTGCGATTATCTTCGACAAGTCGGAAATGACGTTCCGCAACAAGCTTTATCCGGAATACAAGGCGCACCGGCCGCCGGCCCCGGACGATCTGATCCCGCAATTTGCGCTGATCCGCGAGGCGGTGCGCGCATTCGATCTGCCCTGCCTGGAGCAAGGCGGCTTCGAGGCCGACGATCTGATCGCGACTTACGCGCGCGAGGCCGGCGAACGCGGGGCCACCGCGACCATCGTCTCGTCGGATAAAGACCTGATGCAGCTCGTCACCGACAAGGTGACCATGTACGACACCATGAAGGACCGCCGCATCGGCATTGCCGAAGTGATCGAGAAGTTCGGCGTGCCGCCCGAAAAAGTGGTCGAGGTGCAGGCGCTGGCGGGGGATTCCACCGACAACGTGCCGGGTGTGCCCGGCATCGGCATCAAGACCGCCGCCCAATTGATTCTTGAATATGGCGACCTGGAGACGCTGCTGGCACGCGCCGGCGAGATCAAACAGCCGAAGCGGCGCGAGGCGTTGATCGAGAATGCCGAAAAGGCAAGAATTTCGCGGCAACTGGTGCTGCTCGACGACAAGGTCAAGCTCGACGTGCCGCTCGACGAACTCGCGGTGCACGAACCCGACGCCCGCAAACTGGTTGCGTTCTTGAAGGCGATGGAATTTTCCACCCTGACCCGCCGCGTCGCCGAATATTCGCAGATCGATCCAGCCGACGTCGAGCCCGACCCCGGCTTTCAGAGCGGCGCGAGCGTGTTCGCGTCGCCGCCTGCGGGTCGCGCGCCCGCCAATGGCGCCGCGTCTTCACCTGCACCGCGTGTGGGGGAGCTCGACCTTTTTGCGCCCCAAGCGGAAGAGGGTCGGGGTGGCGGGTCCCAGGAACGAAGTGCTTCGGGCGCCTCCCCCTCCCGCACCGGCGGCAATCGGCAGCAAGCGGGCGACGGCAGCAAGGGCACCCCGATCTCGCTCGCCGCCGCGCGCGCCGAAGAGGCACGCGAGACCCGGATCGACCGCAGCAAGTACCAGACGCTGCGCACGCTTGAAGAGCTGAACGCGTGGATCGCGCGGGTGCACGATGTCGGTCATGTCGCGATCGATGCCAAGGCAAATTCGATTGATCCGATGCAAGCGGACATCTGCGGCATTGCGCTGGCGCTCGGGCCCAACGATGCCTGCTACATCCCGCTCGGCCACAAACAATCCGGCGACGACGCCGGCCTGTTCGCCGCCGGCCTCGTGCCGGACCAGATCAAGGCGTCCGACGCGCTTGACGCACTGCGGCCCATCCTGGAATCGACAGGCATTCTGAAGATCGGTTTCAACATCAAGTTCAACGCGGTGATGTTCGCCCAACATGGCGTGACGATCCGCAACCACGACGACGCGCAGTTGATGTCCTATGCGCTCGACGCCGGCCGCAACGCCCATGGGCTCGACGCGCTGGCTGAAAGCTGGCTCGGCCATGCCACCATCAGCCATGGCGAACTGATCGGCAGCGGCAAGGGCAAGCTCAGTTACGATCAGGTCGCGATCGACAAAGCAACCGCGTATTCGGCCGAGGATGCCGATGTGATCTTGCGGCTCTGGCGGGTGCTCAAACCCCGCCTTGTCGCCGAACGCATGACCGCCGTCTACGAAACGCTGGAGCGGCCGTTGATCGGCGTGTTGGCGCGCATGGAGCGGCGCGGCATTTCGATCGACCGCCAGGTGTTGTCGCGTCTGTCGGGCGAGTTCGCCCAGACCGCCGCCCGCGTCGAGGCTGAAATTCAGGAGATCGCCGGCGAACCGATCAATGTCGGCAGCCCCAAGCAACTCGGCGACATCATCTTCGGCAAGATGGGATTGCCCGGCGGCAGCAAGACCAAGACCGGCGCGTGGTCGACCTCGGCGCAAATTCTCGATGAGCTGGCCGAGCAGGGCCACGACTTTCCGAAGAAGATTTTGGAGTGGCGGCAGGTCTCAAAACTGAAATCGACCTATACCGACGCGCTGCCCACCTACGTGCATCCCCAGACCCACCGCGTGCACACGACCTACGCGCTGGCGGCGACCACCACCGGACGGTTGTCGTCGAACGAGCCGAACTTGCAGAATATTCCGGTTCGCACCGAGGAAGGCCGGAAAATCCGCCGCGCCTTCATCGCCTCCCCGGGCCACAAGCTGGTGTCGGCGGATTATTCGCAGATCGAGTTGCGGCTGTTGGCGGAGATCGCCGATATTCCCGTGCTCAAGCAGGCCTTCCGCGACGGGCTCGACATTCACGCCATGACGGCGTCGGAAATGTTCGGCGTGCCGGTCAAGGACATGCCGGGCGAGGTGCGCCGTCGGGCCAAGGCGATCAATTTCGGCATCATCTACGGCATCTCGGCGTTTGGCCTCGCCAATCAGCTCGGCATCGCCCGCGAGGAAGCCTCGGCCTACATCAAGAAATACTTCGAACGTTTCCCCGGCATCCGCGCCTATATGGACGCGACGCGGGATTTCTGCCGCACCCATGGCTATGTCGAGACGCTGTTCGGCCGAAAGTGCCACTACCCCGACATCAAGGCCTCCAACGCCTCGCTCCGCGCCTTCAACGAGCGCGCCGCCATCAACGCGCGGCTGCAAGGCACCGCCGCCGACATCATCCGCCGCGCCATGACCCGGATGGAAGACGCGCTCGCCGAGAAGAAACTCTCGGCGCAGATGCTGCTGCAGGTTCACGACGAACTGATCTTCGAGGTGCCGGACGACGAAGTCGCGGCGACGTTGCCGGTGGTGCAGCACACCATGCAGGACGCGCCGTTCCCGGCGGTGCTGCTCTCGGTGCCGCTGCACGTCGACGCACGCGCCGCCGACAATTGGGACGAGGCGCATTGATTAATGAAGATCATTGCGATTTCCGGTAGCCTTCGCGCATCGTCACTCAACACGGCCGTGCTTCACGCCGCGCGCCACCTCGCGCCCGAGGGATTGGACATCGAACTGTTCGACGGAATAGGAAAGCTTCCGTTCTTCAATTCCGATCTCGACGGCGAGCGCCTTCCGCAAGAAGTCGCGAGTTTTCGGAGCGTGATCGGAACTGCCGACGGACTTCTGATTTCGAGCCCGGAATATGCCCGCGGCGTCGCCGGGGTGATGAAGAACGCGCTCGATTGGCTGGTGGGCAGCCATGAATTTCCGGGCAAGCCGGTGGCGCTGATCAACACCTCACCGCGGGCGAGCCACGCGCTGGCATCCCTGACACTCACGCTGGAGACGATGTCGGCCCGCCTTGTCACGGACGCCTCGATCACGCTGCCGTTGCTCGGCACGGTGAACGACGCCGACAGCATCGCGGCGAACGCCGAGTTTGCCGACCCGCTCCGTCGCGCGCTGGAACTCCATGTGCGTGCGATCAAGGCGTACGCGAAGCGCGAAGTACCGCCAGAAAAATTGCGCACGTGACGGCGCGTGCGCCTTGCGCGGATGGCAGATGCGCATTTTGCGAAATGGTGTCGCGACCTGATCGGCGCTAAAGATCCATCTTCTCCCAACGGGACGGTTCGATGCCCCACCTCACCTCCCTGCTCGGCTTCGCGCTGGTCTCGCTTGGCCTGGTGCTGACGCCGGGGCCGAACATGATCTATCTGATCTCGCGCTCGATCACGCAAGGCGCCACCGCCGGGCTGATCTCGCTCGGCGGCGTCGCACTCGGTTTCGTATTCTACATGCTGTGCGCGGCGTTCGGGATCACGGCGTTGTTGCTCGCGGTGCCTTACGCCTATGACGCGCTACGGCTCGCGGGCGTCGCCTATCTGTTGTGGCTGGCATGGCAGGCGTTAAAGCCCAACGGCCGCTCGCCGTTTCAGGTGAAGAAGCTCGCGCCCGATGGGCCGGGCAAATTATTTGCGATGGGTTTCGTCACCAATTTGCTCAACCCCAAGATCGCGATGCTCTATCTGGCGCTATTGCCGCAATTCATCGACCCCGCGCAGGCCAGCGTGCAGTCGCTGGCGCTTGGATCGATCCAGATCGTGATCAGCGTCAGCGTGAATGCCATGATCGCGCTCACCGCCGGCTCGATCGCGTTGTTTCTCGGCACCCGGCCGACATGGCTCTTGCTGCAGCGCTGGCTGATGGGCTCCGCGCTCGCCGGGCTCGCATTGCGGATGGCACTGGAAACGCGGCGGGCGTAGCGTCCTCGTCATGCCCCGCGAAGGCGGGGCATCCAGTAATCCGAGGCGTCTCGGCTGACAACTGAATTCACGGCGTACTGGATCATCCGCTTTCGCGGATGATAACAGTCCGCTCAATCCAGCTTCGCCTCCATGCCGCGCTTGACGCCGGGCCGGGCCATCAGCGCGTCGTACCAGCGGCCGACATGGGGGAAATCCGCAAACGACACCTTGTGGCGCTCGTGCCGCCAGGCCCAGCCGAGGATCGCGAAATCGGCCACCGACAAGGCGCCGGCGACGAACTCGCTGATCGCGAGGCGACGATCCAATACGCCATAAAGCCGCCGCGTCTCGGTCGAATAGCGCTTCAAGCCGTAGGCGGCGTCTTGTTCGTTCTCCAGCGCAATGAAGTGATGCACCTGTCCCGGCATCGGCCCGAAGCCGCCCATCTGCCACATCAGCCATTCATAGACAGGAATGCGCTCGATCAGCGGCACGGGCAGGAATTGGCCGGTCTTCTCGCCCAAATAAAGCAGAATGGCGCCGGACTCGAACACGCCGACGCGCTTGCCGCCCGGCCCGTCCGGATCGACGATCGCGGGAATCTTGTTGTTCGGGCTGATCGCGAGGAAATCCGGCGCCATCTGCTCACCCTTGGTGATATTGACCGGGATCACCTTGTAACGAAGCCCCATCTCCTCCAGCGCGACGCTGATCTTGCGGCCGTTCGGCGTGTTCCAGGTGTGCAGTTCGATCGTCATCGTGGTTATTCCCCCGCGTCATTTGGTACATCCCCTACCCGGAAGCCGGTGGGGTTACAACCGCCGTCCCGCACCTCGTTTTCCCGGCCTCGTTTTCCGGGAAGTCGGTCTTCCCCGCTGTTGACGGCGCGCCTTCCGCTCTGGAATGCGCGCGCGTCCCCCGATAATGTGAGGACTCCGTCACAGCTTCCGAGACCGCACATTGTCCAAGTCAGCCTCCCGCGCCCGCCTCGCCGAGATCATCCGCAAGCGCTCGTTCGGCCGCGGCGAAATTACGCTGGCCTCGGGCCGCAAGAGCGATTTCTATTTCAACCTCAAACCGACCATGCTCGACCCCGAAGGTGCCGCTCTGCTGGCGGAGTTGACGTTCGAGGCGCTGAAGGACGACGGGCTCGATTATGTCGGCGGGTTGGAGATGGGCGCGGTACCGCTGGCGGGCGCGATTGCGCAGCTCTCCTGGATCAAGGGCCATCCGATCGCGGCGTTCTTCGTGCGCAAGAAGCCGAAGGAGCACGGCGCCCGGCTTGCGGTCGAAGGCTTGGCGAAGGGCGAGAGCCTGCAAGGCAAGCGCGTGGTGATCGTCGAGGACGTCACCACGACCGGCGGCTCGGCGCTCAAGGCAGTCGAGGCGGTGCGCGACGCCGGCGGCGAGGTCGTGCTGGTGTTCACCATGGTGGACCGTGAAGAAGGCGCGACCGAAACCTTCGCGGAAGCCGGCATTCCCTTTCGCTCGCTCTACAAGGCGAGTGAATTCCTGAAGGGGTGAACGCCTCATCTTGCACCGCGCCCTCTTCTCCCTCGCCCCGCTCTTCGCGGGGAGAGGTGAAGGGAGCCGCATTTCTTTTCAGCCATCCGGCGCTTGCTCATAGCTCGTTTACCATCCCGCACTAATGTGCCTCCGGGCTGAGGCACTTCTCGCCCGGCGGTTGGTGGCGTGGGGTGGAGCAAGCGTTGCGTACAGAGTTGCCTTATCAGCACATGCGCCGCCGCCTGATGCTTGTTGCCGCCGCAGCGCTCACCTGCTCGCTGGCGTTGGCGCCGCGCATGGCGTCCGCCGAAGGCCTGTTCGATTTCTTTTTCGGCGGCGCCCAAAAGCAGCAGCACCAGGCCCCTGCGCAAGCGAATTTCTTCGCCGATCCGTTCGGTGCCAACCCGCCACCGGCGCGCGCCGTGGCCTCAGCCGGCGGACCCGCATTTTGCGTGCGGAGCTGCGACGGCAAATATTTCCCGCTGGCGCGCGGCAACGCGACGCCGGTTGCGATGTGTCAGGCATTTTGTCCGGCGAGCCCAACGAAAGTGTTCTTCGGCAGCAGCATCGACGGCGCGGCGTCCGCCAATGGCGAGCACTATGCGGAGAGCGAAAACGCCTATGGCTACCGCAAGGCGCTGCGCGCCGACTGCACCTGCAACGGTCGCGACCCGGCGGGGTTGGCGCCGGTCGACCTCACGCTCGACACCTCGCTGCGTCCCGGCGACGTCATTGCGACCACCGACGGGCTGGTGGCGTATTCCGGTGTCAAGGTCGGCGCCGGCCCGGGCGCGGAATTCACCCCGGTCGCGGCCTACCCCGGCCTCACCGCGGAAGTGCGCGCGCGACTCGGCGAGATGAAGGTGGCGCCGATCGCGGCCGAAATGCTTGCCAGTGAAACGCTGCTTCCCGAGACCCGCCGCGATATCGCGCTACCCGCGACCTCGGTGCCGAAAGCCACAGCTTCGCCGGGAGCCAAGCGCGCGGAAGTGAATTGAAGTCGGCACAATTTCTGGCAACGTTGCATCAAGAAACAATACACGTCGCACCGAGGCAAGCGTTTCGCATGTATAATCGGGAGCTGGATTTTCGCGTCTTCGCGCGTGAGACCTGTCCAATCATCGACGTGCGGTCCGGTGAGGCGGTGTTTCATCAGGGCGAGCCCGGCGCGACGATGTATGTCATCCTCTCCGGCCGCATCGAAATGGTGAACGGCGACAGGTTGATCGAGAGCCTGGGTGCGCAGGAAGCCTTTGGCATGATGTCGCTGATCGATACGCTGCCACGAACGGCAACGGCGCGGGTTTCGGAAGATGCGCAACTGGCCGTGATCGACAGCAAGAAGTATCGATTCATGCTGCACGAACTGCCTAGCTTCGCGGTGTTCCTGATACAGACGCTCGCGCACCGGGTTCGCAGCACAGCCAGCGCGTTGTAGCCGTTTTTCACGATCGGCTTTTTTAGATATCACCGCCCGACGATGACGCCGATCACGTTCGGCGCCGACAGATATCTTTCCTCGATGACGGCGCGCGTCGCGGCGCGGTTTTCCGGCGTCAGCAGGCCGCGCTTTTCGGCGAGGATCATCCAGCAATAGCCCCACCAGTCGGTCAGCATGCCGTGGTCGTCGACGAGGTCGTAGCCCTGCTCGGCGGCAAAGATGCGCGCCTGCGCCTCGTCGAGGCCATCGAGCCAGGCGTGATCGTCATCGGAAAACAAATCGTCGCTGAAATCGTCGGTGGTGTAGCCCCACACCGACATGCAGACCGTGTTGAATTCACGATCAATGGTGTCGTCATCGACGGGACGACGGCGGGAGGCGAGATGCAGCCGCGACAGCGAACGGGCGAAGTCGGCGATGCGGGTGAGCGCGAATTGATCAAAGGCAATGGTGGACATGTAGTCCTCGAAATCTCGGATAGACCCTAGATGTTGTATCGGAACGCTCCGAATCACTATGATATATCAAAGACTTGCTAAAGTGTTCTTAATTTGTTCCGAGGCATCGTTGCGCCAACGAAACCTTCGGTGGGTTTCGATCCCACCCTAACGCGCGTATCATTTGCCCGGTCCGAACTCTCGGGGATGCCACGTTTGCCAGATCCATCGCTTCACGGAAACTTTCCGGCACTCGGCCAGCCCGTCGACGAACTGGCGCTGGCCGAAATCAAGGGCGCGATCCTTGCCAAGCTCCGGCTGGCAATCGGCAAGGATGCCGGCATGGCCACCCGGCACGATTGGTACAAGGCAGCGGCGCTGGCGCTGCGCGACCGCATCGTGCACCATTGGCTTACCGCGGAAAAGCAGAACTACGACGAAGGCCGCAAGCGGGTCTATTACCTCAGCCTGGAATTTCTGATCGGTCGTTTGTTCACCGACGCCTTGAACAATATGGGACTGTTGCCGGTGTTCGAGGCCGCGCTGGGCGATCTCGGCGTCGGTCTTGCGGATTTGCGCAAATGCGAGCCGGATGCGGCGCTCGGCAATGGCGGCCTGGGACGGCTTGCCGCCTGCTTCATGGAAAGCATGGCAACGCTCGCCATTCCCGCGATCGGCTATGGCATCCGGTATGATTTCGGCCTGTTCCGCCAGATCATCGCGCAAGGCTGGCAGCAGGAATATCCCGACGAATGGCTCGGTTTCGGCAACCCCTGGGAATTCCAGCGGCCGGAGGTGGTCTACCACGTTCACTTCGGCGGCAGCGTCGAACATGTCGAAGTGAACGGACACGACCGCGCCATTTGGCACCCGGCGGAAACCGTGCAAGCCCTCGCCTACGACACCCCGATCGTGGGTTGGCGCGGCCAACACGTCAACGCGTTGCGGCTGTGGTCGGCGCGCTCGCCCGATCCGCTCAAGCTCGACGTGTTCAACACCGGCGACTATCTCGGCGCCAGTGCCGAGGAAGCGCGCGCGGAATTGATCTGCAAATTTCTTTATCCAAACGACGAGAGCCCGGCCGGCCGCGAATTGCGGCTGCGTCAGGAATATTTCTTCGTCTCGGCCTCGTTGCAGGATCTGGTCAACCGCCATCTGGCTTCCGACGGGCCGTTGCGCACGCTCGCGTCAAAGGCCGCGGTGCAGCTCAACGACACCCATCCCAGCCTCGCGGTCGCCGAGCTGATGCGCATTCTGGTCGATCTGCACAATTTCCGCTGGGACGAGGCGTGGAAGATCACGGTCGCGACGCTGTCCTACACCAACCACACGCTGCTGCCGGAAGCGCTCGAGACCTGGCCGGTCGAACTGTTCGAACGGCTGTTGCCGCGCCATCTGGAAATCATCTACCGCATCAATGTCGCGCATCTGGCGCTGGCGGATATGCGCTGTCCCGGCGACGTCGATTACCGGGCCTCGGTGTCGCTGATCGACGAGAAGTCCGGCCGCCGGGTGCGGATGGGACAGTTGGCGTTCGTCGGGTCGCACCGCATCAACGGCGTCTCGGCGATGCATTCCGATCTGATGAAGGAGACCGTGTTCCACGATCTCAACCATCTGTATCCCGAACGGATCACCAACAAGACCAACGGCATCACCTTCCGCCGCTGGCTGATGCTGGCGAACCCGCGGCTGACCGATCTGTTGCGGCAGGCCTGCGGCGAAGCCGTGCTCGACGACCCCACACAGTTGCAACATCTCGAGGCCCGCGCCAGCGACAGTGCGTTCCAGCAGCAATTCCGCCGCGTCAAGCACCACAACAAGATCGCGCTGGCGCGCCTGATCAGCGAACGCCTCAACATCCTGGTCGATCCGGGGGCGCTGTTCGACGTCCAGATCAAGCGCATCCACGAATACAAGCGGCAGTTGCTCAACATCCTGGAAACCGTCGCGCTGTATCAGGCGATCAAGGTCGAGCCGCAGCGCGACTGGGTGCCGCGGGTGAAAATCTTCGCCGGCAAGGCGGCGGCGAGCTATCGCTACGCCAAGCTGATCATCAAGCTCATCAACGACGTCGCCGAGATCGTCAACAACGACCCAGAGATCGCCGGACGGCTCAAGGTCGTGTTTCTCGCCGACTACAATGTCAGCCTCGCAGAGGTGATCATTCCCGCCGCCGACCTCTCCGAACAGATTTCAACCGCCGGCATGGAAGCCTCCGGCACCGGCAACATGAAGCTCGCGCTCAACGGCGCGCTGACCATCGGCACGCTCGACGGCGCCAATCTCGAAATCCGTGATCACGTCGGCGCTGAGAACATCGCGATCTTCGGCATGGAGGCGATGGACGTGGTGATCCGGCGTAAACAAGGCCTGGATGCCACCGACGTCATCGCCCGTTCGCCGCAGCTGTCGCGCGCGATCAAGGCGATCGAAAGCGGCGAATTCTCGCCCGGCGATCCCACCCGGTTCGAATCGATCGCCCACGCGCTGCGCCATCTCGACCACTACATGGTAAGTGCGGATTTCGACGCCTACTACGAAGCCCAGCGCGGCATCGATGCGCGCTGGCAGGTGGTGCCGGCGTGGACCCGGGCCTCGATCCTCAACGTCGCGCGGATGGCCTGGTTCTCCTCCGACCGCACCATCGCCGAATATGCACAAGACATCTGGAACGTGCCGGTGCGCGGGATTTCGCCGAAGGCGTTGCAAGAGCCGGGCATCCGACGCGGTACGACGCCTTGAAATTCGGTCCGGCGAAGTGGCAGCCCGCTTAGCTCAGCGTGGCGTTGCCCTTGACCAGAGTGGTGTTGCCGGTCGCGGGATCGGTGATCACTGTTCCGACCTGGGCCTTGCCGGTCCCCGACAGTGCAAACTTGGTATTGCCTATGCGAAACGAAGAGTCCTTGATCAGGACCTGCTGGTTCTGAACGGTCCCTCCGCTCTGATATTTCACCTGGGCGCGAAAACCATGGACCTGCGAAATCGTCAACTCGAATTTCTGGTTGTTGGAAAACGTCCCCTGCCAGGAGCCCTGATAGCTCTTGGGATCAACGTTGGTGTAGGGCTTGCTGCTGGATGGCGTGGCCTGCGGGGCTGAAGCGTATGCTGACTGGAGAACACTGAAAATATTCGACATGTCGAAGCCCCGCGCCGATCATCCTTGTTCGGCACTACAGACACTTTTGGTTAATCCAAGGTTAATCGACTGATCCAAAGGGCCGATTGAATCCAAAATTGTCATGCCCGGCACGCGGTCCAGCTTTCCCCGCCCGAGCACAGCGCATGGTGCCGGGCATAAGCGAGCGGAAGCGACGCCGTCCTCCGGGCGATCAGCCCGGCGAGGACGGAGTGTGCTCACTCCGCCGCGAGCTTCACTTCCGGTGCGGCGGCGCGGACGTCGGCGTCGACCTGGGCTTCGAACTTGGCAAAGTTCTTCTGAAACATCCCGACCAACGCGCGCGCGGTCTTGTCGAACTCGGCCTTGTCGGCCCAGGTCTTGACCGGATCGAGGATGTGCGGCTCGACGCCGGGCAGCGAGGTCGGCACCGCGAAACCGAAATATTTGTCGGTGCGGAAATCGGCATCGCGCAGCGAGCCGTTGAGCGCCGCCGACAACAACGCCCGCGTCACCTGGATCGGCATGCGTCGGCCGGTGCCGTATTTGCCGCCGGTCCAGCCGGTGTTGACCAACCAGCAATCGACCTCGTGCTTGGCGATCAGTTCGCGCAGCAAATTGCCGTAGACCGACGGGTCGCGCGGCAAAAACGGCGAGCCGAAACAGGTCGAGAATTCCGGTTGCGGCTCGTTACCGAGACCGCGCTCGGTGCCTGCCACCTTCGCGGTGTAACCAGACAGGAAGTGATACATCGCCTGCGCCGGGGTCAATTTCGCGATCGGCGGCATCACGCCGAATGCATCCGCCGCCAGCATCACCACGTTCTTTGGATGCGGCGCGCGGCCGGTTCTTGACGCGTTGGGGATGAATTCGAGCGGGTAGGCGGAACGGGTATTTTCGGTTTTCGAGCCGTCGTCAAAATCCGGTTCGCGGGTGTTTGCGTCAAGCACCACGTTTTCCAGCACCGCGCCGAAGCGCTTGCTGGCGGCAAAGATCTCGGGCTCGGCTTCCTGCGACAGCTTGATGCATTTGGCGTAGCAGCCGCCTTCGAAATTGAAGATGCCGTCCGCACCCCAGCCGTGCTCGTCGTCGCCGATCAAGGTGCGTTTCGGATCGGCCGAGAGCGTGGTCTTGCCGGTTCCGGAGAGGCCGAAGAAGATTGCGCTGTCGCCGTCGGGCCCGACATTGGCCGAGCAATGCATCGGCATCACGCCCTTTTCGGGCAGATAATAATTCAGCGTGGTGAACACCGACTTCTTCATCTCGCCGGCATAATAAGACCCGCCGATCAGGACGATCTTGCGGGCGAAATCGATCGCGACCACGTTCTCCGAACGCACGCCGTGGCGTTTCGGATCGGCCCTGAAGCTCGGCAAATCGATGATGGTCAGTTCGGGTACGAAGTCCGCGAGCTCGGATGATTCGGGACGGATCAGCAAGGTGCGAATGAACAGCGAATGCCAGGCGAGTTCGGTATAGACCCGGGTCTTGATTCTAAAACCCGGATCGGCGCCGCCATAGAGGTCCTGCGCGAACAGTGTCATGCCCTCGGCATGGGTGAGAAAATCGGCATACAGCGCGTCGAACTGTTCCGGCGTGATCGACTGGTTGCCGGCCCACCACATGCTCTTGTCGGTGGAGGCGTCGCGAACGGTAAATTTGTCCTTTGGGCTGCGGCCGGTGAACACGCCGGTATCCGCACACAGCGCGCCATCGGACGAAAGCACGGCTTCCCCGGCAGCGAGGGAGTGTTCGTAGAGTTGCGGCGCGCCAAAATTCCAGTTCACGCCTTTGAGTTTTCTTAAGCCGAATTTATCGGCACCACAGGCACCGTTATGCACGCCCATCTCTTGCACGAAAAATCCTCCTCAAACCCGCGTATCTTGATCGCGCGAAAAGTGGCCTTAACGCGCTTCTGTCGCGGCGGCCCTCAATATAGCCTCACAATCTCGGCCCGGCGACCTAATATTGATGAACGTCGGACATACCCAAGCCGATCCGTCATATTGGTTTATTTCAAGGCGGTCATGGTTTCAGTTCAAGCACTTGCTGCAGCGCGAGCCTGATCGGCCAGTTCCTTCAGCATCTGCCGCAATGCAGCAGGGGTGCCAATCCGCCGCGGAAAATCCAGCCGCAGCGTGGTCGTTCCCGCTTGCATGTCGAGGCCGGCAGGATCGCAACCGGTGCAGCGCCACTTCGCCGGCTCAGCGCCGAGCAACTTGGTCGCATAAAGATTTATCGCGTCGCGATGATCGGCATTCATGTGTTCGATCGCGCCCTGCTCGGCCTCCAGCAGCGCCGCAGCCTCGGAAGTATCGGTCAAAAACTGTGCGGGCTTGAGGTCGACGATCCGCCCGAACCCCGCCACCAGATGAGCGCCGGCCGGGAGAAGTCTGAAAAAGGAAAAATCCTTAAAATCTACAAACGCTTCCGCCGACGGATGCGCGTTGAGATAACGACGGCGCAAAATCGTTACCTCGCCGCCGCTGGCCTCTTCCGCACGACCCGCCAACATAATCCGCGATCCTTCCAACGGATCGCCCTCGGCCCGCTCATCCAGCATCAAGGAAACCCTGGGATCGCCGAGGATGTTTTTGGTGTGCAAAGCGAGGCGCGAAATCAACAGGATCGGCGAGCCGTCGGCGTGGCTCGCGACATTCACCAGCGAGCAATAAGGATCGCCGCGGCCGGCCATCAGGGTCGCCAACGCCCCTTGCCGGCTCCGCCGCAACAGCGAACGGGCGACCTTGGCGGGATCGAAATCAGCGGTCGGCTGCATGGATCATCACCCGGCATCTCATTGCAAAACTTGCCTTTTTTCAGTTAACCCGCTATCAATAAGGTGGAAGTCCATGGTTGGCTCGACGTTCCACGGAACTCGGTCACACTTCAGCCTAGCTTGCATTGCTCGTTGACCGCGTTCGAAGCCCACTTATACCGCGCATCGCACGATTGCTCGCTGTAATAACTAGGCACTCCGTTTCGGAAAGCAGGCTCATGCCCACAATCGCCCTGGTCGACGACGACCGCAATATTCTTACCTCGGTCTCGATCGCGCTCGAAGCCGAAGGCTATCGCATCATGACCTATACGGATGGTGCTTCCGCCCTCGACGGCTTCCGCACCAGTCCACCGGACCTTGCGATCCTCGACATCAAGATGCCGCGCATGGACGGCATGGAGACGTTGCGCCGGCTGCGGCAGAAATCCGATCTGCCGGTGATTTTTCTCACCTCCAAGGACGAGGAAATCGACGAATTGTTCGGCCTCAAAATGGGGGCCGACGATTTCATCCGCAAGCCGTTCTCACAGCGGCTGTTGGTGGAGCGCGTCAAAGCGGTGCTGCGCCGCGCCGCGCCGAAGGATCCGACCGCCGCACCGAAGGAAACCGATGCCAAGGCGCTGGACCGCGGGCTGTTGCGCATGGATCCCGAACGTCACACCTGCACCTGGAAGAACGAACCGGTGACCTTGACGGTGACGGAATTTCTGATCCTGCAAGCGCTGGCCACCCGACCCGGCGTGGTGAAAAGCCGCAACGCCTTGATGGACGCGGCCTATGACGATCAAGTCTATGTCGACGATCGCACCATCGACAGCCACATCAAGCGGCTGCGCAAAAAGTTCAAAGTCGTGGACGATGATTTTGAAATGATCGAAACCCTGTACGGCGTGGGCTACCGCTTCAAGGAAACCTGATTTGCGCAGCACCCCGATTTCGCGCACTCGATTTCGTGCACTCGATTTCGTGCACTCCAGGGTGATTTGTTACCGGTGGTTTGTTAACTGACGCCGCCACTTGTCTGAGCTAGGATGCGCGGGGATGCGGGGCGAAAGCGCCTCGAAAAACGCAAATCGAAACAACCGGCAGTTTTGACCATTGCTTGATCGAACGCAGCCTGATCCAGGCGTGAATGGCGAGGGTGCCTCACCGGCCCTCGTCCTGGACGCCGTCGAGAACCCGCCGATGCGAGGCTGGCAGCGGCCGCTCGGCTGGCTGCGCCGCGCCGGGCAGTTCTTTTTCGCGCTGAGCTTTTCCAGCCTCACCCGCCGGATCGTTTCGTTGAATCTCGCCGGCCTCGTCGCGCTGGTGGCGAGCATTCTTTATCTGTCGCAATTCCGCGCCGGCCTGATCGACGCGCGGGCGCAAAGTTTGCTGGTGCAAGCCGAAATCATCGCCGGTGCGATCGCGGCGTCCGCAACGGTTGAGACCAACACCCTCACCATCGACCCCGATCGGCTGCTCGATCTGAAGCCCGGCGAAACCTACGGTGCACCGGACGAATATTCGGGGCTGGATTTTCCGATCAATCCGGAACGCGTGGCGCCGGTGTTGCGGCGGCTGATCTCGCCGACCAAGACCCGGGCGCGGATTTTCGACGGCGACGGCGGCCTCATTCTAGACAGCCGCAATCTCTACGGTCGCGGCGACGTGCTGCGCTTCGAACTGCCGCCGCCGTCGCTGGAGAAACCGGGCCTCGCCGAGCGAACGATGATCGCGGTCCGCACCTGGCTCAATCGCGGCGACCTTCCGCTCTACCGCGAGCTCGGGCCGGAGAACGGCAACGGTTATCAGGAGGTCGCCCAATCGCTGAACGGCCAGAAGAGCAGCATGGTCCGCGTCAATGACCGTGGCGAGGTGATCGTCTCGGTCGCGGTGCCGGTGCAGCGGTTCCGCGCGGTGCACGGCGCGCTGATGCTCTCGACCCAGGGCGACGACATCGATCAGATGGTGACGGCCGAGCGGCTCGCGATTTTGAAAGTCGGCGGCGTCGCGTCCGCGGTCATGATCGTGCTGTCCTTGTTGCTGGCGAGCACCATCGCCGGGCCGGTGCGCCGGCTCGCCGACAGCGCCGAGCGCGTCCGTCGCCGAATCCGGACCCGGGTCGAGATTCCCGATTTCACCCGCCGTCGCGACGAGATCGGACATCTTTCCGGTGCGCTGCGCGACATGACGGATGCGCTCTATAACCGTATCGAGGCGATCGAGATGTTCGCCGCCGATGTCGCCCATGAATTGAAGAACCCGCTGACGTCACTGCGTTCGGCGGTGGAAACGCTGCCGCTGGCGCGAAACGACAGCAGCCGCGCGCGGCTGCTGGCGGTGATCGAGCATGACGTCAAGCGGCTCGATCGGCTGATTTCCGACATTTCCGATGCCAGCCGGCTCGATGCCGAGCTGCAGCGGCAGGACATGACAGCGGTCAATCTCCGCCGCCTGCTGACGACCCTGACGACGGTCGCCAATGAAACCCGGCTCGGCGACCACATCGGCGTCGAAATCCGCTTCGAAGGCCGAAGCGCGGTCGATACATTCTCGGTGCCGGGCCACGATTCGCGGCTGGGACAGGTGATCTCCAATTTGCTGGTCAACGCTCAATCGTTCTCCGAAGCCGGCGGCAAGGTGCGCATCGTATGCCGCCGCGTGCGAACCGAAATTGAAATCCTGATCGATGACGACGGCCCGGGAATTCGCGACGATGCATTGGAGCGCATCTTCGAACGCTTTTACACCGACCGGCCGCATCAGGGCTTTGGACAGAATTCCGGGCTCGGGCTGTCGATCTCCAAACAGATCATCGAAGCCCATGGCGGGCGGATCTGGGCGGAGAACCGCACCGGTCCAGCGAGCGCCGAGGGCGAGCCGACGGTTGCGGGAGCGCGCTTCGTGGTCAGGCTGCCCGCGCCATGACGCGCGGCGGGGGTGCGAGCATCCACGCTTCCGCCGTGCTGGTCGACAATTGTGCGGTGCTGATCCGCGGGCCGTCAGGGGCCGGCAAATCGCGGCTGGCGTTCGATCTCATCCTCGCCGGGCGCTCCGGGCAAATACCCAAGGCCGTCCTGGTCGGCGACGACCGGGTCTATCTTGACGCAAGCGACAGACACATTGTGGTTCGGCCGGCGCGTGAGCTCGCCGGCCTGATTGAAATTCGCGGGCTCGGCATCCGCCGCTGCGACTTCATTGAAGCGGCCATCGTGGGCCTGGTGGTCGATCTGTCGGCCGCGGATGCCGAGCGCTTGCCGCCGCCCGAAGCCCTCGTAACCCACATTAATGGTGTTAAAATACCGCGAATCCCCGTAAAAACAGGTTATGCGGCGTTGCCTTTGGTTGTGGCTGCATTGACAACCACCGCAAGTTTCGGATCGCCCCAACCTTCGGATGATTGCTTGAAGGGAATTGGTAACCATATAAGGCCCATTATCGCCACCGAATAGACCAACGTGGACTCCCCTTCCTCGCGTTATATTCCGGGAGAATCGCAAAGATCCCCTCTTGCGCAGGGGCTCTGGATGGTCAAAGTGGCGCGTTCGTGCGGTGCACCAAAAAGCACCCGCGAGGAGTTTCCGATGATTGGTCTAGTACTTGTGACCCATGGGCGCCTTGCCGACGAGTTCAAGGCGGCGCTGGAACATGTCATGGGTCCGCAAAAGCAAATCGAAGCCGTCACGATTGGAGCCGAAGACGACTCCGATCTGTGTCGCAGCGACATTATCGAGGCGGTCAATCGCGTCGATAGTGGCGATGGCGTCGCTATCCTGACCGACATGTTCGGCGGCACCCCTTCCAACCTCGCGATCTCCTGTATGAGCCGCCCAAAAGTGGAGGTGCTGGCAGGGATCAATCTTCCCATGCTGGTCAAGCTTGCCAAGGTTCGCGAGGAGCGGACGCTTCCCGACGCCATCGCCATGGCCCAGGAAGCCGGCCGCAAATACGTCACGATTGCCAGCCGGGTTCTCGCCGGCAAATGAGCGACGACACCGCGTCGCCTGAAGACGAGGCCGGGCCAAGGGTCCCACCGGGCGCGGTTTCTCGGGAAATTCCCATCATCAACAAACGCGGTCTTCACGCCCGCGCTTCGGCGAAATTCGTTCAGTTGGTCGAACGCTTCAATGCCGAGGTCTGGGTGACGCGCGGCGGCGAAACCGTCGGCGGCACTTCCATCATGGGGCTGATGATGCTGTCCGCCGGGCCGGGGACATCCATCACGGTCTCCGCGGTTGGACCCGAGGCCGAAGCCGCCCTCACGGCCATCACCGAACTCTGCGCCAGCAAATTCAACGAAGAAGGCATGTGACTCAGCGGGCTTATTGCGCCGGCGGCGCGATGTAGACTTTCCAGCTGATCGCCGGGCCGGGGTGCCCGTGGAAGAAGCGTTGCGTCGTAATCGTCAGACGCTCGGCATTCGCGGCATTGGCCGACATCCAGGCGTCGCAGACCGGCAGCCGTCCATCGGACGTATCGCAGATGCCGATAAACCCCAGCCGCTTGGCCTCTTCAAGCGACGTCAGCCCCGAGGACCAGATCTCGCCCGGCGTGAACGGCGCCGGATGGTCCGCGCTGTAGAACGTCATCGGCTCGCCCACTTCCGTGGTGCCGGCCACCACGGCCCATCGGGTATGAAACCGCGTTTGCCAGGCTTGCGTCAGTTCGCGGGCCAGATCGGAACGCGCGCCATAGCCCGAGGCGCCGTTGGGATTGTCGGCCATTTCACGCGCCGCGATGAAGGGCGAGGCGGCCAGCGCGGCGAGCGTGACGGCGAGCCAGATCGCGGCGATGTGAAACAGCGCCATCCTTGGAAGCCGCAATGACGGGATTGCGACCAGCGCCAGCGGCGTCAAAAAAAACAGCGAGATTCCCCAATCGGTCTTCATATAGACCGTGAAAATCAATCCGCCGAGCGGCGGTCCGATCGCAACCACAATCTGGATGACCCAGATGTTGAGCGCCTGCGACGCATTCACGGTGCGGTTCGCACCGCGTGAGCTTGCTGGCGCGAACAGCGCCGATGGCTGTCGCGCCCACCCTTTCCAGGTCCATGCCAACGCAACCGCCGCCAGCGCCACCGGGACCGCGAGCAGCGCCAGATTGTGGCCGATATAGCCGAGCACCAGTTGCAAGCTCTGCGCCCGGCTCGACAGGCCGTAGACGTCGCCGGCATATGTCAGCGGCACGAAGTCCACTTCCTTGAGCCACACCAAATGCGGAATCATCGCGACCACGAGCGTGGCGATGGCAACCCAGGGCGCCGGCGAGCGCAAAAACAGCCAACGATCGGGATGAACGAGCGCGGCGATCCCGACCGCGCCGATCATGGTCAGCACCCAGTATTTGGTCATCAGCGCCAGCGCGCCGGCAAGTCCGAGCCAGAGCCCGGATTTCACGCTGCGTCGTTCAAACGCGTGCAGATAGGCCAGCACCAGCAGCGGCAGGGTAACGAGCTGCAGCAAATCCGGATTGTACTTGAAACCCTTGAAATTGAAGATCGGATAGAGCGCGAGCATCACCACCGTGAAGAACGCGCGGCGGCGATCAACCACGCGCAACGCGATTCCCCAGCAAATCACCAACCCGCAGCCAAGCGTCGTCATCGCCAGCGCGTAGGTGGCCCAGTCGGTGACCGGGAAGATCTCGAACCAGACGCCCGCGACCCACCCGGCGAGCGGCGGGTGCTTGCCATAACCAAGCTGGAACTTCTGGCCCCAGGCGAAAGCTTCCGCGACATCCATGTGGACGTCCTGCGCGGCTTTGAGGTTGATCAGGATGAAGGTCCAGAGCACGGCGTGGGCGGCGGCAAAGCCGATCACCAGCCGCGGGCCGGCTTTTGGATCGCTCGCACGCGCGGCCAGCCACGCCGCCGCTCGCCGGATCGATAGTCTGTGGTGCACCCGCGACGTCGCGGGCAAAAAGGATGCAGTGGACATGCCTCTGCGTACCGCGTTTTTGCCCTAAGTGGAATCAGCTTGCCGTGAAGATACGCCGCTAAAATACTGCAATATGGTTGCTGCCTGGGGGCGCGAATGCTATCCCGCGGCCATGACATCCATCCCTATTTCCAACATCCGCAACTTCGCCATCGTTGCGCATATCGACCATGGCAAATCGACGCTGGCCGACCGCCTGATCCAGACCACCGGCGGCCTGCAGGCGCGCGAGATGAAGGAACAGGTGCTCGATTCGATGGATATCGAGCGTGAGCGCGGCATTACCATCAAGGCGCAGACGGTGCGGCTGAGCTACCCGGCCAAGGACGGCAAGACCTACATTCTCAATCTGATCGACACCCCGGGCCATGTCGACTTCGCCTACGAGGTTTCCCGGTCGCTGGCGGCCTGCGAAGGCTCGCTGCTCGTCGTCGATGCCAGCCAGGGCGTCGAGGCGCAGACGCTCGCCAACGTCTACCATGCGCTCGACGCCGGCCACGAGATTGTGCCGGTGCTGAACAAGATCGACCTGCCGGCGGCGGAGCCGGACCAGGTCAAGCGGCAGATCGAGGACGTGATCGGCATCGACGCCTCGGATGCAGTAATGATCTCCGCGAAAACCGGCCTTGGCATCGACGCGGTGCTGGAAGCCATCGTGCACCGGCTGCCGGCGCCGAAGGGCGACCGCGACGCCTCTCTGAAGGCGCTGCTGGTCGACAGCTGGTACGACGTCTATCTCGGCGTCGTGGTGCTGGTGCGGGTCGTCGATGGCGTGATGAAAAAGGGCCAGCGCATCCGGATGATGGGCACCAACGCCGCCTACGACGTCGAGCGCGTCGGCTTCTTCACGCCGAAGATGCAGCAGATCGAGGAACTCGGCCCCGGCGAGATCGGCTTCATCACCGCCGCGATCAAGGAAGTCGCCGACACGCGGGTGGGCGACACCATCACCGACGACCGCAAACCGGTGAGCGACATGCTGCCCGGTTTCAAGCCGGCAATCCCGGTGGTGTTCTGCGGCCTGTTTCCGGTCGACGCCGACGATTTCGAGACGCTGCGCGCGGCGATGGGCAAGCTGCGCCTCAACGACGCCAGCTTCTCGTTCGAGATGGAAACTTCGGCGGCGCTCGGCTTCGGTTTCCGCTGCGGCTTCCTCGGCCTGCTGCATCTCGAAATCATTCAGGAACGATTGTCGCGCGAATTCGATCTCAATCTGATCGCGACCGCGCCGTCGGTAATCTACAAGATGCGCCTCACCGACGGAGAGGTGATCGAGATTCACAATCCGATCGACATGCCCGACGTGGTGCAGATCGCCGAGATCGAAGAGCCGTGGATCGAGGCCACGATCCTCACCCCCGACGAATATCTCGGCAGCGTCCTGAAACTATGCCAGGACCGCCGCGGCTCGCAGAAGGAGCTCACTTACGTCGGCAACCGCGCGATGGTGAAATACGAGCTGCCGCTCAACGAAGTGGTGTTCGATTTCTACGACCGCTTGAAGTCGGTCTCCAAGGGCTATGCCTCGTTCGACTACCACCTCACCGACTACAAGCCGGCCGATCTCGTCAAGATGCAGATCCTGGTCAACAACGAGCCGGTGGATGCGCTCTCGATGCTGGTGCACCGCCAGCGCGCCGAGGGCCGCGGCCGCGCCATGGTCGAGAAGATGAAGGAACTGATCCCGCCGCACATGTTCCAGATTCCGATCCAGGCGGCGATCGGCGGCAAGGTGATCGCGCGCGAAACCGTCCGCGCCTTGCGCAAGGACGTCACCGCCAAGTGCTACGGCGGCGACATCACGCGCAAACGCAAACTTCTGGAAAAGCAGAAGGAAGGCAAAAAGAAGATGCGGCAGTTCGGCAAAGTCGACATCCCGCAGGAAGCTTTCATTGCCGCGCTGAAGGTGGATAGCTGAGGCGGCCGGCGGCGATCTTTCTTTGAATAAGTCTTCATCTAAAAGTCTTCATCTAAAGGTATTTGCGAGCGCCGCCCCGATTCGTACCTCAGCTTTACCTCCCAAGCCGTTGACGCGTCATCGGTCATCTTGATACGGAAACATCCGAACAGCTCGATCGCGCGCTCCTTGTGGTTCTCGGCCCCGCGCGCTGATGGCAGGTTGCCGAGGAAGCTGATGGCTCCGTCATTCCGGGATGGTCCATAGGACCAGACCAGGAATCTCGAGATTCCGGGTTCACTCGTTAACTCGCGCCCCGGAATGACTGCGCTATTTATGCCCATCTTGATCCGCCGCGACAGATAGACCACCATTACACCTTCGCCAATCAGAGCCCCTGAAGGGGCCAAAAGGGCCAAGGAAACGCATGAACAAGCTTCCCGGTTTCGGTCTCGTCGAGCGCGCACGCGCGCTTGCCCCGTTGATCGCACGCGAGGCCGACGAGATCGAGCGGAGCCGCCGTCTCACCCAGCCGGTGGTTTCGGCCCTGATCGAGAACGGGCTTTATTGCGCCCTGCTGCCGCAAAGCTTCGGGGGCGCCGAAGCGCCGCCCGAAATCTTCATGCAGATGTTGGAGGAAATCGCCAAGGCCGACGCCTCGACGGCGTGGTGCCTCGGCCAATGCTCGGTCTGCGCCATGACGGCGGCCTATCTTGACCCCGATGCGGCGCGCGAGATTTTCGCCGCCCCCACCGACATCCTGGCGTGGGGCGCGATCGCCCATGAAGTGCAGGTCGTCCCCGGCGGTTATCGCGCCACCGCGCGCTGGGACTTCGCCAGCGGCTCGCGCCAGGCGAGTTGGCTCGGCGCGCATGTCCAGATCGTCGATGCCGACGGCACCAAACGGCGCAAGCCCAATGGCGCGCCGGAAATACGCACCATTCTCTTTCCGGTGACCAACGCCACGATGTACGACGTCTGGGACGTGATCGGCCTCAACGGCACCGGCACCGACTCTTATTCGGTCGACAATCTGTTCATTCCCGAGAAATTCGCAGCTCTGCGCGACGATCCCTCGGCGCTACGTGAACCAGGCCCGCTCTACCGGATCACCACTTACACCATGTTCGGGCTCGGTTTTGCCGCGGTCGCGCTCGGCGTCGCCCGCGCCACGCTCGATGCGGCGATCGATCTGGCGCGCGGCAAGGCCTCGACCGGCCTCAAAGCGATGCGCGAGAACAATGCCGTTCAAGGCGCGATCGGGCGCACCGAGGGCAATTTGCGCGCCGCGCGCGCCTATCTCTACACGGCGGTCGACGAGGCCTGGCGCGATCTGGCGCGCACCGGACATCTCACGGAAGACCACCGCGTCGCGCTTCGCCTCGCAGCGACCTGGACGATTCACCAGGCGGCCGCGGTGGTCGATGCCGCCTATCACATGGCGGGCGCCACGGCGGTGTTTCGCGCCAACAAGTTCGAACGCCGCTTCCGCGACATGCATGCCATCGCCCAGCAGGTCCAGGCCCGCGACACCCATTACGAGGATGTCGGCAAGGCGCTTCTCGCCGCCGATCCCACCGCCGCGACGAAGAACGCCTGAAGGCGCGCCCCGGGGCGAGCTTGCGAGCCGCAACGCCACAAGCAATCAGTTTATTAAGCACTTTCTGGGAACTTCCGAAATCCTCCTGCCGCGGAGCTTCGCCTTCCCATGTTCAAACTTCGATCGATCGCGGCCCGCCTGATCCTCGCCATCTCGCTGACCGTCGCCGTGGCCTGCGGAATCCTCGGAACGTTTTCAATTGTGCAACAGCGCGCATTGACGCAGCTCGCGCTCGATCAGCAGCTCAAACTGCAATATGACAGCGTCATCGCCGCGCTCGATTATGAAGGGCGCGCCGGGTTGGCGGTCAGCGCCGCCATCGCCGCCCTGCCGCCGGTGCAGGAGGCCGTCGCCAAGGGCGACCGCGACGCGCTCATGAGGCTGTTGCAGGGGCCCATGGCGGCATTGAAGCCGCAAGGCATCGCGCTGATCAGTTTCCACACCCCGCCGGCAACCGCTTTCTTCCGGGTTCACGAGCCCAAGGCCTTCGGCGAAGACATTTCGGCGCGGCGCAAGACCGTG
Organism: uncultured Alphaproteobacteria bacterium; assembly: GCA_963814615.1. Lineage (GTDB taxonomy): Bacteria > Pseudomonadota > Alphaproteobacteria > Rhizobiales > Xanthobacteraceae > Bradyrhizobium. The sequence goes on along the minus strand of CAWFDN010000002.1, from coordinate 189,049 downwards.
GTGGAATCGAATACCACCGGCAAGTCGATTGTCGGCGTCGAACCCGGACGGAATTCCCTCGGCGTCTACGCCATGACGCCGATCATGCGCGACGGCAAAAGCCTCGCCGTCGTCGACATCGGCGTTTCCTTCGACAGGCAGTTCGTCGATAGCGCCAAGCGGCGGTTCGGCGTCGATCTGGCCGTGCATCGTTTCGACGGCAAGACTTTCGCAAATATCGCATCGACCTTTGGTGACAACTCGCTCGCCACCCAGGACGAACTAAAAAGCGCATTCGACGGCGGCACATTGCGGCGCGACACCACGCTCAACGGCCATTCGGCCGCGCTTTATCTCGGGCAGATCAAGAACTATGCCGGGCAGCCGGTCGCGGTGATCGAACTGGTGAAGGATACCACCGAATATGAGGCCGCGGCGGCAAGTTCGCAGCGCAACCTCATTCTCGGCACGCTCGCCATTCTTGTCGGCGCCGCATTGCTGGCGTTTGTGCTCGGCCGCGGCATGTCGCGTCCGTTGACGGAGATCACTGAAGTGATGAACCGCCTTTCGAGTGGCGAAACCGACGTGACGATCCCCGGCGGCGACCGCAAAGACGAACTCGGCAGCATGGCGGTGGCCGTCGACGTGTTCCGCCGCGGCATCATCGAGGCCCAAACCATGCGCGAGGCGCAGGAGGCCAGCAAACAGCAGGCCGAACTCGAGAAGAGGGCGTTGCAACACCAGATGGCCGACCGCTTTGAGGCCGACGTCAAGAGCGTGGTCAGGGCGGTCGCGCAAGCGACCGAGGACATGCAGCGCGTGGCCGGTGAGATCACAGCCAGCGTCAACGGCACCTCGGAGCGGGCTGCCGCCGCGGCGGTCGCCTCCGACGAAGCATCGGCCAGCGTCAGCGCGGTCGCCGCCGCCACCGAAGAGCTTGCCTCTTCCGTGACCGAGATCGGCCGCCAGGTCACCCATTCCAGCGGCGTCGCCGATGCCGCCGTGGCCAAGGCCGGGCAAACCACGGAAATGGTCGGAAGCCTCGCCGCCGCCGGCGAGAAAATCGGCGAGGTGCTTCGCCTGATCGGCGCGATCGCCAGCCAGACCAATCTGCTGGCGCTCAACGCAACCATCGAGGCGGCGCGGGCCGGAGACGCCGGCCGCGGTTTTGCGGTGGTCGCATCCGAAGTCAAGGAACTCGCCAGCCAGACCGCGAAGGCGACCGAGGAGATCGCCGGACAGGTCGCGGCGATCCAATCCGCCACCGGCGACTGCGTCAGCGCCATCGGCGGCATCAGCGACACCATCCGCGAGATCAGCGGGATCGCCACCACCATCGCCGCATCCGTCGAAGAGCAGGGTTCGGCGACGCGCGAGATTGCGCGCAGCGTGCAACAGGCCGCCACCGGCACCAGCGAAGTCTCGCTCAACGTGGCCGGCGCGAGCCAGGCCGCCGACCAGTCGCGCGCGCTCGCCGACAACGTCCTGGTCGCGTCCGGTCAACTCAGCCGGCAGGCCAAGGCGCTGTTCACAAGCGTCGATACCTTCCTCGCCGGCCTGCGCGACGCCGCATAGGAGAGTTATCTCACACCGGAGACAAAAAGCGGCAGCACGATCGGGCTAGATCAGGTGAAATCCACCGCCAACCAATACGCGGTCTATTTCCATTGCCAGACCGATCTGGTCGAGACCTTCCGCGAACTGTACCCGACGGAGCTGAGGTACGGCGGCAACCGAAGCATCCTCCTGAACACCGAGGACGATATTCCCGAACTGGCCCTGCGCCATTGCGTAGCGCTGGCGCTGACCTATCATCTGAACAAAGGCAAGGTCGCGCGCGGCTGACCAAAGGTTTGCGTTTATTTTCTACGATATCGTCAGGCCACCAGCGTGGCTTTCCCGTCCGAACCCGCGGTCACATCCGTGCCGCGTTGCGCTTCCAACAGTCCGACGATCTCGGCATTGGGCCGGGCACCGCTGAACAGGAAGCCTTGCCCCTCATGACAGCCTTCCAGGCGCAGGCGACTCAGCTCGGCCTCGGTCTCGACGCCCTCGGCCGTAATGGTCACACCGAGGCCGATGCCAAGGCTGACAATCGAACGCACGATCGCCTGGGCTTCACGATTGGCGGCGAGGTCGCGCACGAACGACTGGTCGATCTTGATCTTGTCGAACGGAAAGCTTCTGAGATAGCTCAAGCTGGAATAGCCGGTACCGAAGTCGTCCATCGAGATGCGCACCCCAAGCGCCCGTAGCGCATGCAGCGTGGCCAGCACCTGGCTGCTTTTTTCCAACAACAAGGTTTCGGTGATTTCCAGTTCCAGCCGCCGTGCCGGCAGGCCAGATTGCTTCAGCGAATCCATCACGATCGACAACAGATTGCCGGCACGAAACTGCAACGGCGACAGGTTGACCGCCACGCGAACGTCGTCCGGCCAAAGCGCCGCATCCTTGCAGGCGCGGCGCAACATCAGGCCGCCGAGCCCGTTGATGAGCCCGGTCTCTTCCGCCACCGGGATGAATTCGGCCGGCGAGATCATGCCGCGTTCGGGGTGCGGCCAGCGCACCAGCGCCTCGAACCCGGTGATGCGTCCGGTCGAAAGATCGATCAGCGGCTGATAATGCGGCCGCAGCACATCATTCTGAATCGCGTCGCGCAAATCGATTTCGATCTTGCGGCGGCTCTGGGCGCGCGCGTCCATTCCGGCTTCGAAAAAGCTGAACGTGCCGCGCGAGTCGTTCTTGGCGCGGGACAACGCCATGGCCGCGTTCTTCAAAAGCTTCTCGGACTCGTCGCCATCGCCCGGGGCCATCGCGATGCCGATGCTGGCGCCGATGACGACCGAATGGCCTTCAAGCAGATAGGGATCGCCGATCGCTTCCAACAAGCGCTTCGCCAGCAACACGGCGTCTTCCGGCCGCGTCAGCCCGCACTGGACCACCGCAAATTCGTCGGAGTTGAGACGGGCGAGGGTATCTTCCTCGCGCAGCGTGGATCGCAGGCGCTTGGCCACGCCGCGCAGCAGCGCGTCGCCGATGCCATGACCGAGCGTATCGTTGACGGCCTTGAAGTTGTCGAGACCGAGGATCAGCACCGCGACCTTTTCGGTACTGCGCCGCGTGTGCAGCAGCATCTCGTCCATGTGCTGGCGCAGCGAATTGCGGTTCGGCAGCCCGGTCAAACCGTCGTGCTGGGCCATGAAGGCGAGCCGCGCCTCGGCGCGCTTGCGCTCGGTGATGTCCATCAGCGCCAGCAACACCGCAGGGCGGTCGCCGTAGACCAGATGGCGCGAGTAAATCGCCAGATCGATCAACGTACCGTCGGCCCTGACATGCTTCCAGGTCCGGGCGGTCAGTTCGTCGCTGGTACGATCACTGGCCCAAGGCGGTTCGGATTCGAAGGCCTGAACGCTGCGGATGGTCAACTTTTCGAACTCGGCACGGCTATAGCCGTAATGCTCGACCGCGGCATCGTTGACGCCAAGGATGCGTTCGTCGTCGAGCGCACACACGATCATGGGAACTGGATTGCTGTCGAACAGCAGGCGAAACGAGGCCTCGCGCTGCTTCAACTCGCTGATGTCGACGCGCAGGCCGATGATGCCGCCGTCCTCGGTCAGCCGCTCCTCGATCAGGATGCAGCGACCGTCCGCAAGAACTTGCTCGTGGCGTTTGCCGGGCTGATAAAGCCTGGATAGCCGGTCGGCGATCCACTCTTCTTCGCGGCCGATCGCTTCGGGATAGTCACCGCGCTCGACACCGATACGGATCGTGTCCTGCAGCCGCACGCCCGGCTTGAACAGGTCCGAACTGCGGCTGTAAATCTCGGAATACTTCTTGTTCCAGAGAATGTAACGGCCTTCGGCGTCGAGAAACACGATGCCCTGGGGCAGGATGTCGATCGCCTCGCGCAGCCGCTCGTGAGATTTCCGCGCTTCCGCAATCGCCGCCTCGGCCTCGGCGCGCTTGCGCACGATCTCGCCGATTTCTGAAACGCGCCGGCTGCTGCCCGAGAGTTTCGGACTGGGTTTCGCCGGCCGGCCGGGGATGCGGGCGATGGCTGCATGCTTCAGTTTTTTTGCTGTCTTCGGCCGGATCCTCGGCATCGCTTCGCCCCGCTCGCATTCTGCGCCGCCATCTTCTCCGATAAGTGTCTGAAAAAATGGTATCAATTTGCCGCGCGATGAAGTTGATCGCCAAACTCCGCCGCGAGGGTTTTCGATTGCGGCTGCCTGTTTAAGAGGCGAACGCGTGCTGCGAAGCTGGTGGCGCATCGTGCGATCGCATTATTGGCGACAAGCAAGGCAAAATCCGCTTCATGCATGCCGGATGTCTTGTCGGAGGCGCGACCGTGCGAGCCACGGCGCGTATTCCCGCACGGCCGCGCAAAATTTCGTCAATTATCGACAGGGTTATCGAGCGGTTAAAATAGTGCCCCGCCCGCGAGCGAGCATTCGCGCGCGAACCGGCGGCAGGCAATCAAGCATTGGCGGCCGGCGGGTCTATCCCGGATAGACCGATTACATGCTACGCTTCGCGTCATATAGAGTGATCCAATGAACCCTCGCGCGATTCTCCTGCTCCTGCTCGTATCCACCACCGCCCTTGGGGCCACCGGCGCCATGGCGCAGGACAAGGGCAGTGTCGATCCAAAGCCGCTGCCGCCGCTGGCCCATTCCGACGACCCCAAACTCGGCGCCAGGGAGTTGTTCGGCCGCAAGATCTTGCCGGCGGCGATGCCGACGCGCGTGGTCGGCTTTTACGCCAAAGGCTGCATTGCGGGGGCGCAAGCGCTGCCGATCAACGGCGAGACCTGGCAGGTAATGCGGTTGTCACGCAACCGCAATTGGGCCCATCCCGACATGGTGACGCTGCTCAAGCGATTGGCGGACAAGGCGCACAAAGACGCCGGCTGGCCCGGGATATTGGTCGGCGACATGTCGCAACCGCGCGGCGGCCCGATGCTCACCGGGCACGCCAGCCATCAAGTCGGCCTCGACGCCGATGTCTGGCTGACGCCGATGCCGAACCGGCCATTGTCACGCAACGAGCGCGAGGAAATGTCGGCGGTGATGATGGTGCGCCCGGATCGCCTCGACATTGATCCAAACAATTGGACGCCGAACCATCTTGCGGTGATCCGTGCCGCCGCGCAGGAGCCGAGCGTGCAACGCATCTTCGTCAACGCCGCAATCAAGAAAGCGCTGTGCCGCGAAGCCAAGGGCGATCGCAGCTGGCTCTCCAAGGTGCGGCCGATGTACGGCCACGACTATCACTTCCATGTCCGGATCAAATGCCCCGCGGGCAATGGCGAATGCGAGAGCCAGCCGGAGCCGACGGAAGGCGAGGGCTGCGCCGCCGGCGACCTCGCCTACTGGTTCAAGGACGAGGTGCTTCATCCAAAGCCGCCGGAAACGCCCCCGGAGCCGAAGCCGCCGATGACGCTGGCGCAACTGCCGGCCGCCTGCCGCCAGATCTTGGCCGCGCCGGACGCCAAGCCATAACCCACCCGAGAAGCTGTCCCAAGAAACTGCCGCAAGAAACTTGCGCAAGAAACTTGCGCAAGAAACTGCGCAAGAAACCTGCAAGGCGAAAGCCGATTTCATTCGCACCCGTATTACGCTAATGTGGGGATCATCAGCGCCGTAAGCGCGAGACGAAACTTTGGGACGGCGGTCCCGCTTCTCATCGATCCTTGGCCAGCCGTTGCGCGGCGACCCTGCGCGCGAGCGTAATTATGTGAGAACCCGCCATGCGCATCAGTGCACGCAACCAGATCAAAGGCACCGTCGTCGAAGTGACCAAGGGCGCGACCACGGCGCATGTCCGCGTCGACATCGGCAATGGCCAGACCGTCACCTCCGCGATCACGAACGAAGCGGTCGACGAATTGGGGATCAAGGTCAAAGGTCAGGTGACCGTCGTGGTCAAGGCCTCCGACGTCATGATCGCGGTGGATTGATCATGCGCGCCCCTCTGCTCCTGGCGCTGGTGTTGTTTGGAATGGCTCCCGCCTATGCGGCGGAAGAACCGAGCGGCTGCGACAAATTCAAATGGGGAATCGAGCGCGAGCGCGCGGCGCTGACCGCGCCGGATCGCGTAAAGCTTGCCTCGGGCGGCGAACTCGCCGCATTGCCCTCCCCGGCGATGACGCTCGCTTTACGCGCGCCCGCTGACGCCAGGCTGCCCTCGCCGCCCGAACGCGCGCCCAAGCAAGGCACTTTTGCCGGCTTCGCGACCTTCAAGAGTGCACCGAAGGCCGGCATCTACACCATCAGCCTCTCCGCGGGCGGCTGGGTCGACCTGGTCCAGGACGGCCATGCGCTGAAGCCAAAGGCCTTCAGCGGCGCGACCGATTGCGACGGCATCCGCAAGACCATGAAATACGAGATCGCGGCAAGCCCGTTCGTGCTGCAGGTCAGCGGGACCCGAGAGGATTCGGTCTCGATCGCGATCCTGGCCTCCGAATAAGCCCGCCCGAACGGCATTCCTGACTCCAGACTTTACCGGAACCGGCAGCCTGTTATTGTTTTTTCCGGCGATATCCCGATCGACCGTAAGTTGTCGGGATTGACGGAACCGCGCTTCCGCCTGTCGCATTCCACGATGACTTACGCCTGATCTGCGCGCCAGAACGCGCCGCGAACAGGCCCGGAGCGCCATGATGTATCGTCTTGCCATGTATCTTGCCATGTATCGTCTTGCCGGACTTCTCACCGCCTTCGCCATCCTGTGCGGATCGGCTTCTCCGCCCGCTCTTGCCCAGGACAAAAATCTTATCGTATTTGCCGCAGCTTCGATGAAGAACGCGCTCGACGACATCGACGCCGCCTATACCGCGAAAACCGGCAGCAAGATCGTCGCAAGCTATGCCGCAAGCTCGGCGCTCGCCAAGCAGATCGAGCAGGGCGCGCCGGCGGATATTTTCGCGTCCGCCGACACCGATTGGATGAACTACGCGACGGCCAAGAAAACCATCAACGGGCCGACGCGGATCAACCTGCTCGGCAACAGCATCGTGCTGATCGCCCCGAAGGATTCCAAAATCGACCATGTCACGATCGCCCCGGGCTTCGATCTGGCCAACCTCGCCGGCGACGGCAAAATCGCCACCGGCGATGTGAGCGCGGTGCCGGTCGGCCGATACGCCAAAGCGGCGCTGGAGAAACTCGGTGCCTGGCCCGCGGCGGCGCCGAAATTCGCGATGGCGGAAAGCGTGCGCGCCGCGCTGACGCTGGTGGCACGCGGCGAAGCCGTACTCGGGATCGTCTATGCGACGGATGCCAAAGTCGAACCAGCCGTCAAGATCGTCGGCATCTTCCCGGCCGATTCCCATCCCGCGATCATTTACCCAATAGCGGCGACCACGACCGCGAAAGCCGACGCCAACAACTATCTCGCCTTCTTGCGCACATCGGCAGCCAAGGCCATTTTCGAAAAATATGGCTTCACGTTTTTGATAAACCCAACGACCTGAACGGCGTGCTCGACATCTCACCCACCGAATGGACCGCGATCGCGCTTTCGCTGCGGGTCGCCACCGTCGCGACGCTGGTGGCGACGCCGCTCGGCATCGCGCTCGCGTGGCTGTTGGCGCGGCGCGATTTCTGGGGCAAACCGGTCGTCGACGCGGCTATTCATCTGCCGCTGGTGCTGCCGCCGGTCGTCACCGGATATTTGCTGCTGCTCACCTTCGGCAAGCGCGGGCTGGTCGGGGCCTGGCTTGCGGACCATCTCGGCATTGTGTTCGCGTTTCGCTGGACCGGCGCGGCGCTGGCGTGCGGCATCATGGCCTTTCCATTGCTGGTCCGGCCGATCCGGCTGTCGATCGAAGCGGTGGACCGAAGGCTTGAAGAGGCCGCGGGCACGCTCGGGGCGGCGCCCTGGCGGGTGTTCCTGACCGTCACCTTGCCGCTGGCGCTGCCGGGAGTGCTGGCCGGCATGGTGCTCGGCTTTGCCAAGGCAATCGGCGAGTTCGGCGCGACCATCACGTTCGTGTCGAATATTCCCGGGGAGACCCAGACCATTTCGTCGGCGATTTATTCGCTGATCCAGACGCCGGACGGCGACACCGCGGCGCTGCGGCTGGTGGTGGTTTCGATTGTGATCGCGCTGGCCGCGCTCATCGCCTCCGAGTGGTTCGCGCGCCGCGCCACCCAACGCCTGCACGGGAATTGACCATGCTGCGTGTGGACGTCGCAAAACATCTCGGCGAATTTTCGTTGCAAGCTTCGTTCGCCAGCGAGGGCCGCGTCACCGGGCTGTTCGGCGCTTCGGGTTCCGGCAAGACCTCGTTGATCAACATGATCGCGGGATTGCTGCGGCCCGACCGCGGCACCATCGCCATCGACGGCGAGACGCTCGACGATACCGCTAAGCGTGTCCACGTCCCGGTGCATCGCCGCCGGATCGGCTATGTGTTCCAGGATGCCCGGCTGTTTCCGCATCTCGATGTGCGCGCGAATCTCGACTATGGACGGCGCATGAACCGCCTCGCCGATGATCCGGCGCAGCGCGGGCGCGTGATCGATCTGCTCGATATCGGCCGCTTGCTGGATCGCCGTCCCGGGCAATTGTCGGGCGGCGAGCGCCAGCGCGTGGCGCTGGGACGTGCGCTGTTGGCGCAGCCCAGATTGCTGCTGCTGGATGAACCGCTGGGCTCGCTGGACGAGGAGCGCAAGGTGGAGATTCTGCCTTATCTGGTCCGCCTGCGCGACGAGGCCGGCATTCCGATGGTCTATGTCAGCCATGACGCCGACGAAATGCGCCAGTTGGCGACGCAAGTGGCGATGCTCAAGCGAGGGCGGGTGGTGGCTTTCGGTGGACCGGAGGTGTTGCCGGCGCCCAACGCACCAGCCTGAGCCGATCTCACTCCCTCGGCCCATACCGCCGCAGCGCCTCAAGGGTGAGGCCCTTGCCGACGGCGCCGAAGGTGTCGCCTTCGACGATGCGGGCCGACGGCAGCGCCTTCGTGATCGCTTTGCGGACATGGGCGAGCTGCACCGAGCCGCCGGTCAGGAACACGGCGTCGATGTCGCCCGCAGATAACCGCGCCTGCGTGAGGCAGATCTTGATTCGGGCCGCGATGCGCTCAGCCAGTTGTCCCGTGTGGCTCACAAGATCGGGGCGGCCGATCGCGGCGCGAAGGCCGGGCGCGACCCATTCCAGCGGGATGTCTGCCTGGCGCGTGTCGGACAGAGCAATCTTGGCTTCCTCAACCTCCATCGCCAGCGTATGGCCGCGCTGTTCGTCGACCACCCGCACCAGCCGGTCGAGCAGGACCGGCTCGCTGGCCTCGTGCCGCACCCGACGGATATCGGCGATGACGCGGGGCTCGTACAGGCGGTTGATGTTCGACCAGGTCGCCAGATCGTGGAAATAACTCGAAGGCACATCGAGGCCGGGGCGCTTCATGGCGCTGCCAAAACCGAACAGCGGCATGACGACGCCGAGACTGAGCTGGCGGTCGAAATCGGTGCCGCCGATGCGTATGCCGTCATTGGCCAGAATGTCTGCGGCGCGGTCGACCTTGCCGTGGCGCTCCGGTCCCAAACGCACGATCGAAAAATCCGAAGTGCCACCGCCGATATCGGCAATCAAGGCGATCTCTTCAGACGATATCTGGCGCTCGTAGTCCAGCGCCGCGGCGATCGGCTCGAACTGGAACGTGACCTCATCGAAGCCGACCTCGCGCGCAATCTCCCGCAGCGTCTGCTCCGCCTTGCGGTCGGCGTCCGGCGCGTTGTCGACGAAGTGCACCGGCCGCCCATGCACCACGTCGCGCAGCTCGCGGCCGAGCGCCTGCTCGGCGCGCCGCTTCGTCGCGGCCAGATAATACGCGATCACGTCGCGAAAGCTGGTCCGCTCGCGACCTAGGCGCGTGGTCTCGTCGATCAGCGAGGTCCCGAGCACGGATTTGAGGCTGCGCATCAGGCGGCCGGGCACACCCGCGACATAGGCTTCGAGGGCCTTTCGGCCGATCAGAACGGCGCCGTCCACTTCGTAGAAGATCGCGCTGGGGATCGTGCTCTGGCCGGCTTCCAGTGCCGTTAGAACCGGTTCACAGCCAAAGATGGTGCCGAGCGTCGTATTCGACGTTCCGAAATCAAGTCCGCAGATTGACATGAGCGCTCCAGGAGGGAGCGTCCGTCTACACATTTAAGCGCCACCGATCCACCTTTATCTCGTCACAGAATGCCGGCGAACGATTTTCGTACCAAATTGCGATTTGGCACAAACTACATGACCTCGCACACGAACGGCCTCCATCCACAGATCAATTTGTTTCGTGCTGCGGGTTGATGAAGCAATCGGCGATGGTCCATAAGCGTCCTCCCGCGGCGGTTCACCCGCCCGCGACGGCTTCAGAAAGATCATACGTGACAAACATCTATCGACAGATAGCCGAAGAACTCGGCGTTCGCGAACAACAGGTCGAAGCGACGGTCGTGCTGCTCGACGGCGGCGCTACCGTTCCGTTCGTGGCGCGTTACCGCAAGGAAATCACCGGCGCGCTCGACGATGCGCAATTGCGCACGCTGGAAGAGCGCCTGAATTATCTGCGTGAACTCGAAGAACGTCGCACCGCGATTCTCAATTCCGTCCGCGAGCAGGGCAAGCTCGATGCAGCCCTGGAAGCGGCCATTCGGGCCGCCGACAGCAAGGGCCGTCTCGAAGACATCTATCTTCCGTTCAAGCCCAAGCGCCGCACCAAGGCCGAGATCGCCAAAGAGGCCGGGCTGGAGCCACTGGCCGAGCTGTTGCTGACGCAGCCGGAGAACGATCCGCAAGCCGTGGCCGCACCCTATATCAACCTCGACAAGCAGGTGTCGGATGCCGCGGCCGCACTCGACGGCGCGCGCGCCATTCTCGTCGAACGCTTCGCCGAAGACGCCGACCTGATCGGCGCCTTGCGCGAACAGATGTGGTCAAACGGCCTGATGGTCTCCACGGTGCGCACCGGCAAGAAAACCGAGGGCGAGAAGTTCAAGGATTATTTCGATTTCAGCGAGCCGCTCACCAAACTGCCGTCGCACCGCATCCTCGCGATGTTCCGCGGCGAAAAAGAAGAGATCCTCGACCTGCAGATGCTGCCCGAGCCGCCGAGCGCGACGCCAACCGCCGTCAATTCATATGAACTGAAGATCATGCACCGCTTCGCGATTACCGAACGCGGCCGGCCGGGCGACCGTTGGCTCACCGAAACCGTCCGATGGGCCTGGCGCACCAAGATCCAGGTCCACCTCAGCATCGATTTGCGAATGCGGTTGTGGACCGCGGCCGAGCAGGAAGCGATCCGCGTGTTTGCTTCGAATCTGCGCGACCTGCTGCTGGCCGCACCCGCCGGCGCGCGCATCACCATGGGGCTCGACCCGGGGTTCCGCTCCGGCGTCAAGGTCGCCATCGTCAATTCGACCGGCAAGACGGTCGCCACGGCCACGATCTACCCGCACGAGCCGGCGCGGCGCTGGGATGAAGCCTTGGCGGTGCTGGGCAAGCTCGCACGCCAACATCGCGTCGACCTGATCGCGATCGGCAACGGCACCGCATCGCGCGAGACCGACAAGCTCGCGACCGAGCTGGTAAAACTGTTGCCGGAACTGAAGATGTCGAAGATCGTGGTGTCGGAGGCCGGTGCCTCGGTCTACTCGGCGTCGGCCTTTGCTTCCGAGGAACTGCCGGATCTGGACGTCACGCTACGCGGCGCGGTCTCGATCGCCCGACGGCTGCAAGATCCATTGGCGGAGCTGGTCAAGATCGACCCGAAGGCGATTGGGGTCGGGCAATATCAGCATGACCTCGGCGAGAGCAAACTTGCGCGCTCGCTCGATGCCGTGGTCGAGGACTGCGTGAATGCGGTCGGTGTCGACGCCAACACCGCCTCTGCGCCGCTTCTGGCGCGCGTGTCGGGAATCGGTTCCGGGTTGGCGCAGAGCATCGTCCAGCACCGCGACGCCAACGGCGCGTTCAAATCACGCAAGGCGCTGAAAGACGTGCCGCGACTCGGACCGAAGGCGTTCGAACAATGCGCTGGCTTCCTGCGCATCACCGATGGCGACGACCCACTGGACGCTTCCGGCGTTCACCCGGAATCCTATCCCGTGGTCCGACGGATTCTTAGCGCGACCAAAAGCGACATCAAGGCGCTGATCGGCAACGCGGAGATCCTGCGCCAGGTCAAACCGCAAACCTTCGTCGACGACACCTTTGGTTTGCCCACGGTAACCGACATTCTGCGCGAGCTGGAAAAGCCCGGCCGCGATCCACGACCGAGCTTTAAGGCCGCGGTGTTCAAAGAGGGTGTCGAGACGCTGAAGGATCTCAAACCCGGCATGATCCTCGAAGGCGCGGTCACCAACGTGGCGGCGTTCGGCGCCTTCGTCGATATCGGCGTGCATCAGGACGGGCTGGTGCATATCTCGGCGATGTCGAAGACCTTCATCAAGGATCCGCGCGAGGTGGTAAAGTCGGGCGACATCGTCAAGGTGAAAGTGCTGGAGGTCGATGTCGCCCGCAAACGCATCGCGCTGACGCTGCGCCTCGATGATGAACCCGCGGGCAAGTCGGAGCGCAAGACCGAACGTCCACCGCAAGGCATGGCAAGGGACCCTTCGCGCGCGTCGACATCCTCGTCGGCGCCGCACAAGCCGCAACCGCAATCCGGCGGGGCGCTCGCGGAAGCCTTGCGCCGGGCCAGCGAGAAAGCCGGCAGCGGCAAGCCGAGGGCTTAGCTGGAGTGCAGTGGTCCGCCGCCCTGGCCCTAAAGCCCGGCCACCGACGACCACATCTCTGAAAGCTTGCGCCGCAGTGAGGCCACGCCCGTCAATGGCGGGGCCTCTTCTTCATCTTCGGGCAGACGAAGCCCGGCAACATTGACCCTGCCGCCGCTGATGCTGCGCGCCACCAGCACGATGGAATCGAGCTCCAGGGTCGCGCCTTCCTTTGGCGCATGATCGAGATGAACGTCGAAATAGTCGGACAGCGTCAACTTCGACAGCTCGGCATCCACCGAGATACCATAGGCCGCCGCAAGGTCGCCCAGGATGATCTCGCCGGAAACCACAAAATCCCCGAGCAGATGCGGATCGGGCACTGTGCTCGGCAGCATGTCGACAAAAAAACGATCCAGCGCTTCGGCCTTCTCGGGCGGCGCCAGCAGATAGATGTAATCGCCCACGGCGATCGGATCGGCTTCGGTCGGCGAAAGGATGTGCTCGTCGCGGATCACCAGCGTCGGCTTCGACCAGGAGGGAATGAGGCCACGCCGATAATACAAACTCTTGGGGCGAACAGGATAGCCGACCAGTTGCTGTTCGAGCTGGCCCGGCAGATCGAGTTCCACCCGCCGCGGACCACGATCCGACCGCGGCAGCGCGACATGGAGCCGCCGCGCCGCCGCGGCCAAGGTCCAGCCCTGCAGCAACAGCGAGATGATGACGACGACGAAGGCGACGTCGAAATAAAGATAGGCCTTCGGCAGTCCGACCAGCAGCGGGATCGACGCCAGGAAGATCGCGACCGCGCCGCGCAGGCCGGTCCAGGCGATGAAGATCTTCTCCCGCCAGTTGAACCGAAACGGCACCAGGCACAGAAACACCGCAAGCGGCCGCGCCACCAGCATCAGCACCAGCGCCACGATCACGGCCGGAACGACGCTGCCCATCAGCCGCTCCGGCGACACCAGAAGTCCAAGCAAGACGAACATCACGATCTGCGCCAGCCAGGTCGCGGCGTCGAGAAACGCCACCACCGAATTGTGCGCGCGGGTCGGCCGGTTGCCGATGATGATGCCGGCGAGATAGACCGCGAGGAATCCCGAGGCGTGCGCGATCTGCGCCACGCCGAACACCACCAGCGCAGCGGTGGTCACAAACGGCGCGTGCAGACCCTGCGGCAGCGCGACGCGATTGAGCGCGAGCACCACGAGACGGCCGCCGAGCATGCCGACCACGGCGCCGAGCACGGCCTCGCGGCCGAATTCAATGGCGACATGCGCGAGCGAACTTTCGCCGACCGAAATCAGTTCGACCAGCATCAGCGTCAGAAACACCGCGAACGGATCGTTGGTGCCGGATTCGACCTCCAGTGTCGCCCCGACCCGCGGACGCAGGCGCAAGCCATGCGCATGCACCAAAAGAAACACCGCGGCGGCATCGGTCGAGGCCACCACGGCGCCCACCAGGAGCGCTTCGGTCCAGTTCAGACCGAGCACATATTTTGCGACCGGCGCTGTGATCATCGCCGTCAGCAGCACGCCGATCGTCGCCAGCGCCATCGATGGCGCCAGCACCGCGCGGATGCTTTGAAACCGGGTTCGCAAGCCGCCGTCGAACAGGATCAGCGCCAGCGCCACCGATCCCACCAGATAGGTGGTGCGGACGTCGTCGAACCGCAGATGGCCAGGACCGGAATCGCCGGCCACCATCCCGATCAGCAGAAACACCAGCAGCAACGGCGCGCCGAAGCGCAATGCGAGCAGGCTCGACAAGATGCCAGCCATCACCAGAACCGCGCCGAGAAGAATGGCTATGCTGACCGAATTGAGAGAAGCCATGAACCTCCGCAATCAACGCCAATACCTGCATAAATATTTGCACAAATATTTGCACAAATACCTGCAATTGCATCCTTATCGTCGTCACACTTCGACGCCAAGGCAATTTCTGCAATGTGCCGGATTTTCAGGCCCTGGCTCACTTCACTGAGGTGTCGTAGCGATGGCGTCGGAACCACGATTGTGGGATTTTTGATTCGAATCACGTTCATCCGATGACGCCGACCCGACTTGCGCCGATCTGCCTTGCGCCGACCTGCCTTTACAATGAGATTTGACGATGGACCTGAATGAGATCATCGAATTTCTGCACTCCGCCGCGCGGTCGATCGGCGCGGAGGCCGGGTCGCCCTGGTTCTATCTGCAGCTTGGGTTGATGCTGGCGGGCGCCGGAATCGCCTTCGCCGCCGGCACTGCGATTCGCTCGCGGAGCGATATCACATCTCTCGGCCTGGACTGGCCGAAGCCGCTCCGGCTGCTCGTGCGCATGCTGGCCGGCAGCGCTTCGACCGCGGTGTTCGCGGCGCTGATGACGCTGGCGCGCGTGGCCATGCTCGAATCGACCTGGCCGAGCCGCAGCTATCTGCTGAGCGTCGCCGCAAACCTGGCTTTCGCCTGGCTGGTCATCCATCTCGTCACATCGGTCATTCGCAACGCGTTTGTCGTTCGCCTGGTGTCCTTGTCGGCATGGCTGGTGGCGGCGTTGAGCATTCTCGGACTGCTTGAGCCGACCATCAACGCCCTCGAACTCGGTCGCGATCGTGCTCGGGGGGCTGCGGCTGACGCCGTTGCTGCTGATCAAGCTCGCCGTGCTGCTGGTCGTGGCATTGTGGCTGACCAACATCGCCAGCAACTTCGTGGAAAGCCGGATCACGCGATCCGCCGATCTGACGCCGTCGGTCCAGGTGCTGCTGATCAAAGTGATCCGCTTCGCGCTGATGATATTGGCGGTGGCGGTGGTGATGAGCGCGGTCGGCATCAACCTCTCGGCGCTGGCGATCTTCTCCGGCGCGGCCGGTGTCGGCATCGGCTTCGGTTTGCAGAAGATCGTCGCCAATTTCATCAGCGGCATCATCCTGCTGGTGGACAAGTCGGTGAAGCCGGGCGATCTCGTCACCATCGGCGACAGTTCGGGGCGCATCAGCGCGATGAACACGCGCTATATTTCCGTCGCCGCCGGCGACGGCCGCGAATTCCTGATCCCGAACGAGGATCTGGTGACGCAAAAGGTCACCAACTGGACCTACACCGACAAGAACACGCTGGTGAAGGTCAATTTCGGCACCAATTACGACGCCGATCCGCGTATGGTCTGCAAACTGGCGGTGGATGCCGCAGCCGCGGCCCCGCGCGCCATCAAGGGCAGGCCGCCGAATTGTATCCTGACGGAATTCGCCGAGACCGGCATGAAGTTTTCCCTGACCTTCTGGATCGCCGACCCCGACGGAATGGATAATGTGAAGAGCGAGGTGATGCTCTCGCTGTGGGACGTGTTCAAGCGCGAAGGCATCCAGGTGCCCTATCCGGTGCGCGAAATCCGCATTCGCGGCGGCGCGCTGCCGGTCGAGACCACGGTCGAGGTTCCGAACTGACGGCCATCCGCCCCATTTTCGGGGTCCGTCGCGCCAATGTTGCGCCATGACAATGTTGCGCCACGACAATGTGGTGTATCAAGCTTGGCTTGCACGGACCGTAGCGATCATTAAATTAGGCCTGTAAATCACCCATCGCAGTCTTCTGCCGCAAAACAAGATCCGCCCATGAGCTACGTCGAAGCGACCGATACATCCCAGCGAAAAAACGGGCAGATCAAGCTGCATGGCCTTGGCGCGTTCGCCGGCATGCACAAGGCCGGCGCGCTGGTGGCCAGGTGCCTCGATGAACTGACCGATATCGTGCAGCCGGGCGTACCGACCTCGCGGATCGACGATTTCGTCCGCGACTTCGCCTTCAGCCATGGCGCCTACCCCGCCACGCTGATGTATCGCGGCTATCGTTATTCGACCTGCACCTCGATCAATCACGTGGTCTGCCACGGCATGCCCGGGGATCGCTTGTTGAAGGAAGGCGATATCGTCAACATCGACGTAACCTTCATCGTCGAGGGCTGGTATGGCGATTCCAGCCGGATGTACGCGGTAGGCCCGATCGCCCGCAAAGCCGAGCGGCTGATCGAGGTGACCTATGAGGCCATGATGCGCGGCATCGCCGCGGTGAAGCCCGGCGCCACCACCGGCGACATCGGCCATGCCATTCAAAGCTTTGTCGAGCCGCAGGGCATGAGCGTGGTCCGCGACTTCTGCGGCCACGGTTTGGGCCGCATGTTCCACGACGAGCCGAACATCATCCACATCGGCCGGCCCGGCGAAGGCGTGGTGCTCAAGCCCGGCATGTTCTTCACCATCGAGCCGATGATCAACCTCGGCAAGCCGCATGTGAAGATCCTGTCCGACGGCTGGACCGCGGTGACGCGCGACCGCTCGCTGTCGGCGCAATTCGAGCATTCGGTTGGCGTCACCGCCACCGGCGTCGAAATCTTCACGCTGTCGCAGCGCCACGCCGAGAAGCCGTCGGCTGAGAGCTGACCGAAAATACATTCCGGCATTTTCAGCTCTTTCTATCCTCTCGAAAATGATTCGCTTTTCCTCATGGCCGGGCTTCGTCCCATCATGACGCGTGTCGCAATATTCCACTCGCTTCCTGGTGAGTAAGAATCCCAAGAACTCAAGCCGAAGCACGCCGCTTGCACTCTTGATTTCCCGGCAAACGCGTTTGCGTGTCCCGGAACAACCTGCTTTCGCGCTAGAAAAAAGTTCTTTGCGCTGCGACCGACAAAGCATCGCGCTGCCGTCGAACGGCGGATTGCGACCGGCTTCGACCCTGATTTGACAGGCCATGCCGTTCCGCTTCTCACTGAATGCATGAACTACGAGGAGGTTGCGGTGCAGTCGGAATTCTCACGTGTCATGCGCACCAAAGCGCACACTTTCACCCGCAGCGGCGTTGCCATCCTTGTCATCTCGACCGGCATTGGGCTGATGTGCGCAGCTCCGGCACAAGCGGAAGATGCCGCCACACTTCAGAAGCTGGAGGCGCAGATTCTGCGGTTGGAAGAGCGACACCAAAGCGAGATCAAGGCGCTGCGGGCAGAGATCCGGCAGTTGCGCCAGCAAAGGCCGGTAACGGTGACCGCAGCCGCAGCGCCGACTGCCGCATCGGCACCCGCACCCGCCGCGCCGCCCAACCCGCCGGCGTTCCATGCGGCGCTGAGCCCGGCGTTGCCTGCCAGAGTGCTCATGACTTACGACCGCGGCTACCACTTCGGCTTTTCCGACGCGACCGGCGACAATACGGTCGAGCTATTTGGTCGCCTTCAACTCGATACCGGGGGATATCCCGGCTACAATCCGGCGCCGATGACGTTGGACCGCAAAGGTCTTTCGGAAGGAATCGATCTACGCCGGGCGCGCATCGGCGTGATCGGAACCTTCATGACCGACTGGCACTACGCCTTTGTCTATGACTTCGGCAACACCGCCGACAGCAACAACCTGAACAACGCGCTCGCCAGCGCGAATTCGAGCACCAGCCCGACCACGAGCAACAACTTCCTGTCGGGTGTCGAGAACGCCTTGCTGACCTACAACGGCTTTTATAACCGCGGACAACAATTTCCCGTGGCGTTCGATTTCGGTATCCAGGACGTGCCGTGGACGCTCGAAGAAGCCACGAGCTCCAACGATCTGATGTTTCTCGAGCGTTCCTCCGCGCAAGTCATCGCCACGTCGTTCGGCGGCGGCGATTTCCGCTCGGCGCTCGACGTGCGTTCCAACAACGACCGCTATTGGCTCGGCGCGTTCCTGACCGGTCCCAATGCGGGCGGCCTGCATACCGCGGGCGCCTCATGCAACACCGGCACGGTCGCGGTAACGCCGGGCACGCCGTGCGTCACCAGCGCGCAGATGACCGGGCTCGGCCCGCAATTGTCGTTCCTGGCGCGCGGCGCCTATCAGCTCGTCGCCGAGAAGAACGCGACGTTCCATCTCGGCTTCAACTACGCCAATCTGTTCGCCCCGCGAACAGGCGCCAACACGGCTTCCATCCAGCTCACCGACCGACCGGAGCTTCGCGTCGATCCGACCTCGTTCCTCAACACCGGCGTCATTCCCGCAAGCGGCGGACAGGTTTACGGCGCCGAGGTCGCGGCCTCGTACTACAATTTTTTTGCCCAGGGCGAGTATTATCACTATGTCGTCGACACCCGCGCCGGGGTCACGGCAGTCCCCGGCAATCTGCAGGGCGGCGTGCCGGGCCCTGCGCTCAATTTCGACGGCGGCTATGTCCAGGCGAGCTACAGCATCGGCGGCATGCGGCACTATGATCCTTCGCGCGGCGCCTATACCGGCGTCATTCCGGAAACGCCGATGACGCCGGCGGGCGGCTGGGGGGCTCTCGAAGTGGCGGGGCGCTACACGACCGTCAATCTCAACAGTCCGGACCTGACCACCGCGACGCTCGGCGCCGCCTTTTCCGCGCCCGGCGTTTTCACCGGTGGCACCACCACTTACGGCGGCGGCAAGCAGACGACCTATGGTGTCGGCCTCAATTGGTACCCCAACAACAACATGAAATTCATGCTCGATTACGAGCACGTCGTGGTCGACAACCCGCAATTCTTCAACGGCCCGAACTATCGCGGTGCCATCATCGATTGGATCGGAGCGCGGTCGCAGATCGTTTTCTAGACCATGATGCGACAATTCTCGGTTGCAAAACTCAGGCAACCCGGCATGGTTGGCGCCGATGCCGACGAAGGCCAGCGATACGCAGAATCAACCGGAGCCGCCCGAAGTGCCGCATTATCACGGCCATCGGGCGCGGCTGCGCGAGCGCTTCCGCAGTGCCGGCGCCGACGCCTTGAGCGATTATGAATTGCTGGAGATGGTGCTGTTTCGGGCGCTCCCGCGGGGCGACGTCAAGCCGCTCGCCAAAACGCTGATCAAGAAATTCGGCTCGTTCGCCGAAGCCATCCACGCGCCGGACGCCCGTCTGCGCGAGGTCGATGGACTGGGCGAAGCCACCATCACCGAACTCAAACTGGTCGCGGCCACCGCGAGCCGCATCGCCAAAGGCCAGTTGAAACAGCGCACCTTGCTGTCGTCATGGAATGACGTGATCGGCTATTGCCGCACCACCATGGCGTTCGCCGACAAAGAGCAGTTTCGCATCCTGTTTCTCGACAAGCGCAACCAGTTGATCTCCGACGAGGTGCAGCAAACCGGCACCGTGGACCACACGCCGGTGTATCCGCGCGAGGTGATCAAGCGGGCGCTGGAACTTTCGTCCACCGCCGTGATCCTGGTGCACAATCACCCCTCCGGCGATCCGACGCCATCGCAAGCGGATATTCAGATGACAAAAGCGATCATCGACATTGCCAAGCCGCTGGGAATCTCGGTGCACGACCACATCATCGTCGGCAGAGGCGGTCACGCCAGCCTGAAGGGGCTGAAGCTGATTTGAGAGGCCGGCTCGCCATAAGACCGCGCGCATCGATGTCCGATTGGGCCGAGCCATCAAAGATCTTCGACTGCCTGTCTGCTATTGCCGCAGCATGATCAGCGGATCGGCGCTGTCGGGCACCCGCCGCCACTGTGCGTTGTCGTCGGCCTCAAAGCGCCAAACCTCGCCGCCGGCCGACATCAGCAGCAATTCGCCGCGCTCCAGCCGCCACACCGTGGGCGCAAACGCCGCGACCGCGGGATCGCAGCGCGGCTTGAGGAAGACCGCGAAATTGTCCGGCGTCGCCTCGGTGTTGGTCAAGGTCAGGCCGCAGATCGATTGGCCGTTGCCGCGAACCATCGCCCAGTCGCCGATCATCTGATCCATCGATTTTGCCAGCGAACGGGCGGCGGCGAGATTTTGTAAAATATAGATGCCCTCGCCCTGTCGCAGGCCTTCGAAAATCCCGCTCTCGACTTCGGTAAAATCGATCACCGGCTGTCCCGCGGCGTCCTGCAGCCGCACGATATCCAGCCCTTTGACGTTCCAGGCCTTGATATCCTTGGCAAAGGGCAACGCCGCCGCACAGCCGGGCTCGAGTTCAAGCTTCAAACCCTGCGGCGAGGAATCGCTTCTCAACGTGACTACGCAGGTCTTGCTGCGCTCGGTGGTCGAAAGCTCCCACTGACCGACCATGTCTTTTTTCAAGCTTGAGGCATCCTGCGGCCGCGCCGGCGATCCCGACAGGATCGCCGTCAACACCCCCAGCGTGATGCCAAAGCGGCCGGTCATCAGCGGCCCTTCACCGGGGTTTCCGGTATCGGCGTCAACGGTGGTTTTCCCGCAAACCAGGCTTTCAGATTGTCGACCACCAATTGGTCCATGGCATTGCGCGTCACCACCGAAGCGGAGCCGATGTGGGGAAGCAACAGCACATTCTGCATGGCGCGCAACTCTTCCGGCACGGCCGGCTCGCTGGCGAACACATCGAGGCCCGCGGCCATGATGGTCCCCGACTTGAGCGCCTCGATCATGGCCGGCTCATCGATCACCGAACCGCGCGCCACATTGACGATCACGCCGCGCGGCCCGAGCGCCTTCATGACCTCGGCATTGATCATTTTCGCCGTCGAAGGGCCGCCGGGGACGATGACGACCAACGTATCGACCGCCTTCGCCATCTCGATCAAATCCGGATAATGTTGGTACGACACGCCGGCCGCCGGATTGCGCGAATGATAGACCACGGGAACCTGGGACGCATCGAGCCTGCGCCCGATCGCCTGACCGATCCGACCCATGCCGACGATTCCGACCTTGCGATCCCTGAGCGAGCCGGCGCTCAAGGGATAATTTTGCTTGGTCCAGAGCCCGGCACGCACAAAGCGGTCGGCGCTGATGAACTCGCGCAAGGTGGCGATCAAAAGCCCCAACGCGATATCGGCGACTTCTTCGGTCAGGACGTCCGGCGTGTTGGTGACGACGATGTTGTGCTCGCGCGCATAGGCGGCATCGACATGGTCGTAGCCAACGCCAAAGGAGGAGACGATTTCGAGCTTTGGAAATAGCGACAACGTCGCGCTGTCGGCGCGCACCGAGCTGTAGGTGACCGCGACCCCGCGAATTTTCTCCGCCACGGCCGGGCTCAAGCGCTCAAGGTCGCCCTTGGTCTCAAAGGGATGAAGCACGAACTGGTCGGAAAAGCCGTTATCGACAATTGGCTTGTTCGGCCCATAAATCAGCAAATCGATCTTTTCCGAAGAATTATTCCCGCCCGTCATTAGTTTTCCTTTCCAAGCGCGCTTTCGTGCCAGCGCCGCAACACCAAATGCGAGGCCAGCGCCAGCAGCGCATAAATGACAATTCCGGCGGCAGAGAGCAACAGCAACGCGGCGAACATTCGGGGAATATTGAGGCGATAGCCGGATTCCGCGATTCGAAAAGCGAGGCCGGAACCGGCACCCGCGGAGCCCGCCGCGATCTCGGCGACCACCGCGCCGATCAGCGACAGGCCGCCGGCAATCCGCAATCCGCCGAGGACGAACGGCAGCGCCGCCGGCAATTTGAGGTATCGCAGCGTCTGCATCCGCGACGCGCCGTAAAGCTGAAACAGGCCGGCCAGATTACGGTCCACCGAATTCAATCCGAGCGTGGTGTTGGACAGCACCGGAAAGAACCCGACGATCCAGGCACAGACGATGACGGCGGTCTGCTGCGAAAGATAAATCAGCAGCAGCGGCGCGATCGCGATCACCGGCGTCACCTGCAAAATCACCGCATAGGGAAACAGCGAATATTCCAGCCATTTCGATTGATTGAACAACAGCGCCAAGGCAATTCCGCCGATTGCGGCGGCAACAAATCCTTCGAGCGTGGTCACCAGTGTGGTCAGCAGCGATTGCGACAACACCGACCAATCGTCGACGAGGGTGCGGAACACCGCGCCCGGTCCGGGCAGCACGTAAGGTGGAATATCATTCAGCCGCACCACAAACTCCCAGATCGCGAGGCCGGCCACCAGCACCACGATCGGAAGCAGAATTCGAACAAGGCGCAGGATATAGCTGTCCGGCGTCGCCTGCTCGGCAAATGGCGGCGGTTGCAAGGCATTCATGCGCCGGCCGGCCCGGAACAGGACGGCGTCAGCGCGCGCGAGACCTCGCGGCAATAGCCGGCATAATCAGCGGAGGTACGGAAATCCTCTCCGCGGGGCTCAGGGCCGTCGATGCGAAACTCGTTGTCGATACGTCCCGGCCGCGGCGTCATCACGATCACGCGTTGCGACAGATACACCAACTCGAACACCGAATGCGTGACGAAGATGACGGTCTTGCGCAAATTGCGCCAGAGCGTGAGCAGATCGTTGTTCAGCCGGAAACGGGTGATTTCATCGAGCGCGGCGAAGGGTTCATCCATCAAAAGAATATCCGGATCGGTAACCAGGGCGCGCGCCAGCGAAACCCGCATCTTCATGCCGCCGGACAATTCACGCGGGAACGCGTCAGCGAATTCGCTCAACCCCACCTGCGTCAACACCTCACGGACGCGCGCGTCCGCCTCGGCGGCGGCCACATGCGCGAGCTTCAGCGGCAGCCGCACATTCTCCCGCACAGTGGTCCACGGCATCAGCGTCGGCTCCTGAAACACGAACCCGATGGCAAATCCCATGCAATGGCCGGCACGCGGCTGACGGCGCGATTGCGACACGCCGACGGTACCCGAGGTCGGCGCGATGAGGCCCGCGATCAACCGCAGTGCCGTCGACTTTCCGCACCCCGAGGGCCCGAGCAGGGACACGAACTCGCCTTTGCTCACGTCGAGGTCCAGCGGTCCCAATGCCAGCACGCCGTTACCATAGGCCTTGGTGACACCGCCCAGGCTCACGGCGAGGTCCGCCGTGCGGGGGTCTTCGGGCAATGCGCCGGGTTCGGCCATCGAGGCTTCCTAGTTCTTGGGCCGCAGATTCAAGCCGACACCCTTGTTGGCGAAGCGGAGCGTGTAGGCCCTGTGGAAGTCGATGTCGCGGCGGACGACGCCGGCCCGCACCATTTTGTCGAAAAAGCTCGCCATGCGCGCGTCGGTCATGGCGCCGATGCCGTCGCGCAAGGCGTCGCCGGAATCGACAATTCCGTATTCCTTCATCTTGTTCAACGAATATTCCAGCAACTCGTCGGTCATTTCCGGGTTGAGCTTCTTGATCATCGCATTGGCAGGCGCGTTGTCGCCATACAAATAATTGTACCAACCGACGATCGAGGCATCGACGAAACGCTGAACGAGATCCGGCTTCTTGTCGATGAGATCGCCGCGTGTCTCGATCAAGGTCGAGTAGGAGTTGAAACCGTTGTCCGCCAGCAGGATGATTCCCGGCTTGAACTTGGCGGCTTTTTCGATCGCGAACGGCTCGGAGGTGACATAACCCTGCATCGCGCTTTGTCTGTTGGCGATAAACGGCTGCGGGTTGAAGGTGTAAGGCCTGACCTTCTCCTCACTGAATCCATATTCGGATTTCAGCCACTGAAAATAGCTTGATATCCCTTCCTTCGACACAAACAGTGTCAGCGGCTTGAGGTCTTCGAGCTTGGTGACTTTCGATCCCTGATGGGTCAGGAAAACTTGCGGATCCTTCTGAAAGATGGCGGCGATCGTCACCACCGGCACATTGTTGGCAACCGCGTCGAACGACATCAGGGTGTTCGCGGCCATGAAGAAGTCGAGCTTGCCGGCAACCAGCAGCATGCGGTTATTGTCGTTGGGGCCACCGGGCACGATGGTGACGTCCAGCCCGTACTTCTCATAGGTGCCGTCGGCGAGCGCCTGGAAAAATCCGCCGTGCTCGGCTTCCGCAACCCAATTGGTTCCGAACGAAACCTTGTCAAGCATGGTTTCGGCGCGCGCGGGCAAGATCGCCGCGACCACGACCACAAGGGTAGCAGTTAACGTTCTCAGCAAAAGAGCCAAGCTCATGATTGGACTCCGTCAATCGTTCTGGCCCATGATAGGAGCGCAGTATGATAGGAAGCGCGGTGCCGGTCGTGAACTTGAACTTGCGTTAAGTCTGCGCCGGGCCTGAAACCAAACTACCTTGCAAATCCATTTAAAGAAACGTTTCGCTCGATGACTTCAACCCTTCCGCCCCGCGATTGGACCGACATTCACTGGCCCGAGGTTTCCGGAACCGGGCCGGCGCGGTGGATTGCGGTGTTGCCGCTCGCGGCCACCGAACAGCATGGTCCACATCTGCCGCTCGGCACCGACGTCATGATCGCGCAAGCCTATCTGGCGCGGGTGCGCGAACTTCTGCCTGCCGCCATTCCGGCGACCTTCCTCCCGCTTCAGCCGGTCGGGATTTCCACCGAGCACATCGGCTATCCCGGCACCTTGACGCTGCCGACCGAGGTGGCGCTGAAGAGCTGGATGGCGCTCGGGGAAAGCGTCGCGCGTGCCGGCCTCAAAAAACTGGTGATGGTCACGAGCCACGGCGGCAACAGCGCGGCCATGACCCTGGTCGCGCAAGATCTACGCGCGCATTGCGGACTTCTCGCCGTCACCACGGCATGGGGGCGCCTCAGTGCGCCGGAGGGATTATTTCCCACGGAAGAATTGCGCCACGGCATCCATGGCGGCGCGCTCGAGACGTCGATCATGCTGGCGCGATACAAGGAGCACGTCCGCACCGACGAAATCGCCGATTTCCGCCCCGCCAGCCTGGCGATGGAAAACGAATATCGCTGGCTTTCGGCGCATCGGCCGGCGCCGTTTGCGTGGCAGGCCCAGGACCTCCACACCAGCGGCGCCGTCGGCGATGCCACGATCGCCTCCGCCGAAAAAGGCGAACGCCTGCTCGATCAGGGCGCGCGCGCGTTCTGCGAATTGCTGGCCGATGTCGATCAATTCGATCCGGAAGCCTTTTCGGACGGCCCGAGGGGCTGACGCAGTTTTACCGCTCCGCGTTACGCGAGCCGGCGCCCCGCTCACTCGAAAACGATTCACCGGCGACGGCTCCTTCCACGCCCCCACCCCCGATCGCCCTCCAGTATCGCCCTCACCTTGGAGCCCATTTTGGGAGCCCATTTTTGGGAGCCCATTTTTGGCGCGGTTCGCTCGGCCGCGATGTCGTTCTGGCCATTGACGTAGCATAGGGGGGTACCCTATATTAGCCGCATGGCCCATACGATCCGTGAAAAGAAAAAACTGCTCGCCCGCGTCGGCCGCATTCGCGGCCAGATCGAAGCGATCGAGCGGGCGTTGAGCGAAGAGGCCGAATGCGAGCGCATCATGCATATGATTGCCGGCATTCGCGGCGGCGTCGCGGGCCTGATGGCCGAGGTGGTCGAAGACCACATCCGCACCCATCTCGTTGATCCCGACAAAAATCCGGGCGCCCTCAATGCCGACGCGGCGGAACAGCTCATCGAAGTGGTCCACACCTATCTGAAGTGAGAGAACGTCATGATCGAAGCCGATACCGCAATTCAGCCGGCGCCTCACGATCACGTCTTTCTGGGCGAAGGCCATGAAAATGCCGAGCGCCGCACCTGGGCCGTGATCGTCCTTTGCAGCGTCATGATGATCGCCGAGATCGTCGGCGGCATCCTGTTCGGCTCGCTGGCGCTGATTGCCGACGGATTGCACATGTCGACGCATGCCGGCGCGCTGCTGCTGGCTGCACTGGCTTATACCTACGCCCGCAAATATGCGAACGACCGCCGTTTCACTTTCGGCACCGGAAAATTCGGCGATCTCGCGGGGTATTCCAGCGCCATCGTGCTGGCGATGATCGCGCTCCTGATCGGCTATGAGGCCGTATCACGCCTGCTCAACCCGATCGCCATCAGTTTCAACGAGGCGATCCCGATTGCCGTCCTGGGTCTGGCGGTCAATGTCGCGAGCGCATGGCTGTTGTCCGGCGGGCACCATCACGGTCACAGTCATGGTCATTCGCATGGTCATTCGCATGGTCCCGCGCATGGCCATGGTCACGCCCACGACGAAGAACCGCGCCGCCTTGAGTTCGGCCGCCGCATCCTGGAACTCGAAGTCTTTGAAGACGACGTGCCGCCACGCTTCCGCGTGACGACCGCTACCGATGTGTTGCCGGCGGCTTCAGATCTCACGATCGAGACCATCCGGCCGGATGGCCGCCGGCAGCTTTTCACGTTCGTCGACCGCGGGCGATATCTGGAGTCGCGCGACGAAATCGGCGAACCGCATGACTTCCGCGCCAAAATTTGCCTGGTGCAAGAGGGCCAACGACACGACCGCGAGCTGGAATTCGAAGAACACCCGCACGATCACGATCGTGGCACACACCACCGCGACAACAACATGCGGGCCGCCGTCATTCATGTGATGGCCGACGCCGCCGTATCCGTTCTGGTCATTGTCGGGCTGCTTTTGGCGCGCGCGTTCGGCTGGCTCTGGATGGACCCGCTGGCGGGCCTGATCGGCGCCGCCGTGATCGCGAACTGGTCGGTCGGGTTGCTGCGCGACACCGGCGGGATCCTGCTCGATCGCACCGCAGATCCGAAGATGGCGGAAAAGCTCCGCCGCGCGATCGAGAGCGAGGGCGATCAAGTCACCGACCTGCATCTGTGGCGGCTTGGGCCCGGACATCTAGGCGCGATCGTCTCGGTCGCAACGTCAGGGGCGCGCGAAGCTACCCATTACCGGCAGCGCTTGGCCAAATTCGCCGACTTGTCGCATGTCACCGTCGAGGTCCAGCACTTGCACCCGGAAAATGGCTCGATGTGAGCAGGGTCCGGAAAGTGGGAACTGGTTTTCCCGCTGCGAACGCAAAGCGTTTGCGCGAAGATCATGCTCAAGGCGCTTGTTTCGGCGGTCGCGTGTTCCCGGCCCGGTTCCGCTCACGTATCGAAAATGCAACAGCGGAGTGCCATTGGAATTCCCGGCGTATTTCTTCGGGAATTTTTTCACCGGCGGGTGGTTCGGAGCATTATTGGGGCTTGGACGCTGACGAGCGCGCATCGGGAGCTGAGTGAAACAAGCCGCCCGGTCGAACCCATCGGTTTTAGCCGCAAACCAAAACGCCGAAGCCGTCGTTGAATAGTTGTTGAGACATGCGATAAATTAAGCGATGGCGACGGTATGAGAAGTTTTCGCACATTCGGCGGCGGCATCGGGCTCGTGTTTGCAGCCGGAGCGTTCGCGAGTGCGGCCGATCTGCCCCCGAGCCTGCCGGTCAAGGCACCTGTCGCCTACGTCACGAAGGCGCCGGAAGCGAATGGGTTCGACTGGAGCGGCTGGTACGTCGGCGCCCATGCGGGTGTTACCACCGGCACCTCGAACTGGTCGGCGACCCAGCCAGGCGGCGGCCCGGTTTTGAACGGAGCGTTCGACCTGCCGTTCCATTTCGACTTCTTGGCCGGGACGGGCAGCTACGTCGCCGGATTGCAAGGCGGGTATAATTACGTTCTTCCATCTCGCGTGATGCTGGGCCTCGAGACTGACATCAGCTTTCCGAATTCGGATGTGGCGGTGCCGTTTTCGGTGCGCGGCAGCCAGACCGTGACCTCACCGTTGGCCGGCCAGGTGAGCTTCGGCGAGGCGGTGATTTTTTACGGAAGCGCCCGCGCCCGCCTCGGCTATGTGTTCGACCGTTTTACCCTCTATGGAACGGGAGGTTTGGCCTGGACCTATGATCAGGTCACGCGCACCCAAGTGGCCGGTTTTCCTGTGGGCGGTTTCGCCACACCGGGAACCGTGGATACGGCGAGGTTTTGGCGGTTGGGCTGGGCGGCGGGAGCCGGGGTGGAGATCCCGATCACTGCAAGCTGGACGGCGAAAGCCGAATATCTGTGGACCGGGTTCGGCCGCCATGGCGAGACGTTCCCGGCCGGAGCGCAAACGTTCGAATCCGATCTCGCTACGCAAAGCATCCGGCTCGGCCTGAACTATCACATCGGAGATACCACTCACCTTGCGGACTTTTTGACCGCGGGGCCATCGGCGCCGGAGACGAGCAACTTCGCCTTCCACGCCCAGGCCACCTATCTTCAACAATATGACCCGCCATTCCGGGCGCCGTTCAGCGGCCAAAACAGTCTGGCGCCCAACATCACCCGTGAAACCGCAGATGAGACCTTTTATGCCGGCGTCCGGCTCTGGAAAGGCGCCGAAGCCTGGGTCAATCCGGAAATCGACCAGGGTTTTGGGCTGAGCGGATCGGTCGGCGTCGCGGGCTTCCCGAGCGGCGAGGCGTACAAGGTCGGAGCGGATTTCCCCTATGCACGCCTGCACCGGGCGTTCGTGCGACAGACCATCGACCTGGGCGGCGAGGTCCAGAAGGTGGATGGCAGCATCAACCAGTTTTCCGGATCGCAAACGTCGGATCGGTTGGTATTCACGGTCGGAAAAATCGGCGTCGTCGATATCTTCGATACCAACAAATACGCCCATGATCCTCGCTCCGATTTCATGAACTGGTCGATTGTCGATACCGGCACATTCGACTACGCCGCCGATGCTTGGGGCTATACGGTCGGCGCCGCCGCGGAATGGTATCAAGGCCAATGGACCCTGCGCGCCGGCGTGTTCGACCTTTCCATCGCGCCGAACACGACTTCGCTGGATTCGCACTTCGGACAATTCCAATCGATCGGTGAAATCGAGCGGCGCTATGTGCTTTGGGATCAGCCGGGCAAAATCGCGGTCACCGGATTTCTGACGCGCGGCCGGCTGGGGAGCTTCGAGGACGCCCTCCAGCTCGCCGCACAGACGGGAGCACCCCCCAGTCTCGCGGATGTCCGGCAATACCGAAGCCGGACCGGCATCAGCATGAATCTCGAGCAGCAACTGATCCCCAATGTCGGCTTTTTCGCCCGGGCCGGAATCTCGAATGGCGACATCGAACCTTATGAATTCACCGACATCGACCGCACCGTCGCGGCCGGACTTTCCGTTTCGGGCAAGCAATGGGGGCGCGACAACGACACGTTCGGCATCGCCGGTGTCGTCAACGGCATTTCCGGCGTGCACCAGGCGTTTCTCAATGCCGGTGGCCTTGGAATTCTGGTCGGCGACGGACAATTGCCCAATCCCGGCAGCGAGAGAATTCTCGAGACCTATTACAGCTTTCCGGTGTTTTCTTCCAAGCTCACGCTGGATTATCAGCTCATCGTAAATCCGGCCTACAACCGCGACCGCGGCCCGGTTTCGGTGCTCGGTTTCCGCGTCCATACGCAATACTAAAGCAGCAAATCCGCTGCTCCTTTGTTCTCGTTCACCTTCTGCGCCGACTATCCCGTCACCACAAATCCCGCCTATAACGCCGATCACGCGCCGATCTCGATTTTCGTTAGGCCGTTTGCGCGGCGAGTTCTGGAGCGTTTTCGAGCGAAGTGGTCACCGGTTCGCATGAAGAAAACGTGTCAAATAAAGGAGATAGAGCCTCGGTTCTGATTCGATCGGAACCGAGGCTCTGAACAAGGCGGTTCTCATGGCCCTTCAAGACATCCGGCCAGCGGCACTGGGACAGGCGCTACGGCCCAATATCTGGGACGTCGTGGCGCTGATTCTCGTGATCGGCGCCATGGTGCTGATCGTCTACGGCGGCGAGCAGACCGCGCTTCCGTTGTCGACGCTCGATGTCGCCCCCGTTTCGCTCGATCCCGCCCATTTGCCGCTCTACGCGTTGCGAACGACCATGCGGATGCTGCTGGCGATCGTTTGCTCGATCATTTTCACCTTCGTTTATGCCGCCCTTGCCGCCAAGAGCCGCCGCGCCGAGATGGTGCTGATCCCGCTGCTCGACATCCTGCAGTCGGTGCCGATCCTCGGCTTTCTGACCTTCACCGTCGTCTTCTTCATGAACTTGTTTCCCGGCCGCGTGTTCGGCGCCGAGCTCGCTTGCGTGTTCGCGATCTTCACCAGCCAGGCCTGGAACATGACGTTCAGCATGTACCAGTCGATGCGCAACGTCCCGAAGGATCTCGAGGAGGCCTCGCAAAGCTTTCACCTCAGCGGCTGGCAGCGCTTCTGGCGGCTCGACGTGCCGTTCGCCATGCCGGGCTTGATCTGGAATACGATGATGTCGATGTCCGGCGGCTGGTTCTTCGTGGTGGCGTCGGAGGCGATTACGGTCGGCAACACCACGGTGACGCTGCCCGGAATCGGCTCCTATGTCGCGCTCGGGATTCAACGGCAAAACCTGCCCGCGATCGGCTACGCGATCCTGACAATGCTGCTGGTGATCGTCGCTTACGACCAGTTGTTGTTTCGTCCCGTGGTGGCGTGGGCCGACAAATTCCGGTTCGAGCAAACCGCCTCGGCGTCCGCGCCTACCTCCTGGATGCTCGATCTGTTCCGGCGCACCCGCGCGTTGCGGGCCCTGACGTACCCGTTTGCGGCCTTGAACAAAGCGATTTCGAATTTGCATATCCCGCTGCCGAACCCGTTGCGAACCGCATCGAAACGACGCAGCCAGCCGTCGCCCATCGTCGACGCCGTCTGGATTGCCTTTATCGTCGCCAGCACCGGCTACGCCGCCTGGAAGGTCTATGGATATCTGTCCGCGACGTTGAGCCTCTCGGACGTCTTCACCGCCATCGGCTACGGCTTCATCACGCTGGCGCGCGTGGTCGTGCTGGTCGCACTGGCCACGCTGATATGGGTGCCGGTCGGCGTCTGGATCGGACTGCGGCCCAAACTCGCCGAACGAATCCAGCCGCTGGCGCAGTTTCTGGCGGCGTTTCCGGCCAACCTCGCGTTTCCGGTGTTCGTGGTGCTCATCGTCCGTTACGGCCTGAACGCCAATGTCTGGCTCAGCCCGCTGATGATTCTCGGAACCCAGTGGTACATCCTGTTCAATGTGATCGCAGGCGCCAGCGCCTTCCCGACCGACCTGCGCGAGGCCGCCGGCAGCTTCCATCTGCGGGGATGGCGGTGGTGGGTGAAAATCATCCTGCCCGGCATTTTCCCCTATTACGTCACCGGGGCGATCACCGCATCCGGCGGATCGTGGAATGCCTCGATCGTCGCCGAAGTCGCAAGCTGGGGAGACACGCATCTCGCCGCCACCGGTCTGGGTGCCTATATAGCCATTGCGACCGAAGCCGGCGATTTTCCGCGGGTGGTTCTCGGCATCGCCATCATGTGCATTCTGGTGACGCTCTTCAACCGGCTGCTCTGGAGGCCGCTTTATGCCTTCGGAGAGCGCCGACTTCGCCTCGGCTGATCAGGGGAAACGCATGCTCGACCATAGCCAACAGACCAACCTTCTTGATATCCGCAGCGTTTGCCGATCGTTTCCGAAAGGCAGCGGCGAGGATCTGCTGGTGCTCGAAAAGGTCGACCTGACGATTCACTCCGGTGAAATCGTCGGCCTGCTCGGCCGCTCGGGGTCCGGCAAATCGACGCTGCTGCGGATCATCGCGGGGCTCATCGCGCCGTCCTCCGGCGATGCCAGATGCCGCGGCGAGACGATCATTGGGCCGCCGAACGGCGTCTCCATGGTATTTCAGTCATTCGCGCTGTTTCCATGGCTGACGGTTCTACAAAACGTCGAATTGGGCCTGGAAGCATTGGGGATCGAAAGCACCGAGCGCCGCACCCGGGCACTCGCCGCGATCGACCTGATCGGCCTCGACGGATTCGAATCGGCCTATCCGAAGGAATTGTCCGGCGGCATGCGGCAGCGCGTCGGGTTTGCGCGGGCGCTGGTGGTGCATCCCGACCTCTTGCTGATGGACGAGCCGTTTTCGGCCCTCGACGTGCTGACCGCCGAGACGCTTCGTACCGATTTGGTCGACCTGTGGATCGAAGGCCGGCTGCCGATCAAATCGGTGCTGATGGTGACGCACAACATCGAGGAAGCGGTGCTGATGTGCGACCGCATTCTGGTGTTTTCATCCAATCCCGGACGCGTCGCCGCCGAGATCAAGATCGACCTGCCCCATCCCCGCAACCGCCTCGATCCGACCTTCCGGCAACTTGTCGACACCATCTATGCCCGCATGACGCAGCGCGCGGAGCCGCGAACGCTGGCGATCGAGGGCATTCACGGCACCGGCGTCGGCATGGTCCTCAACCATGTCTCGTCCAACGTACTTTCCGGCCTGATCGAGACGCTGGCGGCACCTCCGTATCACGGCCACGCCGATTTGCCGGTGCTCGCCGGCAGCCTGCAACTCGAAGCCGACGAGATATTCCACCTCGGCGAAGCGCTTCAATTATTGCGGTTCGCGCAATTGAGCGAAGGCGACCTGATGCTGACGGAGGCCGGCAAGCGGTTTGCTCACCTTGAAACCGATGCCCGCAAGAAATTGTTCGCCGAGCACCTCATCAATTATGTGCCGGTGATGGGCCTGATCCGGCGGGTGCTCGACGAACGGCCGTCGCACACCGCCCCCGCCGCGCGCTTCCGCAACGAACTCGAAGACTACATGTCGGAGGAGTACGCGGACGAGACACTGAAGACCATCGTGTCATGGGGCCGCTACGGCGAGATATTCGCCTACGATGAACAGTCGGAACTGTTCAGCCTCGAAAATCCGCATTGATTTCCGGCGGTCGTCCCCGCGCATGCGGGTACGACCGGAAGCCGCGCTTCACCCCACCGCCGAAAAGGTGTCCGCCCGCGCCAGCGCCCAGGCCTCGCGAAAGCGCGGATCGCTGGTGCCGTCGATCAATTCGCCCGGACGCAGCGACGGATAGAGCTGCGCGAATGACCGCACCTCGGTCGCAGAGGTTCGCTTCGAGAAATGGATCGGGCGAATTTGCTGCGGATGTTCGAGCCCCGCGGCGGCGAGAAGCTCGGCCAGCGCGCGCAGCGTCGCGTGGTGATAATTGTAAACCCGTTCGGTCTTGTGCGGCACCACCAGCGCGCGATTGCGCGAGGGATCCTGCGTGGTCACGCCGGTCGGGCATCGATCGGTATGGCAACTCAAGGACTGGATACAGCCCAGCGAAAACATGAAGCCGCGCGCCGAATTGCACCAGTCGGCGCCAATCGCCATCGCGCGCGCCATATCGAAGGCGGTCGCAATCTTGCCGGCGGCGCCGATCCGGATGCGGTCGCGCGCATTGATGCCGATCAACGCGTTGTGGACAAAATTAACGCCCTCGCGCATCGGCATGCCGAGATGGTCCATGAATTCCAGCGGTGCAGCACCGGTGCCGCCTTCATTGCCGTCGACCACGATGAAATCCGGATAGATCCCGCTCTGGACCATCGCCTTGCAGATCGCCAAAAATTCCCAGGGGTGGCCGATGCACAGCTTGAATCCGGCCGGCTTGCCGCCGGACAGCCGCCGCATCTCGCCGATGAAGGCCATCATTTCCAGCGGCGTCGAAAACGCTCCGTGACTGGCCGGCGAGATGCAGTCCTCGCCCATGGCGACGCCTCGGATCTTGGAAATCTCCTCGGAGACCTTGGCCGCCGGCAGCACTCCGCCATGTCCGGGTTTGGCGCCCTGGCTGACCTTGAGTTCGACCATCTTGATCTGATCGCCGGCGGCGACCCGCGCGAATTCTTCCGGATTGAAGCTGCCGTCGCGGTTGCGGCAACCGAAATATCCGGAGCCGATCTCCCAGACCAGATCGCCGCCATTCTCGCGATGATAGGGACTGACACCGCCCTCGCCGGTGTCATGCGCGAAGCCGCCCTTTTTTGCGCCGGCGTTCAGCGCCCGCACCGCGTTGGGGCTCAGCGCGCCGAAGCTCATCGCCGAAATATTGAAGACCGAGGCCGAATACGGCTTGGTGCAATCCGGACCGCCGATGGTGACACGAAACTGCTCGTCGCCATGAACCTTCGGCACCACCGAATGGTGCATCCATTCATAGCCATCACGATAAACATCTTCCTGGGTGCCGAACGGCCGCTTGTCGAGCACCATCTTCGCACGTTGATAGATGACGGCGCGGGTATCGCGGGAAAACGGCATGCCGTCCTTCTCGCTCTCGAAGAAATACTGCCGCATCTCCGGCCTGATTTCTTCCAGCAGGAAGCGCAGATGCGCCGAGATCGGATAGTTTCGCAATACCGCGTGATTTTGCTGCAGGAGATCGCGAATGCCGAGAACCGTCAGGCCGCCGAAGATCAGGATCGGGACCAAGACCAGATCGAACACCTTGTGATCCACGATCCCGAGGCCGAGGAGCAACGCCGTGACGACGCTGCAAATCGTCAGCACGATGAAGCGCGGCGAGAACGGAAGCATCAACGTTTCCATGGGACCCCTCAGGCAGGTTTTGCCGTGTTGTTCTTGTTGGCCGCGAGCTTAATCCAGCTATCAGGGCGACGTTGTACACGATATCCGGCGTAGCGGTCAGGGATATGACGGCCGGCGGATGGGTCCGGGACGCGCGTTTTTGCAATGCAACGTAATTCGACAGGGACGAGCAGAAGCAGCCAACGTCCGGTTGCGCACCATCACTGTCATTCCGGGGCGCGAGCCAAAGCGAGCAAAACCGGAATCTCGAAGTTGTGGGAAGGAGCTTCCCCCGATGTGTGCAGCAAATGCCCCTCGGGGAATCTCGAAATTCCGGGTTGGCGCTAACGCGTGCCCCGGAATGACTCCTGATCAACATTCGACGAACGCACTCAGCGTTCGACGAACGCCTTCTCGATGACGAAATGCCCGGGCTCGTTGTGGCTGCCTTCGAGGAACCCGCGCGCTTCGAAGGTCTGGCGTAATTCTTCGAGCATGCCCGGACTGCCGCACATCATGATCCGGTCGGTCGCGATGTCGAGCGGCGGCAGGCCGATGTCGTTGAACAATTGTTCGGATGTGATCAGATCGGTGATGCGGCCGCGGTTGCGGAACGGCTCGCGGGTGACGGTCGGATAATACAGAAGCTTCTCGGCGAGCAGCGGTCCGAACAACTCGTCTTCACGTAGCTTGCCGACCAGCTCTTCGCCATAGGCCAATTCGGAGACTTGCCGGCAGCCGTGAACCAGCACGATGGTTTCAAACCGGTCGTAGACCTCGGGATCCTTGATCAGGCTCGCGAACGGTGCCAGCCCGGTTCCGGTCGATAGCAACAGCAGGCGCTTGCCCGGGATCAGGTTGTCGGCGATCAGCGTTCCGGTCGCCTTGCGACCGACCAGGATGGTGTCGCCCTCCTTGATCTGCTGAAGCCTTGAGGTCAGCGGTCCGTCCGCGACCTTGATGCTGAAGAATTCGAGCGCTTCCTCGTGATTGGCGCTTGCCATGCTGTAGGCGCGCAACAGCGGACGGCCATCGATCTCGAGGCCGATCATCGCGAACTGGCCATTGAGGAATTGAAAGCCGGAATCGCGGGTGGCGGTGAAGCTGAAAAGCGTATCGGTCCAATGCCGGACAGAAAGAACTTTCTCTCTATAGAATGCGCTCATGTGTTTTGGTTTTTCCAGTGCGTCTTGCGTAGAATGATCGGGTTGTTTGATCCGAGATCCGGGGAAAAGCCCTGAAACGATTGATGATTTAGCGCCTGACTTAGCCTGATGACAGAGATAGTCAACACGCGTTGACGCACAATCGGGGGCAGGAAATGGCAATTGGTTTATTTTGCAAAATGGTTTCAGCGCGCATACGAGCGGGACAGCTTTCCGCGTAATTAACTTGCTAAAATGAGCGCCGCTCCGGCAGTTAATTGCCGCATGCGAGACAAAATCTCGCTAGAAGTAGCAGATCAAACCAGAATGCCTGACCATCGGATATCGCATGCGAGACTTGAGGGAATTTCGATCGGGCAAGCCAGGCTCCTATCCGGACCAATCGGTCTATGCGGAATATGCCTGC
This sequence comes from uncultured Alphaproteobacteria bacterium, assembly GCA_963814615.1. Lineage (GTDB taxonomy): Bacteria > Pseudomonadota > Alphaproteobacteria > Rhizobiales > Xanthobacteraceae > Bradyrhizobium. The sequence continues at coordinate 152,770 of CAWFDN010000002.1, read as the reverse complement.
GCCGAGTTCGGCCTCGCATTTGACGACCTCGACGGCGGAACGGGGCTGGTGTTCAGCGTGGCCTCCAAGACCAAAAGCCTTCATTTCGGCGCCGGGCGATGTTCCTGGTACCCGCAAAACAGCGCCACCGCGTCCACGCTGGCGGCGGACAAATACTTCACCAACCAAATTCTTGAACACGCCGGCGTTCCCACGCTCGGTGGTGAATATTTCTTTCTGCACGAGCGCCACCGTGGCCATCGCGCCGCCGGCCACGAGCGCGAAGACGCGCTTGAGCATTTCAGAAAATTGGACGCCACCGCCTTCGTCAAACCCTTGCAGGGATCGCGCGGCGATTTCGCGCAGATCGTTCACGGCGAAGCCTCGCTTACGCAATATCTCGACGAAGTTTCGCCCTACTACGACTCGATCTTGATCCAGCCGGTGGTCTCAGGCCTCGAATACCGGATTTTCCTGCTCGACCACGAGATGGTTTATTCGCTGCGAAAACATCCGCCCTTGGTGGCGGGCGATGGGGTGCGCTCGCTGCGCGATCTGTTGGCCGCGCATGACGCGGCGTTGCGATCCCACGGCCTTTCGCCGGTGTCCGTGACCACCGGTCGTGACGTTGCGCTCGACACCGTGTTGGCAAAGGGCGAGCGGTGGGAGATTCCCGGGCGGATGAATCTGAGCGCGGGGGGGACAATGGTGCTCGAAGCGCCGCGTTCCAACGCCGCGTTCGAAATGGCGAGGAAGGCCACGCGCGCGCTTGGACTCCGCGTCGCCGCCGTGGACCTCTTTACCGAGATCGGCGGAGAGCCTGATGCGATCCGGGTGATCGAGGTGAACGCCAATCCCTCGATCCGGCTATTGGAGGAAACCAACCGGGGCGACCTGATCCTGAAAATCTGGCGGCACACGTTTTTGGCGATGGGGCTGATCGGTGTTTGATCTTCCGAAATACGGCGATGGCGTTTGTCTGGCGCGGATGGCGGAATTGCTCGACGCCGTTGCGGTCGACCGTGCGAAGCTCTCGCGCATGTCCGTGGTCGTAACGGGTTCGAACGGCAAGGGCTCCACCGCGGCCTTTTGCGCCGGCATCGCCCGCGCCTACGGCCTGCGAACCGGACTGTTCACCTCGCCGCATCTGTTTTCTATGAACGAACGGTTTCAGGTCGACGGCGACACCATCGGCGACGACGATCTGGCGCGGCTGGTTTCGCGGCTGAACGCCGCGATCGCCGACATCTCGCAGCGCCGCGGGGAGAGGTTCGGAGCCTTTGAGGCCATGTTCGCGCTGGCCTGCCTGCATTTTGGCGAACGCGAATGCGAGTTCGCGGTGTTCGAGGCCGGCATCGGCGGCCGCTATGATCCGGTTCGTCTGGTCGGCGCATCCGTGAGCGCTGTGACCTCGGTCGATTACGAACACGTCGAACTGCTGGGAAATGCGCTGGAATTGATCGCCTCCGACAAGAGCGACGCCTGCGCCTCGGGAGGCACCATCGTCTACGGCGAGAATTGCCGAAGCTTGCGGCCGCATCTGATTGAATATAATCGCAACCGCGACATCACCGCACTGTTTGCCCGCGATCAGATCGGGGTCCTCGACGAAGCCGCGACGCCGTCGGGGCAGCGGTTCGATTTTACGTTCGGCGCTTACAGCTTTCACGGCCTCGAAACGAGCCTGCTGGGGACGTTTCAATTCAACAACGCCGCCATCGCGACCGCTCTGTTTCTGCTTTGGCTCGAACGTGTACAGCCAAAACACCCTGCTGCCGGAATCGAAGCCGCGGTGAGATCGGGCCTCCGCGACACGCGCTGGCCGGGCCGGCTTGAGGTGATCCGACAAAACCCGCTCACCGTTGTCGACGTCGGTCACACCCCGGACGGCATCCAGCAATCGCTCGCAAGCCTCCAGGCGATCCATGGCCGCGACGGCTGGATTCTGGTGCTCGGCATTTCGCGCGACAAAAAGGCCCGCGAGATCGTCGGCGCGCTGGTGCCATCGTTCGACACCATCCTATGCACCGCGGCGCATCACAAAGGCATGGAGGCGAAGCAGATCGCGGCCGCCGTGCGCGAGGCCAATCCGCACGCCACCGTCCAGATCGCAGCAACCATCGAGGACGCCGTAAGCATCAGCCAGTCGCTCGCGGCATCCAGCGGACGAAAGATATATGTGGCGGGCGGGTTGTTCCTGGGCGTCGAATACGCGACCGTCGCCCGCGGGGGTCGCGCACAGGATTTGAGGTTTTTCTGACAACAATGCTCGTCACGGCCGGCCTTGTGCCGGGCATTGACGAAGACCTAATTGCTCGTCCCTTCCGTATCGTCGAGCACCTTGAAGGCCTCTTCGAGCTGCGGCGAGATCGCCACGTTGAGTTTCTCGCCGGTCGGCAGCCGCGAGACGAACCATTTATTATAGAGGGGAATCAGATCGCGATTTGAGCCGAGCTTGCGGAAGGTCCGTTCCACCACCGCCGCCAGTTCCGGCTCGCCCTTGCGGAACATGATGCCGTAGGGGTCGTAGGACAGATAATCGCCCGCGACACGAAACCGGTCCTGCGATTTGTGCCGCGCGATCAAGCCATACAGCAGGATGTCGTCGGTCGCGAAAGCGTCGGCCTTTTGATCCACCAGCATTTGATAGGATTGCTCGTGATCGGGCGAGGTCACGATGTTCAGGCCGAGCGCGAATTTCTTGTCGACGGCACGCATCGCCTGCTCGTTGGTAGTGCCCTTGGTGACCACGACGGTCTTGCCTTGCAGGTCTTTCGGCACCGAAATCGTTGAAGCCTTCGGCACCATGAGCTTGGTGCCGGCGACGAAGATCAACGGCGAGAACGCCACCTGTTTGCCGCGCTCGGCGTTGGCCGTGGTCGAGCCGCATTCGAGGTCGATTTTGTTTTGTGCCACCGCGGCAATGCGGTCGTCCGAGGTGACCTTGACGTATTCGATCTTCAAATCGGAATCGTCGACCTCGACGCCGATCTCATCGACAATGGCCTGGCAGAGTTCGAGGCTGTAGCCGATGGGACGGTTGGCCTGATCGAGAAATGAAAACGGCGGCGAACTCTCGCGATAGCCCAACCGCACCACATGGGTGTGCTTGATGTTGGCAAGCGTCGGGCTCAACCCTTCGTCGCCGCTCTCGGCTGCGGCGGCGGTTCTCAGCAGACACACCGCCAACAACAGGCCGGGCCCCAGAAATCTATCAAGAAATCTATCAAGAAATCCACTAAGCGATCTACTGGGCGATCTCCTCAAGCTTTGGCGCATGATTTTCTCCCATCAATGGCCAGCCATTGCGGGGATTTCGCCGGGGATCATATCCGGCGGCACGACATCGTCGGAGCCGAGCGCATGCTCGGGCGCGAGTTCGCCCTCCCACTGCGCCACCACGGCGGTGGCGAGCGAGTTACCGATCACGTTGGTGGCGCTGCGACCCATGTCGAGGAAGGTATCGATGCCCATGATCATCAGCAGCCCCGCTTCGGGAATGCCGAACTGGCTCAAGGTCGAGGCGATCACGACCAGCGACGCGCGAGGAACGCCGGCGACGCCCTTCGAGGTGATCATCAAGGTCGCCAACATCGCCAGCTGCGTGCCGAGCGACATTTCGATGTGGTAGGTCTGCGCGATGAAGATACTGGCGAACGTGCAGTACATCATCGTGCCGTCGAGATTGAACGAATAGCCGAGCGGCAGCACGAAGCTCGAGATCCGCGACGACGCGCCGAAGCGATTGAGACCCTCGAGCGTCTTGGGGTAGGCGGCTTCCGAACTCGCCGTCGAGAACGCGATCATCAGCGGCTCGCGGATCAGCCGCAGCAGGTGGCTGTATCTGGGCCCGATGACGACGAAGCCGACGACGACGAGGATGCCCCACAGGATCATCAGCGAGAGATAGAAACCGCCCATGAACACGACCAGCTTCCACAACACGCCGAGACCGTTCTTCGACACCGTCGCCATGATCGCAGCCCACACGGCGAGCGGCGCAAACAGCATGACGTAACCCGTCACCTTCAGCATGATGTGGCCGAGGTCATCGATCAGCGCAAGCATCGGCTTGGAGCGTTCCGGCAGCGCACCCATCGCAACCGAAAAGAACACCGCAAAGATCACGATCTGCAGAATCTCGTTCTGCGCCATCGCGTCCGCGATCGAGGTCGGAATCAAATGGGTCAGGAATTTTTCGATCGAGAACGCCGATACCGGCAATCCCGTCGATTGCGCCTTGTCCGGCAAGGTGCCGGGAAAATTTGCGCCCGGCTGCAGCAGATTGACCATCACCAATCCGAGCAGCAGCGAGACGAACGAGGCACTGACGAACCAGCCCATGGTCTTGGCGAAGATCCGGCCCAGTTTGGAACCGCTTCCCATATGGGCGATGCCGCCGACCAAAGTCGCAAACACCAGGGGCGCGATGATCATCTTGATCAGCCGCAGAAACAGCATCGCGATCAGGTTGACGTCGGCGGCGATCTCGACCCGGCTGTCGGGAAGATAGCTGAAAACCAAAGTCCCCATCACGATGCCGAGCGCCATCGCGATCAGAATATATTGCGTGAACCTGTTGGACATTTTTCAAACCCCCGTAAGTTCCGGCACTCCCCAGTGTGGCAGATTTCGGAAGCGGCGCAACACGCTTCAATCGGCGGTGCGTTTGCCGCAAGGTCCCGTTGTGAAATGCGCGGCCGCCGACTAGCGTTGTGGGCAGCGCACAATGTGGGCAATTGAGCGTTTCGTGCGCGGTCACTGCATCCAGAATCGCCACCGTGGTGAAGCACCTCATTGTGCTTCTTATGCAGGGCTTCATCTTATGCAGGGCTTCATCGTGATGGACTTCACGGATCGGCGCGACCAGGCATTGCGGGACCTGCAATCCCGGGTAGCCTCTGGCCAGTTCAAGTTCAGGAAAACGTCATCCACGGCCTTGAGAATATGCCGAAAGCCCTGATCGGATTGCTTGCCGGCGAGAACCGTGGCAAGCGGGTGATCAAGGTGTAAGAAGCCAAACCAAAGCGGGGGAACGTGGTGAGACAGCAGATCAGACTTGCGATCAGCGCGGTGGCGATATGTGGCGTTGCGGGTGCCGCGCTCGCGCAGACGCCAAATGCAGGTTCCTCCCCCTCGACGTCATCAGGTTCATTTCCGGCGTGGGCGTACCCGTGGGTTCCGGACTTCAAGGCCGCCCCCGACGACGGCATTCCAAGGCACGTTCCCGACAGCACGGCCGCGTTCACGGTCGCGCAAGAGCGCGATCTCTTCTTCGCACCGGACTGGCATCCCGACGACCATCCCGCGATGCCCGACATCGTCGCCCACGGGCGAAAGCCCGAGGTGCGGGCCTGCGGTTCCTGCCACCGTGTCGAGGGGACCGGCGGTCCGGAGAACGCGAGCCTGGCCGGTCTTCCCGCCGCCTACATCATCCAGCAAATGGCCGATTACAAAAGCGGGGTTCGGAAATTTTCGGGCCCGCAGCGCAGCCCGGTGCTGGTGATGACCGCGATCGCCAAAGCCGCCACCGATGCCGAAGCAGAGGCCGCGGCGGCGTATTTTTCATCGCTGAAGCCAAAATCAACCATCAAGGTCGTCGAAACCGACACCGTCCCGGTGACGGAGATTGCGCGCGTGCTCTACACCACCGTGAAAGGCGGCGGCACCGAACCTCTCGGCCAACGTATCCTCGAGGTCCCGGTCGATGCAGAACAGTTCGAACACCGCGACTCGCGTTCGCAGTTCGTGGCCTATGTACCCAAGGGAAGCATTGCCAAGGGCGAGGCTTTGGCCATGACCGGGGGAGCGGACACGACCATCGCCTGCACCACCTGCCATGGCCCTGACCTCAAGGGGGTGGAGTCCATTCCCCGGCTTGCCGGGCGTTCGCCGAGCTACATCGCGCGCCAGTTGTACGATTTCCAGCAACACACGCGGCAGGGAAGCACCGGCGCCCTGATGGCGCCGGTGGTGGAAAAACTCACGTCAGACGACATGATCGCGCTCGCGGCCTACATCGCGTCGTTGAGTCCGTAGGCGGCACAAGGCAAGGACGCTAAGAGGCTGACCCAAGAAGCATCCGATGGAATGGTAGCTTACCGTGGAAACTCGTCATGCTCGGGCTTGTCCCGAGCATCCACGTTTTAGCTCCATTCAAGCAAGGAAGACGTGGATGGCCGGGACAAGCCCGGCCATGACAAAAAACGAATCAATTTCAAGTGGATGGAAAAGCATTTGAAAATGTTGCCTGCTTTCTCGGTCAGACTTTAAGGAGGAAGATCGTTGCGTATCGCCGTGATTGGCGGAGGCCCCGGAGGTCTCTATTTCGCTTACGCCTGGAAGCGGCGTCACCCGGAGGCCGAGATCGAACTGTTCGAGCAGAACGCCGCCGGCGCCACCTGGGGGTTTGGCGTGGTGTTCTCCGAGCAGGCGCTCGAATTCCTGCGCGCCGACGATCCCGACACGGTCGATGCGATCAGCCCGCGGATGGAGAGCTGGAAGAACATCACCCTCCACCTGCGCGGCGAAAGCGTCGAGATCGATGGCGTCGGCTTTTCCTCGATCGGCCGGCTCGAACTGCTCACGATCCTGCAAGCGCGTGCATCATCGGTCGGCGTCACGTTGCGATACGACACGCATATTCAGTCGGTGGATCAATTGACCGGTTACGATTTGATTGTCGCAGCCGACGGCCTGAACTCGACGACCCGCCGCGCCTTCGAGCGCGAATTCGGTGCCTCGGTGTCTTCTTCCTCGAACAAATTTGCCTGGTACGGCACCGCCAAGCGTTTTCCGACGCTGTCGCAGACCTTTGTGGAAACCGAACGCGGCGCCTTCAACGCGCATCATTATCGGTATTCAGCCGCGATGAGCACGTTCCTGGTCGAATGCGATTCCGCGACCTGGCAAGCTTACGGCTTTGCCGACAAGACCATCGAACAGTCGCAGGCGATTTGCGAGCAGGTATTCGCGTCCACGCTCGACGGCCACGGCCTGGTGTCGAACAACTCGGTGTGGCGCAATTTCCCCTGGATCTGGAACGAGAACTGGTCGTTCAAGAACATCGTGCTGATCGGCGACGCCCTGCATTCGGCGCATTTCTCGATCGGGTCCGGCACGCGGCTGGCGATCGAGGATGCGATCGCGCTTGCAAAGGCGCTGGAGGCCGAACCGGATGTTCCAGCGGCGCTGCGGCGCTACCAAAGCGAGCGCAAGCCGATCGTGCACAAGCTGGTGACGGCGGCGCGCACCAGCGCCGATTGGTACGAAAAATTCCCCGAGCACATGAAACTCGGCCTGATGGATTTTGCCCATAGCTACATCACCCGTTCGGGGCGGATCGACGATGCGCGGCTGCGTGCGATGGCGCCGACGTTCATGGCCCGCTACGAGGCGTCGAGACAGTCGTTGCCGCACGGCGGGAGCCCGCGATGACCGCGCCACTGCACGACGATGCCCATCCGATTGCCGATCAGGTCCCGCCGGGGTGCGCCGGCGCGCGGGAAATCGGCTTTGCGATCCCGCAACGCTACAATGCCAGCCGCATTCTGTTCGACAACCTCCAGCACGGCCGCGGCGACCGGCTTGCGCTCACCGGCCCGGCCGGCACCCGCAGCTATGACGAGCTTTGCGCGGAAGCATCCCGATGGGGCCATGGCTTGCAGTCGCTGGGACTCAACCGCGGCGACCGCGTCCTGATGTTTTTGGACGATACGCCGGCCTACCCGGCGGCGTTTTTCGGCGCGGTCCGCGCAGGGCTGGTGCCGCTCTTGATCAACACGCTGACGCCGTCCGACCTCTTGCAATTCTACCTCGCCGATTCCGGCGCGTCCGTCGCCGTCGCGGATTCGGAGTTTTGCACGCGCTTCAATTGGGAGGCCTGCAACGACACGGCCTTGCGCACGCTGATCGTGGTCAATGGCGGTAGCAACGATCACGCGGTACCGAACACGATTGGCGCCGAGCCATGGTTGCAGGGGTTCTCCACCGAGCTTGCGGAGGCCGACACGCACCGCAACGAGATGGCGTTCTGGATGTATTCGTCGGGCTCGACCGGACGCCCCAAGGGCATCGTGCATTTGCAGCACGACATGGCCTATAGCGACGCCGCATTCGCGCAGAGCGTGCTGAAACTCAAACCCGACGACATCTGCTTTTCCGTGCCGAAGATGTTTTTCGCCTACGGCTTCGGCAACTCGGTCACGTTTCCTTTCTCGGCGGGCGCAACAACCCTGCTGATGCCGGGTCAGCCCAAACCAGCCTCGATTTTTGCCGCGATCTCGCGTTTTCGTCCCAGCGTGTTCTTCGGACTGCCGACGCTTTATACCGCGCTGACCAAGGCTGAGGGCGCGGGCGATACCGATTTCTCGTCGTTGCGCCTGGCGCTCTCCGCCGCCGAGGTGCTCTCGGCCGAGGTCTTCAACGGCTGGAAGAATCTCACCGGGCTGGAGATCGTCGAAGGGCTGGGATCGACCGAAGTGCTGCACATCTACCTCTCCAACCGGCCCGAACAAAAGAAGCTCGGCGCCGCCGGGCTGCGGGTGCCTGGCTACGAAATCGCGCTGCGGGATAGCGACGGCCGCGACGTCGGCGACAACCAGGAAGGAATCCTGTGGGTGCGCGGCGATTCCAACACGCCGCTGTATTGGAACCGGCCGGACAAATCAGCGGAAACCATCCGCGAGGGCGGCTGGATCTACACCGGCGATCGGTTCGTCCGCGATTCCAACGGCTTTCATTTTTTCCGCGGCCGCGCCGACGACCTGATCAAGATCTCCGGCCAATGGGTCTACCCGCTCGAAGTCGAGCTTTGCCTCGCCGAACATCCCGACGTGCGCGAATGCGCGGTGTTCGCGGCCGAATTGCCGGATCGCCGCATGACCTTGAAAGCCGTGGTGGTCATGAACCTCAGTGCGTTCAATGAGAACGAGGCAACCAAGGCGTTGCAGGATTTTGTGAAGGCAAAGCTATTGCCGTACAAATATCCGCGCGAGATCCGGTTTACCGACGAATTGCCTAAGACCGGCACCGGCAAGATCGATCGCCAGGCGCTATTGCGGATTTAGCGGCTTGCGCCGCTGTGCTCCCTCTCCCGCAAGCGGGGGAGGGTTGGGGTGGGGGTGCTCGCCACGTAACGGGATGTCGGGAACTTCGATAGACTTCCCCCACCCGCCGCGCTCTAGCGAGCGCGTCGACCTCCCCCGCAAGCGGGAGAGGTAAGATTAAGATTAACTCCCCAATCCCGTCCCGCCATAGAGCCAGGCCAGATCGTCATAGTAATCTTCCGAGGTCTTCGCGCGCATGATGGCGTTGCGGAGGCGGGCGTGTTCGCCGGCGGGGTGATAGATGTGCTCGCCGATCAGCCGCGATTGCAGCTGCACCCGCGCGGTGCGCGGAAAGCGCTGCGACCGGTAAGCTTCGAGCGCGCGTGCGGGATCGTCCGGATACGCCTCGAGCATGTGCGACAGGCACACCGCATCCTCCAGCGCCATGCAGGCGCCTTGCGCGAAATATTGCAGCATCGGGTGCGCGGCATCGCCCAACAACACGACGCGGCCGTCGGTCCAGCGCTCGGCCGGATCGCGGTCGCACAGCACCCAGAGCTTCCAGTTCGTGCCGTGGCGAATGATCTCCTGCGCGCGCGCATGCAGGTGCGCAAAACCCCGCATGACTTCGTCGTCGGACACCGGCTTTCCCGCGACCGGCTCCGGGGCGTCGTTGTGGCAGGTGACGACGAGATTGAACATTTTCCAGCCCGACAACGGGTAATGAACGATGTGGCATTTCGGTCCGGCCCACAGCGTCGCCGCGTTCCAGCGAAGATCCTCGGGCATCGCGTCGGTTGGAATCACCGAACGATAGGTGGTGTGGCCGGACACCCGCGGCGGGCCGTCACCGACCACTGATTTGCGGATATTCGACCACAGCCCGTCGGCACCGATCAAAAGCGAGCCGGTGACGCGATCGCCGGAGCCGAGGCGAACGGTGGCCGAGGCGCCGTCCTGATCGTAGCCGACGACTTCAGAGCTCACCCGCAGATCGATCAGCGCGTGATCCCGGCACGCCCGCAGCAACACCCCGTGCAGATCGCCGCGATGCACCACCGCGTAAGGGTTGCCAAACCGCGCGCGAAAAGCCTCGCGCAAATCGACATGGGTGATTTCTTCGGCCGACAACGCATCCATCAGGCGAAGCTGATCGATATAGACCGCCATGCCGCGCGCGGCTTCCCCGACACCGAGGTAGTCGAAGGCATGGAACGCGTTGGGGCCGAGTTGGATGCCGGCACCGATTTCGCCGAGGCCTGCGGCCTTCTCCAACAGGATCGAGGCAATTCCCTTTTGCGCCAACCCCAGCGCCGCGGCGAGGCCGCCGATGCCACCCCCCGCGATCAGGACCGGTCGCGTGTCCATGGCCGATCCTTCAGCTCGACTTCCTGAAATGTTCGAGCGCGTCTTCGGCGCGCAGCGGCACCCGCGAGACTTCGTTGTTGAGATCGACCAGTTGCGTCAACAGCGCCAACAAAGTCTGACGATCCGCCGGCTTGAGAGGTTGCAGCATACGCGCTTGCGCACGATCGACCGAAGGCATGACATCGCGCAACAACGCCGTGCCGGCCTTGGTCAGATCAAGCAGCTTGACGCGCTTGTCGGAGCGGGCCGGCTTTCGTTCGATATAGAGCTTGGCCTCCAGCCGCTCGATCACGCTGCCCAGCGTCGAGCGGTCGAAGGCAATCACCGCAGAAAGGCGCGTGGCATCGATGCCGGGATGGGTCTGGATCGCAACCAGCGCGGCATATTGCACCGGCGTCAGGTCGTAGGCCTTGCACTCCTCCACGAAAATCGACACCGCGATCTGCTGCATCCGGCGAAACAAATAGCCGGGCTTGGCATACACGGCATCCATCGTCACGGCGGCGGGCTTATTCGGCATCGGGCTGCCGCTCCGGGGCGGCGTCCGCAAACGCCTTGGTGGCTTTCGCCGCCGCTTCGGCATTGAGCAAACGCGGAAACGCGTCGAGCGCGACGCCGAAGCGCCGCGCATTGGCGAGCTGCGGCACCAGACAAAGATCGGCGATCGTCGGCACTTCGCCAAAACAGAAGGGGCCCGGCTCGCCCGCGATCAGGGTTTCGCACGCCGCGAGACCCTCGCGGTTTACCCAGGCCGCCCAGCCGGTCACTTGTTCCTCGGGCAGCCCCAGCTGGCGCAGCTGCGCCAGGACTTTCAGATTCTGCAGCGGATGGACGTCGCAGGCCAGCGCCAGCGCAAAGGCCCGGACCCGGGCGCGGTGCAGCGGCTCCTTGGGCAGCAGCGGCGGTTCGGGATGGATTTCGTCCAGCCATTCGATGATGGCCAGCGATTGGGTGAGGACCGCGCCGCGATCGTCCTGCAACGTCGGCACCAGCCCTTGCGGGTTGAGCGCGAGGTAGGCGGGATCGCGCTGCTCGCCCTTGCGAAGGTGGTACGCCAGTTGGTCCGCGTTCAACCCCTTCAGGTTCAACGCGATTCTGACCCGATAGGACGCGCTGCTGCGAAAATAGCCGTGCAGCTTCATCTGAGACCCTCCCCTTAAATTTTCTAGTTGTCTTGGTTGCCGGATTGACGCTATCCACTTTGTAAGTATGCTGTCAATAATCCGCGCAACAAGGATACCGGGAGGCCGACCATGGAAGCTGTACAGAAGACGCCGGAACGCGAGGCGTTCTACCGCAAGATCGATGGTGAAAATCTCTCCGCGCTCTGGAACGTGCTCGGCGACCTGATCACGCCGGAACCGAAGAGCAAGTGCCGCCCGCATTTATGGCGCTTCGATGCGATCCGCGACTACATGACGGAAGCCGGCAAACTGATCACCGCCAAGGAAGCCGAGCGGCGGGTGCTGGTGCTGGAAAATCCCGGGCTACGCGGCGAATCGAAGATCACCACCTCGCTGTTTGCCGGCGTGCAGATGGTGATCCCGGGCGACGTCGCGCCCGCGCACCGGCATAGCCAGTCGGCGTTGCGTTTCATCCTCGAAGGCAAGGGTGCGTACACCTCGGTCGATGGCGAGCGCACCGCGATGGAGCCCGGCGACTTCGTCATCACGCCGGCGATGACCTGGCACGACCACTCTAACGAGACCTCCGAGCCGGTGTTCTGGCTCGATGGGCTCGATATCCCGATGGTGAAATTCTTCGACGCATCCTTCGCGGAAGGAATGAAGGAAGATCAGCAAACGATCACACGGCCGCCCGGCGACAGCTTCGCCCGCTTCGGCCACAATCTGTTGCCGGTCAACTCCAAACGCACCTCGAAGACCTCGCCGATCTTCAACTACCCCTATCAGTACACGCGCGAGGCGCTGGAACAGGCCAAGAAGCGCAACGAGTGGGATGCCTGCCACGGCCTCAAACTCAAATTCTCCAATCCGGAGACCGGCGACTTCGCGATGCCGACGATCGGCACCTTCATCCAGTTGCTGCCGAAGGCATTCAAGACCGCGCGTTATCGCTCCACCGACGCCACGGTGTTCGCGGCGATCGAGGGCCGCGGGCGGACGCGGATCGGCGAGCAGACCTTCGAGTGGGGTCCGCGCGATCTGTTCGTGGTGCCGAGCTGGCAGTGGGTCACGCACGAGGCCGACGAAGACTCGGTACTGTTCAGTTTCTCGGACCGTCCGGTGCAGCAGAAGCTCGATCTGTTCCGGGAAGATCGCGGCAACGCGTGACGCAGGGTAGTGTGTAGGGTTGGCGTCATGGCCGGGCATAGCGGTCCGAAGGACGGCGTCGCTTCAGCTCGCCTATGTCCCGGCCATCCACGTCTTCCTTGTCGCCACACTGTTAAGACGTGGATGCCCGGCACAAGCCGGGCATGACAAGTCCTGCTATATCGCCCCGATCCAGGCCGCGAGCGCATCCAGGATTTCATCCATGACCTCGCGGTCGTTCCGACCCGAGCGCGCCAAGACGTGGAAGGCATGATCGGCCTCGCTGACGAGATGCAGCGATGCCGAGGGTCCAAGATCGTTGACGACGGGTTCGAGAAGCTGCAACTCGGCGAGCTTGTCGCGGGTGCCTTGCACAAAGAGCAAGGGGATATGGACCTGAGCAAGATGTTTGGCCCGGTCGCTGGACGGCTTGCCTGAGGGGTGGAGCGGGAAGCCCAGAAACGCCAGTCCGTGGACGCCACCGAGCGGGGCGACCGCTTGCGCTTGCGAGGTCATGCGGCCGCCGAACGATTTACCGCCCGCGATCAGGGGCACTCCGGGACAGCGCCGTCCGGCTTCCGCCACTGCGGCGCGCACCGCGGCGTGCGCAATCGGCGGAGGATCGGGCCGCTTGCTGCCCTTTTCCATATAAGGAAACTGGTAGCGCAAGCTTGCAACGCCGCGCTCGGCAAGGCCCGTCGCCACCGTCTCCATGAAGGAATGCGTCATCCCGGCGCCGGCGCCATGGGCAAAGACAAAACATGCCCGCGCCTGGACGGGCTGGATCCAAAGCGCTGAAACCGAGGCTAAATTCTCGACCGCGAGATCAAGCTTTTGCGGACTGGCGATCTTCATCTGATCTGGAACCCAATAGAATTGGGCTGGAAAAACTCTGGCTAAAATGGCGATCCCGGCATGACTCGAACATGCGACCTACGGTTTAGGAAACCGTCGCTCTATCCGGCTGAGCTACGGGACCGAAGACCCGCTGTGAGAGACGGGTGCATGAAACTCCATACCAGAGCGCCCGCCGGATCGCCAGTCTCCGCACCGCATCACATTTTCATCCCGCTCGGCTTCCGGACCTATTTCAACCGCACAGGGCAGAATGAGGCTGGGGCGGGAGAAATGCCCGGTTCCGGGGAGACAGACAGCTAGACCGCTAAGCAACGGCCCCGCTTCCTGCGCCGATTGGGTTGGAACCGCTCTGCTCGGCCGGAATTGAGTCGGCTTCAAACGGCGTCGGTGTGTCGCCATGCGCGGTGAAGTTCGCGATATCAATTCGGGCCGAAATGGCGAGCCGCCACGCGGCTCTCCGCCGCGCCGTCTGGCTGCGATCGTCGCTGGCGACATCGCGGGCTACAGCCGCCTGATGCAACTCGATGAAGAAGGAACGCACGATCGCGTCAAGCGGATCGAGCGCGATCTCATCGAGCCCAGCATTGCAGAACACCATGGAAGGCTCGTCAAAACCACCGGCGACGGCTTTCTCGCGATCTTCGACAGTCCGGTCGAAGCCGTGCGGTGCGGCATCGTCATCCAACAGAACATGATCGGACGCAACGCCTCGCTGCCGAAGCACCATTGGATCGAGTATCGGATTGGCGTCAATCTTGGCGACGTCATCATCGAAGCCAACGACGTTTACGGCGACGGCGTCAACATTGCTTCGCGGCTTGAGAATATTGCCGACCCCGGCCAGGTTTACATTTCAGGGGGCATCTACGAGCAGATCAAACATAAACTTGTTTGCGGATACGAGTCGCTCGGAGATCGCAAGGTCAAGAACATCACCGATCCGGTGAGGGTCTACCGGGTTCTTCCGGACCCGGCTGCGTTCAATCGACCCCGAAGGCGACGCGAGACGGTGCTGATTTTTTTGTTGAGCCTCACGCTGCTGATCATCGCAGGCGGCACGCTTTGGTATCTGCTGGGACTGCGGGACAAGACGCGGGATGTGGCGTCGATTTCGCCACAGATCTCAACGACGCCACAAAATTCGGCCGCTCCTCCGGTCGCCATCACGCCGCAACAACCGGCCCAGCAATCACCGGCCACGCCGGCCGCTCCTCCCACCACGCAACACGCGCCGCAACAACCTTCGACTCCCCGGGAGCCGGAAATGAATGCGCTTCGCGGCGGCCGTTTCATGATGGGCAGCAATGACGACATCACCGAAAGGCCGCCGCATCAGGCGACCATCAAGCCGTTTTCGATCGGTAAATACCCCATCACCGTTCGCGAATGGAACGAATGCTCGGCGGCGAAGGCATGTGCCGTGGCGGCCACCGGCAACGACGATGCGCCTGTCACCAACGTCAGCTGGACCGACGCCAAACAATTTGTCGCCTGGCTCGCGACGGCTACGCGAAAGCCGTACCGGCTGCCGAGCGAAGCGGAGTGGGAATATGCCGCGCGCGGCGGCACGCAAACCAGATATTGGTGGGGCGACCAGATGCAGACCGGCATGGTCAATTGCAGGAGTTGCACTGAAGTGACGGCCACCGAGCAGCCGGGCAAGGTCGGCAGTTTTAAGCCAAATCCATTCGGGCTCTATGATATGGGCGGCGGCGTCGATCAGTGGGTCGAGGATTGTTGGCACAAGAATTATCAGGGCGCCCCGTCGGATGGTTCGGCGTGGGTCGAGGGTGACTGCGCCTCGCATGTCATCCGCTCCGGATCCTGGAAGAACGACGCGCGTTATGTGCGACCGGCCAACCGCGACAGCTACGACACCAACGTTCGATATCCAACCCACGGATTGCGGGTCGCGCTGTCGCCTTAAAAGGTTTTGGAGGAGCCTGTCATGAAGATCGCCCGGCTGATCGTGCTGAGCGTGGCGCTGGCATCGTTTTCGTGCGCCGCGCACGCCCAGGGAAAGCCCGCGCCGAAGGATGCCCTGCTGTATTTCATTTGGCCCCGCGACGGGGCGATCATCAAAGGCGGGTTCTGGTGCCGCTTCGGCCTGCGCAACATGGGGGTGACGCATGCGGGCGACAATTTTCAAAACAGCGGCCACCATCATTTGCTGGTCGACGTGAGCGAACCGCTCGACCCCAAAGAACCCATCGCACAAGACAAGTCCCATCTGCATTTCGGAGCGGGACAAACCGAAGCCCGGATCGAATTGCCGCCCGGCAAGCACACGCTTCAACTGGTGCTGGGTGACGCCAGTCACTACCCGTTCAGCCCGCCGGTCGTGTCAGAAAAAATTACCGTCAACGTCAAATAGCGGCTGCATGAGCCGGGTTAAATCAGCTGCCGGGACGGGGGAACGGAACTGCGCAACGGAATTTAAGCTTGGAAGACGGCGCCGTTAACCAGCCACCAACCACCTTGTGCCTTGCTGCTCGTTGTGGGTCGTCGCTTGCTTTCACACGCTAACGTGAAGCACGTTTCGGAACGAACAATGGCACTTTCCGCGAAGCCGATTCAAAGAATCCGATTCAAAAAGGAGAATGTAATGACAAGCTTCAGGTTGATTGGAGCGACGGCAATTGCTCTTGCGCTGGTGACCCCGGCAAAGGCTGGCGGCGAAAAGCACCATGGTCATGGTCATCATCACCGCTCCCGCGATCAATTCATTCAACCGGAGTTGCCGGTCCAAGACGCGCTAAGATTAGGCTACGGCACCGGTTGCAGAAGCTTCCCTTCGGGGTACGGCGGTCTGTACCGGGACGGCAGTTACCCTAACAACGTCTATGGCTCCTGTTTCGCGGCCTATTGATAGAGGCCAGCGCGATCAGGAAAAGCGTTTGCGCAGCGAGATCATGCTCAAATAAAGCGATGAGATCATGATGCGATTTGACTTAATCGCATCATGATCAGGTTCGCATCGTTTGCCTTAAAAATTCGAACCACAAAAGTTTAGGGGTCTGATCCACGCGAACTGGATCAGACCCCTTTGTTTTTCGTGGTCGCTAGCTCAGGAACTCAGGACAACCGAGATTGTCCCGTTGATCCTAGAACCTCCACTGGAGGCCGGTGGAGACCCCCGCGAGGGTCGTGCCGGTGAAGCAATGCGGTTGCGAAGCAAGGCCGCCCGATGCACCGAAGGCATCGTGGCAATCGGTGGTAATGCCACGTCCGCCGGCACCTAGATCGTAATGGGCGCTCGGTCCGTTGAAGGTCGCCGCCACTGCGGTGTACCAGGTCAGGTTTGAGCCGAACTTGCGCTTGTAGGTCGCAGTAACCAGGTCCGCCGCGTTGTCATTGGTAGCAAAGAAGCCACCACCGTCGGCCGTTGGTACGGCGCCGGAATTGTGCTGCCCGGGATCGCCATTCGCCTTGAACGCATGCGCCCAGCCGAAGCTGACGCTGTCGTTTTCGGTAAGTTGCTGGGTCGCGAACAACCAGGTGTCGTTCCTTGTCCGCTCATTCTGAAACTGCAGTTGGGGTATGACGTCACGCTGCAGACGTTCGAAAATCGCACCGACCGTGGTCTTGGTCGGGAAGGTGTAGAGAACACCGACCTTGAACGCCTGCTCATTCGCGACATCCGCGTTGCAGAGTTGCTGGAAGTTACCGCCAGCTGAGAGCCCGGAACAGGTATTCGCACTGGCAACGTTGGTTCCCGTAAAACCATTTGAGACGGCGCCATAAATGGCCGCAATGTCGCTCTGCCGGTTGACGTTCTGGTGGAATTCGTAGGCACCGGTTACGTATAACCCACCATTGGTGTAGCTCAGATTGGTACTGAAGACGTTGCTGAACGCGCCGTCGCTACACGATACCGGCAGGTTTCCGCCGCTGATCGGATCGTTGCCGCCGGTACAATCGGATTCACCCGCGGCGATATCGCCGCTGGCATTATCACGGTTCTGGCCCGGCGAGAACAAAGCGTTGAACTGGAAGCCATGAACGGTCGGCAATTCGTACCAGATCGAGTGATCGAGCCGGGTACCGAATTCGACGCGGTTGTCGCCGCCCGAGTTACCCACGATGACCGAGTAATCGCCGATCTGGCCGGCGAATGGATTGAACCCACCCGTCGAGGTTTTGTAGGGCGCGTCGGTCTTACCGATCTTGATCGCGCCATACTCCGGCGAGGCAAAGCCGATATAGGTGTTGCGGTTGAACAAGGCGCCGTTGACGTTGTCGCTGACCTGGCTGTTGGTCTGCTTCAACCCCGGCGTTGCAGAAAGATCGTAGCCGAGTTCGAACTGGTAGACGAAGTTAACGGGAAAATTGGGCAACACCTGGAAGCCCCGCACACCCAAATAAGAAGTGTTCGTCGAGATCGCCGGCAGCCAGCCGAAGTTTCCGACCGGAGGACCATTGCCGGTCAGATTTTGAAAATTCCCGTTGCCAAAATCGACAACGCTCTTGGACGTATCGTCGACCGAGATGTCGATGTTGCCGTAGGCCGTGATCTCGCCGCCCGGGGTATAGAAGGTCAGAGGATTGCCCTTCTTGTGCTGGAGGTAGGTGTGGCCGTTGGCGTCGATTTCCGGCCCGTCCGCCGTCGCCTTTGTCGGGATCAGAGCCGCGTTGGCGTTGCTGGCGGCCTGGGCTTTGGCTTGGGCCTTCGACGCATCTGCCGCGGCTTGAGCCGCCTTGGCCTTGGCTTCGTTCGCCTGCTCCCGCGCCGCCTTGGCATCGGCAGTGGATTGCTGCTGGCCCGACGTCAGTTGATTGACGGCACGCTGCAACTGCTCGACCTGGGCCCGGAGCGCCTTGACCTCGGCGTCGCTCGGCGACTGTGCATTGGCAGCGTTACTCGCGCCCAACACCAGCATCAAAGCCGGAAGCGCGACCCCTGCGCGCAGTTGGAATCGTCGCAAAAAATTGTTCATGGTTCCCCCGGTTTTTCGATTCGTTGAATTCAGGCAGTATTGTGTCGCAAGCTGGTATACAAGATATCAGAAGTCAACGATCAAAAATTGCGTGGGACGACGGCAGACGAATTAAAATGTCCGGTGTGGCTTTCCGGCTAGACTGCCACTGGCCGCCGCTGTGACGTATCGATGGCGATCGACGCGTTCAACAACAGCGGAGGGTTTCCGGGTGACACGCCGGTCAACAACGGCGACAATCGGCGCCAACGATGTCTCGAGAATGCTTGTCTTGAGGTCTGCTGTCTCGAGGTGTTGGGGAAGTCCTCCGTGATCTCATCGCGCATATCCGCCGTGCTGATTGCCGCGGTCGCCGGCTGCGTCGTGCTGACGGCGGGGCGGGCGCACGCGCAATGGTGGAGCGCACGCGCTCCCGCCGATTTCGAGGAATGCGCCGATGCCGCCGAGAAGGCGGCGACCAAGGAAGCCCGAACGTCGGCACTGTTCGCATGCAACGCGAAATTCGCCGGACGGCGCAAGCCCGGCGGCGGCTACACCTATTTCGATTTCATGCAGAACCGGAACTTCGATATCGCCGGACCGAACCCGACGCCGGAAGAACAAAAACACATCGACGAACAATACACCGCCTTCCTCGACCGCGAGCGACAAAGCAGCATCGCGGCGGCGTTCGCGGTGAAACAGCAGCAGTTGCAGCAAGCGTCCTTGAGGGATGAAGCTTTTTCGAGAACCGAAAAGGTGCCGCTGCCGCTTGAAGCGCCGAACAAGCCGCACACCGCCGGCAACGACGCCCGGACGCGCATCAAAGCCACGAACTGCGCCCGACCTTCATTCTCCTGCGACTGGCCGCGGCTGTCGGAGGGAATCAAGGATTTGAAGAAGGTGCTGTTCGGTTCGTCGTCGAACAAGGCCAAAGGCGGGTGACCGTCGGCGTCATTCCAGGCGACGCCGGCGAGAATCCCCCTCACGGGCGTGGATGAAACTTCAATTCGTGATGTGCGCCGTCACCAGCGCCTGATTGAACATGGCATTCAGGGCCGTGGTAATGTCGGCGGGCGTGTTGGCCGTGAAAAAGAAGTTCGGCGACGCGCAGTCTTGGAGACTGGGTGGTATGTTGGGGATGTTGGCGTTCGCGACATTATCTTCATTGTTGAAGATAGTGGTTGGATTCTGGATGATTTGGTAGGGAATATAGAGCACGGCAATCGTGATACCGCGGTCCTTCAGGGGTTTGCAGTACGACGAAGCGCCCTTGGGCATCACCGTGGCACCGTTGTTGCCAGCCCAGTTCCCGTTCCATTGGGTTTGGGCGTTTTGCGCGCCGTCGGTCACGAGGAAAACGAACGGCTGCGTATTACTCGACGAGCTGCCGTCCCCGACATTGGTGATGGTCGTATTCATACTTGGAAATGCGTTCTCAAAATGTGTGCCGCCGGAGCCAAGGTTTGAGTTGCTGCCGGTATCAAGCAGCGTTGCGAGATTGGCCGCGGCGTAGTTGATGGTGCTGGAGTTGGTGGGAGAACCGTTGATGCTGCTAGTCAGGGGGAAATAAGCATACAGGTTCTGGATGAACGGATAGAGCCCGATCCGGAATTGATTAGCAACGACCTGCTTCGCGTTGGCCGTCGCGAACAATCCGTTCACGCCGTTCGCGCTGGTCGTGGCGTTCAAGGCAAAGCCGACCGCGTCGGCGCGCAACTGGATGCAGGCGTCGGTGCCGGCGGTCGGGCAGGATGTAACCGGCGTCAGGCTGTACGTCAGGCTATTGGAGTTGCCTAAAAACAGCGAAGACGGCAAATTGGAAACCATCGCATCCGGCAAGCCAGGGTTGTTCTGCTTCTTCACGCTATGGGTCGATGCCTGGGTGATGAGGGTCGTGAGCGCGGTCTGGCTGACGCGTGTATACGGATAGCCCATGCAAGAATTGTTCGTAGGGTATTGCTGACCGCCATCCGTGCACGCGCCTTGCGCCTGAAAATGGCACGCGAAGGTGCAACCTTTGGGGTACACGCTGAAGTCATCCGGATTGACCGCGGCCAGCCGCGTCTGCTCGGCATTGGTCGATGGCAACCCCATCGACCCCGAGACGTCCAGCATCAGGTAAAAATCGAGATAGGGCGTGAACGATGCGGCCGCCGATGAGCTGCCTGTCACCGTAAGCTTTTGATACCCCAGCGCCTTCATGAAGGTAACCGGCACATCGGCACTGAACTGGACGTTGGCAGCCAGCTTGATCCCGGTTTTGGTGACGGTCGTGCCATTCGTAGACAAATTTGTGTAACCGGTGACCCCGTTGAGGTTGCCGTTAAAGACGTTGGTGGCATCGGTCACGGCGGCGGCCACCGTGCCATCACTCGTCATCTTTGTCGCGGCGATGTAACCGACCGAATTCCGGGAAATCGAAGCGACGCTGGCTGCGTCCGCTGCGGATTGCAGCTTCGCCTTCATTCGGGTAGCGAGCGAATAATCGACCGCGCATCCCATCGCCGCCAAAATCGGAAGAATAGCCAAAGCGAAGATCACGGCGATATTGCCTCGCGAATCGCGCCGGAAACGACGCAGCGGCGAGGCTAGCCGGCTCAGAAATCGAGGCTCTGACATTTTGAAGAAAATCCTATGCGGTCCGGAAGTACGCAGGATCATACGGGCGAATCGTTCGCTAAATTCTACGCCCCTGCTTAAGTTTGTAACGTCGCCATTAATCAATGCTTAATAAAGCCGGGATCGTTCGGGCCGGCCCTGTCCGATATCGCGGGATCGGATCCATGCGAGCAGCCTTCGACTTCAGGGCCGAATCTGGTCCGGCGTCAGCTTTGGCGAACCTTGGCCGGCCGCCTCGGCGCGCTTGACCAGCGCCACGATGCGGCGCGAGAGCGGGACTTGCAGCCCGTGCCGCTCGGCAATCGCGACGATGACACCCTGAAGATAATCGATTTCGGTGCGGCGGCGGCGCTGCAGATCGTCCCACATCGATGAGCGCGCATCGGGGTCGATCTTCATCGTTCGCCGCAGCAGCATGGCGAACAGGGCGTCGGGCAGCCGCAGCAAAGGCGGCGTCCAGCGTGGCGGAATCGGCGTCGACGACAGCGGCCTGATGCCTTCTGCAGCTAGCGCCGCCAACCCTTCCGCGATCTGGTCGGCAAACAACACGCGCCACGCGCGCTGCGCCAACTGTTGGCGCAGCGGCAGGTCGGCCAAGGCGTTGAGCGCGTTGTTGAGATTGACCAGCAGCTTGCCCCATTGCATGCCGGCGATGTCAGCGGTCGCACACACGTTCAGGCCCGGCACCGAGAGCCGATACGCGATATCGTCCTCATCCCGTTCGATCACGATGTCGCCTGAGGTGGCGCGATGGAACCGCCCCTCGCCGCGCGCGATCACGTTGAACGGCACCATGCCCGCAAGCACGCGCCGGCCCGGCAATCGTTCGCGCAACACCGACACGTTGCCGACGCCGTTCTGCAGGCTGACGACGAGCGCGTCCGTGCGGGCATGCCGCGCAAGTAGACCGGCGATCTCAGCCGTGTCGGCGCTTTTCACCGTGACCAGCACCACGCCGGCATCGCCGAGGATCGCGGGTTTTTCGGACAACCTTAGTTGATTTCCTGCGAGCTGTTTCTCGAATCCTTCGAAGCTCGTCAGCCGCAAGCCTTCGGCCTCGATTTCCTCGATCACGCGCGGGCGGCCCAGCAAGACAACGCGGCGGCCGGCAGCCGCATACATGCCGCCGACAAAGCAGCCGATGCTGCCCGCCCCGGCGACGCCGATCGGCCCTTCTGGGATCATCCCGCGCCACCCTCGATGAGATTCAATCGCTCATGTGATGAGATGCATGCCGGCGTCCATCCGCACCAGTTCGCCGGTCATGTTGCTCGATTGCGGCGTGGCAAGAAAACACACCACCGCCGCAATATCTTCCGCCGTCGAAGCGACCTTGAGCGGCACTTTCGCCACCACCATATCGCGGACCTTGGCCGCACCCTCGACCCCGCGCCCCTTGGTGAACCACGGCGTATCGATATAGCCGGGACAAACCGCATTGACGCGGATCAAGGGGGCGAGCGCGCGCGCCAGCGAAAGCGTGATGGTGTTCAACGCGCTCTTGCTTGCAGCATAGGCGACCGACGATCCGACCCCGCTGATGCCGGCAACCGACGACACGTTGACGACCGCGGCTGCGCGCCCGGTGGCCTTCGCACTCGCCTCCAGCAATGACCGCGCCGCGCGGACCATCTGGAACGGACCGATGGTGTTGACGCCGAACAAACGCTGAAAATCCTCGGCCGAGAGGCCCTCGAGATTATCGTGCGCCATGTGTTTGGTGACGCCGGCATTGTTGATCAGGGCGTCGAGGCGTCCCCACGGCGCCGCCGCCGCGACGATCTTCCTGCAATCCTCGTCGCGGGACACATCGCCCTGGACCACGACCACGTCACCACCCGCCGCACGGCAGAGATCGGCGGTCTGTTCGGCTTCCTTCTGGCTCGATGAATAATTGACGACGATACGCGCACCGCCCTTGGCCAGAATGGCCGCGGTCGCAGCCCCCAAACCGGACGCAGAGCCCGTTACAATCGCGCACAAACCATCCTTCGACATCCGCATTTCCTCTGAGTCATTTCGATCTAAGCCGACGTGGCGGCGATCTAGCATATTGTGCGGTGAAATGCCTGCGGAAATAATCCTGGCACATCGGCTTCATGTCGCCGTTGCAGGGCCCCTTGCGGACATCGGCGCTTGTCATCGCGGCGGCTTTTCCTCATCATGGCATGCAAGAACAGACTGCACGCGATGCCGGGCGAATTCGCCAAGCGCGACGTTGCGGATGAGACACGAGGAACGCTGTGGCGGAGAGTGAGAATATTGTCGCGCAGACCGCCGAGCGGATATTTACCGATCTCGCCGACCCGCAAACCATCAACCGCGACAAGACCGACCATGGGAAAGCCCGGCTCTGGCAGGCGCTGACGGAAGCCGGGCTGCCGCTGGCGTGGGTGCCGGAGGAGTGCGGCGGCGTCTGGCGCGAGTTTGGCTGAGGGTTTTGCCGTGTTGAGCGCGGCCGGGCGTTTCGCGCTCGGCGTGCCGCTCGCCGAGACGATGCTGGCGGGCTGGCTGTTGGCGCAAGCCAAACTCCCCTCGCTTGCGGGCGAGATGACGGTAGCGCCGGCAGGCCCGAAGGACCGCATCGCGGTGAATGCCGACGGCACCCTGTCCGGTCGCGCCCGCGGTGTTCCCCACGCGCAAACCGCCAAACATATCGCGGTGCTCGCAAGCGGCGCCGACGGTCTTTCGATCGCACGGGTCGACGCCGCGGCCTGCCGGATCGAGGCCGGACTCAATCTCGCCGGCGACGGCAGCGACATCGTGACGCTCGATCACGTGCGGCCGGCCGCGATCGGGCCGGCGCCGAAAGCCTTCGACCAGACCGCGTTGATGCTGATGGGCGGGGTAGTCCGAAGCCTCCAGATCGCCGGCAGCCTTGAAACGATGCTCGACATCAGCGTGCGCTACGCCAACGAACGGGTCGCATTCGAAAAGAAAATCTCGAAGTTTCAAGCCGTGCAGCACAATCTGGCCAGGCTCGCCGGCGAATCGGCGGCGGCACTCGCCGCCGCAACCTCGGCCGCCGACGCAATCGCGTCCTGCACATCATTCGGTGGCGCGGCATTCGATGACGCGGTGTTTCTCGAAGCGGCGGCGGCGAAAATCCGCTGCTCGGAAGCCGCCGAAAAAGGCGCCGCGATCGCCCATCAGGTGCATGGCGCGATCGGCTTTACCATCGAACACAGCCTGCACCGCTATACCTTGCGCGCGTTGGCGTGGCGCGACGATTTCGGCAATGAGAGCCACTGGGCGGTGGAGCTGGGCAGACTGGTCGCGGCGCGCGGCGCCGACGAGTTATGGCCGCTGGTGGCGTCACGCTGAGTCCGAAGAAATTTGAAAGTCGAGACTGCCAATGACCGCAGCCCTTCGTTTCGATCCGATCCGCCTGCCGCCGGAATGCGAGGTGCTGCGCGGCCAGGTGCGCGCGTTCCTAGCTGAGGAAATTGCCGCCGGCACCTTCGATCCGCACAAGCCCAACCGCGAAGACTCCGACGCGCCGGAATTTTCCCGCCGGGTCGGCGAACGCGGCTGGCTCGGCATGACCTGGCCGAAGCAATATGGCGGCCATGAGCGCAGTTTCCTCGAACGCTATGTAGTGACCGAGGAGATGCGCGTTGCCAACGCGCCGACGCGGCGCTTCTTTGTCGCCGACCGGCAGAGCGGCCCGGTGTTGCTGAAATACGCGCCCGAACACATCAAGATGGATATCCTGCCGCGGATCTGCCGCGGTGAAGTCTGTTTTGCGATCGGCATGAGCGAGCCGAATTCCGGCTCCGACCTGTTCGCGGCCAAGACCAAGGCGACCAAGACCGACGGCGGCTTCCTCATCAACGGCAGCAAGATCTGGACCTCGTCGGCGCACATGGCCGACTACATGATCGCGATTTTCCGCACTTCGCCGCCGACGAAAGAAAACCGCCGTCACGGCCTGACGCAGTTTCTGGTCGACATGAAGACGCCCGGCATCAAGGTCAACCCGATCGGCCAGATCACCGGTCAGTTCGAATTCAACGAGGTGGTGTTCACCGACGCGTTCGTGCCCGACGATCATGTGCTCGGCGAGATCGACGGCGCCTGGAAGCAGGCCACCGCCGAGCTCGCCTATGAGCGCAGCGGGCCGGAACGTTTTCTCGAAACCTATTACGTGCTCACCGAACTGGTGCGCGCGGTGGGACCAACGCCCGACGCCCGCAGCGCCGAAGGCATCGGACGGCTGGTGGCGCAGCTTCACACCATGCGACGGATGTCGGTGTCGGTCGCGGGTATGCTGCAGGCCGGAAAGGAACCGGTGGTGGAAGCCTCGATCGTCAAGGACATCGGCACGGTCTGGGAGCAGCAATTGCCGCACCGGGTGCGCGACCTGGCGGCGTTCGTCGATACGGACGCATCCAATCATGCGACGCTGGAAGAGCAACTGTCATTCGCGATCAAGACCGCGCCCAAACTGACGATCCAGGGCGGCACCACCGAGGTGCTGCGCGGCATCATCGCGCGCGGACTTGGTTTGCGCTAGCCGCGCCGCTAACAATTAAACGAGGACCCCATGAGCACATTCACAGACATCGGCGTCGAGAAGACCGGCCACGTCACCACGATCGAGATTCAACGGCCGCCGCTGAACTTCTTCGACATCTCGCTGATCAACCAGATCGCGGATGCGCTGACCGAGATCGACAACGATCCGGAAGCCCGCGCCGTGGTGCTCGCAGCCCAAGGCAAAGCCTTCTGCGCCGGCGCCAATTTCAACGATCCGGCGCGGCAGGCGCAAGAGGCGCGCGAACAATCCGATCCGGCCGCGAGCCTCGGCCAGATCGGTCATCTTTATATCCAGGCGGTGCGGATCTTCCGCAACAAGAAGCCGATCGTTGCCGCCGTTCATGGCGCGGCGATCGGCGGCGGGCTCGGGCTGGCGGTATCGGCGGATTTTCGCATCACCTGCCCGGAGGCGCGTTTCGCCGCCAATTTCACCAAGCTCGGCTTTCACCCCGGCTTCGGGCTGACGGTGACGCTTCCCGAACTGGTCGGAAAGAACAATGCCGAGCTGATGTTCTACACCAGCCGCCGGATCACCGGCGAGGAGGCCCGCAAAATCGGGCTTGCGAACGAATGCGTGCCGCAGAACCAGGTCCGCACCGCGGCGATGAGACTTGCATCCGAGATCGCCGAATGTTCGCCGCTCGGCCTGCTCTCGACCCGCGCCACGATGCGCTCAGGCCTCGCCGAGCGCGTGATGGCCGCGACCACCCACGAACTCACCGAACAAACCAAACTCCGCGCCACCGAAGATTTTCGGGAAGGCATCAAGGCCACCGAACAACGCCGTCTCGCCAATTTCAAAGGACGCTAAGAAGTCATGATGCACATTCTCGTACTGCCGGGCGACGGCATCGGACCAGAGATCACCGCAGCGACCGTCAAGGTGCTGGAAGCGGTTTCGGATCGATTCAACCTTGGGCTCAAATTGGTTGAAGACATCGTCGGTCACGAAAGCCTCCGCCGCTATGGCACCACAGTTCGGCCAGAGTTGTTGGACCAGGCGCGCGCCGCCGACGGCATCATCCTCGGGCCCGCGGCCACTTACGACTTCAAGGACGAGACCAAGGGCGAGATCAACCCTTCCAAATTCTTCCGCAAAAGCCTCGATCTGTTCGCCAATATCAGGCCTTCCCGAACGTATGAGGGCTTTCCCGGGCCGATCGGGAAGTTCGATCTCGTCGTGGTGCGCGAGAACACCGAAGGCTTTTATGCCGACCGCAATATGGAAATGGGCAATGGCGAGATTCTGGTGACGCCGGACGTCGCCATCTCGCTGCGGCGGATCACCCGCCAATGCTGTGAGCGGATTGCGCGCGCCGGATTCGAACTCGCCATGCGCCGGCACCGGCGCGTCACGCTGGTCCACAAGGCCAATGTTCTCAAAATCGGCGACGGCATGCTGTTCCTCGGCGAGTGCCGGAAAGTGGCCGCCGAATTTCCGGAAGTGACAGTCGATGAAGTGCTGGTCGATGCGATGATGGCCCATGTCGTGCGCAGCTCCCAGCGCTTCGATGTCATCGTCACGACCAATATGTTCGGCGATATTCTCTCCGATCTCACCGCCGAATTGTCGGGCAGCCTCGGCCTCGGCGGCTCGCTCAATGCCGGCACCGGCTACGCCATGGCGCAGGCCTCGCACGGCTCGGCGCCTGACATCGCCGGCAAAAACATCGCCAATCCTTATTCGCTGATTTTATCGGCGTCGCTGCTGCTGGCGTGGCAAGGCCGGCGCCAGGGAAACCCTCAATTCGAAGCGGCGGCCACGGCGATCGAGGCGGCGGTGGAAGCCGCCATCGCGGCCCATGAAGTCACGAGCGATATCGGCGGCCGGCTCGGCACGAGCGAAGCGGCGACAGCGCTTGCCAACAGAATCCGCGAAGTAAGGCATCAGCACGCTTGACCAAACGGGAGGGAAGCCCTCCTTCCGCGCAGACGAACAAACAAAACCATAACGGGGTGAGGAACAGACGATGACACTCTTGCCGCAGAGCGTCCCGCGCGATCTCGGCGTTTTGGAGCCGTCGCCTTCGCCCGTTGCGCTGCAAAGCGCCACCCGGAAAGCCGCACTGCGCTTCGTGCCGCTTCTGACCATCGCCTATTTGTTCAATTACCTCGATCGGACCAGTCTTGGCTTTGCGGCCCTGACCATGAATCAAGCCCTTGGCCTGTCGGCCGGCCAGTTCGGTTTCGCCGCCGGCATTTTCTTTTTGGGTTATTCGCTGTTTGAAGTGCCGAGCAATCTTTTGCTGTATCGTTTCGGCGCGCGGCGTTGGTTCGCCCGCATCATGATCAGCTGGGGCCTGGTGTCGGCCGCGACCGCCTTTGTGGTCGGACCGAACAGTTTTTATGCGGCGCGCCTGGCTCTCGGCATCGCCGAAGCCGGCTTCTTTCCGGGAGTCACTTTCTTTCTCGCGGCCTGGTTCCCGGCGCAATACCGCACGCGGATGCTGGCCTGGTTCCTGGTCGGGATTCCCGCCTCTTCGCTGATCGGGGGTCCGGTGTGCGGCCTGCTGCTCCAGATGGACGGCATCTGGGGTCTGGCGGGCTGGCAATGGCTGTTTCTTTTGGTCAGCCTGCCGTGCATTCCCTTGGGTCTGTTCACGCTTCGCTTTCTCGCCGATCGCCCCGACAGCGCGAGCTGGCTGACTGGGGATGAGCGCGATGCCTTGCACCACGCGCTCGCGTCCGAAGAGCGCGAGCGGCCGCATTCTTCGTTGCTGGCCGCCGTGAAGGACGTTCGCGTCCTGATTCTCGCGGCCGTCCAATTCGGCTTCACGCTCGGGTCTTACGGCATCGGCATCTGGCTGCCGTTGATCTTGAAGGAATACCACCTGACGACCTCAGCGATCGGCTGGATCTCAGCCATTCCTTATCTGTTCGCCACGGTCGGCATGATTCTGTGGGCCCGCTATGTCGACCACAAAGGCCGGCGCGTCTTCAATCTCGCGATCGCTTGCTTTCTTGGCGGCGCCGGGCTGCTCGCGCCGATCCTGTCGGGCTCGCTGACGGTCGCGCTGATGGGATTCAGCCTGGCTCTGGTCGGCGTGACCGCGGCGCGTGCAATCTTCTGGACCATCCCGACGCGATTTTTGACCGGCGTTGCCGCGGCGGGCGGTCTGGCCTTCATCAACAGTATCGGCACCGTCGGTGGCTTTGTCGGCCCGTCGGCGATGGGCTGGTTGCGGGAGTTCTCCGGCTCCTACGTGATTGGCCTCATCGCCGTCGCCGCCATCATGATCGCTGCGAGCATCGCAGCGGTGTCGCTGAAGCTCGTGGTGTCGAAGGAGTGACGGCGATGCCTGCGATCACTCGCCGAACCTTCGGAAACGTGACGGCCTCCGGCGCGGTCGCGGCGGCGCTTCGGATTCTTCCAGCTCTTGCAAATGAGGTACCCGACATGCCGGTAGGCGCGTGCGACTGCCACGTTCACATCATCGGCCCCAGCACGCAATATCCGATGACGCCGCAGCGGTCCTATACGCCCCCGGAAGCCTCAACGGCAGATCTCCTTGCGATGCGCCGGCGTCTCGGCCTGGCGCGCAATGTGCTGATCCAGCCGTCCTTCTATGGCACCGACAATCGCGCCATGCTCGATGCGCTGGCGCGGCTCGGCGACACCGCGCGCGGGATCGCGGTCGTGGCCCCCGACATCGCCGCCGCCGAACTTGCCAAATTTGACGCGCAGGGCGTGCGTGGGATCCGGCTCAATCTCGAAAGCGGTGAAAACCGCGATCCCAAGGCTGCGGCCGCTGCGCTCGACGCGATGGCGAAACGCATCCGCCATTTGAATTGGCACCTTCAAATCTATGCGGCCTTGCCGGTGATTGCCGCGATCGCCGATCGGATCGCCGGCTTGCCGGTCGACGTGGTGATCGATCACTTCGGCCTGGCGCAAGCGAGCGAGGGCGTCAACCAAGCCGGCTTTGCCGCGCTGCTGGAGTTGGTTCGTGCGCGCAGGGCCTATGTGAAGTTATCCGCCCCGTATCGGATCTCGCAGGCGTCAGGCTACACCGATGTGGCGCCGATCGCCCGCGCCTTGATCGCGGCCGCACCCGATCGCATGCTGTGGGCCAGCGATTGGCCCCATACCGATCGCGTGCCGGGGCGCGGGCCGACGAGATCCATCCGTTCCGCACCATCGACGATCGCGCGACGCTGGCGCTTCTGTCGGAATGGTGCGGTGACAAGGGCATCGAGCGAACGATCCTGGTCGAGACCCCGGCGCGGCTGTATCGGTTTTAGAACATTTTCGTCATGCCCGGGCTTGTCCCGGGCATCCACGTCTTTGCTACTTTTAAGCAAGAAAGACGTGGATGGCCGGGACATAGGCGAGCGGAAGCGACGCCGTTCTTCGGACGGCTATGCCCAGCCATGACGACTGACATCCAAGCTGCATTTTAGTTAGGCTTAAGAAGAGTCGCAACGCGGCGCTCTTGGAAGATACTTCAATGCCCGTGAAACACCGGCTTGCGCTTTTCGACGAAGGCTTTGGCGGCTTCCTTGTGGTCGGCGGTCTCGCTCGATCGCGAATGATGCATCGCTTCCGCATCGAAACAGGCTTCCAGCGACAAATGCTCGGCGTTGTTGATGTTGCGCTTGATGTAACCGAGCGTCACCGATGGCCCCTGCGCCAGCGACATCGCGAGTTCATGGGCCGCCGCTTCAACCTCGGCGTCGGGCACGACGCGCGTCACCATGCCGAGCACGAGGGCTTCCTGCGCCGTCAGCACCGGTGAGGTCAGATAAAGCTCGCGCGCTTTAGCAGCTCCGAGCAAATGGGTCAGAAAATAAGTGCCGCCGTAATCGCCTGACAACCCGACCTTGGCGAAGGCGGTGGTGATTTTGGCGGACTCCGAAGCGACGCGCAGATCGCAGGCGAGCGCGATCGAAAGCCCGGCGCCGGCGGCCGCGCCATCGACCTGTGCCACCACCGGTTTCGGCATCTGGTGGAGAATGCGGGAGACTTCCATGCCGCGCCGAAGATTGGCCATTTTGGCTTCGAACGGCAACGGCGCCCGCCCCTCCGCCATCGATTTCACATCGCCGCCGACGCAGAACGTGCCGCCCGCGCCCTTGAGCAGCACCGCGCGCACCTCGTGATCTTCCGTCGCCCGCCGCGCCGCCTCGACCAGCCCGCGCGTCATATCCGGATTGAGCGCGTTGCGCCGGTCGGGACGGTTCATCGTGATCGTGAGCAGGCCGGAATCGAGGTGTTGGAGGACAATGTCGTTCATGAGGTTGTTGCCTTTGTATTCTTCGGTGTCATTCCGCTGTCAGCCATTCGAGTAAAACCGTCATTGCGAGCGGAGCGAAGCAATCCATAGCGAGGCCCCGAGGAAAGATGGATTGCTTCGTCGCTCGCGCTCCTCGCAATGACGAGAAAGAGAAAGCGCGCCCTATTTCTTCACCAGCGGACAGCGCGACAGTTCGAGCGGCTGGAAGGCGTCGTTGCCGGCGACGGTCGCCAGCAGCTTGTAGTCGTCCCAGCGCCCTTTGGATTCCGACGGCTTCTTGACCTCGAACAGATACATGTCGTGCACCATGCGGCCGTCTTCGCGGATCCGGCCATTTTTGGCGAACATGTCGTTGATCGGAGTGTCCTTCATGATCTTCATCACTGCGGCCGAATCGGTGGTATCCGCGGCCTTCACCGCTTTCAGATAATGCATGGTGGAAGAATAGACGCCGGCCTGCGCTGAGGTCGGCACCCGTTTGACGCGCGCCATGAAGCGCTTGGAAAAGGCGCGGGTGTCGTCGTTGAGGTCCCAGTAGAAGGCTTCGGCGAGCAACAACCCCTGTGCGGTTTCAAGACCGACGCTGTCGATATCGGTCACGAAGGCGAGCAGCGGCGACAGCCGCTGGCCACCGCTTTTGGTGAGCCCGAATTCGGCCGCCTGCTTGATCGCGTTGATGGTGTCGCCGCCGGCATTGGCGAGCCCCACCACCTTGGCCTTCGAGCTTTGCGCCTGCAGCAAATAGGATGAAAAATCCGAGGTGTTGAGCGGGTGCCGGACGTTGCCGAGCACCTTGCCGCCGGACTTTTGCACGACGTTGGCGGTGTCCTTTTCCAGATCCTGCCCGAAGGCGTAGTCGGCAGTGAGAAAAAACCAGCTGTCGAGGCCCTGCTTGACGGTGGCGAGACCCGTGACGTTGGCCTGCGCGAAAGTGTCGAACACATAATGCACGGTGTAGGGACCGCAGGCTTCGTTGGAGAGCCGGATCGATCCCGGGCCGCTGAACATGATGATCTTGTTGCGCGCCTTCGCGATCTCGCCCGCCGCCAAGGCGGTGGCGGACGCCGCGACATCGACGATGGCCTCGACGCCCTGATTGTCGAACATGTCGCGGGCGATGTTGGCGGCGAGGTCAGCCTTGTTGAGGTGATCAGCCGCGACGATCTCGATTTTGCGCCCCAACACCTCGCCGCCGAAATCTTCCGCCGCCATCTTCGCCGCGGTCTCGCTGCCCGAACCGGTGATGTCGGCGTAAAGCCCGGACATGTCGAGGATGGCGCCGAGCTTGAGCGGAGGTTTGCCTTGCGCGAAGGCATCGGTGGCAGCGACCGCCAGCATCGCGGCGAGAATTCCGGCGAGAATTTCGGAAGAAACCCGTTTCACTTGCAGCCTCCCAATCGACATGCCGCATTGTGTTGCGGTTTCTGTTTGCGTGCCGCGATCATGACGCAAGCGAGCTACAGCGACAAGCCGAAGGCAACGCCGCCAGAGCCTGTTTTCCACCACACGGCTCGTTTTTCCGCTAAGCGCAATGCACGGTTTATGCGATCATGATTCATGTTTTCCCCGGCGACACCGATTGAACCTCGACGCGCGCACCGCGCGACGATCGTGCTTGGTGAAATCCTGCTGGGCGGAATCCTGCTTGTTGCGGCCACCACCGGTCCGGCCAGCGCGGCAGGGTGTTCGTTCGATCCGCAGGGCGAGGGCCGCGTCGCGGCGGTTATCGACGCGCGGACTTTTCGCCTTGATGACGGCCGCGAGGTTCGCCTCGCGGGCATCGAGCCTGTCGCTGCAACCGAACCCGCGAAAGCGAGCCGCACCGCGGCGCTGGCGGCGATCGTGGCCGGCCGCGAGGTGAAATTATCAGGGCCGGACGACACCCCCGACCGTTACGGCCGTCAGCCGGCTTTCGTGTTTCTCGCGTCCTCCGAAACTTTGGTGCAGGAGTCGCTGCTGGCGCAGGGCGAGGCTTTGGTGTCGGCCACCGTGACCAACAAGGATTGTGCCGCGATCCTGATGAGCGCGGAAGCTGCGGCTCGCCAGGCAAAACGAGGAGCCTGGGCCGATCCCGCCGCCATAAAAAACGCGGAAAGTCCCGGCGATATTTTGGCCGGGATCGGGCGGTTTACCGTGGTGGAAGGCCGGGTGTTGTCCGTCCGCCAAGCCGGGGCAACGACTTACCTGAATTTCGGCCGGAACTGGACACAGGACTTTGCTGTGACTATTTCAAGGCGCATGATCCCGGTTGTCGAGGCGGCCGGAATTGGCCTTAAGTCCCTTGAGAAGCGACGAATTCGTGTCCGTGGCTGGATCGAGGCACGTGGCGGGCCGCGGATCGAAGTGCTCCGGGCCGGGCAGATTGAATTAGCAGACTGAACATCTTGGACTGAATGTCTTGTTGGACTGAATGTCTTGGACTGAATAACCCGGCGGGAATTAACTCGCCCGACAAACACGAGCAGCCAAGTGGCAGAGTTTGCGGGACGGCACGAGGGAAGGATGGGCCGCCGCCTTTGGGCTGCGCCAATCCTGCTGTGTGCCGTTTTCACCCTGGCCGGCTGCGGCGATGCCAGCCGATTCCAGACCGCGTCTCCGGCGGCGAGCCCCGCCAAGCCTAACCGCACGGTCGCCCAAACGCCGGCGGCCGAACGCGAGCATGAACGCATTCTGGCCTCCTATGGCGGCTCGTACGACGATGCGACGCTTGAGGCCTTGATCGGCAAGACGGTCGATCGGCTGGTCGCGGCATCGGACCGTCCGGAGCAAGCCTATAAAGTAACAATTCTCAATTCGGGGGCGGTGAACGCGTTCGCGCTTCCGACCGGCCAGCTTTACGTGACGCGCGGCCTGATCGCGCTGGCCTGCGACACTTCCGAATTGTCCTCGGTGCTCAGCCACGAGATGGCGCATGTGCTGGCGAAGCACGCCTCGATCCGCGAGGACCAGGCGCGCCAGGCCGCGGTCGTCACCCGCGTCGTCACCGAAATGAGCACCGATCCCGATCTCACCGCGCTGGCGCTGGCAAAAACCAAGCTGACCATGGCGAGCTTTTCACGCGCGCAGGAATTCGAGGCGGACGGCATCGGCGTCGGGCTTTCGGCGCGCGCCCATTTCGATCCCTACGGCGCGGCGCGTTTCCTGAACTCGATGGAGCGCAATGCCGAGCTGAAGGCCGCAAAGACCTCGGTCGATCCGCGCGCGCAGGACTTTCTGTCCTCGCACCCGGCGACGCCGGAGCGGGTGCAGAACGCGCAGAACAGCGCCCGGCAGTATTCCTCGCCGGAAGGCGGCGAACGCGACCGCGAAACCTATCTCGCCGCCATCGACAACATCGTCTATGGCGAGGACCCGAGCGAGGGCTTCGTTCGCGGCCGGCGCTTCCTGCATCCCAAGCTCGGCTTCACCTTCGCCGCGCCGGAAACTTTCACGCTCGACAATACCGCGCAGGCCGTGATCGGCGTGCGCGATGGCGGCACCCAGGCGATGCGCTTCGATGTGGTGCGCGTGCCGGCGGAGCAGACGCTCGGCGACTATCTCAATTCCGGCTGGATGGAAAATGTCGACAAGGCCTCGACCGAAGATCTGACCATCGGCGGCTTTCCGGCGGCATCGGCCAACGCCCACGGCGATCAATGGCAATTCCGGGTTTACGCGCTGCGGTTCGGCAGCGACGTCTATCGCTTCATTTTCGCCGCCAAGCAGAAGACCACCGAGAGCGACCGCAACGCGCGCGAAACCGTGAATTCGTTCCGCCGCTTGACGCTTGACGAAATTCAAGCCGCCCGGCCGCTACGGATCAAAGTCATCACCGTGCAGCCCGGCGACACTGTGGAATTGCTGTCGCACCGCATGGCCGGGATCGACCGTCCGGCGGAGCGCTTCCGTATCCTCAACGGGCTTGAAGCCCACGCCCAGGTCAAGGTGCGCGACCGCGTGAAGATCGTGGTGGATTGATTATTCGTCGTCCCGTCCAACTGAACCACCCCACCGTCATTCCGGGGTGGACCGAAAGTCCGGACCTCAGATGTGCCGTTGCACATCGTAAATCTCGAGATTCCCCGATGCGCAATTGCACATCGAGGTTCGACGCTACGCGCCGCCCCGGCATGACCACCACGATGATACACCGCAAAAAAGCCCGGTCCTTTCGGACCGGGCTTTTGATTGTTGAAATCTTGCGAGGCTGCTTACGCCGCTTCGTCCGCGACGGCGGCATCGTCACCATCGGCATCGGCATCGGCATCCGCTCCGGCTTCGGTCTCGGCCTTGGCGGCACCGCGGCGCGGGCTCTTGGCGAGCTGGCCTTCGATCTCCTTCACCGCTTCGGTTTCCGTCACATGCTGCACGACGGCGATTTCCCGCGACAGACGATCGAGCGCCGCTTCATAAAGCTGGCGTTCGCTGTAGGACTGTTCGGGCTGCGAGTCCGAGCGATACAGATCGCGCACCACTTCGGCGATCGCGACGATGTCTCCCGAATTGATCTTGGCTTCATATTCCTGCGCCCGGCGCGACCACATCGTGCGCTTGATGCGCGCACGGCCCTTCAAGGTTTCGAGCGCGCGCTTGACCAGCGCCGGCTCCGACAGCTTGCGCATGCCGACATTGGCGACTTTCGCGGTCGGCACCCGCAACGTCATCTTGTCCTTCATGAAATTGATCACGAACAATTCGAGCTTCGCGCCGGCGATCTCCTGGTCTTCGATCGCGAGAATCTGGCCAACGCCATGCGCGGGGTACACCACGAATTCGTTGGTCTTGAAGCCCTGACGCTGGGTCAAAACCTTCTTCGGCTCTTCAACCCGCGGTGCCGCCACAGGCGGCTTTGCGGCGGGCTTGCCGGCCACCACGGGCTTCGTCACGACCGGCTTCACCGCGGTCTTGACGACGACGGCGGCCTTCGGAGCCGTTTTGGAGGAAGCAACCTTCGAAGCAGGCGGTTTGGAAACAGTGGGCTTCGAAACAGGTGACTTCGAAGCAGCGGGTTTGGAACCCGTCGCTTTCGCGGCAGTTTTTGCAGTCTTGTTTGGCATTGAGCTTCTTTTATTTTTTGAGGACTTTGCAGCCGCGGCGGCTTTCCGAGAATCCTTGACAGAGACCCGGGCGTGGCTTTTGGTTACGCCGCGGCTCGGGGCTGCGGCTTTTTTCGAACTCTTGGAAGCACTCGTTTTACGCGTTTTCTGTGACACAGCCTGCGCGCGGAACTGCCACGCCCCTGTTCGATGTTTCACGGGAACCCATAGGGGCCATAAACAGGGCTGACGGGTTCAGCTTACGAATGTGCCCAATATAGCACATTTCCCGCAAAAATCAATGATTTATGCCCCACCGGGGGGCCCGATGAGGTTATTTCGGCCACATCGCCGCGATTAGGGTTAAGCGAGAGGCCCGCTGAGGGCCAAAATGGCCCTGACCCTCGGGTTCCGAATCAATCGCCGGTTCCGGGTGCCGGAGAAAAATATTTCTCGAATTTGCCTTCCTTGCCCTCGAAATCCTTGGCGTCGGCCGGGGCTTCCTTCTTCTGGGTGATGTTCGGCCAGCTCTTGGCGTATTCGGTATTCACCTCGAGCCATTTTTCCAAACCAGGCTCGGTGTCCGGCTTGATGGCGTCGGCCGGGCATTCAGGCTCGCAGACGCCGCAATCGATGCATTCGTCCGGATGGATGACCAGCATGTTGTCACCCTCGTAGAAGCAATCTACCGGGCAGACTTCGACGCAGTCGGTATATTTGCACTTAATACAGGCTTCAGTGACGACGTAAGTCATCCAAGGCTCCGAAACGGGTCAATTTCAGTGGTTTGCGTAGCGCAGGAACTCCGCAGCCGCAAGTAAAGCGAAGCGTCTCCGAAAAACCTTTTCAGAAAAACGTCGTGAGACGTTTTCAAGCGGCCGTTCTAGGCAGAACTTTGCGCCAAGCCGCATACATAGTCATTCGCGCCGGTCGTGCAAATCGTCATAGAGCGTGCGCGCCATGGTCGCATCGCCCCGCCGCTCGACGAATCCGACCACCTTGAGGACGCGCACGGTGCGATCGAGCCCGATCGTCAGCACGTCGCCGGCCTTCACGGCATGGCCGGGCGCTTTTTCGCGGACGCCATTGATGCGGACGTGGCCGGCCTCGACCAGCGCGGCCGCGCTGGTGCGGGCCTTGACCAGCCGCGCGTGCCACAACCATTTATCGAGACGCTGGCGCTCCAAGCCACACCATTCGAGAACGGGTCGGTTAGAGGTATTAACGATCCTTGCGGTTGGCGGTGAGTTGCTCCTTGAGCGCCGCCAGTTTGGCAAACGGTGAATTCGGGTCGATCGGACGCTCGCGTTCCCGCGGCGGCGCGCTGGAGGCGAACTGCCGGTGCGAGGGGCCGCCGTCGGGGCGCTTGTCACGTCCGCCCTTGTCGCGTCCACCCTTGTCCCGACCGCCTTTGTCGCGGCCCTGGAATTTACCCTTGTCCCGGTTATCGCGGCTGTCCCGGTCCTTGCCGTGAAAGCGTTCGCGCGGCGGATGGGCCTTGTCCTCGCGCGCCGGCGCGCTTTCCGCCGAAGCGGTCGCGGCCTCGCCGGGAGCATTGGGTGTATCGGGGCGCAGTTTGCGGAATTCATTGTGGCGGTCGCGCCGGCCGTTCCGGTGCCGCTCGCGTTTGGCCCCTTCGCCGGCTTCGGCTTCGCCCGCGGCAGTCGCGGGTGCTGCGCCGTCCACGGCACGGTCGTGGGAACGATCTTGGGGGCGATGACGGCTGCGGTCATGTCGCGGCCGGCGCTCTTCCGATCGGCCACCGGGCCGCCAGACCTCGACCATCTCGGGCGCAGCAACCGCTTCCGGCGTTGCCGCATCGGCGGCGGTCGCGTCTGCCGTTGCCGGCTCGGCAACCGGCTCGGTTGTGGGTTCGGCGGTCGTTTCAGCGACGGCTTGATCCTGCGGTGCAGCTACCGTTTCGGCTGCCACCGATGCCGCCGGCTCCGGCAGAACTTCGGCGGAATTGGCTTCGACCAAATTGGCTTCGACCGAAGCGGATTCGACCGACGCTGGTTCGTCCGCAGGAGCAGCTGTTGCGAACACAACGTCCGGCAGCAATGCCGCGTCGTCGGCAACCGCCGGAGCGTCGTTGGTGCTGTCAGACGGCGCCTCTGAAGCGGGCGCTTCTGAAGCAGGCGTTTCTGAAGAAGGCGTTTCTGAAGAAGGCGTTTCTGAAGCGGGCGCTTCAGGCGCAGCCTCGGCCGGACTTGCCTCCACCCCAGCCGTTTCCACCACGGCGGGCTTCGGCGGCAGCGGCGGGCGGCGATCCATCCGGTAGCCCAGCGCGCGCAGGATCGAGGCAAAATCCTCGCCGGCCGACCCGGTCAGCGACGTCATCGCCTGCGTCACCACAAACCCACGGCCGTCGAAGGCGCCGGCGGGTCGTTCGCCCGGGGTGGTTTCACGCCACGACAGCGCCG
This sequence comes from uncultured Alphaproteobacteria bacterium, assembly GCA_963814615.1. Classification (GTDB taxonomy): domain Bacteria; phylum Pseudomonadota; class Alphaproteobacteria; order Rhizobiales; family Xanthobacteraceae; genus Bradyrhizobium. The sequence continues at coordinate 114,496 of CAWFDN010000002.1, read as the reverse complement.
GGCGGATCAGATCGGCGAGCCGCTCCAGGATATCGACGCGCACGGCGCGCTCGCCGCATTGCCGGTAGCCCAGCACGCGGTAGGCATCGCGGTCGAGCAGCTTATCGACCGGAAACGAAGTCCGGCCGCTGCCGGCCAGATGTTGCGCGCCCGACAGCGCCGACATGTCGACATTGTCCAGCTTCTGCGCCCACAACAACGAGGCGAGCGCCCGCGCCGCCGGCTTCAACAGCGCCGGAATATAGATGTGATAGGCGCCGAAACGGACGCCGTATTTGCGCAACGTGGCCCGCGACGGCTGGTCGAGATCCTTCATCTCGGCCGTGATCTTCGAACGCTCCAGCACGCCGACCGCTTCGATCAGTTGAAACGCGATGCCGCGCGCAATACCCGTGATGTCCTCGGCCTTGGCGAGGTCGAACAGCGGCCCCAGCAGCTTTTCGATATGCGTCTTCAGCCACAGATCGAGCCGCGCCTGCACCGCTTCGCGCGGCGCGCCGCTCAAGCGTTCGTCGGAAATGATGCGCAGCCGCGGATGCAGCACGTCGTCGGCGCCGACCAGTTTCGCCACCGCGTCCCCGGTCCAGCGGATGGTGCCGTCCGAAGTCAGCAAGAACTGCTCGTCGGGCGCCGCCGCCAATTTCTCGGCGCGCGCGTCGATTTCACCGGCGAGCGCCTTCTGCGCGGTCGCCTGCAACGCCTTCGCATCGGAGCCGGCCTCCGCTGCGTCAGGCGCAAAAGTAAATCCATCGAGCCGGCCAATGACATGGCCTTCTACGATCACTTCGCCGGTCTTGCCGATTTCTGTATTCAACATCGTGTTTTCCCGCAGGCGGCGCATCAATACACTGGTACGGCGATCAACGAAACGCTCCGTGAGCCGTTCATGCAGTGCATCGGACAATTTATTTTCAACTTCACGGGCGATTCCCTGCCAATGTTCGGGATCCGCCAGCCAATCCGGGCGATTGGCGACAAAGGTCCAGGTCCGGATTTGCGCGATCCGGCCCGATAACGTGTCGATATCGCCGTCGACGCGGTCGGCCTGGTCGATTTGGGCGGCAAACCAGGCGTCCGGAATCCGGCCCTTTTGCATCAGAAAGCCGAACAAGGTCGTGACCAGCTCGGCATGCGCCGCCGGGGCGATCTTGCGGTAATCCGGGATCTGGCAGGCGTCCCACAGCCGTTCCACCGCCGCCGGGCCATGCGCCATGTCGCGCACCTCGGCGTCGCGCGCGGCATGGTCGAGCACCCGCATATCTTCCGCGATCGGGGCCCGGGTCAGCGCTTCATGCGGCGGCGTCAGCGCCAGCGACACCTGCAAGGCGCCGAGCGAGGCGAAATCCAGCTTCGAATTGCGCCATTGCAGCACTTTGACGCTTTCGAAGCTGTGATTCTGCAGCGCATTGACCAGTTCGGGCTCGAACGGCGCGCAGCGCCCGGTGGTGCCAAAGGTGCCGTCGCGGGTGGCACGACCGGCGCGGCCGGCGATCTGGGCGAATTCGGACGGGTTGAGGCGGCGGAATTGATAGCCGTCATATTTGCGGTCGGAGGCAAAGGCGACGTGATCGACGTCGAGGTTGAGCCCCATCCCCACCGCATCGGTCGCGACCAGGTAATCGACGTCGCCGGACTGGAACATCGCCACTTGCGCGTTGCGGGTGCGGGGGCTCAGCGATCCCAGCACCACCGCCGCCCCGCCATGCTGGCGCTTGATCAGTTCGGCGATCGCATACACTTCGTCGGCCGAGAACGCGACGATCGCGGTGCGCCGCGGCTGCCGGGTGATCTTGCGGTCGCCGGCGAATTCCAGTTGCGACAGCCGCGGCCGGGTCACGATGCTGGCGCCAGGCAGCAAGCGCTCGATGATGGGGCGCATGGTGGCGGCGCCGAGCAACAGCGTTTCGTCGCGGCCGCGCCGATTCAGGATGCGATCGGTGAAGACGTGCCCGCGTTCCAGATCCGCCGCGATCTGGATTTCATCGACGGCGAGAAACGACACGTCGAGATCCCGCGGCATCGCCTCGACGGTGGAGACCCAGAACCGTGGCCGAGGCGGCTTGATCTTCTCTTCGCCGGTGATCAAAGCGACCGCATCCACCCCCGCGCGATCGACGATCTTGTTGTAGACCTCGCGCGCCAGCAGCCGCAGCGGCAACCCGATCACACCGGAAGAATGCGCCAGCATCCGCTCGATCGCGAGATGGGTCTTGCCGGTGTTGGTGGGCCCGAGCACCGCGGTGACCCCGGCGCCGGGAGCCCGTCCGTTTGCGAATGTCGGCGGCGATGACGAAAAGGCCATGTTTCGGTGAGTTTCTGCGGCGCTCGGGTTTGAAAAGTGTTTCACAATGCGACGCATCGAACGTCGCGGGTTAAGCTTTGGAACGAGTTCCGGAACGAATCGCGCCCGAATCGCTAACTCGTCTCCACTCCGGCTTCGTTCACCGCAACATCTCGCGTTGAGCTATCCTCGCAACACTAGATCAAGTTTGGCGCGGATCGACAAGGGACGTTATGGTGGCGAAATCCTTAACGTTGCGGGACGAGCCCAAGTCGAATCAGAAGCGAGGAAGAGTCAAGGCGATTCCATTGTCTCGAAGGGACGGACCGCGTCTCCCTCGCCCCGCTTGCGGGGAGAGGGGGACTCTCCAAGACCTCAACTCGCGGATAGTCCCCCTCACCCGGCGCTATGCGCCGACCTCTCCCCGCAAGCGGGGCGAGGTGATCGAGCGAACCCTTCAATTCGTCTTGGCGACCCGCGGCGGCGACGCCGTGGTGATGAATTGCGTGGCCTCCAACATCGCGGTGCCGAGCGGCGTCGGGATCACCATCCGGAACGGCACCAGGATGCGGGTTCCGGCCACCGGCGCGAACGCGATCTCGATGTTGCGCTGCGCGGACAGATATTTGATCACCGGGCGGTCGGGGATGTAGCCGGCGACCGGCACGAAATACACCGCGCAGACCACGACCGGGCCGTGATAGCCCTTCTCGGCCTTCACGGTTTCCATGCGCTTGTAGTCGAGCTTGAGGTCGTAGCGCATGCGGCCGTCGAAAATCGTAGCTCCGGTGCGGCAGGCCTCGGGGGAAAGCGGATCGCCGGTTCCGGGCACGCGCAACATCGAGCCCGTCATCGGGTCGAGGACGCCGCGGCGATGCGCCTCGGTCACGACAATCCGGTCGGGATCGACCGGCGGCTCCGGCTCGATGCCGTATTCCTTGACGTTGCCGGCGGACAAAACGATATGCACCGCTTCGGATTTTTTCGACGAGGTGGTGGTGGCGGAGTAATTCAACGACACCAGCGCGCCATTGACGACCCGGCCTTGGGCCGCACCGGTGCCGGAGCCGCCCGCGAACGCCTTCAGCAGCCCCGAGGTGCCACCGGCGGCGGAAGCGGAAAACTGGTCGTCCGAAATGTCGATGGTCCAGGCGCCCTTGCCGACCGGAATGCCCGAGAGCGTCGCCTCGTAATGCGCGTCGAGCCGGCCTTGCGCGAAGGCCGCGTGCGGAAGCACCGCGAGCGTCAACACCGGGAGCATGAACGCCAGCAACAACGCGCGGACGCCAAGACGGCCCCACGCCCGCAGCGCCAAGTCGGCCGACCGGGGCGAAATCTTAACGAGCGTGGTCACAGAAGGGCGGCCCTCAAATACGCGGTCGATCGATCGTTTAGGCGAAATACATCTAAGCAAAAATATCTGGCAAACAACCGAGCGGTAGTCTTTAAGCAAAGTCCTCGCGCAAAAACGCTCGCGCCCCGCGCAGAACCCTGATGTCGGCGGCGAATACGCCGTTTATATGATGGGCGATTAAGGGCAAAAGCCGGCGGAACTCCCTATAAATCCGCCTTCCCGAGCGATCGTAACCGCCGCAAAACCTTGACGCCCCGCCGCGCCCGCTTTATAGGTCCCCGGTTCCCTGGATGGACGTGTTTTTGAACCCCCGCGCCGAACCTGAACAAGGCCGGAGAGAGCGGGGATGGAAGAGGATTTTGTGCGATGTCGCGGCGCTGCGAACTGACGGCCAAGGGCCCCATGGTTGGCCACAAGGTGAGCCACTCCAATATCAAGACCAAGCGCCGGTTCCTGCCGAACCTGTGCAACGTCACCTTCATCTCCGACGTGCTCGGCCGCAACGTGCGCCTGCGCGTCTCGACCAACGCGATCAAGAGCGTCGATCACCGCGGTGGCTTCGATGCCTTTCTGATCAAGGCCAAGGCGATCGAGTTGTCGCCCCGCGCGCTCGACCTCAAGCGCGCGATCGAGAAGAAGATGGCCGCGACTGCCCCGGTGGCGCAGGCGAGCTGAGTTTCTTCGTTAAGCGGGTTTAACGGTTAAGAGTTTTGAACGGCTGGGTCGAAAGACCCGGCCGTTTTTGTTTCAGGCTTATACTACTTCCCTTTTGTCGAAGTGCACTCGCGACTGTCGCTGCTCTACCTCGAAGTGTTCTGGACCTATCGATCAACCTCGCTACACTGCCCGCATTGGCAACGGAGGAGGGGGGGCAATGTCGGGTACTTCAAAAAGCTCACGTCCACTGCATCTGCAAACGATCGACAGCCTCTTCGCCGAGCTGATTATTGGTTCCAGCGTTTCGGTCGGGGAAGACAATACGCAATTCCAATTCGACAACACCGACAGCCGGGCAATCCTCAATTGGTATCGCCTGAACCGAACCAAATGGGCGGGCAACGTAATGGCAACCGATGTGGAGACAATGGTCTCCGCGGTGCCTACCGCTCCCCCTACCTTGCCCATCCCTGACATTGTCATTCCGAAAGCAGGCCGTCGGCTTCGTCTTGCGAAGGTCGTGGCACATCGCTTCGCCGGTGTGCACGCTTATGGCACGGCGGAGGCGCCACCAGAGGACTTCGTGTTCGAGCCGCGCGAGCCGATCACATTGTTTGATGGCTGGAACGGGGCTGGTAAGACGTCGCTGCTCAACACCATCATCTGGTGTTTGACAGGAGAAATGTTGAGGCCACAGCGTCAGCCCGAGAGCGGCCAACAAGAATTCACCGGCCTATTTGTCCGCTCGGTTGATGGAAATGACGAGACGAGCAGCCATAGCTTGACGCCGGTCACGCCACTGCCCAACCCAACGTTCTACATACCGCCCTTGGGTGAGCCTGTGCCAATTGATAGCTGGGTAGAGCTATCCTTTATCGACCAGGACAACAAGCTTTTGCCCCCAGTACGGCGTGCCCAGCTACGCACTCCGAAAGGTAAAGTCTCAGAGACACAATCGGGCTTCGACACCTTGGGCGTTGATCCCATTGCGCTGCGAATCGGCACCATCATGCCAGCCCTACTTCAGTTCTTAAAAATAGGCGCCGCCTCCGATCTTGGATTAGCCGCGGCCAAACTGACCGGACTCGCAGATATCTCGAATCTAGCCAAGCATGCCACCAAAGCACGCGACAAACTCCAGGGCGAATTCAAGAAGGACCGCGACCGAGAAATCGAAGATGCGGATGCCCGCTTTGTGGAGGCCCGAGGCGATCTGCAGAAGCAGATCGAAGAATATTCCGACATGACGCCACCAGAACTACTGCCTTTGCCATCGGCGGCATACGACCTGGAACAGAAGCTCGCAGACTTGGAGGCGCACTTCAACGCCGTTAAGGCCGGGGCATTGGCTGCAGCCCAGACAATTCTGGGCCCGAGCTTCGATCCCTCCGACAAAAGCGCACGCGACGATTTGGAAGCCAGCATTGGGCCGGCGCAGGGGCAGCTGAAATCGATGGGACAACTGCCGAACGTTCGGCGCTCCCGCGCCTTAAGTGAATTGAATGAGACTGATTGGCATATCGTCGAAGATCTAACGGCGCAGATTCGCGCCGAAGCAGCGGTGCTTGCAGAACTGGCAACGACCCCTGAACTAGGGCGTCGCAAACAGCTATACGCACGAGTCGCCAGCTGGATAGCGGATTTCGAGGGACATGACGCATCGTCCTGTGCAGTCTGCAGCCGCTCGCTTGAGGGAGCGCTCGATCCGGTAACACAGAGAACGGTGTTAGAGCATTTAGCAGAAGTGAACGAAGCTAACCAGCGGCTGCTATCTCTAACGCAGCAAAGCTGGGCGGTTGGTTGGGCGGGTACACTTGCCACAAAATGCCCCGTTACGCTACAGCCCGAACTCGGCCGTGATCTTCCCGCCCATCCGCGCGATCTCATCCGCGCCGCGTTAGTCGGCGATCTCTTTGAAACGAAGTCTTTCCAAGCGGCCTTAGCGCCGCTCAAGTCTGGCGTCGGCCTCGTCTGTGATCGCGAATTGGCGAAATTACCGGATTTCGTCGAACCGGTAGTCGATGCTCTCCCCGCGGCGCTGGATACGGTGAGCGCGCCTTTGTTACTCAGCATCAAAAGTTTGGCCCGCGCGCGCGCCTTTGCCCAGTGGCGAGCTACACATGCCACCGATATTGGTGAGGTATCCAAAGCAATATTATACGGTTTGGGCGGAGACAAAGACGCCATCACCGACCCGACGCCAATCAGTCGTAAACTAGAGACCCTGGCCTCGATCGTAAAGGGCGTGGCACCGCTTAATGCCGCGCTAGAGTTCTGCCAGCGTATGACAAATCAACTCAAGATACGCCGATCCAAGGAAGAACGCCTCAAACTTTATAGTCGCGCAGTCATCGCCTTGGAAAGCGTCATCGAGCTAGGCTCGCTGGCCGAGAAGCAGGTGGAGACGCTGCGTAAGCTTCTTCATACCCGCGCGTGTTACTGGCGCGATCGCTGCTACCATAACTCGTATCCTATGGCAGGGCACGGGCTGCGCGACACTGCAATGGACGTGAAAGGCGTACTCGATATTCGGGTCGGCTTTGAGAAGGCCAGCGCACCAGCACAGCACATTTCCAACGCATCGGCGCTGCGCGCCAGCCTGATGGGGTTCTTCCTGGCTTTCTGGGAGCATGTTCTAGCGGAGCGAGGTGGCATTGCCCTGTTGATCTTTGACGATCCTCAGGAATTGCTTGATCATGATAACAAAGAAAGGCTAGCTCGGATTCTACCGGAATTGGTCAAACATGGTGGGCAGCTAATAGTTGCCACCTACGACCGGCATTTCGCGCGCGCCGCCGCGGCTGCCGGTCGCGAGCATGCCGCTATCGAACATCGCAGTGTGCATCCAGTAAACCCCTCGCGCAGCCGGCTGGAAACCGCCCAGGCAGTGGAGGAACTGTATCGCAAGCGCGACGCCTACGAGCAGGATAAAGATAATTCGTCGCTAGCGCAGGACTATGCCAATGAAGTGCGCATCTTCGTGGAGGCGCGTCTCGCTGACCTATTCGATGATCCAGCTTATCCCGCTTATGCCGCGGCTTCAAAAGCTGCCGCGTTAACCGATCACCTCTCCCGCCTCCGTAGTCTCGTTAAAGATCCACCCAACGCGTTGTTCAAGGGCAAAGCGGTCGCAGACTTCTGCGAATGTAAAGCACTCGCCCAAGGCTCGGAATGCATAAAGGTTCTCAACACTGCGCACCATAATAAGGCTTCGTTGAGCGCTGGTAACGTCTATGCAGTGGCCACCGATCTAAATTCACTGTGTAAGCTGGCTGAGAAGATGCATGTCGAATTTCGTCACTGGCGCTGGCACCAGCCACTACAGGAGGCTGAAGCCCCGAACAATGTCATCTCCTTTAAGTCAATTACAGCGCCCACTTTTGAGGCCTTCATCCATCCCGATTTAGCCGCATTCACCACGACCTCAGTTCCCGTAGCTACTCAAGATGAGGCGTCGCAGATACTCGGCGAATCATGGTTCGCCGATAAGACCCTTTTTCTCATCCGAAAGAATAATCTCGGATTTGCAGTCCCAGACGGCTGTATCGCTATCGCGGAAAGTAATTCTTACGAGGGAAAGGATCACAATCTTGTAATCGCGCGCCAAAAAGGCCATTTGCTGGCGCGCCGGTTATTCCGTTCCCCCAAGGGCGATGAACTCACGCTAGCAGCTGAGGCGCCCGATCCACGCGAATCCAAACCGACGCTGTTTTTCAACGCTGGCGACATTGTTCTCCACCGTATCGTTGGAATGCTGACGGAGCAGCCAGCACCGCCACCCAGTAGCGGCGAGGCCACAGAGCTTTCTTACGCGGCAAGCCTATCCCATATCAAGACCGCCTACCGGGTGCGGGAAGAAAGTGGGATTCCTTTCGCGTTACCGGGGCAGATTGTTTTGGGTGGCGATACCATCACAAAAGATCAACTCCCGACCATGGAAGGAACGCTAATCGCACTCAGTTTGGACGACGGAAGTAACATCTTCAAACGGGTCGGTAGACGCGTTCCCGACACAGATGGCCGTCTGTGGCAATTCGAAAGCGTTGGTGGCTTAGGCCTATCGATAGTGGTCTCGTTGTCTGAACCTGACGAATTAGCTGAACCTGACAAAAAGAGGAATGCTCCACGATTTGTTGGCGCTCGCCGGATTATCGGCGTGCTGTACACGGTTTAAGATATGGAAGGCGCGCAAGTCTTACCTGGGGCATTACATTCACGATGCCGAGCCGCGGCCAACTCCATCCAGCGCATTTATTCACGAATCCGTCGTTAAACGCATGCACGCAGTACCGTCATATTTCCGCGCGAGGGGCGGCTCCTTGATTCCCCTGTCCACCCCCTTTCTCAAAAACATTTCCGCTTCCCGTTTCCCCCAAATCACCTCCATATCCCGCGCCATCCCGCCTCATCTGAAAGGGGCGTTTCGCGATCGTCACGGACGTGGAGAGCGGGATGCGGTGGACGCGGCAGCGGCGGGCGCGCGAGGGGAATCGCAGGGCGGGTTTTGACCCGTGAGCGATTCACGAAGCGTGCGGACGAACGGCGCTGGTTGCGGACGGCGAAGTCGTGTGGTCCTGGCATCCGTTGCTGATGTCAAGTCGGCGGAGGCAACATCGGCCCGACCGGGCGCGATCAGCCTTCATCCGCCGATGACGGTGACAAAAAGGAATTCGTCGCCGGGGAGAGCACGAAGGAAACCGTTAAAACCATTGCGCGGGGAATGCCGGGTGATTTCCGGCGTGACCGTGGTTTCTAACTCGTGTGCTTTCTACACTTTTGCACACGAGGCCGCGGGCGCGACGGGCGCCCGGCATTCCCTGCGCCCTCTAATTTTTGTGGGCGAACACAAAGAGCAAAACTCGGGCGCACGTGTCGCGAGATCGCGGAGGTGTGTCCTGCTGGTTTCACCTCGCCCCGCGTGCGGGGAGAGGTCGGGGACGGCGCCAACGGGTCGGCGCAAAGCGCCGCCCGATGATAAACTCCGCGACAACTCCGGGTGAGGGGGCTCTCCGCGAAACCGAGTCTGTCGAGAGTCCCCCTCACCCGCTCGCAAGATGCTCGCGACCTCTCCCCGCACGCGGGGCGAGGTGAAGGACCGCCGCTGTTTGACAATTTGCATCCATGACGCCGCCACAGTCCAGGCTGTGGATGGCTGCGCCGGCGCTCGCAATGAGGGTTTGTCAGCACCGCTCGCTGCGATACTCTCGTTGCCTTGTCCTCCCCTGGAGTTTCTCATCGTGAAGATCGTCGATCTCAGCCGCGAGCTTTATCACCGCACCCCGAGCTATCCCGGTCATCCGCCTGTCATTCACGGGCTCTGGAAAAGCCACGAGGACTCGTTCGCCGAGTCCGGCAACGTGCACGGGCTGGCGTCGATGTACATCTCGATGCCCGACCACGCCGGCACCCACATCGACGCGCCGCGGCACTTCAACAAAGACGGCCAGCCGATGCATGAATACCCGCTCGAAAATTGCATCGTGACAGGGCATCTGCCTCGACCTGCGCCACATCGCAGCCGCGCGCCGAGATCACGCCCGCGGATCTGCAAGCGGCGGTGCAGCAAGCGGGCTTAACGGTGCCGAAGGGCGGCACGGTGTTGCTGTGCACCGGCCATCACGAGCGCACCTTTCCGCGCAAGGAATATGCGACCGACAATTCCGGCGTCAACGTCGCCGCCACCGAGTGGCTGGCCGCGCAAGGCGTCGTGCATTTCGGCATCGATTCGATGCGGCCCGGGCCCGAAGGCAAAGTGAATGCGCTGGTGCACAAGGCGTGCGGCGAGCTCAACATCACCCACATCGAAAGCCTGTGCAATCTGGAAGCGCTGCTCGGTGAGGGCGCCTTCACCTTCATCGGGTTGCCGATGAAGTGGCGCGACGGCACGGGCTCACCGATCCGCGCGGTGGCGGTGTTCGGGATGTGAGGTTAGAGCATGATGGCTTCAGGTTAATTCTCCGCGTACCGGAGTCCTGTTACCTCGCCCCGCTTGCGGGGAGAGGCATAGGCCACCTTTGGCGGCCGTCCCATAAAAGAACGCCGAAGCGGAGCTTCGGCTACGTCGTTCTTACGATCCGGGTGAGGGGGACTCTCCGCGAAGTCCAAGCCTGACGAGAGTCCCCCTCACCCCAACCCTCTCCCCGCAAGCGGGGAGAGGGAGAAGTGGTCGATCGCCGCTGCACCTCAACTTAAATTCATCATGCGCTACCGCGTGCCGAAGGTCGTGGCCCCGAACAGCGCCTTTTGCGTCGAGGGTTGCGAGCGCCAATATTGCGGCGGCGCCTCGACCTGGCCGCCGAGTTCGGCCGCGGCGTGCCAACCCCAGCGCGGGTCGTAGAGCATGGCGCGCGCCAGCGCGACCATGTCGGCCTTGCCGGATGCCACGATCTCTTCGGCCTGCTTCGCTTCCGTGATCAGGCCGACCGCCATGGTGGTGACGCCGGTCGCCTGGCGTGATCGCTTGCGCAAACGGCACTTGATAGCCGGGGCCGAGCGGGATTTTCTGCAACGGCGACACCCCGCCGGACGACGCGTCGATCCAATCGACGCCGCGCGTCTTCAGTTCCTTCGCGAACTCGACCGACTGCGCGAGATCCCAGCCGCCCTCGACCCAATCGGTTGCCGAGATCTTGACCCCGACCGGCTTGTTTTCCGGAACCGCCGCGCGCACCGCGTCGAACACTTCAAGCGGAAAGCGCATGCGGTTTTGCAAGCTCCCGCCATATTGATCGGTGCGCTGATTGGCGATCGGCGACAGAAACTGATGCAGGAGATAGCCATGGGCAGCATGAAGCTCTATGGCGTCGATGCCGAGCCGCATCGCGCGCTTCGCCGCCGCGACGAAAGCCTCGCGCACGCGCGCCAGCCCCGCCGCATCGAGCGCGAGCGGCGCACCTTCGCCTTGCTTGTGCGGCACGGGGGATGGCGCCACCGTCTGCCAGCCGCCGTCGGACGGCGGAATCAACTGCCCGCCGTTCCACGGCACCTGACTGGAGGCTTTGCGGCCGGCATGCGCCAGCTGCATCGCGACCGCGGTGTTCGAATGCTTGCGCACCATCGCCATGATCGGCTTCAGCGCGGCTTCGGTGGCGTCGTTCCACAGCCCGAGACATCCCGGCGTGATGCGGCCGATCGCCTCCACGTGGGTGGCCTCGATGCAGAACATCGCGGCGCCCGACAGCGCGAGGCTTCCGATATGCACAAAGTGCCAGTCATTGGCCTCGCCGTTTTCGGCGGAATACTGGCACATCGGCGCGACCATGATGCGGTTGGGAAGCGCAAGGCCGCGCAGTTGAATCGGAGAAAACAGCGCGCTCATGGGGGATGTCCTGACGTGAGGAAGAAACCTTTGTCGCGGGTATTACTTGATGCCCGCGGCCTTGATCACTTCGTTGTTGGCAGCGAGTTCGCGCACGACAAGTTCGTCCATTTCCTTCGGGCTCATCGGCAGGGGCTCGATGCCGAGCGTCTTCAGGCTGGCCTGGGTCGCGGAATCCGCCAAAACCTTCAGGCCGGCGGCATGAAATTTCTCGATGATGTCGCGCGGCGTTTTCGCCGGCACGAACACCCCGAACCAGATCGCGCTCTCGGCATTTTTCAAGCCGGCTTCCAGCGGCGTCGGCACGTCGGGCAAATCGGCGACGCGGGTCGGCGTCGATACCAACAGCGCGCGCACCTGGCCGGCGCGGATCAACGGCAACGCGGTGGCGAGCGGGCAGAAATAAAAATCAACCCGGCCGCCGAGAATGTCGGCGATCACTTCGGAGCCGCCGCGGTACGGCACGTGGGTGGCGTCGACGCCAGCGGCAAGGCGGAATTTCTCGGCGCTGATGTGCACCGCGCTGCCGATGCCGACCGAGCCGAACGAGATCGAGCCGGGCTTGGCTTTGGCGTCGGCGATGAAATCAGCCACGGTTTTCCACGGCCGCGAGGGCGGCACGATCATCACATTGGCGCTGGAGCCGATCATCAGCACGGAGGCGAGATCACGAGCAGTGTCGAAAGTCAGCTTCGGGAAAATCGCGGGCGCGATCGTCAGCGCCGAGGAATTGGCGAGAATGCTGTAGCCGTCGGGATCGGCCTTCACCACCACGGCGGTACCGAGCGTGCCGCCGGCGCCGCCGCGATTTTCGACCACGATGGGCTGGCCGAGTTCCGCCGCGAGGCGATCAAAGAACAGCCGCGGCACCACATCGGCGGCGCTGCCGGCGCCGAACGGAACGATCGCCTTGATCAAATGCGACGGCCATTCTTCCGCATGCGCCGCGGCAGCGCCGAAAAAACCCGCGAGAAGACAAAACACTCGGATAGACTTACGCAACGAGGACTCCTGTTTCATCGCCGCCGGTTACGGCGTTTCATTCTCTTTTTCGTCATGGCCAGGACAAGCCCGGGCAAGACGAGTTTCATGCCAAGTCCGCATCCCACGTCCGCCAATGCGATCGTCACGAATGCAATCGGCGGCGACGGCCGGACGACGCCGTCGGAGCCGCACCCTGGGTCTCGCTGAACAGTTCGGCGAGTTTTTCGGTGATGGCGCCGCCGAGTTCTTCGGCATCGACGATGGTCACGGCGCGGCGATAATAGCGGGTGACGTCGTGGCCGATGCCGATCGCGATCAGTTCGACCGGCGAACGGGTCTCGATTTCCTCGATGATGTGGCGCAGATGGCGCTCCAGATAATTGCCGGGATTGACCGACAGGGTGGAATCGTCGACCGGCGCGCCGTCGGAAATCATCATCAGGATCTTGCGTTGCTCGGAGCGGCCGAGCAGCCGCTTGTGGGCCCAATCCAATGCTTCGCCGTCGATGTTTTCCTTGAGCAGCCCCTCGCGCATCATCAGCCCGAGATTCTTGCGCGCCCGCCGCCACGGCGCGTCGGCGGATTTGTAGATGATGTGGCGCAGATCGTTGAGGCGTCCGGGGCTGGCCGGCTTGCCGGCAGCGAGCCACGCCTCGCGCGACTGGCCGCCCTTCCACGCCCGCGTCGTGAAGCCGAGGATTTCCACCTTGACGCCGCAGCGCTCCAGCGTCCGCGCCAGAATATCGGCGCAAGTCGCCGCCACCGTGATGGGGCGCCCGCGCATCGAGCCGGAATTGTCCAGCAGCAGCGTCACCACGGTGTCGCGGAACGTCGCTTCCTTCTCGTGCATGAACGACAGCGGATGGTGGGGATCGGTCACCACGCGCGACAGCCGCGCGGGATCGAGAATGCCTTCCTCGAGATCGAACTCCCAGGCGCGATTCTGTTGCGCCATCAAGCGACGCTGCAAGCGGTTCGCCAGCCGCGCGACGATGCCTTGCAAATGCGCGAGCTGCTTGTCGAGATAGCTGCGCAAACGTTCCAGTTCGTCGTGGTCGCAAAGGTCTTCGGCCGCGATCACCTCGTCGAACTTCGGCGCAAAGGCGTGATACTCCGGCCCGCGCGGCTCGTTGGCGCCGCGCGAATTCGGCCGCGTCGCTTCGCCGGGCGTCTCGTCGTCGCCGAGTTCGCCGTCGTCGAAAGTGTCGCTGGTGGAAGCCTGCGCGCTTTCCATCGCGCTTTCCGTCATCTCATCCGACGTCGCCTGCGCCTGTTCGGCGCTCATTTCCTGGGCGGCGTCCGAGTCCGGCGAACCCTCGGCGCCGGATTGGTCGTTCTCGCCGTCGCGGTTGTCGTCCTGGTCGTCGTCGTCGTCGGCCTCGGCGTTGCGGTCGTCGCCAAGCTCAAGCGCGGACAGCAGATCATGCACCGCATCGCCGAATTTCGCCTGATCTTCGGCGAGACGATCGAGTCGGTCGAGCCGCGCGCCGATCTTGTCTTCCAACACCGGACGCCACAGATCGACCATCTTGCGGGCCGCCACCGGCGGCGCCAATCCGGTCAGGCGTTCGCGCACCAGCATCGCCAACGCATCCGGCAGCGGCGCGTCGGCGCGGTCGGTAATTTCGTCGAACTTGCCGCGATGAAAATGATCGTCGAGCATCGCGGTGAGATTTTTGGCCACGCCCGCCATCCGTCGCGAGCCGAGCGCCTCGACGCGGGCCTGCTCGACCGCTTCGAACACGCCGCGCGCCTGCGGATTTCCCGGCATCAGCTTGCGGTGCACTTTCGGATCGTGGCAGGCGAGTTTGAGTGCGATGGAATCCGCGTGGCCGCGCACGATGGCGGCGTCGCGCCTGGTCATCTTGCGGGCCGGCTCGGGGAGCCGCGCCTTGCCGGGCGACAGACCGGGGCGCTCGGAGGCGAACGTCACCTCGAGTTCCGGCTTGCGCGAGATCGCACGCAGGCAGGCCGTCACCGCACGCTTGAACGGCTCGGTCGGCGCCTCCTTCGATCCGGTGCGGAATTTTTGATTCGAAGTCGTCATTACCACCTCACCGCCCCCTCCATCGGAGTAGTCCCCGCATTCGTGGGGGCAACATGCAGGGACGGCTAGCTCAGCGCCACGTTCACCGAGGATTCCGCCAGCTCGACGTTGAAGCAGCGCTGGTAGAATTCGGCGACCAGCGGCCGCTCCAGTTCGTCGCATTTGTTGAGGAAGGTGACGCGGAACGCAAAACCGATGTCGGAGAAAATATCGGCGTTCTCCGCCCACGTGATCACCGTGCGCGAACTCATCACCGTCGACAGATCGCCGTTGGCGAAGGCGTTGCGGGTCAGGTCGGCAAGCCGCACCATCTTGTTGACGATGTCGCGACCTTCGGAGGTGCGGTAGTGATGGGCTTTCGCCAGCACGATCTCGACTTCCTCGTCATGGGCGAGGTAGTTCAGCGTGGTGACGATCGACCAGCGGTCCATCTGGCCCTGGTTGATCTGCTGGGTGCCGTGATAGAGACCGGAGGTATCGCCGAGGCCGACGGTGTTGGCGGTCGAGAACAGCCGGAACGCCGGATGCGGCTTGATCACCTTGTTCTGGTCGAGCAGCGTCAGGCGGCCGGAGACTTCCAGCACGCGCTGGATCACGAACATCACGTCGGGGCGGCCGGCATCGTACTCGTCGAACACCAGCGCGATATTGTGCTGCAGGGCCCACGGCAAAATGCCATCGCGAAATTCGGTGACCTGCTTGCCGTCCCGGACGACGATGGAATCCTTGCCGACCAGATCGATGCGGCTGATGTGGCTGTCGAGATTGACGCGCACGCACGGCCAGTTCAGCCTTGCTGCGACCTGCTCGATATGGGTCGACTTGCCGGTGCCGTGATAGCCCGTGACCATGACGCGGCGGTTCCTGGCGAATCCGGCGAGGATGGCCAGCGTGGTGGCGCGGTCGAAGCGGTAATCCGAATCGACATCCGGCACATGCGGATCGACCTCCGAATAGGCCGGCACTTCAAGGTCGCTGTCGATACCGAACACCTGGCGGACCGACACCTTCATATCGGGCAAACCGGCGGGCACAGGTCCGGCAGATTCATGCACTTTGGTCGTGGCGGCGGTCGTCATCAATCCTCCGAGGTCTCGGACACTCCCGAAACCGTAATTTGCGGTGTGGCTGCGGATGGGTGCTCGGCGGAACCTAGCAGAGAGCAACGGCGGGAAGAAGCCCGCGCTCCAATCAAAGTTCCGTTGCGTTATCATCATGATAGGTGTTGGGCTCGGTTTTTGGAAGGCTGCCCTGCGAATCACGCTACCCTTCGTCGGACCTTTGGAGCCGCTCGCGCCGGGCAGAGGCGCTGGTGGCACTTTCTCCCCCCGCCATGAATTGTGGTAGGTCAGCGCCCAGTCGAGCAGCAGCGTCCGGACAGGAATTTTGTGGCTTCATTCATCGATCCCTTGATTGCGCTGGTCGCCGAACATGCGGGGCTTGCCTATCTCGCCCTCTTCGTTGCCGCTCTTTTGGAGGCCGTTCCGATTGTCGGCTCGGTGATTCCGGGCTCGACCATCATTCTTGCGCTGAGCGCGCTGGTGCCCGGCGGCGAGTTACGGCTTCAATGGGTGCTGGCGGCCGCGATCGCCGGCGCGTTACTCGGCGATGGATTGGCGTTCTGGATCGGACATCGCGCTCAACGCGAAATCCTGACCGCATGGCCGATGTCGCGATATCCGCGTGTGGTGGCGCAGAGCGAAGCCTTCTTCCACCGCTGGGGCGCACTGGCAGTGTTCTTCGCCCGCTTCGTACCGCCGATTCGCGCCTTCGTACCAATCACGGCGGGGGCGCTTGGCATGTCGCCGCCGCGTTTTTACGCCGTCAACATCCCGGCCATCCTGCTATGGGCGCCGGCGCATGTGCTGCCGGGAGTGCTGGCAGTATCCGTGCTCGAACGTGGCGGCTTCGCTGTCCTTGGCGGCACCGCCAAACATTACTGGATACCGCTGGTGATTTGCGGGGCGTTGATCGTCGCCTTGATCATTTGGGCGATGCGCCGCAGGCATGGCGGATCGGTGATCGAACCCGCCATCAAGCCGGCCCGCAGCAAGGCCGGCGAAAACTGAGCCGGCCTGCACCGATGCGGACAGGCGATATCAGCTCGAGCCGCGCACGACCGTCTTGAGGTAGTTATACGCCTTGATGATTTCGATCAGGCGATCCTCGGTGGAGCGGTCGCCGCCATTGGCGTCGGGGTGATGCTGCTTCACCAGCGCCTTGTATTTGGCCTTGACGGTTTCCAGCGTCGCATCGGAGCCGAGCCCCATCACCTGCAGCGCCTTGCGCTCGGCGTTGAATATTTTTCGGGTTTCGACTTTGGCCTCTTCAGCGCCTGCGCCCGGACCGGGCCGCCAACGGCCGCGGCCGTTGAGTTCGCTGAACATGCTGAACGGATCGGCGGCGCCTTCGAGGTCCCCTTCCGGGCTGCCCTTGCCCTTCTTGGCACTGGTATTGGCGCCCATCTTCCACGTCGGTCGATGGCCGGTCAGCGCATCCTTCTGGTAGCGCGCCACCGCATCCGGATTCATGCCCTGGAAAAAATTATAGGACTGATTGTATTCGCGGACGTGATTGAGACAGAAGTGCCAATACTCCTTGTCGTTGGCCCGCCCCTTGGGGGCGCGGTGCGGCCCTTTGTTCTTGCAATCGGGCCATTCACACATGGCCGCTTCTTCGCGCGCCTGGGCCTGCTGCTTTGCGCTCAGCTTGTTGGGCTTGATACGGATGGAGTCGAAGAATTTTGATGAATCAATCGGCATGGCTGACTATGACAACGCAATGCGACAGGCTTCAAGTCTTGACATTGCGAAACCCTCACTCTCGATGCGCCATTGACGACACGCGGCCATGGACGTATTGCCGCCGCCATGAGCACCCACGAAACCGTCAAACACGTTATCATAAACAAGTTGCGCGAAGCTTTCTCGCCCGAAAGCCTCGACGTCACCGACGAATCGCATCTGCATGAGGGCCACAGCGGCCACAGGCCGGGCGGCGAGACGCATTTCAGGGTTTATATTGTATCCGCTGTGTTCGAAGGGAAGAGCCGGGTCGAGCGGCACCGCATGATTAATGCGACATTATCAGGGGAACTCGCCGGTTCCGTGCACGCCCTCGCGATCAAGGCGCAGGCGCCGGGGGAAGCGCGTTAAGGCTTCCGTACCCTTCCTGCCGACGCCTTCGCCGAGCCCGGTTCCAGCAAGGGCGAGCGCTCAAAATGCCTGGCCGCCCCGTTTCGGTTTCTCCTCGCCCTCGGTTTCGCGCGGCACCGCCACGATCCGCAGCGCGGTGATGCGGTTGCGCTCGCGGCGCAGGACACGGAAGCGGAAACCGTGGAACGTGAAGCTCTGACCGCGTTCCGGAATCGAACGCGCCTCGTGAATCACAAGGCCGGCCACCGTGGTCGCCTCTTCATCGGGAAGGTGCCAATCCATCGCGCGGTTGAGATCGCGAATCGGCACCGAGCCGTCGACCACCACCGAGCCGTCGGGCTGGGCGCGAACGCCGGCCACCACGACATCGTGCTCGTCGGAAATATCGCCGACGATCTCTTCCAGAATGTCCTCCAGCGTCACCATGCCTTCGACTTCACCATATTCGTCGACGACCAGCGCGAAGTGGGTTTTGCGGCGGCGGAACGCCTTGAGCTGCTCGGAAACCGAGCGCATTTCCGGCACGAACCACGGCGGTAACGCGATGGTCGAAACATCGATCCTGGAGGTGTCGCCTTCGACGGCGCGAATCGCCCGCAACAGATCCTTGGCGTGCAGCACCCCGATGATGTTTTCGGGTTTCTCGCGCCACAGCGGAATCCTTGTGTATTCAGTAGCCAGTACCTCGCGCACCAATTCCTCCGGCGGCAGGTCGGCATTGATCATCACCATCTCGGTGCGATGGACCATCACGTCGGAGACCTGAAGCTCACGCAGATCCAGCAGCCCGCCGAACATGTCGCGGTCCTGCTTTTCGACCTTGCCTTCGTGATGGAGAAGATCGACCGCGCCGCGCAACCGCTCGGTCGGCGACAGGATCGGCTGGTTGGCGCCGATCCTGATGCCGAGCGCTCGCATCAGCACCCGGACGATCGCCTCGATCACGGTGAGCAGCGGTCCGAGCAGGTAGATCGTCAGCTTCATCGGGCGCGCCACCAGCAACGACACCCGGTCCGGCGCATTGATGGCGATGGTTTTCGGCAGCACTTCGGCGAAGATCACGACCAACACCGTCATCACGCCGGTGGCGTAGAGCACGCCGACTTCGCCGAACCATGCGGTGAAGATGCCTGTTGCCAGCGCCGAGGCGCCGATATTGGCAATGTTGTTGCCGAGCAACAGCGCGCCGATCATCCGCTCGCGCATTGCAACCAGGTTGGAGACCACCCCGGCGTCACGGTTACCCTGCTTCGACAGCCGCAGCATGCTGGCGCGCGACGCACCGATCAAGGCAGTCTCGCTGGCCGAGAAGAATGCGGAGACCAGGAGACAGCCGATCACAATAGAGAATGTAAGCCAGTCCATGACGTGACGTTCACTTCATCTATCTTTGGAGCATGATCTCCGGGCAAATGCTTGACGTTTGTCCCGACGAAAACCGGTCTCCACTTTACCAGATCATGCTCACGTCCTGATTTAAGCCCTTCGCGCCAGCTTGCGTTGAAGGAAGTCGTGAACCAACGCCGGTTCGACATCGGAAGCAATGACGGCCTGGCCGATCGCCTTCAGCAAGATGAAGGTGAGCCGGCCGCGCTTGACTTTCTTGTCCTGCGCCATCAACGCCATCAACACATCGGCATCCGCAAGCCCTTCCTGAGCAAAGCCGGCGATATCCTGCAAATGGGTCGGCAGACCGACCTCGGCAAGGTGATGTTTGACGCGGATCGCGTCCGCTTCGGCAATCATCCCGAGTTGGGCGGAAAATTCCGCCGCCAGCACCATGCCGACGGCGACGCCTTCGCCGTGGAACAGGCGGTCGGAAAAGCCGGTCGCAGCCTCCAGCGCGTGGCCGAAAGTATGGCCGAGATTGAGCAGCGCCCGCTCGCCGGTCTCACGCTCGTCGCGCGCCACGATCGCCGCCTTGGCGCGGCACGAGGTGGCGATGGCATGTTCGCGGGCGTCGCCGCCGGTGAAAATGCCGGCGTGGTTGGCCTCCAGCCAGGCGAAGAACGCCTCGTCGCCGAGCACGCCGTATTTGGCGACTTCGGCATAGCCGGCCCGGAACTGGCGCGGCGACAGCGTATCGAGCACGGCGGTGTCCGCGACCACCAAAAGCGGCTGGTGAAATGCGCCGAGAAGATTTTTGCCCTGCGGCGAATTGATCCCGGTCTTGCCGCCGACCGAAGAATCGACCTGCGCCAGCAGTGATGTCGGCACCTGCACGAAATCGACGCCGCGGCGCAGGATCGCGGCCGCGAACCCTGCGAGGTCGCCGACCACCCCCCCGCCGAGCGCGATCACCAGATCGTTGCGCTCGATCTTGGCCGAAATCAGCGCTTCCGAGACCTGTTCGAGTCCGGCATAGGTTTTCGAGCCTTCGCCCTCTTCGACAATAATGCGCGAGGTCGCGATACCGGCCTGCGACAGCGAGGCCTCGGTTTGCTCCAGCCAATGCTTTGCAACGTTGCGGTCGGTGACGATGGCGGTACGGGCGCCGGGCCGTAACGCGGCGATACGGCCGCCCAGCGATTGCAGCACATCGCGGCCAATGACGATGTCATAGGTTCGCTCGCCGAGCGCGACCTCGACGGTGACGGAATCGGAATGTGTCAGCGGCGCGGTCATCCTGGTGAGCTCACTTGTGTCCGGTGTTTCTTTCCTGTCCTCGCGGCATAGAAAGGCATGCAGGGCATCGACGCATTCATCGACGATCTTTTCGTGCGGCACGTCGCGCGACCAGATCGTCAGGTCGGCGTACTGATAGAGCGGCTCGCGTTCCCTGATCAGCCGTCCGACGGTGCCTGCGGGGTCTGCCGTCTGCAGCAGCGGGCGGTCAATACGGCGCTTCACGCGCTTCATAATGGTATCGGCATCCGCCTTGAGCCAGATCGAGACCGCCTTGGCGCCGATACGGTTGCGGGTCTCCTCGCGCATGACGGCGCCGCCGCCGGTCGCGACCACCCCGGGACCGTGGTCGAGCAGCCGCGCGATCACCCGCGCCTCGCCATCCCTGAAATACGGCTCGCCATGGTTTGCGAAAATTTCCGCGATGGTCATGCCCGCGTGAGCCAGCTCGATTTCGCTGTCCGCATCCAGAAACGGCAGATGCAGCCGCGCCGACAGCCGCCGCCCAACGGTGGATTTGCCGGCGCCCATCATGCCCACCAGCACGATCGAACGCGTTCCCAGCGCCGCGGATATCTCGGCCTCTTGGGATGCGGTGGCGCTGGCCGGTGAGACTGTCTCAGGCATCGAAGAAATAGCTCTGGTCGCCGCGGATTGCAGCGCTCCGCGCCACCTATACTACCCTCGCCGAGGCCGTTGCCAGAGAGTTCTTGCAAGGAAGCGGCGAACATGTTGGTAGTCACGCCTGATTTTAATGGTTAATTCGCTGCCCGAGGGGAGCTGATGCCCAGCCTGTTCCGCTTTCTGACGGTCGTCGCCGTGATCGGCGGGATCGTCTATGGCGTGATTTTCGCGCTGGCAAATTTCGTCAATCCGAAGCCGCGGGAAATGACCGTCACCGTCACCGCCGACAAGTTCCTCAAGAAATAGGCGCTAGAGTCCGATTCGAAGATGTGCGGCGAACACCGCCGAGACGCGAGGACCAATGCGTTCCGAGCCCCACGACGCCAAACTGATCCATCTGTTCCTCGACATGCTCGCGGCCGAACAGGGTGCAGGGCCCAACACGCTCGACGCCTATCGCCGCGATCTGACGGATTTTTCTGATTTTCTCACCCTCGCGGGTACGGGCTTTGCCAGCGCCGAAACCGAGAGGCTGCGGGATTACCTCGCCGATCTGGACGTGCGCGGCTTCAAATCTACGAGCGTGGCACGCCGCCTGTCGGCGATGCGGCATCTGTTTCGCTTCTTGCTGAACGAGCGGATTCGCAGCGACGATCCGGCGGCGATCCTGTCCGGGCCGAAGCGCGGCCGCAGCCTGCCGAAAGTGCTGTCGATCTCGGATGTGGACCGCCTACTGGTGCGCGCCAGGGCGCTGGCGGAGACGCTGGAAGCCTCACCCTCGCAGCGGCTTCGCGCGCTGCGGCTATATTGCCTGCTCGAAGTGCTCTACGCCACCGGCCTGCGGGTGTCGGAACTGGTGACGCTGCCGCTCTCAGCGTCGCGCCGCGATGCCCGCATGATCGTGGTCCGCGGCAAGGGCGATAAGGAACGGCTGGTGCCGCTCAACGAAGCGTCGCGACAGGCGATGGCCGCATACCTCGCCGCGCGGGAAGCGTTTCCGCCGGAGAAGAAGAAAAACACTGGAAGTTCGAAATGGCTGTTTCCCTCGTTCGGCGAGAGCGGGCATTTGACGCGGCAGCATTTCGCGCGCGAGCTGAAGGAGCTCGCGGCATCCGCCGGGCTGGCGCCGCGGCTGGTCAGCCCGCATGTGCTGCGTCATGCCTTCGCGAGCCATCTTTTGCATAACGGCGCCGATTTACGCATCGTGCAGACCTTGCTTGGCCACACCGACATCTCGACCACGCAGATCTACACCCATGTGGTCGAAGAGCGGTTGAAGAGCCTGGTGCGCGACCTGCATCCGCTCGCAGAGAAATAAGGACGGCCGAAGTAAGGTGCCCCGAAGGTGCGCTGCGCGGGCGCCTTGACTTCGGCGCCTTCTCCCCCGAAAGAGCCATCTCCCGCCCGCGATCTCCGTTCGCGCGCGTTTGGCAAACGGACCGATTAATGCGTCGGAATTCGCGTTAAGTGATTGAAGACGTGTATCTTCTTCGCGTGAACCGGAACCCGCTTCGCTCACACGCGCGTTCTTACCTTTGTTGATTCGATGCCGGATCCCATGCGCTCATACCTCGATTTCGAAAAGCCCGTCGCCGAACTCGACTCCAAAGTCGACGAATTGCGCGCGCTGGCGGCGACCGGCAGCGACATCGGCGAGGAGATCGCGCGGATCGAGGAAAAGGCCGCCCAGGCGCTGAGCGACCTCTACGACAATTTGACGCCCTGGCAGAAAACCCTGGTGGCCCGCCATCCGCTGCGGCCCCATCTCATCGACTTCATCAACGCGCTGATATCAGAGTTCACCCCGCTGGCGGGCGATCGCAAGTTCGGCGAGGACGAAGCGCTGGTCGGCGGCTTTGGCCGCTTTCGCGGCGAAAGCATCTGCGTGATTGGCCAGGAAAAGGGCGCCACCACCGAATCCCGCATCAAGCATAATTTCGGCATGGCGCGACCGGAAGGGTACCGCAAGGCGGTCCGCCTGATGGAGATGGCGGATCGATTTGGCATTCCCGTGCTGTCGCTCGTCGATTCCGCCGGCGCCTATCCCGGCATCGGCGCGGAGGAACGCGGGCAGGCCGAGGCGATTGCGCGCTCGACCGATGCCTGCCTGTCGCTCGGCGTGCCCAATGTGGCGATCATCACCGGTGAAGGCATGTCGGGCGGCGCCATCGCAATCACCACCGCCAGCCGCGTGCTGATGTTCGAACACGCCATCTATAGCGTGATCTCGCCGGAGGCGGCATCCTCGATCCTGTGGCGCGACGGCACCAAGGCCCAGGAAGCCGCCACCAGCATGAAAATCACGGCGCAGGATATGCTGCGGTTCGGCGTGATCGACCGGATTCTGCCGGAGCCTGCAGGTGGCGCGCATCGCGATCCCGCCGCCATGATCGCCGCCACCGGCGAGGCCATCGCCCAAGCGATGGCCGATCTGCGCCATCTCGATCCCGACGCCATCCGCAAGCAGCGGCGCCAGAAATTCCTCGATATCGGCCGGAAACTGAGTTGAGCGCTGTTTTTTGAGCGAAAAAGGCCGTTTCGGCGGTCAATAAGCCCTCACCTGCGATTTTTTAACCTCTGTTGACCATGCCGGGGTTAGAACCCATAGGGGCGCCCGGAGCGGCTTGCGAGCGAGCGGCCCAAAGGGTAGTATTTTAACCAATAGCTTCAGGGCATGAACGCTATAATTGGGGCACGAACATTGCGTTCGGAATTGCGCTTTGGACTGCGCATTGATTTGCGCTTTCAACTGCCCTTTCAACTGCCCTTGGGGTGTGGAGCTTTGCATTGATTGATCGCTCGCTGATTCGCGCGCTCATCGCCTCGGTTGTGCTGGCGGCCGGTAGCCTATTGGCCGGCTGCAACAGCGATGACATTTCGCTGGCGAACAACACCAAGGCCAACCAGCCGGTGTCGCCAAAGCTCGTCGCCGAAATGGCGACCAAGGACATGGACTTGCAATCGCCGATGCTGGTCCGCTTGTTCAAGCAGGAAGCCGAACTCGAAGTCTGGAAGCAGGATCGCTCCGGCCGCTTCGCACTGTTGAAGACCTATCCAATTTGCCGCTGGTCGGGAGATCTCGGCCCCAAGATCCGCGAAGGCGACCGCCAGGCCCCGGAAGGCTTCTATTCGATCACGCCGTCGCAGATGAACCCGAAATCGGCGTATTATCTTTCCTTCAACACCGGCTTCCCCAACGCCTTCGACAAGGCGCTGGGGCGGACCGGCTCGGAGCTGATGGTGCATGGCGACTGCTCCTCGCGCGGCTGCTACGCCATGACCGACGAGCAGATCGCGGAAATCTATTCGCTGGGACGGGAATCCTTCTTCGGCGGCCAGCGCGCGTTCCAATTCCAGGCCTATCCGTTCCGGATGACGCCGGTGAACATGGCTAAGCACCGCAACAATCCGAACATGCCGTTCTGGAAAATGATCAAGGAAGGCTACGATCATTTTGAAGTGACGCGGCAGGAGCCGAAAGTCGATTTCTGCGAAAAGAAGTATGTCTTCGATGCCGTGAAGGCCCCGAATGCCACGCGCGAGCCGGTATTCGACGCCGCCGCCAAATGTCCCGCTTACGTCATTCCCGACGAAGTCGCCGACGCCGTGCGCGAAAAGCGGCAGGACGATGAAGCCGAGACCGCCAAGCTGATTTCACAGGGCATCCCGGTCGCCCGGATCAACACCGGCATCGACGGCGGCATGCACAAAATCTTTGCCGCCAAGCTGCCGGACGGCAATACCGGACTGTCGGAAGGCAGCGACGGCCAGGGCTTGTCGCTGGCGCTGGCCCGCGCGCCCGGGACCATTCCCTCGCACGTCAATCCGCCGCACGAGCCTGCTGCGGAACAGACTGTTGCCGCGGCGACAACGCCGGCTACCCGCGTAGCGTCCGCCGAGTCGAACACTCCATCCGATGGATTCTTTAGTAGCCTCGCCCGCAAGGTCGGCCTCGGTGGCACGGCCGACACCACCGCGACCGCCCCGCCGGCACCCGTGAAACCAAAAGAGGCCAAAGGGACCGAGGCCAAGCACAACGAGGCGCCGAAGACCGCCGCACCGAAGGCAGATACGAAACAAGCCGCCGCGCCGGCGCTGAAACCGGCGCTTTCTGACGCTCCGGCCACCGCGCCTACAAGTGCCGCACCTTCAGCGGCCTCAGCGGGCCTCGTCGCCGGCGCCCAGCCGATCGTGTCGTCGAATTCGTTCGACAGCCGCTTCTCGGCGGTGCGGTAAGCTGCCTTCACAACACGCTGTAGCGCAAGATGGGCAATGGCGCGCTTGCCGTGCCCACCAACACTGAAAATTGCAAAATCAATATTCTGAAACGGTGGGCTCGCTGCGCTCAGCCCACCCTACGATTCCTTGCCACTGGCGGTGTCTTCACGCGTAGCGGCCGTGGCAGTGCTTGTATTTCTTGCCTGAGCCGCAGGGACAATCCTCGTTGCGGCCGACCTTGCCCCAGCTTGCCGGGTTCTTCGGATCGCGGTTGGCGGTCGCCGCCGGCACCAACGAGGCATTGGCGAACGCCAGCTCGTCTTCGCCGGTATTGGGATCGAATTTGTGCGCTTCCATCTGCGGCAATACCGGCTGCTGTTCTTCCGGCGGCACGATCTCGACGCGCATCAATTGCGCCGTCACCGCCTCGCGCAAATGCGCGATCATCGCCTCGAACAGGCTGAACGCTTCCGACTTGTATTCCTGCAGCGGATCGCGCTGGCCGTAGCCGCGCAGGCCGATCACCTGACGCAGATGATCGAGCATCACCAGGTGCTCGCGCCAGAGATGATCCAGCGTCTGCAACAGGATGGTTTTTTCGACGTAACGCATCACGTCGGGGCCCCATTGCGCCACCTTGGCCGCCATGTGCTCGTCGACGCGGCTCTCGATGCGCGACAGCAATTCCTCGTCGGCGATGCCCTCTTCCTTGGCCCAGACTTCGACCGGCAGATCGATGTCGAGCACGCGCTTCAATTCTTCCTTCAGCTCAGCCACATGCCACTGCTCGGCATAAGCGTGTTCGGGCACGTGCTTGGTGACGACGTCCTCGACAAAGGCGCGACGCATGTCGGCCACCGTCTCGGCGACGCTTTCATCCTTCATCAAATCGATGCGCTGGTCGAAGATCACCTTGCGCTGGTCGTTCTGGACGTTGTCGAACTTCAACAGATTCTTGCGGATGTCGAAGTTGCGGGCCTCGACCTTCTGCTGCGCCTTCTCCAGCGCCTTGTTGATCCAGGGATGGATGATCGCCTCGCCCTCTTTGAGGCCGAGCCGCGTCAGCATGGTATCGAGCCGGTCGGAGCCGAAGATCCGCATCAGATCGTCTTCCAGCGACAGGAAGAATTTCGAGCGGCCGGGGTCGCCCTGGCGACCGGACCGGCCGCGCAACTGGTTGTCGATGCGCCGCGATTCATGGCGTTCGGAGCCGATGATGTAGAGCCCACCCGGCCGAGTTACGGTTTTCGCCGGCTTCGACCCCTTGGCGGGCTCGATCTCGACAGTGTCTTCCGCCTTCAGCACGATCTCGCGAAAACGTTCGACATCGGCCTTGATGCGCTCGATCTTGGCGGCCTTCTCGGCCTCGTCGGTGATATCAGCGGTCTCGTGCATGATCCGCATGTCGAGCGAACCGCCGAGCTTGATGTCGGTGCCGCGTCCGGCCATGTTGGTCGCAATCGTGATCGCGCCGGGCACGCCGGCTTCGGCCACGATATAGGCTTCCTGCTCGTGGAAGCGCGCATTCAGCACCGCAAACAGCTTCGCCGGCTTGCCGGTGCGCGCCGCGGCGTAAAGCTTCTCCATCGCGTTGGCGTTGCCGAAATCGATTTGCTTGTAGCCGTGCTTCTTGAGGTATTCGGCGAGCACTTCGGATTTTTCGATCGAGGCGGTGCCGACCAGCACCGGCTGCAACCGGGCATTGGCGCGCTCGACCTCGGCCAGGATCGCGGCATATTTCTCGGTCTGGGTGCGATAAACTTCGTCGTCTTCATCGAGCCGCGCCACCGGCACGTTGGTCGGAATCTCGACGACCTCAAGCTTGTAGATGTCGAACAATTCGTCGGCTTCGGTCAACGCCGTGCCGGTCATGCCGGACAGCTTCTCGTACATCCGGAAATAATTCTGGAACGTGATCGAAGCCAGCGTCTGGTTTTCCGGCTGAACCTGCACGTGCTCCTTGGCTTCCAGCGCCTGGTGCAGGCCTTCGGAATAGCGCCGACCCTGCATCATGCGCCCGGTGAACTCGTCGATGATGATGACCTCGTCGTCGCGGACGATGTAATCCTTGTCGCGGGTGAACAGCGAGTGGGCGCGCAGCGCCTGATTGATGTGATGAACGACCGAGACGTTTTCGACGTCGTAGAGAGACTCGCCCTTGAGCTGACCGGCGTCGCGCAGCAGCGTCTCGATCTTTTCCATGCCGGCTTCGGTCAGGGTCACCGTGCGCTGTTTTTCGTCGACGTCGTAATCGGACTTGTCGAGCTTGGGCAGGAAAGTGTCGATGGTGTTGTAGAATTCCGAGCGGTCGTCGAGCGGTCCGGAGATGATCAGCGGGGTGCGGGCCTCGTCGATCAGGATCGAATCGACTTCGTCGACGATAGCGTAGAAGTGGCCGCGCTGGACCATGTCCTCGAGCCGGTACTTCATGTTGTCGCGCAAATAGTCGAAGCCGTATTCGTTGTTGGTGCCGTAGGTGATGTCGCAGGCATAGGCTTGCTTGCGCTCGCCGTCGTCGAGGCCGTGCACGATCACACCGGTGGTCATGCCGAGGAAGCCGTAGATCTGCCCCATCCATTCGGAGTCGCGGCGGGCGAGGTAATCGTTGACGGTGACGACGTGGACACCCTTGCCGGCGAGCGCGTCGAGGTAAACTGCGAGCGTTGCGACCAGCGTCTTGCCTTCGCCGGTCTTCATCTCGGCGATGTCGCCTTCGTGCAGCACCATGCCGCCGATCAACTGCACATCGAAATGGCGCTGGCCGAGCGTGCGCTTGGCGGCCTCGCGAACGGTGGCGAAGGCTGGCACCAGGATGTCGTCGAGCGTCTTGCCCTCGGCGAGTTGGGTGCGGAATTCGGCGGTGCGGGCTTTGAGCGCCTCGTCCGACAGCGCGGCGATCTCCGGCTCCAGCGCGTTGATCGCATCAACGCGGGCCTGATATCCCTTGATCCGCCGGTCGTTGGCGGAGCCGAAAAACTTGCGGGCGAGCGCGCCGATCATGCCAAATTCCTGTTTCGCAGTCGGCAAAGCTGCCGTGAGAGGTCCCCGATTGCCGATCAACTCATCGTGACGCGTCGCGGCATCGGCCCCTGTCCCGGAAGCCTTCGCCAAATGAGTAGAGATTTAGCAATCCAAAGGTTCAATAGCCAAAAAGCAGCCAAATATGCCCTATCGCCATTGACTTAGGTTTCGCAGAGATATGGCTGGCCCAGAGGCTTGTCAACGGCGCCAAGCTTTCAAGGATTTCATCCTTTTGTCAGACTTTTCGCGTTGCCAAGGTGCCATGATTAGGCGAGTGTCCCGCCGCCCCAAAGAGCCTCATCTTTAAGCGATAAAGGATTTTCCATGACCACCTCGTTCCCGGAAACGAAACCCGGCTTGCGTCTTGGCCTTGCTTCCGCCGCCGTGACGGGCTGCCTCGCGCTGGTTCTGCTCACTGGTTTGCCGCTGCGCGCCGAAGACGCAAATCCGGTGCTCGCCAAGGTGAACGGCGCCGAAATCCGCCAAAGCGACCTTGCGCTCGCCGAGGAGGAACTGGGGCCAAGCCTGGCGCAAATGGACCCCGCGACCAAGCAGGAAAACGTGCTGGCGTTCCTGATCGACATGAAGATCGTCGCCAAGGCCGCCGAAGACAAAAAGGTCGAAAACAACGAGGATTTCAAAAAGCGGCTGGCCTTTACCCGCAACCGGCTTTTGATGGACAGCCTGCTCGCGACCGAAGGCAAGGCCGCGACCACCGACGACGCCATGAAGAAGGTCTACGAGGAGGCCTCCAAGCAGATCACCGGCGAGCAGGAGGTTCATGCCCGGCATATCCTGGTCGAGACCGAGGACGAGGCCAAGGCGATCGCGGCGGAACTCAAGAAGGGTGCCGATTTTGCCGAGCTGGCCAAGAAAAAATCCAAGGATCCCGGCGCGTCCGACGGCGGCGATCTCGGTTTCTTCACCAAGGACCAGATGGTGCCGGAATTCTCCACCGTCGCCTTCGCGATGGAGCCGGGCAAAATCTCCGACCCGGTGAAGTCGCAGTTCGGCTGGCACATCATCAAGGTCGAGGAAAAGCGCAACCGCCAGGCGCCGGAATTCGAGCAGGTCAAAGCCCAGATCGAAACCTATGTGGCACGCAAGGCACAGGCCGATTACGTGACGAAGCTGCGCGAAGCCGCCAAGGTCGAGCGCATGGACAAGCCCGACAACTCCGCGAAGGCCATGACCAAGCCGGAGGCGATGAAGCCCGCCGATTCCAAAATGGCGCCTTCGAAGAAGTAAGCTAATTTTTCCTTCTCCCCGCCCGCGGGGAGTAAGGTGGCGAGCATCTTTGCGAGCCGGATCAGGGGCTGCCTGTCACAACTTCCCCTCCCCCGACTTTCTCGCTTTGCGAGAAAGTCGGCCTCTCCCCGCAAGCGAGGAGAGGTGATACAGAGCGCTTCCTTTGCCTTTAAAGCCGGAAGTGCCCATGTCGTTAGCCATCTCCCCGCTCGCCCCGACCGATGTCCCCGACATGCCCGAAATTTCGGGCGTCAAGCTCGCCACGGCTGCGGCCGGCATCCGCTACAAGGGCCGCACCGACGTGCTGCTGGCGGTGATGGACAAGGGCACTTCGGTCGCCGGCGTGTTCACCCAATCGAAATGCCCGTCGGCACCGGTGGAATGGTGCCGCGCCAAGCTGAAAGGCGGCAGATCTTCCAAGGGAGGGTTTGCCCGCGCGCTGGTGGTGAATTCCGGCAACGCCAATGCCTTCACCGGCAAGACCGGGCGGCAGGCCACGGCGCTGACGGCTGATATTGCCGCCAAAGCGCTCGGCTGCAGCCCCGATGAGGTGTTTCTCGCCTCCACCGGCGTGATCGGCGAACCGCTCGACGCCACCAAGTTCAACGGCGTGCTCGGCACGCTGGCCGAACAAGCCGCACCCGGCGAGTGGATGAACGCGGCCAAAGCGATCATGACCACCGACACCTTTCCGAAAGTCGCGACCGCCACCGTCAAGCTCGGCAAGACCAAAGTCGCGATCAACGGTATGGCGAAGGGCTCCGGCATGATCGCCCCCGACATGGCGACCATGCTGGCGTTCGTGTTCACCGACGCGCCGATCGCGGCGGGCGCGCTGCAATCGCTGCTGAAAACCCATGTCGAGGACACCTTCAATGCCGTGACGGTCGACGGCGACACTTCAACGTCGGATACCTTGCTCGCGTTCGCCACCGGGACCGCGGCCGCGAACGGCGCGCCGAAAATCAGCCGCGCCAGCGACCCGCGCCTGAAAGCTTTCACCAAAGCCTTCCGCGCCGTGCTCGCCGATCTCGCCGAACAAGTGGCGCGGGACGGCGAAGGCGCGCGCAAGCTGGTCGAGATCATCGTCGAGGGCGCGACGTCAAAGGCGTCCGCGCGCCGGATCGCGATGTCGATCGCGAATTCACCACTGGTGAAGACCGCGATCGCCGGCGAGGATGCCAATTGGGGCCGCGTGGTGATGGCGGTCGGCAAGGCCGGCGAGCCGGCCAACCGCGACAAGCTTTCGATCTCGTTCAACGGCATCCGCGTCGCCAGCCGCGGCGCGCGCGATCCTTCCTATAACGAGGCCGAAGTCTCGGCCGCGATGAAGAATCCGAAAATCCAGATCAAGGTCGCGCTCGGCTTGGGCAAAGGCCGCGACCGCGTGCTGACCTGCGACCTCACCAAGGAATATATCGCCATCAACGGCGATTACCGGTCGTGAACGACGCGTCCGGGCAGCGGCGCATGGCGGACATCAAACTCACTTTGGTGGTCGCCTGCGCGCTGGTCGATGCCGACAAACGCGTGCTGCTCGCGCAGCGCCCGGAAGGAAAATCCCTCGCAGGCCTGTGGGAATTTCCCGGCGGCAAGGTCGAGCCCGGCGAACGGCCGGAACAGTCCTTGATCCGCGAATTGCACGAGGAAATCGGCATTACCGTCAGCGAGGCCTGTCTGGCGCCGCTGACGTTCGCGAGCCACGCCTATGATGATTTTCATCTGCTGATGCCGCTGTATATCTGCCGGCGCTGGGAAGGCAGCGTGACCGCGCGCGAAGGGCAAAACCTCGCCTGGGTCCGCGCCAACAAATTGCGCGACTACCCGATGCCGGCGGCGGATATTCCGCTGATTCCGCATTTGATCGATTTGTTGATGTGAGCGGGCGAGACACGCCGCTCAAGCCTTCGGCTTCCTCACCGCTTCGGCCAAGCTCGCTTTCGCCGAGCCCGGCGCCAGCGGTTTCTGCTGGCTCTCATGCGGCGCCCAGCCCGACAGCCAGATCACATCGAAGGTGGCGCGGATGCGGCCGTCGGCATCCGCAAAGCGCTCGGCGTAAATCTGAGCCATCCGCAGCATGGTGGCGCGGCGGCTCGGCGTCCGCCGGCGCTCGAAAAGAATATTGGTCGCGCCCATGCGCCGCAGATCCTGCATCAGCGCGAACGCGCTGGCGTAGCGCACCACGACGCGGTCCACATCGGTGACCGGCAGCGCGAAGCCTGCGCGCTGCAACAGGCCGCCGACATCGCGCAGATCGGCGAACGGCGCCACCCGCGGCGATACCCCGCCTTCGCATTCGGCCTCCGCCGCGGCGAAGGATTGCCGCAGCTCGGTCAACGTATCGCCGCCGATCATCGCCGCGAGCAGCAATCCATCGGGCCGCAGCGCACGGCGAATCTGCGCCAGCACGCCGGGCAGATCATTGACGAACTGCAAGGCGAGCGCGGAGACCACGAGGTCGAGCGATTCCGGCGGCAGCGGGAGGGTTTCGGTCGCGGAATCAAGATCGATCCGGGTGACAGATTTGAAGCGATCCCGCGCCGGCAACGCCAAAATTTCGCCCGGCGTCCAGACCTCCGCGACCTCGGCAAACTCCCGCAACACTGCGTGCAGACGTTCTTCCATGTCCTCAATAACGCGGTCGAGCAGGAAGGTAGCGGCCTCGCCGCGCAACGCGCGGCGCTGCCGCATCCGCAGCAAGGCACGGTCGAACAGCATGGGCGCGGCGGTTGGGTTTGCCATCCTGCTTTGGTATGCTTACGCCCGATTTTTGACAACCTATCGTCTGGCGTCATTGCGAGGAGCGAAGCGACGAAGCAATCCAGTCCTTTCTTATGTTTCTGGATTGCTTCGTTTCACTCGCAATGACAACGAAGAATTCGATTCCGCCCACTTGAGCGCCACCCACCACGGCGCTAGCCTCCACCCATGGACGCCGAGGCATCACCACTCCGTTCCATCGCCACCCACCTGCGCGGTGCGCTCGGCGCGTGCCGCGGCGCGTGGCAGCACACCGCGCGGCTCGCGCTCGACATCGCGTTGCCGACGCTGTGCGTCGCCTGCCGGGAGCCGGTCCATGGCGAGGGTGTCTGTGCGGCGTGCTGGGCGAAACTGTCGTTCATCGCGCCGCCGTTTTGCCCCAAGCTTGGCATTCCCTTTGTCTATGATCCCGGGCCGGGGATGTTGTCGATGGAAGCCATCGCCGATCCGCCGGCCTATGCACGCGCCCGCGCCGCGGTGCGCTATGACGACGTCGCGCGCACGCTGGTGCACGCGCTGAAATACCAGGACCGCACCGATTTGGCCCCCGCGATGGGCCGCTGGATGGCGCGGGCGGGGCGCGAACTGCTGGAGGAGACCGACGTGCTGGTGCCGGTGCCGCTGCATTGGCAACGGGCGTGGGGCCGCCGCTACAACCAATCCGGCGCGTTGGCGCGAGTGATCGAACGGCAAAGCAAGGTCGAAGTCAGTTCACAGGCGCTGCGGCGGGTGCGGCCGACCCAGCAGCAGATCGGCCTGACGCGGTCGCAGCGGGCGAGCAACGTGCAAGGGGCGTTCAAGGTCATGCCCGAGCGGCAATCCGAGATTCAAGGCCGCCGCGTGGTCCTGATCGACGATGTCCTGACGTCGGGCGCCACGCTCGATGCCTGCGCGCGGGCGCTGTTGCGCGCCAAGGCGGCCTCCGTCGACGCGCTGGTGTTCGCCCGGGTTGTGGACACCCACAAAGCTCCCATATAATCGGGTGTAATCTTCCCTAAAGCAGAGCGCGTCATGACCGCTGCCATTGAAATCTACACCCGCCCGGGCTGCGGCTATTGCAGTGCCGCCAAATCGCTGCTGACGCGCAAAAAAGCCGCGTTCACCGAGCACGATGTCGCCATCGACCCGGCGCTTCGTCAAGTGATGTGGGAGCGCGCCGGCGCGGGCTCGACCTTTCCGCAGATTTTCATCGGCGCGATTCATGTCGGCGGTTGCGACGAGCTTTACGCACTCGACCGCGCCGGCAAGCTCGATTCGATGCTGGCAGGCGAAAAGGCCAATTCATGAGCGCTGACCTCACCTTCACCGCCGCCATGGTGCAGATGCGCACCGGGCTACTGCCGGAGCCGAGCCTCGAACAGGGAACAAAACTGATCCGCGAAGCGGCCGCGCAAGGCGCCGATTATGTGCTCACGCCGGAGGTGAGCAACATGATGCAGCTCAATCGCACCGCGCTGTTCGAGCATCTCGCCACTGAGGAAGACGATCTCTCGCTCAAGGCCTATCGTGCGCTCGCGGCTGAACTGAAAATCCATCTTCATATCGGCTCGCTGGCATTGCGCGCCTCGCCCGAGCGCGCCGTCAACCGCTCGTTCCTGATCGGGCCGGATGGCACGGTGATCGCAAGCTACGACAAGATCCACATGTTCGATATCGATCTGCCCGGCGGCGAGAGCTATCGTGAGTCCGCCAATTATCAGCCGGGCGAAACCGCCGTGATCTCGGATTTGCCGTGGGGCCGCATTGGTCTTACGATCTGCTACGACGTGCGCTTTCCGGCGCTCTACCGCGCGCTTGCCGAAAGCGGCGCCTCGTTCCTCACGGTGCCGTCCGCCTTTACGCGAAAAACCGGCGAAGCGCATTGGCACACGCTGTTGCGTGCCCGCGCCATCGAGACCGGCTGCTTTGTGTTCGCCGCAGCCCAAGCCGGCCTCCACGAAAACAAGCGCGAGACCTATGGCCATTCGCTGATCATCGACCCCTGGGGAGTCGTGCTCGCCGAAGGCGGCGTCGAGCCCGGCGTTTTCATGGCCGAGATCGATCCGGCCAAGGTCGAGACCGCGCGCAAGACCGTGCCCTCGCTGCAACACGGCCGGCGTTTTTCCGTCGCCGACCCCAAGGCCAGCCCCGAACATCTGCATCTGGTGCGGGGATCGGCATGATCCGCTACACGCTCCGTTGCGAACGCGGCCATGCGTTTGAAAGCTGGTTTCAAAGCTCGACGGCTTACGATTCACAAGTCAAGCGCAAGCTGGTGAGTTGTCCGGCCTGCGGCTCGTCCAAGGTGGACAAGGCCATCATGGCTCCGCAAATCGTGAGCAAAAAGGGCCGCGAGAGCGAGGCACCTGCGCCTGTCTCTGCCCCTGTACCCGCCGCGCCAACCGACGTGACCGCGCCCGCATCGACGCCCCTGTTGATGGCACAGGAACGCGAGCTGCGCGCCAAGCTCAAGGAGCTGCGCGATCATATCGTGAAAAATGCCGACAATGTCGGCGAGCGGTTTCCGACCGAAGCGCGAAAGATGCATTACGGCGATATCGAGCATCGCCCGATTTACGGCGAGGCGTCGCCCGACGAAGCCCGCTCCCTGATCGAGGAAGGCGTCGAGGTCTCGCCGCTGCCGATGCTGCCCGACGATAGGAATTAGATCGGTAGAGACCGTTGATGAATGCAGAAACGCTGTCGTCGTGGCAATTCTGGGCGGTGCTTTCCGCCGTATTCGCGGCGCTGACCGCGATCTTTGCCAAAGTCGGCGTCGAGGATATCAATCCCGACCTCGCCACTTTCATCCGTACCGTGATCGTGCTGATCAGTTTTGCACTGATCCTGTTTGCGACCGGACAGTTCAGCAATCCCGGAGTGATCTCGAAAAAAAGCTGGGTCTTTCTGGTGCTTTCCGGGCTCGGTACCGGCGCCTCGTGGCTGTGTTATTTTCGCGCGTTGAAGCTTGGACCGGCGACATTGGTGGCGCCGATCGACAAATTGAGCGTTGTGCTGGTGGCGTTGTTCGGCGTGGTCTTTCTCGGCGAGCGGCCCTCGTTCAATGGCTGGCTCGGCATCGCACTGATCGGCGCGGGCGCGGTGCTGATTGCGTTTAAACGCTGACTGTAATCTGTAGGGTGGGCAAAGCGAAAGCGTGCCCACCATGATACGGCGGTCGCGATCTCGCTGGTGGGCACGGCGCAAACGCGCCTTTGCCCACCCTACAAGCCTCGAATCAAACCACCACCAGCAACGCGACTCCGATCACAATCAACGCAATGCCGGAAAGTTCGCGCCCCGAGAGCGGCTGCTTGAACGAATAATACGCGACGCCTTGCGCGAACAACACCTCGACCAGCGCCAACGTGCGCACATTGGCGGCCGCCGTGAGCGCAAATGCCAGAAACCAGAACTGCGAGGCGAACGCGCCCATGAAGCCCGCGAACATCGAGGGCTTCCACAGCCCCAGGATTTTGGTGAGCACCTTGGGCGCGCGCGCCAACAAATAGATCGTCAGCACCAACGTCTGCACGAACAGTCCGAACACCAGCGTGCAGGACGCCGCGGTCACGAACGATACACCGGAGATGGTGATGATGGCGCCGCGGAAGCCGATCGCAGACAGCGCAAAGGCCGCGGCGGCGACCAGGCCCAATATCGTCGGCTTCAGGTCGGCGAAGCCTTTCTCAGCCCCCGGCCGCAGCGCGGTGATGACCACGCCGATGGTGGCGATCAAGATCGCGATCACTTTCAGCACCGTCAAATGATCGCCGAGAAACACAAAACCGAAGATCGCGGTCTGGATCGCCTCGGTCTTCAGATACGCCGTCGTCACCACGAACGAGCGCTCGTTCATCGCCAGCAGCATCAAGCCGGTGGCGACGATCTGGCTGAGCGCGCCGAGCAACAGCCACGGCCAGAACGCCGGCGTCGGCCACGGCACCTGGTCCCCGGTCGTGGCAATGACGACGGCAAAGAAAATCAGCGAGAACGGAAACCCGAACAGGAAGCGGATATTGGTGGCACCCCAGGTGCCGAGCGGCCCCGTCAATTGCCGCTGCATCGCGTTGCGCGCGACCTGCCCCAGCGCCGCGATCATGGTGAAGGGAATCCAGAGCGTGGCGATGGTTATCATGTGGGGATTCAGTTAGCCGGCTGACCGGGGCGAGGCGAGGCACTAAACCGCTTCCGCCACCACCATGTAGTTCACGTCCATGTCGGAGGAGAGGCTCCAGCGGTCGGCGAACGGGTGATAGACCACGCCGGCCTGCTCGGTGATGGCCAGCTTGTTGTTTTCCAAGTGATGGGCGAGTTCGTCCGGGGTGACGAATTTGTCCCATTGATGGGTGCCGCGCGGCAGCCAGCGCAGGACGTATTCCGCGCCGACGATGGCGAGGGCAAAGCTCTTCCAGTTGCGGTTGAGCGTCGAGATCACCATCATGCCGCCGGGCTTGAGCATCGCCGCGCAGCGGTTGAGGAAAACCCCGACATCGGTGACGTGCTCGACCACTTCCATCGCCAGCACGATGTCGAAGCGCTCGCGCACGTCCATCTGCTCGACGGTGGTGCAGCGGTAATCGATCGACAAATGCCCCTTGTCGGCGTGCAACCGGGCGGCGGCGATGTTGGTCGCGGACGGGTCGACGCCGATCACCTGCGCGCCGAGCCGCGTAAACGGCTCGCATAACAGGCCGGCGCCGCAGCCGATATCGAGGATGCGCAGGCCGGAAAGGCAATTCAGGCTTTTGACGTTGCGTTCGAACTTGCGGCAGGCGGTGTCGCGAATATAGGCGAGCCGCAGCGGATTGATCTTGTGCAGCGGCGCCATCTTGCCGGTGGGGTCCCACCACTCGTCCGACAGTTTTGAAAATTTCGCGATTTCAGCCGGATCAACGGTCGATGTCGTTGCCCCGGAAAAATTGTCGGAAGAATTTTGTTGCATGGCCATGGATTGCGCGCCGCTCCTATCGCGCGGTGATGTGGTTGCGGAACTCGATCGGCGAAGCGATGGTCTCGATCGTCTCGACGCCTTCGCCAACTCCACGCACCGTCACGTCGCCGTAGTTGAGGATGCGGCCGAGAATGCTCTGTTTGACATCAACGCTCTCGACCTTGTCGAGGCTCATTTCGAATGTTTTCCGGGTAATGAACCCGGTCTTGTGGACAACCCGCATGTTGGTGACGTCGGTCTCGGTGGTCCAACGGTGGAACCAGGCCTTCACGGCCCAGTACAGCGCCGCAATCGCCACCACGGCGGCAGCCGACAGGCACAAAAGACCAATGGTTTCATTGGTGGTGGCGTGCCACAGGATGAGGAGAACAAGCGCCACGACCCAGGCCGCGATCGCGGGTAAATAAAAAATCCAGTGTGCATTGGTCGAATACAGCACCTTCTCGCCGGGCTGCAGGATATCGTCGATATAACGCCCCATATATTGAGCCTCAATTGCCTACACCGGCATCCGCTGCCGTCCCCGACCAATAGCCGGAACCCGGTTGCTTGCTCCCGACCGCGCCGCTATGTATACGCGCCTTTTGGCTCGGGCGCTCCCGGTTTCGCGCGGGTCACCATACTCAACCTTTCAAGGAATGCACCAGTCGTCATGGGCCGCCTCGTCATGAAATTCGGCGGCACGTCCGTCGCCAATATCGAGCGCATCCGCAACGTCGCACGGCACGTGAAGCGCGAGGTCGACGCCGGCCATGACGTCGCCGTGGTGGTGTCGGCGATGGCCGGCAAGACCAATGAACTGGTGGAATGGTGCCGAGAGGCGTCGGCGATGCATGACGCCCGCGAATACGACGCCGTGGTGGCGTCCGGCGAACAGGTCACCGCCGGCCTGCTGGCGATCGCGCTGCAGGCGATCGGGATTCAGGCGCGCTCCTGGCAAGGCTGGCAGATCCCGATTCGGACCAGCGAGGCCCACGCCTCGGCGCGAATCCTCGACATTGACGGCACCGAACTGCTCAACCGATTCAAAGAGCGCAAGGAAGTCGCCGTAATTGCCGGTTTCCAAGGCATCAACCCGCAAACCGGGCGAGTTACCACGCTCGGGCGCGGCGGTTCCGACACCTCGGCAGTGGCGATCGCCGCCGCCCTTCGCGCCGACCGCTGCGATATCTATACCGACGTCGACGGCGTCTACACCACCGACCCGCGCGTGGTGCCGAAGGCGCGCCGGCTCGACAAAATCGCGTTCGAGGACATGTTGGAACTGGCGTCTCAAGGCGCCAAGGTGCTGCAGGTCCGCTCGGTGGAACTCGGCATGGTGCACAACATGCCGGTGTTCGTCCGCTCCAGTTTCGACAAACCCGAAGATATCGACCCGCACGGCACCCCGCCGGGCACGCTGATCTGCAGCGAGGAGGAAATCATGGAAAGCCACGTCGTCACCGGCATCGCCTTTTCCAAGGACGAAGCCCAGATTTCCGTTCGCCAGATCGAGGACAAGCCGGGCGTCGCCGCCGCGATCTTCGGTCCGCTCGCGGAAGCCAATATCAACGTCGACATGATCGTGCAGAACGTCTCGGAGGACGGCGCCACCACCGACCTCACCTTCACCGTCCCGGCCTCCGATTACGCCCGCGCCCGCGACACCATCACTTCGGCCAAGGGCAAGATCGGCTATATGCGCCTCGACAGCGCCACCGATGTCGCGAAAGTCTCGGTGATCGGCAGCGGCATGCGCAGCCACGCCGGTGTCGCCGCCAAGGCCTTCGCAGCACTTGCCGCGCGCAATATCAACATCCGCGCCATCACCACGTCCGAAATCAAGTTTTCGGTGTTGATCGACGCCGCCTATACCGAGCTTGCGGTGCGCACGCTGCACACGCTGTATGGGCTGGACCAGGGCTAGAAGCCGCGCCAAAAAATATTATGCCTTGCGCGTGGATCCTATCGCCAAACCGCGCGCATTTTGGCGGATTATGCCGTTAGCACCTGCGGCATTGGGCTGACAAAGACGTTACGGCCTCTGGCAGGCGTTTTGCTTGGCAAAACAAGCCTCAATTCGCTATACGGCCAGACAGGTGGGCTGCCGCAAACTGTGCCACAGTTTCGCCTAGCCTGATTCGGTCCGTATATCGGGCTTGCGGCGGCGCCGAATGAATAAAACGTTCGTTTGACAATTTAACGCCAGCGCCCGGCCACCCGGTGTGCTGGCTTCGCGGAGGAGGATTTTGGCACATGCGGAGCGCATCGGGAGGTCCCCGCGTCTTGCTGAGACGGCTCCGCGAAACCATGGCGGAGCAGGTCTCAGCCCAGGAGCGATTGGACAAGATCGTGGTGTTGATCGCGGCCAATATGGTGGCCGAGGTTTGCTCGACCTATGTGCTGCGCGTCGACAACACGCTGGAGCTCTATGCCACCGAGGGCCTCAACCGCAACGCCGTCCACCGAACCGTGCTCAGTGCGCATGAGGGCCTGGTCGGCCTGGTGGCGAGCGAGGCGACGCCGCTCAATCTAAGCGACGCACAAAGCCATCCGGCGTTTTCGTTCCGCCCGGAGACCGGCGAAGAAATCTATCATTCGTTCCTCGGCGTTCCGATTCTGCGGGCTGGCAATACGCTCGGCGTGCTGGTGGTGCAGAACCGCGCCAAACGCACCTATGTCGAGGAAGAGGTCGAGGCGCTGCAGACCACCGCGATGGTGCTCGCCGAGATGATCGCCTCGGGCGAGCTGGCCGCGCTGGCGCAGCCCGGCGCCGAGCCGGCCGCGCGGCATTCGCAGCACAAGACCGGCGCGATCCTGTCTGACGGCATCGCGCTCGGTCATGTGGTGCTGCACGAACCGCGCGTCGTCATCACCAATTACATTGCCGAGGACCTGCCGAAGGAAATCAAGCGGCTCGACGCGGCGTTGGCGAAATTGCGCGCCGACCTCGACCGCATGCTGGAGCGCGGCGACGTCGCCGACGGCGGCGAGCACCGCGACGTGCTGGAAGCCTACCGCATGTTCGCCAACGACCATGGCTGGTCGCACAAGCTGCACGAGGCGGTCGCCACCGGCCTCACCGCGGAGGCCGCGGTCGAGCGCGTGCAGTCCGACACCCGGGCGCGCATGCTGCGTTCCACCGACCCGTATTTGCGCGACCGCCTGCACGACCTCGAGGATTTAGGCCACCGGTTGATGCGGCAGTTGGTAGGGCAGGATCACGCCCCCTCCCGTGAACAGCTTCCCGACAATGCCATCCTGATCGCGCGCGCGATGGGGCCGGCCGCCTTGCTCGACTACGACCGCAAACGGCTGCGCGGCCTCGTGCTGGAGGAAGGCACCGCCAATTCCCACGTCTCGATCGTGGCGCGCGCGCTCGGAATCCCCGCGGTCGGCGAAATCCCGAACGCACCGGGCCTTGCCGAACCCGGCGACGCCATCATCGTCGACGGCACCTCGGGCGCGATCTATGTCCGCCCCTCCGCCGAGATCGAATCGGCTTATGCGGAACGGGTGCGATTTCGCGCCCGGCGGCAGGCGCAATATTCGGCACTGCGCGATAAACCTTGCGTCACCAGGGACGGCCAGCCGATCGAGTTGATGATCAACGCCGGCCTGATCATCGATCTGCCGCATATCGAAGACACCGGCAGCGCCGGCATCGGCCTGTTTCGTACCGAATTGCAATTCATGGTCGGCCAGAGCC
Organism: uncultured Alphaproteobacteria bacterium; assembly: GCA_963814615.1. Lineage (GTDB taxonomy): Bacteria > Pseudomonadota > Alphaproteobacteria > Rhizobiales > Xanthobacteraceae > Bradyrhizobium. Next base: position 73,583 of record CAWFDN010000002.1, on the reverse strand, counting down.
TGCCGCGCACCAGCGACCAGCTGGCGCTGTATCGTGCAGTGCTGGATGCCGCGGGCGCAAAGCCTGTGACCTTCCGCACCCTCGACATCGGCGGCGACAAGGCGTTGCCCTATATGGAAACCGTGACCGAAGAAAACCCCGCGCTGGGCTGGCGCGCCATTCGGCTCGGCCTCGACCGCCCCGGGCTGTTGCGGGGTCAGATCCGTGCGTTGCTCCGCGCCGGCGGCGGCCGGGCGCTCCGCATCATGTTTCCGATGATTTCCGAAGTCGCCGAGTTCGATGCCGCCAAGGCCATTGTCGAACGCGAACTGACCTATCTGCGTCAGCATGGCCACGCCCTGCCGGAGCGCATCGACATCGGCACCATGGTGGAAGTGCCGGCGTTGCTCTATCAGCTCGACGAGCTCTTGAAGAAAGCCGATTTTCTCTCGGTGGGATCCAACGACCTGTTTCAGTTTTTGTTCGCGGTCGACCGCGGCAACGCCAAGGTCTCCGATCGGTTCGACACCATGTCTGCGCCGATCTTGAGGGCGTTGCGCGACATCGTTCAGAAGGCAAAAGCCGCGAAGAAATCCGCCTCGCTGTGCGGCGAGATGGCCTCAAAACCACTCGGCGCGCTGGCGCTGATCGCCTTGGGCTACCGCTCGCTGTCGCTATCGGCCACCGGGCACGGTCCGGTCAAGGCGATGATCCTCGATCTCGACGCCAAAAAGGCCGAGGCGATGATGATGCCGCTGATCGACGCGCCGTGCGGCAGCGTGTCGATCCGCGAGAGGCTGACGGCATTCGCCGAAGCCGAGGGGTTGGCGTTGTAGCGAGGCTTACGGCCGCTCAACGCCCTCCCCCGTCGGCCTTTTTTAACTCGAGACCTGATCATGTCGATGCTCCCCGAGGCCAAACTTGATATTCTGCTGGCGCACCATGCCTCGCTCGAGGCCCAGTTGCTCGGCCAGGTTAATTCCGAGAGTTACGTCCGGATCACGCGCGAACTCGCCGAGCTCAACCCGCTGATCGACGCCGTGAAGGCCTATCGCGCCACCAACACCGAGATCGCCGGGATCGATGCTTTGATATCGGATCCCTCAACCGAGCCCGAGATGCGCGGCATGGCGGAGGCCGAGCGGGAAACGCTTGCCGCACGCAGCCTTGAACTCGCCCAGAAGATCCGCGTCGCGCTGTTGCCCAAGGACGCTATGGACGAACGCAACGTGGTGCTGGAAATCCGCGCCGGCACCGGCGGCGACGAAGCCTCGCTGTTCGCCGGTGACCTGTTCCGGATGTATGAGCGCTTCGCCAGCTTGCTGGGCTGGAAGGTCGAGGTGATCTCCGCCAGCGAAGGCACCATGGGCGGGTACAAGGAAATCGTCGCCGAGGTCCAGGGCCGCGGTGCGTTCGCGAAATTGAAATTCGAATCCGGCGTGCACCGGGTGCAGCGGGTGCCCGACACCGAGACGCAGGGGCGCATTCACACTTCGGCAGCAACCGTCGCCGTGCTGCCGGAGGTCGAAGAGGTCGATGTCGAGATCAAGAGCGACGATTTGCGGATTGAAACCATGCGCTCGCAGGGCGCCGGCGGCCAGCACGTCAACAAGACTGAATCGGCGATCCGCATCACCCACATTCCGACCGGCATCGTCGTCAACATGCAGGACAGCCGTTCCCAGCACAAGAACCGCGCCTCGGCAATGAACATCCTGCGCTCGCGGATCTACGACGCCGAACAGCAGCGCATCGACGCGGCGCGGTCGGCGGACCGTCGCGAAAAGGTCGGCTCCGGAGACCGCTCCGAGCGCATCCGCACCTATAATTTTCCGCAAGGACGCGTCACCGACCACCGCATCAACCTTACGCTCTACAAGCTGCCGCAGGTGATTGCGGGCGAGGCCTTGGGTGAACTGGTCGATGCGCTGACGACCGAGCATCAGGCGGCCCAGCTCGCCGCCCAAGGCGCCGCCGCGTGACTGAATTCTTCGCCGGACAAACCGTCGAGACCGCACGGCGGACGCTGACGGCGCGGCTCATTTCCGGCGACGTCGAATCCGCGGAGCTGGATGCTCGCATTCTGGTTGGCGCGGTGCTCGGTCTCGACCTCACCGGCTTGATCGCTTCGGCAAAACGGCCCGTCACCCCGGGGGAGGCCGCGCGCCTTGAGGATTGCGCGCGCCGACGCCTGGCGGGCGAGCCGGTCGCGCGGATTCTTGGGCTTAAGGAGTTTTGGGGATTGCCGCTGCAGCTCTCGGCCGCGACGTTGGTGCCGAGACCCGACACCGAAACCGTGGTCGAACTCGCCCTGGAAATGGTGCAGGCTCCCGATCCCAGTCGCTCGTTGCGCATCGCCGATATCGGCACCGGTTCGGGTGCCATTTTGCTGGCGCTCTTGTCCGAATTGCCGGACGCCTGCGGCTTCGGCACCGACATCAGCGTGGCGGCATTGCGAACCGCAAGCCTCAACGCTGCCCGCTTGGGGTTCGCGTCAAGGGCGGTGTTCGTCGCTTGCGACTATGCGTCAGCACTTTCTGATACATTCGATCTGATCGTGTCGAACCCGCCCTATATCCGTTCCGCAGAAATCGCCGAACTCGCAACAGAGGTCCGCGATCACGATCCACATCGCGCGCTGGACGGCGGCGCCGATGGTTGCGACGCCTATCGCGCCCTGATTCCGCAGGCCGCTGCGTTGCTGGTCCCCCGAGGCGCTCTCGTCGTCGAAGCGGGGCATGGCCAACACGCCTATATTGAAAGTTTGATGACGGCGACAGGATTGACACTGGAACGGCCCGCCAAAGCCGATCTGGCGGGCATTCGGCGTGCCGTCGCGGGCCGAAAAATGCCCTCATAAAGCCCGATTGAAATGCAAAAAACCCCTTGGAATATTCCCCGGGAGCGACTACGTTCCGCTCACAACATCGGTCTAGGGTTTGCTGGCCCCGTGGATACCCCGTAGATCATGCGGGTGGAGGCCAGAGTTCTCAAAGCGAGAGCCCGCCCCGAGTGAAAGGTTCCAAAACGCAGGTCCATTTAAGCGCGATGGCTTTAGAGAGCTGCGCTGCTTCTGACCGCAAAGCGAACGAAAGCCTGACATTGCGCTTGAAAACTCACGCGAGAAACCTGTGCTTGTTTTGGCAGGCGGAATGATTTGATGCAGCCAGCGGCATACCGTTGGGCTGTCGGGGAGCGCGTCTTTGTCGACCGCGACGTACGGCAAAATCTGTGTGGACAATATTTGTGCGGAATTGAACTGCACTGCGATTCAGTGCGCGTGCCGCGTGGCAGATCGACTATGACAACCGCAATCTAAAGGCGACACTCTTCTGAAGGCGACACTCCAAAGCTGGTAACTTTTCAGGGCTGGAATAAAGGCGAGACATGAGAAACGGTCAGAACAACAACAACAAGCGGATGCGTAACCGGAACAATAATAATAGCAACAACAACAATAATAACAACAATCGGCGCGGCCAGAACCCGATGACCCGGGTGTTCGAGTCCAACGGACCCGACATCAAGATCCGCGGCACCGCCTCCCACGTCGCCGAAAAATACGTACAGCTGGCGCGCGACGCGCGCTCCTCCGGCGATCCGGTAGCCGCCGAAAATTATTATCAGCATGCCGAGCATTATTTCCGCCTGATCGCCGCCGCGCAGGAACAATTCCGCCAGAACCAGCCGCAGCCGCGCACCGAGAACGAGATGCCCTCGGAGGACGGCGACGACGACAGCGAAAGCTTTTCGAATTTCGGACAAGAGCCCGGCTTCGTGCCGGTGCAGCCGCAACCGTTCGTCCCGCGCGACAACACTCCACGCGATCACCAGCGCGAGGGGCAATCCTACCAGCCGCGCGAGCACAATCCGCCTCGTGACAATTCGCCTCGTGAACAGACTGGCCATCGCGAGCATCGTCCGCAACCGCAGTTTCAACCGCAACCCCAGCCGCAACCGGTAATCCCGGATAACGTCAACGTCGACCGCTTACCGTCCTTCATCACCGGACCGCAGCCGCAGATCAATAATGGCCCGGGTGGTTTCGAGGGCCCCGGTGGGGAGCGAGAGCGTTTCCCGCGGCGACGTCGGCGTCCCCATAGCCCGCGGCCCGAAGGCGTGGCCGCCGCTCCAGTGACGCCGGGCGATGATTTCAATCCGGGCAATGAGTAAGTCGACGTAAATTCGGTGGGCAAAGGCGCATCAGCGCCGTGCCCACCAAATCCAGGATTAAGAATGCAAGTAGATGGTGGGCTTACTTCGCTCAGCCCACCCTGCGACCTTGCAAAACATCATCATTGTTGCAGGGACGACGGCACCAGCGCGGGCTCCAGCGCGGGAATCAGCCGGATGCGTTCGCGGTGTGCCGGGATCGCACGATAGACCTGCTTGGTGGCCTCCACGATATGAACCCCGGCGAACGGCAACGACAACGTTGCGCCGACCCGCTCCCACGCCATCGCGGAGCGCAAGAACCAGCCGCCCCTGACCGGCGGCACGAACAGCGCCTCGCCCCACCCCGTTGGTGTAAACCAGGTTTGCCGCAGCAATTGCGTGATCTGCGAGCGCGAATACGGCCGGCCGTGACCGAACGGCGTGGTGTCGGTGCGCGTCCACACCCCGCGTCGGTTCGGAATAACCGCCATCACCCGGCCGGACGGCGCCAGCACCCGCCATACCTCGCGCAACAACCCTTCCGGATCGTCGGACATTTCCAGCGCATGAACCAGCAGGACGCGATCGACCGCGGCATCCGGCAGCGGCAACGAAAATTCATCGACCAATGTCGCCAGCGTCGGCCGCGCGGTCGGCCATTTCAGCACGCCCTGTGCCGCCGGCATGAAGGCGATGCAACGTTCACAATCCTCACGAAACAGGCCGAGATAGGGCGTCGGATAGCCGAGGCCGAGCACCCGCTGGCCCTGCGCGGTCGGCCAGCGCGCACGAATGCCGCGATTGATCAGCCGCCGCGCCACAATGCCGAGGCGCTGCGAGTAGAAATCACGAAGATCGATGACATCGATGGTCATGAACTTAGTCTAACACGCCACCACGCCGCCGGGGACGCGGAATATGGCATTGCCGGCGAAGCGTTAACGCCATATTTGATGGCTATATGAGCGCATTTCGCCGTCGCTCTACCCGTTTTCTGGAGATCTCATGACCGCCGAAATCCGCCTGTTCTCCTGCCTCACCGACAATTTCGGTTATTTGATCCACGATCCCGCGACCAAGGCCACCGCCTCGATCGACGCGCCGGAAGCCGCCCCTGTTCTCAAGGCGCTGGAGCACGAGGGCTGGACGCTAACCGATATTCTGGTCACGCATCATCATGGCGACCATGTCGGCGGCATCGCTGAACTCAAACAGAAATACAATTGCCGCGTGGTCGCACCGCACGACAAGGCCGCCAAAATCGCGAATGTCGATCTGCGCGTCGGCCAGGGTGACGTCGTGAAAGTGGGAGGCCTGCTGGCGCGGGTGCTGGAAACGCCAGGTCACACGCTCGATCACATCAGCTATGTGTTCGACAATGAGAAGGCGCTGTTTGCCGCCGATACGCTGTTTTCGATCGGATGCGGGCGGGTGTTCGAAGGCACCTATCCGCAGATGTGGGAATCGCTGTTGAAGCTGCGCGCCTTGCCCGACGACTTCAAACTCTATTGCGGCCATGAATACACCGCCTCCAACGTCAAATTTGCACTCACCATCGAGCCCGATAATGCTGCCTTAAAAGCGCGCGCCGACGAAGTGACGCGATTGCGCGCGGCGAACAAGCCGACGATTCCGACCCTGCTTGGCGAAGAAAAGAAAGCCAATGTGTTCCTGCGTGCCGACGAGCCGTCGGTCGCGGCCAGCGTGCGGATGAAAGGCAAAAGCGCAGCCGAGGTGTTCGGCGAACTGCGCGAACGCAAGAACAAATCCTGATGGAAAAACCTTGATGGAGTTGGCACCGAGCGCGGCCGCGATCATCGCGCGGCTGGACTTGCGGCCGCATCCCGAAGGCGGGCACTATCGCGAGACGTTTCGCGATACCCGCGCGGACACAGACGGACGCGCGTTGTCCACCGCGATCTATTTCCTGCTGGCGCGCAGCGAGCGCTCGCATTGGCATCGCATCGATGCGGTGGAGATCTGGCATTATTATGCGGGCAGTGCCCTGACCCTGCTGATTGCCGATGACAGCGGGACCCAGGCCGTCAGGCTCGGGCCTGATCTCGTTGCCGGCGAAGTGCCGCAGGCGATCGTGCCCGCGCAAGCATGGCAGGCCGCCGAAAGTACCGGCGACTGGACGCTGGTCGGATGCACGGTGGCGCCGGGATTTGATTTTGCGAAGTTTGAGCTGGCGCCGAACGGATGGGAGCCCGTGTAGCAACTCAACGGTCATTCCGAGATGCACCCCGGAATGACGGGTTAATACTTCAGGGCCGTCTCCCAATCATATCTCTCGCCGCGATCAAGCCGCCGCCGGCAATCAACACCGCTGCGAGAGCGATGTTCGCGCTCGGCTTGGCAAAGCCCGCCAGAATCAAAAACGCGGTCGACAGCAGCGGCGTCGCATAGGAGGCCGCACCGAGCACCCGAATATCGCCGCGCTTCATCCCGATGTCCCAGGCGTAAAAGGCGGCGCCGACCGGTCCGACGCCAAGCGCAAAAATGGCCAGCCATTGTGCCGTTGTGTCGGGCCAGACTGTGACCTCGACCAGCCCATGCACCAGCCCGGCCAACAGCGCGGTGACGAGGCAAAAGCCGGCCACCGCGTCGGTCGGCACCGCTTTGAGCTTGCGCGACATCACCGAATACGCCGCCCATACGAAAGCTGCGACGAACGCCGCGATCAAGCCGGGCGATTGGCCCGGCGTAAAACCGTCGCCGCTGTTGCCGACGAACAAAAGCGTTGTGCCAGCGAGACCGAGCACGGCACCAATGAGATGGTGTGGTGCCAGGCGCTCGCCCGGCAGCAGCGACGAAAACAACACGATCAACAGCGGCCAGAGATAATTCAGCAAGCCAGCTTCGGCCGGCGGCGCAAAGCGTAGCGCGAGGAAATACAGCGCGTGATAGCCGAACAATCCGCCGACCCCGACGATCCAGGCCGTGGGCCGCTGCCACAACGCGCGGATGGCCTCCGGCCGCCCGATCCAGGTCAGAGGCCCGACCAGTGCGCCGACCGCAAACGTCATCGCCGCGAGTTGAAAGGCCGGAATTTTCCCTGTCGCTACCGTGAGCGCCGCCAACAACGACCACATCAGGATTGCGGTCAATCCGATCAAGGTGGCGGTGCGTGAGGTCATGAAATTGTGAGTCGCGGAAAGCGGGGCCGAAGCACTTTTTCGTCATGGCCGGGCATAGTAGTCTGCCTAGAGCCTTTTCCGTTCCGATTGAATCGGAACGGAGGCTCTATTTCTTTGTTTTGACGCGTTTTCTTGACGCGAACCGGCATCCACTTCGCTGGAAAACGCTCTAGCGCAGACTACGTAAACTTGTCTGCGCTCCCGGCCATCCACGGCTTCCTCGCTGCTTGGTCGCAAAGACGTGGATGCCCGGAACAAGCCCGGGCATGACGACTCATTCCAACCGATCGCTAAGTCGGTACTCACACCATATACTGCCCACCATTGATGGTGAGCGTCGAACCCGTGATGGCGCCGGCCTCGTCGGCGGCCAGGAACACCACGGCGCGGGCAACTTCGTCGGGCTCGCCTAGCCGGTTGATCGGGATCAGCGGCAGGATGCTTTTCTCCAGCACGTCCTTCGACACCGCCTGCACCATTTCGGTGTTGATATAGCCCGGGCAGATCGCATTCACCGTGATGCCGGCCTTGGCATTCTCCAGCGCCAGCGCCTTGGTGAAGCCGATGTCGCCGGCCTTGGCGGCCGAATAGTTGACCTGGCCGAATTGACCCTTCTGGCCGTTGATCGAGGAGATGTTGAGGACGCGGCCGAATTTTCGGGCGCGCATGCCCTCGATCACCTGGCGCGTCATGTTGAACAGCGAGCCGAGATTGGTGTTGATCACCGCATTCCACTGCTCAAGAGTCATCTTGTGGAAGGCGCCATCCCGGGTGATGCCGGCATTGTTGACCAGCACCTCGACCGGGCCGAGCTCCGCCTCGACTTTCTTGACGCCGTCGGCGCAGGCCTCGAACGAACTCACGTCCCATTTGTAGACGGGAATACCGGTCTCGGCCTTGAATTTGTCGGCCGCCGCATCATTGCCGGCATAACTGGCGGCGACGTTATAGCCGGCAGCCTTGAGTGCCTTGCTGATCGCCGCCCCGATGCCGCGCGTTCCTCCCGTCACCAATGCAACCCGTGCCATGTCGAATCCTCCTCGGTGGTCTTTTTATAAGCCGGAATTATCCCGGTCTTTTGACAGCGCCTTCCAGATGAAAATGCCCGGCGCAAAACCGGGCATTTTCTTTTCTATCAGCGTAAGCCGAAGTTGCGAGATGATCTTTTCATCATCCACCGCCGCGCGATTAGTCGCGTGCAATGCACATCGCGATTCCCATACCACCACCGATGCACAACGTGGCGAGACCCTTCTTCGCATCGCGCTTTTGCATTTCGTACAATAGCGTCACCAGCACGCGGGCGCCGGAGGCGCCGACCGGATGGCCGATCGCGATCGCGCCGCCATTGACGTTGACCTTGGAAGTATCCCAGCCGAGGTCCTTGTTGACCGCACAGGCCTGCGCCGCAAAGGCTTCGTTGGCCTCGATCAAATCGAGATCGCCGATCTTCCAGCCGGCCTTTTTCAGCGCCGCGCGCGAGGCCGGGATCGGCCCGGTGCCCATGATCTTCGGATCGACGCCGGCCTGGCCCCACGACACGATGCGCGCCAGCACAATCTTGCCTTCCTTGGCCGCCTGCTTTGCGGTCATCAGCACCACCGCGGCGGCACCGTCGTTGATCCCCGAAGCGCTGCCGGCGGTCACAGTGCCGTCCTTCTCGAACGCCGGCCTGAGTTTGGCCATGGCATCGAGGGTCGCGCCGTGACGCGGGTATTCGTCGTCGCTGACGACGATGTCGCCCTTGCGGGTCTTGACGGTGACCGGGACGATCTCGTCCTTGAACCTGCCGGCCTTCTGCGCCGCCTCGGCCTTGTTCTGCGAACCGACCGCGAACTCGTCCTGCTGCGCACGGGTGATCTGATACTGCTTGGCGACGTTCTCGGCGGTGTTGCCCATGTGGTAGCCGTTGAAGGCGTCCCACAATCCGTCTTTGATCATGGTGTCGATGAATTCCACCGGGCCCATTTTCACGCCGCCACGCAGATATTGGGCATGCGGGGCCATGCTCATGGATTCCTGGCCGCCCGCAACGACGATTTCGGAATCGCCGTTGAGCAGCGCCTGATAGCCCAGCGCAACGGTGCGCAGGCCCGAGCCGCATAATTGATTGACGCCCCAGGCGGGACTTTCCACCGGGATGCCGGCGGCGATCGACGCCTGACGGGCGGGGTTCTGGCCCTGCGCCGCGGTCAGAATCTGGCCCATGATCACCTCGGAGACGCGGCTTGGCTCGACGCCGGCGCGCTCCAGCGCTGCCTTGATGGCGACGGCACCGAGATCGTGGGCCGGCATGGTGGCGAACGCGCCGTTGAAACTTCCGACCGGGGTGCGGGCGGCGCTGACGATGACGACATCGTCTGACATGGACATCTCCTGGGCTTGAGGGTCTTTAGACGGCGGGCGCCGGATGGCAGGCCTGTCTCTCACTACTATCCTGTTAAGCTAGGCATGAAGTGTCAATCGGCCAGAGGTCGGAAATCCGCCGCGGCGCACGCAAACTGATCCTCTTGGCAGTTTCCTGAGCAGGGTCCATGCTTTCAAATTAACCGTGACGCACAAAACGGTAGCCGAACCGCGTTGAAAATGCTTACTTTGCTGCGATGCGTTGCTCGTCTGCCCTTCGGCGATGCCGTCGGGTTCCTTCTCCTCGGTGTGCATATGTGAGCCCATGGCGAAAACAGACCAACCCACCACGATCAAGAAATACGCGAACCGGCGGCTCTATAATACCGGCACCAGCACCTATGTGACGCTCGAGGATCTCGCGGCGATGGTGAAAGTAGGCGAGGACTTCCTCGTCTATGATGCAAAGACCGGCGACGACATCACCCGTTCGGTGCTGGCGCAGATCATCTTCGAACAGGAAAACAAGGCCGGCCAGAATTTGCTGCCGACCACCTTCCTGCGGCAGTTGATCAGGTTCTACGGCGACAGCATGCAGATGGTGGTTCCGCGCTATCTCGAACAATCCATCGACACGCTGACGCGTGAGCAGGAAAAATTCCGCAAGCAGCTCACCACCACTTTCAGCTTGACGCCGTTTGCGCCGCTGGAGGAACACGTTCGCCGCAACATGGAAATGTTCGAACGGACCTTCTCGATGTTCAAGCCGTTCGCGGCGCCGCGCACGACAGGCGGTGCCGAGCCCGAGAAGGCATCGGAGCCGGCCGCCGACGAAGGCAACATCGACGACCTTCGCCGTCAGATGAAGGACATGCAGGAGCGCCTGGAGCGCATGTCGAAAGAGCCGAAAAAGGAAGAGTGATTGTGATTGTCATCCCTGTTTTCGCAGGCGAAAGCGGGGACCATAACCACCGGCTTTTATTGTTGCGGCGCATGGGTTCCCGCTTTCACGGGAACGACGCAGAGATATTTTGAGCGCGGACGAATCTAACCCGCCGCCGGCAACGCCACCTCCGTCAGCGTATTCCAGGGCCGCTGCGAGGACGCAAGCCCGATCAGCCGGCCCTGGATGTAGTCGCATCCCCACTCGCGCAGCATCGTCGCGGACTGATCGTCCTGAACCCATTCCGCGACCGTCTTGATTTCCAGCCGCCGCGCCAGATCGATCAGGGTCTGCACGAAGGCGCGATCATCCGCCGAGCGCGCGATGTTCTGCACGAACGCGCCATCGATCTTCACGATATCGACGCCGAGCTTGCGCAAATTCCGGAACGAGGTGTAACCGGCGCCGAAATCGTCGATCGCGATCCGGCTGCCATAGTTCTTCAGCCGCGTGACGAAGCCGCGGACGTCGTCGATGTCCTGGATCGCAACGGTTTCGGTGATTTCGACGATCAGCCGTTCGGCGACGCCAGGATGCGCGCGCATCAGCGATTCGATGGAAGCCCACCAATCCGGATCCATCGTGGTGTCGGGCGAAATGTTGAGGCTGAGCTGCACGTTCGGCGCGCTTGCAAGTTCGGCCACCACAAGTTCAAGCACGCGGTGATCGACCAGGCGTATCAGGCCGAGCTTCTCCGCGACGGGAACGATGTCCGGCGCCAGCAGCACCTGGCCGTCATCCTGTTCCATGCGGACGAGACACTCGTAGAAGGCCGGGCGGCGCGAATCCGCCTCGACCACCGGCTCGAACGCCATCACGATCCGGCGCTCGTTGAGCGCGGTGACGATCTCGTCGGTGACGCGGATATTGACGCGGCGCTGGGCGTCGCGCTCGACATTCGGACGCCACAGCGAAAATGACCCTGCGCGGCGGCGCTTCGCCAGGTCGAGGGTTTCCTGGGCGCGGTTGACCGCCTCGTCGGCGCTGCGGGCATAACGCGGCACACCGACGGCGCCGATCGACGCCGTAACGGAGACCGGGCCGGATTTGGTCGGCACCACGTCGTCGCGAATGCCGGCCAGAAACCGCTCGGCGGCGACATTGATGTCGTCGACGGTGCAGTTCTTCAGGATCAGTCCGAATTTATTGCCGGAGAACCGACCGAGCACGTCGCCGTTGCGCAGCCGCGCGCGAATGCGCCTGGCGACCTCGGAAATCACCGCGTCCGCAACATCGAACCCGAAGGCGTCGTTGATGCGCGCCAGGCGATCGATACCGATCAGCATGAAAGCGAAGGATGAGCGGAAACGCGCGGCTTCCTCGATAGCTTCGGCCAACGCGGCGACGAGATGCGTGCGATTGAGTTCGCCGGTCAACGGGTCGTGCTGCGACAACCTCACCAGCTGTTCCTCGCGGGCGTGGCGCTCATTGTCGAGGCGGACAACTCCCTGGACCCGGACCGGCTTGCCGTTAACGCCGGCAAACCAGCAGCCCGATTCCTCGATCCAGAGCACCGGAGCGGAGCTACTTGTCCGCACGCCATACTCAATGCGGTAGGGCACGCCGTCGCGGCCGCGGGCGGGCGACGAGTGACCCAGCGCCTCCGACCGGATCGTGTGCACCGGTTCGATCAGTTTTGCGAATTCCGCGCCGCTGGCCAGCGCCGCCAACGGAATATCGGGAAAAACCGAGGCGGCGTGATCGCTCCAGGTCAACGCGTCGGTGGCGATATCCCACACAAAGGCCGCCTGGCCGAGCGAGGCCAGAATGGTCGAAGCTTGCGGAAGGGCGGATGTCACGGTCGCCTCGTTTCAGGACAGTGCGGGGTGATTCCCGCTTCAAGGATACTGCCCTTTCCGCGCCTGCCTTAGGCAAAGTTCATAAATATTCCGAAAACCACGTTTGGCGACCGTTGGGAACGAATGGGGAAGAACCGGCATGCCCCTTGCGACGATGAGATTGCAAGGGGACGCAACGTTCCAAAACGTGACAGTCCAGCCGGATATGATTGACGATGTTGGATACCGACCGACCGCAGCCGACGATAGACAGTGACGCGCTTGCCCGGCCAAAATCGGCCAGCGTCGCACTGGTGCCTCTTACGCCCTCAGGTCAAGCACCGCAGAGGTCGAGCTGGCTACGGTCACGGCCCAATTCGACTTTCATCACCCATCTGATCGCCACCGCGGCGCAGGCTCCGCAAACGCGCAGCTTGCGGCGGGCAACGCCTGCGGAAGCGCAGACCGCTTACGGCGCGAAGCAGCCCGCCTCTCAGGGTGTGGGCTTTCGGACCCGACAAATCATTTGAACGAGGGCTAACGCCGCGGGCCATCCGGCGGCGGCGAGCCATCGCCCGGTTGCAGTCCCGGGGACTGCACCAACCCCGGGGATTGGACCTCCGGCGCCGGCTCACCCGGCACGACGTCGGCAGGCACGGATTCGGCGACTGGCGCCGGCATCGATGGCGCCGGGACGGGATCGAAGTGAGGTTCGGGCGCGGCGGCGGATGGCCTCGCGCCTCGCCCAGAGACCGCGGCTGGAGCCGCCTGCACGCGGCGCCGCGCGCGCAACGCAATGCCGGAGAGAAAATCCACCAGTCCCAGCAGGGCCAGCAAGAAATAGGTCGAGGTGCCGAACCGCGGCCACAGCACGAACTCGGCAGCCGCAGCACCGAACACAATCAGCGACAGCAGATGATCGGTGAGATATTTCGCGCCGGGGCGCGCGCCCTTGATGACCTCAAGCAGCAGCAACAAGATGCCGAGCGCCAGAAGCATATCGCTGAGGTTCAGCGACCATTCCGCGCCGGACATCAACGTCAACTTCACCAACGGCTCGGCGAAGGACACGCCGGGCATCAGAAAGACGACGATGTTGTAGACCGCGAGCGGGATCAGAAGCAGCGGAAAACCGACCATGGACATCGGCGAGGCCTTCTTTTCAAGCAAGAACGAACCTTGCGGTTCGCGGGCTGGAAACCTGTTATCTTACTCATTGGCCGAATTCGGGCAGGCGCCCGTCGCGGGTCCCGGCTCTGCGTGGCGTCACGGATGCCGCGCCGCGTCAGGGACACGAGCCCATTTTGGACTTCGTATTCCGACGCTCCCCCGGATGCCGCGCCGCGCGGCAAATGACGCGCGGCCGATCCGGGAGCCAAATGCGAGGCGGGGGTGGGTACGTCCCCACCCCGCCGCTCGCGTCAGGATTCCTTCTTGACCTTCAGAACCTGGCGACCCTTGTACATGCCGGTCTTCAGATCGAGGTGGTGCGGACGGCGCAATTCGCCGGAATCCTTGTCTTCCGCGTAGGTCGGCTTCTTCAGCGCATCTGCCGAGCGGCGCATGCCACGCCGCGAGGGCGATGTTTTTCTTCGGGGAACGGCCATGTCGGTGTCCTCTAGGGGTGGTGTGTCGGAGGCATCCGTCCCAAAGCGGACCGCTGAAGCGTTTTTGGCGCGAGCTGAAATGCCGATAAGGCCGCGCTTATAGAGGATGGAGTGCTCCAAAGCTAGGTTCAAAATAGCCCAAATCGGCTCAAAAAGCGCGATTTTCGCTCCAGCATCGCGCCAATCCCGTCGCCTGCGCCCGCGCCGTATAGGTTGCGGCCAGACGGCGCACGCCGGGACCGGGATTGCGGGCGCTGCGCCGGACAGGATTGGGCAGGATCGCCGCCAGCAGCGCCGCTTCGCGCGGCGCCAGGCTCGATGCGGGATGGCCGAATGCGTAAGCCGAGCCTGCTTCCGCGCCGAACTGGCCGGTGGGGCCCAGTTCGGCAATGTTGAGATAGATCTCCAAAATCCGCGGCTTCGGCAGCACCAGATCAATCCACAGTGCGAGCGGAAACTCCAGCGCCTTGCGGACCACGCTGCGGCCCGGCCACAAAAACAGGTTTTTTGCCACCTGCTGGGTGATGGTCGAGCCGCCGCGGCCCGCTTCGCCGTCCTCCGCCTCGTCGATCGCTTCCCGCAACGCATCCCAATCGATGCCGCGATGGCTGCAGAATTTCGCGTCCTCGGCCGCCACCACCGAGCGCGGCAGCGAGGGCGAGATCGCGCCGAGATCAATCCATTGCCGCGACATCGGCGCGCCGGTCATGGTGCGCCACGCCATCAGGGTCGAGACCGGATGGCCGGCGCGATACAGCGGTGCCAGCAGATATGGCAGCAGCAGCAGCCCCAGCAGAATCAACACCAAATTTCGGGCAATGCGCAAAATCTATGCTTCGGGTTGGCGGCAGCGGGCGCGACGGATGTAGCGACGTCGAGCGACACCACCATGATAGGTCATGCTTTTTCCATCGGTTTTAAGACCTTCATGACACCGGCTGCGGAATTGACGAAGCCCGCGCCATAACCGATTGTCCGGCCAACTTTGATCTGGAGCTACCCTTGATGACCACCGGCATTACCCTATCAGACTTTACCAAACGACTGGACGCCACCGCGGAAGATACCGAAGCCCTGCTCGGCAAGCTTTTGTCGGACGCGCTTCTGCCCGACGAGATCGCGCGGCCAAAACGGCTGATCGAGGCCATGCGTTATTCGAGCCTTGGCGGGGGAAAGCGGCTGCGGCCGTTTCTGGTGGTCGAGAGCTCAGCGGTGTTCGGGGTTCCGCGCGAGGCCGCGTTGCTGGCCGGCGCCGCGCTCGAATGCATCCACTGCTATTCGCTCATTCACGACGATCTGCCGGCGATGGACAACAGCGATCTGCGCCGCGGCCGGCCGACCCTGCACAAGGCCTATGACGACGCCACCGCGATCCTCGCCGGCGACGCGCTGTTGACGCTCGCCTTCGACATCATCACCCGCGACGAGATTCACCGCGAGCCCGGCGTGCGGCTGGCTTTGACCCGCGCACTAGCGCGGGCCTCGGGAATTGGCGGCATGGCCGGCGGCCAGATCCTCGATCTTGCCGGCGAAGGCCGGTTCGGCGACCGTGAGCCGGTCGACGTCGCGCGGCTGCAACAGATGAAGACCGGCGCGCTGTTGCGCTATGGCTGCATCGCCGGCGCGCTCCTCGGCCAGTCCTCGTCGCAGGAATACCAGGCGCTCGACGATTACGGCCACGCGCTCGGCGAAGCCTTCCAGATCGCCGACGATCTGCTCGACGTCGAGGGTGACGCCGCCGCGCTCGGCAAACAGACCGGACAGGACGCGGCCCTGGGCAAGACCACTTTCGTCACCCAGCTCGGGATCGAGGGTGCCAAGCAACGCGTGCGCGATCTGCTGGCCCGCGCCGATTCCGCGCTTTCGATCTTCGGCGCCAAGGGCGAGGTGCTGCGCGCCGCCGCGCGCTTCGTTGCCGACCGCAAGAATTAAGGGCGCCGATGGCCGACAAGGAAGCTGACAAGCACGAGTACGCAGGCGACCATCATCTTGTCGGCTTCCGGAGGATGTCCAAGCCGGTCCGCGTGCTCTATGCGCGCCCGCGCACCTTCATTTCGATCGCGGTGGGCATCGTGGCGTTCTTTCTGCTGCCCGATTCGTTGCGGCCGGTGACGCGGATGCTGATCGGCTGGGACGTTTTCATCGCGCTGTATCTGGTGCTTGTGTACGCCATGATGCTGCGGTGTGGACTTGCGCATATCCGCCGCAACGCCGTGCTGCAGGATGACGGCCGCTTTCTGATTCTGCTGGTGACGGCGCTCGGCGCCTTCGCCAGCATCGCCGCGATCGTCTTCGAACTCGGCGCCTCGAACCGCAGCGGGCCGCAACTGGCGCTGGCGACGGTGACGATCGCGCTGTCGTGGGCCGCGGTGCACACCGCCTTCGCACTGCATTATGCCCATGATTTTTACCGCGGCGCCAAACCCGGCGGCCTGCAGTTTCCGAGCGGCGACCAGCACGAACACGCCGACTACTGGGATTTCGTCTATTTCTCATTCGTGATCGGCATGACCGCGCAGGTCTCCGACGTCGGCATCACCGACAAGACCATCCGCCGCACCGCCACCGCGCACGGCATCATTTCGTTTGTGTTCAATACCGCGCTGGTCGCGCTGATGGTGAACATCGCGGCCAGCGCGATTTAAAAAACCGACGCTTTATGACCCAACAGGAGTCCCACCCGTGAGTCACGACCGATCCACTGCCGAAGCCGTCGTCCAGCATTATTTCGACGGCCTGTACGAGGGCGATGCCGACAAGTTAGCTGCGATCTTTCATCCCTCGGCCGATTTGCGCTGGCTGGAAAACGGTGAACTGCAAGTCCTCACGGTGCCCGATTGGCTCGAGCGCGTGCGGAACCGCACCTCGGCCAAAGCAGAAGGCAAGCCGCGCGAGGATTTCATCGTGACCATCGACCGCTCCGACGCTTCCACCGCCTTCATCAAGCTGCGCTGCCAATTGCCGCCGCGTTACTTCACCGACTATCTGGTGGCGATGAAACTCAACGACGGTTGGCAGATCGTCTCGAAATCATACCGCTACGATTTGCGGGAATAGCTGCTTCGAGAGATAGCCGCTCGCGAGAAGTGCCGCGGCTATCCTGCGGCATTGACGGCGCCGCCAGTCCGGGCAAATTGAGCCGGCACAGGAATTGGACGCCGTGGAAGCCAAATTCCAGATCTTTCTGATTCTGCTCGCGGTGCTGGCGGGTGCCGCGTTGCTGGCGCGGCGGATCAATGTCGCGCCGGCGATCCTCTTGCTGCTGACCGGCATCGCACTCGCCTTCATGCCGGGGATGCCATCGCTGGAACTGCCGCCCGAGCTGGTGCTGCTGGTGGTATTGCCGCCGCTGATCTATTCGGCGAGCGTTGCCATGAGCTGGCGCGAATTCAAATATAATTTGCGTCCCATCATCCTTTTGTCGGTCGGCTGCGTGATTTTCACCGCCTGCGCGGTCGCCGCCGCGACGCATCATCTGATCGGGCTGCCCTGGAGTGTCGGCTTTCTGATGGGCGCCATCGTCGCGCCGCCGGACCCGGTGGCGCCGCTCGCGATTGTCCGCAAACTCGGCATGCCCCGCCGAATCCTGGTCATCCTCGAAGGCGAGGGACTGGCGAACGACGCCACCGCGCTGACCCTGTATCGTTTCGCGATCGCAGCGATTTCGACCGGCATGTTTTCGCTGCCGAAGGCGGCCGGCACCTTTGCCGTGATCGGCGCCGGCGAAATGCTGTTCGGCGCCGCGGTCGGCTGGCTCAGCTTGCGGGCGCGCCACCGCGTGGGCGATCCGCAAATCGAGATCACGCTGTCGCTGATCACGCCCTATCTCGCCTTTTGGGTGCCCGCACATTTCGGCGGCTCCGGCGTGATCGCGACCATCGCCTGCGGACTTTACATAAGCTGGAACGGGCCGCTGTTGATCTCGTCGGCGACACGGCTGCAGGGCATCTTCTTCTGGGACCTCGTGATCTACCTGATCGAGGGGCTGTTGTTTCTGCTGACCGGCTTCCAGATCCGATCGCTGTTCGAGAAATCGAAAGCGTTTCCACTTGACAAAATTCTGTTCGCGACCGCGCTGGTCGCCGTCATCGTTATCGTCGCGCGTTTCGCCTGGTTTTATCCTGCGACCTACCTGCCTCGGCTATCAAAGCGCGTGCGCGAGCGTGATCCGTCGCCACCATGGCAGTGGCCGTTTGCGATCGCCTTCACCGGCGTGCGTGGCGCGGTGTCGCTGGCGGCGGCGCTCGCACTGCCGCTCGCGCTTCCGAATGGCGAGGGATTTCCCTACCGCGACCTCATTTTGTTCGTCTCTTTCGGCGTCATCTTCATCACGCTGGTGGGGCTTGGACTGGGGCTGCCGCCGGTCATCCGTTGGTTGGGCCTGGCGCAGGCCGGTCGCGACGAGCATTTGGCGGAGCGCGCGTCGGAAATCGTCGCGCGGCGCGAGGCCCTCGCCGGCGCGCTCCAATCGCTCGAAGCCATGACGGGCGACCGCGAATTGTCCGACGAAGTGGTCAAGCTCTTGCGCGCGCGACACGCGATCCGCGCCAACCAGCTGCCGGATTCACTCAATCCCGATGCGCAGGGCGTTTCGGCGAAGGGAACAGAACTGACGCGGGAACTGATTTCAGCCGAGCGACAATTCATTCACGGCCTGCTGCGCGACGGCCGGATCACCGACGAGATCCGGCGGCGGATCGAACGCGATCTCGATCTGGAGGAAGCAAGCCTCGCCAACCGCGACGATCGGAACGCGGCGTTGTAGCGCCGTCGTTCTTGCCATTAGGTGGGGGTTGCTTCGCAGATCCTGCTGCAAATCCTGCTGGCGGTCGCGCATTCGCGCAGCCGCCGGCTCGTCATGCCCCTGAGAATGCCGTTCTACTCCGCGGCGGCCGTTGGCTTTGCCCCTGCGCCGTAGCGCTGGTCGATATAGTCGATCACCATCGCCTTGAATTCGGTGGCGATATTAGGACCGCGCAAGGTGCGGAATTTCTTGCCGTCGACGAACACCGGGGCCGCCGGGGTTTCGCCAGTGCCGGGCAGGGAAATGCCGATGTCGGCGTGCTTGGATTCGCCGGGGCCGTTGACGATGCAGCCCATGATCGCAACGTTGAGCGATTCGACGCCGGGGTAGCGTGACTTCCAGTTCGGCATTTCGTCGCGGATGAAATCCTGGATGCTGCGCGCCAATTCCTGGAAGGTGGTCGAGGTGGTGCGGCCGCAACCCGGGCATGCCGCGACCAGCGGCACGAAGGTGCGAAAGCCCATGGTCTGGAGCAGTTCCTGCGCCACCTGCACTTCGAGCGTACGGTCGCCGCCGGGTTCCGGGGTGAGCGAAATCCGGATGGTGTCGCCGATGCCGTCCTGCAAGAGGATGCCGAGCGCGGCTGACGAGGCGACGATGCCTTTCGAGCCCATGCCGGCCTCGGTGAGGCCGAGATGGATCGCGTAATCCGAACGCGCCGCCAATTCCTTGTAGACCGCGATTAGATCCTGCACCGCGGACACTTTCGCCGACAGGATCATCCTGTTTTTGGGCAGGCCGATCTCCTCGGCGCGCGCGGCCGACAGCAAGGCCGACTGCACCATCGCCTCGCGCGTCACCGCGCGCGCTTCGCGCGGCTCGGGGGACTTGGCGTTGTCTTCCATCAGCTTGGTCAGCAATTCCTGGTCGAGCGAACCCCAATTGGCGCCGATCCGCACCGTCTTGTTATTCTTGATCGCGATCTCGACGATGTCGGTGAACTGGCTGTCGCGCTTGTTCTTGAAGCCGACATTGCCGGGATTGATGCGGTATTTGTCGAGCGCTTCGGCGCAGGCCGGATGGTCCGCCAAAAGCTTGTGGCCGATATAATGGAAATCGCCGATCAGGGGCGTGGTGATGCCACGCTTGCGCAGGGCGTCGCGAATATGCGGGACGGCCGCGGCGGCCTCATCGCGGTCGACCGTGATCCGCACCAGCTCGGAGCCGGCACGCGCCAGCGCCGCGATCTGCGCCACGGTGCCGGCGACATCGGCGGTGTCGGTGTTGGTCATCGACTGCACCACGATCGGGGCGCCGCCGCCGACGGCGACATTGCCGACCATGACCTGGGTGGTTTTATGCCGGGCCTGGGGGCCGGCGACGTCGTCGTGCGGTAGTTTTACGGGCTTGTTCATGGCGTCTCGAATATCAGGTTTTGGTGACAATCAGCAATGGATCAATCGGAACCGGGCGGGCCAGATCCGGGCGGTTAACCAAATAAAGCCCCGCGATCACCAGCAGCGCCGCGGCGCCGAACGCCGGCGTCAGGGTGTCATGCAAGATGAGATAGCCCGCCACGACGCCAAACAAAGGGGTCATAAAGCTAAAAGCTGACAATTTGCTGGCGGAATAGACCTTCACCAGCGCAAACCACAGCACATACGTCAATCCGACCACCCAAACCGCCTGATAGGCCATCAGCGACAGCGCCAGCGGGCCGGGAACCCGGCTCAGGCTTTCGCCGGAAATCCACGACGCAAACCCCAAAATCGGGATCGACAGCGCCACTTGGTAGCCCAGCGCCTTTTCCGGCGCCGCCTTGCGCAGCGCCGTTCCCTTCGCGATCAGCGTGGTTCCCGCCCACAGCGCCCCGCCGCCCACGATCAGAAGGTCGCCGAGCAACACGCTGGCATCGACATCGGCCTGGGGCACGCCGATCGCGAGCGCAACACCGGCAAAACTCAAAGCCAGCCCGCCCCATTGCACGGCGCGCAGCCGTTCGCCGAGAAATCGGTAGGAGCCCAACGCCACAAAAAACGGTGCGGTGTAGAGAAACACCACGGCGCGGGACGCCGAGGTCAGCAACAGCCCGTGGAAGATCAGTACGAATTCGATGCCGAACAACATGCCGGCGCAAAGGCCGGCGCCGAGCGTGCCGTCGCGTTCGAAGAATTTCACCCCGCGCAGCCAGCCGATCGCAAGCATCACCGGCAACGCGCCCGCGGAGCGGAACATCGCCTGCAGCATCGGCGGAATATCCGGCAGCACCAGCTTGACCGCGACCTGGTTGAAGCCCCAGCTCAAACAAAGCATCAGCATCAATGCGACGGCGCCGGGGCTGAGCGGGCGCCCGGTTGACGGTACCATTTGATTCGACCGCATATCCCCTCGCACAACGGCTTGGCCAAATTTTTCTTGGCGCCGTGTTGTTATTGTCTGTTCACACGCTCTGGCAGTGCGCACAGGTACCGGTAATTTCGACCACGGACAATTTTGGCGCAAAACCGGTGGCCCGCGCCGCAGCGGTCAGGCTTTGCGCCACCGGCACCGCCGGAATTTCGCCAACCGAGCCGCAGGTATCGCAGATCAGAAATGCCACCATCGCCGCCGCGTCATGGTCATGCGCGCACGCCAGATACGCGTTGCGGCTTTCGATGCGGTGGACGAGACCGTTCTCGATCAGGAAATCGAGTGCACGATAGATCGTGATCGGTGCCGGCCGCGGCATCGATTTAGCCAGCTCGTCGATCACCTCGTAGGCGCCGAGCGGGCGGTGGCTGGACAACAGCGCCTGCAACACCTGGCGGCGGATCGGCGTGAATTTCTGCACTCGAAGCTTGCAGACCCGTTCGGCGTGATCGATCGCGTCCGCGGTGCAGCGGTCGTGATCGTGGTCGGGCGCAGGGAATGTCGGTTTTATCGCTGCCATTTCCAGCCTTGTGTAGCATTTTGGCGGATAATCCCAAATCCCGCCCGTCCGTTCGCCATGGTTCCCGAGCCATGTGCTGCCGGCGGGCCAGCCTTCCATAAACGGACCATGTCAAATTCGTAAGCTTGCTTATTATATCGCAAGCTTACGGAGGCGATGCCGATGTCCCCCGGTTCTGTGGATATGAACTTCCTGTTTACGCTCGGCGAAGTGCAGCGGATGGTGCGTGCCTACGCCGACAAGCAGGCCGCACGCTACGGCATCACCCGCGCGCAATGGGCGGTGCTGGCCAAAGTGGAGCGTTTCGAGGGCCTGAAGCAGTCGGAACTCGCCGAACAGATGGAAATGCAGCCGATTACGCTGACGCGACTGATCGACCGCCTGTGCGACAATGGCTGGATCGAACGCCGCGGCGACGACAGCGACCGTCGGGTCAAACGGCTCTATTTGCGCAAGGCGGCGCGTCCGTTGCTCGGCAAATTGAGCGGGCTGCGGTCCGAACTGACGGCGACCGCGCTCGACGGCATCAATCCTTCCGACGCCCATCGCCTGCTCGCCCAACTGGAAGCGATCAAGGAAAACGTGCGCAACGCGATCCAGAATCCAGCCGATGAACCTCCAAAAAATGAGCAGCGCTATGGCTGATCCGGTCCTCAAATTCCCGCCCGAGCAGAAGGGCACCCCGCCGTCCACGCGGGTGAAAATCGCCGCCGAACCACGCCGCCGCTTGATGGCCGGCCTGCGGCGCTACCGCCGTACGCTTTTGCTGGTCGTCTTGCCGCTGGCGGCGCTCGCAGCCGGGCTGGTCTTCTATCTCAATGGCGGCCGCTACGTGACCACCGACGACGCTTATGTCGGCGCCCAGAAGGTTCTGATCACGCCCGACATTTCCGGCAAGATTGAAAAAGTCGTGGTGCACGAGGGACAGCAGGTCAACGAAGGCGAGGTGCTGTTCGAGATCGATCCGGTGCCGTTTCGCCTCGCCGTACAGCAGGCCAAGGCCAATCTCGATCAGACCCGCACGACCTATAATAATCTGGTGGCCAACATCAAAATATACGACCAGATGGGCGAGCTTGCGCAGCAGAGCGTCGATCTGAAACAACGCGACGTCGAACGCAAGACGACGCTGACCAAGAGCGCTTTCGCCTCGCAACTCGACCTCGACAATGCTTCGAATGCCTTCGTCACGGCGCGGGCGCAGCTTGAATTCCTCAAGCAGCAGATTTCCAGCTCAAAAGCCCAGTTGCTCGGCGATCCCAATTTGCCGCTCGAGCAATTTCCGCCTTACGCCCAGGCCAAGGCGGCCCTCGACCAGGCCGCACGCAACCTCGATCACACCGTGATGCGCGCGCCGATAGCGGGTGTCGCGACCCAGGTCGACCAGATTCAACTCGGCCGCTTCGTCGCGGCCGGCACCCCGGTGTTCAGCATCATCGATACCTCAAAGCCCTGGGTCGATGCCAATCCAAAAGAATCCGACTTCACCCATGTCGCGGTCGGGCAACCCGTCAGCATCGAAGTGGATGCCTTTCCCGATCACGTCTTCAACGGCACCATCGGCTCGCTGAGCCCCGGCACCGGGGCGCAATTCGCGATCCTGCCGGCGCAGAACGCCACCGGCAATTTCGTCAAGGTGGTCCAGCGCCTGCCGGTGCGAATCTATTTCGACAGTCATGACACATACGTCCAAAAGCTGAAGGCCGGCATGAGCGCCTACACCACGATCGACACCGGCCATCGCCGTTCGCTCGGCGCGCTGCTCGGCTTCTCGCCGGCGGCGGCGAACCAGGAATAGCCCTCATGCCGAGTTCGGCCGCAGCCCCGATCGCAATTCCCGGCCTGCGCCGCAACATGGTGACGATCTGCGCCATGACCGCGACCATCATGCAGGCGCTCGACACCACCATCGCCAACGTCGCGCTGCCCTACATGCAAGGCACGTTGTCGGCGTCGCAGGACCAGATCAACTGGGTGCTGACCTCCTACATCGTCGCTGCCGCGATCATGACCGCGCCGGTGGGCTGGATCGCCAACCGCTTCGGCCGCAAGCGGATTTTCATCCTGTGTGCGGGCGGCTTTACGATCGCCTCGGTGCTGTGCGGCCTCGCCCAGGACATCAACCAGATGGTGCTGTTTCGGCTGCTGCAAGGCATATTCGGTGCCGCCCTGGTGCCGCTGTCGCAGGCGGTGATGCTGGACTCCTACGCGCTGCACGAACGCGCCAAGGCGATGGCGATCTGGGGCATGGGTGTGATGATGGGGCCGATCATGGGCCCCTCGCTCGGCGCCTGGCTCACCGAGACCTATTCCTGGCACTGGGTATTCTTCGTCAATTTGCCGTTCGGCATCTTCACCGTGCTCGGCCTGATGGTGTTCATGGACGAGACCCCCAAAAACCGCGAGCTGCGCTTCGACTGGTTCGGATTCCTGGCGCTCGCGGTCGGCATCGGCGCCTTGCAGATCGCGCTCGACCGCGGCGAACAGCTCGGCTGGATGGAATCCAATGAGATCATCGCCGAGATCACCGTCTCGATCGCTGGCTTTTACTATTTCTTCGCGCATTCGCTCACCACCGCGACGCCGTTCATCCAGTTTGCGATCTTCAAGGACAAGAATTTCGTCGGCGGCTGCGTGTTCATGGCGGTGATGGGCCTGGTGCTGTTCTCGACCATGGCGCTGTCGTCGCCTTATTTGCAGAACGTGATCGGCTACCCGATCATCACCGCCGGCCTGCTGCTGGCGACGCGCGGCTGCGGCACATTCGTCGCCATGATGCTGGTCGGACGGTTGATGCGCTACATCGAGGCCCGCACGCTGATCATCTGCGGTCTCAGCCTGACCTGCCTGTCGCTGTTCTACATGACCGGCTGGACCGATCAGACCGGGGTGCCGGCGATCGTCGTCGTCAGCATCGTGCAGGGATTCGGATTTGGCCTGGTGTTCGTGCCGCTGAGCACGGTGGCGTTCCTGACGCTGCCCAACCATCTGCGCACCGACGGCACCTCGATGCTGACCCTGATGCGCAACGTCGCCTCGTCGATCGGCATTTCGGTCGTGATCACGGAGCTGACGGAGGGATCGCGGCGGGTCTATGCGGTGCTGTCGCAGCACATCAACCCGTTCAATCACGCCCTGCAGATGCCGGACGTGCGCGGCATGATCGACATGGGAACCGATGCGGGGCGCGCCGTCATGGACGTGATGGTGTCATTGCAGGCGCAGATCATCGCGTTCGCGCTCGACTTCCAGATGGTGATGATCTTCACGCTGTGCACGATCCCGTTGGCAATCATCATCGGCTCCACCAAGGCCACGCTGCGCAAGCAGTCGCAGGCGCCCGAACATGCGGTGATCGAGTAGAGATTGGTGGCGCAAGGCTCGGGAGATACCTGGTTACGGATCATCCAGGAGTTCGTCGCACCACGCCGGATAGTTTCCAAAAACAAAGCGCCGCGTCGGTAGACGCAGCGCTTTGCAGGTTCAGACTGTCGCTTGTGGCGCGGTGTATGCGCGCCGACGCGATCAGAAGTGGTAGTTGACGCCGAACTGTCCGCTGTTCACTGCCAAGGTGCCCAACGAGACGCCGAGCAAGGTGGTGTTATCGAAGCGGCGATAGAGGTACTCGGCCTTGAGCGACCAGTGGGGAGCAAGCATCCATTCCGCGCCCGCGCCCGCGGTCCATCCGGTTTGAACCTGGCTGGTGCTTGCGGTTACGCCGAGCACGGTGGCACTAAGTTTGGTGTCGGCCAAGGCAAGGCCGCCGGTGCCGTAAAGCAAAACCTGATCAACCGCCACGCCGAACCGGCCGCGGACGGTGCTGAAGCTGTCGACTTTGAACGTCGCGGAGGCAAGGCCAGGAGCGGTCACGGTCGAGCTGACGTCGCCAAACGCGCCATCGCCTTCGAGGCCAAGGACGAAAGTGCCGAATTGCCAGTTATAGCCGATCGTGCCGCCGCCGAAACCGCCCTTGATCCCGAGCGGATCGCTGGTGGATTCGGAGGCATAGCCGCCCATCGCGCCGATATAGAAGCCGCTCCAGTTGGTCACCGGGCTTATCACCGGCGCTTTTGTATAGGCACGTGGGGCCGATATATCGGCCGCGGATGCCGCGCCTGCGATCGAAGCCAGCAGAAGTCCCAAAGCAAGTTTTTTCATTCTTCATTCCCCAGAGGTAAAATAAGCCTGAGGGAACTCGTAATTGAGAAATCTGATCGATACAACTCTGTGTGCATCCTTTCCCGCGAAAGCCATGAGGTGTGGCGACCAGGACACAGGGGTTGCATAGGATTTGAAATTTGGTGGTGATTAGGTGGGGCTTGCTGCCGGCTCGCGCCATCAAATGTCGAAAAACACCGTCTCGATGTCGCCCTGCAAATGGATGTCGAAACGATAGACCGCGTTGCCGGCGCCTGATTCGCGAATCGCGATCAGCGTGCCGCGGCGCGGGGTCGGCACCAGGCCCAGTACGGGGTCGGCCGCATTCGCCGCCTCGCCGTCGAAATAGATCCGCGTATAATTATGCAACAGCATGCCGCGCGCGAAAATCGCAAGCAGAATATGCGGCGCCTGCGGCTTGCCGTCGGGGTCGGGCACCGCGCCGGGCTTGATGGTGTCGAACGCATAACCGCCGCTGGCGTCGGTGCCGCAGCGGCCGAACCCCCGGAACGCCGAATTCGGCAAGCCGCGCTTGTCTTGCGGATCGGCAAACCGGCCTTGCGCGTCGGCCTGCCAGATCTCCAGCATGCAGTCCGGCACCGGCTGCCCGTCGCCGTCGAACACCCGTCCCTGCACCCTGATGCGTTCGCCCGACGCATCCGGGGTGACGAGGTTGCTGGTGAAGGCGTCGTTCCATCCGTATTTGCCGTTCGAGGTCAGTCCATACGCAAAAAACGGACCGACGGTCTGCGACGGTGTGATGCCCTTGTCGCTCGTTCGCCCCACTATTTTGTCTCCATCGGTGTGGCGCCACGCCCGCGCAAAACGATGTTGAAGCGATAGCACAGCGCCCACTCCGGTTGGGTGTTTTCCAGATCGAAGGAGGAAACCATCCGCATCCGCGCCTTCTCATCCGGCACCGAATTGAAGATCGGATCGAATTCGAACAACGGATCGCCCGGAAAATACATCTGCGTCACCAGCCGCGAGATGAAGGCGTGGCCGAACACCGAGAAATGGATGTGCGCGGGGCGCCAGGCATTGTGATGATTACCCCACGGATAGGCGCCCGGCTTGACGGTGACGAACTTGTAGTAGCCTTCGGCGTCGGACTGCGCACGGCCGGCGCCGGTAAAATTTGGATCGAGCGGCGCCGGATGCTGATCGCGAACGTGGATATAGCGGCCGCAGGCATTGGCCTGCCAGATTTCGAGCAGCGTATTCGGTACGCCGCGGCCGTCTTCATCCAATACATGGCCGTGCACGATGATGCGCTCGCCGATCGGCTCGCCTGTGTGCTGGGTGGTGAGGTCGTTGTCGTTCTCGCGCACCGCCTCGTGGCCGTAGACCGGTCCGGTCAATTCCGACAGCGTGTGGCGCATGATGATCAGCGGCTTTTGCGGTGACCGCTTCAGGGTGCTCTTGTAGCCCGGCGACAAGCGCGGCGGATGCGCCGCGTTGCTCGCGGTGGGATAAATGAGGGTCATGGTCGAGTCCTCCGGCACATTTTCCCGTCATTGCGAGCGCAGCGAAGCAATCCAGAAGCCGCACAGAGAAGAACTGGATCGCTTCGTCGCTACGCTTCTCGCAATGACGGTGTTGGCAACTAGTTCAGCTTCTCGATCGCCATCGCGACACCCTGGCCGACGCCGACGCACATCGTCGCCAACGCACGCTTGCCGCCGCGCTTCTCCAGGCCATGCACCGCGGTCATCGCCAGCCGCGCGCCGCTCATGCCCAGGGGATGACCGAGTGCGATGGCGCCACCATGCGGATTGACGAAATCGGCATCGTCCTTGACGCCGAGCTGACGCAGGCAGGCGATGCCCTGGCTGGCGAAGGCCTCATTGAGTTCGATCAAATCAAAATCGCTGATCTTCAAGCCGAGCCGCTCCATCAGCTTGCGCGTCGCCGGCACCGGGCCGATGCCCATGATGCGCGGCGGCACCGCGGCCGAGGCGAGGCCGAGAATCCGCGCCCGCGGGGTGAGGCCGTGCTTCTTCACCGCGGCTTCCGAGGCGAGAATCATCGCGGCGGCACCGTCATTGACGCCGGACGCATTGCCGGCCGTCACCGTGCCGGGATTGCGCACGATCGGTTTTAGCTTGGTCAGGCCCTCGAGCGTGGTTTCGGGGCGCGGATGCTCGTCCTTGTCGATGCTGATGGGGCCAGCCTTGCCGCCCGGGACCGAGATCGGCGTGATTTCCTCGGCAAAATAACCCGAGGCGATCGCTTGTCCGGCGCGCTGCTGCGAGCGGATCGCAAACGCATCCTGATCGGCGCGCGAGACCTGAAATTCCTCGGCGACATTCTCGCCGGTTTCGGGCATGGCATCGACGCCGTATTGCGCTTTCATCAGCGGATTGATGAAGCGCCAGCCAATGGTGGTGTCGTAAATTTCGGCGGAGCGCGAAAACGCCTCCGAGGCCTTGCCCATCACGAAGGGTGCCCGGGTCATCGATTCGACGCCACCGGCGATCGCGAAATCGATCTCGCCGGCGCGGATCGCACGCCCCGCAGCGCCGACCGCATCGAGCCCGGAGGCACACAGACGATTGAGCGTGAGACCCGGCACCAACTCCGGCAGGCCCGCCAGCAACAGCGCCATCCGGGCGATATTGCGGTTGTCCTCGCCGGCCTGATTGGCGCAGCCGAAATAGACTTCATCGACTTGGGACCAGTCGAGGTTGGGATGCCGCGCCATCAAAGCCTTGATCGGGGCGGCGGCGAGGTCGTCGGCGCGCACCTTGGCGAGCGAACCGCCGAAACGGCCGATCGGGGTCCTCACGGCGTCGCAAACAAATACATCCCGCATTGACCTCTCCCTGGATTGCCGCATTTTTCGCGCTTGCCGGCTCGAATAATGGCGAGTTTTAGGAGCGCGCCCGCAACAGGTCAATTGACGCTTTCGTTGCAGCGGCGCGTTCGCGGGAGGGCCGTTATGCCCAAAGCTCCGAGGTGGCCTCGCGAACGTCTTTGTCAGGAGGTGGAAAACCCGCATCACCGTGGCAAACCGATAGGATCGGGCGGCAAAATTTTGTAGTTTGCGCGTCCCATGACGATCCAGCCATCCTTTCCCCCGCCATCGGACGCCGCGCCGCCTGTCGAAGCCGCGCGCGTCACGCCGATGATGGAACAGTACCTCGAGATCAAGGCCGCCAATCCCGGGCTGTTGCTGTTCTACCGGATGGGGGATTTCTATGAGCTGTTTTTCGAGGATGCCGAGATCGCCTCGCGCGCGCTCGGCATCATGCTCACCAAGCGCGGCAAGCATCAGGGCCTGGACATCCCGATGTGCGGCGTGCCGGTGGAGCGCTCCGACGACTATCTGCACCGCCTGATCGCATCCGGCCATCGGGTCGCGGTATGCGAGCAGATGGAAGACCCGGCCGCGGCGCGGGCGCGGGGCAACAAGAGCGTGGTGCGCCGTGACGTGGTGCGGCTGGTCACCCCGGGCACGCTCACCGAAGACACGTTGCTGGACGCCAAAACCAACAATTATCTGCTGGCAATCGCCCGCGCGCGCGCCTCCACCGGCGGCGACCGCATCGGTTTGGCCTGGATCGATATTTCCACGGCTGAATTCATCGTCACCGAATGCGCGGTCGGCGAATTCGCGGCCACGCTGGCGCGCATCAACCCGAACGAGGCCATTGTCACCGACGCGTTGTATGGCGATGTGGATGTGGGACCGTTGCTGCGCGCTTTGCCGGCGGTGACGCCGCTGACCCGCGACGTCTTCGACAGCTCAACAGCGGAACGGCGGCTGTGCGACTATTTTGCGGTCGCCACGATGGACGGCCTCAGCGCGATGTCGCGGCTGGAAGCCACCGCTGCGGCCGCCGCCGTCACCTATATCGACCGCACGCAAGTGGGCAAACGTCCGCCATTGTCGCCGCCGGTCCGCGAGGCCGCCGGCACCACCATGGCGATCGACCCTGCCACCCGCGCCAATCTCGAATTGACGCGGACGCTTGCGGGCGAGCGACGCGGATCGTTGCTCGACGCCATCGACTGCACCGTAACCCCTGCCGGATCGCGGCTGCTCGCGCAAAAACTCGCGGCGCCGCTCACCGACAGCTCAGGCATTGCGCGGCGGCTGGATGCGGTCGCGGCCTTCGTGGCGGATGCCCCCGTTCGCGACGAACTTCGCACCACGCTGCGCGCGGCACCCGACATGTCGCGCGCGCTGGCACGGCTGTCGGTCGGCCGCGGCGGCCCGCGCGATCTCGCGGGCTTGCGCGACGGCATCCTCGCGGCGGATTCCGCGCTGGCGCTGCTGCAACAACTCGATAATCCGCCGCCGGAGATCGTCGCGGTGATGGAGGCGTTGCGCCGTCCCTCGCGTGAGCTCGCGCGCGAATTCGAACGTGCGCTCGCCGAGCAATTGCCGCTGATCAAGCGCGACGGCGGATTCGTTCGCGACGGCTATGAACCCGTGCTCGACGAGACCCGCAACCTGCGCGACGCCTCGCGCCTCGTGGTGGCCGCGATGCAGGCGCGCTACGCCGACGACACCGGCGTTAAAGCCCTGAAGATCCGCCACAACAACGTGCTCGGTTATTTCGTCGAGGTCACCGCGCAGCACGGCGACAAATTGATGGCGCCGCCGCTGAATGCGACCTTCATTCACCGTCAGACGTTGGCGGGCCAGACCCGCTTCACCACCGCCGAACTCGGTGAGATCGAAGCCAAGATCGCCAACGCCGGCGATCGCGCGCTCGGACTGGAGTTGGAAATCTTCGAGCGGCTGTGCGCGCTGGCGGTTACCGCGAGCGAGGATTTGCGCGCCGCCGCGCACGCTTTCGCACTGCTCGATGTCGCAACATCGCTCGCCAAACTCGCGGTCGACGACAATTATGTGCGGCCCGAGGTCGACACTTCGCTTGGCTTTGCGATCGAGGGCGGCCGGCATCCGGTGGTCGAACAGGCGCTCAAGCGCGACGGCCACCCGTTCATCGCCAATGCCTGCGACCTGTCGCCCGGCCCCGGACAAAGCTCAGGCCAGGTTTGGCTGATCACCGGCCCCAACATGGCCGGCAAATCGACCTTCCTGCGCCAGAACGCGCTGATCGCGCTGATGGCGCAGATCGGCAGTTTCGTGCCGGCGATTCGGGCGCGGATCGGCATCATCGATCGGCTGTTCTCAAGGGTCGGCGCCGCCGACGATCTGGCGCGCGGCCGTTCCACCTTCATGGTGGAGATGGTGGAGACCTCGGTGATTCTCAATCAGGCCAGCGAACGCTCGCTGGTGATCCTCGACGAGATCGGCCGAGGCACCGCGACGTTCGACGGGCTGTCAATCGCCTGGGCGTCAATCGAACATCTGCATGAATCAAACCGTTGCCGAGCGCTGTTCGCCACCCATTATCATGAACTCACCGCGCTCTCGGCCAAGCTGCCGCGGCTGTTCAACGCCACCGTCCGCGTCAAGGAGTGGCAAGGCGACGTGGTGTTCCTGCACGAAGTGTTGCCGGGCTCGGCCGACCGCTCCTACGGCATTCAGGTGGCAAAGCTTGCCGGCCTGCCAGCGCCGGTAATCGCCCGCGCCAAATCGGTGCTGGCGAAGCTCGAGGCCCAGGACCGCGGCCAGACCGCGCGCGCTTTGGCCGACGATCTGCCGCTGTTCGCGGTACCCTCACGCGCCGCCGCCGAGCCGGCGCCGCCGAGCGAAACGGAAAAGCTGATCGAAGCAATGAGGGCGCTGCACCCCGACGAGATGTCGCCGCGCGAGGCACTGGAGGCGCTGTATGCCTTGAAGGCCAAATTGCCGAAGCCGTGATCAGCGCGCGAGCTTTCTTCGGCTGAGCCCCCACAGCCCCAGATTCCAACTCACGCACGTCATCAGCGCCAGACTGAGCGCGACCGCCGAGCCGAACCTCAGCACCGTGACCTGCAACACAGCGACCGCAATACCAAAGCCGAGCAGGCCCCAGCCGGCGTTCGCGAGCAAGGCCGCGGTCGGCGGCCCGCCGATGCGTGGGTGCAAAATCAGCATCATGCTGGTGAGCACCACCGGAAACAGCGCAATGGTGCCGCTTACGTTCGGGCCGACCCAGCGCGACAGCGTGACGACGGTTGCCACCAGTGTCGCAACCAGTGACGCGCGCAGCGGGATATCGTACCAGCGGCGGGTGATCAGCGGCATCTTGACGTGACGGTAACGCCGCATGAGCGGCAGGCAGATCGCAAAAGAAATGGCGTTCGCCAACAGGCCGCCCGCCAGTGACCAATGGATGGTTCGCTCCAGCGAGGCAAGCGCGAGCCACACCGCTACCGCGCCGGAAAAACTGACCGCTACGCTACGACGCTGCGCCAGCACGATATAGGTCAGCGCGAAGAAGATGGTCGCGGCGTTAATCGGCAGGCTCGCCAGCGCGCCCTCGGCGATAAACGCCGCATCGTGATCGAGCGCGAGAAAAACGTAAGACGGCCCTGCCGAAATCGGCAGCGTCGCGACCAGCGCGCCAATCACCGGACCCGAGCGCTCGGTGATCACGGACGCTGACACCACGAACGCGGCGGTGACGGCCATGCGGAGCGCCAGCGTCAGGATGAAGGCGGAGTCGGGGGGCATTATTTAACCGTGTCCCCGGATGCGCTCACACCCTCTGCATCGTCACCGAAACCTTCGGGCCGTTTTTGATGGTCTGATAGACCACGCAATAGCGCTCGGTGAGTTTCAGCAAGAGATCGAGCTTGTCCTGCGGCGCTTCGGTCTCGACTTCGAAACGAAGACGAATTTCGGCGAAACCGACCGGCGCCTCCTTGTCGACGCCGAGCGTGCCGCGAAAATCGAGATCGCCTTCGGCGGTGACCACGCCCGTTTTGAGCGGCACCTCGATCGCGGTCGCCACCGATTTCAACGTCACGCCGGCACAGGCGACCAGCGCTTCCAGCAGCATGTCGCCGGAGCACAATTCGAGTCCGGAGCCCCCGGTGGCGGGATGCAGGCCGGCCACCGCCAAGGCACCTGCTAAGGCACGGCCGGTCTCGACCTTGCACGCGATGCCTTCATTCTCGATCGAGCCTTTGGCCTTCAAGGTGATGAAGGCGGCCTTCGGATCGGTCTTGTAGCGATCCTTGATCGGGGCCTGCGTGGCGCGGAGTTCGGCGGCGTCCATTGGTGTCTCCCGGAATAATATAAATGCGTATCGGATATAGTCGGCGGTTGACGCGATGTCACCACCACATCGCCTCGCCCGTGGTCGACTTCGGATCGGCAGCGGGCACGTTGCGATCGAGCGAGCGATCCAGCGCGGTCAATACGCGGCGCTTGAAAGTGTCGAACAATGGCGAATGCCGGTCGCGCGGCCGGGCCAGATTGACCTTGATCTCCTCGAACAGGCGGCCCGGCCGGGGCCGCATCACCAGCACACGATCGGCGAGCACCACGGCTTCGTCGACATCGTGCGTAACCAGCACCAGAGTGGGCCGGGTGTCGGCCCAGAGGTTGAGCAGGTGATCCTGCAAGTCCCCGCGCGTGAACGCATCGAGCGCGGAGAACGGCTCGTCCAGCAGCAGCACTTCCGGCTGCGGCACCAGCGCGCGCGCGATTGCGACGCGCTGCGCCTGGCCACCGGATAGTTCGCGCGGCCAGGCATTGGCCTTGTCGGCGAGACCGACCCGCGCCAGCGCATCAGCGACTTTCGCGCGGCGAACATTGGCAGGCAGTTCCGACACCCCGAAACCGACATTATCGGCGACGCTGAGCCACGGTAATAGCCGCGGCTCCTGAAAGATGATGCCGATCTTGGCATGCGGCGCCAAAATCGCGGTCGCGTCGAGCGTCACCGTGCCTGACGTGGCATGGTCGAGACCGGCGATGGCGCGCAGCAGCGTCGATTTTCCGCACCCAGAACCGCCGATGAGGGCGACGATCTCGCCTAATCTGATCTCGGCCGAAAAACGCTCCAGCGCATTGACGCCGTTGGGATAGGTTTTGCCGATGCGATCGAGGATGAGCATCAGGCCGCTCCATTTTGGCGGCCGAAGGCATCCTGCCAGCGCAGCAGTGGCGCGAAGCCGATCTCGATCAGCCAGTCGGTGGTCTTGCCGAGAACGGCGAAGATCACGATCGCGGCCAGGATTTGTGCCGGCTTGCCGAGCTGCTGGCCGTCGAGCAGGAGAAAGCCGAGCCCCTCGGAGGCGCCAATGAGTTCGGCCGCGACCACGAACATCCACCCCAAACCAAGACCGACTCGAAGCGCGACCACATAGGCCGGCAACACCGCCGGCAACAAAATGCGGCGGATCATGGCCGGTCCGGAAAGGCGGAAGGTGCGGCCGACCTCGACGATCTTGCGATCGACCGACAGGATCGCGCCCATCACGCCGAGATAGACCGGGAAAAACACCCCGGCCGCGATCAACATGATTTTCGAGGTTTCGAAAATGCCGAGCCACAGAATGAACAGCGGCACCCAGGCCAGCGACGGGATCGCGCGCAGCGCCTGCACGGTGGGATCGAGCAGCCGACGCGCCAAGTCCCAGTAGCCCGAGACCGCGCCGAGCACGGTGCCCGAGATCACACCGAGACCGAACCCGGCGGCGACGCGCGTCAACGTCGCTACGACATGTTGGGTGAGTTCGCCGCTGCGCGCCAGTTCGGCGATGGTCGCGAACAGTTTTGAGGGCGGCGGCACCAGCCGTCCGTTGGACAGGCCAAACCAGACGATGATTTCCCAACCCAGCGCGACGCCAACCGGCAGTACCAGCCCCAGCGCCGGCCGCGCCAGACGTCGCAGCCGGCCAGAAGGCGCAGGGCCCGCAAGGGTGTCGGCGGGTTGAAGAACGGGCGTATCCAGAGTCATGGCGCTAGCCAAACCGTGTCGTGCCCAGGATTGCAACAAGGCAAATCACCATCCGCAGACCATCTTCGCGCAAGCGGCCCTTTCGGCCCTTCGCGCCTTGGGGAGAGGGAAGAAAGTCCCCCTCAATTCGTCGGCAGCGGAACCTGGTCATCGATGAGCGCGTCGAGCGTGGCCTTGACGTCGACTTTGGCATCGATCACCCCGGCCTGCTGCAGCGCCAGCCCCGCGGCGAGAATGGAATCCCGCTGCGGCGCCCCGATCCGGCTGTGGGTCAACTCAGTACGCTCCTTGAGCTGCTTGTCGACCACCGCCTCCGGCAGTCTGGTGACGGCGATGGTTGTCTTTTTCAAGTCATCGTAATGAGCGAGCGAATATTTGCGTGCATCCTCATAGACCGCCAGCACCCGGCGAACGACATCCGGGTGATCTTTCAGGAATTGCTCACGCACATTGAGAATGCCCCAGGTGTTGGCGTCCGGCTTCCTGAAGAACAGTTTTGCGCCATCTTCGATTTCCGCCTGCGCCATCATCGGGTCGAGACCCGCCCAGGCATCGACATCGCCCCGGATCAGCGCGGTCTTGCCGTCGGCGTGCTGCAGCAGCACCGGCGTGATGTCCTTTTCGCTCATGCCCGCATCGAGCAGCGCCCGTACCAGAAAGATGTGCGGGTCGGTCCCCCGCGTGACCGCAACGCGCTTGCCCCTGAGGTCGGTGACGGCGGCGATCTTGGAGTCCTTGGCGGTGACCAGCGCGGTCCATTCGGGACGCGAAAACACATAGATCGACTTGATCGGGTTGCCGTTGACTTTGGCCACCAGCGCGGCGGAGCCCGCGGTGGAACCGAAATCGATCGATCCGGCATTGAGATATTCGAGCGCCTTGTTCGAACCGGCCGATTGCACCCAGACGATGCCGATGCCGTCCTTGGCGAATTCCTTCTCCAACAACCCCTTTTGCCTGAGAATCATCGACACCGGATTGTAGCTCGCCCAGTCGATATGGATTTCCTTGAGCGCCTCGGCCGCATAGGCCCCGCCGGGCATCAGCATTGAGACCGCGAGGATCGCGGCCAAAGCGCGCCGTGAAGTTCTGGACATCGGACTACTCTCCTCAGGGAGCGAAAATCATCAGGGCAGATGGCAACGATCGGGACCGGCTCTCGTGAGCAGAGCCGCCCCCCTTGTTATTTTTAAACGGTTTTTTACTTCAATGAGTTAAAGGGACGCGTCAATGGGAAAATGCGCCTTCAACGGGGCGGCCGATGAGAACGCCTTTACTCAAAGTCGCCCGAATGCAGCATGAATGTCCCGTGACAGCATCGGTGCCGTCCGATATCCGGGTAGAGCATGGACAACCTTGTGACCCAAACCCTGCCTGACGCCGACGAGCGGTTCGATAGCGCCCGGATTGCCGCTGATGTCGATGCGCGCGCCGCACAGCATTCGGGGCGCGAAGACGTTTTTCGTTCCGCCCTGGCGCAACTGCTGAAGGCCGAATTGATCGCGGCGCGCGCAACCGCGCAGGCAATTCTGCTGAGAGATCGTCACGGGCGGCGCTGCGCCGAGCGGCTGTGTTTCGTCCAGGACGAAATCATCCGCATCCTGTTCTCCGCCGCTACCCGCCATCTCTATCGCTCGCCGATCCCCTCGGGCGCCGAGCGCATGGCGGTGGCCGCCACCGGCGGCTACGGGCGCGGCCTGATGGCGCCGGAATCCGATATCGATCTGTTGTTCATCCTGCCCTACAAGCAAACCGCCTGGGGCGAGCAGGTCGCCGAAGCCATTCTGTATTGCCTCTGGGACATGGGCTTGAAGGTCGGGCACGCGACGCGCTCGGTCGACGAATCCATCCGGCAGGCGCGCGGCGACATGACGATCCGCACCGCGATCCTCGAGACCCGGTTCCTGGCCGGGGACCAGCCGCTCTACGATGAACTGGTGACGCGGTTCGACAAGGAGGTGGTGCAGGGCACCGCCGCCGAATTCGTGACCGCCAAGCTTGCCGAACGCGAAGAGCGGCATCGCCGCGCCGGGCAATCGCGCTATCTGGTCGAACCCAACGTCAAGGACGGCAAAGGCGGATTACGCGATTTGCATACGCTGTTCTGGATCGCGAAATACGTCTATCGCGTGCGTGAGACCGATGAGCTGCTTGAACGCGGCGTGTTCGACGCGCAGGAATACCGCACCTTCCGCCGCTGCGCCGATTTCCTGTGGTCGGTCCGCTGCAATATCCACTTCTTCAGCGGGCGCGCGGAAGAGCGGCTGTCGTTCGACATGCAGCGCGAGATCGCGATCCGGCTCGGCTATACCTCGCATCCCGGCATGCAGGATGTCGAACGCTTCATGAAGCACTATTTCCTGATCGCCAAGGACGTCGGCGACCTCACCGCGATCCTGTGCGCCAAGCTGGAAGATCAGCAAGCCAAGCCGGCGCCGGTGCTCAGCCGCATGATGGCGCGCTTAAGACCGAACATGAACCGGCGGCGGGTGCCCGACAGTGACGAATTTATCGTCGACAACAACCGCATCAATCTGGCCGCGCCCGATGTCTTCCGGCACGACCCGGTCAACCTGATCCGGATCTTCCGGCTGGCGCAGAAAAACAATCTCGCCTTTCATCCCGATGCGATGCGCACGGTGACGCGCTCCTTGAAGCTGATCAACACGCAGCTCCGCGACGATCCGGAAGCCAACCGGCTGTTCATGGAAATCCTGACATCGAACGATGCGGAAATCGTGCTGCGGCGCATGAACGAGACCGGCGTACTCGGCCATTTCATTCGTGCGTTCGGCAAGATCGTGTCGATGATGCAGTTCAACATGTACCATCATTACACGGTCGACGAGCATCTGTTGCGTTGCATCGGGTACCTGCAGGAGATCGAACGCGGCGGCAACGACGAATTCACCGTCGCCAGCGACCTGATGCGAAAAATTCGCCCCGAGCACCGCCCGGTCATCTACATCGCGACGCTGTTGCATGACATTGCCAAGGGTCGGCCGGAGGATCACTCGATCGCGGGCGCGAGGGTGGCGCGGCGGCTGTGCCCACGGCTCGGATTCAACCCCGCCGACACCGAAACCGTGGCGTGGCTGATCGAACAACATCTGACGATGTCCACCGTGGCGCAATCACGCGACCTCTCGGACCGTAAAACCATCGAAAATTTCGCTGCGGTCGTGCAGTCGGTCGAACAGATGAAGCTGCTGACGATCCTTACCACTGCCGACATCAGGGGGGTCGGTCCCGGCGTCTGGAACGGCTGGAAGGCCCAACTATTACGGACGCTTTATTACGAAACCGAACCGGCGTTGACCGGCGGCTTCTCCGAGGTCAACCGCGCGCAGCGGCTGGCGATGGCGCAGGCGGAATTTCGCGCGGCGTTCACCGAATGGCCGGCGCAGGAACTCGACGCCTATGTGGCGCGGCACTATCCGGCGTACTGGCTCAAGGTCGAACTGCCGCGCAAGATCCGCCACGCCCGTTTCCTGCGCGCCAGCGAGCAAGCCGGCCACAGGCTGGCGATCAATGTCGGCTTCGACGAGGCACGCGGCGTCACCGAATTGACCATCCTGGCCACCGACCATCCCTGGCTGTTGTCGATCATCGCCGGCGCCTGCGCTTCGGCGGGCGCCAACATCGTCGATGCGCAGATTTACACCACCACCGACGGGCGCGCGCTCGACACCATCGCGATCACACGGGAATACGACCGCGACGAGGACGAAGGACGGCGCGCCAAGCGGATCGGCGACATGATCGAGGACGTGCTGGAAGGCAAATTGCGGCTGCCCGAAGTGGTAGCGCGGCGCGCCGCCCGCGGCAGGTTACGGCCGTTCGTGGTCGAGCCGGAAGTCACCCTCAACAATCAGTGGTCGGAGCGCTACACCGTGATCGAGGTGTCGGGTCTCGACCGGCCGGGCCTGCTCTATCAACTGACCACCGCGATTTCGAAACTCAACCTCAACATCGCCTCCGCCCATGTCGCGACCTTCGGCGAACGCGCCCGCGACGTGTTCTACGTCACCGACTTGCTCGGCGCGCAGATCACCGCGCCGACGCGACAGGCCGCGATCAAGAGCGCGCTGATCCATCTGCTCGCCAATGACGAGGCCGTGGCGCAGCCGGCAGCGTGATCTAACTTCGGCCCCGTCGATACCGCTCGGCCACCAGTTCCGGATTGCTTCGCTGGGTGCGCAATGACAGTCTCGAAGACTGCTTGGCGCTTGGGGAGGCAACATGATTTGGATCGCCAATGGTGTGGTGGCGGTGGTCGCCGCACTGCACGTGTATTTTTTGATTCTGGAGATGTTTCTCTGGACCAGGCCGTTGGGGCTCAAGACCTTTCGCAACTCGCTCGCGAAGGCGACCGATTCGGCGGTGCTTGCCGCCAATCAGGGGCTGTATAACGGCTTTCTCGCCGCCGGGCTGGTCTGGGGACTGGTCGAGCGCGTTCCAAGTTTTTCGTTTCAGATCAAGGTGTTCTTCCTGCTCTGCGTGGTCGTCGCCGGGGTCTATGGCGCGGCAACCGTGAGCCGCCGAATACTGCTGGTCCAGGCCGCGCCTGCCGCCCTCGCGTTGATTCTGCTCTGGCTGGCGTGAGGTCGTTCATCCGGCTTTGTCTTGCAATGCCAGGCCCGCTCCCCCACAATCTCGAAAAATGATGGCGTCCGGCACGGCGGAAAAGACCATCAAAAATCGACCTTGAGGGAGGCGGCACATGAAAAACAGCGTTTTTCATCTGGTCACCGCGACGGCGATTGCGATCGCGCTGTCGGCACCCGTCGTCCACGCGCAGAAGAAATACGACACCGGGGCGACCGATACCGAGATCAAGATCGGCCAGACCGTGCCGTTCAGCGGACCGGCTTCGGCCTATGCGACCATCGGCAAGGCCCAAGCGGCCTACATCAGGATGGTCAACGACCAGGGCGGCGTGAACGGCCGCAAGATCAACTTCATCCAGTATGACGACGCCTATAGCCCGCCGAAAACCGTCGAACAGGTTCGCAAGCTGGTCGAAAGCGACGAGGTGCTGCTGACCTTCCAGTTGATCGGCACGCCGTCCAACGCCGCCGTTCAGAAGTACCTCAACCAGAAGAAGGTGCCGCAATTGTTCGCCGCCACCGGCGCATCCAAATTCACCGACCCCAGGAATTTCCCTTGGACGATCGGGTTCAATCCCAACTACCAGACCGAAGGCCGCATCTATGCGCGCTACATTCTGAGGAATTACCCGAACGCCAAGATCGGTATCCTTTATCAGAATGACGATCTCGGCAGGGATTACATCGCCGGTCTGAAATCCGGTCTTGGCGACAAGGCCGCAAGCATGATCGTTGCCGAAACCTCCTATGAGTTGACCGACCCGACAATCGATTCGCAGATCGTTCAATTGAAAACGGTGGGCGCCGATCTGGTGTTCGACGCCTCGACGCCGAAATTCGCCGCGCAGGCCATCAAGAAGATTGCCGATCTCGGCTGGAAGCCGGTGCACATCCTCGACATCAACGCGACCTCGGTCGGTGCGGTGATGAAGCCCGCCGGGTTGGAAAATTCCAAGGGTGTCATCAGCGTCAATTACGGCAAGGATCCGCTCGATCCGACCTGGAAGGACGACGCCGGCATGAAAAGGTATTTCGCCTTCATGGCGAAATACTATCCCGAAGGTGACAGGGATTCGAGCTTCAATACTTACGGCTACTCGACCACCCAGCTCCTGATCGAGGTGCTCAAACGCTGTGGCGACGACCTGACCCGCGAGAACGTCATGCGGCAAGCCACCAACCTGAAGGACGTGCAGCTCGATCTCGCGCTGCCCGGAATCGTCGGCAGCACTTCGCCGAACGATTATCGGGTCAACAAGCAATTGCAGATGATGAAGTTCAATGGTGAGCGCTGGGAACTGTTCGGACCGGTCATCGAAGACGATGCCACCGGCTGAGCAGGGCTTCCATCGCCCCCCGTGGCTCGAAGATGCCGCGCGCGATTCGCGGCTACTTACCTTGCGGATGTTCGCTTCTCCGGTAGGGTTAAGAACACCTGAATGCCTTGTTTATGAAGCACTTGCGGCCTCATCGAACCATCGGCGTTAACCTGCGCTTTACGCCGCTTTAAATCCCGCTCGCTACTCTGCGTCCTCGGGTGGCGTGGACGTTGGCGAATGGCGTGGGGACGAAAAAACAGCGGCGGACGCAAAGAGCCGCTATTCGGGCTCGCCGCATCGCTGAGCGAGTTGCGTCTCGGCCCGCAAGATCGCGTCAGCGTCGAAGACGAGCCGCGGAAAAAGCCCTCTCCCAAACGCAGGACTGACGAGCCTGGCGACTCCGATGACGAGGCGCCGCGCGAGCGAAAGCCACGTGCGAAGCGAAGCGGCGGCAAGCGCCGATCCCGGGATCGGGCGCGGGGCGGCTTGTATCGCCTGCTCTATTGGGGCGCGGTGCTCGGGCTCTGGGCGGCGATTGCGATTGTGGGCGTCGTGGTCTGGGTGGGCGCCCATCTGCCCGCGATCCAGGCGCTGGAAATTCCGAAACGGCCGCCGACGATCCAGATCACGGGCGTCGACGGCAGCGTGCTGGCGACGCGTGGCGAAATGGCCGGCGCCAACGTCTCGCTGAAGGATCTGCCACCCTATTTACCGAAAGCCTTCATCGCGATCGAAGACCGCCGGTTCTATTCGCATTACGGCATCGATCCGCTCGGCATCGCGCGCGCCGCGGTAACCAACGTGCTGCATCGCGGCGTTTCGCAAGGCGGCTCGACACTGACCCAGCAACTCGCCAAGAATTTGTTCCTGACGCAGGAGCGCACGTTTCAACGCAAATTGCAGGAAGTCGAACTCGCGTTCTGGCTGGAGCGCAAACATTCCAAGAGCGAGATTCTCGAACTCTACCTCAACCGGGTTTATTTCGGCTCCGGCGCCTATGGCGTCGAGGCGGCCGCGCAGCGCTATTTCGGAAAACCCGCCAAGAACGTCACGCTGGCGGAGGCCGCGATGCTCGCAGGCCTGGTCAAATCGCCGTCGCGGCTGGCGCCGAACCGCAATCCCGAAGGCGCGGAGAAGCGCGCCCAGACCGTGCTCACGGCCATGGCCGACGCCAAGTTCATCACCGAGGCACAGGCGCAGGCCTCGATCGGGCATCCCTCCTACCATGTGAAGGCGGTCGGCGCCGGCACCGTCAATTATGTGGCGGACTGGATCGGCGAAGTGCTCGACGATCTCGTCGGGCAGATCGACCAGAATATCGTGGTCGAAACCTCAATCGACCCGAAACTGCAGAGCATCGCCGAGGCTTCCGTGATCGACGAACTCGCCGCGAAGAGCGTGAAATTCAATGTCAGCCAGGGCGCGCTGGTGGCGATGACGCCGGACGGTGCGGTGCGCGCCATGGTCGGCGGCCGCAATTATGCCGAGAGCCAGTATAACCGCGCGGTGACCGCCAAGCGCCAGCCCGGTTCGGCGTTCAAGCCGTTCGTCTACCTCACCGCGATCGAAGCCGGTCTGACGCCGGACACGATCCGGCAGGATGCGCCGCTCGACGTCAAGGGATGGAAGCCGGAGAATTACAGCCACGAATATTTCGGCGCCGTGACATTGACGCAGGCGCTGGCGATGTCGCTCAACACCGTGGCGGTGCGGCTCGGGCTGGAAGTCGGGCCCAAGAACGTGGTGCGCACCGCGCACCGGCTTGGCGTTTCCTCGAAGCTCGAGGCCAATGCCTCGATCGCGCTCGGCACTTCGGAAGTCTCGCTCACCGAACTGGTCGGCGCCTACGCGCCGTTCGCCAATGGCGGCCAGGGCGTCACCCCGCATGTCGTGAACAAGATCCGCACCAGCGAGGGCAAAGTATTGTACGCGCGCTCCAACGACCAACTCGGCCAGGTGATCGAGCCGCGCAATGTCGCGATGATGAACACCATGATGCAGGAGACCCTGCTCAGCGGCACCGCGCGCAAGGCCGAAATTCCAGGCTGGATGGCGGCCGGCAAGACCGGCACCAGCCAGGATTTCCGCGACGCATGGTTCATCGGCTACACCGCCAATCTGGTGACCGGTGTCTGGCTCGGCAATGACGACAACTCACCGACCAAGAAAGCAACCGGCGGCGGGCTCCCGGTCGAGGTCTGGACCCGCTTCATGCGATCGGCCCATCAAGGCGTGGCGGTCGCGGCATTGCCGGGCTCGCAAGCCGGCGGCTTCTTCTCCAACATCGCGCAGGCCGCGTCGCAAATCGCCGCGCCCGCGGCCAATGCCCCCTTGCCCGCGAGCGGCGCAGCCCGACCGGCGCCGACGCGCGTCTCGGTGCGTCCGGAAGCGGCGGGCGGCCTCGACGGCTGGCTGATGGATCGGCTGTTCGGGCGGTAGTTTCGTTTGCGTATTCAAGGTGCCCGCTTCGCGGAGCATCTGGCATTGGGCCGATGCGGATGAAGCGAAAGAGGTCAAAATCAAGCACGCGCCCGCGCAATTGTCCCGGCAACGACCTGCATCAACACGCCGATCACCCATCCCAGCATGATCATCATCGTCCAATAGATGTGCGGGTCACTACGAAGCACGATCACGAAGACCGACACAAACGCCGTCAAGCTCGCGAGAAACGTACCGACGGCACTGAGGAATTCTGCAGAATTGATCCGGCCACCAAAGCCATTTTTGGCAGGTCGATCATCTGAAGCATGAAAAGCCAGAGGCGGCGTATCGATTCCCAAATAGAACCCGAAGGCGCCTCCAATCATCATCATGATGATAAAGCCTTCCGACGTAAACGCCGGTATGCTTGACCCCACATGGGCGGCCACAAACAATCCACTGGCCGCGCCGGCCATCGAAAGCCCGACGCGTTCCAGTAGATGGGCGAATTTTCTCACCTGGGATCGCATCGTCGTCACCAACAGATTGCGAGGGACTTACGTTAGGCCGTTTCGCTGGCCGGTGAAAGTTGTCAGCGCCGCGCAAGCCGGCCCCGCGTCAGGGAACCCTGCGGCGAAATGTCAGCCTTTGCGCACCTTGCTGGCGGCAACTCAGCGGACAAGGAGCTGTTCCCACTCACGCGATCACATCGGGGATTTTTCCGACAAATAGTCGGACCAAGGCATCTTTGCACCGGCCACCGCGTCGGCCCAGCCGGAAGCGGCTGGCGGCTCGACGGCGGGCTGATGGATCGGCTGTTCGGGCGGCAAGATTCATTTGCGCGCTAGAACTGCCAATGAAAACGGGTAGCGAGGGCGTTCACTGGGCCGCGGTCGGCGTTGTAGGCGGGATTGGCGACAAGCTGGTAGTCCAGGGAAACCCGCGTCGACGCCGTTAGCGCGTAGCTGTAGTAAGCCTCGAAGATTTTCTCCGGCCGAGGGTTGGGCAATTGCCCGTCGCCGACGAGAATACCAATGCCACCGGCATTCAAAAACGCGGCGTGCACGCTGGAAATGCCGTTGATCACGCCGGCGACGCCGATAGTATCGTCCGGCCTGCCCCACAATTTTCCGCTGAGGGAAACACCGGCAGAAACCGTCCGGTCAATGTCGGTGAAATCCCAGGCCTCGACGTTGCCGTCGGCCCAGCCGGCGCGGGCAAAGACGCCGAGCGCATCC
Organism: uncultured Alphaproteobacteria bacterium; assembly: GCA_963814615.1. Classification (GTDB taxonomy): domain Bacteria; phylum Pseudomonadota; class Alphaproteobacteria; order Rhizobiales; family Xanthobacteraceae; genus Bradyrhizobium. The sequence goes on along the minus strand of CAWFDN010000002.1, from coordinate 29,400 downwards.
GTGACTTGCTGTTCGAGATTAACGCTGATGCCGGGTCGGCTGGTATAGGAACGTACCGCAGTGATGTCGGCCGGCTGACCGGTGGCTTGCGCTAGCGCCAGTGCGTCTGAATATTTCCCGGCGGCGCCCCGGCTGAGAAATCCGGTGATCTTGATCTTGCCCGGTTGCCCCCACAGCTCATGGCGCTCTTCGATTTCCGCCAGCATCTGGAATTGCTGAAAGGTGGGATCGAGCCCGTAAGCCCGCGGACTCTCGCCTCCGGCGGGCGTCGCCGACAGATCGAACACGCCGGCGCGCAAAGTCCAGCGGCCCTGATACCATTCCGCCGCGGCGCCGTAGGTGAAGCCCCACGCATCGCCTGCGTAGTCAAACGTGCCGGTATTGATCAAGGACCAATTCAGGAAATCGATCTTGGGGTTGTTGGCATATTTGTTGGTGTCGAAGATGTCGTTGACGCCAAACCTCCCCACCGTCACCATAAGCCGGTCCGAACTGCGCGAAGCGGCGAACTGATTGACGTCTGCATCGATTTTCTCGATCTCGCCGCCGAGACCGATGGTTTGGCGAAGGAAGGCGCGCTGAATACGCGCATAGGGATCCGTCGCGCCGAGCTTGTAGGATTCGCCGCTCAAAAATCCGGCGACGCCGTGGGTGTCGGCCAGGCCGAACCCCTGATCGATCTCGGGATTGGCCCAGAACTCCGCGCCCTGCCATAGCTTCACCCCGGCGAAGAGCGTGGTGTCGAACGTCTCCCGACTTTGCCCGCCGCCGGACAAGCTGTTTGGGCCCTGATAGGGCGAGTGAAATGAAGGATAGCCCTGATCGACGAAGGTCGCTTGGCCATGCAGGCTGATGGTGTCAGCGAGGGGCGCAGACGCGAACGGCACAACCGGGATCGCGAACGACGGATTGCCGCCAAAGTGATAGTTCAGCCCGAGCCGAAGCTGCTGCAACGAGAAATCCGAACTGATGCGCTGGCCCGCGAAGGGGAAGTTCACGGTCGTGGCAGGATAACCGGTCGATAGATACTCGGCCTTGGCGGTCCAGTTTTCCCCGATCGGAACCTCGACGCCCGCACCCGCCACCCAGCCCAGCCGCCACACAAACGGCGCTTCGCTCGCTCCGGCATTGAGCTGCGTGAGTGTCTGCTGGTTATAGTTCCAGGCAAAGCCGCCGGTCGCATACAACAACCAATGCCCGGTGGCATAACCGATTCGGCCACGCACGGTGCCGAACGCAAGCACCGTCTCGCTATAGCTCGCCGATCCGAACACTGGCGAGTTAAAGGTCGAGGTGCCGCCGATCGAGATTCCTGCAAGATTGGGCCAGGCGGGAAATGACGCATCGGCTTCAACACCGACGACGAAGCGATTGGGAAGCACGTAATTGTAGCCGACTTGCAGACCTTCGAAGAAGCTGCCCGCTTCGGCGAAACTGTCAGGCGGCAGGTACAAATTGAGTGAGCCGGAGCTAGCCGACAATCCTGCCTGATTTGGGGTAGCGCTCCAATTCGATCGGCCGCCGGCGTAACCGACATGGCCACCCACATAGAGACCCGACCAATCATAGAGCTGCGAAGCCGGCGGCGCCTTCAATGGCATCGCGGGGACGTCGGCAAGGTCCGCAGCGAGACAATCTGTGACCACGAAGAAGCACAGGGCCGCGATGGGACCACCGGCAAGGCGTTTTTTTTCAAGGCGTTTAAGCATGGAGCATCACCGTGAAGAGATCGATTCGAACCCAAACAAATGGCTGATTGAAGCTACGGAGCCGGAATCAATCTTGCTCGCCGTAACGGTCGTATCGCTTGAAGCGATAGATGAGGAACGATATCCCCCAGCTTGCGACGAACAGCGCAACGATGCCGTAGCCGAGCGCGCCGAAATTACCGTTGAGGTCAGAGATCGCGTTCCAGAAAGCGCCCTCAAGTTGAAATTGACCCGCGATCAGGCCGAGTGTTTCAATGCCACCGACGACCAAAGCCACCAGCACGGACACCGAGGTAATGGTCAGATTGTAGAAAAGCTTGCGCATCGGATTGCGATACGCCCAACCATAGGCGCCGAGCATCAGGATGCCGTCAGTTGTGTCGACGAGCGTCATACCCGCCGCAAATAGCGCTGGAAAAATCAACAGCGACCAACCCGTGGCCGCCTGGGAGGCCTGAGCCGAAAGGCCGAACAGGCTGACTTCGCTCGCGGTCTCGAAACCAAGAGCGAACAGCAGACCAATCGGATAAAGATGCCAGCTTTGTGAAACGAAGCGAAATAGCGGCTTGAACATTCGCGCGAGCCAGCCGCGCTGATGCAGCAGCGCGTCAATTTCCTCTTCCGTTAGGCTATCGCCGCGTTCGACCAACCGAAACGCCCGGTACACGGCGCGCAAAACAATGAGGTTTGCGACCGCTATCAAAAACAGAAACAGCGCCGACGCCGACGTCCCGATGACACCTCCGATCTCGCGATACGAAACCAGTTCGTCGCTGAGCGCGTGCGCGGTCAGGGCAACGGCAACAGAGGCGAGCACCACCACGGTCGAATGCCCCAACGCAAAGAAAAATCCGACAGCGACCGGTCTCTGGCCCTGTTGCATCAAGTTGCGCGTCACATTGTCGATCGCGGCAATGTGGTCGGCATCGATGGCGTGACGAAGCCCGAGGCTGTAGGCCAGCACCGCGGTTCCGATCAGGACCGGGTCGCGGCCGAACGCGATGAACGCCCAAATCCAGACCGACAGATTGACGAAAATGAGTAAACCGTAAATTCCGGCGATTCGGTCGCGAAAGCCCAGCAATTCGGGCCGGGATCCGTTTTTCAGTAGAGTCGATTTCGCATGCGCAGCCATGGCGGGGCCTTCCATCCGCAAGACATTTCAATCATGTCACCGCAGCGAAAGAACCGCCCCATGCGCGCGCACCGCACGCCGGAAGGATGACGTGTTCAGGCCGGTCTCCTGACTCGCGGGTCATAACCCCTCTTCGCCTTCCCGGGTTTGCATAAAGGCCCAGTGGCATTTCGAAGAAGGACTCACCGCCTACAGTTGCGGGCGCAGTCTTGGATTTGGCTCGCTGTTATCAGCTCGCGAACCGTACCAAATTCCCTTTGCCGATCGATTGATCGGCACTCCTGAACGGCGAGAACTGAAACTATCCCGCACCGCTTGTCAATACTCGGAAAGCGCTTCGTCTGGGAGAACGACCCTGGCGTGGGTGATGCAAACAATGGACAGCGCGAATTCATGCCATGCGGCTCACACCGCCGCTATGATCGAGGCCAGCGGCACATCCAACGCGTAGATAAACCCGGCCGGTTCGTAAGCGAGATGCACCTGACCATTCAATTGTTGGCCGAGAGACTCCATCATGCGGGTGCCGAAGCTTCGCCGTGTTGGGGGTTCGACCGCGGGACCACGTTTTTCGGTCCAGATAAGGCGGAGCCTCTGACTCACCTCGTCGATCGTCCATGCGATTTCGACCCGGCCCGCGGGTTTGGAGAGTGCACCAAATTTGGTGGTGTTGGTGCACAGTTCGTTGAACGTCATCGCAAGCGCAATAACGGCGCTGGAGGTAATTCTGATATCCGGTCCGTTGAAAAAGAATCGTCGGGCCCCCTTGCTTTCATAGGGCTCGGTCGCTCCGCTAAGGGTATGAGTAAAACTCGCATTGGCCCAGCTCACTTGCATCAGCAGATCATGGGCTCGTCCTAACGCAATCAGCCGACCCTCCATAGCCTTCTGTCCGTGCTCGATACTGATCGCTGCCCGGAAGCTTTGGGACGCGATGGCGCTCACAGTGGCAAGAGTATTCTTGATGCGGTGATGCAGTTCTCCAAGGATCAGCTTTTGCAGTTTGTCGGCGGCCTCACGCTCCTTGGCGTCGATGCCGGCTTGAACAAGCAAGGTCTCGGCGTCGATGCCGGCTTGTTCCAGCAGCAGGCGAAGGCTGTCGTTCTCCGCGGACAAGACGACCTCCTGCGCAGAGCGAGGCAACGGGTCAAAGGCATCATCGGCTGCGGCAACGTCCGAAACAATCTCCAGCGCGCCCGCGCCCACCATTGCCTGCAACTCGGTGATCATTTGCTCGACACTCAGCGGTTTGCCAAAGAAGCGACTATTCGCCGGCCTTTCCGCTTCAGAGGGCGTCACTTGACCGGAAACCAGTATGATCTTGATGGAAGGCCAGCGGTCGTGCACCGCGTGAGCCAGCTTCAGGCCGTCAATGCTGCCAGGCATTTGAATATCGGTGAACAGGAGCGATATGTCCGAACGGGATTCAAGAATAGCGATTGCCTCGTCGGCGTTAACAGCCTCGATAGAGCGGAATCCGGCGTCCTCGACGAGGTCGACCGCACGCATGCGCAAAATCATCTCGTCTTCGACGATAAGAACGTTCGGCACCTCGATTGAATCTTTTGCCATGGATAGCTTCACTCTCTGGAAGGGGCCGATAAGATCAGCCTTGGATGGTTGCCCAATGCGTGTGCAAGGCTTGAGACAGCAATAGTTGGCAGCCTCGCCTGGAAGCCAACTTCGAGGCAGGCGCGCCGATCATCTCGATGACGGATAGCGGTTGCTGATCGGGATCGTGTCGGTATGGACCATTGCTGCGCCTATCGCAGACAAATAGCGAGGTAAATCAGAATGAGCTTGGCGCTTTACTCATGGCACCATGTGGGAGCGTCGTCGATACGCGATTGACACCGCGGATAGCTGCGAAGTCGAACTTTTCATTCCTCTGATTTTAGCAAGGCCAGCCCAAAGCCTTCCGAAGCAGCCAGACTGAAATGATCGAAGAAGCTCGTCGTGGACATAGTTCGCGTGGCCAGACGCCGTGTGGAAGCTGAGGTCAAGCTGGCTGAGGTAAGGTTGCAAGGCTGAGACGGGCTCGTTGTATAGAGCCGCCCTCAATGGCGGGGCACAATCTGGAGTTCCATCAGCGCAATCCTTTGCAGCGTTGCGGGGTTTCTCTCGCCTTCCTTGGTCGTGCGAAGAATGGCTTCCGCTAGGATGTTGACATGCGCGGAACTGACCGGCTCGGGCAGCGAGCCCACTGCCGCGTCAAGGGCGTTCTTCATGATGCCGATAGTCTCGGGCGGAAAGGACGCGTTCGAAAAATCTTTCATCTCACGTCGCTCTCAATCGAATTCCCAGAGGGAATGGTCGCTCTAAAGGCAACGGCATCGTATTCAACGTCGTCGAGCAATTTTGCCAGGTGAAGAAGGTGCGCCGGCACTTGGATCGGGTTCCCTGTCAGCGTGACACGGAGCCTCTCGCCGATCTCCATGCAGATTGCACCGCTATGGTCGCGATTGATTTGAACGCTGTGGGGATTTTGGCTGGTCATGAAGGCCTTTGTTGCAATTCAATTGCATCATACCAAGTCGCAGAAGCGGAATTGGTTCATTCAAGATGGCCGGAAGCCGGAAATGAAAAGTCGACGCCCTCACCTCTGGCCACGATGTGGGCCTGCTTCGAACAACAGACATCGCCCGGTTGCGGTCGAGATAAGGTCCTGAGCGCAGCTCAATCCTGAATGCCGTAGCGGTGCAGATCGTTGCCGTGGGTATCGAGCCAGCTCTTGGCGCGCTCGACATGGTCGCAGACCTTGGCGACGACCCTCCAGAACCGCGCCGAATGGTTCATCTCGACGAGATGCGCCACTTCATGGGCGGCGAGATAGTCCAGCACGTAAGGTGGCGCGAGGATCAGCCGCCACGAGAACGACAATGACCCTGCCGACGTGCACGAACCCCAGCGGCTCGACTGGTCGCGGATCGACAGCCGCTTCACCTTTACGCCGAGCACCTCGGCATACCACTCCGCGGCCTTCTGCAGATCCTTGCGCACTTCGCGCTTGAGGTGGTCGAGGACGCGCCGCTCGATGTGCTCCGCCTCGCCAGCGACACAGAGAATCCGCTCCCCGCTGTCGCGGGTTTCGCTCCACACCGTGCCGCGCACGCTCGCGCGATGCACGATCCGGTGCGGGACCCCGCGCACTGGCACCACGGTCCCCGGAAGAAAGGGGGCGGCCTTCGGCAAGCGGCCGAGACGCGCGGCAATCCAGCCGCCATGGCGCTGCGCGAAATCCTTGGCGTCGGCGATCGTGCCGCGCGGTGGCATGGTCAGGATCGCTTCGCGGTCGCTGGGGTGGATGCGCAAGGTGTAACGGCGCGCGCGCCGATGCCGGCGCAGCCGAACCGAGTAGATTTGCGAGCCGTGCTTGACCAAAAGGATAGAAGGTTCGTAGGGCCGCCGATAAAGGAGGGCGCGTGTGGCCATGTCTGTAAGTCCGGGCATCAGGAATTCGCCCGGATTCTGCCACATCCGCCGCCAGTGAAATCGCTCGGCGCAAAAACAAATCATTTGCCCAATATACAGGGGCTGGCGAGTCAAATGACCCTACAGAATGGGCTCGGAACCACAAATTTTGATCGGAACCACAGCCCTTCGGACCCATCTATGAGTGAATTTAAACTCATTCTTTCAATGGCGGGAGAATCGGGATTTCTTTCGGTCAATTCAGCGGGTTACGACTCGCATCAATCAACCCGCATCTCGTTTCGATCCCCGTGGATACGGTGTCGAAAACCGCCACAGCGCGGCTTGGCGATTGAATCCAGTCGGGTCATGATCCAGATCGGCGTTTATTCCGCCGCTGCGGCCAGCGAAGACTTCGAATTCGCCGTCGAGATCATGAAATCGGAGATGCGCGGCACGATTTCCGATTTGAAGCGGGAACCGTTGAAGACGCCGTAATGTCCGACGCCCTTTTGCACGTAATGCACCCGGCGGTGCGCGGGGATCGAACTGCACAGCGCATGCGTCGCTTCGGTCTGCCCGAGACCGGAAATATCGTCGTTCTCACCTTCCACCGTCATCAGCGCGACGCGGGTGATCTTCGAGGGATCAACCGGCTTGCCGCGATGGGTCATCTCGCCCTTGGGCAAAGCGTGCTTGATGAACACCGTGTCGACCGTCTGCAAATAATACTCCGCGGCCAAATCCATGACCGCGAGATACTCGTCATAGAAATCACGGTGCTTGTCGACCAGATCGCCATCGCCCTTTACCAGATTTTTGAACAGGTTCTTGTGGGCGTCCATGTGGCGGTCGAGGTTCATGCTGATGAAGCCGTTGAGCTGCAGAAAGCCCGGATAGACATCGCGCATGACGCCGGGATGCGGAAACGGCACCTTGGTGATGACGTGACTGCGGAACCAGTCGATGCCGCGCTCGGCGGCGAGGTTGTTGACGGCGGTCGGGTTGCGGCGCGTGTCGATCGGGCCGCCCATCAGCGTCATCGACACCGGGACGAAGGGATCGCGTTGCGCCTCCATGATGGAAACCGCGGCCACCACGGGCACCGAAGGCTGGCACACGGCGATCACATGCATGTTGCCGCCAAGCACGTGCAGCATCTCGATGACGTAATCGACATAGTCTTCGAGATCGAAGCGTCCCGCAGTCATCGGGACCATCCGCGCATCGGCCCAATCAGTGATATAGACTTCGTGGGTCGGCAAAAAGGCCTCGACCGTGCCGCGCAACAACGTCGCGTAATGACCGGACATCGGCGCCACGATCAGCACCCGCGGCTGCGGGCTGCGCAGCGGGCGCGTCAGCTTGCGATCGAAATACAACAAACGACAGAACGGCTTTTCCCATACGGAGCGGATTTCTATCGGCGTGCGCACACCGTTGACTTCGGTGTCGTTGAGACCCCATTCGGGTTTGCCGTAACGACGCGTCGTCCGCTCGAACAATTCGCAGCCGGCGGCGACGGATTTGCCGAATTCGGTATGCGACAGCGGATTCAGCGGATTCTGGAACAGGATTTTGGTCGCGTCGGTCACCGCCCGCGCCGGGTTGAGCGAGGCCTGAGCCATTTCGTACATCCAGTACATCGGCGTCGTCAGCGCCGGACTGCCTTCGGCCACCAGTGGCGGTGCACCGCCAAATTCACCAATCGGCATGTGTTCCTCAAATCTCTTTTGCATCGCAGCATAGTGCCGAATGCGTAATAAAGCGTCAATGTACAGATCGGCATATCTGCGTGGTGAACAAGTCTGAAACACGTCAAACCGCCGGAATATGCGCCTTATTCACCGCCCTGGATCAGCGAACCGTGGCGGCGGGCGCTGCGCAAAAGCGCAAGAAATATCGCAAATGACGCCACAAAGAGCACGACGTTGATCGCGAAGGCTTCGATCATCAGGTCGAGCCGAAACACATGGTCGATCAACAGCGCCCGCATTCCCTCGAAGACATAGGTCGGCGGCAACGCCCAGGCGGCATATTGCAGCCAATGCGGCAGCACCGTCACCGGGTAATATACGCAAGCCAGCGGCATCACGCCGAACATCAGCGTCCAGACCACACTTTCAGCACCCAGGCCGTTTCGCAGCACCAGCCCCGAGACGAAAATCCCGAGCGACCAGCTGGTGAAAATCAGATTGCAGAAAAAAACGATCAACGGCAGCCCGATGCCGTAAAAATTGAAATCGAAGAAAACCATCGCCAGCAACGTCATCGGAATGACGCCGATCGCGAGCCGGATCAGGCTCATGACCATCAGCGCGATCAGAAACTCGATCGGCTTTAGCGGGCTCATCATCAGGTTGCCGAGATTGCGCGCCCACATCTCCTCAAGAAACGAGATCGAAAAGCCGAGCTGCCCGCGAAACAGGATGTCCCACAGAATCACGGCGCCGATCAGCGTGCCGCCGGCGCGGGCGAAAAACCCGGCATTCTGCGCGATGTAATTCTGCAGAAATCCCCAGGTGATGATCTGCAACGCCGGCCAATAGATCAATTCCAACAGCCGCGGCCACGACGAGAGCAGGAGATACCAATAGCGCAGGATCATCGCCCCGATGCGATGAGGCGCGATCCCCCCTTGCATGACGATCTTGCTCACGACGTCCCTTCCTGGGTGCGGCCGCGGGCGACATCGAGAAACACTTCTTCCAGCGTCGCACGATTGTAGCGGGCCATGATGCCTTCGGGGCTGTCATCGTCCTCGATCCGGCCGCGCTTCATGATGATGACGCGGTCGCACAATCGCTCCACTTCAAGCATGTTGTGCGAGGCCAGCAGGATGGTCGCGCCATACGTCCTGCGATAGGTTTCGAGATGCTGCCGGATCCAGTCGGCGGTATCGGGATCGAGCGAAGCCGTCGGCTCGTCCAGCAACAACAGCTCGGGCTGGTTGATCAGCGCTTTCGCCAAGGCGACGCGCGTCTTCTGCCCGGCCGAAAGCTTGCCATTGGCGCGGTCGAGGAAATCGCCAAGATCGAGATCGGCGGCAAGTTTGTCGATCCGCTCACGCAGATTCTCGACCGCGTAAAGGCGACCGAAGATCGTGAGGTTCTGCCGCACCGTCAGCCGCATCGGCATATCGACATAGGGGCTTTCGAAATTCATCCGGCCCAGTACCGCGGCACTTTGGTCGGGCATCGAACAACCCAAGACCTGGATGCGGCCTGAGGTCGGCAGCACCAGCCCCATGATCATGGCGATGGTGGTCGTCTTCCCGGCGCCGTTGCCGCCGAGCAACCCGGTAATGCTGCCGCGCGCAATCCGAAACGACACGTCGTCGACCGCCCGGGTGGTCTTGTACAGTTTCACCAAATGCGCGACCTCGATCGCCGCCGACCCTGCCGGAGCCGTCGTTGCAAACTGGGACGTCACTGCGCCGTTATTCGTCATGCGGGCCGTTCATTGGGCCATTGCTGTGGCAAGTGCAAGACGTCGGCAAGACGCCAGCAAAATCTGGATCGCCAGCGAGCCTTTGACAGCCGCCATTTGTAGTCGGAACCTTGCAAGGTTAAACTCCTGGCATGACCGATATTGCCGCCTCCGACTTTCGCCATCCGCGCCGCCATGTCCGTCTGGATACGATTCTGCGGCTGCGCTGGCTCGCGGTGCTCGGCCAGCTCGCCGCCATTTTCATCGTGGTTCAGGGGCTCGAATTCGACGTCGAGGTCGTCCCCTGCGTTGCCATCGTCGGCCTGTCGGCCCTGCTCAACCTGGTGCTGCAGATCGCCTTCAATCCGATGCAGCGGCTGGAGCCGGCCTACGCCGCGACGTTGCTCGCATTGAACATCGCCGAATTGGCAGGACTGTTGTTTTTCACCGGCGGCCTGCAGAATCCGTTTTCATTTCTGTTTCTGGTCCCGGTTCTGATTTCGGCGACGGCGTTGCCGGTACGGCTGACGATCTCGCTCGGAATTCTGGCGGTAGCATGCGCCTCGGCGCTGGTATTTTTCCACCTGCCACTGCCATGGGACAGCGAGGAGCCTCTGGTGCTGCCGCCGATCTATTTGTTCGGTGTCTGGCTCTCGATCGTGCTCGCGATCGGGGTCACCAGTCTTTACGCGTTTCAGGTCACCGAGGAGGCCCGCAAGCTGTCGGACGCGCTGGCCGCGACCGAACTGGTGTTGACCCGCGAACAACATCTCTCCCAGCTCGACGGCCTCGCCGCCGCCGCCGCGCACGAACTCGGCACGCCGCTTTCGACGATCTTTCTGATTTCGCGCGAACTGGAGCGGACCGTTCAAGACAACGGCCCGTTCGCCGGCGACCTGAAAACCTTGCGCGAGCAGGCGCAACGCTGCCGCGATATTCTGGCCAAGATCACCCAACTTTCCGCCACCGGCGCGCCGTTCGACCGCATGCCTTTATCCACGCTGATCGAGGAAACGGTGGCGCCGCACCGCGATTTCGGCGTCGCGATCAAGGTTCGGATCGCGGTCGCCGGCACCAGCGAGCCGGTGGGCACCCGCAATCCCGCGATCCTCTATGGTGTCGGCAACATCCTGGAAAACGCCGTCGATTTTGCGCGGACGACGGTAGAGGTGAACGCGTGGTGGAACACCGAGACGGTCGAGATCGTCATTTCCGACGACGGACCGGGGATCGCCCCCGACATGCTCAAGCGCATCGGCGAACCCTATCTGTCGCGGCGGCGCGGGACGGATGAGGCCCAAAGCGAGCACGGCGGGCTCGGCCTTGGGGTGTTTATCGCCCGCACGCTGCTCGAGCGCACCGGCGCCAAGGTCTCCTTCGCCAACCGGATTTTTCCGGATCATGGCGCCGTGGTTCAGATCGCCTGGCCGCGCAGCCGCTTCGAGGCCGGTGAAATAGCAGCCGACCCATGGTCCTAGCAGGATCCTAGAACAGCTTTCGACGGCCAGACGGTGGCCTGATCGACTTTGTGCGGTCTTGGCACGGCCGCGTTGGCACGCCATATGTTGCAATGTCGCGACCGAGGATATCCGAATCATGAGCGCCATCGCCGAACTGACCGATCGCGTCGACCGTTCGCTCCTGATCGTGGAGGACGACAAACCGTTTCTGGACCGGCTCTCGCGCGCGATGGAAGCCCGCGGCTTCACCGTGACGTCCTGCGACAGCGTATCCGACGGTTTGACGCAAATCGGCCGCGCCGCGCCGGCCTTTGCGGTGGTGGATTTGCGGCTCGGCGACGGCAACGGCCTTGACGTGGTGTCTGCGCTGAAACGCAAACGCCCCGACGCGCGCGCGATCGTGCTGACCGGCTATGGCAACATCGCGACCGCCGTGACCGCCGTAAAGATGGGTGCGGTGGACTATCTCTCAAAGCCCGCCGACGCCGACGACGTCGTCGCCGCCTTGCTCGCCAGCGGCAATGAGAAGTCCGAGCTGCCGCAAAATCCAATGTCCGCCGATCGCGTGCGCTGGGAGCATATCCAGCGCATTTACGAGATGTGCAACCGCAACGTCTCCGAAACCGCACGGCGGCTCAACATGCATCGCCGCACCCTGCAGCGCATCCTCGCCAAGCGCGCGCCGCGGTAGTGTTTCGGCACATCCGGATTTAATTTTCAAATAGCAGCGTCGTGTTATTTTACCTCACCCCGCTTGCGGGGCGAGGTTAAAGCGCGCCTCGCACACACCTCGATTTTCAAACAGCAGATATTGTTAGTCGACACAGCTTCGCGATCTCGCCGCACATCTGCGCGAGATTTGCTCCATCGTCCTGCCTTCCGAGATCGGAGGGCGCAGGGAATGCCGGGCGCCCGAAGCGCCCGCGGCCTCGTGTGCAAAGGTAGAAAGCACACGAGTTAGAAACCACGGTCACACCGGAACACCCGGCATTCCCCACGCAATGGTTTTAACGGGTTCCTTCGCGCTCTCCCCGGCGATCGGGCTTTTTTGTCACCGTCGCTTGCGAACGTTGCCATCCGCAAACTTGACGCCAGCGTCGGGGCGTCAGGACCACACGACTTCACCGTCCGCAAGTCCACGCTCTCGTCAGAAGCGCGCCTCGCGTCCACCGCATCCCGCGCCCCGCGTTCGTGACGATCGCGATACGCTCCTCGTGGAGACGGGACGGCGAGGGATATAGATTTGATTTGGGTAAGGCGGGAACGGGAAAATTTTTGGAAAGAAGGCTGGACCGGTGGAATCAGGTTGATTGGCTTCAACAAATTCGCCGCGGCGCGCAAGTCCGCAAAGCGCGGCTAAAGAAGCACCGCCCCGATGGGCGACGACCGATGATCGCCTTGTGGTCGGTGATAGAACGACGGCCTTCTGGGGCAACGTGGAGATTCAGCAAGGTACCGGCGTCAGCTACGTGCCAACAGGCGACATCGCAGGGCTTGACCTGATATGAAAGAGGCCGCCAACTGAGGCGGCCTTAGGATGCTCAGCTATGAGTTGGAATGAATCCGAGATTTTAGGGGCCCGTCGCGTGATCTTTGAAGCGACGAAAGACATGCTGGCTGACAAACTTTCTTATATCGAAGGCGCGCGGAAGATTTCTGCGGCAAGGTTTGCCGCGCGACTCGACGAACGGGACGCGGATTTACTGCCCTTCGTCGGCATTGTTAGCGAAACAGACGCGTTGCCCTTTGGTGAAATGAGAACTCATTGGCAAGCCTCCGCACTTGAGGTCCTTCAACCCGAAATCGCCAAAAAGGAAGCTTGGGCTCGGCAGTTCGCCGAACATCATTGCCGCAAACTAGTTCAGCGGTTCTCAAGCGGCAAAATCGAAATTGGGACACTCCCGGATTTAAACTAGGACACTCGGGGGTTAAATACAGACAGCCCGTAGGATGGGTTGAGCCCTTCGCGAAACCCATCCTAGGATGCCGCGCGGCCACAGATAGCGCAAATTGTCCAAAGGCATGTCCCCCGGCGATAACGTCCGCTCGTCTCGCCTCGCGCCTTTGTGCTTCCGCATCTTCGCACTATGTCGCTTGTGGCACTGAGCCTACCTCGCGCAATCCCGGTCCTATCTGCTGCGCGCCAAAGCGGACATCACGGAATATGATCCAGGTTAGAGTGCCGCCAACGCGTCTGTTAAAATTCCCCATGCCCTTGCGGATCGATCAGGCGATTGATCCGCTGCGCGGCGGCGAGGGCGAAGCGGATCGTCATCAGCTTGCGGGTCGGCGCCGGCAAACGGTGCTCGGGCGCCTCGCAATGCAGATGCGCGCCATAGGCGTCGGCGACGATCAGGCCGGTGTCCGCGGGGAAAAATCTCGCATGGCAAATCTTGCGTGAAGGCGAAGAACAGCCGGTCGCAATGTGCCCGGTACTCCGGCCACTTCTGGTCGGCACGTAAATCCTCGATCGAGGATTTGATCTCGACGATCCAGATCTCGCCACGCTCGTTCAGCGCCACCAGATCGGCGCGCCGCCCCGAGGGCAATGGCAACTCGCTGACGCAGGAAAATCCGAGCGAACGTAACAGCCGCGCGGTGCCGCGCGCGATCGCCAGCGCCGTCTCCGATTGACGGCGGTCCGGCGGCGGCACGAGACTGACCTGGCGGGCAGGCGATTCCATGACCCTACCCTATCCGATTTGCGGTCGCTCCTCCAGCAAGCCGATCAGTTGCCGATGATCACACCTTCATTGCCGCGCAAATCCAGTGCCCCCTGGATCCTTTCACCCTGCCGGTCGAGGAAGGTCGAAAGCAGGATTTCACCGCCGAGACCAATCGACTCCGACTCCAGCGAAACCGGCTCGGCTCCGAGGTTCAGCGCGATCACGACCGCCTTGCCTTCGCTCTGCCGGCGATAGAGCAACAGATCTCCCTGCGCCGCGATCGGCGCGTAACTGCCCGACACAAGTTGCGGAAGTTTCTTTCGCAAACCAATCAGCGCCTTGTAGAGGCTGAGAATCGACCGATCGTCCGCCGCGAGATTGACGACGTTTTCGTGTGCGAAATCGTCGGCCACCGGCAGCCACGGCGTCGCGGTCGAGAAACCGGCGTGAGGCGTCGCGTTCCATTGCATCGGCGTGCGGCAGCCGTCGCGCCCCATGCCGATCCCCGGAACGTTTTTCTCGAAGGGATCACGCACCCGGTCGGGCGCAATCGGCACCTGATGCATGCCGATCTCGTCGCCGTAATAAAGCGTCGGCGTTCCCCGCAAGGTCAGCAACAGCATCGCGGCGACGCGCGCCTGCTCTTGCCCCACCCGGCTTGCGACCCGCGGACGATCGTGGTTGCCCAGCACCCAGTTCGGCCACGCGCCCGCCGGCAACACCGCTTCGTATTCGCAGATGATCTTCTCGATTCCGCGCGCGTCCCAGGGCATCGAGAGCAGTGCAAAATTAAAGGGTAGATGCGCGCCCGCGAGATCTTTGCCGTAGTAAGCCACGAGGCGTTCGGCCGGCAGGTAGATTTCTCCGATCAAGACGCGGGAATCGAATTCGTCGACGACGCGTCGCATCTCCGCGATCACGTCATGGACTTCAGCCTGATCGGTGGAATGCAGCGGCACTATGCGCTCATAAAGCGGGCGCCCCGGCTCGAAATTTGGATTGAGCGGATTATCGCGAAACTCCGCGTCCTTGATCAGATGCCAGATCACGTCGACGCGGAAGCCGTCGATCCCCTTGCGAAGCCAGAAACGCATGACGTCATGGATGGCGTGGCGCACCGCGGGATTGCGCCAGTTCAGGTCCGGCTGTTGGCCTAAGAAAGCGTGATAAAAATATTGCCGCGTCGTGGCGTCATACCTGCCAGGCGCTGCCGCCGAATTCCGACAACCAGTTATTCGGCGGGCCGCCATCGGGCGCCGGATCGCGCCAGATGTACCAGTCGCGCTTCGGAGCGTCGCGCGAACTCCGGCTCGCGATGAACCAGGGATGCTGGTCGGAGGTATGGTTCGGCACCAGATCGAGGATCACTTTGAGACCGCTTGCATGCGCGGCTTCGATGAGCGCGTCGAAATCCTCCATCGTGCCGAACAGCGGATCGATGCCGGTGTAATCGGAGATATCGTAACCGAAATCGGCCATCGGCGAGGGAAAGATCGGCGACAACCAGATGGCGTCGACGCCGAGCGCCTGCAAATAGGACAGCCGGTCGATGATCCCGGCGAGATCACCGACCCCGTCGGCGTTGGAATCCAGAAACGAGCGCGGATAGATCTGATAAAAAACGCCGTGCCGCCACCAGAATTCGTCGCTCTGCTTCATTCCGGGAATTGCTCTCTAAGGTCGCGGTGCGCGAGGCAACACCTTGGCTGCTGCCAAGGTTCATGCCGACCAATTCTTCAAAACGTATCCGGCATGGGAACGGCGACGTTGGTGTGACAGAAAGCCGCGACCCTTCGATCGATCCGCGACCGGCGTACTCGGATGGAAGCTCGTGGTGACACCATGCACTTCCACAGGTTCTGGTTTAGGCTTGTTCGGGTTTAGGCTTGGGAATGCCGGCTTATCAGGCTATCGTAGATATCGCCTGGGGGGGCCCCGAAGTGACCGAGTTCAGTTTTTTTGCGCACGCCGCAAACTTGAGCGTGGCCGAGATCGTTTCGCTGACGGGGGCCGAGCCATGCGAGGGCGCCGATCTCTCCCGTCGGCTGACGGGGATCGCGCCGGTCGATTGCGCCGGCGCCGGCGACTTGACCTTTGTTGCCGATTCCAAATTCGCCGCGGCGTTGTCATCGACGGAAGCCGGCGCGGTGTTGACCAGCGAACGCTTCGCGCGCCACGCCCCTGATGGCGTCGCGATATTGCGCCTGCGCAATCCGTACGACGCTTTTGTCGCGGTCGCGCGCGAGCTTTACCGCAGTGCCTTGCGCCCGACTTCCGTATTCGGCACCTCGGGGGTTGCAGCGGGCGCGATCGTGCATCCCTCGGCAGAACTAGAGGGCGACGTCACGATAGATCCGCTCGCAGTGATCGGACCGGGCGCCAAAATCGGTTCCGGCACTTTGATCGGCGCCCATGCCGTGATTGGCCCCGGCGTACGGATCGGACGCGACTGCGCGATCGGGGCCCATTGCTCGGTCACCTGCGCCCATCTCGGCGATCGCATCATCATCCATCCCGGATGTAATATCGGCCAGGACGGTTTCGGCTACGTGTCCAACGCCGGCGGCCATGTCAAAATTCCGCAAGTAGGCCGGGTCATCATTCACGACGACGTCGAGATCGGATCTGGAACCAGGATCGATCGGGGCGGCATGCGCGACACCGTGATTGGCGAAGGCACCAAGATCGATAACCTTTGTCAGATCGGTCACAACTGCATCATCGGCCGCCATTGCATTGTCGTTGCGCAATCGGGGCTCAGCGGCAGCGTGACGTTGGAGGATTTCGTGGTGTTGGGGCCGCGCACCGGCATCATCCCGCACGTCACCGTCGGCAAGGGTGCGATGTTGGCGTCGCGATCGACGGTGTACGAAGACGTGCCGGCGGGCGCGGTTTGGGGCGGCTTTCCGGCCAAGCCGAAGCAGCAATGGATGCGCGAGGTGGTGGTGCTTCAGAAGCTCGCGACGCGCGGCCGTGCCAAACCCAAAGTACGTCCGGCCAAGACATAGCTTCCAAGACATAACCTCCAAGACATGGCCTCTATGCATCCCTCAGGTTCCCTGTAATTCTTCGAATCTTCCCCTTGGCGAGCCGCCGAAAATCGGCATTGTGCCGGCATGACCCAGCAAACCGAAACCCAAGCGAAAGCCGGCGCCGTCATCGTGCCGGTGACGTTGTTTGAGCAGAACTGCACCTTGATCTGGTGCGAAGTCACAAAAAAGGCCGTGGTGATCGACCCCGGCGGCGACGTTGCGAAGATTCAGGCCGCGATCGAGCAATCAGGCGTCAGCGTCGAAAAAATTTGGCTGACCCACGGCCACATCGACCACGTCGGTGGCGCCGCCGACTTGCGCGACGCCTTGAAAGTCCCGATCGAAGGCCCGCACATCGCCGACAAATTCCTGCTCGACAATGTAGTGACGAGCGGCGCGCGATTCGGCATGACGGGGGTACGCGATTTCGTGCCGGACCGCTGGCTCGATGAAGGCGATCAGGTCTCGATCGGCGAATTGACCTTCGATATCCTGCATTGCCCCGGTCACTCGCCGGGCAGCGTGGTGTTCTTCAACAAGGCAATGCGCTTTGCGCATGTCGGCGACGTGCTGTTCAGCGGCTCAGTCGGGCGCAGCGACCTTCCCGGCGGCGATCACGCCACGCTGATCAAGTCGATCACCGACAAGCTGCTGCCGCTCGGCGACGATGTCGGCTTCATCTGCGGCCACGGCCCCGGCTCCAGCATCGGCCAGGAGCGATTGACCAATCCGTTTCTCACCCGAGCCGTGTGAGGCTCAAGCCCAACGCGCCAGACAGCTAGCCCAAAACCATTCCACGAATCCGCTGCGAGAGATGGTCGAGCTCGAACGGCTTGGTGATCAATTCCATGTCCCGCTGAAGAAATCCCTTTGATAGGGCGGCGCTCTCGGCATAACCGGTGATGAAAAGAATCTTCAGATCGGGCCTGGTTTCTCGCGCCTTGCCGGCGAGCTCGCGGCCGTTCATGCCGGGCAAGCCAACGTCGGTGACCAGCAAATCGATCCGCTCACTCGCGCGCAGGATTTGCAGGCCCGACGGCCCATCAACCGCCTCCAACGTCCGGTAGCCCTGTTCCTCGAGCATCTCCAGGATCACCCCGCGCACGACCGGTTCATCCTCGACCACCAACACGGTCTCCCCGCTACAGGCATGCTCAGCCGCCTTGACGCCTTCGGTCGCCTCGACGGCTAACGTCTGTTGAGCGTCGACGTTGCCTTGACGACGCGGCAAATAAAGCCTGACCGATGTCCCTCGCCCCAACCGGCTATCGATCGTGACGTGGCCATTCGACTGCCGGGCAAATCCATAGATCATCGAAAGACCAAGCCCGGTGCCCTGCCCGATCGGCTTGGTGGTAAAGAACGGATCGAAAGCGCGCGCCGCCACCTGTGCACTCATGCCCTCACCCGTGTCGGCGACGTCGATGCAAATATAATCGCCGGGCGAAAGCGCCGGTGTGTCCGCGAACGTGCTATCGAGATGGACATTCGAGGCAGCGATGGTGAGATCGCCGCCGTTCGGCATGGCATCGCGTGCATTGATGGCAAGATTGAGCAGCGCGCTTTCCAATTGATTGGGGTCGCACAGTGTGCACCACAGATTTTCAGGTGCGACGATCTGAAGATCGATGGTCTCTCCGATCGTCCTGCGCAGCAAATCCTCCAACGACACCGCGAGCTGATTGACCTTGACGATTTTCGGAACCAGCGGCTGTCGCCGCGCGAAAGCCAAGAGGCGATAGGTAAGACCCGCAGCGCGGTTCGCCGATGTCATCGCCGCTTCGATATAACGCGCGACGTTGTCGGTGCGTCCCTTATTGAGACGGATCTGCAACAATTCCAGCGACCCCACGATTCCGGTCAGGAGATTGTTGAAGTCGTGGGCGATGCCGCCGGTCAATTGCCCTACCGCTTCCATCTTCTGCGATTGAAGCAACGCTTCTTCAGTAGCCTTCAACCGTTCGGCTGCGGCCTTCTCCGCGGTCACGTCGCGGGCCACCGCATAGATGTGACCCTGATCCGGCACACCGCTCCACGACAGCCAACGATACGACCCGTCTTTGTGCCGCAAGCGGTTTTCAAAGGTCTGGCTGGCTTCGTTGGCAGCGAGTTTCTTGATGTGCACTCGCGTTCTGTAGGCATCGTCGGGGTGCACCAGCGGCACCGAAGTCCGGTTGAGCAATTCCGCCTCGCTCCAGCCGAGCGTTCTGGTCCAGGCCGGGTTGATCGTTCGCCAGACGCCGTCGTGGTCCGCGACCAGCAAAAGGTCCTGCGACACGTTCCAGATCCGGTCACGCTCCCGGGTTTTTTCCTCAACCCGCTGCGCCAGCGTCGCATTCAATTCGGCAAGCTCGTCCGCGAGCTTGCGGTATCGCTCTTCGCTTTGCCGAAGCGCCTGTTCCGTCGTGACCTGATCGGTGACATCGGTGTGCGCACCGATCAGGCGGACGGCTTTTCCTTGCTCGTTGCGCTCGATCGTCGCCTTGACCGAAATCCACCGCGTCACACCGTCGCTCGGACGAATAATCCGGTATTGTGCATTGTAGCAGCTGATGTCGCTTGCGAGGGCTTCGCGAAATTTCTCTTCGGCGACTTCGCGATCTTCGGGGTGGACCCGCCGGACCCAGTCCTCGTGCGACTCGTTGACCGCATGCGGCGGCAACCCATGGATCAACAAATATTCAGGCGACCGGCGATTATGGAAGCCCGTCCTGAGGTCAACCTCGAGGCCGCCGATCCGGCCGAGCCTTTGCACACGCGCGAGTTCGGCTTCGCGTTCTCGCAATGCGGCAGCCGCAAGATAGTCCTTGGTCACGTCGCGGCAAACGACGAGCACGCCGCCAACCCCATCGTCTTCGTCAATCGGGCTGTAGCCGTAGGTCCAATAGACCTGCTCCAGCCTGCCGCAACGCGTCACCGGGATCAGCTGGTTCTCGTGCCACGTCGCGCCGCCACCACTCATCACTTGCTCGACCTGAGGACCTATGACGTGCCAGATTTCAGCCCAGCATTCGCGACCGCCCTGCCCAAGCGCGCTCGGATGGCGCTCGGGTCCCAGCGTCTGACGATAGGCGTCGTTGTAAAACTGGATGAGTTCCTCGCCCCACCAGATGAACATCGGATGGTTGGTATTGAGCAGGATGCGGAGGGCCGTCCGCAAACTTTGCGGCCAGGCCTCGGGCTTTCCAAGCGGACTTGCCGACCAATCGTAAGCCCGCATCAACGCGCCCATCTCGCCGCCGCCGGCAAGAAAGTCCGCAAAACTTGTTTTGTTGATCTTCAACATTCAAAGATCCAAGACGATCGCTGGTTCAGCTTAAATAAAACAATAACCGGACCTAACCGCTTGTTATAATCCCGGCAAACTGATGACCATCGCAGCGAGTTCCAGACTTTTTTTCATTCGTGGAACCTACGAGCGGTGACGAGGCGGGTCGCCGGCGGCGTTTTCTCACCGAGAATCCACCGAGAATGCGGTAACGGGTTGCAGTTGCGATGCAGACCGCCGCCGGCTTATTTCGTCAGACCCGCGGCGGCGAGCGCGCGCGTGATGACGTTGCCAACATCGATCGCGCGACCCCGCGATTGTGTTCGCCGTTCGGGATGGCGCCGGAGTGTGGTTAGCGGCCACAGCACGGCACTTAGATCCGGCGGTGGCGCTGCGGACGCCGGAGCACCGGCCGGAATTATCTTCGCCGCTGCCGGTGACGTTGCTGTTGAAGCCGCCCGTGCAACTTCTTTTGTACCTTCCTTTGTACCTTCCTTGGGCTGGCGCAGCCATTCGGTCAGGCCAAAGAAATTGGCAATGTGATGCGACGACGAGATTCCTGCCTCGATCAGGAACGCGCCTTGCGCGCCGTATCGCTGGTCATTGTCGGCGACCCCGAGTGGGGTACCGTGCGCCATGTCGGTGATGGTGTAGGATTCGACGATGGTTTCACCATCCGCATTCCACCAGACTTGGCGGGGATAACCGTCGACGGTTGCTTCCGACATCGGCGCCGACGGCAGACAATGCACGTCGAGCCACTGCTTGACGATCTCATTGGCGTTCGCAGGATTGACCGTGCGATCGGCGCTGCCGTGCCACACCGAAAGTTTCGGCCAAGGCCCGTTATGATTGGAAGCGTTGCGCACCAGATCTCCCAATTCGCTGGCCGGACGGGCTGGCGACCGGAACATCCTGTTCAACGCTTCCCGCACATTGGTCGCAACGCCGAACGGCAGGCCGGCGATGACCGCGCCGCCGGCGAATACCTCCGGATAGGTGGCAAGCATGGCCGACGTCATGGCGCCGCCGGCGGAAAGTCCGGTGACGAAGATCCGGTGCTGGTCGATGCCGACATCGCTAGCCATCCGCGCAATCATCTGCCTGATCGAAAAGGCTTCGCCGCTATCACGTGCGGTGTCTTCGGGATTGAACCAGTTGAAGCATAGATTGGCGTTATTCGACGAACGCTGCTCGGGCATCAGCAGGGCGAACCCATAACGTTTCGCCAAAGTGGACCAGCCGGCGCCCATATCGTAGCCGGCGGCGGTCTGGCCGCATCCGTGCAGAACGACCACAAGCGCGGGTGCCCGCTGGAGTTCATCGGGCACAAACGAGAACATCCTGAGACCGCCCGGATTGGTCCCAAAGCCGATCGTTTCAATGAGCGGGCTCGAAAGGCCGGGCCGCAGGCTTCGCCCAAAGTCCCCCAAGCCGGTGGTTCCGTTTAGCTTCGGTAGGCGTCGCAGGAATTCGATATTTTTGGCAAGAGACAACGGCTGCTCCTTGGTGAGAGATTCACCTAACCCATCGGACCAGATAATTGCTGCATTGCAAAATAAAAGAGACGTGTGCTGTCAGTTCCCAGAGATCGTGGGGACAAACTGAGTCGATCTGCCGCGCTTCGCCCACCACATCCACGACGGAAATGCGGCGCTGGCGCGTCACACGGCTTTGAGCTTGCGATAGGCGAACCACACCATCTTCAGCAGCAGCCAGCCGTCGCGAAACCGCGAGATCTGGGTCTCGCCGAAGGTGCGGGCTTTGTAGTGAATCGGTGTCTCGATGATTTTGAGATTCTGTTTCGCGGCGCCGAAGATCAGATCGAAATCGCCGAACGGATCGAAATTGCCGAAATAGGCCCGCTCCCGCGCCAACACTTCATAGTCCTTTCGCAAGAGAACCTTGGTGCCGCACAGTGTGTCGGTCAGTCTGGTATTCACCAGATAGCTGAACAGATAGGCAAAGCAGCGGTTGGCGATCAGGTTGAGCGGACGCATCGCCTCGTGCTCCATGGGGTAGATCAGGCGGGTGCCGTTGACGAATTCGGCCTTCCCGGTCTCGATCACGGCATGATATTTCGGCAGCGCCTCCGGCGGCATCGTCAGGTCGGCATCCAGAATCATCAGCACGTCGCCGGTCGCCGCGGCGAAGCCTTTTCGAACCGCGTCGCCCTTGCCCTTGCCATCCTGCTTCAGCACCTTGATATCCCAATTGTCCTTGTAGGCATCGCGAACCCGCTCGCACTCCTGAAACGTGCCGTCGCTGGAATTTCCTTCGACAAATAGAATCTCTTGGGCAGCCCCGAATTTTGGCATCCGCAAAATCGCGCTTTCGATATTGCCTTTCTCGTTTCGGCAAGGAATGACGACGCTCACCGAAAATTTGCGGTCCGGAAATTGCCGGACCGGGCGCCCGACAATATAGGTCCGCAGACACAGTTGCCTGATGCCGGGCAGCGGCGCGATAAACCGATTGATGAACGGCCCGAGGCCGAGCCATCGTCGCGGCAGCAATTGCCGCTGCTCCTGGCTGATCACCTCGAAATCCGCGAGGTCCATCAGGTTGAGGAAATCGGCGGTGGCGATGTAATTGATTTTCGATTGCTTGCGCCGCAAATGTAACAGCTCGGCGAGCTTGAGGATCGGCTCCCACAGATGGGAGTAATAGGAGATGATGATCCTGGTCGAGGCCGAGCACAGATGATGCACCAGCCGCAATGTGCCGTCGATGTCCTCGAACATGCCGATGGTGTCGGCGATCACGATGTAATCGAACGGCCCCTCGATGCCGGCCAACGTCGCCGGATCTTCCACGTCGCCCAGCACAAACTGCAGTTCGGGATGCAGCTCATTGGCTTTGGCTATGGTCCTGGCGCCGAAATCGACGCCGACGCCGTAGGACGGCTCCAGAGCCGCGAGTAAATCTCCGCGGCCGCAGCCCAATTCCAGCACCCGCTTGCCGGGTGGGATCAGAAACCGCATGAATTTTCGGTCGTCGGCGTGATAGGCGGCATTGAACTTGCGCCACCGATCCAGTTCCTCGCCATTGGCCTCGAAGTGATCGAGCAGATCACGCTTGCGCTGACTGGAAAGCTGCAGTGAAGCAGAGGGATCGGATTGCTTCGGATACATTACAGCCTCGGGCGAAACGGAAAGCTCTCTTAGCCGAAGGGACCTGAGGTGTAAATTCGGCAGGAGCCCCCGCTTGCTCGTCGCCGCGCCGACGGCACGGCGACAGAGAAGTCTTCTTTCCTTCGATTTCTACGGTGCTTTGACCGTTGAAGTGAGTCGTCGCCTGATAGGCGTTTAGGTTTTCGAACACCGGGGCGAGAGCATCTCGGCCACGCAGCTTTGCGTGGGTTCTGCCGATCGGCTGTCCATGAAGACCTCAAAAACCGTGTCGGTCGTGAAGAGAGCCATCTGCCCCTTGGCGTCCCGGCTGTCGGCGCAATGGGCATAGGCGTCAATAAGCTGGCGGATTGCCAGCCGGTCGGCGGCTTCTTCAGGCGATATTGACGTCGGGAGAGTCATCTGGGGCGCGTCCTTTTTTGGAAAGCGGTGACAGGGCAGCGCCGACGACAGCGACGTGCGTCGCGATCAGGGTTCGCAGGTCCGCGTTGTCGGCCGCAACGTCCTTGAAGCCCTTGAGAGCGTAGACGAT
This sequence comes from uncultured Alphaproteobacteria bacterium, assembly GCA_963814615.1. GTDB lineage: Bacteria > Pseudomonadota > Alphaproteobacteria > Rhizobiales > Xanthobacteraceae > Bradyrhizobium. Next base: position 5,627 of record CAWFDN010000002.1, on the reverse strand, counting down.
CGAGCGGGCCAGCTTCGCGGGCGACAGATCGAGGGCCGATCGCTCGACCGCGTCTTGCAGGATGTTCGCAACCAGATCTTCGAAAGCCTGATATCCGGCGCAGACGGATTTGAAGCCGAGGTCGAACATATCGCGCGCGTCGGGATGTGCCTGCACCAGCTCGTACCCCTCGGCCGCCCAAGCGTTACAGGCGTAAAGAAGCTTCTCATCGATCGTTGAAAGCGCCGAGATCCCCACCGTTATCTGGGAGATTTTCGCTTCGATCATCGCTTCGACGACTGCCTGGAACACGGATTCCTTGTCAGGGAATGTGAGATAGAGGGTCGGACGCGTCAGGCCCGAGGCTTGGGCAATATCGGCCATTGTCGTGCGGCCGTACCCGTAGCGCAGAAAGACCGGTGTCGCGGCCCCGATGATCTGCGACCGGCGAATGTGTGCGGAATCACTCATGTCCGACATTCTGACATGTTGACTATTTATGTCAACAGTGATATCTGACGGTTGGACTAAATCTGTCAGATCGTCGGCACAGACCGACTCGAAAGGACGGCGTTGATGAGCAAGATCTGGTTTATCACTGGAGCCGCGCGCGGCTTCGGACGGTTATGGGTGGAAGGCGCGCTTGCACGCGGCGACAAGGTTGCGGCCTCGGTGCGGAATCCGGAGTCGATCGCCGATCTGGTCGCCACGCATGGTGACCGAGTGTTACCGCTTCGTGTGGACGTGACCGACCGCGATGCCGTGTTCGAAGCCGTTGCGACTGCGCATGGTCGCTTTGGCCGGCTCGATGTGATTTTGAGCAATGCCGGTTATGGTCTCATGGGCGCGATCGAGGAGACGAGCTTTGCCGACATGCGGGGCGTCTTCGAGACGAATGTATTCGGCACGATTTCCCTCGTTCAGGCTGTGTTGCCGTTTCTTCGCAAACAGGGCAGCGGTCACATCCTTCCCGTTTCGAGCCTGGCCGGCTTGGTGTCCGTCCCCACGGCCGGGATCTACGAAGCGACGAAGTTCGCAATCGAGGGCTTTGCCGAAGCGCTCGCTGCCGAGGTCAGCGCCTTCGGAATCAGAACGACGATCATCGAGCCTGGAGCGTATGCGACCGACTTCCTGAGTGGCAGTTCGCTGAAGACCGCCGAGCCGATGGCGATTTACAACAAAGTCCGGGACGATCTTGCTCAGATGCTGACCGCGGAGATGCTTGGCGACCCGGCGGCAACCTGGCCGGCCATCGCGAGACTCGTGGATTCCAAAGATCCGCCTTTGCGACTGATTCTCGGAGACAATCTTCCGATGATCCGCCAGATTTATGGGGAGCGGATGAAGACTTGGGAAGCTTGGGAGGACGTCTCCAAGGCGGCACAGGGTGCGCAGAGGGCATAAGATTGTCGCCGTGCCTGCCGTGCTGGCCCAGTATAGGCGGGGTCAGGCGGGATTCCGCTCCCGCGTTACCGCCGGTCGACCATACATCACCTTTGTGGCTCAACATTCGAGAGCTTATCCCGTGCCTTGATCGAACGCCTTGCGCATCGCGACGTAGCCCTGCTGCTGTTGGGTCCAGTTGCGGCCGCCGGTGATGGCGCCATCGACCACCAGATCATGACCATTGATGAAGCTGGATTCGTCGCTGGCGAGAAACACCGCGGCATGGGCGATGTCTTCGGGCAACCCGGCGCGCTGGATCGGCTGCGCGGTCTTGTAGATTTCACGCATCACGTCGGGCGTCTTCTCCGCCGCCTCGACCGACAGACCGAGCGCCTTGCCGAAAATGCCGGTGGCGATCGCGCCCGGCGAGATGCTGTTGACGCGGATGCCGGATTCACCAAGCTCCATCGCTACGCATTTGGTGAGATGAATCACGGCAGCCTTGGCCGCACCATATACCACCGAGGACGAAAACCCGGCGAGCCGGCCGGCAATGCTGCCATTGTTGATGATGCTGCCGGAGCCCTGGCGGCGCATATGGGGCGCGGCGTGCTTCATGCCGAGCATGACGCTGCGCACCAGCGTCGCCATCGCGGCATCGAAACGCGCAACCTCAAGGCCCTCGATGCCGCCGGTCTGCGCCGGGCCGCCGGCATTGTTGAACAGACAATCGATGCGGCCGAATTTTTCGATCGCCACGCCGATCAAGGCGCGCATCTCCGCCTCAACCGTGACATCGGTTTGACGAAAGATACAGGCGGCGCCGAGCCTTTCAGCCAACGCCTCCCCCTCCGCCGCGCGGCGTCCGGCGGTGACGATCTTCGCACCCTCCGCGACGAAAATTTCCGCGCTGCGCAAGCCGATCCCGCTTGTCGCTCCGGTGATAACCGCGACCTTGCCGTCCAGCCGTCCCATGGCGTTCTCCCCGTTCTGTCGATGTTGGTTGTAAGTTTATCCCCGGCCCGCCGAGGCAACGCAAGCGGTGCTTACCGGCCCCGCGCGCATGACCCCTGGTTTGGAACGGAAATTCATTTGACGACCCCGCAAGCGAAAGGCGAAGAGAAATTCTGAAACGCCACACAAGCCGAGTATTTCCTCTATGCTGGCGCCGTATTTTAGATTCGCTGATCGGCTGATTGCGACCATGGCTAAATTGATCGAGAAGTTTCGGCGGGGCTGGCAGGGAATCTCGCAGCCGTCACCGTTTTTCAGCATTGGTTTTGCCGTATCGTGCGTTGGTTTGGCGACGCTGGCGCGGTGGGGCCTTGCCCTGCTTCGGCCGGACGTATTCTTCACCCCGTATTTCCCGGCGGTATTTTTTGCCACCGCGTTTGGCGGCCTCCGGATTGGGATCGCCACGGCGCTGGTTGGGGCCACGCTCGGCCTGACCCTGGATTTCGGCGTGGCGCAGTCCGAGGTCACGCGACTGGTACTTTTAGCGATCTATGTCCTCGTGAGCAGCCTCACGATCTGGATCGTCGAGCATTATCGATCAATCGCTTCACATCACCGAGACATCTCACAACGCCTGATTGAGGAGGAAGCGTATCGCAAGCTCATCGTTGACGAGCTCGCGCACCGGCTGAAAAACAAGATATCGACGATTCACGCCGTTCTCCATCAGGTGCTTCACGATCAACCGAAAATCTGGGCCCGTATCGATCCGCGCATCCGGGCGCTGGCGGCGACCGACGATCTGATCGCACGGGTCGACGGCAAAGGCTGCGACATCAAGGATCTCCTGCTCGCCGAACTCGGACCCTACGACCATGTGCGATTTACCCTGAACGGAAACCCGCTGTTTCTTCCCGCCAAATTGGCCGTCAGCCTTGCATTGATATTTCACGAACTGGCCACCAACGCCGGAAAATACGGCGCGTTTTCTTCCGCGCGCGGGCTGTTGCAGGTGTCATGGTTTGTCTCGGACGATCGCCTCAATATCCGCTGGGACGAGACTGAAGGCCCTTCCGTTGGCGCGATCGGCGAAGCCGGGTTTGGCACCAAATTGCTGAAATCGGCGCTCCAGCCCTTCGACGGCAAAACCGAGATCGCCTTTTTGAAGACCGGGGTTCATTGCACGATGCAGTGCCGCATACCGGCGGATCCTGCGTCCGCTCCATAATTTTAGCGCGCGACTTCGGACGTCAGAGATCTTCTCCGGTTGAGTCGGCCTTTCCGGAGCGCCGTTGACGTTCCGTTAATGACAACTCGCGGCGCCCCGATCGAAATGCGTCGCCACCCACGCCGTCAGCGTATTTTCGCGCGGCCGCTTAACCAAAACTACAACAGAGTTCGGTCATCGTGGCGAACATGCACAGCCGCGACAACCACAATCTGCAGGCCGCGACGGTACGCGATGACGAATTCGCTGTCGATTCCGAGCTGAGCTTTCTGAGGGATGTTTTCAGAATGCTCCCCACCGGCGTGACGGTTCAGGACAACCAAGGACGCTTCCTGTTGATGAACGACGCCGCGGCGGCGCAATTCGGCATAGCCGCGGCGGGTGCAGCGGCCCTCGCTTCGAACGAATTAAACCAGCGCCGCGAAACGAGCCTTGAACTGCTCCGCGCCGGCCGGCCCGTCATGGCGGAAGAATGCGTGACCCGCGGCGGCGTCAAACAGGTCGTTCTGACGAGCCATCGGCCGGTTCGTATCGCTGACCGTCACTTGCTGCTTTCGAGCTCCACCGACATCAGCACGCAAAAGGCCGTCGAGGACCAGTTGTTCCGCTCGGCCTATTACGACGAACTAACCGATCTGCCGACGCGGCGTGTGATCGAACATCACGCCAGTAGCCTGCTGCGGCACGATGATCCACACCACACGTTCGCGCTCGTGTTTCTCGACATCGACAATTTCAAGCACATCAATGACTATTACGGGCATGCGATCGGGGATGCGCTGCTGATCGAAATCGCCAAGCGACTGGGCCTGAATTTGCGCGAAACCGACATGCTGTCGCGGATCAGCGGCGATGAATTTCAGCTGTTGCTCAATCCGATCCAAAGCGAGCAAGAGGTCGCCGACTATGTCGATTTCCTTTTACAACGGCTGAAAGCTCCGTTCTTCATCGATGGAATGGAAATATTCGCTTCGGCATCGATCGGGGTCAGTCTTTACCCCGAGCATGGCGGCAGCTACGACCTGCTGCGCCAGAACGCCGACATCGCGATGTATCGCGTCAAGAATAATGGCAAGGGCGCCGCCGCTTTCTTCAGCGCCAGCATGGAGCGCGAGGCGCTCGCCCGAATGAAGGTCGAGCAGTCGCTGCGGCTCGCGATTTTGGAAAAACGCTTTTGCTGTGCCTTTCAGCCCAAGGTCGACATCCGGACCCAGGACATCAAGGGCATCGAGGCGCTGGTTCGTCTGCGCGACGACGACGGCGTCATCCAGGCCCCCGGCTCGTTTATCAACCTCGCCGTGGAGTTGGGTTTGATCGACGAGTTGACGCATCTGGTGCTGGCGGAGATCGTCAAATCGATCGATCTCATCAACGAGACCTTCGGCCACGACACCTCCATCAGCATCAATGTCGCGGCAAAGCAGGCCGGCAACCCCGAATTCATGCGCCCGTTTGCGCAAGCGCTGGAGGCGACCGGCTACCCCCAGCGTTTCATGATCGAGGTGACGGAAGACGCCTTCGTCACTAAATCCCATTTTCAGACCGAAATCCTGCCGATCTTCCGGGAGCTCGGGGTCGGAATATCCATCGATGATTTCGGGATCGGCTATTCGTCGTTGTCGGCGCTGGCCGACATCACCGCCGACGAAATCAAGATCGACCGCTCTTTCATCACCGACATCCATAAACGCCCGCGTAGCCAGGGCATTTTGAGGGCGATCGAATCCCTGAGCGAGGCGCTTGGCATGACCGTCATCGCCGAAGGCATCGAATCGTTCGAGGAACTCGCCTATTTGCAGGCCGCCACCAAAATCCGCTACGCGCAGGGTTTCTACTTTTCCAAACCGATCTTTCTGGAAGAACTCAAGCCATCCGTTCGGATCCCAAGCGAGGCGCGCGCCACGCCGGCGAGCCGCCCGCTGCAGGAAAGCCGCCCGGTCCAGGCACGCGCCGAGCGCTATCGCCGCTGAGCCAGCCCACGGAATCACCGCGGAGCCGTTGCCGACACCCCGCCAATCGGCTAAACGAACCGCCAAGCACCCGTAGCTCAGCTGGATAGAGCGTTGCCCTCCGAAGGCAA
>CAWFDN010000001.1:0-529840 GCA_963814615.1 uncultured Alphaproteobacteria bacterium | reverse complement strand
GTCTTATATGGGCAGTCGCAATGATCTCTGCCGTCGCATTGACTGCAACGACTTTGGTGCTGAGCTCCCTGACCGCCATGAGCGCTGCAAGCCCCGGATGTGTTGGGCGGAACCTTTTGCCGGGCTATCCCGGTGGCGTTTCAGACCTTTGGACGTTGTCGCTCTTTAGCGTGTTTTCTTTGGTGCCAATTGCGTTAAGTCGAAAAAGTAAAAAAGTAGCTGACGTACTTGCGAACTATGACGTGTCGGTATTCGAATTCGCGTCACTTCGACTAACCTTCGGCATGCTCGTCATTTACTCATCTATTTTTGGCTTTGTTGCGTTCATTGGGCTTATGACGGATGAGTCAGCGACGCGGTATTGGGCGATTTCAGACTATTGCCATTCGGCTGCTGCTTCTAGCTAAGCTTAAGAGCGGCGGTATCGCCATTTTACAGAAGGTGTCTCTATTCGTCGTCCCCGCGAAAGCGGGGACCCATACGCCGTGTCGCTCGTTTTGAGAGATGCTGTTCGACGGCTTTCGCCCCACAACTAACGCCCGCAGGGACGACGATGCAGATATAGCTACCCCGGATTCGCCTTCAATCCCGCTGCTTCGATGCCGGCGATGGCGCAGATTTCGTCATTGTCGGAGGTGTCGCCGCTGACGCCGATCGCGCCGAGCAGGGTGGTGCCGTCCAAAATCAGCACGCCGCCCGGCACCGGGATCAAGCGGCCCTGCGCCAGCGTGTTCACCGCGTCGATGAAATAGGCTTGCTCTTGCGCCCGCTGAAACAGTGCCCGCGATCCCATGCCCATGGCGAGTGCGCCGTACGCCTTGCCGTGAGCGACTTCGCTGCGGAGCAGGCTGGTGCCGTCCTGCGCCGCGGTGATTTTGACACAGCCGCGGGCGTCCAGAACGGTGATGGCGAGGGGCTTCAGTTTCTTTTCGACGGCCTTGGCCAGCGCGACATCGAGGATCTTGCGGGCAACGTCGAGAGTAAGTTCAGCCATGGTCGGTTCCTTTGCACTTTTTTGTTTGCGCACGATCTTTTTCGGAAAACCGGTCTCCACTTTTCCGGATCATGCTCCAGGGGAAGGAGTTGGGTTGGATCGTGCGTTGTCGAGGCTCATCGCCAGCACGCGCGCGACGTGAAGCGCGCCACGTCCGGCGCCGTCCTTGATCTGATGCCGGCACGAGGTTCCGTCGGCGACGATCAGCGTCGCATCGTCGGCGCGCCGCACCGCCGGCAGCAGCGAAAGCTCAGCCATTTCCATCGAGGTCTGATAGGTGTCGGCGCCATAGCCGAAGGCGCCGGCCATCCCGCAACAACTCGATTCGATGGTTTCGACTTTCAGATCAGGAATGAGCCGGAGCGCTTGCTCGACCGATTTGAACGCGCCGAACGATTTTTGATGACAATGGCCGTGCACCAAGGCTTTCACGGCCAGGGGCGCGAGCGGCAAGCGCAAGTGACCGGCGGCAGCTTCGCGAACCAGAAACTCCTCGAACAAAAGCGCGTGCGCACTGATGGTCTTTGCGGTGTCGTCGGCCCGAAGCGAAAGCAGTTCGTCGCGAAGCGTCAACAGACAGCTCGGTTCCAGACCGACGATCGGCACGCCGCGCTGCGCGAACGGCGCGTAGGTGGCGACCAGCCGATCGAGCTCAGTGCGGGCGTGATCGACCAGACCGGCGGAAAGAAACGTCCGCCCGCAGCACAGCGGCCGGCCACGATCGGCGGGCTTGGGAAGGTGGACGCGGTATCCACCTTCGACCAGCACGCGCAACGCGGCGTCGAGGTTTTCCCGCTCGTAACTGCGGTTGAAGGTGTCGGCGAACAGCACGACTTCGCGGCCGTCGGCGGGGCCGATCGCCTCGGCGTCGGATTTGAACACATCGCGTCGCCACGCCGGCAACGCGCGCTTGGCGCTGATGCCGGCGAATTTTTCGAGCAACCGTCGCAACAACGGGCTGTTGTTGCGCCAATTGGCGAGCGGGGCGAGGCGCGAGGCTAACCCAGCATAATGCGGCAGGAAGCCGACCAGCCGATCGCGCAGCGAAAGCCCGTGCTTGGCAACCCGCGCGGCGAGAACTTCGATCTTCATTTTCGCCATATCGACGCCGGTAGGGCATTCGTGGCGGCAGGCCTTGCAGGACACGCAAAGCTTTAGCGTGTCCGCCATTTCGTCCGACGCCAACGCGTCCGGCCCCAACTGGCCGGAGATCGCGAGCCGCAACGTATTGGCGCGCCCTCGCGTCACATCCCGCTCGTTGCGGGTGGCGCGATAGGACGGGCACATCACGCCGCCTTCGAGCTTACGGCAGGCGCCGTTGTTGTTGCACATCTCGACCGCGCCCTGGAAACCGCCGCCGGCGCCGGGATACGCCGACCAGTCGAGCGCGGTTTTCAGCTCAGTGACGCGATAGTCCGGCGGATAACGAAACAGCGAACGATCATCCATGTCGGGGGCGTCGACGATCTTGCCGGGATTGAGCAGATTGTCCGGATCGAAGCGGTGTTTGACTTCTTTGAAATCGGCGATGATGCGCGGGCCGAACATCGCCTCGTGAAACTCCGAGCGCATGATGCCGTCGCCGTGCTCGCCGGAATGCGACCCCTTGTATTCGCGCACCATCGCGAACGTTTCTTCGGCGATGGCGCGCATCGCCTTGGCGTCTTTTTCCAATTTGAGGTTGAGGACGGGGCGCACATGCAGGCAGCCTTCCGAGGCGTGCGCGTACATGGTGCCGCGGGTGCCGTGCCTGGCGAAGATGGCGTTGAGCCGCTCGGTGTAATCGGCAAGATGCGGCAGCGGCACCGCGCAATCCTCGACGAACGAGACCGGCTTGCCCTCCTGCTTCATCGACATCATGACGTTGAGGCCGGCGGCACGAAACTCCGCGATTCCGGTTTGCAGCGCCGGCTCTGATATCTCGACCACGCCGCCCCATTTGCGTTGCGGATGGTTCCAGCCAAAGCCCAAATCCGCCATCAACTCGCCGAGCTGTTTCAAGCGGTGGATGTTTTCAGCCTGATCCTCTTCGGCGAATTCGACGATCAGTACCGCGTCCGGATCGCCGCGTATGGCGGTCCCGATGATCGGCTGGAACATCGCGATCTCGCGCCCCAGCGCCAGCATGGTGCGATCGACCAGCTCGACGGCGATCGGCCGCAGCTTCACCAGATGCTGGGCGGCATCCATCGCCTCGTAGAAGCTGCCGAAGTGGCAGACGCCGAGCACCTTGTTGCGGATCACCGGCCACAGTTTCAGCTCGACCTTTGTCGTGAAGGCCAGCGTCCCTTCCGAGCCGACCAAAAGATGCGCCATGTTGTTGGCCGCATTGCGCGGCACCAGCGCGTCGAGATTGTAGCCGCCGACGCGGCGCTGCACTTTCGGAAATCTCTCGGCGATCTCGGCCGCCTCGCGCGCGCCGAGTGCCAGCATGTCGCGAAACAGCGCCGATCCGTTCTCGCTCGCGTTCACCCCGGCGAGATCGCGCGGCACCTCGCCGAAATGCAATCGGGTGCCGTCGGCAAGGGCGGCGTCCATCGAAAGCGTGTTGTCGCGCATGGTGCCGTAGCGCAGCGAGCGGCCGCCGCAGGAATTGTTGCCCGCCATGCCGCCGATGGTGGCGCGCGAGGCGGTGGAAACATCGACCGGAAACCACAGGCCGTGACTCTTGAGCTGGCGATTGAGGTCGTCGAGCACGATCCCCGGCTCGACCACGCAAGTGCGGTTTTCCACGTCGAGCGAAACGATATGGTTCAGATGCTTGGAAACATCGACGACGAGACTTTCATTGATGGTCTGGCCGCATTGCGAAGTCCCGCCGCCGCGCGGCGTGACGATCATGCCCTCGTCACGGGCGATGCTGAGCGCGGCCAAGGCTTCGTCCATGGTTTTGGGAACCACGACCCCCGCCGGCATGATCTGGTAAAACGAGGCGTCGGTGGCGTAGCGGCCGCGGTTGAAGGCGTCGAAAAACACGTCGCCCGTGGTGTTCGACCGGAGCCGCTGTTCAAGCCGCGGGAAGCCTGAATTCGACATCGGTACCCCGTTCAGCCGCTACAAAGACTTGCAATTCCGCTCCGTAATTCGAAAGCAAAGGAAATGCAATTATTTTCGGATGTTTTAAATTTTTGAATTCAAAATGAAGGGTACGGCCGCGCGGCGTGATCGCCCCAACCGGATCAGGCCGGGACGGACGGGGGCAGGGCAGTCTCGGCCTCGCCGAGATGCTCGATCGCCGCCGTCTGCTTGTTGCGCAGATGACGGAACAGGATGTCGCTGAGTTCGCTGCCGGCCCGCCGGCGCAGCGCGTCGAGGATGGTTTCATGCTCGCGCATGGCTTCACCCCAGCGCTCGCGTTTGCGAGCGAAATTGGCGGAGTAGCGGATGCGCCGGATCCGGCCGGCGAAATTGGCATAAGTCGCCTGCAAGGTGGCGTTGCGGGAGGCCTCGACGATCTTGTGATGAATGAGCTGGTTGGTCCGGAAGTAGCCGTGCATGTCGCGATGCAGGTAGAAGCCGTACATTTCGTAATGCAGCCGCTCGATTTCGGCGATTTCCTCATCCGTGATGTTTTCGCAAGCCAGACGTCCGGCCAGCGCCTCCAGTCCGCCCATCACATCGAAGAGCTCGCCGAGTTCGCGCTCGCTCAATGGCCGAACGCGCGCGCCCCGGTTGGGCAAGAGATCGACCAATCCTTCCGACGCCAGGACTTTCAGGGCCTCGCGGAGCGGCGTGCGGGAAATCCCGAACATGGCGCAAAGCTCGCGCTCCGGCACCCGGCCGCCGTCCGGGATGTTGCCCTCCACAATATAGTCGCGCAATCGGGCGAGAATCTCGCCGTGCAACGAAGGTTCCTCGCGACCGGCATCGGCGACGATCTCGGTTTGGATCGGCAGAGAAGTCGGGTTGCTCGGAATCACGGGCTTCATTGGCGCAACGATAATGCGCAAAAGCTGATACGTCGATCAGAATTTGAATGCAATAAATCGATTGAACCTGAAAAAATTGAATGCAATATGGATCGTGAAACTGCCACCCGCCGGACGGAGGAATTCATGACCAAGCATCAAGGGCGCCACTTCCTTCAGATTCCCGGGCCGAGCCCGGTTCCGGATCGCGTGCTGCGCGCCATGGACATGCCGGTGATCGATCACCGCAGTTCGGAATTTGCCGAACTAGGCAAAACGGTTTTCGAAGGCAGCCAGAAGATTTTCAAGACGTCTGGGCCGGTCATCATTTTTCCGTCCTCCGGCACCGGTGCCTGGGAGGCTGCGATCGTCAACACGCTCTCGCCGGGCGACAAGGTGTTGATGATCGAGACCGGCCATTTCGCCACGCTGTGGCAGCAGATGGCGGCCCGCTGGGGCATCGATGTGGAGTTCATGCCCGGTGACTGGCGCCACGGCGCCGAGCCGGCGGCAATCGAAGCCAAGCTCGCGCAGGATTCGGCGCATGCGATCAAGGCCGTTATGGTGGTGCATAACGAGACCTCCACCGGCGTGACCAGCCGCGTCGGCGACATCCGCGCTGCGATGGACAAGGTCGGCCATCCCGCGCTGCTGCTGGTCGACACCATCTCCTCGCTGGGCTCGGTCGATTACCGGCATGACGAATGGAAGGTCGACGTCACCGTCAGCTGTTCGCAAAAAGGCTTCATGCTGCCGCCGGGGCTCGGCTTCAACGCGATCTCGGAAAAAGCCCGCGCCGCCGCCAAGACCAACAAGATGTCGCGGTCTTATTGGGATTGGGAAGAGATGCTCAAGCCCAATGCCAACGGCTTCTTTCCTTACACGCCCGCGACCAACCTGCTGTATGGCCTGCGCGAAGCGATCGCGATGCTGCTGGAGGAGGGGTTGGACGCGGTGTTCGCCCGTCACAAGCGCCTCGCGGCGGCCACCCGCGCCGCCGTCACGCATTGGGGCCTCGAAGTGCTGTGCGTCGAGCCCTCGGAATATTCGCCGGTTCTGACGGCGGTGCTGATGCCCCCCGGACACGATGCCGACCAGTTCCGCAAAACCGTGCTTGAGAATTACAACATGTCGCTCGGTTCGGGGCTTTCGAAGCTCGCCGGCAAGGTGTTTCGCATCGGCCACCTCGGGGAGTGCAACGAGCTCACTTTGTTGGGCGCGCTGACCGGTGTCGAGATGGGCTTGTCGGCCGCGGGCGTGCCGCATCGCGCCGGCGGCGTGGCGGCGGCCATGAAAGTTCTTGAGGAGCGCGACCAGTCCAACGCGTCGGCGCATCTCAAATTGATATCGAACTGAGTAACGCTGCCGCGCGGGGTTCGGTTGAAAAAACGACAAGAAGATCCGAACCGTAAGGTGGACTGTCCGGGAGGTTAAAGATGCGGCTTCGTTTTAAGGCCACCCACGTCGTGTTGGCGATGTTGTGCGTGATGTACTTCATCACCTATGTCGACCGGGTCAACATCGGCACCGCGGCCAGCGAAATCCAGAAGGAATTGGGTCTCACCAACACGCAGCTCGGTCTGGTGTTCTCGGCCTTCGCCTATCCCTATTTGCTCTTCCAGGTCATCGGCGGCTGGGTCGGGGATCGTTTCGGGCCGCGGCGAACGCTGTTCTGCTGCGGCATGATCTGGGCGGCCGCCACCATCATGACCGGTTTCGTGCACGGGCTGCTGACGTTATTTATCGCGCGGGTCGCACTCGGCTTCGGCGAAGGCGCGACCTTCCCGACCGCGACGCGAGCGATGCAATACTGGACCCCGGCGGCGAGCCGCGGCTTCGCGCAAGGCCTCACCCACGCTTTCGCGCGGCTCGGTAATGCGATCACACCCCCTTTGATTGCCGTGCTGATGGCCTGGCTGACCTGGCGCGGTTCTTTCGTCGTGCTTGGAATGGTCAGCCTGGTTTGGGGCGTGGTCTGGGTTTGGTACTTCCGCAACGAGCCGAAGGATCACCCAGATATCACCGAGGCCGAACTGGCGTCGCTTCCGCCGCGCAACACCAATCTGAAGCCGCAGGTGCCATGGGGGCCGCTGCTGCGCCGGATGTGGCCCGTCACGCTCACCTATTTCTGCTACGGATGGTGTTTGTGGCTGTACCTGAACTGGCTGCCGCTGTTCTTCAAGAACAACTACCATCTCGATATCAAGAACTCGGCGCTGTTTGCCTCCGGCGTTTTCTTTGCCGGCGTTGTCGGCGATAGCCTAGGCGGCATCACTTCGGACTGGCTGTTTCGTCGGACCGGCAATTTGCGATTTGCGCGGCTCAGCGTGACGGTGGTCGGTTTTGCCGGGGCGTTCCTGTCGCTGCTGCCGATCCTTTTCCTGCAGGACATCACCGTCGTCGCGCTGTGCCTGTCCGGCGGCTTCTTCTTTGCCGAGCTGGTGATCGGTCCGATGTGGTCGGTGCCGATGGATATTGCGTCGAAATATTCCGGGACCGCGGCCGGCCTGATGAACTCAGGCTCGGCGCTGGCCGCGATCGTCTCCCCGCTGGTGGCCGGCTATGTGATCGATGTGACCGGCAATTGGTACCTGCCGTTCCTGATGTCGATGGGGCTTTTGCTGCTCGGGGGCTTTTCGGCCTTCCTGATGCATCCCGAGACGCCGTTTGACGAAGGTGAACTGCTTCCGGGCGCTGGCCGCCCCGTCGCTGCGGAATGAAAGCCAGCGAAAGCCTGCGTTCTTGAGCATTGACGGCGCCCGGCGGGCAGGGGACAAGCCCCCCGAATAGTGATATTCGAGCCGTGCGAACCAAGAATCCCGGAAGGACGCTAGATGACCGTGCATACTGGAAGGCATTTTCTTCAGATTCCAGGACCGACCAACGTGCCCGACCGGGTGCTGCGGGCCATGGATATGCCGCCGCTGGATCATCGCGGCGCTGAATTTGCCGAACTCGGTTATGCCGTGCTGGCGGGCTGCCAGCGTATTTTCCGCACCCAACAGCCAGTCGTGATCTTTCCGTCCTCGGGCACCGGCGCCTGGGAAGCCGCAATCGTGAACGTGCTGTCGCCCGGCGACAAGGTGCTGATGGCCGAAACCGGCCAGTTCGCGGTGTTGTGGCGTGGCATCGCCGAGAAATTCAAGCTCGACGTCGAATTTCTGCCCACCGACTGGCGGCGTGGGGCCGACGTAGAGCAAATCGAGGCCAGACTTGCCGCCGATCGTGGCCACCGGATCAAGGCCGTCATGGTGGTGCACAACGAGACCTCGACCAGTTGCGTGACGCACCCGCTCGAAGTCCGCAAAGCCCTCAATCGTACCAATCACCCGGCGCTGTTGATGGTCGACACCATCTCCGGGCTCGCCTCGCTCGAATACGAGCACGATGCCTGGGGCATCGACATCTCCGTGGGCGGGTCACAAAAAGGCATGATGTTACCGCCAGGCCTCAGCTTCAACGCGATTTCGGAAAAAGCGCTGGCGGCGGCGAAGGCCAACCCGTCGATGCGGTCCTATTGGGACTGGCAGGACATGATCGAGATCAACAAGCAGGGCACCTTCCCCTACACGCCGGCCATAAACCTGCTGTATGCGCTCCGGGAAGGCATTGCGATGCTGGAGGAAGAGGGGCTCGATAACGTGTTCCTGCGCCACAAGCGTCACGGCGCGGCCGCCCGTGCGGCGGCCAAGGCGTGGGGCCTGGAACTGGTTTGCCTCGACCCGCACAGTTATTCCCCGGCCCTGACCGCGGTCATGCTTCCGGACGGACACGATGCTGATGGGTTCCGCAAAGTGGTGCTGGAAAACTTCGACATGTCGCTCGGCACGGGCCTCGGCAAGCTCAAGGGCAAGGCCTTCCGGATCGGCCATATCGGACATTTCAACGATCTGATGTTGATGGGTACACTGTCGGGGATCGAGATGGGCCTCGATCTCGCCAAGGTGCCGCATCGCGCTGGCGGCGTGCTGGCCGCCATGGACGTCCTGAAGGGGCGTGAGGTGGTGCCGATGCCCAAAGCCGCGGTTGCCTGAGCGAATATGAACCGGCGCGTGAAAGTGGCGCGTCTTTAAGAAGCGATCCCGCCAATGCGGTACGAAGCCGCGCCAGAACAGAAAGAGCGTGCCATGAACGCCCCCGTGCCAGCGACCGAAGATCTTATTTATACCGTCGACGACGGCATCGCCCACATGACCTTCAACCGTCCCCAGGCGCGCAACGCGCTGACCTTTGCGATGTACGAGCAGATGGCGGCGATTTGCGAGACCGTCAACGCCGACCGTTCGATCAAGGCGATGATCCTCACCGGCGCGGGCGAAAAGGCGTTTGCATCCGGCACCGACATTTCGCAATTCCGCGCCTTCAAGACTTCGCAGGATGCGCTCGAATATGAGGCGCGGATCGACCGTGTGCTGGGCGCGCTGGAACAGGTCCGGGTGCCGACGATTGCGGCCATCGCCGGCGCTTGCACCGGTGGCGGGGCGGGGATCGCCGCCTGTTGCGACATCCGGATTGGCACGGCGGCGACGCGGATGGGCTTTCCGATCGCGCGGACGCTCGGCAATTGCCTCTCGATGTCCAACATCAGCCGGCTGGTTTCACTGGTCGGGCCGGCGCGGACCAAGGACCTGATCTTCACCGCGCGGCTGATCGAGGCGCCCGAAGCGCTGGCGCTCGGCTTGCTCAACGAAGTGGTGCCCGACGTCGCGACGCTGCAGCGCCGCGCCGCCGAAACCGCCAAGCTGGTCGCCGGTCACGCGCCGATCACGTTAGAGGTCACCAAGGAGGCGGTGCGCCGTATCCGCCGGACACTGAGCCGTGACGAGGGCGAGGATTTGATCCTCCGCGCCTATATGAGCGAGGATTTCCGGGAGGGAATGGACGCCTTCCTGAACAAGCGTACGCCGGACTGGAAGGGCAAGTAGGGCCAGGTTCTCGGCGCGCCGAACACCCTTGCTCATAAGGGGTAAGGCGTGCCGCGCGTTTGGCTTTCCTCACACCACTTTGGCCTGCCGCAGCGCGCCGATCTCGTCGGCGGTAAATCCGAACTCGGCCAGCACTTCCTCGGTCTGCTCACCGAACTCCGGCGGCGGCGCCGCCATCTTGCTCGGCGTCCGCGACAGGGTTACCGGCTGCCCGATCAGGCGGATGTGACGGTCTTCCGGATTCGGCACGTCTTGCGCGATGCCGAGGTGCTTGACCTGGTCGTCCTCGAACACCTGATCGATCGAATAGATCGGGCCGCAGGGCACGCCGGCGGCGTTGAGTTCGTTGACCCAGGTCTCGGTGGATTTCTTTTCCGTGAGCGCGTTGATCGCGGCGTTGATCGCGTTGCGGTTCTTGGAACGCGCCGGGGCGGTGGCGTAATCAGGGTTGGTCACAAGCTCGGGCGCGCCGATGGCTTGCGCACAACGCTCCCAGATCCGCCCGCCGGTCGTGGCGATATTGATGTAGCCGTCCGAGGTCTTGAACACGCCGGTGGGAATGCTGGTCGGGTGGTTGTTGCCGGCCTGCTTGGCGACGTCTTTTTCCATCAACCAGCGTGCGGCCTGAAAATCCAGCATGAAAATCTGCGCCTGCAACAGCGAGGTCTGCACCCATTGGCCTTCGCCGGAGACGTCGCGCTCCAGCAATGCGGTGAGAATGCCCATGGCGCAGAACAGCCCCGCCGTGAGGTCGGCGACGGGAATGCCGACCCGCATCGGACCTTCGTCCGGCGCGCCGGTGATCGACATCAGTCCACCCATGCCTTGCGCGATCTGATCGAAGCCGGGACGCTTGTGATAGGGGCCATCCTGGCCGAAGCCGGAAATGCTGCCATAGACAATGGCCGGATTGATCTTGCGCACGCTCTCATAATCGATCCCGAGCCGCGCTTTCACATCGGGGCGGTAATTCTCGACCACGACGTCGGCCTTTGCGGCGAGGCGTTGGAATACTTCAAGACCCTTTGGATCTTTCAAATTGAGCGTCATCGCCCGCTTGTTGCGGTGCAAATTCTGGAAGTCCGAACCGCGCCGCGGGCCGCCCGGCTGTTCGCCGCCGGCGTCCTCGATCAGGGCATCGATCTTGATGACATTGGCGCCCCAGTCGGCGAGCTGGCGCACGCAGGTCGGCCCGGCGCGGACACGGGTGAGATCGAGCACGGTGAAACGGGACAGGGCCTGCGAGGCGCGCGGAAAGGGCATTCAAAAGCTCCAATGACGACTATACGACCGCTAGGCGTCCAGCCTTACGGCGCATCCGGACGCAATCGGTATAAGTGACAGCTCGACTATCGACAACCACCGCTTTGGCTGCTAGCCGCTTGGGACCGCGAGAGATTTCGACCTTGATCCATGATGTTCAGCTGATGGACGCGACGTTTGGGCGGTCCGGATGATCGTGCCAAGCCGCGCGCGAAGACTCTTTTCCGGATGGTCCGCAAATCTTGTCCAGATGATTTTGGGGGCTACGCAACAGATCGCGCTGGTTCCTGTTTTTTTGCATTACTGGACCAGCGATGTTCTAGCCGCTTGGTTTGCCATTTATGCCGCTGGAAATCTCATACTCATCGCGGACGCAGGCCTGCAATTTCGTGCCATCAACCGGTTTCTCGCGTTCAAATCAAGTGTCGATTGTGATGGCCGGACAGCACGATTTTACGCAGCGATGCTACGAATTTACCTCGGATTTATAGGCCCTCTCGTCCTATTGGCGGTCGGCGTGAATCTTCTTTCGCCTTCCACCGTGCTCGGGTTCCACACCGTTCCGCACTTTGACGCGGCCTTTCTCGTGATGACAGCGGGGATGTTGTTGACCCTGCCGTCCGGCATAGCATCTGCCTTGTATCGGGCACGCGGGCATTATGGTCGTGGCGTGCGGCTACAGAACTGGGGCGTGCTCGTCGCGCAGTTCTGCCAATTGGTCGCAGTCGTGTCGACAGAAAGTCTGTTGGTCGTCACGATTGCGTATGCTGCAACGCAAGCGCTCATCGCCGTCTATATTCTGGCGGTCGATGTTCGTCGCCTGTTTCCATTTTTGCGCGGAGTACGCGCGAAACATACGTGGCCATGGATTATCGGCCAGTTTCGCCATGCAGCTCCGTTTGCGGTGGCGGGTGCTACGGAGTTGGCACTGCTCAATCTGCCTGTGCTACTGGTTAGTACCCTCGTGATTGATCGCGTGGGCGTGGCACAATGGGGTCTGACCCGCGTGGTTGCGGGGCTGTTACGGTCGCTTTGCGTTCAGACAACGCTTCCCCTCGCTGCTGAACTGGGCCACGATTATGCCATAGGACAGAAGGAGCGGCTGCGCAGCCTCTATGCTCGCGGATCGGTGTTTGTGACCGTGCTCGCCAGCGTCGTGGTTTCGGGGCTCTTGCCTTTTTGGCCGGATTTTTTTGCACTCTGGACCCACGGCGCCGTGCCCTACGATCCGTGGCTTGCGATAACCTTGCTGATCGGCACCAGCGCCGTTGCGCCGTCGATTTTGGCGTTAGGTTACGCTAATTACAGCAATCGTGGAAACCTTCTGGTGCGGACGAAAGGGCTTCAACTAGCCGTTTTCCTGATGCTGTCAGTCGTGCTTATATCTGCCATGGGGCCGTTGGGTGCGGCGATCTCGCTGGTTACGAGCGACCTGTTGATTCAATTTGGGCTACTGGGTGTCATCATTATCGCGCAAACGCTTCAACGACCGTTTCGGCACATCGTTTTTTTGGCCACGGTGATGGTCCTTGTGACCGCGGCGGGTTGGGCGCTGGGATCCATGATCCGGTCTTGGCTGCCAGGGACAGGATTTACGCGATTTGCCGAGGAGTGCGCGCTTTGGCTGATTGTTGTCGCTCTGGTTGCGAGCCCGATACTTAGAGGCAGTTTTCGTAACAGGCTAGTTGCGGCGATCCCGCATTAGCCTTCGTCGTCACGACAACAGGCTAGCCTGACGAATGAGGTATTGCCCGTAACCCGTCGCTTTCATCGGCTCGGCAAGCCGCAGCAACTGCTCGGCGTCGATGAAGCCTTGCGCAAACGCGATTTCCTCGGGGCAGGCGATTTTCAATCCCTGCCGCTTCTCGATGAGATGGATGAATTGCGAGGCTTCAAGCAGCGAGTTGTGGGTGCCAGCGTCGAGCCAGGCGTATCCACGGCCAAACCGCTCGACGTGCAATTCTCCGCGTTCGAGGTACCATTGGTTCAGGTCGGAGATCTCGAGCTCGCCGCGCGCCGACGGCTTCATTTCGCGGACGACATCGACGACGCGTTCGTCGTAAAAATACAGACCGGTGACGGCGTAGTTCGACTTCGGCGCTTTGGGTTTTTCAACGATCTGCAACGGACGGTGAGACGCATCGAACTCAATGACGCCGTAACGCTCGGGGTCGTCGACCCAGCATGCGAACACGGTGGCGCTACGGGATTGCTGCGCCGAATCCCGCAGCAAGGCGCGCAAACTGTCACCGTAAAAAATGTTGTCGCCCAGGATCAGAGCCGACGGCTTGCCGCCAAGAAATTCCCGGCCGATCAGGAAAGCTTCTGCGATGCCTCCGGGATGATCCTGGATTGCAAACGAGAGTTCGATGCCCCATTGCTCTCCGTCGCCAAGCAAGCGCTGAAATTGCGCGATTTCTTCCGGGGTCGTGATAATCAACAGCTCGCGGATGCCGGCGAGCATCAGCGTGGTCAACGGATAATAGATCAGTGGCTTGTCGTAGATCGGCAGCAACTGCTTCGACGTCGCCAAGGTCAGCGGATAAAGCCGCGTTCCCCGGCCTCCCGCCAAAATGATGCCTTTGCGATTCATACGTGCTGCTCTTACGTGTCATGACGGAAGTTTAGTGCGGCTTGGTTAGCATGCGCTATTCCACATCTCAAAATGCTTTCGCCTCTAACGCCGTCCGGATTTCTCCGCGAACGGAAGATTACGTGATCGTCAGTATCGATGATTTTTAAATCGACAGATCGACCTATAATCCAATAGTTTCAATGAATTATAAGTGGTGCTTGATCGCATTGCTACTCCGCGCACTGGTGCTATAGGAATGAGCCGTTGAGGCGTTTTGGCAATGAGACTTCCGCAATCGCCGATGCATTCCGCGAGCTGACTGACACGGCATCATGGCCAAGCGCGTCTATTGCACCTACTTCGATCACAATTACCTGTCGCGCGGACTTGCACTCTATCAATCGCTTGCAGCGGCACGCACCCGGCTCGCGGCTTGTGGGTACTTTGTCTGAGCGAAGCTTGTTACGGCGCGCTGGTCGCCCTCGATTTGCCAAATCTTGTCCCGCGGCGTCTCTCGGATTTTGAAGCTGCCGATCCCGAGGTTGCGGCGACCCGACCTACCCGCAGCATGATCGAATATTATTTCACCTGTTCGCCGGCCTGGATGCTTTTCGTTCTCAATAACGAGCCCGATGCGGAGTGGGTGACTTACCTCGACAGTGATCTGTTTTTCTTCACATCACCGGACGCCATCTACGAGGAGCTGCACCATGCTGCCGTCGCGATAATCCCGCATCGTTATCCAGCCAAGATCGAAAGGCTCCGAAAGTTTGGGATTTATAATGTCGGATGGGTAGGGGTCCACAATGATGCGGACGGAATCGCGATTGTAAAATGGTGGCGGGAGAAGTGCATTGAATGGTGTCATGACTACGTCGATGGAGATCGTTTTGCCGATCAAGGTTATCTTAACGCGTTTTCAAGCCGGTCTTCGCGGGTGAAAGTCATCGAAAACATCGGGGCAAATCTTGCGCCATGGAATGTTGGCAACTATCGGATCGGTTGTAACGGCAACACGGTAATGATTGATGAAAATCACCCGCTGGTCTTTTTTCACTTTCAGGGTATGAGAAAAGAGCTTGGCTGCTTCATTTTCAACAGCCATCGTCAATTTCGTGCACCATTTTCCAGAGTCATGCGCGAGCATGTCTATAAGCCTTACATCGATGAATTGCTGGCGATCGAAAGGGCGGTCGATCCGGTTTTGCAGGTTTCCGCCGCGAAGCCCCACCGTCGATCGGCAATCTTTGACGTCAGACAATATTTGGTAAGCAAAGTGCGTAATGCCAGCATCCGTATGTTTCGGCTGTTGGACATCGTGACCGGACGGGCGTTTTTTGTCTTTCGCGGCACGGCGTATTAGCTGATGCAATGCTGCAAAAATCGGTAAGCGATGTTGCCTCCGTTTTGGGACTATCGACGCGAGTATGACGAATTGCGAGACGAAATTCTCGCCGTGGTCGATCGCGTTTTCAAATCCGGGCAGCTCATTCTGGGACCTGAAGGCGTTGCATTCGAACGAGACATGGCCGCATATGTTGGCGTGAGCGGCGGCGTCGGCGTTAACAGCGGGACTGATGCCATTTACATCGCACTCGCCGCGGTGGGTGTGAAGGCCGGCGATGAAGTCATTACAGTTCCAAATACAGCGGTGCCGACGGTTTCGGCGATCCGCACCCTTGGCGCAAAGCCGGTCTTTGTCGATGTGCGTGACGACGATTTCCTGATGGACGTTGGGCAGGTCGAGGCGGCGATTACGCCGCGTACGGCGGCGATCGTTCCGGTCCACCTCTACGGCCAATGCGTCGATCTTGATCCTCTGATGGACATCGCGAAGCGGCACGGGCTGAAGGTTGTTGAGGATTGCGCGCAGTCGCAGGGTTCGCTTTACAAGAACCGGCGTTGCGGAAGCATAGGGACCGCATCGACCTTCTCGTTCTATCCGACCAAGCTGCTCGGCGGATATGGCGACGGCGGCATGGTCCTGAGTGATGACGAAGTAGTCGTAAGCCTCGCCCGTTCGTTACGTTTCTATGGCATGGAAGAGAGCTACTATGCCGAGAGGCATGGCTACAATTCGCGGCTGGATGAAGTTCAAGCGGCGATTCTTGCGCTGAAGCTTCCCAGGATCGAGGGCTGGATTTCCCGCCGTCGGGACATCGCTGATCGATACGGGAAAGGTTTCTTGGGCTGCGGGCTGAAGATGCCGAAGGAAAATAGCTATGGCCGGCACGTATATCATCTCTTCGTCGTGGAGACGGAAGACGATCGCGACGCGACCTTGCAACGCATAGAAGCCCGCGGCCTCAAATGCGGCGTGCAGTACAGATGGCCGATCCACCTGATGCGGGGCTATGAAGATCTCGGTTACCGTGCGGGTCAATTTCCGGTCGCTGAGAAGAAGGCTCAGCGCATTTTCTCGCTGCCGATCTATCCGAATTTGAAAGATGAGGAGGTGGACGAGATCATCGAGGTTGTGCGGTCGGCGATTTGAGTTATGTCCGATCGTGAGTCCATAGCTTCGCGGCCTGTATCGTTTGCACTTGAGTCCGAGCTCTCGACTGGCTCGATGCAAAAATTCAGAGGGCGAAGAGATAGGTTCTGGTGCTTGAACGATGGCCTGTCACGGCCGACACGTCGTAGGGAATGCTGGTCCATTCGCGATCGAGATGAAGCCCGGCATCCCGGCACAAGGTCATCAGCTCTTGCTTTCCAAAGATGGTCTCCACGACCGGTGCGCCGTAAGCGTATTTTCTCAAATACGTCGTTTGGTAGTCGTCGAAAACCGGAACGGTATGGAAAATGTAATAGCGTGATGCGACACGCGCGGCTTCGCGGATCGCCGCCTGATAATCGAGGATGTGCATCAGCGATACGCCGTTGAAGACGATATCGAATGTCCCATCGGCATAAGGCAGGCTGGTTGCGTCGGCGACCTGGAAGCTCCCCGAAGGATACCGAGTCTGGGCCCGGGTGATCATGGCCTCCGAATAGTCCGTGCCGGTGTACTGCACCCCCATCAGGGATCAGCTTGGCGAACACTTCCGAATAGCAGCCACTGCCGCAGCCGACTTCGAGCACGTGCGGATGTGTTATCCTGGTCGCCACGACGGCTTCGGCCGGGATTCTGAAGTCCAGCCGCGGCTCGCCCCGCCTCATGGCGGCGATCAGTCCCCGGTAAGCGCGTTCTTGTCGTACGACTGTGCGAGAAGCAAGCCATCCGGCCGACGACGCCGTCGCGCTCCGGGCCTCTTATATGCCCCCGAGTACGCGATGATCGCTGGAACTCATAATGTAACGGCGGAGGATCGGCGACGCCTTGATGAGGCGCTTGCCGATCTCCTTGACGATGTACGGAAGCTTCATGGCTGCGCTCGCCTTTCGTCCATGAAGCCAAGAATTTCGGCGGCGCGACGGCGATAGGTATGTTGCGCCATGGTCCTCGTCTGGCCGGCATGCGCGATTGCGGCGCGGCCGTTGTCGTCGCGGAGATGCCGATCGATGACTTTCAGGCATTCGTCGACCGAGCGCCATACCGCTACTTCGCGGTCCGGCGCGAACAGCGTGTCCAGATTGTCCTTGAAGTCCGTCAGCAGAAAGGCGCCGACACCGGTCGCCTCGAACAGCCGCATGTTTCCGGCTTCCCGGCCGGCCAGGTCGATGTGTGAATTGAGCGTGATGCGCGACCGCCTCAGCACCTGATACATGTCGGCACCCCAGACTTCGTCCTGGAAGCAGCGATGGAGGGGTGAGGAGGCGGGCAGAGTCTGCGGGCGGGCGCCCCAGACCTTGAGATCGTAGCGTCGGGCGACGGCTTCCAGAAGCGCGATCCGCTGCTGATGGTCGACCGACACGGAGCCGACGAATGAGACATCGACATCGAGCCGCAGGTGCCTCGGGTAATACGTCGAGAATGCTCGGTTCGAAGGCCAAATGAGACACTTCCGCAGCGCACGCCATGCGAGCGGAATGATTTCACGATCCTCGGCAATTGCGAGATCACCAGATCGTAGACGGTCCAGTCCTCACCGCGTGACGGCTCGATCCCGACCTGGCCGATCGCGATCGGCTTACCGATATCCTTGATGCGACGCATCAGTTTCGTATCGACATGGAAGAGGTCCTGATTGAGCATCAGATCGGGTTTGAACTCCTCGATCTGAGCAAGCAGAATGGTTTCGGCCTGCGTATCGAGCTTTGGGCTCAATCCGATCTTGCGCGCAAGCGGCCTCAGTAGCGGCTTGAATGGCGTTGCCGCGCGCTCCAGCCACGCCGGAGGCGCCTTGCGGCCGATGGTGCCGGGCAGCTGGGAAGGCTCGGTTCGCCACGCCGTGCTCGCGCGCCCACGCGGCCTGAAGGCAGGGATTGTTGACGTGGATCTCCGCCGCGGGATGGCCCATTGCGGCGAAATTCCTTGAATAGAAATCGGCGACACCGAACAGGCTTGCATTCCGCGCCGCCATCTGGGTCGCGTAGGGAGCGCTTTCGAACCCCGGCTGGCGGCGATAGAACCAGGCTAGAAAACGCGGATAATCCGCGTTGAGCACAAGGATGCGCATGACCGTCTAGACCGCGATCCGGAAGCCGTAATTCTTGTCGATCCACGCCTTGTAGGCGCCGCTGGTCACCTCGCGCCACCAATCTTCCCGGTCAAGGTACCAGCGCACGGTCTGGCGCAGTCCCGCCTCAAACCCAACACGGCATCGATTGTCGAGTTCGCCGGCAAGTTTTGTGGCGTCGATCGCATAGCGGTGGTCATGGCCCGGCCGGTCAGTGACGTAGGAGATGAGCGAGCGGCAGGTATCTCCCGACGCCGCCGGGCACGATGGAAAGCCCGCGGCGAGGCCTTGATCGGCCACGAAAGCCTCGTCGAGCGCTGCGCAGATCAGGCCCACCACGTGGCGGTTGTTGCGCTCGTTGCCGCCGCCGACATTGTAGGTCTCCCCAATGCGGCCCCGCTCGATCACGCTCATCAGCGCATCGCAATGATCGGAAACGTGCAACCAATCGCGGACGTTGGAGCCGTCGCCGTAAACCGGCAGCGGCTTTCCTTCCAGCGCGTGAATGATCATCAGTGGAATCAATTTCTCGGGGTGCTGGTAGGGACCGTAATTGTTCGAGCAATTGGTGATCAGGGCCGGCATTCCGTAGGTCGCAACAAATGATCGTACCAAGTGATCGCTTGCCGCCTTGCTCGCGGCGTAAGGTGAATTGGGACGGTACGGCGAGGATTCCGAAAAAGCGGGGTCGTCCGGCTCGAGCGAGCCGTAGACCTCATCGGTCGAGACGTGGAGAAACCGCGCGCAGCCGATCGTCCCCGACGAGCGCCACGCGTCCAGCGCCGCCTTGAGCAATGTGAACGTGCCGAGCACGTTGGTTTGCAGAAAGGCTTCGGGATCGACGATCGACCGATCGACATGGGATTCGGCGGCGAGGTGTGCGACGCGCGTGAATTTATGCTCGTCGAATAACCGCCGCATCAGCGCCGGCATCCCCGATATCGCCCCTCACGAATAGGATGCTGCGATCGGCGATCAGCGGTTCGAGGCTGCGGACGTTTGCTGCGTAGGTCATGGCATCGACGACAACCAGCCGGTCGCCCGGGCGTGCCGCGTGCCATGCATGCACGAGGTTCTGGCCGATGAACCCCGCGCCGCCGGTGATCAGAACGCTCTGCATCGGGCCCCCTGGCTATCAGACACCGGAAGATGTTTCCTCGAATGGGATAAACCGCCCCCATTTCCTCGGAAATCAGGCGATGTCTGTTCGGCAAGGCGCTCGAACCTGTCGGACAGTCCTAGCTGCCCCCGATGCGGTCATTCCGCTGGTGCGGAGTAATAATCTGTCGGGTTCTGATCGTCAATAGTTCGAAGATCGGCATGATTGGCGGCTGTTCCACGCGCCCGGGCGCGATCCGTGTCGATCAATGCGAAGCAGCCACCGGCTTGCCCGGTTTCTGCTCGAACATTGTCCGCGGCGTCACATACCAAAGCAGAAAGAGAACCGCAGCCCCGTTCGTCAGCAAGGTCGTTGTAAGCGGCACGTTTAGAAAGACCTGCGGAAGAATAGCTCCCGACAACAGAATAAACTTCGGCGGCAAGCCGGACGAGAGGCGGTTGGCAAGAGATATCAATAGTCCGCATGCGAGCACAGCAAACGGCGCCAGAACCAGGCCAACAGAAGCTATGCCTTCGGTTGCGAACAGCGAGGCATTCAAATTGCCGACTTGATAGGCTTTTGCCATCACGATCGACAAGGGATCGGTGTAGGGACAGCTGACGAACGGCTTCAGAAAAGAAATCTGGCAAAAGTACGTGTGATCGTGCGTTGAGAAAAAATCGTTATACAAATCGAGCGCCATGGACGGAAAAGCGATCATCCTAAAGTTAGTAGCGTTGAAATAATCACTGATGACCGCGTACCGAAGTACTCCAGCCTCGACCAATAGCATTAAGATAACTCCGGAAAATGCCGGTAGAAACAGTGACAACACGACCGAAGTTCTGGTTTCAAGGAACCTGGATAGCAGCGTCAGAAACAAAAGCCAGAACGGCATAAAGAACGCCAGCTTGGTGAGCGTAATCGGGTAGAACAGCAGCATGAACAGTAGGGCGGTCGCCGCGCGCCAGCGATTCCCGCGTGCAACGAAACATGCGAATGCGAACGGCAACAACGCGTTCGACGTCGCCCCTATTGTATATCTCAGCCATGCGGGAAATTCGAGTTCATCGCGAAAGTTGTAGATGTCGGCGATGCCGACCAGCCTGAAATTATAGAAACCGCCAGCTGCGATGACTGTCGCCGCCAAGATGAGAATGAAGCACAATAAAATATCGAGCGCTCGCTCCGATAGGACAAACCTTTGCTTGATTGGCGATGTGATGAACAGCGCAGGCAGGAGGAATGCCAAGGCGGAAACGAAAGCTGAAACGCTCGCTAATGTGTGATTATAGTGGAATCTCGAAAATTCGACGAGCCAGAGATAGCCGAGAATCATCGTGTAAAAATAATATCCCAGAAAATAGCCGAAGCTGAATCGGCTAAAAGTGAAAAGAGCTGAAACAATAGCGAAGAGAGCAACATTGAGCATGGCCGCGTAGACGCGAGTTTTGTCGAACATAACGATATGGTACGTCGGATAGAATTCCGCGACGTATATTAGTGACAAACAACACGTCACGATGTGGAAACACAGGAGGAAAGCTAGCCCGAGCCGCGCGTGCGATGGCATGGAAGCAAAATTCGAAGTGTTATCTGGGAAGCCGCTCATGCTTGTTTATGAAAGTGGCTGATGTCAGAAAAAGGAGCGGCGATTGAGAACGAGGCCGAAAAGGAGGGACACTGTTGCAGCCCGATAAGTGTTTCTGCAGAGGTGCCTTAGTGGACCATTCAAGACGGTTTCCAGCCGAGCGCAAGCAATTTCTTAGGCCGCGCAACGAGTGAGCATCCGATCCGTTGCCACGTTGCGCGCTGACCAACGGCTTTGAGAGAAAGTTCAAGCCATTTTTCGGGCATTGGTATGAGCCAAGGTGGTCTCCCCAAGCTGGCCCGGAACCGTGAAATGACGTCGGAAACAGTGAGCGGCGTCGGATCCGCTACGATGAAAGTTTCTCCGCGTGCGCGGAAATCGGTCAGAGTCGTGACGACGGCGGAACAGAAATTCTGGACCGACAGCACGGATCGTTGAGCCCTCAATGCTCCGAAAGGCAGTGGAATCGGCAGGCGCGCGATCTTGTGGATCGTCGCAAAATTTCCTTTTTCGCCATCACCGTAAATCACGACGGGACGCAGGATTGTAAATGAAACACCTGCCTCGCGAACGCACTGTTCGGCGGCTAACTTTGACCTTCCATAGGCGTTGATCGGCCTCGGAGGGTCAGCCTCGGTCAATTCATGATCCGAAAATGCGCCGGACTGCGCCGCAATAGACGAGACGAATACCAGATGTGTGCCGCAGCCAAATGCAGCACGAGCCAGCATTGCGGTCGCCCGATGATTGACGCGATCGTATAGGTCGTCACCAACAAAGGTGTGAGCAATTCCGGCAAGATGAACGACGGCATCGCATTGTTGCAGTAAAGGTTGCCAGTCGAATGGCATCGACAGGTCCGGAAGCGGGACAACGACTACGTTCGGGTTTTCGAAAGCGGACGCCGCCCTGGATGCAGCCAGCACCTTGTAGCCTTGCGTACCGAGATAGGGCACGAGATGGCGCCCAATGAAGCCATCGGCGCCGGTCACGAGTACGGTGGATCGATCATTCATGTGAGCGCACTGAAGGCTGTGAAGCAGCGTCGCGATAGGCTGACTATAGTTAGGCTATAGCCGCCGGGCAACCAAGGCTTGAAAACCAAGGCACGGCATCGCGTCACTTTGCAATCTTCATGCGCTTCTTATCGATCACGCGCCAAAGCGTTTCGCTTGCCTGCTGTTGATGGAACATTGTGCGTGGCATTATGTACCAGAGCAGAAACAGAACCGCCGCGCCATTCGTTAGCAACGCTATCGTTAGCGGTACGTTGAGCAGGATTTGGGGAATGACCGCTCCAGATACCAGAATAAAGCGCGGAGGCAAGCCGGCTGATAAGCGGTTCGCCAAGGCTATCACGAGACCGCAGGCGAAAATCGCAACAGGCGCGAACACCGCGCCAACTGAAGCAATGCCTTCTGTCGCAAAAAGAGACGCGTTGAAGTTTCCTCCGATTCCGAAGGCATTGTATATCACAATCGCGAGCGGCTCCTGATAAGGGCAAGAAACGAATGGCTTCAATAGCCGGATCTGGCAAAAATACGTGAGATCATGTCTGGAGAAAAACTCGTTATAATAGTCCATCGCGAGTGAAGGAATTGCGATCATCCGGAAATTTATGACCGTGAAATAAGGTATTGCTACCTGCTGCTGTATTGCGTCGCTGTTGGACAGGGCAAACAAGATCACTCCTGCAACGATCGGCGCAAATAGGGAGAGGATGACAGCGATTCTAACCTCACAAAGCTTCGAGAGTAGCACCATTACCACGAGCCAGGCAGGGGTAAATAAAGCAAGCTTGCTCAGAGTAATCGGATAAAACAACAACAGAAGAATCAGCACGGCGCCGGCACGCCAGTGATTTCTGCGCTCGACAAAGCAAGCGAATGCGAACGGCAGTAGTGCGTTGGACGTTATCCCGATGAGGTAATTCAGAATCCTCGGGAAGATCAGCGCGTCGCGGAAAGCGTAAATATCATCAATGGAGACGAATTTGAAATTGTAGATTGCTCCGACGGCGACGGTCGCGGCGGCAAGCAAAAGGATAAAGCTCAAGAGGCGATCGAAAGCGCCTGATGATATTGTCCAGATTTGGCGGAAGGGTGAGCAGATGAACAGCGCGGGCAGGAGAAACGCGACCGCCGATGTAGCTGCCGAAAGTCCGGTCAGTCGATGATTGTAGCTTAATTCCGAAAAGCAATTTAACCAAAGATAACCGGCGACCATCGTATAAAAATAGAAGCCGATAAAATAGCCGATACTAAACTCTGCGAATGCAAAAAGAACAGAGACAAGCGCAAACGCCGTGATTATGGCGGCAGCGCCGAGCAGGCCAGCCGGCTGATAGAAAATATGATACTGCGGAAAACGTTGTGAAACGAAAACAAGAGATATGCAGCAGACCAGGATGTGAAAACAGACCAGCAATCCTAATCCGATACGTTCCCGAATCAACTGACGGCTATCGGTCATATCTTCTTTGTCTTCGTCGTACCCACCGAGACCCATGCTCATATCATGAAGGTCTGGTAATCTCAAACCACTGGGGCGTACAACTCAGATTTCAGCGAAATATCTTCCCGTCGGCGTGTTAACCGCGCAAGCTCTGTCTTCAACGATCAAACGAAACCGGTGTGAATCCGTTCGATGATGAGCGAAGCCGTCTATGCATCCGCGGCCTCCGCAAGGATCGCGGGAAATCCGATCACTTGCGCGCCTCTAATTTTGGGGTTCCGGACGATGATCGACGCTCAAGCGCGCCGAACAGACCGAAACGCCTTGATTTACCGTAGCTTTTATTAATATAGGACAATTGGAGGTGCCGCACCTCCGGGTCCCGCCATTGGCCGTCTCGAATTTCTGCGTGCCGATCGATGACGGTTAACAAAAGAGGCTTTTATGATCAGATTTGGCCTGCTCGGATGTGGGCGTATCGCGAAGCGACACTCTGATTTGCTGGGCGGCAACCATGTCGATCGGGCAACGCTGGCGGCGGTCTGCGATCCAATTCGCGCACGCGCGGACGCCATAGCGTCAAAGTTCGGCGTTCCGGCGCACTACGATATCGACGACCTTCTGGCACGGAAGGATATCGACGCCGTCGTGGTCCTGACCCCCAGTGGAATGCACCCGCAACATGTCATCGCCTGCGCCAAGGCAGGCAAGCACATTGTTGTCGAAAAGCCGATGGCGCTACGCCTTCAGGATGCCGACGACATGATGCGCGCCTGCGACGAGGCCGGCGTCAAGCTGTTCGTTGTCAAGCAGAACCGCTTCAACGTTCCGGTCGTCAAGGCGCGCGAGGCGCTGGAAGCCGGCCGGTTCGGCCGTCTCATTCTGGGCACCGTTCGCGTACGCTGGTGCCGGGACCAGGCCTATTACGATCAGGATGACTGGCGCGGCACCTGGGCCTATGATGGCGGCGTGCTCTCGAACCAGGCCAGCCATCATGTCGATATGCTGGAGTGGTTTTTTGGCGATGTCGTCAGCGTTCATGCACGCGCGATCACCGCGCTTGCGAAGATCGAAGCCGAAGACACCGCGGTGGCGACGTTGAAATTCCGCAATGGTGCGCTGGGCATCATCGAGGCGACAACGGCCGCGCGCCCAAGGGATATCGAGGGATCGCTTTCGATCCTGGGGGAGAAGGGCATAGTCGAAATCGCGGGCTTCGCGGTCAATCAGATCAGGCACTGGTGCTTCGTGGACGAACTTCCAGGCGACAAGGACGTGCTGGAAAAATTTTCCGTCAACCCGCCGAACGTCTATGGCTTTGGTCATCAAGCATACTATCAGCATGTGATCGATTGTCTGGTCCATCAGCACGCTGCGCTGGTAGACGGCCTTGAGGGGCGCAAAAGCCTGGAGCTGATCTCTGCGCTCTATGAGTCGATCGAGACCGGCGAAGAAGTCCCGCTACACTTCGCGCCAAGATTGTGCCGGCTCGGTGTGACGCCGTGACTGAGCCCAATATAGGTCAGGCGAGCGTGCGCGACGTCGAATTCGGCGCGCGAGTCAGGATCATCGAACCTTGCAATCTTTATGGTTGCAAAATCGGCGACGATTGTTTCGTCGGGCCGTTTACCGAAATCCAGAAGGGCGCCGTTATTGGCGCCCGAACCCGGGTACAGTCCCATAGCTTCATCTGCGAGCTGGTGACGCTAGGCGATGATTGTTTCGTCGGCCATGGCGTGATGTTCGTCAACGACACGTTCTCGACCGGGGGGCCGTCGCGCGGACGTAAGGAACTATGGCGCGAGACGGTGATCGGCAACCGGGTTTCGATCGGCTCAAACGCTACGATAATGCCGGTGCGTATCGTCGACAACGTCGTCATAGGTGCGGGCTCCGTCGTGACCAGGGATATAACGGTTCCGGGAATCTATGCCGGCAATCCCGCGCGCCGGCTCGAAAAACAAAAATGAGCGGAATTCCTATCAACTGCCAGAGTGGATGACGATCGATGCCGGTGCCCTTCGCCGATCTGCAGCTTCAGTACCAAACCATCAAGCGTGAGGTCGACGGCGCCATCGCAGCTGTCATCCGCGACAATGCGTTCATTCGCGGGCCTTATGTTGATGCCTTCGAGCGGGAATTCGCCGAGGCCGTTGAGATCAAGCACTGCGTGTCCTGCGCCAACGGCACCGATGCGCTTTATCTGGCGATGGTTGCGCTGAAGGTTCAGCCCGGCGACGAGGTCATCACCACGGCGCATTCATGGATCTCCACGTCGGCGATGATCACACATGCCGGTGCGAGCGTCGTCTTCGCCGATACCGATGGTACAACCTTTACGATTGATCCGGCTGCGATCGAGGCCGAGATCACGCCGCGAACCGTCGGCATCATCCCGGTGCATCTCTACGGACAGCCGGCCGATATGGACGCGATCATGGCAATCGCGCACAGGCACAAGCTCTGGGTGATCGAGGATTGCGCGCAGGCGCATCTGGCGCGCTACAAGGGGCGGCAGGTCGGCACCTTCGGCAACGCCGCGACCTACTCATTCTATCCGGGCAAGAATCTGGGCGCGATGGGCGACGCCGGCGCCGTCGTCAGCAACGACAGCGCTCTGGCCGAACACATGACCATGCTGGCGCGTCACGGCGGCCTAGTGAAGCACCAGCACCATATCGAAGGTATCAACAGCCGGCTCGACGGCATGCAGGCGGCGATCCTATCGGCCAAATTGCCGCATCTGCCGGACTGGACTAAAGCACGCCAGAACGCCGCGGAGATCTACGACGTGGGTCTCAACCAGATCGAAGATATCGTGGTGCCGCAGGTCGGAGCGGATCGCACGCACGTCTATCATCTCTACACTATCCAGCATCCGCGCCGCGATGCGCTGGCGGCGCATCTGAAAGCCCACGGCGTGCAGACCGCGATCAATTACCCGACGGCGCTGCCATTCCTCGAAGCCTATAACCGGCTTCACGCGCGTCCCGAACAATTCCCCAACGCGCATCGCGACCAGAGCCGGATTTTGTCGCTGCCGATGTTTGCGGAAATCACGCGTGCGCAGCAGGGCGAGGTGATCGATCTCATTCGTGAATTTTGAGCGGAAAGGTTTCCAACAAATGTCCGAATTTATTTCGATTGCGATAAGGTTAGATCGGAGATGATTGTTTCGTTGGCACCTAAGCGATGGCGACGGCTCGGCGAATTGCGCTGGACTAGATCAGCCAAATTCGCATGCGCGGCGGTTGCGACAATCGCCTATTTTCTGGCCGCATATTGGTTGGAGGTCTCTCATGTCCCGGACGTCTATTCTGAAATCGGTCCCAGTGTGACTGGCGAAAAGATCCACCTGATCGGTCCCTTTACGAAATATCTCGACTCCGATTTTGCGGTCAGTACCGAACGCTATGGCTTGTTCGATAGTCTTGCGGACTCCGAGGACGATAATACTCGCTCGACGATCGAACTTTATGAGAACAACAAGCGTATCGGACCCGCGCACAGCAAGTATATCGAGATTGCGCGTCTGGGCTTGGGACGATTTTCTCACTGGAGAAAAAATGGCACAGTGTTCATTTTTTCTTCCAGTGACAACAGCGATCCCCGGACGAATGGTCGAGCCTATTGGGTCGTCAAGCCGGGCATCCCTGATCCGCAATAGCAAGCCGCTCAAGCGGGCGGCCGGTGTTACCTGCCAACGAGGTCAGTCGAACCCGAGCCATCGCGAGCTTAAGATAAAATATCACATGTTATCAATGTGTTGTGAGAATTTCGAGCCCGGACTTCGGGTCGAGCCGATGGCCAAGGCCGTTCGGACATGGTGGGCTGCGTGTCGGCCGCAAAATTTGTATCTGGTCTCTGGCTGTTGTTCTGTTTAGAAGCGACCTTGGCGGGTGTAAAATAATAGGGCATGGGAACGCGACATTGCGAAAAATATTGGTAACGGGCGCGGCGGGATTTATCGGATCGCACCTCACTGAAGAACTCGTCCGCAGGAATTTCAGCGTGCGCGCGTTCGTGCACTATAACAGTATGGGCTCGTATGGCTGGTTGGATTCGTCGCCACGCGAGATTCGGGACCAGGTAGAAGTATTTTCGGGCGACGTCCGCGATCCGAACGGCACGCGGACCGCGATGAAGGGGTGCGACGCCGTCTGTCATCTTGCCGCCCTGATCGCGATTCCCTATTCGTATCACTCGCCGGATACCTATATCGAAACCAACATCCGCGGCACACTCAACGTTCTGCAGGCGGCGCGGGATTTCGACGTTTCCCACGTGCTGCACACCTCCACCAGTGAGGTATATGGCACAGCGCAGTTCGTTCCGATCACGGAAGAGCACCGGCTGCAGGGGCAGTCGCCTTATTCGGCCAGCAAGATCGGCGCGGACCAACTGGCGCTGTCGTTCGAACGTTCCTACGGTACACCGGTGACGGTCATACGGCCGTTCAACACCTACGGTCCGCGGCAATCCGCACGCGCGGTCATTCCCACGATCATCACGCAGATCGCGGCAGGTCAGCGGGCGATTAAGCTTGGCAGCATCCATCCCACACGCGATTTCAATTTTGTGGCTGACACTATCGGAGGTTTCATTGCGGCGCTCGAGGCCAAAGGCGGCATCGGCGAAGTCATCAATATCGGAAGCGGGTTCGAAATTTCGATCGGCGATACCGCGCGGATGATCGCGGAACTAATGGATGTGAGAATCGAAATCGAACATGACGACGTTAGGGTCCGGCCCGAGCGCAGTGAAGTCGACCGCCTGTGGGCCAGCAACAGCAAGGCGCAAAAACTCCTGGGATGGTCGCCCCGCTTCGGTGGCATCGAGGGGCTGCGCAAGGGGCTTGAACAGACGATATCCTGGTTCACCAGGAACGAGAATCTTTCCCGCTATCGCACGAACGCCTACAATTTGTGAGCCCGATGAGCAATTCTTTCGCCATGGTCAACCGCCCTGCCGAGCTCGACGTGAGATGCCGTGCTCGAAGCGGTCGATACGGTTCTTGCTCTCCGCGACCCGTCCGGTGGCGCTGCATGAACCGCGATTGGGCGCGCGTGAGCGCGAGCTGGTTCTCGATTGCATCGATACCAACTGGGTTTCGTCCGCCGGCAAATATGTAACCCGGTTCGAAGCAGATGGTCGCCGCGGCCACCGGGGCCCGTCACGCCATCGCGATCGTCAACGGCACCGCGGCGCTGCATGCGGCGTTGCTGCTCGAGGGCGTGCAGGCCAATGATGAAGTGATCCTGCCGTCGATCACCTTCGTCGCGACCGCCAACGCGGTCAGCCATGCCGGCGCCATTCCGCATTTCGTCGATTTCGACCTGGGACACGCTGGGGCTGGACCCGGTGGCGCTCGATGCGCATCTCGAGCAGATCTCGGTTCGCAACAACGGCGAGACGGTCAACAAGCAGACCGGCCGGCGTCTGCGCGCCATCATTCCGGTGCATATCTTCGGGCATCCCGGTCGATATGGTGCCGCTGATGGAAGTTGCTGCGAAATACGGCCTCGTCGTCGTCGAGGATGCCACGGAGTCGCTAGGCTCGACCTGGAACGGGCAGGCCTGCGGCACGTTCGGCCATTCCGCCGTGCTCAGCTTCAACGGCAACAAGATCATCACCACCGGCGGCGGCGGCATGATCCTGACCAACGACGACGAGCACGCAAGGCGCGCGCGGCATTTTACCTCGACGGCCAAGAAGGCGCATGCCTGGTCGTTCGACCATGACGAAATCGCCTACAACTACCGGCTTCCGAACATCAATGCGGCGCTTGGCTGCGGGCAGATGGAGCGGCTGTCGGCGATGGTCGAAGCCAAGCGGGAACTCGCGGAACGTTATCTGGAAGTGTTCAAGGATTTGCCCAATGCCAGCATCTTCCGCGAGCCGAAGGGGGCGCGGAGCAATTACTGGCTCAACACGCTGGTGATCGACCGCGAATATGCGCCCGAGCGCGACCGGCTGCTGTCGGCACTTCATGCCCACGGCATACACGCCAGGCCGCTGTGGACGCCGATGCACATGCTTCCGATGTATCAGGACTGCCCGCGTTCGCGGCTGCCGGTCGCCGAGGATATGAATACGCGCTGCGTCAATCTGCCCAGCAGTCCATTCCTGGCCGCCAGCGAGCAGGCGAGCGCGAACAAAAGCTGATGCCTCGTCTGGTTTTCTTCACCATTCACAGCACGACAGCGTGGTGGCAATATCTGGGTTCGCGGATTGATTTCGCCGACGTCACCGTGCTGAGCGATTTGCGCGGCGAGGGTGACCGTTCGCTGGTCGACGACTTCTACCATTTCATCGGGAAAGGCGACGCGGCAGAGACGGCGATCGCGCGCTTTGGCGAAGAGGGATGCGCCGACATCATCCTTCGCTGCCGGGTTCTGCGCAGCATCGACCGCGGGCTCGCGCTCCGGATGATCGGCGGCATGACGCAGGCCATCGAGCGCGCCTTCGACGACCTCGATCCGGATCTCGTCATGACGTTCACCATCGATCGCTACGTCATGGACGTGATGGAAAGAACGGCGCGTGCCCGTGGCATCGATTTCCTGGAGATGACGACCTCGATCATCCCCGACGAGGTGATGCTGATGCGCCGCGGGCAGCCGGTCTGGCTTCGCGAACCCTCGATCGCGAAGTCGACGCCGCCGTCGGCGTGCTGTGCAAGGCGGACTTCGCGCCGACCTATGTGCGCGACGCAAAGCGATTCTCGACCGGCGCGGTTCTGGCGCATCTACGGCTACTATACGTTGCGCGGCGCGTTCTTCAACGTTTGGCGTTTTCTCAAGCGCGATCGATACAACATCCACTACATCGATGCGCTGAAGCGGCTGAAGCACAAGGTCGGGCTTCGCCGACGTCGCCGTGCTCAAGCTGCTCGACCGGAACTGGGAGCCGCCGGCTTGCCGAAGTGCCGCGCGAGCGACGCGTCTTCCTCGGGCTGCAGCTGTTTCCGGAAGCCTCGATGGACTACTGGCTGAAATCCCCGGACATGCTTGCGCATGACGACGTGCTGGTGCGGTATTGCGAGGTGCTCGGCGCGGCCGGCTACCGCATCTTCGTCAAGGATCATCCGCTCCAGTTCGGATTTCGCCAGCGCGAACTGTTCGAGCGGCTGTCGAAGCTGCCCTTTGTCACGCTGGTGCCCTACGATGTGCCGGCCAATCTGCTGATTGAAGAATGCGCGGTCTCGCTCACCTTCACCGGCACGATCGGCTTTCAGGCCGCGTTGGCCGGACTTTGCTCGGTGGCCACCGATCCGTATTACGCGACCGAAAATCACTTCCTGCACATCCGCGATGCTCGAGGAAATCGACGGTCTTGTCGAGAGGCTGGCGAGTTGGCGGCCGCCGGACGATCTCGCCGCGACCCGCCGCGAAATCATGCGACATTTGGCGTCGATCAGTGTCGAGGGCGACTATTTCGGCTGGCGCAAATTCGATCCCGAAGATCAGGCGGCGCGAGAAGCCGTTGAGCCGTTGGCGCGCTCGTTGAATGCGTATTTGCCGAGATTTCTGAAATCTCGCAAAACCGCTGCATAGTGTCTTGCACCGCGCGGGCGATTTATGTCAATTCCCGGTGGTGAGCCCGCTGGAAGGGCGCGATGCGAGTTCGTCTGCTTGACTTCCTGAAGCGGCCCGCGGTCGCCGGCACGGGTGCAGCCCTCATCCTGCGTGGGTTGACGCTGGCGAGCCGCTTTCTGCTGTCGTTGCTGCTGGCGCGGATGCTGTCACCCGCCGAGATGGGGGAGTACGGCCTTCTGACGGCCGCGCTGGCCTTCGCGCTGCTGGCGATCGGGCTCGAATTCTATTCGTACACGTCTGCGCGAAATGGTGCCGGCGACGCCGGCGGGGCGGGCCCGGATCATTGCCGACCAGATCGTGCTGGGCGTCGATTGCGTTGCTGGTGATCGGCGTCCTCGTGCTGGCCGCCATCCTTGCCGGCCTGTTTCCGTCGCGGCTTGCGCCCTGGTTCCTGCTGATCCTGATCACCGAGCACATTTCGCTTGAAGCGACGCGCATCCTGATCATCACCGGGCGTCCGGTTCGCGCCTATATCGGCGTGTTTCTGCGCGGCGGCATCTGGGTCTATGCGATGGCGGTTCTGATGTTCACGACGCCGTCGACGCGGACGCTCGAAACGGTCCTGGTCTGGTGGGCGCTCGGCGGCATGCTGTCGATCGCCTTTTCGGCGTTCTCGCTGTCGGGCTTGCCGTGGCGGGAACTCAGGGGTTACCGTCCCGACTGGGGTGCGATCCTTGCCGGCCTGCGCACGGCCCGTCCCTTCATGCTGACGGCGGCGGGAGCCCTGATCATTTCCTACGTCGATCGCTTCGTCATTGACAGATTTGTCGGGCGCGAGGCGCTGGGCATCTACACATTCTACTCGACGATCTCGATCGGTCTGCTGTCGCTTGGCGGATCGGTATCGCACCAATTCCTGCCCAAGGTCATTTCCGGATATGCGGCCGGCGCGGAAGCCTACCGGACCGCGCTTCGATCGTTCTTTTGGTCGTTGTTTGCGCTTGGCCTGGGAACCGACGATTATCGCCGGTCTGCTCATGGGGCCGATGCTGAATATGCTTGGTCTGGCGGCCTATGCGTCAGGCATCTGGGTGTTCTACGCGATGTTGCCGGGAGTCTTCCTGCGCATCATGGCCGACGTTCCCTCCTATGCGCTCTATGCGGCCCGATCCGACAATTACCTGCTGTTCTGCAATCTTGGCGCCGCATTGATATCGACGCTGCTCAACGTGCTGCTGATTCCAGTTTTTGGATTATACGGCGCGGCGTTGACCGGCGGCATCGCCAGCGCGGTCCTGTTTTTCTCGCTGGCATGTTTGGCCGTGGGCAAGATACGCGACGACCGCCGGGAACCCGGTGCTTCCACCTCGGTTGGCCTTCCGACCGATCCGGACATGCTCTATCCGTAAAATGTAGCGTGCATTTCGTCGGTCAGGCCATCGTCGCGGCATCGCGATGGACCGGATCCGATTTTCCGGTTGCGCGGTTCGTCCAGGAGAGCCACGCCGACGTCGCCGCGAACGATAGGAATATCAGGAAGGAATTGGCAAAGCCGAACGGGCCGTTCAAGGGGCTCACTAGGATGCTCAAATAGGCGAACGATAACATCAGTTGGGAGCCGAGCGAAGCCTCTCTCAGGGTCTGGCGATAACAGAACCCGGACAACAATCCCCAGACGAACACACAGATAGCGCCGCCGAACAGCCCGGCATCCCCGACCCAGGCGCCCCAGGCGCTAGGAAACCATCCATAGGCCCCGATCGCGCTCAACTCGGCGCGCATGGTCTGCGGAAGCTTCAGGGAGGGCGCAAAGATGTCGCTGATCGGAGAAAGAATGCCGATCTGATATAGCCCGCGGTAAATCGAAAAGTCCCGCCAATGCTCGACCATCCGCTGCACAGTGGTCGGCGGGTGGGTCAGGTACATATCGATGCTCAGCCAATCCATCGCCAGGTTAGCCGGGATGGTGCCGTTCCGGATGGCATTGTCCGCCAACGGAGCCGGATGCATTTCCCAGCGCGACGCGGCCACGGCAAGGAAGGCTTCGTATCTGGTCATACCGTTGATTTCGCGGCGGGCCTGCCAGATCTGGTTGGTGTAGATGAGGAATGTGATCGCCACGAACGCGATTTTCCACCATAGCCAGCGACCGCCCAGAACCAGCGTTTTGCCTTGAGCGGCGCGGGTGATGCCGGCACTGACAAGCAGAAGAATGATCAGCAAGATCGGCATCCTGCCGCCGTAGAGCACGGCATAAATCGTCATCGGCAAGACAGACGCTTGTCCACAGATGCTCGCAAAGGTACGCAAACGCTCTCCCGCCAGCATGAATGTCGTTACGGCGACCGTGGAAAAGGAAAACGTCAGATAGCCGAAATATAGCAGCCACGAGCGTGGAGGATCGACATTTGCCATCACATCCTTGGCGCGCTGCTCGCGAACGGCGGATATTCCGGACGACCAGTCGATGCCACTCAGATACAGCTTGTCGAACAGCATGGCGGCGATGCCGATAAAGCCGAGCGCCGTGCACACGATCACGAGATTGTCCAAGGGGTAGTTGCGCGCGGGTAACGCCTGGAAGCGTGTTGTCGTGCCACCGATCACTGCGCCTGAACAAAACAACGCTATTCCGCCCAGCATGATCGCCCATGCGACGACGCCGGGCGAGTGAACGTAAGAAATCGGTGAAGTATAGAACAGGGCAATCGTTGCAGCCCAGACTACTGCCATCAGGGTCGTGGGATGCGAAAGAGACTTCATTTTGAGGCGATTCCGGGGTTCAGGGACCGCATCGTGGCATAGCCGATAGAAGACCAGATGGCTGCGTTTGTTCCGTTAAAGCCTGTCATGATGTCGACGAAAAGACTTATGGAAAAAAGCGCGAACGTTCTGTCCAGATCCTGCAATGCGTCGAGACCTGTAAACATTCGCCAGAAGGCGACGACGAGAAGGGCGGTAAATAGAATCGAAAGAGGTATTCCGCTCGTCATCGCTATGTGAGCCAGCATAACGTCCGCTTGTTCCCGCGTGTAATTCACACGTCCATAGTCGTTTGGTGAGATGTAATCCATTTCGAACGTAGATCCAAAACCAACGCCGAACAGGGTGCCGGTCGGCTGTGAGCTGAGCAGTTGCTGTATCGCCTTAACCTCGACGTTGCGGGCGCCCGTCCATCTTACCCATGGATCGACAGTGGCTTCCTTGCGAACGAATTCGTTATTGCGCTCGGTTGCCACATTCTGCTCGGCGGGGGACCTCGGTGGCGAGCCTGCCTTCTGCGGTCCTGAGTCAGAAATTCTCAAATTCGTGTCTGTATCGATAAACGAAGGCGACGAAGAAATTCTTTCCCCAACCATTTTTACCAGGGGAATCTGTAACGTTGAAAGTATCGAAACAGTTCCGAGCGCAATTACGGGGGCTAGGACGAAAATTGAGATTGTTTGAACCGGCAAGCTAAATCCGCCCTTGCGCCTCCCAATGAGGACGGCCAGGGTTGCTACGCAAAAGCAGCCGCCGATAAAAACAGCTCGTTTGTTTCCGAACAGGATCAGCACCGCCGACGCGACCGACATGATTGCGTTTCCATTGTACGCCAGGGGGAGTAGGGCAAGATTTGGCTGGAAACTGTAAGATCCGCTGTGTAGTCCCGGAGTCGCTACGTAAAACATCGTCGCGATCGTGTATCCGGCAACAATTGCGCTGAAGAGAATGATAAAGAATCTCTTCGGAATGTCGTGGCACGCCAGGTCGCGACCGACCAGATAGGAAACAAGCAGAGAGCTGTATTGGAAGCCGTGCACGAAATAGGATCGCCAGTTGCTGTCATTAAGCAACCCGCTGATTGCGCCTGCGACTATTATGCATCCGACCGTGATTGAGATCGCATCGACCAGGCGCGAAAGGTTCTGGCGAACGGTCCAAAGATAGACAATGCCAACGATTAAAAGTGCTACGCGGCAAAGCGTAAGCAAGCCGACCAATTTTGTGTGGTAGTGAAAATCCAGCGTATAGCAGATCGTGAAAGCCAGGATAAAGGCGATTATCAGAGCGAAAAGCACCCACAAAAGAATATTCTGGATTTTCATCTTTGCTGCGACATCTTGGACCGTGCCGAGTTAAATCAGCGTTTCTCAGTGGCGCGGAGCCACGCCGCGGTTTCAGCGACACCTTGCTCCATGGTATATGGCAGCGGTCCGCAGACCGCCTCGGTCGATTTGAGGTCGAATTGATATTGCGTCAGCACGTTGTTGAGCC
This sequence comes from uncultured Alphaproteobacteria bacterium, assembly GCA_963814615.1. GTDB lineage: Bacteria > Pseudomonadota > Alphaproteobacteria > Rhizobiales > Xanthobacteraceae > Bradyrhizobium. The sequence goes on along the minus strand of CAWFDN010000001.1, from coordinate 494,676 downwards.
GGAACGAATTGAACGGAAATTTCTTCATGCCCAGCGCATTCATAGCGTCGCCGCAATAAGCGAGCATACGCGCAATGCCGAGCGGCATATGCGGGATTTGTCGTGACTGAAACGCGAGCTGGAACGCATCGCTCCAGGCGAGCAGATCGATCGGCTCATAATCGGCAAGATAAAACGTCTGGCGCTGGATTGTTTCCGCGGGCGCCTCGAGCAACCGCTCATACTGGAACGCGATGTTCTCGATATAGCTATAAGATTTCCAGAGCGGGCTGTTTCCGACGTGAAAGTAGTATCCGCGCTGGATCATGCGGAGAAAACGCCGATAATGCGCGCTCATGCCCGGTCCCCAGACCGTCGTCGGGCGGACCAGGCACCATTCGCATCCCGCGCCGTCGCTTTCGCGTACGATCTGCTCGGTACGAATCTTGCTCTGGCCGTAGAGCGTATCGGCTGTGTAATCGGTTTCGTTGCGCGGGACATAGCCGACGCGGCACACAAGCTGTGATGATGTCCAGATCGCCCGTTTGATCGAGGGCGTGAGGCGAACGGCTGCGACCAGGTTTTGCACGCCCTCGATGTTGGCAGCGTAGCCTGCCAGGTTGGTTTTCTCATCGAGGTCGATGCGCGCGGCGAGGTGGACGGCAGCGTCGGGTGAAAATGCTTGAACCGCTTCGCAAAGCCGCGCGGAATCCAGGATATCGCATACGAAGTCCGTGGCCGCACCGGGCTGCTTGTCCAGGCCAGCGACCTCCCAGCCCGCGGCCTTCAGTCGCCGCACCAGTGCTTGACCGATGAAGCCAGAGCTGCCGGTCACCAGAGCTTTCATGCTGAATTTCGCTGTTTTGACGGAGCAGGGTCGCTTGACCCGGCTGTCCCGGTGATCTACCAAATCGAATAATCAATTGCAAATTGCAGCACGTCCTTTGCAATCGAGCTGCCCGAACGACCGAATTATACAGGCGTGTGAATTTCATGAAGGCATTCGTCTCAGCCGCCTTCCAGGCCGTCAACCGTGCCTTGGAGATCATCGGTCTCCGGTTGTTGCGAACGAATGCGCCCGTTCGGAATTTTGCTCTGTTCTTCAAACACCTCAAATCGCTCGGATTTGAGGTCCGCACCGTCATCGATGTCGGAATTGCGTTTGGGACATCCCCGATCTACGACGCCTTTCCGCGCGCCAGATATTTTCTGGTCGAGCCGGTCGTCGAGTGCCGTCCGATCCTGGAAAAGTTGAAGCAGCGGCTCAACGCGGAATACTTTCTGGTCGCTGCCGGCGCGGAGAACGGAGAGGTTACGTTCAACGTCCACGACGATATTTCCGGATCGAGTTTTTTTCAGCAGGTCGAGGGCAAGGTACTCGACGGTGAAGCGCGGCCGACGCCGATGCGAAGGCTGGATTCGTTGCTGCCGGAGAAGCTGGAACATCCGGTCTTCCTGAAGGTCGACACCCAGGGGGCCGAGATCGAAGTGCTCAAGGGATTGGGCGGCCGGATCAGCGAAATCGACCTGCTGATCTTGGAAACCACGATGATGCCGATGCGGCATGGCATTCCTCAGTTCGCTGACGTGGTGCGTTTCTGCGACGAGGCGGGCTTTGCAGTATATGACGTGCTGGAAGGGCACATGCGGGCGCTGGATGGCGCGCTGGCGCAAATCGATCTTGCATTCGTCCGCAAGGATAGCGCCTTGCGCAGTCAGGCCGCGTATTTCAATCCTGACCAGTTGGCGGATTACCTCAAGACGTCGAGCAGGCTTCGCGGCGTCCAGAACTGACAGGCGTTCGGTCTACCTGACGTCGCCTCAGATTTCTGCGAGCAGGATGAAAATACAGCGGCGCTCGCCCTTGTTGACCATGCCACCGCGATGCATACCGTTGCCGTCGAACAGCACGCAGTTGCCGTAGTTCGACGTCGCGCTGAAATGTCCCTCGCGCAGCCGCTGCACGTCGGGGGAATTGTCGGGAACGTCGCCGCCGAAATCAGCTTTCTTGCGCAGGAATGCCGGCAGCGCCATGAACTTCTTGCGTGCCTCGGGCTTGCGGCCGGAGAAACCGCTGAAATCATTGGTGCGCCGGGTCATGCCTTCGAACCAGCCGATCTTGGCGTTCTGACTGCCGCGGACGTAGCAGAACGGGCCGCCGTCGGGGCCGATCTCGTGGACATAGATTGCGCATTTCAGCATGCCGTAGGTGGCGTCGATATGCAGGTAGCTGCCCCAGGGGTCGGCTAATTGGGTGTCGGGAAAGACGCGCTTCCAGAACGCCAGGTCCTGGTCGTTGATTTGCGCGTTGACGTGCTTCACCCCGACCGGGCGGCCGAGATAGGCGCTGGCGGCTTCGATGATGCCGTAGCGGCTGAAGATATTCTCCACCGTTGTGAAGGCCTGAGGATCGGAAGAGCGCGTGCACCAATAGACGTTGTCGTCGAACTTCCGCTTTTCGGCGGGAATGGCTGCGCGGCGCTCGTCGAGCTTGGCAAAGCCCGAATTGGTCACGGCGCGAACCTGTTCGATCTCGTCGGGCGTGAGCGTCAAGGGAACGATGCCGTCGGCCTTGATTTGGTTCATCAGAGCAGGATTTGCCGGCGTTGCAGGACGCCGTGCGCCGGTCAACGTGCCAATCATGCGGCTGGCGCGAATGCGCCCGAACATCGAGATGTAACGTAGCGCGGTTGCGAAGTTCAGACCGTTGAAACCGGCTTCCTTGGTCAACAGCGGCATATTGTCGTAATCGACGATGCGCCGGATGCTGACGAACGCGAACGTGCGAACAAAAATTTTGAGCGCATAGATCTGCTCGCGCAACGTCGCCTTGGGAAACAGTCCGCCATAGGCGGGATGGGCGTCGTAATCGATCCGTGGCAGGGAGGTGCCGCTATAGGGCGGAATTGGCAGCGCCTGCATCCGGGCTTCGCGCGCGGCGGGCGCCACATCGGACACGGAGTCGATCGTCGTCATAAGCAGATTCTCCGGCATGCGCGGTTCGTTCAGCCGCCCGATCTATACAACCTAGGGCATCCTTCAAGCAACAACGGAGCACTCTCAGGGGGCTTTGGACGGCTGTGCCGGCGGTAGCATTAAGTCATGGAAATGCTTTGGAAAAGCGTTCTTCAGGTCGATCTTTCGAAGGGTTCCAGCAATCTTCTCCGAGGCGCCGCCGCGACCATAGGGTGGCTCGCTCGAAACATCGGGACGGAACCGGCCCTCGAGAATGCTCCGCAGGCTTGCGAGAATCTCGGTCTGATCGGCCTGACAATCGATGATCGAGGCCGCGCGCAGCCGTCCCTGCTGACGGTTGCCGATATTTACCGACGGCACGCCGACCGCCGGCGCCTCCAGAATGCCGCTCGACGAATTGCCGACCACGGCATCGGCCAGCCGAAGGGCGGCCCAGTAGCGCTCGCTCCCGAGCGAGGCAAACAAATGCGCGCGGTCGGGGCGTGCTGCGACGAACGCCCTGACGGCATCGTCGATCATCCGGTATCCGGGGTCGGCATTGACGCCGGTAAAAATGAAACTGCGATTCTCGATCTGCGCCAGTGCGCTCAAGAGGGCATTGACGTTCGCCGCATCCGTCTCGGGCTGTGCGGTGGTCGGATGCAGGGTGACGAGCAGGAATTGTTCCAGTCCGCTGATGCCAAGTGAAGCGAACAATTCCGGCCGGCTCAGCGCCGGTGCGGTGGCCGCCATGTCCAGTCCGGGCGCGCCGACGTTGAAGACGAAATCCGGGTTCTCTCCCATCTGGACGACGCGTCGCCGGTAGGGTTCGGCGGCGGTGAAATGCAAGCAGGCCATTTTGGTGATGGCGTGGCGGATCGCGTCGTCGAAAGCGCCTGCCGTGACCTCGCCGCCATGGATGTGGGCGATCGGGACGTTGAGCAACGTCGCCGCGACGGCTGCGGCCAGAATCTCGAAGCGATCGCCGAGCACGACGACCAGATCCGGTGCGATCTTCGGCAATGCTTCGGCAAAGCCAGTGACGCCGATCCCGGTGCCGCGTGCGACCGTCTCGGTGCGGTCGTCGCTCAGTTGCAGATCGACCTTCGCCGCGATCGGAAAGCCGTCGGCTTCGATCAGGCGCCAAGTCTCGCCGAATTTTGGTAGCAGATGCATGCCGCAGGCGATGACGCTGAGGTCGAGCTCGTCCATGTTCTGCAGCCGCGTCAAAACGCCGCGCAGCAATCCGTAATCTGCCCGCGAACCCGTCACCACGGCAATGCGGCGGCGCGTTGTGGTCATGATCGTTTTTGCCAGGGCGACGCATCGAGCATGCCGTGCTCGATGACGTAGGAGGCGTAGGCCAGATCGGCCGCACTTTCGATTTCGATCGAATGCAGCCGATCCATCAGGATACCGTAGCTTGTGACCGGGTCGGCATAGATTTTCCGGTGCCTGCGTATCGCTTCCCATCCGACGAGGTACAGCGCGCCGTTCATGGTCACCTCAACCGGCTGATCCTGCCGGCGCTGCGCCGGCGTGGTCAGCATCTTGTCGACGATACCGCCAATCGAGCCGTCCTCGCCCAGCGTTCCCACGAAGATCGACGAGACCTCCGTCTCGCGCATGCCGACCACGAGGCTGGCCTTGCGCGCCAGGAAAAGTTCGATCGCCTCGTCAAAATGTTCGGGGCGCGCGAAAGGGGACGAAGGCTCTAGCAGCATGATCGCATCATAGCGCCGTAGCTCATGAACTTCGATCCAGTCCATGGCGTGCAGTACGACATCATTGGACGAAGCCGTATCCGTTGCCAGCTCGGCCGGACGCTCGAACAGCATCTCGGCGCCATGGCGGACGGCCTCGTTGCGGATTTCCGCGCTGTCGCTGGAGACGATCAGCCGCGAGCAATAGCGTGACTGCAGCGCCGACCTTGCCTTGTAGCCGATCAGGCTGAGACCGCCGATCTCGCGCAAATTCTTACCCGGCAGTCCCTTCGATCCGCCGCGTCCCACCAGCAGGAACAATATCTGTGCCGAATCCGCCATGTGCTCTCGATAATTCCTGCCATCGGCATCCCCGTGGGGATTGCGTAATTCTTGACCTTGGAGAAACTTTTGGCGGTTCAAGCCGTCGCCCGCTTGCGTTGCTTTTACCAGTGTACTCGACTAAGACAAACGCTTGATTTAGAGGGCGGTTTCGATCGTCTGAACCGGTCAGCGACGGAAAGCGCATGCATCGCCGAACCATCATCATCGCCGAGGCAGGGGTGAACCATAACGGCGATTGCGCACGCGCCTTGGCGCTGGTCGAGGCTGCCGTGCGCGCTGGCGCTGATGTGGTAAAATTTCAATCGTTTCGCGCCGACAGGCTGGCGACGGCGGAGGCCGCCAAGGCGAACTACCAGCAGGTTACGACCGGCGGCGGGCAATCCCAGCTCGAGATGCTGCGCGCGCTTGAACTGAGTGAAGACGACGAGCAGCGCATCGCAGCCGCGTGCGCCACGGCTGGCATCACCTACATGTCGACGCCGTTCGATGCCGACAGCGCAACGCATCTCGTCAAACGCATCGGCGTCTCGACGCTGAAGGTTGGCTCGGGCGATCTGACCAACGCGCCGTTGTTGCTGCATCTCGCGCGCTTTCGGCTACCGATCATCCTGTCGACCGGGATGGCGACACTTGCAGAAGTAGAACAGGCGCTCGGCGTGATTGCCTTCGGTTATACTCGCGAGCCGAACGCGTATCCGATAGTTTCGGATTTTTCTGAGATTCTGCTCGATCGCGATATCTGGGCCGAATTGTATGACAAGGTAATGCTCCTGCATTGCACGACCGAATATCCGGCCGCGCCGAATTCGATTAATCTCCGCGCAATGGCAACATTGAGCAGCGCCTTCGGTCTGAAGGTTGGATTCTCTGACCATAGCAAAGGCATCCATCTGGCGGTGGCTGCAGTTGCGCTTGGCGCGACTGTGATCGAAAAGCATTTTACCCTCGACCGATCGCTGCCCGGACCCGATCACGCCGCGTCACTTGAGCCAGGCGAACTTTCTGAAATGGTTGCATCCATACGGGAAGTGGAAACAGCCTTGGGAGATGGCCGGAAGGTTCCAGCGCGCGAAGAGATTCCCAACCGACTGATCGCCCGCAGAAGCCTAGTCGTGACGAAACTTGTCCGACGCGGAGAAACTTTCACTGAACAAAACCTCGACGTGAAGCGGCCAGGGAGTGGAATATCTCCCATGGAATACTGGACATATCTCGGAAGTCGGGCCAACCGCGACTACGTGGCGGACGAGGCCTTGGACCCATGAGTTTCGTCGTTCTTTGTGCAGGCGGTCATGCCAGCGTAGTCATTGAGGCGTTGCGGAGCTGCGGCGTGCAGCCTGTCGCTGCGACAGATCGTGATCCAACGCGTAAGGGGCTTTTCCATTCCGGTGTTCCAATTGTCGGTCCGGACGACAGTGTCTTGGAAATGACTGCGAATACAACGAAACTCGCCAATGGACTCGGCAACCGCGCTTCGCGAACGAGCTCTAGGCTATCAAATCGTCGAGAGCTTTTTGAGCGATTTTTTGCGCTCGGCTATGCGTTCCCTGTAATAAGACATGCGTCAGCCGTCGTTGCGTCGAACGTATCGCCAGGAGCGGGGTCTCAGATCATGGCGGGGGCGATCATCCAGCCGGGAGCGCGTGTCGGACGTAACGTGCTCGTTAACACCCGAGCCGTCATCGAGCATGATTGCAACGTCGATGATCACGCTCACCTTGCTCCGGGTTCTATTCTGTGTTTCGGAGTTTCGGTTGGTCAGGAAGTTCATGTGGGCGCAGGAGCAATCGTCCTGCCGCAAGTTCGTCTGGGGTCGGGATCAATCGTCGCCGCTGGGGCTGTCGTTACGACCGACCTGGAAGCAAATTCATTTGTCGATAGAGGCTCTGCGTGAGGCATGATAAATGGCGTCATTTTCATAACCGAGACAACGCCATTGATCGAGACGCTGCGGCGGATCGATGAGGGAAATTTACAACTGGCCATCGTCGAGCGCGACGGCAAGATCGTCGGTACCGTGACCGACGGCGACGTGCGACGTGCGCTGCTCAACGGTGTGGGCCTCGATGCATCCGTTGATCGCGTTATGAACCGTACGCCGATTACGGCACCGGTCGGGATATCGAACACCGGCGCACTCAATTTGATGCGTCGTCATTCGATCCATCAATTGCCGATCATCGATGTCGGGGGAAAGGTTGTCGAGGTCAAATTGATCGACGACCTCGCGCTGGCCCAGCAATCGGATCACTGGGTGGTCCTGATGGCGGGCGGTCTCGGTTCGCGGTTGAAACCGATCACCGACGACATTCCAAAGCCGCTCATTCGCGTCGGCGACAAGCCGATCCTCGAAACCGTCCTTGGCGGCTTCGTCAAAGCGGGCTTCGGCAAGTTCTTTATCTCCGTCAATTATAAGGCGGAAATGATCAGGGAATATTTCGGTGACGGCTCAGCCTGGGGCGTCGAGATCAGCTACCTTGAGGAAAGCGAACGTCTCGGCACCGCCGGCGCGCTCTCGCTGTTGTCCGAACGTCCAAAGCAGCCTTTCTTCGTCATGAACGGCGATCTGCTGACGACGGTAAATTTCGAGCAGATGCTGAAATACCATCGCGAGCATCAGGCATTTTCGACCGTATGCGTCCGCGAGCATTCGATCACGGTACCATTCGGCGTGATTGATCTCGATGATCATCGTTTGCTCGGCATCCGCGAAAAGCCGACGCAGAAATTCTTCGTCAATGCAGGTGTCTATCTACTCGATCCCGGCGTGCTGGATCTAATTACCGCCAACGAGGTGGTCGACATGCCGACGCTGATCGAGCGGTCGATTGCTGGCGGCAAGCAATCCGTCGTGTTTCCGCTGCGGGAATACTGGATCGATGTCGGCCGTCTCGATGATCTTCAGCGCGCTTCCGATGAATTCCAGAGGATTTTTGGATGAGTACCGACCGTTCGCTGCGCGAGCTGATGTCGCTGAACGGGCGCGTGGCGTTGGTGACAGGAGGGGCGGGCCATATCGGCAAGGCGATCAGCCATGCGCTGGCCGAACTCGGGGCCGAGATCGCTGTCGTCGATATTTCGCAACTCGGCGCTGAAGCCGCCGCGAATGAACTCGGGCAGTGCTGGCCGTCCGCTGCGGCAGGTTTTGCTTGCGATCTCGAACAGTCCGAGCAGGTGCGCGACCTGCCGCGACAGGTTCGCGAACGGTTTGGGCGTATCGATGTCATCGTTAATTGCGCGGCCTTTGTCGGAACCAGCGGTCTGGAGGGCTGGGCGGTTCCGTTCGAACAGCAGTCCGACAAGACCTGGCGGCGGGCGCTCGAGGTCAATCTGACCGCCCCCTTCGTCCTGGTTCAGGCCGCCGCGGCCGATCTGCGGGCCTCTGGACACGGCAGCGTCATCAATATTTCCTCGATTTACGGGCTCTCGGGGCCGGATTGGGGGCTTTACGAGGGGACCAGCCTCGGCAACCCCGCCGCCTATGCTGCCAGCAAGGGGGGCCTGATCCAGGCTACCCGCTGGCTCTCCACGACCTTGGCACCGCATGTCCGGGTCAATGCCATCGCGCCCGGCGGCGTGTTCCGGGACACCCCAGAGCCGTTCCTGAGTCGCTACACGGCCCGCACGCCGCTGGGGCGGATGGCACGCGAGGAAGATTTCAAGGGGGCGGTGGCCTATTTGGCGACCGACTTATCTGCATATGTGACCGGCCAGTGCGTGGCGGTCGACGGTGGGTGGACCGTGTGGTAATGCCACGGCAAATCATGAAACCGCGAGAAGCCTTATAATGTTGAGCTGTAGCAAATGCTTGTTGCCGGAAACGGCAGAGGCGACATCATTCGACGACGCCGGATCCTGCAGCGTTTGTGCGCAGATCGAGGTGCGCGATACCCAGATCAATTGGGAGGAGCGCCACGGCCAGATGATGGAGTTGGTTGCGCAATACCGCGACAAGGGCCTCTACGACTGCATCGTGCCGTATTCCGGCGGCAAGGACAGCGTTTTCCAGCTTTGGTACGTGGTGAAGAAACTGGGCCTGAAGCCGCTGGTGGTGCGCTTCGACCACTGGTTCTATCGGCCCGCTGATCGAAGAGAACAACACCTCCGTCTTCAAGCAGCTCGGCGTCGATGTACTGAACTTCACGCCGAACTGGCATGTCGTCCGCGAGCTGATGCTCGAATTGCTCAAGCGCCGCGGCGATTTCTGCTGGCACTGCCACACCGGCATCTACGCCCACACCATGCAGATCGCGATCCGCTACGAGACGCCGCTGCTGTTCTGGGGCGAGAGTCTGGCCGAATATCAGTCGTTCTATTCCTATGACGAAATGGAAGAGGTCGACGAGAAGCGCTTCAACCGCGCGATGAACCTCGGCATCACCGCCGACGACATGTACGAATTTCTGGGCGGTCGGGTCGCCAAGCGCGACCTCTATCCGTTCGTCTATCCGCCGCGCAAGGAATTGATGCGCATCAAGTGCCGCTCGATCTGCCTCGGCAGCTACATCAAGTGGGACACCAAGAAGCACGTCGAGATCATCAAGCGCGAACTCGGCTGGAAGGGCCAGGAAGTCGAGGGCATTCCGCCGGAATACGACTACGAGAAGATCGAATGCTTCTTCCAGGGCGTGCGCGACTATCTGAAATTCATCAAGCGCGGCATGGGTCGCACCAACCACCTCGCCAATATCGACATCCGCAACCGCCGAATGACGCGCGAGGAAGGCGAAGCGCTGGTGCGGGAATTCGACGGCAAGCGGCCGCCGAGCCTCGATCTGTTCCTGGACTACCTGCAGCTTACCGAGGAGCAATTCCTCGGCATTGCGATCAAGCACGAGGTCAGCCCGTGGCAGTTCTCCCCGAACGATGTCCAGCCCGGCAGGAAAATGCCTGACATGGACCAGTGGAACAGGACCCAGGTGCCCTGGCCGAACCATCCGGGCGTCGAAATCGGCGGCAAGGGATGATCGAGGGTTGATCGTGCAGCGCGCTGGGGTAGCGCCTCGGGAGCTTTGGGATGTCAGACGTTGCGATCGTCGACTACGGCATCAACAATGTGCGCTCGGTCCGCAATGCCGTCGAGTATTGCGGCTTCGATCCGATCGTAACCCATGATGCCGACGCGATCGCTCGATGCATCGCACGTCATCCTGCCGGGCGTCGGCGCCTTCGGCGATGCCATGAACAACATTCGTGCCCGCGGCCTCGACGAGGTGCTGGATCGTCACGTCCGCGAAAAAGGCAAGCCGTTTTTGGCCGTGTGCCTCGGCATGCAATTGCTGGCGCAGACTTCCGAGGAGCACACCGACGATGGCGTGCTGCATCGGGGGCTCGGTTGGTTCGATGCCGACGTCGTGCGCCTGATGCCAAACGATCCTGGATTGAAGATCCCGCATATGGGCTGGAACATGGTGGCCAAAGAGCGCGATCATCCGATCCTCGCCAACATCCGCGAGAGCAATCTCGCGTTCTATTTCGTGCATAGCTTTGTCATGCGCTGCAATCATCCAGGCGATGTCGTCGGCCTCGCGCAATACGGTCAGTCCGTGACCGCGATCATTGCCAAGGATAATATGGCAGCGACCCAGTTCCATCCCGAAAAGAGCCAGGACAGCGGGATCGAACTGGTCGGTAATTTTCTCCGTTGGAATCCGTAAAGCAACGCGAAATGCTGAAAAAGAGATCTGATTCCGAAATTTCTGCTGCGCGACGGCAGGCTGGTGAAATATGTCAGGTTTTTCGAGAACGAGCGGGTTGCCGGCAATCCGGTGACGACGGCAAAGGTCTACAACGACTACGGCGTCGATGAGTTGATCGTACTTGACATCGTGCCCAGCGAAGCGTCGCGCAGCCGCGTCGTCGAAATCATCGAGCGGATGTCGGAGGAGATCTTCATGCCGTTCACAGTCGGCGGCGGCGTCAAGACGTTGGACGACGTCAACATGCTGTTGCGCGCTGGCGCCGACAAGGTCTCGGTCAACTCGGAAGCGGTGCGGCGGCCGGAATTCGTCCGTGATGCCGCGCGAGTGTTCGGCGATCAGTGTATTACGGTGTCGATCGACTACAAGAAAATCAGCCCGCACCATGCCACCGTATTCATCGATGGGGGGCGCGAACATGCTGCGCTCGATCCGGTAGAATGGGCTCTGCGTTGCGAGGAACTGCATTGCGGCGAGGTCCTGCTGGGATCGATCGATCGCGACGGCACCATGAGCGGATACGATCTCGACATCATCCACAAGGCGGCCTCAGCGCTTAGTGTACCCTTGATCGTCTCCGGCGGTTGCGGTTCACTGCAGCATGCGATCGACGCGCTGGAAGCGGGCGCGTCCGCGGTGGCGATTTCGTCGATGTTCCTGTTCACCGATCACAGTCCGATCAAGCTGCGCAGCCATCTGGCCTCGCGCGGTCTCGACGTCCGCACCAGCGCCAGCAGTAGGAACTGACATCGTGCACCTTTCGCTCAACAAGGCCGATCTAGCCCAGTATGTGCGAAAGCAGTTCGAAAACCTGTTTCCCGACGGCGCCGACCTGAGTGACCTGCCAAAATTCGTCGATCTGGCGCTAGGCCGGGTCGAACATTGTTTTTCGCGCGTCCGACTGAAGGGCTTTTTCGCCGACGGACAGGCGAGGTTCTCGCACTGGCATTGCGATCAATACGCGGTCTTCCTGTATTATCTCGCCAACAGCGCCTTCCGCGAAAAGCCTGGCCATCCCATCGCAGACAAGGCCTACGCGCTCAACAAGGCCCTGCATGCGCTCGACGCTTTCTATGAAGTGGAATTGCCAGACATTTTCGCCGTCCAGCATCCTGTCGGCACCGTGCTCGGCCGCGCCACCTATTCGGATTATTTTATCTGCTACCACAACTGCACGGTCGGCGCGAACCTTGACAACGACTATCCAACGTTCGGCCGCGGCGTCGTAATGTATGGCGGCAGCCGCGTGATCGGAAAAACGTCGGTCGGGGACAATAGCTTCTTATCGACCGGCGCGATCATCATCGACGGCGATGTCCTCGAACCAGACAGCGTGTTGCATGGCATCTATCCGAACGCTGGCCGCTCCCGAACGGATCGCGATGTCGTTCGCGATATCTTCGAGATTGAACTTACGTCAGCCGCTTGAATCCGGAATGCGCGACCGGGCCGCGCAGAAATTGCTGCACGGCGTTCTGGTCTATCGCGATCTTTAGATGGCGAAACACCGCGTTGACCGCCTCTAGATAGCGATCGACATGCGCATCGGTGTGCGCCCACATCGCGTAGAACGAACCGGTCGCGAAGATGCCGCGATCCAGCATCATCTGGGTGAACAGGGTTCGCACCTCCTGCGCGTCCGGCACGTCGAATCCGAAATGCCCGAGCGGCGCAATGCCGGAGACATGAACCGGAAGATCGGCCGCGGCCGCGGCCTCGGTCCAGCCTTGTTGCACGCGCGCGCCAATCCGCATCAGGTGTCGGGAGATGTTCTGCTCTCGGTACTTGCGCAGGGTTGCCAGCGCGGCGGTCGGTCCGATCCGTTCGGTCCAGGCGGTAGAACTGACAAAGGTCTCTTGGGCTGCGTCCATTACCGCGCGGCGGCCTACGATCGCCGCCATCGGAAATCCGTTGGCGATCGCTTTGGCAAACACTGCGATATCGGGATCAACGCCGTAGGCGAGATGCGCGCCGCCGCTGTTGATGCGGAAGCCGGATGTCACTTCATCGAAGATCAGCGCGGCGCCGGATTTGTCGGCGAGGCCGCGAATTCCCATGATGAATTCGGGGGTAGGCTCACTGCTCCGCACCGGCTCCATCACGATCGCGGCGAGTCGGTCACCGTGCGCTGCTACAATGGCTTCAATCTCGTCGAGCTTGTTGAAGTGGAACGGGTGCATAAGTCCGGTGAGACCGCGCGGAACGCCCTTGGTATCGAGACCAGGCAACAGATGGCCGTCGAGCGCGGTGGTCTCGCCGAGATTCGCGCTGAGGTACCAGTCATGCCAGCCGTGATAGCCGCAGAACGCCACCATGTCGCGGCCGGTCGCGGCGCGTGCGATCCGCACCGCGATGGCCATGGCTTCGCCGCCGGCGCGGCCGAAGCGGACCATGTCCGCCCACGGGTGTAGCTCGAGCAGCAATTCCGCTAGTTCGACATCCTCGGCACAATTCAGCGTGGACATCGAGCCCATATCGACCGCAGCCTTGACCGCGGCGTTGACGTCGGGATCTGCATAGCCCAGCACGGTTGCGCCAATGCCGCAGTAACTCATGTCGAGGTAGGTGTGTCCGTCGAGATCCACCACTTCGGCACCCTTGGCCGACTTGAAATAGGTCGGCCATTGGCCGGGCAAGAACATTTCCGGGCGCTTGGACAATAGCTGAGTGCCCCCCGGAATGATTTGCCGGGCGCGCTGGTAGAGTGTTTGTGCAATTCCTGACATCTCTGATCTCTCCGGGCAGAACGGGAGCCTAAATTCATGCTGTCGGTATCTGAGTTACCCTCGCGGTACAAGAAAAACAGATGGGTTACCAGAGAGTTAAGTCCATGACAGTAGCGACCGGCTCCTACGGTGGATGAATTTCCTGTTTACCCGCGGGCGCGCATGTGATGGAGCATATCGTCATCGACAGGCCTTGAAGGAACCGCTGCGGTTGAGTTGACCCGCACTATCGCGTGTGCATGACGTTGCTGATGATTTGTCGATATAAAGCGATCGCGCGTTCGTATGTGTAGCGTTGTGCCGCATGCACGGCGCGTTGGCCCTTTGCCATTGTCGCCTCACGATCGGTCGCGGCCGAGCGAATGGCTTCGGCAAGATCGAGCGGGTCTTCAGGCCTCACAACCCAGCCAATATTTTCTTCGTCAAGCATCATTGCCGCCTCGGAATTAGCCTCGGCGGCGACGATGACCGGTCGCCCGACTGCAAGCAGATTGTAAATCCGGCTCGGGACCGACACGCCTGCGATGTTACGGCGATAAGGAATAATCCAGATGTCGGCAGCCGACAGAAATTTTTCAAGTTCGGACTCCGGAACGGGGTCTGTCATCGTAACATTGTCGAGTGGAGCCCCTGCATGAAGCTCCATCAACTGCTTCCATCCGCTCCCCCATCCGGAAAGCAAAAAGTGAATATTTCTATCATCCTCCAATAATCGTGCGGCCTCGTATACGGTGCTCGCACTATGGGTGAACCCTAGATTACCGGATAGGCCAACAACCAGCTTGTCGGCGAAGGCTCGGCGAAAGGAATTGTCGCTGTCTATCGGGCGATATCCGATCGGCAGAAGGGCCCAGTTCGGAATAAATTGGATTTTCCTGCTCTCGACGCTTTTATAGTTGAGCAGCAACGCTTCGACGTCGCGCCCGATCGTGATGATTGCATCGAGTGCGCCGAACATAATGCCGTTGGCAAAACGAATCGTTTGGGCCACCAAAGATCGGGGTTTCACCAATCCTGCCATGATCAATGCTTCCGGATACAGATCATAGATCAGGAGAAGCGCTGATGCTTTGCGTAACCTCGTCGCAAGGGTTACAGAATAGGGTAGCGTGAACGGTGTCGTCACACAGAGTACTACATCGTTCTTCGTGACGTGTCTAAGGGTCGCGAAGAAGATCCTGACAGAGAACCATGCCATGGCGATTGCCCGCCGCACCAAGGCGTTCTTTTTAGGCGTCCAGCCGCTGATTTCCACAACACGGGGTTGAGTCGGCAAAGCCGAGTGGGCGGTTCCGGAAATTACCAGAACTTCGCAGTCATGCTTCAGTCCCTCGGCAATCGCGGTCAGATAGGTGGCTGTCGTGCTTGGATCGGGAGCATAATGTTGGCTCACGATCACGAATTTACCGGACGTATGCATTGATTTCATTTGAAATACCGGAGAGCCGCGGAGATAAAACGATGTTAAACCGATAACACCGTAGCCGCGGCTTTTCTAGTTAGCAGGGGGGGGGCCGAGCCCGTGCTAGACTAAGGGCTGTGCTGCAGTGGAACAAAATTAACAAACCGACATGCGTACTGTTTGCTGTCGTTATGTATTTTACGTTGGCCAAGTGGTTGGTTCATTCCTACGTTGACCCGACGTCGAAGGGAAAGCTTGTCGTTTGGATTTCCGAGTGGGCATGTCGAGCACTTACTTGTTAGAAACGGCTCGGCGGTGTGGGGCAGTTTCCTTGTACCGAACACTTCATAACGATGACGGCGAGTGACGGTGTCAGCCGCGCTCGTCGGATATCACCTTGCCGTCATTCGGCAGGTGTCCCGGCGCCACGAGGTCGACGGCGCCTTGAAGTTTTGTCACCGCCCGCAGCGTCGAGGCGACATCAACGCGAAGCGCCTCGCTCGGTGAGGCGCATTCGCACCGGAGCGTCATCACGTCGATCTCGGCCTCGCGCGTGACGACGAGGCGCAACCGCCGCAATTCGGGATGCCGCTTGCTGATCTCCGCGACCTGCTCCGGCCGCACGAACATGCCCTTGACCTTGGTGGTCTGGTCGGCGCGGCCCATCCAGCCCTTGATGCGCATGTTGGTGCGCCCGCAACGGCTGGCGCCGGGCAGCGCCGCCGTGAGGTCACCGAGCGCGAGGCGAATCCAGGGGTGAACAGGATCGAGCGAGGTGACGACGATCTCGCCGACGTCGCCCGCGGCCACCGGCTCGCCGGTGCCGGGCCGCACGATTTCCAAAATCAGGTCCTCGTTGACGATCATGCCTTCGCGCGCCGACGTCTCAAAGGCGATCAGGCCGAGATCGGCGGTGCCGAACGCCTGATAGGCATCGACGCCGCGCGATTTGATTTCGTCCTGCAGCGACTTTGGAAACGCCGCGCCGGACACCAGCGCGCGCTTGATCGAGGAGACGTCGCGGTCCGCACTATCCGCGGCATCGAGCAGGATTTTGAGGAAATCCGGCGTGCCGCTGTAGCCCACCGGGCGATACGCTTCGATCAGCTCGAATTGTGCGTCGGTATTGCCGGGACCGGCCGGGATCACCGCGCAGCCCAGCGCGCGCGCCGAGGTATCGAAGATGAAGCCGCCTGGCGTCAAATGATAGCTGAAGGTGTTCAGCACCACATCGCCGGGACGGAAGCCCGCCGCGAACAGCGCCCGGGCGCCGCGCCAGGGGTCGCTGTGGGTAGCCTCGGGCTCGAAGATCGGCCCGGGCGATGTAAACAGCCGCGCAAACGAGCCGGGAAGCCCCGTGACAAGCCTGCCAAACGGCGGGGCTGCCTGGTGCAGGGCCGGGAGTTCGGATTTGCGCAGCACCGGCAGGCGCGCCAGCGCGGCTCGGTCGGTCATGCCAGCGGGGTCGATGCCTTTGAGGCGCTCGGCATAGGCCGGGGCCGTCATCGCCTTGCGCAGTATGTCCGGCAGCCGCGAAAACAGCTCCGCTTCCCGTTGGGTGGGCTCGCGGGTTTCGAGGGCGTCGTAATGGTCGATCATGTACTGACTCGTCTGGTTCACCTCGCCCCGCTTGCGGGGAGAGGTCGGATTGCGAAGCAATCCGGGTGAGGGGGACTCTCCGCGAGTCCGAGCCCGTGGAGATTCCCCCTCACCCCGACCCTCTAAGAGCGAGCTTCGCTCGTCTCGACCCCGCAGGCGGGGCGAGGGAGAAGAGGTCGCTTCACAGCCACCGCTTCCGTCGCCTGAAGCTTTTCAAATTCTTGAAGCTCTTGCGCTGGTCGCCGGCGCCGCCGAGGTAGAATTCCTTGACGTCCTCGTTGTCGCGCAACTCGTCAGCGCTGCCGTCGAGCACCACCTTGCCTTGCTCCATGATGTAGCCGTGGCTGGCGACCGACAAAGCGGCGCGCGCGTTCTGCTCGACCAGGAGGATGGTGACGCCGAGGTCGCGGTTGATCTTCTTGATGATCCCGAACACTTCCTTGACCAGCAAAGGCGACAAGCCCATCGATGGCTCGTCCATCAGGATCATTTTCGGGCGCGCCATCAGCGCGCGGCCGATCGCCAGCATCTGTTGCTCGCCGCCGGAGAGATAGCCGGCGAGGCCGGTGCGTTCCTTCAGGCGCGGGAAATAGTCGTAGACCATGTCGATGTCGGCGCCGACCTCGTTGTCGCTGCGGGTGAAGGCGCCGAGCCGCAAATTTTCCAACGACGTCATGTCGGCGATGATGCGGCGGCCTTCCATGACCTGAAAGATACCGCGACGGACGATCTTGTCGGGATCGATGCCGTTGATGCGTTCGCCGTCAAAGACGATTTCGCCGCGGGTGACTTCGCCGTCTTCGGTCTTGAGAAGCCCCGAGATCGCCTTCAGCGTCGTCGACTTGCCCGCGCCGTTGGCGCCAAGTAGCGCCACGATCGCGCCTTGCGGCACTTCGAGGCTCAAGCCCCGCAGCACCAGGATGACGTGGTCGTAGACCACCTCGATGTTGCGCACGGCGAGCAGCGGCAAGGGAGCGGTGACGGCGCCTGGCGCGGTGCGGACTATTTCGGTGGATTCGGTCATGCGGGCTTTGTATTTACCGAATTCGTCATGGCCGGGCCGGCCATGACGTCAGTGGATTATGATTCACCACCCAAACCATTCCGGCTTGCGCGGCAGTTCGACCGTCCTGACCTTTTCGAGCTTGATGGTGCCCTTGGCCATGAGATCGTTGAGATCGCCGTCGGTCGCCCCGGAAATTTTCGCGCGGTAGAGATCAACCTTGGTTGTCGGCCGGTGGTCTTTCTCGGTCCAGGTCGAGGGGTTGCAGACGCCCTCCATACCTGCGGGCACCCAATCCTTCTTCTGATAGAAACCCTTCGCAACATTCTCGCCGGTGGCGCCGCCGTTCTTGACGGCCCAGTCGATCGCTTCCTTCATGTACAGCGCTGTACAAACGGCCGCGACGTAATGCACGGGGCGATAGACCTTGCCGGTCGGGTCGGACATTTTGGAGATTTCCATCACGGTTTTCATGCCGGGCGCGTTGCCACCCCAGCCGACCGCGGTGCGCAGCGGGAAGATGGCGCCCTCGGCCGCATCTCCGGCTGTCTTGGCGGCATTTTCATCCATGCCCCAGACGTTGCTGAGGAACTGAACGTCGACGCCCGCGGCCTTGCAGGCCTTCATGACCGAGATGTTGGAGGCGGCGGTGTTGCCGAGATAGGCGTAATTGGCGCCCGCGCTCTTCAGGCTCAGGCATTGCGCGCTGTAGTCGCCCGGCGCCAGCGCGAACACCAGCGGCGGCAGCACCTCGAAGCCGAGTTCGGTGGCGAGCGCTTCGCCGGCCGCCTTCGGTGCATTCGGATACGGATGGTTGGCGCCCATGTGCACGAATTTGGGCTTGCCGGGTTTTCCCTTGGCCTTCCAGTCGTCGGCGGCCCAGGTCAGTTCGGCGCGTAGCGCGTCCGAATAGCTCGGACCGTAAAAGAAATTGTACGGCGCGGGTTTTGCCTTGCCGCTGGTGCCGTCCGGATCGGTCAAGGCGGCGGCGTACGAACCCGAGATATCCGGGATTTTGTCTTGCGCGAGAAACCCGGTCAGCGCCTCGGTATCCGCGGTGCCCCAGCCCATGATCGCCGCGACCTTGTTGCCATCAGACCATTTCTTGTAGAGCGCGATCGCGCGCGGCACCTGGTAGCCGTAATCGTTGGTGTCGACGTTGAGTTGCTTGCCGCCGACGCCGCCGTTTTTGTTGACCCAGGCGAAGGTGTCCGCGACGCCCTGCCCATAGGGCGTCCCGACATCCGAGGTGCCGCCGGAATAATCCGCCAGATGACCGATGGCGATCTGGGCCTGCGCCGTCACAGAGCCGCCGAGCAGCAGGGCCAGTGAAACCGTGCTCAAGAGCGATTTCATGTTCATGGGTATTTCCTCCGGTTCTCTTATTTGATCCTATTGTAGACGCTCCCGTTCCAACCTCAATGCGAAAACGGGTAGAGTTTCCAGTAAGTCTTGATTTGCCGCCACCGGTGCGCGAGGCCGTCGGGCTCGAACATCAGAAACGCGATGATGATCAAGCCGATCGCGATCTCGCGCAGGAAAGTGATGTTGTTGTTGAGCGACAACGCCTTGTCGATCGCGCTGCCTTTCAGGCCGGCGCTGATCCATTCCATCGATTCCGGCAGCAGCACCACGAAAGCCGTGCCCATCAGCGTGCCCATGATCGAACCGGTGCCGCCGATGACGACCATGGCGAGAAAGATGATCGAACGGTCGATGCCGAAGCCTTCGTTGGACACGACGAGCTGATAATGTGCGTAGAGCGCGCCGCTGATGCCGGCGAAGAACGCCGCGAGTCCGAACGACAGCGTGCGGTATTTCGTCAGGTTGATGCCCATGATTTCGGCGGACAGATAATGGTCGCGGATCGCGACCAGCGCGCGGCCGTCGCGGGTGCGCATCAGGTTCGTCACCAGCAGGTAACTGACCAGGAGATAGGCCAGCACGACGTAGAAATATTGCCGGTCGCCGCGGAATGTGTAACCGAAAATTGAGAACGGATTGGCGCTCGCCGGCACCGAGCCGCCGGAAAACCAGTCGGCGCGCGAGAAGAAATCGAGCAGGATGTATTGCGCGGCCAGTGTCGCAATGACGAGATAGAGCCCCTTTAGCCGCGCCGCCGGCACGCCGAAGATCAAGCCGACCAGTGCCGTGACCACGCCCGCCAAGGGAATGGCGAAGAATACCGGAATGGGGAGGGTGTTCGAGATGTAGGCCGAGGTGAAGGCACCGAACAAGAAGAACGCGGCATGGCCGATTGAAATCTGTCCGGTGAAGCCGACCAGAATGTTCAGGCCGAGGGCTGCGATCGCAAAGATGCCGATCTGAATCAGGATGCTGAGCGAGTAGCTATTGAGTACCTGCGGGGCGAAGCACATCAGCACGATGCCGGCGATCACCGCGTTGCGGCTGGTCGTGGTCGGAAAGATCGTGGTGTCGGCCGCGTAAGTGGTGCGGAAGTCGCCCGAAGGAATGAGAGAGGGACTGGCCATTTTGAAATTTATATCCGCTCGATGTCTTTGGTGCCGAACAGGCCGTACGGCTTGATCATCAGGATGACGATCAGCACGTAGAACGGCGCAACCTCATACAGATTGCCCCAGTGCAGATATTCGCTGTCGATGTATTGCGCGATGTTTTCCAACAGGCCGATGATGATGCCGCCGAGCACCGCGCCGCCGATTGAATCGAGGCCGCCCAGGATCGCCGCCGGAAACACCTTGATGCCGTAGGCCGACAAGCCCGACGACACCCCGTTGACGACGGCCACCACCACGCCCGCGACTGCGGATACCGTCGCCGAGATCGCCCACGCCATCGCAAATACGTTCTTGACGGAAATGCCGAGCGATTGCGCGACCTGCTGGTTGAAGGCGGTGGCGCGCATCGCAAGGCCGTATTTCGAAACCCGAAAGAACCATGCCATTCCGATCATCATTGCGATGGAGACGACGAGGCTCATCACATAGACGGTCTGGATTTGCAGACCGAGCAGGTTGACGGACTGGCTGGTGAACACGCGCGGAAACGGCTGCGGATTGACGCCGAAAATCCATTTCAGCGCCGCCTGAAACACCGTCGAGAGTCCGATGGTGACCATGATCACGGAGATGATCGGCTCGCCGATCATCGGCCGCAGGATCACGATCTGGATCGCGATCCCGAACAGAAACATAAAGACCAGCGTCAGCGGCATGCCAACCCAGAACGGCACCTGATATTTCGCGAGCAACGTCCAGCACACCCAGGCGCCGATCAGCAGCAATTCGCCTTGCGCGAAGTTCACGACTTGGGTGGCCTTGTAGATCAGCACAAACGACATCGCGACCACGCCGTAAAGCGTGCCGACCACGAGGCCGTTGACCAGAAGCTGGATCAGGAATTGGAGGTTCATGTTGGATGCCGGGATGCTAACCTCTCCCCGCGTGCGGGGAGAGGTCGGCGTGCGACCGGCGATGCGAAGCATCGTCCGGAGCGCGCCGGGTGAGGGGGGCTATCGGCGTGCGTTCTGCCAATGAGAAAAAGACTAACCGTGCTCGGAATTTGCGGCAGGCTATGACGAAGGCTGAAGCTGCGCTCTGGTATCAGCTCAGATCGCGTAGGCTGAATGGATTTAAGTTCGTTCGACAAGAGCCGATTGGTCTCTACACGGTCGACCTGATTTGTCGCGAATACCGCCTCATCGTTGAAGTCGATGGAGGACAACATGCCGATAACCTGCGGGACGTAGTTCGTGACAAATGGCTTGCCGACCACAACTACCGGGTTCTGCGGTTCTGGAACAACCACGTGCTGGGGAACATGGCTGGCGTGCTTGAAGCTATCGCCACCGCGCTTGCGGAGAGCCCCCCTCACCCGGATCGCTAGGGCGATCCGACCTCTCCCCGCAAGCGGGGCGAGGTGAACGGCCTTCTTTTCAGCGTCTGCTAAGCCCCTCATTCCGCGGCCTCCGACACCGCCACATCGCCCACAAGGTCGACCACTTTCAGCGTGGTGCGGATCCGTTGCGTGGTGCCGTCCTGAAAGCGGATCACGGTGTCGACGGGAATGTCGCGCTGGCCGCCATAGATCGCGTCGATGATCCCTGCGTATTTCTCGTTAATGACGCTGCGGCGAACTTTCCGGGTGCGGGTGAGTTCGCCGTCGTCGGCGTCGAGCTCCTTGTAGAGCAACAGGAAGCGGGAGATGCGCTGCGCCGGAGGCAGCGTGGCGTTGACGGTTTCGACCTCCTTGCGCAACAGCGCATACACCTCGGGGCGCGAGGCGAGGTCGGTGTAGGTGGTGAAGGCGATGCGATTTTTCTCCGCCCATTTCGAAATGATCGAGAAGCGGATGCAGATCATCGCTGCGAGTGCGTCGCGACCGGCGCCCAGCACCACCGTCTCGGCGATGTAAGGCGAGAACTTCAGCTTGTTCTCGATATATTGCGGCGAGAAGCGTTCGCCGTGCGCGGTCTCCGCAAGGTCCTTGATGCGGTCGATCACCACGAGATGCTTGTTTTGGTTGAAATAGCCGGCATCGCCGGACTGCATCCAGCCATCCTTCATGTCGGCAGCCGAAGTCTCCGGGTTCTTGTAATAGCCGAGGAACATGTTGGGGTGGCGCACCACGATTTCGCCGACGCCGTGGATATCCGGATTTTCGATGCGGATTTCGATGTTGCCGGCCATTGGCACGCCGGTGGTATCAGGGTCGACCTGGCCAGATGGGTGCAGGGTGTAGGCGCCCAGCAATTCGGTCTGGCCGTAGAGCGTGCGCAATGGCACGCCCATGGCTTGGAAGAATTTGAAGGTGTCCGGACCGAGCGCGGCGCCGCCGGTCGCGGCCGAGCGCAGCCGCGTGAAACCAAGCCGGTCACGCAACGCACGAAACAGGAGTGCGTCCGCGACTTTCGACTGCTTGATTTTCGAAGGCTTGCCTTGCGCCAGCGCCGCCAGACCCGTCTTCATGCCAAGCGCATAAAGACTTTGCTTGAGCGGAGAGGAATCCATCACGCGTGCGCGCACGTCGGCGGCGATCGATTCCCAAACCCGTGGTGCGAACAGCACGAAGGTCGGCGCGATCTCGCGAAAATCGTTCATCATGGTGTCGGGCTGCTCGACGAAGTTGATTTTCATCCGGCACAGCAGGCCTTTGCCGAGCGCGTAGACCTGTTCCATGATCCAGGGCAGCGGCAGCACCGAGACGTATTCGTCATCCGGCCCTTTTGGGTCGAACGAAAGATACGTCGCGCAATGCCGCAGCACCCGCCCCGCCGCGAGCATCGCCAGCTTCGGGTTGGCGGTGGTGCCGGAGGTGGTGCAGAGGATCGCGACGTCCTCGCCTTGGGTGGCATCCACCAGTTGGTCGTAAAGGTCTGGCTCGCGCGCGGCGCGCTCGCGCCCGAGGCTGGCGAGCTTGTCGGCTTCGATCAGGCGAGGATCGTCATATTTTCGTAATCCCCGCGGGTCGGAATAGACGATGTGCTTGAGCTGGGGCACGCGCTCGCCCAGCGCCAGCAATTTATCGACCTGTTCTTCATCCTCGGCGAACACCAGTTTGGCCTCGCCATAACTCAAGAGATAGGCGGCTTCCTCATCGAGCACATCGCGATAAAGGCCGAGGCTCATGGCGCCGATGGCGTGGCTGGCGATTTCCGCTGCCACCCAGTCCGGCCGATTGTCGCCGATGATTCCGATGACGTCGCCTCTGGTGAGGCCGAGTTCGATCATGCCGAGCGCGAAGTCGTGGACGCGGCTTTGATAATCGTTCCAGGTGAACACGCGCCAGAGTCCGAGGTCTTTTTCGCGCAGCGCGATCTCGCCGCCGTGTTCTTGGGCGTTCAGACGCAGCAGCTTCGGATAGGTATCGGCTTGCGCGACGCGGCCGGCGTAATCCATCATGCGATGATCTCCGCCGTCGATGCCGTATCGTCGGGATCGACCAGGGCCTCGTCTTCTTCGCCCAGATACGCGCGTTTCACATGGGGATCGGCCAGCACCGTGGCTGGATCGCCTTCCGCGATCTTGCGACCGAAATCCAGCACCATGATGCGGTGGGAGATATCCATCACCACGCCCATGTCGTGCTCGATCATCATCACCGTCATGCCGAACTCTTCGTTGAGATCGACGATGTAGCGCGCCATGTCCTCCTTTTCCTCGAAGTTCATGCCGGCCATCGGCTCGTCGAGCAGGATCAGTCGTGGCTCCAGCGCCATGGCGCGCGCCAGCTCGACGCGCTTGCGCAGGCCGTAGGGGAGGGTGCCGGCGGTGGCCTTGCGCACGGATTGGAGGTCGAGGAAATCGATGATCTCCTCGACCTTGCGGCGATGTTCGAGCTCTTCACGTCGCGCGCCGGTCAGCCAGTACAGCGACCCCGTGATGAAATTGTTTTTCAGCAGATGGTGCCGCCCGACCATGATGTTGTCGAGCACGCTCATATGATGAAACAGCGCGAGATTCTGGAAGGTGCGGCCGATGCCGAGCGAAGGCCGTGCGTTGGGATTGAGCGCGGTGATATCGCGGCCGTGATAGAACAACTGACCTTCGGTCGGCCGGTAGCGGCCCGAAATGCAGTTGACGATCGAGGTCTTGCCGGCGCCATTGGGCCCGATAATCGAAAACAGCTCGCCGTCGTTGACGCCGAAACTGACCTCGGTGAGCGCACGCACGCCACCAAAGCGCAACGATACCCCGCGCACTTCCAAAGCGTGTTCCACCCGTTCCCTCCCGGCAGGCGTATCATCGCAAAGCGGGACAACCCTCTTTGCGATCAGAATACGCCAAGTCTACCCAAGGCGCCTTCGGCGCTCTTCTTTTAGCGATTGACGAGAACAACCGGTTCGTCGCGACGGGTCAACCTGTTTCACCCATGTTAGCCCGTCAACGGGTGGGCTTGTCGCAGGCACGGGATCGGTCCGGCTCCGATCGACTTTGGTATTAGACTTCACCGGGGTCGGATGCTATGGCCTGCGCCGCGAGCCAATGCCGCCCCGCGTGCTCGATTTCGCCGCGAATGGGGGTATGGTAGGAGTCCGCCCCGGTCGGCGCCCTGCCGGCCAGCACAGGGCGGTCCCGCAAAAATATGTTGCGATTGGGCGCCGTTGGGCTGTCTTTGGTTGGGCTGCCTTTGGGAAGCCCCAGGTGCATTGTTGGAGTGAAGATGGCGGTTCAGGATTCGAAACGGCGCGTCGCGCTTCTCACCGGTGTCACCGGACAGGACGGCGCCTATCTCGCCGAATATTTGCTGGGCCTTGGCTACACCGTGCATGGCGTCAAGCGGCGGTCGTCCTCGTTCAACACCTCGCGCATCGATCATCTCTACGAAGACCCCCACACCGGCAATGTGCCGTTCCTGCTGCATTATGGCGATATGACGAACTCGACCAACCTGATCCGGCTGATGCAGCAGATCCGGCCGACCGAGATCTACAACCTCGCCGCCCAAAGCCATGTCGGCGTCAGTTTCGAGAGTCCCGAATATACCGCCAATGCCGACGCCATCGGCGTGCTGCGGCTGTTGGAAGCGATCCGAATCCTCGGCATGGAAAAGGAAACGCAATTCTACCAGGCCTCCACCTCGGAACTGTACGGCCTGGTGCAGGAAGTGCCGCAGAAGGAGACCACACCGTTTTATCCGCGCTCGCCTTACGGCGTCGCCAAGCTTTACGGCTACTGGATCACGGTGAACTACCGCGAAGCCTACGGCATGTTCGCCTCCAACGGCATCCTGTTCAATCATGAAAGCCCGATCCGGGGCGAAACCTTCGTGACGCGCAAGATCACGCGCAGCGTCGCCCGCATCGAGACCGGTCTTGAAGATACGCTCTATCTTGGAAACCTCGACGCGAAACGCGATTGGGGCCACGCCAAGGATTATGTCGAGGGCATGCACCGGATATTGCAGGCCGACGAGCCCGACGATTTCGTGCTGGCGACCGGCGAGACCCGCTCGGTGCGCGAATTCGTCGAACTTGCCTTCGCAGAAGTCGGCCGCGTCATCGAATGGCGCGGCAAAGGCGTCGAAGAAACCGGCGTCGACCAGAAATCCGGCAACACCGTCGTTCGCATCGACCCGGTGTATTTCCGGCCCACCGAGGTCGATCTGTTGATCGGCGACGCCAGCAAGGCGCGGCAAAAGCTCGGCTGGACGCCGAAGACGCCGTTCGCGCAGCTCGTCAAGGAAATGGTCGCGGGTGATCTTGCAATCGCCAAACGGGAGATTGCCAATGGCAAGACCCCCGTTTGAGCTGACCGGCAAAACGGTCTTTGTCGCCGGTCATCGCGGGATGGTCGGGGCGGCGCTGGTGCGCCGGCTCACCGAGGAGAACGTCGAACTGCTGACGGTGGGGCGCGGCGAAGTCGATTTGCGCGATCAGGCCGCGGTATCCGCCTGGTTTGCGAAAGCGCGCCCGCAGGTCGTGTTCCTCGCGGCGGCCAAGGTCGGCGGCATCGTCGCCAACAACACGCTGCGCGCCGAATTCATCTACGACAATTTGATCATCGCGACCAATGTGATCCACGCGGCGCACATCCACGGCACCGAGAAGCTGATGTTTCTCGGCTCGTCTTGCATCTACCCCAGGCTCGCCCCGCAGCCGTTGCGCGAAGAATCGATGCTGACCGGACCGCTTGAGCCGACCAACGAGCCCTATGCGATCGCCAAGATCGCCGGAATCAAGATGGTCGAGGCCTACCGCAGCCAGTACGGCGCCGATTTCATCAATGTGATGCCGACCAATCTGTATGGGCCGGGCGACAATTATCACTCCGAATACAGCCACGTCGTCGCAGCCCTGATCCGCCGGTTTCATGAGGCAAAGGTTTCCGGCGTTTCAAACGTGGTGGTCTGGGGCACCGGCACGCCGCGGCGGGAATTCCTCTATGTCGACGACATGGCGGACGCCTGCATTCATCTGATGAAGACTTACTCGCATGATGAACTGGTCAATATCGGCACCGGGGAAGACATCACGATCGCGGAATTCGCCCGCGTGGTGGCCACCGCGGTCGGCTACACCGGCGAGATCAGCTTCGATCCCTCGCGTCCGGACGGCACGCCGCGCAAACTGCTCGACGTCCGCCGCCTCGCCGAACTGGGCTGGCGCGCGCGCACCGCGCTTGGAGATGGAATCAAGCTCGCCTATCAGGCGTATCTGAACGAGCAGCGCCAGAGCGCGGACCCACGATAGGCATTGGCGGACATCCGCTTTGCTGCGCATTGCGGACTGAGGCCAGACCTCGCGCGAGGCAGATTTGGCAGCGGCAGCGACGCCAAAGTCTATCGCCGCGTTTTGCATGGCGAATCCGGACCTCGATTTCCCTAATCGCACCTTTTACGGATAGAAGCGCGAGGGTGGCGTCCCCAAGGAAGTGGCAGCAGTAGAGGCGACGAATTGGCGCTGCATGGATAGCAAGGTGTATGTCTGCGCGGGCGGTGCATCGGCCAGCGCTTGCGGGAAGATGGACCCGAGCCGCAGCCCTTCCAGAGAGATCCGACAGACGTGCGAGGACAATCCCGGACAGAGTTTTGTAGCCATCGCCGTCATCGGCAACTCGTCATCGACGTGGCGATGCCAGGGTCGAACCGCCAAAATCATCAAGACGGTCCCGCTTGACGTGCGTGGGTTCATCAGGGCTACTTGGGTTCCTCTTTTCGATGCGCGCGGGAAGATCAATACAGATGTTGAATTGGGTGCCGATCCTCGATAGCAAGCGCCAGCGCTCCAGCTGGCGGACCAATTTCGTTAAGAGGCGCATGAAGCCGAGCATCATGCTGGCATTGGCTGCGCTGATCCCCTCCGGCCTTGGTTTCACGGCGTCCGCCGAAGGGGCGCCCACGAAGGTGTTCACATGCGCGATCGGTAAGAAGACGGTTTCCGTGACGAGCGCGGGCGGTCGGCTCATCTATCACTATGGCACAGCCGACAAGGACGAGATGTCGATTGTCGGTATCCCGACTTCGGGGAACATCTTTCAGATGACGCAGCGGTTCGCTGGAGTGGAATATCAGTTGAGGTTCAGGAACGGCGAATTCAACTACATCGTCTACAGCAGTGAAGGTAATGACCGGGTAGGTGCAGCATCGACTTCTGGCCTCGTTATCATGCGGGGCGCGAAGAGAATATCGGACAGGTCGTGTTCGCAGTTCGCAGAACTCGTAACGCCTGCCGACGCCCTTGCGATCCCAGAGGACACCGACACCTACTCGGCCATGTAAGCCGGATCGGCCAATAGGGCGAGCGGCGGCTATAGCATCTCATTGGCTACGTTCGACAATAGGTATCCCGCTCGCATGACAATCATGGCGGTATTTCGTGCCCTTTCCGTAACTGTCGCACTCGTTCTTGGCGCGCTTATGCTCTACGCGGGGGAGCCGAACAATCCATGGTGGTGGGTGGGGGCACTGCCTTTCGCCCTATGGATCATTGGGCCGGCAGTCGCGCCTTTCTTGATTGCCAGACATAAATCGCGACAATGGTTCTCTATTACAATGTTCCTGTATGTCGTCGCTTCCAGCATTTTTTCCGGCCTTGCCTATCACGATGCTTTCTTTCGATCGAAATCGTCAACGGGCGCTCTGGTGATGGTGTTCATCCCTCTTTACCAATGGCTGGCACTGACTTTTCTGCTGCTACTTTGCTCAGCCGTTACGGCGTGGCTGACGCAGCGCGGGAAGAATTCATCTACGACAATTTGATTATCGCCACCAATGTGATTCACGCCGCGCACGTCAATGGTACCGAGAAGCTGATGTTTCTCGGCTCGTCCTGCATCTATCCCCGGCTGGCGCCGCGTCTAAGTGCTGGATTGCTTCGCTTCGCTCGCAATGACGGTGGAGCGCGGCGGTGCCTTGCCGAGCGTCGCCGCCATCGCCGAAATCAGCGGCTTCATGAAAAAAGCATCGTTGATGGGGTAGATGTCGGTGCGCAAGCCGTGGGATTTGAGTTCGTCTGAAACCACCGGGCCGACCGAGGCGATCGGCGTGTGCGCAAGCCCCTCGCGCAATTGCGCTTCGCAGCCGTGCGCCTGCGCGACCTCGATCAGGCGGCGAACCTGACCTGAGCTCGTCAGCGCGATGGCGTCGATGCGGCGGTGTGCCATCTCGTCGATCGCGGTGACGATGTTGGCGTCGGCGGCCTGCGCGTCATAGACGTAAGGCGCAACGGTATCGACCTCGGCGCCTTGCGATGTGATGGCGCCGATCAGCGCGCTGTGATCCTTGTCGGGATAAAGCTGCAACCCGACGCGATGCCCTCTGAGATCGAGGCGCGCGAGCATCTCGGCGATGCCTTCGGAGGTCGGTTTCTCCGTCGTCACCTGCGGCTCCAGCCCGATCTCGCGCAGCGCCCGGCCGGGCTTCGGCCCGCGCGCAAATTTTCGAGCCTTGCCGAGGGCCGCGACGAAGTCCTGCTCAAGACCGATTCGCCGCACGACCTTCATCAGGCGGCGCAGGCCTTCGCCGGTCATCAACACCAGATCGTCGCACGGCTTTTCGACGAAGCGACGAATCCAGGCTTCGATCGGCGCGGAATCGGGCGCGTCGTGAATGGTGAACATCGGGCATTGCACCACGTCCGCGCCCTGCTCGGTGAGCAGGCGGGAAAACTGCGCTTCCTCGCGCGTTTCCAGGATCAGAATGCGGTAGCCGTCGAGTCTTGCAGCCATGATTTTGATCTCGTGTGGATCGCCTGTTGTTTGTTCATCATGGCGCGTGGGCGGGGATTGGCGCAAGGGCGTCGCCGGTGATAGAGCAGGGCCGAAAAGCCCTGTTCATCCCCCCAAATTGTATCGCTCCATGCCCGATCATCAATTCGTGTTGACCCTGTCCTGTCCGGATCGTCCCGGCATCGTTTCGGCGGTCTCCACCTTCCTGGCCCATAACGGGCAGAACATTCTCGACGCCCAGCAGTTCAACGACGTCGAGACCGGGCACTTTTTCATGCGGGTCGTCTTCAACGCCGCGGATCTCGCGGTCCAGCTTTCACCGCTGCAAACCGGCTTCGCGTCGATTGCGGAACGCTTCGGCATGGACTGGCAGATGCGCGACCGCGCCACCCGCCGCCGGGTGATGCTGCTGGTGTCGAAATCCGATCACTGCCTCGCCGACATCCTGTATCGCTGGCGCACCGGCGAGCTTGAGATGATCCCGACCGCCATCGTCTCCAACCATCCGCGCGAGACCTACAGCAATCTCGACCTCGGTGAGATCCCGTTTTACCACCTGCCGGTGACGAAGGAGACCAAGCGCGAGCAGGAGACCGCGATCTGGGATCTGGTCGGGCAGACCAGGACCGATCTGGTGGTGCTGGCGCGCTACATGCAAATCCTCTCCGACGAAATGAGCGCGAAACTGTCGGGCCGTTGCATCAACATCCATCACTCGTTCCTGCCGGGCTTCAAGGGCGCGCGGCCCTATCATCAGGCGCATGAGCGCGGCGTCAAACTGATCGGCGCCACCGCCCATTACGTCACCAGCGCGCTCGATGAAGGCCCGATCATCGACCAGGATGTCGAGCGCATCAGCCATCGCGATACGCCCGAGGATCTCGTCCGCAAGGGCCGCGATATCGAACGCCGGGTTCTGGCGCGCGCGATCCGCTATCATCTGGCGGACCGCGTGATCCTCAACGGCCGCAAGACCGTGGTGTTCATGGATTAGCGAGATTTATTTGACCGGCAGGCTTGCTGCGAGCTGGCGAACGATGGTCTTTGGCAGCTCGATACCTGCAAGTTTCCAGTCAAGATCGTCATAGTGCAAATCGATCGCGGCATAACCATCCGGATCGGAGGTCTCGCTGACCCGGATGGCGAGGACCACGGGCTTTATGATATTGAGCCGGCCGAGAAGCGCGAGCCAATTCTCGGTGTGGAGGTCCGCCAGCGCAGGTAACCCAGCAAAGGGCGGCACCCCGGGGGCATCCAGACTGCCGTTCTTTAGCATCTTCGTCAGTGTGTCGGGCTTCAGCATCTTGGCGACCATTGCATCGGCGATGGTGGCGCCAAACGTGTTGATTAGCGTCTTTTCCAGCGGATTGATCCGACGCGTCGCACCGATGCGCTCGAGATACGCCCGGACGATCTGGTCCGTAAGCGAATGATTGAGCGTTTTGAGGTCCGTCCTTTGAAGGACGGCCGCGCCATCGCCCGCGCGTACGGCCGCTGCCAATTGGGCCAGCGAAGACGCGGCCGTTCCGAGATATATTAGAAGCAATATGACGGTGGCGGCGACAATGCCAAGCAACCAGCGCATCAGGAATCCCGTTTTTGATAAGATTTAGACATATCGAGTACGGTCGCGCGGACCGTCAGCGTTACGGACTTGCGGTAACTTTCCTGTGCTCAATGAACCGGGTCCAGAGACGATGCTGACGATATATTCGATTTGACCGCGGCATCCTTTACGGCGTCCTTCGCGGGCGCCGGCTCGAGGCGTTTCCTTTCCCGCTCTCGCATGAACTCGTCATATTTCGCGGTACCGGGCCGCGGCGGGGCGTCCGCGGGCAAGCCGCCCGCCCATTGCGGGACATAGTCGCCCACTCCGGCTGCCAGCTTCTCGTTGATGGTGCCGCAAGCGCTCAGGCCGCACGCCAGCGGCGCGAGCGCGAGGAGGGCTGCAAATTGGCGAAGGTTGATGGGCATCTGCGGCGCGGCGACCTTATGGCGTTGATGGGCAGGCCGGGTGCGCTCGATCTTTTCCCGGACGGATGAGGTGCACCAGTGGATGGTACGGCCGATTAATGGCGCAAGCGTACTTCTTAAAACGGTAAAATTGGCTTATTCAAGGGAGTGAGGTGTATTAATACCTCATAAACCCTTTCTCCGTGGATTTGATCTGCGCGGCGGGAAAGCGACAATGAGGCGGTTACAGGAATCGTCGTAGAGCAGGAATCGCCGTAAAGGTTGGCATCGCAGCGCGCTTGACGCGCCATGCCGCGCCGATACACGGCTGAAAAATCTGGGTTATGGTGGGGCAGGGCCGGACTCGGTTCGAGGCACGAAACCGATCAGGGGAGAGCGTCCATGTTCATTGGCACTAAAATATTCGCGCGGGCCGCAGCCGGCGTCGCCCTTGTGGGGACGATGGCCGTTATGGCGGCTCTGGCGCCGGCGCGGGCGCAAGAGACGGTCAAGATCGGCCTGATCCTGCCGATGACCGGTGGTCAGGCCTCGACCGGCAGGCAGATCGACAATGCCGTCAAGCTGTACATGCAGCAGAACGGCAACATCGTCGGGGCTAAGAAGATCGAGGTCATCCTCAAGGACGACGCCACGGTCCCCGACAACACCAAGCGTCTTGCGCAGGAATTGATCGTCAACGACAAGGTGAGTTTCATCGCCGGATTCGGCGTGACGCCCTCGGCATTGGCCGCGGCACCGCTGGCGACGCAAGCGAAGATCCCGGAAATCGTGATGGCGGCGGGCACCTCGATCATTACCGAGCGTTCGCCCTATATCGTGCGCACCAGCTTCACGCTGCCGCAGTCCGCCACCATCATCGGCGATTGGGCCGCCAACAACGGCATCAAGAAAGTCGCAACGCTGACCTCGGACTACGCCCCCGGCAACGACGCCCTGACTTTCTTCAAGGAGCATTTCACGGCCGGCGGCGGTCAGATCGTCGAAGAAGTCAAGGTGCCGCTCGCCAATCCCGATTTTGCGCCGTTCCTGCAGCGGATGAAGGATTCCAAACCCGACGCGGTATTCGTGTTTGTGCCGGCCGGGCAGGGCGGCAACTTCATGAAGCAATACGCCGAGCGTGGCCTCGACAAATCAGGCATCAAGGTGATCGGCCCCGGCGACGCCATGGACGACGATCTCTTGAACGGCATGGGCGATGCCGCGCTCGGCACCGTCACCGCGCATTTTTATTCCGCCGCCCACCCCTCCGCCATGAACAAGGATTTCGTCGCGGCCTACAAGAAGGCTTTCGGCTCGCGCCCCGGCTTCATGGCCGTGAGCGGCTATGACGGCATCCATCTGATCTACGAGGCGCTGAAAAAGACCGGCGGCAAGACCGACGGCGATGCCCTCGTCGAAGCCATGAAAGGGATGAAGTGGGAAAGCCCGCGCGGCCCGATCTCGATCGATCCGGAAACCCGCGACATCGTGCAGAACATCTACATCCGCAAGGTCGAGAAGGTCGACGGCGAACTCTACAACGTCGAATTCCAGACCTTCGAGGCCGTGAAGGACGCCGGCAAGACGAAGAAGTGAGTTCGTCGCCGCACGATCGTCTCAACTCGTCATGCCCGGCCTTGTGCCGGGCATCCACGTCTTTCTTTGGTGTGAAGGAAGACGTGGATGGCCGGGACAAGCCCGGCCATGACGTCGTAGGTATTGCGCGTTACTTTTTCAAAGTCCTGTAGCCCTTGGCCAAGCCTTTCCCATGACCACGCTGTTCACCATTCTATTCGACGGCGTCGCGTACGGCATGCTGCTGTTCGTGCTGGCCTGCGGATTGGCGGTCACGCTCGGGCTGATGAACTTCGTCAACCTTGCGCACGGCGCCTTCGCCATGACCGGCGGCTACGTCTGCGCGGTTCTGGTCAATCAATCCGGCTGGCCGTTCTTCGCCGCCTTGCCGCTCGCCTTTGTCGGCAGTGCCTTGATCGGCGCGGTGCTGGAGCGCGCGCTGTACCGTCATCTCTACACCCGCAGCCATCTCGATCAGGTGTTGTTCAGCATCGGCCTCGTCTTCATGTCGGTGGCGGCGGTCGATTACATCATGGGATCGTCGCGGATTTTCATTAAGCTGCCGGCGGCACTTGAGGGGCAAATCGATTTCTTCGGCGTCGGCATCGGCCGCTATCGGTTGATGATCATCGTGATCTGCGGCCTGCTGACCGTGGCGCTGCAATTGGTGCTGGCGCGCACCCGGTTCGGCAGCCGGCTGCGCGCGGCGGTGGACGATCCACGCGCGGCGAGCGGGCTCGGCATCAACGTGCCGCAGGTGTTTGCGTTTACGTTTGCGTTCGGCTGCGGTCTTGCCGGTTTGGGCGGCGCGCTGAGCGCGGAGATTCTCGGGCTCGATCCGTATTTTCCGTTGAAATTCATGATCTACTTTTTGATCGTGGTCACCGTCGGCGGCTCCTCCAGCATCACCGGGCCGTTTCTGGCATCGTTGCTGCTCGGCATTGGCGACGTCGCCGGCAAATACTACGTGCCGAAGATGGGACCGTTCGTGATCTACACCATCATGATCGTGATTTTGATCTGGCGCCCGAACGGCCTGTTCGGCCGCTCGGCTACCCGTTGAGCACACCCATGACCGCGCAAGTCGACCTCGGATACCACGCCAGGCAACACGCCCGCTGGCACTGGAGCGAGATCGCGTTCTGGATTGTCGCGCTCTGCTGCGCGTTCCTGTTTCCCTCCCGCTACCTGATCATGACCGATATCGTGCGGCTGGCTCTGTTCGCGCTGTCGCTCGACCTGATCCTCGGCTACGCCGGGATCGTCTCGCTCGGCCACGCGGCCTTCTTCGGGGTCGGCGCCTATTCCGCCGGCCTGCTGGCGTTGCACGGCATCGTCACCGAGCCCGTGGTCGCGCTGGTCGTTGCGGGCCTCGCGGCGATGGTGGTGGGCTTTCTCACCAGTTTCCTCGTGATCCGGGGCGTCGATCTCACCCGCCTCATGGTGACGCTCGGAATCGCCTTGTTGCTGGAGGCGCTGGCGGAGCGTTTTTCTGACATCACCGGCGGCACCGACGGGCTGCAAGGCATCGAGATGCAGCCGATCCTCGGCCTGTTTGCGTTCGACCTGTTCGGCAAGGTCGGGTTCTTCTACTCACTTGCCGTGCTGTTCGTGTTTTTCCTGCTGGCACGGCGGATCGTGCATTCGCCGTTTGGCCTGTCGCTGCGCGCGATCCGCAACAACCCGCTGCGCGCCGCCGCGATCGGCATTCCCGTCGATCGCCGCCTGATCGCGGTTTACACACTGGCGGCGTTTTATGCGGGCATCGCAGGCGCGTTGTTCACCCAGACCACGGCGCTGGCCTCGCTCGACGTGTTCTCGTTCGAGCGTTCGGCCGATCTGATGCTGGTGCTGGTGATCGGCGGCACCGGCTATCTCTATGGCGGATTGATCGGCGCCGTGGTGTTCAAGATGCTGCAGGAGTTTTTCTCCAGTCTCACGCCGCAATATTGGCAGTTCTGGATCGGCCTCGTGCTGGTGGTGATCGTGCTGGTCGGCCGGGAGCGGTTGCATCGCTGGGCGCTGTGGGCGCCGAACCTGATCATCCGACAACTCGGCGGGCGAAAGACCATGGTGGCCGTTCCCGAAAGCGACGCGCCATGACATTCGCGCTGGAAACCAAGGGACTGGAGAAACAGTTCGGCGGCCTCAAGGTCACCCGCGAGCTCTCGCTTGGAATCGCGACCGGCGCACGCCATGCCCTGATCGGGCCCAACGGCGCCGGCAAGACCACCGTCATCAACCTCTTGACCGGCCTGCTCAAGGCCAATGCCGGGCGCATTTTGTTGGAAGGCCGCGACATCACCGATCTGCCCGTGCACGCCCGCGTGCTGCGCGGCCTGTCGCGCACCTTTCAGATCAATCAGCTTTACGCGGATTTGACTCCGCTGGAGACCATCGGGCTGGCGGTATCCGAACGGATGGGGCGTGGCGGCGACTGGTGGCGCCGGATGGGCACGCGCGACGACGTCAACGCCGAGATCGAGGAAAATCTCGCGCGCTTCCATCTGCTCGACGTGATGAACGAGCTGACCGCGACTTTACCCTATGGCAAGCAGCGCCTTTTGGAGATCGCGGTCGCCATCGCCGCCAAACCGCGGGTGCTGCTGCTCGACGAGCCCGCCGCCGGCGTGCCCGAAAGCGAGCGTCACGATATTTTGGCTGCGGTGGCAGCCTTGCCGCGCGACGTCACCGTGCTCCTGATCGAGCACGACATGGATCTGGTGTTCTCATTCGCCGACCGGATTTCGGTGTTGGTCAATGGCGCGCTCCTGGTCGAAGGTCCGCCCGAGGAAGTGGCGCGCGATCCGCGGGTCAAGGCGGTCTATCTCGGCGAGGCGGCCGATGCCTGAGCTTTTGCGGATCGAGAACTTGCGCGCCGGCTACGGCGAGGCCGTGGTCTTGTCCGATATGTCGCTGTGTCTGGCGGAAGGCCAGGTGCTCGCGCTGCTGGGCCGCAACGGCACCGGCAAGACCACGCTGATCAATTCGATCGTCGGGATCACCCGACGTTTCGCCGGCACCATCCGTCTGGGCGGGCTCGACGTCACGCGGATGCGGCCGGATCAGCGGGCGCGGGCGGGGATCGGCTGGGTGCCGCAGGAGCGCAACATTTTTCGCTCGCTCACGGTGGAAGAAAACATGACCGCGGTGGCGCAACCGGGGCCGTGGACGGTGGCGAAAGTCTACGAGATGTTCCCGCGGCTGAAAGAGCGCCGCCACAATTTCGGCAATCAGCTCTCCGGCGGCGAGCAGCAGATGCTGGCGATCGGCCGCGCGCTCACGCTCAATCCGCAAGTGTTGCTGCTGGACGAGCCGACCGAGGGGCTCGCCCCGATCATCGTCGACGAGTTGCTGGCAGCGCTCGGCACCATCACCCGCGCCGGCGGCATCTGCTCCATCATTGTCGAGCAGAACGCCCGGAAGATTCTGGGGTTGGCCGACCGCGTCGTGATCTTGGAGCGCGGCGCGATCGTGCATGACGCGGCGAGCGCCGCCTTGAAAGCCGATCCTGCGGCACTTGAGCGGTATCTCGGCGTAGCCGCGAAGAAAAATGATGGGTCCTTCTCGTCATCCAGGAGTTAAGATCATGCAAAGAACAAAAGCCCCGTTCCGCGCCGACGAGGTCGGCAGCCTGTTGCGGCCGCCGCGGATCAAGGCGGCGCGCGCCAAACTGGAGAAGGGCGAGATATCGGTCGCCGATCTGCGCAAGGTCGAGGACATGGAGATCGAGAAGATCGTGCACCGGCAGGCCTCGCTCGGCCTGAAGCTCGCGACCGACGGCGAATTCCGCCGCTCCTGGTGGCATTTTGACTTTCTGAGCCATCTGACGGGCTGCGAACTGTTTCATCCCGACGAGGGAATCCAGTTTGCGGGGATTCAGACCCGGCACGAGGCGGTGCGCGTGATTGGCAAACTCGATTTCCCCGACGATCATCCGATGCTTGAGCATTTCAAATTCCTGAAAAGGAAGTGCGAGATCGCGCATGTGATGCCGAAGATGACGATCCCGTCTCCGGCGGTGCTGCATTTCCGTGGCGGCCGCAGGTCGATCTCGAAAGAGGTGTATCCCGACCTCGACGGATTCTTCGAGGATCTCGCGAAAACCTACCGCAAGGCGGTCAAGGCGTTCTACGACGCCGGCTGCCGCTATTTGCAATTCGACGACACCGCGTGGGCCTATCTCTGCTCGCAGGACGAACTCAACAAAATCCGGGCGCGGGGCGAGGCCGCCGACAATCTGCAGGCGATTTACGCCCGCGTGATCAATTACGCGATCGCCGAACGCCCCGCCGACATGACCATCACCACCCATGTCTGCCGCGGCAATTTCCGCTCGACCTGGATTTCCTCCGGCGGCTATGAGCCGGTGGCGGAGACCTTGCTCGCCGGCACCAATTACGACGGCTATTTCCTCGAATATGATTCCGAGCGCGCCGGCGGCTTCGAGCCGCTGCGGTATCTGCCGAAGGGCAACAAGATCGTGGTGCTCGGTGTCATCACCTCGAAGAGCGGTACGCTTGAGAAGAAAGACGACATCAAGCGGCGGCTGGACGAAGCAGCCAAATTCGTCGCCCTGGAGCAACTCGCAGTATCGCCGCAATGCGGCTTCGCCTCGACCGAAGAGGGCAACATCCTCACCGAGGAAGAGCAATGGGCCAAGCTGAAGCTCGCGGTCGATGTGGCGAAAGAGGTGTGGGGGAGATAGGGCGCTGTGTCTCGGACGTGGTGCGCCGCAGCCGGGAACAGGAAGTGTTGTCGCCTCAAAGCGAGTTCGGTTTTGGACGGAGCCGCGGACATTGTTCGACGGGGTCGCAAGGCACGCCGTTGAAGCGGTTGTATCGATGCGCGCAAAAAAATAATTTATCGTCGCGCGCTATGGATTGCTTCGCTGCGCTCGCACCGACGTCTTTGCGGCATCAGCGCGTAGGATGGGTTGAGCCCTTTGCGAAACCCATCACCTCGCCGCGCGACCTACGGCCGTTCGCCGAAATGCCCGCCGTCGTTTGAGACATCGCCTGCTTAATCCTCGGGATAAACTCCAAATTTTACCATACGATGGAACGACGAATACGGCCAATCGCTGACCCGCGAGACAAGCCCATGCTTGACCGGGTTGATATGGATGTAAGCTATATGACGCGCAAATGATGGGTTTCGCGAAGAGCTCAACCCATCCTACGGGCTGCGGCCTATGAAGTGCTTGTTAGCTGCCAACGCTAGCGACTATGGCGGGTGCGGACTTCGAGAAGTCCGCCGGCCATCTGGACTTCAAATCGGGACAGGAAACTCATTCCGAGTAGCCCGTCGACACCGACGCCATAGCTCTTTTCGTCAACCTTCTGAACCGCAACGGGTACGTTTGTTGCTGCCAATTTGCCGAGCATTACCTTGTCGGCTTTTGATAGCGTTGCCTTGGCCTGTCCGTTGGCCGTCACGAGTGTGATCTCTGTTTGGGTTTGAGGTATCTTCGCGCGATCGGCGAAGGATGACTTCATCGTCAGGTAACTTGCCCCGGTGTCGAGAATGAAGAGGCCGCGTACGCCGTTGATTTCGGCTTTTACGGTAACGACATTCTTTTGTCCGTTTAGCGGATATCTTTCCTTCTGGAATTCTTTGGCAGAACCGCAATTGCCTTTCGCTTCGTAGTCGGAAATTATTTTCTGGGTTCTACTGGTGTCGCGACCGGCCGGATCGAGCGAAACCCACATGTTGATCGGTGCCGTTGCTTCGCAAAATCGATTGAGAGCAGCATAGACTTCGGCCATGCGAAGGAACACAAGGCTCGAAATGCCCTTCTTGTCTGAGCCGAAGAGCTCTACGGCGTCGGAGTAATCGGCAAGCGCGCGCTGGAAGTCTCCGGCTCCCTGCAGCGCGACGCCGCGCAGATAGTGAGCGTCGTGATTCCCATCCTATCATCGCGAGGCGCAACGCGACGAATCATGTTGGCTGCATTCCCAGCCCGTAGGATGGGTTGAGCCCCTTTGCGAAACCCATCACCTCGCCGCGCGACCTGTCGAAGCGGCATCCATCGATGCGCGCCGATAGCTTTTTTTGTCGTGCCGGATCAAGGCGATTTGCCCTGTCCAGTTCTGCTCGCAAAGAAATTCCGCTTCGCGTTCGCCCCAAATCAAACTTACAACTCTGCCATCCCGCCCTTCCACAAGGGGCGTTTCGCGATCGTCACGGACGTGGGGCGGGGTGCGGTGGACGCTGATGGCGCCGATGACGAACGGCGCTAATGCGGACGGCGAAGTCGTGTGGTCCTGACGCCCCGACGCTGGCGTCAAGCTCTTGAGAAGCAAGCTTCTTAGGGATGACAGTGGCAAAAAAGCCCGGTCACTGGGGAGAGCGCGAAGGAAACCGTTAAAACCATTACGTAGGGAATGCCGGGTGTTCCGGTGTGACCGTGGTTTCTAACTCGTGTGCTTTCTACTTTTGCACACGAGGCTGCGGGCGCATCGCGCGCCCGGCATTCCCTGCACCCTTTGATTTCCAGGGGCCGGAAATACGGAAAACTTCGCGCAGAATATGCGGCGAGATCGCGGCGGCACATCTAAAGTAGGTAAGCCAAAATTGCCGCCCCGTCATTGCGAACCAACGGGTCGGCGCGGAGCGCCGCCCGAGCCTTGACGGGTTGTCATCCGGGATTACACCGGTGGGCAGAAGATGGTAGGACACCAACGCCATTCGCTGCTGCCCACCCGCCCGTCCCAAACTTGACCCCAAATCCTGGCCCGATGAAAAACGACCAGATCCTCAGCCTGATTTCCGAATTCTGCCGTCAGGTCGACATGGCGGAATCGACCTTCGGGCGCCGCGCCGTCAACGACGGCAAGCTGGTGAATTGCTTACGCGAGGGCAAGCGCATCACCATTGACACCCTCGACCGCATCCAGGCGTTCATCGCGGCCTCGATGCCGGGCGGGGTGCCGCCGCCGCGCGGCCTCGAAGTGCTGCCTGAGAAGCGCGATCCCCGCGGCAATTTCCGGTTTTTCGAGAATCGGCAGAAATACCTGCTGTTCGTCCATACCTGCAGCGAAAAGCGGGTGATCGCCGAGCGGGTGGCGTTGGAATTCGGCAGCATCCATCCCCGTCCCCCGGCGTTGCGGGTGTTCGACGCCGGGGTTGGCGACGGCACCGTGCTGGCGCGCGTGATGCGCTCGATGCACGGCCGTTTTCCGCATATGCCGTTCTATATCGCCGGCAAGGAGCTCAGCCTCGAGGACGTCCGGCTGACGCTGGACAAGGTGCCGGACCGCCTGTTCGAGCATCCGGCGACGGTCTTTGTCCTCACCAACATGCATTACGCTGAGGCGCCCTGGCTGGTGCCCGCGTCCCCGGCGGCGGCCGCGGGCATGATCTGGCACGAGGTCGCGCTGCGGGGGGATTCATCGGGAGAATTCGAGGCCCAGATCGCCGAACTGAGGCCGTTTCTGGAGCAAAACTGGCGCGCCGATGTCAGCCCGCGCTCGGGCATGCCGGTCTATGAGCGGCCGGTCGCGATCGTGCTGTACCGGGAAGACCACCGGTTTTTGCTGGATTCGATCATTCCGCGCGCCGGCCGTTCCGAGGCCAATTTCGACCTGATTATCGCTTCCCAGCCCTACCGGGCCAAATCTTCGGTCAATTTCCGCGCCAAACGCATCATTGCACCGCTGGCGCGGGCTCTGCGGGCCGGGGGCCGCCTGATCGGCATTCACTCCCACGGCCAGGACCCCGGCCTGGAGATGATCCAGGCGGTATGGCCCGGAGAAAATCCTTTCGCGGTGAGCCGTCATGAGCTATTGCGCGCGGTGAAATACGAGCTGGGATCGGCCGGGCGTGACCTTAATTTTAATGCCTATGCCGATAACCGATCGATCTTCCGCTATGATATGGAAGCGCTGCCAAATGAGGTCACCGGCTCGATCGGAACCTCGACGGCCTTTGCAGCGTGGAACGCGGCGGTGTATGTCGCCCAGATCGAAGACGACCGGTTGACGGAAATGACCCAGAGCGGCCGTTACCTCGATGCCGCCAGAGAGGTTCTGCGCAAGCATAACGGGCTCTGGTTCTACGACGAATCCTACGTCATCTCGCGCCGTCGCGACTGACACTTCAGGACACATTCGACAGGACACATTCGAAAGGACCGCCGGGGGTCTGGCGGAAAAAGGGGTTGGTTTGATGCGCGCGTCTTATCTGTTCACCTCAGAGTCGGTTTCCGAAGGTCATCCGGACAAGGTCTGCGACCGGATTTCCGATGAGATCGTCGATCTGTTTTTCCGCGAAGGCCCGAAGGCTGGAATCGATCCGTGGGCCATCCGGGCCGCATGTGAAACGCTCGCCACCACCAACAAGGTGGTGATCGCCGGCGAAACCCGCGGTCCCTCGACCGTCTCCTTCGATCAGATCGAAAGCGTGGTGCGCGCGGCGATCAAGGACATCGGCTACGAGCAGGACGGCTTCCACTGGCAGAAAGCCGACATCCAGATATTGCTGCATCCGCAGTCCGCCGATATCGCGCAGGGCGTCGACGCGCTGCAGCCGGGCACCAACAAGGAAGAAGGCGCCGGCGACCAGGGCATCATGTTCGGCTACGCCTGCAACGAGACGCCGGACCTGATGCCGGCGCCGATCTTTTACGCCCACAAGATTTTGCGGTTGATCTCGGAAGCGCGCCACTCCGGCAAGGAGAAGGTGCTGGGCCCGGATTCCAAGAGCCAGGTCACCGTGCAATACGAAGACGGCAAGCCGGTCGGCGTGCGCGAAATCGTGGTCTCGCATCAGCATCTGGTCGAGGACATGACCTCGAGTCAGGTGCGCGATCGCGTCGAGCCCTATGTGCGTGAGGCGCTGCCCAAGGACTGGATCAACGGCAAGACCATCTGGCACATCAACCCGACCGGAAAATTCTTTATCGGCGGTCCCGACGGCGACTCGGGTTTGACCGGCCGCAAGATCATCGTCGATACCTACGGCGGTGCGGCCCCGCATGGCGGCGGCGCGTTCTCCGGCAAGGACCCGACCAAGGTCGACCGTTCCGCAGCCTATGCCGCGCGCTACCTCGCCAAGAACATCGTGGCCGCCGGCCTCGCCGATCGTTGCACGCTGCAGCTCGCTTACGCGATCGGTGTGGCGCGACCGCTCTCGATCTACATCGATACCCACGGCACCGGAAACGTGCCCGAGGAAAAGCTCGAAAAGGCCGTGGCCGAAGCGATGGACCTGACGCCGCGCGGCATCCGCAAGCATCTGGATCTCAACAAGCCGATCTACGCCCGAACCTCGTCCTACGGCCATTTCGGCCGTACGCCGGACAATGAGGGTGGCTTCTCGTGGGAAAAAACCGACCTCGCCGACGCGCTGAAGCGCGCGGTGTGATTTGAGTAGGCTACTGCGACATACTTAAGTCGTCATGGCCGGGCTTGTCCCGGCCATCTACGTCTTTCTTGTCGTGGCCAAGACGTGGATGCCCGGGACGAGCCCGGGCATGACGAGAAATGAATTTCAGTCCAGGTCCGAAAGAAACGTCGTTCGGGCAAAGACAAAGGAAAACCCAATGACCGCCACCGCCGCGAAGCCCGCCTTCACCGACTACATCGTCAAGGACATCTCGCTCGCCGAATTCGGCCGCAAGGAGATTTCGCTGGCCGAGACCGAGATGCCCGGCCTGATGGCGACGCGTGAGGAATACGGTCCGAAGCAGACCTTGAAGGGCGCGCGCATCGCCGGCTCGCTGCATATGACGATCCAGACCGCGGTCTTGATCGAGACGCTGGGGGCGCTTGGCGCCGACATCCGCTGGGTCTCCTGCAACATCTATTCGACGCAGGATCACGCCGCGGCCGCGATCGCGGCGGCCGGCATTCCGGTGTTCGCGGTGAAGGGCGAGAGCCTCACCGAATATTGGGACTACACCGCCAAGTTGTTCGACTGGCACGGCGGCGGCACGCCCAACATGATCCTCGACGATGGCGGCGACGCCACCATGCTGGTGCATCACGGCCTGCGCGCCGAGAACGGCGACGTGAAATTTCTCGACAAGCCGGAATCAGAGGAAGAGGAAGTGTTCTTCGCGCTGATCAAGAAGCTCCTGAAAGAGAAACCCAAGGGCTACTTCGCCGAGATCGCCAAGAACATCATGGGCGTCTCGGAAGAGACCACCACGGGCGTGCACCGGCTCTACAACATGGAGAAGGAAGGCAAGCTGTTGTTCCCGGCGATCAACGTCAACGACAGCGTCACCAAATCGAAGTTCGACAACCTCTATGGTTGCCGGGAATCGCTGGTCGACGGCATTCGCCGCGGCACCGACGTGATGATGTCGGGCAAGGTGGCGATGGTCGCGGGCTTCGGCGACGTCGGCAAGGGCTCGGCCGCCTCGCTGCGCCAGGCCGGCTGCCGCGTGTTGGTGTCCGAAGTCGATCCGATCTGCGCGTTGCAGGCGGCGATGGAAGGCTATGAAGTCGTCACCATGGAAGACGCCGCACCTCGCGCCGACATCTTCGTCACTGCCACCGGCAACAAGGACATCATCACCATCGAGCACATGCGTGCGATGAAGGACCGTGCCATCGTTTGCAACATCGGGCACTTCGACAACGAGATTCAGATCGCGCATTTGCGCAATCTGAAATGGACCAACATCAAGCCGCAGGTTGACGAGATCACCTTTGCCGACGGCAAGCGGATGATTCTGTTGTCGGAAGGCCGGCTCGTGAATCTCGGCAATGCCATGGGCCATCCCTCGTTCGTGATGTCGGCCTCCTTCACCAACCAGACGCTGGCGCAGATCGAGCTGTTCGCCAACAACAAGGACGGCAAGTACCAGAAGAAGGTCTATGTGCTGCCCAAATCGCTCGACGAGAAGGTGGCGCGGCTGCATCTTTCCAAGATCGGCGTGAAACTGACCACGCTGCGCCCCGACCAGGCCGACTATATCGGCGTGAAGCCGGAAGGCCCGTTCAAGCCGGAGCATTACCGGTATTGAGCTGCCGGCTCGCCGGAAACAATATTTATCGTCATGGCCGGGCTCGTCCCGGCCATCTACGTCTTGTCTTGACTGAGCGCTCAGAAAAGACGTGGATGCCCGGCACAAGGTCGGGCATGACGGCTATAATTTGGGCGGCCCATGGAAACGCTCCAAGCAAGCGAACATCTCGACGTGCTGATCGTCGGCGCCGGATTGTCCGGCATTGGCGCGGGCTATCACCTTCAGCACCATTGTCCGACCAAGCGCTACGCCATCCTCGAAGGTCGCGAGCGCCTCGGCGGCACCTGGGATCTGTTTCGCTATCCCGGCATCCGCTCCGACAGCGACATGTTCACGCTGGGCTATTCGTTCAAGCCATGGACCGAGGCCAAGGCGATCGCCGACGGGCCGCAGATTCTGAACTACGTCCGCGAGACCGCCAAAGAGAACGGCATCGACCAGAAAATCCGCTTCAACCATCGGGTCAAGCGCGCGTCGTGGTCGTCGCAAGATGCGCGCTGGACCGTGGAGGTCGAATGCGCCGGGAAAGGCGAAGCCGTCACTGAAACGGTGCGCTTTACCTGCAATTTCCTGTTCATGTGCTCGGGCTACTACAAATACGAGGAAGGCTACACGCCGGAATTTTCCGGCATCGAGAATTTCGCCGGCCGTATCGTGCATCCGCAGAAATGGACCGACGACATCGACTACGCCGGCAAACGCGTGGTGGTGATCGGCTCGGGCGCGACCGCGGTGACGCTGGTGCCGGAGCTCGCGAAGACCGCCGATCACGTCACCATGTTGCAGCGCTCGCCGACCTATGTGGTTTCGCGGCCGGCGCAGGACCCGTTCGCCAATAAATTGCGGCGCCGGCTCCCCGCCAAGCTCGCCTACCATGTGATCCGCTGGCGCAACGTGTTGTGGGGAATGTATTTCTTCCGGCTGTGCCGGCGCGATCC
Source organism: uncultured Alphaproteobacteria bacterium (assembly GCA_963814615.1). Taxonomy (GTDB): domain Bacteria; phylum Pseudomonadota; class Alphaproteobacteria; order Rhizobiales; family Xanthobacteraceae; genus Bradyrhizobium. The sequence goes on along the minus strand of CAWFDN010000001.1, from coordinate 450,173 downwards.
GGCGCGGGCGAAGCAGCTCATCCTCGGCGGCGTCAAGGTCGCGCTCGGGCCGGACTATGACATCGGCACCCATTTCACGCCGCGTTACAATCCCTGGGATCAGCGACTATGTCTGGTACCCGACGGTGACCTGTTCAAGTCGATCAATGAGAAGCGCGCCTCGGTGGTGACCCAGGAGATCGATACCTTCACGGCCAAGGGCCTCAAGCTGAAGGACGGCAGCGAGCTCGACGCCGACATCATCGTCACCGCCACCGGTCTCAACCTGCAGGTGCTCGGCGGCATGGAGATCATCGTCGACGGCCGCGCCGTCGATTTCGCCAAGACGCTGAGCTACAAGGGTATGATGTATTCGGACGTGCCCAATCTGGCGTCGGCGTTCGGCTACACCAATGCGTCCTGGACGCTGAAGTGCGACCTCACCTGCGAATATGTCTGCCGCCTGATCAACTACATGGACCGCCGCGGCTACAAGCAGTGCGTGGCGCGCAATTTCGACCCCACCGTGGCCGAGGTGCCGTGGATCGATTTTTCCTCCGGCTATGTGCAGCGGTCGATCGCGAAAATGCCGAAGCAAGGCTCGAAGCGCCCGTGGCGGCTCTATCAGAACTACGCGCTCGACATCGTCACCTTGCGCTTCGGCAAGGTCGATGATGGGGTGATGCAATATTCGTGACCATTGTGGCCCGGCGATCGAGGCGCGATGCGTTGTTTCACGTATTCGCGTTTTGCGCGAATCAGCCATTTTGGCAAAACGGTTAACGCCGCATTAATCGGCTAATCCTAGGCTTAGGCGGCTTTAGGCTGCTGACAGCATGAGGAATCCATGGACGCCCAGAGAATCGCCATCGATGCCGTGGTCGCGCTGACCGACTGTGACCGCGAGACGGTCACCGCCTTCATCCGCAAGCTTTATCTGGCCGGCGTGAAGGACCCCAAACGCCTGACCTTCAAGGGCCTTCAGGAACTGGCGCGGGGCTGAGCGGCGGAAGCGGCCTGAAGCCGGGAAGTGACCCCACAAAATGCTGAGGGGATTCCAACCAGACGCGGCCTGATGATCGGCCGCGTCTTTCCTGACGATGTTGAAGATAACGGGGTTACGCCGCGTCGGCGATCGACTTCAGGAAGCCGTCGATCTCGACCTGCAGGCTGGTGGTTGAGTTCGATAATTGTTTCGCCGATGCCAGCAACTGGCTCGATGCCGCACCGGTCTGGTTGGCACCCTGGCTCACCTCGGAGATCGTGCCGGCGACTTGCGAGGTGCCCGCTGCGGTCCGCTGGATATTCCCGGAGATTTCCTGGGTGGCGGCGCCCTGTTCTTCGATTGCCACGGAAATCGCGTTGCTGATTTCGGAGATCTTGCCGATGGTCGAACTGATCATCTTGATGGAGCCGACCGCCTCCTGTGTCGCGGTCTGCATGCCCGCGATCTGGACGCCGATTTCGTCGGTGGCCTTGGCGGTCTGGGCCGCGAGCGCCTTGACCTCCTGCGCGACCACGGCGAAGCCACGGCCGGCTTCGCCGGCGCGCGCCGCCTCGATGGTGGCGTTGAGCGCGAGCAGATTGGTTTGTTCGGCGACCGAGGTGATCAGCTTGATGACGTCGCCGATCCGGCTGGCGGCCTGCGACAGTGCGTTGATGCGCGAATCGGTCTCATCGGCCTGTTTCACGGCGCTGGCGGCGATGCGGTTGGATTCCTGAACCTGCGACGAAATCGCGCGCACCGAACTGGCGAGTTCTTCGGTCGCCGACGCGACCGATTGAACGTTGTTGGAGGCGTCCTCCGAGGCATTGGCGACCACGCTGGCAAGCCGGGTGGTATTGCTGGCATTGTCGCTCAGCGAGCGCGCGGTGCCCTCCAATTCGGTCGAGGCACTCGACAACGAAGTGATGAGGGTGCGGAAACGGTTGCTGGCTTCAGTAATTGCGTCCTTGCGGTTCTGGCGGTGGGCGCCAAAATAAAACGCGATGACGTTTTCGGTGTCCAGCAAATTGGCCCTGGCAATGGCGCTCAGCATCGAATCTTTTTTGTCGCGCGCGGCCTGCGAAGCCTTCCCGAAGCGTGGAACCTGCACTTCGGTCTCGACCGCCTTCATCAGGTGTTCGGTGACAAACAAGCCGATGTACCACGGCGGCGCAACACGAACGTGCTGATTGAGTTCGCAGAGTCGCGCGACCGAGTCAGTATATGCCGGGCCGAAATCGCAACTCCCCATCAGGTCCCAGTGACGCAATTGCATGCGAGTGATCTCTTCCATCGCTCCGTCCTTGAAGATGCCAGAGGAGGGATCGTATTTCCGGACCTTGTCGTAGTACCGCGCTAGAATGGCGGGCAAGGATTTTGCGAAGAACGGCCGCATTTCGCGCAACGTCGCCCGCATCGGCTCGTCGAGCTGAAACAAATCGAGGCGGAATGCGGTCCAATCGGTGCTCATCGGCGGCGGCTCCAGCGCGAGGGTTGTGGCGGTCCATCCATTTAATGTCTGTATGGTTAACGGACTACGAATTTACCTGCGGCTTTACGGAGAAGTTGGCAAAATTTGGACGCAAAAAAGGCCCCGAACCTGGGTTCGGGGCCTCAAGCCTTGCGTTTGGCTGCGAAGGTCGGTTACGCCGCCGGTTTGCCGATCGTGACCTTCAGGGTGCCGATGCCGTCGATCCCGCATTCGATTTTGTCGCCGGGGGAGAGCGCGGCGACGCCGGCCGGCGTTCCCGTCATGATGATGTCGCCGGCGCCGAGCGCGACCTGCTGTGACAATTTCGCGATGATCTCAGGCACGCTCCAGATCAATTCCGTGAGGTCGCCCTTCTGCTTTTCGGTGCCGTTGACCGAGAGCCAGATTTTCCCCTGGGCGGGGTGGCCGATCTTCGAGGCCGGCTGCAGCGCGCCGCAGGGGGCGGAATGGTCGAAGGATTTTCCGACTTCCCACGGCCGTTCCTTCTTGCGCGCGGCCAATTGCAGATCGCGCCGCGTCAGGTCGATGCCGACCGCGTAACCGTAGATGTGCTCGAGCGCCTGGTCGGCCGGAATGTTGAGGCCGCCGCTCTTCATCGCCACGATCAATTCGACTTCGTGATGCAGATCGTTGGTCAGCGGCGGGTAGGGGATGGTGGCGCCATCGGGCTCGATCATGTCGGGGTGCTTGGCGAAGAAAAACGGCGGGGCGCGCTCGTCATTTCCCATCTCCCGGATGTGTTCGAGATAGTTGCGCCCGACGCACCAGATGCGGCGAATTGGAAAGGATTTGCTGTCGCCGGCGACGGCGACCGTGGGCTGCGGAAGGGCTGATATGACGTAGGATGTGTCGCTCATGAAAGGATCTCGGTGGGGGGTTAGGGACGGAAATTCGCTCGGTAGCTTTACGCGGTCGCGCTGATCGGCGCCAGCGTCACGGGCCCTGCATCGCGATGTTGCAGGCGGAAGAATGAGGCGTAGCGCCCGCCGCGGCGCAGCAGATCGTCGTGCCGCCCGCGCTCGACGATCTCCCCGCTCTCGACCACCAGGATGGCGTCGGCGTGCATGATGGTGTGCAGGCGGTGGGCGATGACGATGGTGGTGCGATTCTGGCAGAGATGTTCGATCGCTTCCTGCACCTGTTTTTCGGATTCCGAATCGAGCGCGGCGGTGGCCTCGTCGAGCAGGATGATCGGCGCGTCCTTCACCAGCGCCCGCGCGACGGCGACGCGCTGCCGTTGGCCGCCGGAGAGCTGGGCGCCATGCTCCCCCACCGGCGTGTCGTAGCCGAGCGGGAAGCCCATGATGAATTCGTGGGCGCAGGCGGCTTTTGCGGCAGCCATGATCTCGTCCTCGGTCGCGCCGACCTTGCCGAACGCGATGTTCTCGCGGATGGTGTCGCGGAACAGATAAACATCCTGTCCGACATAAGCGGTCTGCTGCCGCAGCGACTTTCGCGAAACGCCTGAAATCGCCTGCCCGTCGATCAGGATGTCGCCACCGTCCACTTCATAGAGTCGCAGCAATAGCGCCAGCACGGTGGATTTGCCGCCGCCGGAGGGGCCGACCAGCGCGGTGACCTTGCCGGGCTCGGCCTCAAAGCTCATGCGGTTGAGCACCGGCTCGTTCGGACGGTAGGCGAAGCTGACGCCGCGAAACTCGACCCGCGCGTCGGTCAGCTTCAAGGCCGGTTTGTCGTCGTCGATCGGTTCGCTGGAGGGGCTGTCGACGATTTCCAGCAATTTGCGGGCGCCGATCAGGTTGCTGTTCAACTCGATATTGAGCCGCGCGAGCCGCTTGGCCGGCTCATAGGCCATCAGGAACGCCGTCAGGAACGAAAAAAACTGGCCCGGCGTCGCGCCGGTCGCGACCACGCTGTAGCCGCCATACATCAGCACGCCCGCGACCGCGACTCCACCGAGCGTTTCCATCAGTGGGCTCGAACGGTTGGAAACCCGCGCCATCTTGTTGGCGTTGCGCTCGACCGCTGAGATGCTGGCGTCGATCCGCTCGCGCATCGTCTGTTCGAGCGTGAATGCCTTGACGGTTCGAATGCCCTGCAGCGATTCCTGCATGGTTTCGAGAATGTCGGCGGTGCCGGTGAACTGGTTGTGCGCGAGCCCCTTGATCCGCTTCACCAGCTTGCGCAGCACCAGCATGGCCGGCGGCGCCACCAGCAATCCAAGCAGTGCCATATACGGATCCTGCGTCACCATGACGCCGACGAGTCCGATTAGAAGCAAGAGATCGCGCCCGAGCGCGTTGATCAGCAGATTGAGAACTTGCGTCACGGAATTCGCACCTGATGTCAGGCGCGCCAGAAATTCGGACGAATGCCGCTCCGAGAAGAAGCCAATGCTTTCGCTCATCAGCTTGGCGAACAGCCTGCGCTGGTTGTTGGCGAGGATCGCGTTGCTGATCTTGGACAGGATCACCTGGTGACCATAGGTCGCCGCACCCTTGAGGATGAAGATCAGGATGGTGATGCCCGACAGGACTGCGATGCCGTGAACGTTCTTGTCGACATAGGCCTGATTGATGACCTGGCCCAGGATATAGGCCGAACCGGCGGTCGCCCCCGCCGAGACCGCCATCAGCGCGAATGCCGTCAGATATTGTCGCCAGTGGGCGGCACCCTGCTCCGTAACCAGGCGACGAATCAGAATTGCCGCGCCATACGGATCGTCAGTGATTTTCTTTGGAAGTTCGGTCATCCGCATTCCATTGACAGCGCTGGCGGGGACCCGCTTGCGCGTCAGGGCCAAAGCGAAACGTCCGTCTCCTTGCCCGCTATAGCGGGTTTTTTCAAGCCAAATCGGAACTTGCGGCGACCGAGATTTTAGGCCGAAACGGCCTGCTGCAAGTAGCCGTTGCGCTCCCGGAACAATTTCTCTTCCCACGCCAGCGTGTGCGCGGCGATGGTCTCGAGATTGTCGTATTGCGGCGTCCAGTCCAGGACACTGCGGATGCGGCCGGTATCCGCAATCATGGTCATGATATCGCCGGGCCTTCGCGCGGCATATTGAACCGCAAAGTGGCGCCCGGAGACCCGCCGCACCGCCTCGATGGTCTCCAGCACCGAATAGCCGCGGCCGTAGCCGCAATTCAGCGTCACTGAACCACCGCCGCCGCGCAAGTAAGACAGCGCCGCGCGGTGCGCCTGTGCGAGGTCGCTGACGTGAATGAAATCGCGGATGCAGCTTCCGTCCGGCGTCGGGTAATCGGTGCCGAACACGTCGATCTTGGCGCGCTGTCCGGTGGCCGCCTCGACCGCGATCTTCAAAAGATGAGTCGCGCCGACGCTCGCAAGACCGATGCGCGCCAGTGGATCGGCGCCGGCGACATTGAAGTAACGCAGCACGACGTAGTTCAGGCCATGCGCCGAAGCCGTGTCGTGCAGCATGATTTCGGTCATCAGCTTCGAGGAGCCGTACGGCGACATCGGTCGCGTTGGGGCGATCTCAGGCACGGGCACCTGATCCGGGTTGCCGTACACCGCCGCGGTCGATGAAAAGATGAAGCGGTTGATGCCGCACTTCACCGCCGCGTTCAGGAGGCTGCGCGTGGTCATGGTGTTGTTGCGGTAATAGGCGAGCGGATCGCGCATCGAATCCGGCACCACCACCGAGCCTGCAAAATGCATGATGCTTTCGACGCGGTGCGCTGCGATCACGCCTTCGACGAGGTTCTCATCGGCCGCATCGCCGATGAACAACGGAACGCCGTCCGGGAGAAAGGCGGAAAAGCCGGTGGACAGATTGTCGATTACGACAACGCTTTCGCCGGCTTCCGCCAGCGCATGAACTGTGTGACTTCCGATATAGCCGGCACCGCCGGTGACAAGCACCGTCATGAACTCACCCATCTCAATTATCTGAGCGATGCTATCCGGGTTGCGGTGAAGAGTGGGTTTCAACGCAAGCGAACTGGCCACTATGCTTAATGTTGCGTATAGGAAATCTCGCAAAACGGAGCCTGACGTTGAGAATGGCGAACTATTCCGCTGATGATCTGCAACTGATCGTGCCAAATCTGCACAGGCGCTATTCGGGCGTCACCGCGACCAATCGTATGGTGGCGCCGAAACTCGCGGAAATGTTTCGCGCGGTATGGCTTGGTCCTCACGCGCCGGACGATATCGCGCGGATGGGTATTGTCGATCTCTTGAAGCTGTGGCGGCGCAGCGCGCCGCTGATCTGGCACGCGCGGCGCAACGACGAAATGATCATTGGCGTGCTGTTGCGTTTCCTTGGCTGGCCCTTGAGGTTGGTGTTCACCTCGGCGGCGCAACGCCACCACACCTGGATCACGCGGCGGCTGATCAGCCGCATGGACGCGATCATCGCCACCAACGCGATCTCGGCGTCGTTTCTCAAGCGCCTGGCGACCGTCATTCCGCACGGCGTCGATACCGATCGTTACGCACCACCAGTCGATCGTGCGGCGGCGTTCGCCGAAACCGCGTTGCCGGGCCGCTATGCGATCGGGTGTTTCGGCCGGGTGCGGGCGCAAAAAGGCAGCGACGTGTTCGTGGCGGCGATGTGCCAATTATTGCCGCGTTATCCTGACTTTACCGCGGTCATGGTCGGCGCGATCACGTCGGAGCATGCGGGCTTCGCGAATGATTTGAAAAAACGCATCGAGGCCGCAGGCTTGCAGTCGCGCATCGTCATTACAGGCGAATTGCCGATCGAGGACGTGCAACGCTGGTATCAGCGGCTGACGATCTACGCGTTCACCTCGCGCAACGAGGGCTTTGGATTGACGCTGATCGAGGCGATGTCGGTGGGCGCGGTGCTGGTGGCGTCGCGCGCGGGTGCTGCCGAGCTCGTGGTCGAGGATGGCGTGACCGGCGTGCTGACGCCGCCGGGCGATGTCGAGGCGTTGGTCGCTGCCCTGGAGCCCTTGATGCGAGATCCCGCATCAGCCGCGGCCATGGGCGAGCGGGGACGGGCGCGGGTGCTTGAGAAATTCAGTCTCGACGCAGAAGCAAACCGGATCGCGGAAGTTTATCGGACGCTCGTCTGAGCCATGGCTTGCGCCACAAAGGCGTCGAGGTCGCCGCCGGCGAACAGAAAGCCCGGCAGCCCTGCGGCTTGGGCAGCCTCGATATCGGAGGCGCGGTCGCCGATGACGAAGCTGCCCTCGTGCCGCACCGGCCAGTGCTTCATCAAATCGAGGATCATGCCGGGGCTCGGCTTTCGCCAATGGTGGTCTTCGAGATAGCCGGCCACCGATCCGTCGGGATGATGCGGGCAATATCTGATGTCGTCGATCACGGCACCTTGGGCGCCGAGTTCGGCACGCATCCAGTCGTGCAGGGTGCGCAGGTCGTCCTCGGTAAAGAACCCGCGCGCGATGCCGGATTGATTGGTGAAGAAGAACACGAAATAGCCGGCCTCGTTGAGGCGGCGGACCGCCTTCGCGGCGTTCGGCATCCAGCGAATCCGCTCTCGGCTGCCCATGTAGCCGTCGTCGTAATTGACGACGCCGTCGCGGTCGAGGAAGGCGGCGGGTCTGGCTGCAACGCGAGCGGAATCGATGCTGTTCATTTTCTCAACGCTTCTCCGGCCTCGCTCAGCACGCGCCCGACGATGTCAACCACGTCGGATGCCGGAATGTCGCGCATGCAGCGATGCTCGTTCATGGTGCAGACCGGACGGTGACAGGGTTGGCACGGCACGACGGTTTTGGTTTGAACCGTCGCCGCAAGGCCATTGAGCGGCGCCCAGTGATAGGGGCTGGTGGGGCCGAAAATGCCCATGGTCGGCGTCCCCAGCGCGGCGGCGATATGCATCAGCCCCGAATTGTTTGAGATCGCGACGCCGGCCGCGGCCATCGCCAGGATGCCGTTGCGCAGATTGGTCCCGGTGAGGTCGCGCACCCGAGGCCCGCCAGCGGCCACGATTTCTGTCGCCAGCGCTTTCTCGCCCGGACCACCGACCACCCAGACATCCAGGCCTTGTTGGGCCAAAAGCCGCGCGGCCTCCGGATAATAGGTCCAGCGCTTGGAAGCCCCGACCGAGCCTGGAGCCAGGGCGACCGCGGAACCAGCGCCGAGCCCATTGGCCTGCCGCCAGCTCTCGGTTGCCTCAGTGGGAACCTGAAGCTGCGGCACGGGCCATTCCGGCGGCAGCGGCGCTCGATCGGGAAGCGCCAGTGCTGCGTTCTTGTCGATAAAACGCGGCAGGGCCTTCTCGCCCCAGCGCCATTGATTGATCAGCCCGAACCGCGCTTCACCGACGAAACCCACCCGTTCCGGAATGCCGGCCAAAGCAGGGGCAATCGCCGATTTCCAGGTGCGGGGCAGGACCAGTGCGCTGCCGTAGTGCCTGGCCCTTAGCTGCGCCGCCAGACCCCATTGCTTGGCCACGGCAAGCCGGCCGCGGGGCAGATCCCAGACGATGCCGGAACGGACGCCGGGCATGTAGTCGACCAGCGGGGCGCATAGGGAGGTTGTCAGCAGGTCGACCGGGCGGTTAGGCCAGCGCTGTTTCAAGACCCGCACCACGGTGTGGCCGCGCACGAAGTCGCCAATCCACATGTAGGGTATGATGAGGATCGGGCGGGTGTCGTCCGGATCCTCGATCTCCGCTTGATGTAATGAATTTATATTCATATCTTGTGGATTGGGTGTAGGTTTATTTCGGTCCCGTGGGTAACTGCTCCTTGCCGGGAGGTAAAGCCATCCGAGGGAGTTGCCGCCGCACTCAAAAAGCCTTCTGGCCGAAGTTGCCTGTCGGGCGGGGCGGCGCGCGATCAGCAAAAGTGGACACCGGTTTTGCATCCGGTCGCACGCCAAATTATGAATAGGCGCATGATCTCTTCGCCAAACCGCTTACACTTTGGCGGATCATGCGCTAGGCAAAGCTGGCGTCGCACAATCAGGGCAGGGGTCGGAATGTTGCTGGTGACCGGTGGCGCCGGTTTTATCGGATCGAACGTCGTGGCCGCGTTGAACGACGCGGGCCGCGCCGACGTCGCCGTGTGCGATGTGCTGGGCCATGACGGCAAATGGCGCAATCTCGCCAAGCGCCAACTCGCCGACGTCATTCCACCGGCGCAATTGCCGCACTGGCTGAACGGCCGCCGGTTGGAGGCCGTCATCCATCTCGGTGCCATTTCGGAGACTACGGCGACCGACGGCGATCTCGTGATCGAGACCAATTTCCGCCTCTCGATGCGGCTGCTGGAGTGGTGCACCGCCAACGCGACGCCGTTCATTTACGCTTCCTCCGCATCGACCTATGGCGACGGCGCGCAAGGTTTTCGCGACGACGCGTCGATATCAGCGCTGAAGACGCTGCGGCCGATGAATCTATACGGCTGGAGCAAGCACCTGTTTGACCTCGCGGTCGCCGAGCGCGCCGCCAAAGGCGAAAAGCTGCCGCCGCAATGGGCCGGGTTGAAATTCTTCAACGTGTTCGGCCCCAATGAATATCACAAGGGCACGATGATGAGCGTGCTGGCGCGGCGCTTCGACGATATCAAGGCTGGCCGGCCTGTGCAGCTTTTCAAGTCCCATCGCGACGGCGTCGCCGACGGCGATCAGCGGCGCGATTTCATCTATGTCGACGATGTGGTGCGGGTGATGATGTGGCTGATGGCAACGCCTGATGTCAGCGGTATCTTCAACGTCGGCACCGGCAAGGCCCGCAGCTTCAAGGATATGATGCTCTCAGCCTATGCCGCGCTCGAGGCCGCCCCCAACATCCAATATATCGATATGCCCGAGCAGATCCGCGGCAGTTACCAGTACTTCACCCAAAGCGATGTCGATCGGCTGCAGCGCGCCGGCTACAATGGTGGCTTCACGGCGCTGGAAGAGGCGGTCGCGACCTACGTCAAGGGTTTCCTCGATTCCGTCGATCGCTTCCGCTGACGGCGTAACAGACAACGAGTTCCGATGTTCGATTTTGACGCCCTGTCGCATGCGATGGTCAACCAGACGGTGCTCTGCGTCGGCGACCTCATGCTCGACGAATTCATCTATGGCGAGGTATCCCGGATCTCGCCGGAAGCGCCCGCGCCCGTCATCGCGGTCCAGCGCAGCGAAACCAATATCGGCGGCGCCGGCAATGTCGCGCGCAACGTCGCTTCTCTCGGCGCCCGCTGCATCTTCGTCGGGTTGATCGGCGAAGACGAGGCCGGAGCCAAATTGAAGGCCGCGCTGGCCGAGGAAGGCCGGATCGAAAGCGTGTTGATCGTCGATCCGAAACGGCCGACGACGCGAAAGGTCCGTTTCGTCTCCGAGCACTTCTCCACTCACATGCTGCGCGCGGACTGGGAAATGGCTTCGCCGGCCGCAGCCGACGTCGAGCAGAGATTGATCGACGCCATCCTGCCGCTGGTGCCGCGCGCGGATATCGTCTTGCTGTCCGATTACGCCAAGGGTGTGCTGACGGCGCGGGTGATCCGCAACGTCATCGACGCCGCGCGCAAGCTCGGCAAGCGCGTGATCGTCGATCCCAAAAGCAGCAATTTCGCAATTTACCGCGGCGCGACGCTGCTCACGCCCAATCGCAAGGAATTTGCGGAGGCGACCCGCAGCCGCGCCGATACCGAAAAGAGCATCGCGGAAGCCGCGCAAGACGCGATGCACCTTGCGGATTGCGAGGCCATGCTGGTGACGCAAAGCGAGCATGGCATGACTCTGGTGCCGCGCGGGGGTGAAGCCATCCATGTGCCGGCCCACCCGGTCAAAGTGCGCGACGTCTCAGGCGCGGGCGACACGGTTGCAGCGGTGCTCGCTGCGACACTGGCGGCGGGGGCGGATTGGGAGACATCGTTACGGATGGCGAACGCGGCGGCCGCGGTCGCGGTGAGCAAGAAGGGTACCGCCGTTGTGACATCAGCGGAACTGCGGCGAGGAATCCTTCCTCATGCATTTCTTGCCGCCGAAGAAAAGATCGCCGCGGCAAGCGACGATCTCGATGTGCATCTGCTGGCTTGGCGGAAGCAGGGCCTGCGGGTCGGATTCACCAATGGCTGTTTCGATATTCTGCACCCGGGCCACGTCAAGGTTTTGACAGCTGCGCGTGGCGCCTGCGACCGGCTGATCGTCGGCCTGAACAGCGATTCGTCGGTGAAGCGGCTGAAGGGCGAAGAGCGTCCGGTTCAGAACGAGCGGGCGCGAGCGGAAGTGCTGGCGGCGCTGGAGGCGGTCGATCTCGTCGTTATCTTCGAAGAGGACACGCCGATCGAGTTGATCTCCAGGATCAAGCCGAGCGTGCTGGTAAAGGGCGGCGACTATACGCACGGCCAGGTGGTCGGTCATGAGGTGGTCGAGGCCGGCGGCGGCGAAGTGTTGTTGGTTGAAGTCCTGCCCGGCTTCAGCACGACCTCGCTGGTCAATCGTGCGCGGGGAGGCAGGGCGTGAGTACGATGGCGCGAGAATCGGCGGGAGCGTTGTTGTGGCGATTGTGGCGCGATCCGGCCGCCTGGGTGACCACGGCGGACGTTTTCGTCATTCTGATCGCGCTTTCGCTGCCGTGGTCGACGTCGTTGGTCGCCATCTTTGCGGTGGCCTGGGTTGTGACGGTTGCGACGACACTCGATCTTAGGGTTTTTTTGGATTCACTGAAGCGTCCGATTTGCGCACTCCCCATTGCGTTTTTTGCGCTGGCGGTCATCGGGACATTGTGGTCGGACGCGTCCTGGGGCGCGCGTTTTTATGCCATCAGTCCGACCGCAAAGCTGCTTGTGCTGCCGTTATTGTTTTATCATTCCGAACGCTCGACCCGAGGCATGTGGGTGTTTGTCGCGTTCCTAATCTCCTGCACCTTGCTGATGACGATGTCCTGGATCGTCGCCTTCGATCCCAGCCTCTCGCTCAAACCCGGCGCGGATGCTGAAAGAGGCATCTTTGTCAAAAATTATATCGACCAAAGCCAGGAATTCGCATTGTGCGCGGTGGCGCTTGCTTATCCAATCGTCTCGCTGGTGCGAGCGAAGAGAATTTTGTTGGCGGTGTTGCTGGCCGCGATATCCATGAGCTTCATCATCAATATGATGTTCGTGGTCGTCTCGCGGACGGCGCTGGTCACGATGCCGATCCTGCTCGCGGTATTCGCGCTGCTGCATCTCAGATGGCGAAGTGTCGTGGCCATCTTGTGCATGGCCACGTTGTTCGCGGGGTTGGCGTGGGCCGCATCCCCGCAACTGCGTTGGACCACAGCAACGTTCTTGCGCGACTATCAATTGTACAAAGAGCGAAACCTCCCGACCTCGATCGGCACTCGATTGGAATTCTGGCAAAAGTCGCTGCGTTTTTTTGCTGAGGCGCCGGTGTTCGGGCACGGCACGGGAGCGACACGCGGGCTCTTTGAGCAGGCCGCTGTCGGCCAGGTCGGCGCCGCCGCCGAGGTGATCGGCAATCCGCATAACCAGACCCTGAACGTTGCGGTCCAGTGGGGCGTGATCGGAATCGTCGTGCTATATGCGATGTGGCTGGTGCATCTGCTGCTGTTTCGCGGCGAGGGCTTCGTCGCCTGGATCGGATTGCTGGTGGTGGTACAAAATATTTTCACCTCGCTGTTCAATTCGCACCTGTTCGATTTTCACGAGGGGTGGATGTACGTCCTCGGTGTCGGGATTGCTGGCGGCATGATGCTGAAGTCAAAAACCGGCGAGGCGGCGACCCGCGGACGCGCTGTGGCCTCGCCGTGACGGCTGGCATGGGCGGCAGAAAGATCAGTGTGGCGCGGGACATTGTACAAATAGCGATGGTGATTGGTCGATGACGCGCTTCTCACAACTGACGTTCCGCAATTTCCTGATCGCGGCGCATGACGCGCTGGCGACGGCGCTGGCGTTGTTCGCCAGCTTCTATCTGCGCTTCGAAGGGGAATCGTTTTTCGACCGCCTGCCGCTGCTGCTCCAAATCCTGCCCTATTTCGTCGCGTTCAGCGTGGCGGTTAGTTACTTGTTCCGTCTGACCACCACGAAGTGGCGCTTCATTTCGTTGCCGGATGCGTTGAACATTTTGCGCGTGGCCACGGTGCTGGCCCTCACGCTGTTGGTGCTGGACTATATTTTTGTCGCGCCTAACCTCGATGGCAGGCCGGTGGCGCCGCATGTTCAGGGCGCCTTCTTCGTCGGCAAAACCACCATCATACTTTACTGGTTTATTGAGGTGTTCTTTCTCAGCGCCTCGCGCTTCGCCTATCGTTATTTTCGCTATACGCGTGTGCGCCGTCACGCGAGGGAGAACGATGCGTCACCAACCCTCCTGATCGGCCGCGCTGCCGATACCGAAATTCTTTTGCGCGGAATCGAAAGTGGTGCCGTCAAGCGGTTATGGCCGGTGGGTGTGTTGTCGCCGTCGGCTGCCGATCGAGGTCAATTGATACGAAATATTCCGGTGCTTGGCGGAATCGACGATATCGAGGACGTGGTTGGCGATTTCGCAAGGCGCAACAAGCCGATCGTGCGCGTGGTGATGACGCCATCGGCGTTCGACCCCGAGGCGCGTCCCGAATCCGTTCTGATGCGGGCGCGACGGCTTGGGCTGATAGTCAGCCGCCTCCCATCGCTGGAGAGCGGCGATGCGCCGCGGTTGACGGCGGTTGCCGTCGAGGACCTGTTGCTGCGCCCCAGCGAAAAGATCGACTACGCCCGTCTCGAAGCTCTGGTAAAGAACAAGTCGGTGATCGTTACAGGCGGCGGTGGTTCGATCGGTTCGGAGATCTGCGACCGCGTCGTGACATTCGGCGCCGCGCGATTGCTGGTGATCGAGAATTCGGAGCCGGCGCTCTATGCGGTCACGGAAGCCCTCGCCGAGCACGATAGCGGCGCTATCATCGAGGGCCGGATTGCGGACATCCGCGACCGCGAACGCATCCTGCGGCTGATGGGTGAGTTCAAGCCGGATATCGTGTTTCATGCCGCTGCCCTTAAACATGTGCCGATTCTCGAACGCGACTGGAGCGAAGGCGTCAAAACCAACATCTTCGGCTCGATAAATGTCGCCGACGCGGCGTTGGCGGCAGGCGCCGAGGCGATGGTGATGATTTCGACAGACAAAGCGATCGAGCCGGTCTCGATGCTGGGTCTGACCAAGCGGTTTGCCGAAATGTATTGCCAGGCGCTCGATCACGAACTGGCCTCCAAGTTGGTCGGCAATCCGCGGATGCGTCTGATTTCAGTGAGATTCGGCAACGTGCTGGCGTCAAACGGATCGGTGGTGCCGAAGTTCAAGGCCCAGATCGAAGCGGGCGGGCCGGTGACGGTCACGCACCCCGACATGGTCAGGTATTTCATGACCATCCGAGAAGCTTGCGATCTGGTGATTACGGCCGCCACTCACGCGCTGGCGCCGCTGCGTCCGGACGTCTCGGTGTATGTGCTCAACATGGGCCAGCCGGTCAAGATCGTCGACCTTGCAGAGCGCATGATCCGGCTCTCTGGGCTGCAGCCGGGCCATGACATTGATATCGTATTTACCGGGATGCGGCCGGGAGAACGGTTGAATGAAATTCTGTTTGCCACCGAAGAGCCGACCGTCGAGATTGGCGTTGCCGGCATCATGGCGGCCAAGCCCAACGAGCCGCCCATGGAGTTTCTGCGAAGGTGGATTGCGGCGCTTGAGCAGGCAATCGCTAGAGATGACCGCGGCGCCATCAAGGCCGTCCTGAAGGATGCCGTGCCGGAATTCGGTTCAAGAGCTGCTTAGTTACCGCTGTTATTTACGCCAACCATGCGAGACCGTTTCGAAAGCTCACGTGCGGTCGTCTGCCGACATCTTGCGGGTCCGATCAACTCGATCCGCCCGTGCTGGCAAGCGACAACTGGGGTGTCCGTCACGCCCAGCGAAAGCCGACGGGAAACCCGCAACGGATTGGCGGGCCGCGCTCGCTGGCGTTGAGGCGGTAGTGCATCTCGCCGCGCGCGTACCTCATCCTAACGAGGATCACGGAGCCGAACTCTACCGCTCGATCAACGCGGAGGGTACGCTGCGGCTCGTGTGATGCTCCGCAAAGCGGCGGTGCGCCAGTTCGTCTACGTCAGCACCACGCTCGTCAATGGCAGTTGCACCGACGGCCGAACACCGTTTCGCGAAGACGATGATTTGGCGCCGCGCGGCATTTACGGAATGTCGAAGGCTGCCGCCGAGACCGGTCTCAGGGAAATGGCCGGGATACAGAGTATTGCTGAAAATGAGTGGCCGTCCGGAAGCGCGAGATAGCCTGATCGGATTCATGGAAATCGATGTCTCCAAAACTGCTTCGACCGGCTGGCGGCCACCGCTCAGCCTGGATGAGGGGCGCCGTTTGGCGGTATCCTCGCCCGGCTCGGTTTGACCGGAGCGTTTGGAAGCTTCTTAAGGCGAACGCCGCCGCGAAAACCGGTACATCGTCAACGCCACGGCGGAGCCGCCGATTGCAATGCACGTGAGGTTGATTGCGGATGATTGCGTTTTGGTCGACGCGATCGCCAGCGCCGCAAGAACGACATTGAGCACAAACACCTCGCTCACCACGCGCAACACCGTAAATCCGTTATCGGTTGCGCGTTGATAAAAATGCGAACGATGCGCCGCCCAAAACGGCTCGCCCCTGACCAGCCGGCGCAACAGCGTCACGGTCGCATCCGACAGATAATATAGCGGCAGCAGCAATGCGGCGGCCAGGTGCTGGTGATAGGCCAGTTGCAGCAGGCACCAGCCAAGCAGCAAGCCAATCGGCAAACTGCCGACATCTCCGAGAAAGATTTTCGCGACAGGGCGGTTGAAGGGTGCGAATCCAACCATCGCGCCACAGAGCGCTGCGGCAACAATGGTCGCCGATACCGGAAGTTCACCAGACGATCCAAGTACGACCATCGCGCCAGTGATCGGCACGACTTCGGCTACCGTCATCCAATCCAGTCCATCCATGAAGTTGACCAGATTCACAAACCAAAGCCCTGCAAGCAAAAGCAGCCCGCGTTCGATCCAGAGCGGACAGGCCGGAACGATCCGGAGATCGCTGGATGCCGTAAAGATGATCGCGCCGACGGCTAAGGCCTGCAGCATCAGTCGGGGTAGTACCGAGATGGGTTTGACGTCGTCCGCGAAGCCCACAATTGCAATGAATAGCGACGCACCGAAAACCGCGGTGGAGGTATTCATTCCCATCGTGCTGACGCAGGCAATGATTGCTCCGGCGACCACCAGCGTTGCCACAATAACTGCAATCCCCGCCCCCTGAGGCGTGGGAATGCGATGCGAAGACCGTGCATTTGGCCTTGCAAGCGCGTGCCTCAAAAGCAACGGTCTAATCGCCCACGTTATGCCAGCCGAAAGCAACGCTCCAGCAGGGACTGCGACAAGCGAAAGGGGCAACTCAGAAATAGTTATTCTCCCAATGTGGTCGTTACTCAAGAACCTCGATCGGCACCGACCCCTGTGCTGCCTTCTCGGCGCTGAAAATCCACACCAGTCCGCCGAATGCGCCGACGATGAAGTATACGGCGCCAAATAGCAGCGAAACGTTCACGCCTTCATTGGTTATCAGTCCGGCATATCCGAAGGCCAGCCCCATCGTGGCCTCACGGACCCCCCAGCCGGCAATCGAGATCGGCAGCATTGTGATCAGCATTACCGGTGGGATCAGCTGAAAAATCTGGCCAAACATGACAGGCGCCGCGATCGATTGCACCACGCACCAGGCGATAACGACGGCTAAAACGTGAATAAGTACCGACAGCACCACGATTTCAGGTCCGCGCTTACGGCTGAAAATCACCCGGTTCGCGATCACCGAGCAGGCGTGAAGATGATGCGTCCCCCACCAGCGCTTCAGCCAGGGCCATGGCAACTTGCCAAGAACAAGAAATCCCATCCCGCCCGCCAGCGCGGCGAAATCGACGAACAGCAGCGCTGACCGGCCATGAGGATCACCGATAAGGTTGTAGCTCCACGGCAGGCTCGCGACGATGATGATCGCAAGTGCGACGAGGCCAATGGCGCGATCGACAAAAATGGAATAGGTCGCCGCGCGCCACCCTGCGCCGCCGCGTGCGACGAGCCAGAGCCGTACGGCGTCGCCGCCGATAGAAGACGGCAGCGTCTGGTTAAAGAACGATCCGATCAAATTGAAGCGCATCGCCTGGTTCGTCGCGAGGGGTGCGCCACATTCTGCGCTGATCACTCGCCAGCGCAAGGCGCCGACGAAAATCTGAAGGAACGTGACGGCAATCGCTAAGCCGACCCAGCCCAGGCTTTCAATGTTAATGCGCGATGCCAAGTCGGTAATATTGACCTTGCGCAGCGAAAAATAAAGCAGCGCCGCGGAAATCAGTATTTTTATCGTCGAAAGCAGGATTCGGCGCATCTCGCTCGCCAAGTTTGAAAGGGGAAAAACAGCGCAACTCGACTCTGCGCACCGAATTCGCCGCCTTGGTATGGATTTAAAGCCAATCTGGCAATAGCCGCTTAGCTGGGTATTGCGACACCCTCAATATGGCGGGTAATAGAGGCTCGGGCCGGTGCGGCAGAACCGAACCGACGCCCTTGAGGATATGATGTCGGATCAGAACACATTGGTCACGGGAGCTGCGGGTTTTATCGGCTTTCACGTCGCTCGCCAGTTGCTGGCCGAAGGCCGCAATGTTGTCGGTCTGGACAGTCTCAACACTTACTATGACCCGGCGTTGAAACAGGCGCGACTGAATATCCTGCGCCAGAATACGCGGTTCAGTTTCGTGCAGACCGATCTTGCGGACCGGCCAGCTATGGCTTCGCTGTTTGCAAGACATCGGTTTGCGGTGGTGGTCCATCTCGCGGCGCAGGCTGGCGTGCGCTATTCGATCGATCATCCTCATGCTTACGTCGACGCGAATCTCGAAGGCTTTGTCAATGTGCTGGAGGGGTGCCGTCACAATGGATGTAAACATCTTTTGTTCGCATCTTCCTCCTCGGTCTATGGTGCCAACACCAAGCTGCCGCTCTCGGTGCAGGACAATGTCGATCATCCGATCAGCCTCTATGCTGCTTCCAAAAAGGCCAACGAGCTGATGGCTCACGCCTACAGCCACCTGTATCGGATTCCCGCCACCGGTCTGCGTTTCTTCACCGTGTACGGTCCCTGGGGTCGTCCGGATATGGCGATGTTTATTTTCGCCAAAGCGATCCTCGCCGGCTCACCCATCAAGCTGTTCAACCACGGCAATATGCGCCGCGATTTTACTTATGTTGACGATGTCAGCGAGGCGATCGTGCGCCTGATGGATCGTCCGCCGCAGGGCAATCCGGATTGGTCCGGTCAAAAACCCGATCCGGCGGCCAGCGCTGCGCCGTGGAAGATCTACAACATCGGCAACAATAATCCGGAAGAACTCATGCATGTAGTCTCACTGCTTGAGAAGGAGTTCGGCCGCACCGCCGCCAAGGAAATGTTGCCGATGCAGCCAGGCGACGTGCCGGCAACTTATGCCGACGTCGAAGATCTGGCGCGCGACATTGGATTCCGTCCGGCCACCACGATTGAGGACGGTATCGCACGGTTTGCGAAATGGTACCGTGACTATCACAATCTCTAACGGCAGGGCACCATGAGCGAACGTATCATTCCACTAATTATGTGCGGCGGTGCCGGAACGCGGCTGTGGCCGGCCTCGCGCGAGGTTCGTCCCAAGCAGTTCCTCCCGCTGTTCGGGCCGCGCTCGACATTTCAGGCCACGATCCTGCGAGTGTCGGATGCGACGCTGTTTGAGCGTCCGATCGTCATCACCAACACCGCCTACCGATTCATGGTTCTCGAGCAACTCGCCGAGATCGGGCTGGAGGCTGATGTCCTGCTGGAGCCGATGCGGCGGGATTCCGGCCCGGCAATATCGGCGGGCGCGGCGTTCGCGCAAGTGCGCGACGACGCGGCGATCGTTCTGGCACTCGCCGCCGATCACGTCGTCAGCGACACTGACGCCTTTGTCGCCGCCTGTCGCGAGGGCCTGGTGGCGGCCGAGGCGGGACGCATCGTTACTTTCGGAGTTCAGCCAGAGCGCGCGGCCACCGAATACGGTTATATCAGCCCGGGTGAGCCGGTTTCTGGCAAGGTCCGGAGCGTCAAGCAATTCGTCGAAAAGCCTGATACGCTCAAGGCTGCCGAATATATCAAGGCCGGTTATCTCTGGAACAGCGGCAACTTCATGTTTCGCGCCTCGGTTCTGCTCGATGAATACAAGAACGTCGATGCGGAAAGCGTCCAGGCGGTCACCGATTCCGTGCACAAGGCTGGACGCGATCTCGGATTTGTCACGCTGGACGCAGGCGCATTCGAATCGGCCAAGCCGATCTCGATCGACTACGCGGTGATGGAAAAGACCTCGCACGCCGCCGTGGTGCCTGTTGCTTGCGGCTGGTCCGATGTCGGCTCCTGGCATGCGGTGTGGGAGTTGTCGGGCAAGGACGCACAGGGCAATGCGGCGCAGGGCGTTGCCGTATTCGAGGATTCGCGCAACTGCAACGTCTCCACCGACAAGGCCTTGGTCGCGCTCGAAGGCGTCGACGATCTGGTGGTCGTTGCAACGCAAGACGCCGTGCTGGTATCGCGGCAGAAGGATGCCAATGGCCTGAAGCGGTTGGTCGCGAAGCTCAAGACCGTCGCGCCGCAGGTGACCGAGGATCATCTCAAGGTGCATCGCCCCTGGGGATCTTATCAGTCGATCGACAGCGGCGATCGTCACCAGGTCAAGCGCATCGTGGTCAAGCCGGGCGGCCGGCTCTCGCTTCAGAAACATCACCATCGATCCGAGCACTGGATCGTGGTGCGCGGCACGGCGCGGGTGACGGTCAATGAACTCGTCAAGATCGTGCATGAGAATGAATTGATCTATATCCCGATCGGCGCCGTCCACCGGCTGGAAAATCCGGGCAAGATTTTGCTGGAACTGATCGAGGTTCAAACCGGCAGCTATCTCGGCGAGGACGACATCATCCGTATCGAAGATGATTACCAGCGCTCGTGAGCGATCGGGCCCAATCATCGGCTCTCGGTGCTCAGATAGGCAGCACGGCGGTGTAACTTTTTGACTCAAAACGTGTCCGGGATCGGTTCTCGGCATTCGCCACATGTGTGGCGGCGTGCTAGGAGAGCGCCGGGATATCACTCCCGCAGGGATTTACGGGGTTTGCGACTATGAGTTCCAAAGGGTCCGCATCGGGCGTGAAAGCCGAGGCGAAACGTGCGCTGCGCGTCGGGGTCGTCGGCGCTGGCGTGATGGGCAGCAATCATGGCCGCGTGCTGGCAGGTTTGCCCGACACAACGCTGGTTGGAATCGTCGATCCCATGCCGGCGCACCGGACGCGTGCCAGCGAACTCACGGGCTGCCGCAGCTTCGCGAGCCTCGACGAGTTGATTGCCGAAGGCGTCGATGCCGTCACCATCGCTGCGCCGACCCACCTTCATCACGAGATCGCGCTCGCCTGCATCGCGCGCGACGTTCATGTTCTGGTCGAAAAGCCGATCGCGTCGACGGTGGAGGAGGGGCGGGAGATCGTCGCCGCCGCTCGCCGCGCGGGCGTGACCTTGATGGTGGGGCATGTCGAGCGGTTCAACCCGGCCGTTGCCGCCATCAAGCAGGCGATATCGGGCGAAGACATTCTTTCGATCGCGATCACCCGCGTCGGACCGTTTCCGCCGCGCATGTCGAACGTCGGTGTGGTCATCGATCTTGCCGTGCACGACATCGATCTGATCCGCTGGTTCACCGAATCCGATATTGTGGAAGTGCAGCCGCAGCTCTCCAGCGCCGTCGCCGAGCGCGAGGACATCGCGCTGTTGCAGTTCCGCACCGCCTCCGGCGTGCTCGCCCATATCAACACCAATTGGCTGACCCCGTTCAAGGCGCGTAACGTCACCGTCGCCACCCGCGGCAAATATGTGATGGGCGATCTGCTCACCCGTCAGGTCACCGAGTGCTTCGGCTTCAAGCCGGACGGCAGCTATTCGATGCGCCATCTGCCGGTCGGCCACGACGAACCGTTGCGCGCCGAATTGATCGCGTTCCTTCATGCGGTGCGCACCGACGGCGTGCCCGCAGTGACCGGCGATGAGGGCGTCGCCAGTCTTGAAATCGCGACCAGGTGCCTGGAAACCTCCACCAAACCTGCCGCCTCCGCCGCCGCCCTCAAGGGGCCGCGCCGCGTTGTCGGCTGATTCTTGTTCTCAATTCCTTTCTCAATTCTGTAAGGCCCCATGAACCAGCACCTGCGTCCCGAACCTGTTCCCTTCATCGATCTCGCTGCGCAGCGCCGCCGGCTCGGCAAATCCGTCGATGACGCGGTGTCCCGGGTTCTCACCCACTGCCTGTTTATCAACGGTCCGGAAGTTAGCGAGCTTGAGGCGGCGCTGGCGGCCTTCAGCGGGGCGAAGCATGTCGTGACCTGTGCGAGTGGCACCGACGCGCTGTTGATGGTGTTGATGGCGAAGGGGATCGGCCCCGGCGATGCGGTGCTGTGCCCGTCATTTACGTTTTGCGCGACCGGCGAGGTGGTCGCGCTTCTCGGAGCGACGCCGGTCTTTGTGGATGTCGATGAAGTGACGTTCAACATCGATCCTGAATCCTTGAAAAGCGGCATTGCTGTCGCGAAAAAGCGGGGGCTCAAACCAAGGGCGGTTATCCCGGTCGATCTGTTCGGGCAGCCCGCCGACCATGACGCCATCGCCGTGATCGCCGAGGCCGAGGGCATGTTCGTGCTCGACGACGCGGCACAGGGCTTCGGCGCCAGCTACAAGGGACGACGCCTCGGCACCTTCGGCCTGGCGACGGCCACCAGCTTTTTCCCGGCCAAGCCGCTGGGGTGCTTTGGCGACGGCGGCGCGATTTTCACAGATAGTGCCGAACTCGCCGAAACGCTGCGCAGCATCCGCGTCCACGGCCAAGGCTCGGACAAATACGACAATGTCCGCCTCGGGCTCACGGGACGGCTCGATACCATGCAGGCCGCCATTCTGATTGAAAAACTGAAGATATTTGAAGACGAAATTGCCGCGCGCAATGTGGCCGCGGCGCGCTATGCCCATGGGCTCGGCAACGTCGTCTCCGTGCCGGGGCTCGCCAGCGGTTGCACCTCGGTCTGGGCGCAATATACCATCCGGCTCCCTGAGGGTTGCGACCGCGACGGCTTCGCTGCCACGCTGAAGGCCCAGGGCATTCCGACCGCGATCTATTATCCGAAATCGATGCATCAGCAGACCGCCTACCGGGATTTCCCGGTCGCCGACGGCGGCTTACCGGGTTGTGAAAGCCTGTCGCGCGACGTCATCAGCCTGCCGATGCATGCCTATCTCGACGAGCCGACGCAGGAGCGGGTCATCAGGGCTGTGCGCGACGCCGTCGGCGCATGATCCCGAAAAGGGGCATCCGGTTTTCGGAAAAGATCGTGCGCAAACGGATATTTCTCCTGATTTCGCCGTTTTGAAGCGCCGCCGCTTGCTGTAGAAGCGGCGGATGCTCGGTCGTATTTTCACCGTCGGCGGCTACACGCTCCTTTCCCGGCTGACCGGCTTCGCGCGTGACATCATGCTCGCGGCGATCCTCGGTGCGGGTCCCGTGGCCGACGCGTTTTTCGTGGCGTTGCGGCTGCCCAATCATTTCCGGGCGATTTTCGCGGAAGGCGCGTTCAATGCGGCGTTCGTGCCGGCCTATGCGCATGTCCGCGGCGAGCGCGGGGAAACCTCGGCGAGGCTGTTCGCCGATCGCATCTTCACCCTGCTGTTTTTCTCGCAACTGGCGCTGTTGGTCGTGGCGTGGCTCTTCATGCCGCAGGCGATGAGCCTTCTCGCGCCCGGCTTCACCGACGACGCCGAGCAGCGGCGGCTGGCAATCGAGCTGACGCGGATCACCTTTCCCTATCTTCTGCTGATCACGCTGGTGACGCTCTATGGCGGGATGCTCAATGTGATGCATCGTTTCGCCAGCCCCGCGGCGGCACCAGTTTTTCTCAACATCTCGATGATGGCGACACTGGCGCTGGCGGCGCTGTTTCCGGGCGCCGGCCATGCCGCGGCATGGGGCGTCTTGATTTCCGGCTTTCTGCAATATTTTCTGTTGGCCGGCGACCTCGCGCTTCATGGCGGCTTGCCGCGGTTCGCACCCCTCAAGCTCGACGAGGACGTCCGCGCATTTTTTCGCGCGCTCGGTCCCGCGACACTTGGCTCGATGGGAACGCAGGTGGCTTTGTTCGCCGACACCATCATCGCGACCTTTCTTCCCGTCGGCGCACTCTCGGCGTTGTATTACGCCGATCGGCTCAATCAGCTTCCGATCGGCGTGATCGGTATCGCGATCGGCACGGTCCTGCTGCCGGAAATGTCGCGGCGGCTGACGTCGGGCGACCACGATGGCGCGATGGCGTCGCAGCGCCGCGCCTTCGATTTTACGCTACTGTTTTCGGTGCCGTTCGTGGCCGCGTTCCTGACGGTTCCCGATGCCATCATGCGGGCGATGTTCGCGCGCGGCGCATTCTCCAAAGCCGATGCTGCGGCTGCCGGCGCCACGCTTGCCGCCTACGCGGTCGGGCTTGTTCCGTTCGTGCTGATCCGCAGTGCGGTTGCGACCTTTTACGCGCGCAAGGATACCGCGACGCCGGTGAAGGCGGCGCTGTCGGGCGTCGCGGTCAATGTCGCGCTGAAAATCGCGCTGGTTGGGTCGCTGGCGCAGGTTGGTCTCGCGCTCGCCACCGCGGTGGGCGCCTGGATTAATTTGTTGCTGGTGCTGGGCTTTGCGGTGCGCGCAGGCTACCTCGATCTCGACAGAGCGCTGATCAAATCGCTGGCGAAGTTTGTGGTGTCCGGTGCCGTACTCGGCGCGGCGCTCTGGTTTGCCGCAAAGTTCGCGGCGGCATATTTTGCGCATATGAACGCGTTTCGCGATGAGGCCTCATTGCTGTTACTGACCGCGGTCGGCGCTTGTGTTTATGCTTTTTCTATTCTGCTGCTGTTCGGCAGAGGCTGGCTGAGGTCGCTGGTGCGAAGCTAAACCCTTTGCGCTGCCTTCCGATCCGCTGCAATATGGCGAGAATAACTACGAAACGGAGATATGATGGCTCCCATCAAATTTGGCGTCGGTCAAAGCGTGCTTCGCAAGGAAGACGATGCGCTCATTCGCGGCAAGGGTCGGTACACCGACGACCACGCGCCGCAGGCCACGATGCACGCGCTGGTGCTGCGCTCGCCTCATGCGCACGCGAAATTTACCATCAACGCCGCCCGTGCCCGCGGCTTGCCGGGGGTTGGCACGATTCTCACGGCCGAAGACGTCCGCGATCTCGGCGATCTGCCGTGCCTGTTCAATCTCGAAGTGGACCCGTTCACCGGGCCGCCCTATCCGATTCTCGCCCGCGATGAAGTGCGGCACGTCGGCGACGCCGTCGCCTTTGTGGTGGCCGACACGCTCGATCGGGCGCGGGATGCGCTTGAGGCCATCGAGCTCGAATGGAGCCCGCTGCCCGCGGTGATCGGTGTCGCCAACGCAGTCAAGCAGGGTGCGCCGCAGGTCTGGCCCGGCCATCCCGGCAATGTCCTGTTCGACGTGCCGCTCGGCGACAAGAAAGCCACCGAGGCGGCGTTTGCGAAGGCGCATGCGGTGGCCGAAGTCTCGATCGTCAATCCGCGGATCGTGACCAATTACATCGAAACGCGCGCGGTGGTTTGCGAATACGACGCCAAGCGCGACCACCTGACACTGACGATCGGCAGTCAGGGCAGTCACCGACTGCGCGACATCCTTTGCCAGAACATCCTCAAGATCTCGGTCGAGAAGATGCGGGTGGTCTGCCCGGACGTCGGCGGCGGGTTCGGCACCAAGCTGTTTCCCTATCGCGAATACGCGCTGGCCGCGGTTGCCGCGCGCAAGCTGCGCAAGACCGTGAAATGGGCCGCCGACCGCGCCGATCACTTCATGGGCGACGCGCAAGGCCGTGACAACGTCACCACCGCGCGGATGGCGCTCGCCGAGGACGGCAAGTTTCTCGCGATGGACGTCGATCTGATGGGCGACATGGGCGGATACTTGTCGGCATTCGGGCCGTATATTCCCCATGGCGGCGCCGGCATGCTGCCCGGCCTTTACGACATCCAGGCCTTTCACTGCCGCGTTCGCACCGTGTTCACCAACACCGTGCCGGTCGATGCCTATCGCGGCGCCGGGCGCCCGGAGGCCGCCTATGTGCTTGAGCGGCTCGTCGATGCATCCGCGCGCAAGCTCGGGATGACGCCGGATGCGATCCGCCGCAAGAATTTTATCTCGCCGCGGGCGATGCCCTACAAGACAGCGACCGGCAAGATCTACGATTCCGGTGACTTCAACGCGCATCTGAAGCGCGCGATGGAAATCGCCAACTGGAAGGAGTTTCCCAAACGCGCCAAGGCCGCGAAAAAGCAGGACCTCGTGCGCGGCATCGGGATCGCCTCCTATGTGGAGGTCTGCGGCACCATGGGTGAGGAGGCCGCCGAAGTGCGGCTCGATCCCAATGGCGACGTCTCCATCCTGATCGGCACCCAGTCGAGCGGGCAGGGCCACCAGACCGCCTACGCCCAGCTCGTCGCCGAACAGTTCGGGCTGCCGCCCGAGCGCGTTCATATCTTCCAGGGCGACACCGATCGGGTCGCCAGTGGTTTAGGCACCGGGGGCTCGGCTTCGATTCCGACCGGGGGGGTGAGCGTTCAGCGCGCCACCCGCAAGCTTGGCGCGAATTTGCGGGAGATCGCGGCTGAAGTGCTGGAAACCAGTCCCGGCGATCTCGAGATCAGCGAAGGCAGCGTGCGTATCGCCGGCACCGACCGGTCGGTGACGTTTGCCGATTTGGCGAAACGTCCGGGCGTCGATCCGTTGAGCCTGAGCGCGACCGAAAAGTTTACCGCTGCGGACGGTACGTTTCCGAACGGCACCCACATCGCCGAGGTCGAAATCGATCCCGCCACCGGCATCACCAAAATCGTCAACTACGTCATCGTCGACGATTTCGGCGTCACGCTCAATCCATTGTTGCTCGCCGGCCAGATTCATGGCGGCGCGATGCAGGGGATCGGGCAGGCCTTGATGGAGCAGGCGGTCTACAGCCCGAACGATGGCCAGCTGGTCACCGGAACCTTCATGGATTATGCGCTGCCGCGCGCGGCCGACGGCCCGTCATTCGTGTTCGAAAC
Source organism: uncultured Alphaproteobacteria bacterium (assembly GCA_963814615.1). Classification (GTDB taxonomy): domain Bacteria; phylum Pseudomonadota; class Alphaproteobacteria; order Rhizobiales; family Xanthobacteraceae; genus Bradyrhizobium. The sequence continues at coordinate 423,590 of CAWFDN010000001.1, read as the reverse complement.
CCACAACATTCCGTGCACGACCAATCCGCTCGGTGTCAAAGGCGCGGGCGAGGCCGGCGCGATCGGCTCTTGTCCGGCGGTCATGAACGCGATTATCGAGGGGCTGTGGCGTGAACACAAGATCGATCACATCGACATGCCGGCGACCGCCGAGCGGGTCTGGATCGCGATTCGCGAGCATCAGCGCCGGCATAGCCTCTGACATCATGTCTACCATGCCCCGCGCGGCGGAATGATTTGCCGCGCTCGGGGTTTGTTTGATAATAGCCGTCAGGCCCCGCGCGAGCGGTTTTGCGGCCCCCTGGAACGCTTCTTAAGACGGAGAACTGGCCGATGATACGAGTTATGGTTGTCGTGGGTACCTTGTTGCTTGGCGCCAGCGCTGGCATGGCGCAACAGGATATAGCCGTTAAGCAGGACAACCTGATGAGGGCGCAGGGCAAGAGCATGTACGTGACCATGCTGAAAATGGTGAAGGGCGAACTTCCCTACGACCAGGCCGCGATCGATGCTGCCGTCAAGGAGCTCGAAGAAGACGTGCCGAAGATCGCTTCCACCTTTGAGCCCAATCCCAAGGAACAGGTGGTGAATGCGACTTACGGATCGTCGCAGAAAATCTGGCAGAACAAGGCCGATTTCAACTCAAAGGTCCCCGCTGTCATCAAGGCGATCGCGGAAGTCCAAGGCACCATCAAAGATACCGCCACCCTGAAGGTCGCTTTCGACACGATCCAGGCCAAGTGCAACGAGTGTCACGAGCCCTATCGATTAAAGCTCAAGTAACGGTGTGAAGCGCAAAACGCCTGGCTGCCGCAACGCAGCCACGGCTTGGCTTAGTATCGGCTTGGCTTAATAATAACGATGCGCAACAAAAAGGGTGAAAGCCGTGTGGCTTCCACCCTATTTTCTTAGCTATTTTCTTGCTCTTTTTTCTTGAAGAGAAAGTTCGAATCGCCGCCGGCTCAAACGAACCAGGCAGAATTCCAAAATTTACTTCGTCACCTGACCGCGGAGTTCGCCGCCGGGATTGGCTGCGGTGTGGATGTTGACGTAGTACTTGCCCGCCACGAAATCGGCGGCCTGGGCGTCCGTCAGCGTGGCGCTGCCTTCGGCGGGGCTGGTGGCGATATTCGGGATCGGAACGGCGACACCGGCGTTCTTGCCGGCTTCGGCCGGGCCGTGGAAATGCGATGCGGTGGCGGGACCGGTAAGGCCCGAATAGCTCACCTTCCAGGACAGCTTCTTGGTGGCGGGATCGTAGTCGATGTCGGCGGTGCCGGTGCCGGCACTGGTGTTCGGCGGCACTTCGGATTTGCCGTCCAGCTTGATGGTCATCTTCTCGGCAAAGGCGGTGCCGGCAAAGGCAACGGTTGCCCCCAGCGCAAGCGTGGCAAGCATGGTCTTGGTCTTCGACATGGTTCTCTCCCTGTGGGCCTCAAGCGATGAGGTCAGTTTCTATACAATGGAATTTCGGATTTATTCCCCGCAACGACTTTAAACACTTTAAATTTTTCGCGCAACTTATGGCTGGAGTAGGGGCCATGCTAGCCATAAAATTGGGCATAACATCAAGTAACAAAATGACGGGTCAGTGAATGCTGCGACGAATCCTCTTTGCTGCCGCTCTCGCTGGCGCCGCTGCTCTTGGTGTTTATTGGTGGCTGACGGCTGCGCCGATCACGCCCGCCGTTGCAGAACCGGCCTATGCGCCGAACCTTGCGAACGGGCGGACAGCATTCAATGCCGGAGGGTGCTCCTCATGCCATGCCGTGCCCGGTCAGCCCGACCGCTTATGGCTGGGCGGCGGCCTTGCCATTCCCTCGCCGTTCGGGACGTTCTACGCTCCGAATATCTCGCCTGATCCGGTCGACGGCATCGGCCGATGGACCGAGCCGGAATTCGTGCAAGCGCTGATCAAAGGCGTCTCGCCGAACGGTACACATTATTTTCCCGCGCTTCCCTATGCGTCCTACCAGCATGCGAAGGTCGAGGACATCCGCGACCTGTTCGCCTATTTGAAAACGCTCGCACCGGTTTCCGGCAAGGTGCGTGATCACGACGTGCCGTTTCCGTTCAATATTCGCCGCAACGTCGGAATCTGGAAATTGCTGTTCGTGGATGGCAAGGCCTTGGTGCCTGACGCCGCGCATTCGCCGCAGTGGAATCGCGGGGCGTACCTGGTCAACAGCCTCGGCCATTGCGCGGAGTGTCACAGTCCGCGCAATTTCCTTGGCGGCATCATCGCCGCGCAACGCTTCGCGGGCGGACCCAACCCGGAAGGCGAGGGCTGGGTGCCGAACATCACGCAAAACGGGCTTGGCGAATGGAGCGAAAAGGACCTCGCTTATTTCTTCGAAACCGGGGCAACGCCCGACGGCGACAGCGCCGGTGGCTCGATGGTGCGCGTGATCAAGAACACCTCGCAATTGTCGCCTGAGGATCGTGCCGCAATGGCGGAATATATCAAATCGCTGCCGCCGGTGGAAGGACCCCCGCGGCCCAAGGTGGCGGCAAAAGCCGGCGAATAAATCCTGATCCAGGGCGCGTGCTTCCTGGTCCAAATCCATGAACAACGCTTGGCCGTTTGTCCGCTTGGGACTGCATACGGACCCAAAGCCGACATCGCGCCATGCCCGACAAGTGTCATGGATGGGCATGACGTGCCGTTTTACAGGTTGCCGACATCGAATTCGCGTTGGGATTCGACAGCCGGCTGCCGGGAATCGTCATTCTGTCGATTTACATGGAGAACACGGATAACCTATCCTCCGATCGGGAGACGGTCGCTAAGAACCTGCTCCCAAAAGGGACGAGGAAACGAACCGGAGGGATACAAATGACCACGACAGCTACTTACGGGACGCTGTCCGCGTCCGAGCACAGCGCGCAGCTGCGCAAGGCGGTTATCGCGTCCACTATTGGTACGGCGATCGAGTGGTACGACTTCTTCCTTTACGGCACGGCAGCCGGGCTGATTTTCGGCAAGCTGTTCTTTCCCAATTCGGATCCACTGACGGCGACGCTCGCCGCTTTCGGAACCTATTTCATCGGCTTTGTCGGGCGCCCGATCGGCGCGGCGATCTTCGGTCACTACGGTGACCGCATCGGCCGCAAGGCTACGTTGATTGCAACGCTGTTGTGCATGGGTATCGCCACGTTCCTGATCGCCTTCGTTCCGACCTACGAAACCGTCGGCATCTGGGGCGCGGTTATCCTGACGGTGCTGCGGATGCTTCAGGGCATCGGCGTCGGCGGCGAATGGGGTGGGTCCGTTCTGCTTGCGATGGAATGGTCGCGTCACCACGGCCAGCGCGGCTTGGTGGCGTCCTGGCCGCAATTCGGCGTGCCGTGCGGTCTGTTCCTGGCGAATCTCGCGGTGCTCGCCTTCAGCCAACTGTCGGGTGATCAATTCGCCATCTGGGGTTGGCGCATTCCCTTCGCGCTGTCGATCATTCTGGTCGGCATCGGTCTGTGGATCCGTCTCGGCATTCTCGAAACGCCGGTGTTTCAGGCGCTTCTGAACAACAACAAGATCGAGAAGACACCGATCATCGAGGTTATCAGAAAGCAGCCGAAGCAGATCATCCTGTCGGCTTTGCTGCGGATGTCGGAACAGGCGCCGTTCTACATCTTCACCGCGTTCATCTTCGCTTATGCGGTCGGCACGTTGCATATGTCGCGCAATCTCATTCTAAGCGCGGTGCTGGTAGCCTCCGTGGTCTCGTTCGTCACCATCCCGCTGTCGGGGTATATCTCCGACCGTATCGGCCGCAAGAAGATGTATCTGATCGGCGTGGCGACCACGGGTGTATTCGGCTTCCTCTATTTCGGCTTGGTGGACACCGCGGCTCCCCTGGCGGTATTCGTCGCGATAGTGCTGTCGCTCATTCCTCATGACATGCAGTATGGACCGCAGGCGGCGCTAATTGCCGAGGCCTTTACGCCGCGCCTGCGCTACAGCGGCGCTTCGCTGGGGTATCAACTGGCATCGGTCATCGCCGGCGGCCCGGCGCCGCTCATCGCGACCGCCTTGTTCGCGAGCTATCACTCGGGCTATGCGATCTCGATCTACATCGCAGCTTGCGCAGTGGTGAGCCTGGTGGCCACGGCGATGATGCCCGACTACACCGGCCAGGACATCTCCATGGAATATGACGACTGACAATCACTGCGATCGTCGTTTTTGCGAGAGAGGGGCCCGGACGAAACCAGGCCCCTCTTTCTTTTGCGGGCTGATGTCAGATGTGGGGGGCGAGTGCGCGTATCGCGTATATTGCGTTCAGTCCTAGCCTGGCCCGAACGCCTTGAAGGTGATGATGGTGTGGGTGTCCTGGATGCCGGGAACGACCTGCACCTTCTCGCTGACGAAATGGCCGATGTCGGTGTCGCCGTCGACATAGAACTTCACGAGCAAATCATAATGGCCCGCGGTGGAATAGATTTCCGAGGCGATCTCGGCCTCGGCGAGCGCATTGGCGACCGCGTAGGATTGGCCGAGTTTGCATTTGATCTGAATGAAGAAGGGAATCATTGCTGTCGTCTCCGGAAGCGGCGCATCAGGCCGCCAATATAGCGTTTTCAGGCGAAGTGGATACCGGTTCGCGGGAAGAAAACGTGCTATATAAACAGACCCAAATTCGAGAGGTTATGGCAAGCGAACTTGCCGCCAATAACGGGCCGCGCTAGGACAGTTCATGCCTTGGCTTGGATCGTTCTTTGGATCGTCCCTTGGATCGTCCTTTGGATCGCTGAAATTTCTGCGAGCAGAACGATGACGATTCCGATTGCACTCACCATCGCCGGCTCGGACTCGTCAGGTGGCGCCGGCATCCAGGCGGACTTGAAGACGTTTGCGGCGCTCGGTGTTTATGGCGCGTCGGTGATCACGGCGCTGACGGCGCAGAATACAACGGGCGTTGCCGGCATTCATGTTGTGCCCGCCGATTTCGTGACCGCACAAATGGAGGCGGTTTTCGGCGATCTCGACGTCAAGGCCGTCAAGATCGGGATGGTGGCGCAGCTTGCGACGATCGAAGCCATCGTCGCGGGGCTGGCGCGGTGGTCGCCGAAGTCGATCGTGCTCGATCCGGTGATGGTCGCGACGTCAGGCGATCGGCTGCTGGCGCATGACGCCGTCGAAGCGCTGCGGACCCACCTCATTCCGCGCGCTTCTCTCCTGACGCCGAACCTGCCGGAAGCTGCCGCGCTTCTGGACGAGCCCGTCGCTTCGAGCGAGGCCATCATTGAGCGCCAAGGCAAGCGGCTGTTGTCGATGGGGTGTGGTGCGGTACTGATCAAGGGCGGGCACGGGCAGGGCAGCGAGAGCATCGATTACCTGTTCGTTGGCGAAGGCCGCACTGTCGCGCTGGCGGCGCCACGAATCGCCACCACGAACACCCATGGCACCGGATGTTCGCTCTCTTCCGCCATCGCCGCGGGCCTTGCCAAGGGCGAGGGCATGGAAGCTGCGGTTCGCAATGCCAAGGCCTGGGTCAGTGCGGCGATCGCCGCGGCCGCTCGCCTCGATGTTGGCCATGGCCACGGACCGATCCATCATTTTCACAGATTTTATTAGGCCGCGGTCGCGCACCGCGCTTGAATCGAAAATCCTCGGTGTGTGAGTTCTCGCAGGGGCATAATGACTGCCGAGCTGTCGCTTGGTTGTCGCATAGCGTTGGTATTCGCGGTCTGGGGATGGGCAGGTGAACGATTCTCGTTCGCTTGCATTCCGGATGACGCATGAAGAGTCTGGATCTCGATCGCCGCATCGCTCCATTTGAATGGTCCCGGCGGGGGTATGGATCGTCATCACGATGTCGTCATCGCGCTGTCACGTGACTCTGTTAGCTGCTCGCGCATGGGAATTACGCTATGAGTGAAGAGAGTCCGGAACGGCGCTTTCGCACTTTGTTCATATCCGACGTTCATCTCGGGGCACGCGGCTCGCAAGCCGATCGATTGCTCGACTTTCTCCGCAGCCATGATGCCGAGACCATCTATCTCGTCGGCGATATCGTCGATGGCTGGGCGCTGCAATCCAACTGGTACTGGCCGCAATCGCACAACGACTTTGTGCAAAAAATGCTGCGCAGGGCGCGCAAGGGCGCCAAGGTCGTTTACGTCCCGGGCAATCACGATGAGTTCCTGAGGAATTATTACGGCACGCATTTCGGCGGCATCGACGTCATCGAAAACACCATCCATGTCGGCGTCGATGGACGGCGCTATCTCGTGATCCACGGCGATATCTTCGATCTCGTGGTGCAGAACGCACGCTGGCTCGCCCATCTCGGCGACAAGGCCTACGATTTCGCCATCCAGATGAATCGCTTCGTCAACTTCTTTCGGCGCGCGTTTGGGGTGCCCTATTGGTCGCTCTCGCAATGGGCGAAGCTGAAGGTCAAGAACGCCGTGAACTACATCGGCGCTTTCGAGCAGACGCTCGCCGCCGAGGCGCGGCGTCATGGTGCGGACGGGGTGATCTGCGGCCACATCCACTACGCCACCATCCGTGACGAGCATGGCATTCGTTACATGAACTGCGGCGACTGGGTGGAAAGCTGCACCGCGCTCGCCGAGCACGAAGACGGCCGGTTTGAAATCATCACCTGGACCGATCCGTTGCGCCGGGTGGCTCCCGTCGCCTCGGTGGCGGTGCGTGCCGCCTGATGCGGATTCTGGTCGCGACCGATGCATGGCACCCGCAGGTCAACGGGGTCGTGCGGACGCTGATCATGATGGCGGAAGCGGCCAAGGCGTTCGGGGTGGAAGTCAGCTTTCTGACCCCGCAATCGTTCCGCACCTTCGCGATGCCAAGCTACCCGGATTTGCGGCTGGCGTTGCCTTATCCGGCGAAAATAGCGCGGCTGATCGCGCAAGCGCGGCCCGACAGCATTCATATTGCCACCGAAGGGCCGATCGGACTGCTGGTGCGGCGTTATTGCCGCAAACATCAATTGCCCTTTACCACGAGCTTTCATACCCGCTTTCCGGAATACATCTCCGCGCGGCTGCCGATTCCCGAATCATGGATATGGCGGGCGCTTCGCCGCTTTCACGGCCCCAGTCAGGCGGTGATGGCGGCGACGCCGGCGCTGGCAAGTGAACTGCGCCTACGTGGCTTTCGCAACGTCGTGTTATGGCCGCGCGGCGTCGACACCAGCCATTTTCATCCACGCGAGGTCGACCTTGGCCTACCGCGTCCGGTCTTTCTTTGCGTCGGCCGTGTCGCGGTCGAAAAGAATCTCGAAGCGTTTCTCGATCTCGATTTGCCGGGCACCAAGGTGATCGTGGGCGACGGACCGGCGCGCGCGGCCTTGGCCCGAACCTATCCGCAAGCCGTGTTCCTTGGCGCACGGCAGGGCGAAGCCTTGGCGGAGGCCTATGCGGCGGCCGACGTCTTTGTGTTTCCGAGCAAGACCGACACTTTTGGCCTGGTTCTCCTGGAGGCCCTTGCAAGCGGCCTTCCGGTTGCCGCCTTTCCTGTCACCGGGCCCCGCGACGTGATCGGTACCGCGCCGGTTGGCGCCTTGAACGACGATTTGCAGGCCGCGTGCCTGGCAGCCCTGGAAATCTCGCCGCAGGCCTGCCTCGCGTTTGCCGCTGGGCATACCTGGGAAGCTTCGGCTCGCGCGTTCGTCGACAATATGACTGGTATCGGAATGACGGGTATCGGAACCGACCCCTGCGCCATCGATCAAAACCGGGATGCGGTGTCATTTGCGCCGGAGCACCCGCGTTTCGTCGCGTGATCTCGCTAAAAGGCGCCTTGTAAGGCGCTGCCTTTAAGCGCCCTTGCCCGCCTGTCGGGTGACGCGATACAAGGCTCGCATGACAGAACCATCTTCAACTCTCCCGGTCAGTCCTGCGGATATCGATGCGGCGGCGCGCGTGATTGCGCCGTTTGCGGTACGCACGCCGCTACTGTCCTCGCCGGTTCTCGACGAACGCGTCGGAACCAAAGTCTTCCTGAAGCCGGAAACGCTGCAGCGGACCGGATCGTTCAAATTTCGCGGCGCTTTCAACAAGCTGTCGTCGATCCCGCTGAATGCGCGCGGCGGCGGCGTGGTGGCGTTCTCGTCCGGCAACCACGCCCAGGGCGTGGCCGCGGCAGCCCAGATCCTCAACATGCAGGCGACCATCGTGATGCCGGCCGACGCGCCTTTCTCCAAGCGCGAACGCACCAAGGCCTATGGCGCCGAAGTGGTGCTGTACGACCGCGACCGCGAGGACCGTGAAGCCATCGCGCAAGCCATCGCCGGCAAGCGCGGCGCCACACTGGTGCGGCCTTATGACGATCCGTTTGTGATCGCGGGCCAAGGCACGGTGGGGCGGGAAATCGCCGAGGATATGGCAGCGCTCGGGGTGATGCCGGACATCGTGGTGGCGCCGGCCTCGGGCGGCGGCCTGATCGCGGGTGTTGCCACAGCCGTCAAGGCGCGCTTTCCAAATGCCATGTTGATGTCGGGTGAACCGGAAGCCTTCGACGACCACGCCCGCTCGCTGCGCGCCGGAAAACGCGAAGCCCATAGCGGCGAAGGCCGCACCATCTGCGATGCGCTGATGGCCTCGATCCCCGGGGAAATCACTTTCGCGATCAACAGCCGGCTGCTGAGCCAAGGTCTCACCGCTTCCGATGCCGAAGTCGGTACCGCGGTCGGGTTTGCGTTTCGCGAGTTGAAACTGGTGGTCGAGCCCGGCGGTGCGGTCGGTCTCGCCGCACTTCTGGCCGGCCGCATCGACATCAGCGGCGGCAAGACCGTCGTGATCGTTTTGTCCGGCGGCAATGTCGACGCGGATTTGTTCGCGAGCTTAATCGGTTGACTGGAATTCTTTAGAACTCGACCGAAAAGGCACGGCACGCGGTATCGTTTGCGTCATGGTCGGGCTCGTCCCGGCCATCCACGTATTTTCTTGCGCGAGGTTGCAAAGACGTGGATGCCCGGCACAAGGTCGGGCATGACGAGGCTCCTCACGAGAACAACGCGATCTTCTCGGCCTGACTGAGGCGCCGGATCGGCGCCAGCGGATCGGGCCCCGACGCAGAGGGCTTTTGCACAATTCCGTTGGCGAGTAGCGTCGAGCCGAGTGACGGTTCAGAAGCCGGTTGAAATGGCGCTTGTGAAGGTTGAAGCGTCACCGGCGGCGCGGCCATTGGTTCGGGGATAGCTGCGGTAATTCTGTGCGCGGTGATTTCGGGATCGGCAGGCGGCTCTACAACGTCAATTTCGTCGGTTTCGATTTCGGAAATATCATAGGTATCAGAAGGGTCTGGCGCGGCCATTTCAAGCGCAACCATATCCAGCACCGCTTCGTCATCGGCGGCAGCCGCTTCGGCCGTCTCTTCCGGAACTTCCGCAACCGTGACGTCGGCAGCTTCAATCGCAGCTTCGACGAGTGCGTCAGCCACTTCAGCCGTTACATCAGCGGCGTCCTCCAACGCCACGACAGCGTCGGCCTGCAATGCAGCGGTGCTTATTGCGATCGGCGTGCTTATCGCGACTTCAGGATCGGTTGTCGCGCTCGCCGCTGCGCTCTCCTCCGAACTCGCGGCAGGCATTTCATCCGAAGCGGATGGGGAGGGGAACGTCGCCACACTCTCAGCCTGCGGAGCCGCGGCTGCCGCATCGCGCTCGCCAAACTCGCCGATCCGATCCGCGATCAGATCGAAGGCCGCACTCAACGCACTCCTCGGCCGGGCCGAAGAGATCTGTCCGCAGGCACCTTCGATGGCGCTGACCTGCGAATTGATCAGGTCGCAAATCCGGCCGTCGGCGCCGATTTCCCTCAAGCGCCAGGCGATTTCCCGGATGACCCGGGCGCCCTTGCGGACCGGTGCCAGATTTTGCTCCACAGCGAGGTCATCGATCGCCGAGGCTGCGGCGGTTCGGGCGTCGTCGAGCGCGCCCCTGATGGCGGCCAAGGCCTCTGCGAGCCCGTTGTCGGGGGGCGGCTGTGGTTGCCGTTGGGCGGCAATCGTTTCTTCGATCCGCGCCACCGCATCGAGCACCATGCGGGTGTCGGCGTTGCGGTTGCGCTTGGCGTACTCGCCGAGAAACCAGCGCCCTCGCGAGGTCTCCATGAACGCTTCGCTGATCGCGTCATAATCCTCCGCGCTCGGCTGTGCCGCGCGAGCGGAGATCGGCGATAATGCAAATGCTTCGTCGGCCATATTGAACGTATCTCGGCAAACTCATCGCGCAAATCATTACGCGTTACGCTAACGATCACCACGATCTTAAGCGAATCGCAATTGAATTGATGCCATCCGAATCACAAATCCCCATCGCTTCTCAGGAGACGTCGCGGCGATTCGCGACGCGGCTGGCGTTGTTTTATGGCACGCTGTTCGGATTGATCGGCACCCATCTGCCGTTCTTTCCGGTGTGGCTCAAGGCGGTCGGCATCGAGGCGTCGTGGATCGGGATCATCACGGCGGTGCCTTCGGTGGCGCGGTTCACGATTTTGCCGTTCGTGACGGGGGTCGCCGAAAGCCGCGGGTCGCTGCGCGGGGCGATGATCGTCACGGCCCTTGCGACCGCGCTTGGGCTTTCGGTGGTCGGGACCCAGCATCAGCCGCTTCTGGTGTTTCTCGCCTTCGCCGCTACTTCCTGCATGTGGACGCCGATGGTGCCGCTGACGGATGCCTATGCCTTGAAGGGCGTGGCGCGTTACGGCCTCAATTATGGACCGCTGCGGCTGTGGGGCTCGGCGGCGTTCGTCGCAGGTGCGCTGGCGTGCGGCCTGTTGGTCGATGCCATCGCCGCCAAGCATTTGATCTGGGTCATTGCCGCGGTGGCAGTCCTCGGTGCGGTCGCCAGTCTCGGGCTTGTGCCGCTCGACAATCCGAAGACGGGTCCGGCATCGCCGGCGACCGCAACGGTGTTGCTGCGCGAGCCGGGCTTTCTCGCCATCATCCTGGCATCGGCACTCATTCAAGGCAGCCATGCCGCCTACTATACCTTCGCTTCCATCGTTTGGCAGGGATCCGGTCTCGGCGGGCTGACGATCGCCGGGTTATGGGCGTTGGGGGTGCTCGCCGAGATCGCGGTGTTTGCGCTGTCGCCGCGATTTACGTTGCCGTCCGCGGTGCTGGTCGCGATCGGGGCGCTCAGCGCCGTCATGCGCTGGGTGATCACGGCGCAGGCACCGTCACTGGCGGTGCTCTCCGTGGTTCAATTAACGCACGGCTTGAGCTTTGGGCTGACCCAGGTCGGCATCATGGGATTACTGGTGCACCATGTGCCGGGCCATGTGATGGGACGGGCGCAGGGTTATCTGGCGGCCTGTAGCGGCATCGTTGCCGGCAGCGCCTCGATTTTGTCGGGTGCGATCTACGCCAGATACGGGGAGGGCGTCTACTACATCATGGCCGCGATGGCGCTGTCAGGTGCGATCCTGATTTGGCTTGCGCGAAATCGTCTTGCGGCTCATCCCCAAAGTGCGGCCTCCGGCGGATAGATCAGGCTGCCGTCGTAGCGTAATCCGCCCTCGCGGTCGCGCGCCAGCAGCAACGGACCGTCGAGATCGACGAAGCGGGCCTGGCGCGCCAGCAGCATCGCCGGCGCCATCGCCAGCGAGGTCGCGACCATGCAGCCGACCATGATTTCAAATCCGAGCGCCTGTGCCGCATCTGCCATCGCCAGCGCCTCGGTCAATCCGCCGGTCTTGTCGAGCTTGATGTTGACCGCGTCGTAGCGTTCGCGCAGTCCTGCAAGCGATTTTCGATCGTGCACGCTTTCATCGGCACAGACCGAAACCGGCCGGTGGATGCGCGTCAGCGCCTCATCCTGGCCCGCAGGAAGCGGCTGTTCGACCAGCGTGACACCGGCTTGCGCACATTCGTGGAGATTTTGCTCGATGTTGGCTGAAGTCCAGGCTTCGTTGGCATCGACGATGAGCTCGGATTCGGGCGCGGCCTTGCGCACCGCGGCGATGCGCTCCCCGTCCCCCTCGCCGCCGAGCTTGATCTTGAGCAACGGCCGGTGCGCGGCCTTGGCGGTCGCCGCCGCCATCGCCTCCGGCGACGCAAGCGAGATGGTATAAGCGGTGACGCACGCCATTGGTGCGGGACGTCCGAGCAGATCCCACGCACGCCGGCCGCTGGTCTTGGCCTCAAGGTCCAGCAGCGCGCAGTCGAGCGCGTTGCGGGCGGCACCGGCGGGCATCGCGGCTTGCAGCGCCTGCCGGTCGAGCCCGCATGAGAGAGGCTCCTGCATCGCCTGAAGGGCGGCGAGCGTCGCTGCCGGCGTCTCGCCATAGCGCGGATAGGGAACGCATTCGCCGCGCCCGCTCACGCCGCCGTGGCTGACTTCCGCGACCACCGTCACCGCTTCGGTCTTGGCGCCGCGGCTGATGGTGAAGGTGCCTGCGATCGGCCAACGCTCGATTCTCGCGACAAACGTTAGCGATTTGCTGGAAGTCATTTTAAAATCTGACATTTCTGAACCGACGGCTTGCCCGGCGCAGCCAAGTATGGCTGGTTAGGGGCGTGTTCGACAAGGCAATGGCGGCGTGTTGGATATTCCTCCTCCATGAATTTTCCGCATGAATAGCGGAGCATCCGCAACAGGAGTTGGCATCGTGAACGGCGACCCGACATTGGAGCGGATTGCACAAGGCAATGGGCTTGCGCTCTGCGCGGCGGGTTCCTGGACCGCCCGGTTTGCGCCGGTGCTGGAGCAGATGGTTGTCGATGCCGAAAAGCTGACCGGAAGCCGACCCAACATCTTCATCGATGTGTCGCAGGTCTCCAAACTCGACACTTTCGGCGCCTGGCTGATCGAGCGGCTTCGCCGCAGCCTGAGCCAAAGCGGGGTCGAGACCAAGATCGCCGGGCTTTCGGAAAACTATTCAAGCCTGGTCGATGAAGTGCGCCGGGTGAAGGCCGTGCCGGCTTCCGACCCCAGATCGGTCACGGTGACGGGAATGCTGGGTCAGGTTGGCCGCAGCATGGTCGGCATCGGCACAACCATCGTCGGATTGATCGACATGCTCGGCGCGGTCCTCGCCGCAGGCGGAAGAGTCCTGATTCGCCCCCGCGGCTTTCGGTTGACCTCGACCGTGCATCATCTTGAGCAGGTATGCTGGCGCGCGGTGCCGATCGTCGTGCTCATCACCTTTCTGATCGGCTGCATCATCTCCCAGCAGGGGATTTTTCATTTTCGCAGGTTCGGTGCGGATATCTTCGTGGTCGATATGCTCGGCGTGCTGGTGCTGCGCGAAATCGGCGTGCTGCTGGTGGCGATCATGGTGGCGGGCCGCTCAGGCAGCGCCTACACCGCCGAACTGGGCTCCATGAAAATGCGCGAGGAGATCGATGCGCTGCGCACCATGGGGTTCGATCCGGTCGAGGTTTTGATCCTGCCGCGGATGCTGGCGCTGATCATCGCGCTGCCGATCCTCGCCTTTCTCGGCGCCATCGCGGCGCTGTATGGCGGCGGCCTGGTGGCGTGGTTTTATGGCGGCGTTGATCCTGAAGCGTTCCTGCTTCGCTTGCGCGACGCGATCTCGATCGACCACTTCATCGTCGGCATCATCAAGGCTCCTGTCATGGCGGCGGTGATCGGGATCGTCGCTTGCGTCGAGGGGCTTGCGGTACGGGGCAGTGCCGAATTGCTCGGACAACACACCACGTCGTCGGTGGTGAAGGGGATCTTCTTCGTCATTGTCATGGATGGCGTGTTTGCGATCTTTTTCGCTTCGATCGGAATGTGACGATGGTGTCTGAAATCCCCGACGCCATCATCCGGGTTCGCGATATCTCGGTGCGGTTCGGCGCCACCAAGGTTCTCGACGGGCTCGATCTCGACGTCAAACGCGGCGAAATCCTGGGCTTCGTCGGCCCTTCCGGCGCCGGCAAGTCGGTGCTGACGCGCACCATCATCGGACTCGTGCCCAAGACCAGCGGCAGCATCGAGGTGTTCGGGATCGATCTCGACGCCGCCAATGCCGCCGTGCGACGCGGCGTCGAGCGTCGCTGGGGAATCCTGTTCCAGCAGGGCGCGCTGTTTTCCTCGCTGAACGTGCGACAGAATATCCAGTTCCCGGTGCGCGAATATCTCAACGTCTCGCAGCGATTGCTCGACGAGATCACGGAGGCCAAACTCGGCATGGTCGGGTTGGCCCCCGAAGTGGCCGACCGTTTTCCCTCGGAACTCTCCGGCGGCATGATCAAGCGCGTGGCGTTGGCGCGCGCGCTGGCGCTCGATCCGGAGCTGGTGTTCCTCGATGAACCGACCTCCGGCCTCGATCCGATCGGTGCCGGCGACTTCGACGAGTTGGTGCGGACCCTGCAGCGCACTTTGGGCCTGACCGTTTTCATGGTAACCCACGATTTGGACAGCCTTTACACCGCTTGTGACCGTATTGCCGTTTTAGGGAACGGCAAGATCATTGCCGCAGGATCGATGGCCGACATGCAGGCCTCGGAGCATCCCTGGTTGAGGGCCTACTTTCACGGCAAACGCGCCCGCGCCGTCATGGGATAGTCTTGGGTTGGTCTTGGGCTAGTCTTGGGCGAGCCTAAGGCAATCCTTGGGTTAGCCTATCTAGAGTTCGTATCGGAGTTGGTTGGATGGAAACGCGGGCGAACTTCGTCCTGATCGGATCGTTCACGCTGGCGGTGATCGTCGCGGCGTTTGGCTTCGTGCTGTGGTTTCAGAACCTCCACACCACCAAGGCGCGCAGCCCCTTGCGCATTGTGTTCGAAGGTCCGGCGGCCGGCTTGCGGAACGGCGGCAGCGTCAATTTCAATGGTATCCGGGTAGGAGAGGTGATCTCCGTGAAGCTCGACAACCCGCGTCGGGTCGTCGCACTCGCGATGGTCGAAAATAACGCCCCGTTGCGCAAGGATACCCTCGTCGGGCTCGAATTCCAGGGCCTCACCGGCGTCGCAGCGATCTCTTTGAAGGGTGGCGAGGAGGCCGCACCCCCGGTTCCGCTCGGCGAGGACGGCATCCCCGTGCTGACGGCCGATCCGAACGCGCTGCAGGACGTCACCGAGGCGATCCGCGGCACGCTGCAGAACATCAACCGGGTGGTGTCGGACAATCAGGAGGCGGTGAGAAACTCGCTGCATAACCTCGAAGCCTTCACCTCGTCGCTGGCGCGCAATGGCGAGAAGATCGACGACCTCATGCTCAAGGTCGAGGGCGTGATGGGCAAGGCTGATGGTGTAATGGGCAAGGCCGACAACCTCATGCTCGGTCTCAACGCGCTGGCCGGCGGCAAGGACGGCGGCGAATTGTTTTTGGCGGTGAAATCGATCCGCGAACTGGCCGAAGATTTCGACAAGCGGTCAGGCGCCTTGATGGTCGATGGCCGCAGAACGCTCGCCGACATCAGCCGCGCGGTGAACAACCTCGACCGCAACCCGACCCGGCTGTTGTTCGGCGCCGGCAACGCTGCACCGGCACCGGCTCCGGCGGCGGTGCCCGTGCCCGCGGCGGAGAAGAAGCGGCCGTAACCCTTTCGAGGTGCGGCAGGGCACCCAACAACTGGCTACTCAGCCCCGCGCTCGAAGCGGATTGACGATCTTCAGTCCGGTGAAATCCTTCTCATTGTCGGTCACGACCACGCAACCGTTGGCCTCAGCTACGGCGGCGACGATCATTGTCGAGCGCACTCCGGGGGCGTCCCTTGGCCGTGCCGCCAGCCATCAGCCGCGCCGAGACGAGGCTCGCCTTCTCGTCGGGTCACAAATCGACCTTGCGGCCGCCTTCATGCGAAAGGGCGAGATTGAGAGAGACCGCCCGAAGGCGGTCTCCTAAAGGCTCGCGCCATTTCGCCAAATGGCGCGCTACGTCGCGGGCTTATTTAGGAAGCTTAGCGGCCAGGATGGTGATCTTGTGAATCGCCGGCGGCTTGGCGAGCAGTTCGTCTGCTTTCGCCATCAGGGCCGCGGCGACCTTGCCGTTGAGATGGGCATCGCGGCCGGCTTCGTCATCGAAAGTATCGAAAATCGCAAATGACGACGGACCTTCCTGAATGGCAAACCAGCTCACCGTGCCCGGTTCGGCATCGACCAGGGGCAGCGCCGATTTAAGAAAATCTGCGACTTCTTTTTCTTTGCCGGGCTTGGCTTCAAGCGGAACGTATAAAGCGACCTTGGACATTGTTTACTCCTGCAATGGTGTTTGACGCTGGCTATCAGAATGCCACCTATAACGCCGTATCGAGACTGGCGAGTGACCGCCAATCACAGTTCCGTGGAACAGGCCGATAATACGTCGAACGTTGCACCCGTGGTTGACGATACTCCCGCCCAAACAAAAACGGAGGCATCGCTGCCTCCGTTTTTATTCGTGCGATTGGCCCAAACGTTACCCCAGCCGTCCCGCCGCATGCGCGAGCAGGGTGTAGACGAGGCCGGTCTCCGAGGTGAGATGGCCGCGGATGGCGGAAGGTCCGCGTTCGTCGCGTGCGACTTCGTCGAGCAGGCGTTCGAACTCGGCGATGTAGCGGTCGACGGTCTGCTTGAAGTTGCGGTCGACGCGATATTTGCGGGCGACTTCGTCGAAGGCCTTCTGGCCGGCGGGCGTGTAGAGCCGCTTCGAGAATGCCTTGCTCTCGCCGCGCTGATAGCGATCCCACATTTCGGCGGCGAGATTGCGATCCATCAGGCGTGCGATGTCGAGCGACAGCGACTCCAGCGGGTTGCCGCCGATGGCCTGCTGGGCAGGACGGCCGCGCGGGGCCTCGCGGTTGCTGCCGGCGGCATCCGTGCGGTTGAGGAGGTCGGAAAGCCAACCGTCGCGACCTTGCTCCGAAGCTGCAGGGGAAACCGGCGGGGCTTCGGTGCGGCGCGAAACAGGCGCGTTTGAAACAGGCGTGCCTAAGCCAGGCATGCCCAAGCCAGGCATACCCAAATCCGGCGGCGGCAAGTTCGACGCGCTGCTGGCGTCGCGCATGCGCGGGGCTGCGGCAGAGCGCGATGGCGCTGCTTCGCTGCGCCCGCCGACGGCGGCCAGCATCGGCTCGTCATCGCGTTGCGCGCTTGAGCGCCCCGAGCTCACGACGTCAAGTCCGCGGCCGTGACGTGCGACGATCCGGTTCAGTTCGGCCAACGCCTCGATCTGGTCGACGATGACCTTGCGCATCTGCGCGGTACTTTCGGCGGCTTCCTGCGGCATTTCCAGCACGCCGCGGCGAAGTTCGTCGCGGGTTGCTTCCAGTTCGTGATGCATTTCGGCAGCCATCTGCTTCATGCTTCCCACCATGGCGGTGAACCTGTCGGCGGATTGCTTGAACATCGCATCGGCTTCCTGCGTGCCCTGCTGATAAATGTCGTGCATGGCATCGGAGGTCAATCGGCGTTCCTCTTCGACCGATGCGCGAACCGCTTCGAACTGCCGGCTGATCGCGGTAGAACCGGCGCCCGCCGATTCCGCCACCACGCGCGCGATATCGCGTGCGCGCGCTTCGGCCGCCGCCAGCGATTCGTCCAGCAAGTCCGTGAACCGCGACAGGCGCTGATCGAGATCGGTGGTTCGCAGGTCAATCGTGGTGACCAGCGATTCAAGCGCCGATTTGCGTTCGGCGAGTGAGGCAGTGGTGTTGCGGTTGCTGTGCTCGACCACAGCCGCGGCTTCGACCAGTGCCTTGCCGTGGATGTCGAACTGGCTGGAAAGCGAACCGAGATCCTCCAACGCCTTGGCGGTTTTGGAGTTGAAGATGCTCAACTGGCTTTCCAGCATCTGGGTCGCGTCACCGTTGCGCGAGGTTACGTCGTTCATCGCAGACACGAAATCTGCCACGCGCGTGACCAGGGCCCGCTCGAGCGAATTGAGATTGTCGTGCGCGCCGGTCAGCACTTCCTGCAAAAGGATGTTGCCTTCGCGCAGGCGTTCGAACAGGGCGACGGTGTCGGTGCGCAGGATCTTGCTGGTTTCCTGCATCTCGGTCACGGCGGCGATCGAGACCTGCCGCGATTGATCGATCGCCGACCGCGAGGCCTGCTCCAGGTCTTTCAGCGACTTGTTGACGGCGTTGGTGGCCAGGTCGCCCGCCGAGGTGATGGTGCGCGCGGCGTCGGAACCGTTGCTCAGCAAGGATTGCGAGAAGATCTGTCCCTTGGTGTCGATCGATTTCAGCGCGTCGGAGGTGACGCGGTCGATTTCGACCGTGAGCTGGTTGGCCTTGGCGCCCATGGCCTCGACCAGCGATCCGCGCTTGCCATCGATCATCTGCGAGAGACGGTCGGCCTGCTGTTGCACATAGCTGACGATTTCGTCGGTCTTGCCGCTCATGGTCGTGCCGAAGGTGTTGCTGGCGGCGAGAACCGAGCGTTCGACTTCTGCGGAGGTCGAGCGGACCTTTGAACTGACTTCGTTCGAAGCGGCCACCAGAGCGCTTTGCGCATTGAGCGCGCTGGCCTGGATATGGTCGGTGGTACTGGTGGTGACCGCGCCGAGCGACCGCTCGACATCGGCGGAGATCGCCTTGATCTGGTTGGCCGCGTCGGCCGAGGTCGCGGCGAGCGAATTTTGCGCCTCGCGCGCGCTGTTGAGAATGGAAGCGGCGGTGTCGGCCCCGACCGCCGTCAATGTGCGTTCGATATCGACCGCGAGCGATTTGACGTGGGTGGCGGCATCCGATGATGCGGCCACCAGCGTTGTTTGGGCGTCACGCGCGCTGGTGAGAATCGAGGCGGCGGTTGCAGTACCTGCGGCCGAGAGCGTGCGTTCGACGTCGCCGGACAGCGACTTGATCTGGTTCGCGGTATCGGCAGAGGCGGCCACGAGCGTTGTCTGGGCGTCACGCGCGCTGGTCAAAATCGAATTGGCAGCGCCGGTCCCGACGGCGGTGAGGGCGCGTTCGACTTCCGCCGAGGTCAGCTTCAACTGGGCGCCGACGTCGGAAGAAACCGAAAGCAAGGATTGTTGCGCGGCGCGTGCGCCGGTCTGAATGGTTTCGCTTGTATTGACCACCAGGGTGGTCAGCGAGCGTTCCGCGTCCTCGACGTGGGACTTGATGGCCAGGGACAACTCCGTGGTGCGGGCCACAAGACCGTCGCTGGCTTGCCGCCCGCTGCTCTCGATGCGACCCGCCACGGCTTCGACGCGCGAACCCAGCAGGTCTTCGAACTGCGCGACGCGGATGTCGATGTCGGTGGCGACCGCGCCGACCCGGGTTTCGATACCCTGATGAATTTCCTGGAACCGGGCGGTGATGGTGTCGGTCAAGTGGGTGCTGCGACCGTCGATGGTCGCGGTCACGTTGGAGATGCGGCGATCGACCGCATCGATCGCCTGGGCAGTACCCTCGGTCAGCGACGAGGTGAGAAGGCTGAGGCGCGAGTCGATCGAGTGGATCGCCTGGGCCGCGCCGTCGGTCAGCGCCGCCGACAGCGTGCCAAGACGGCTATCGATGGTGTCGGTGACCGATTGCGCCCGCGCATCGAATTGGACCGTGCCGTCGGCCAGCGCCGACGCCAGCGTGCCGAGCCGGTTGTCGATGGTCTCAGTGACCGATTGCGCCCGCGCATCGAAACCTTGTTCGAGCGATTTGAGGCGACCGTCAATGGTATCGTCGAAGGATTTGATCTTGCCGTTGAGCGAGGTGTCGAGATGGGCGAGGCGGTTGCCGAGCGTGGTTTCGAATTGCAGGAGGCGGTGGTCGAGCGAGGCGGTGATCTCGCCGCCGTTCGAGGTCAGACGGGTATCGAAGGTGTCGACGTAGTTTTTCAGGCTTTCCGCGATATCCTGGGTGCGTTGACCCATGCGGTCGACGATCTCGCCGCCAAAGGTTTTGACGGTGCGATCGAATTCCGAAATGTGGCGGGTAATCAGGGCACCCAGGGTGCCGCTGTCGCGCGCGAATTTTTCGGCGAGCTCGCCGCCTTGATTCTTCACCAGTTCGTCGAAGGCGCTCATCTGCAAGGAGAGCATGTCGTGCGCGGTCTCGGTCTGGCTGGCGACCTTCGCCACCAGCGAGTTCACGGTCACGTCCAGCGCTTCGCTGGCCTTGTCGCCGGAGGTGAGGAGCTGGGTGGCGAGGCGGTTGCCGGCCTCGTCGATCTTGCTCACCAGATCGCCGCTGCGCAATTCGAGCTCCAGCAGCAGCGAATCGCCGGAATTCTTCAACGAGTCATGGACCTGTTCGGTCCGCTCGGAAATTCCGTCGACAATGGTGGAAGAGCGTTGCTCGAATTCGCTGGTGATGCGGTCGATCCGCTCGTTCAGCATCTCATGGACGCGATCGGCCAGATCGACGAACTCGTCATGCACATGCCCGGTCTTGAAGTTGAGACTGGTGGTGAGGCGCTCACTGGCGTCGAGCACGGCGCGCGTGGTTTCGGCGCTGGCTTCCTCAAGACGGTCGAGCAGGTCGCCGCCGCGCTCGCCGAGGGCGAGGATCATGTTGTCGCCGGCATGGCTGAGCGCAGAGGTGATGTGGGCGCCGCGTTCTTCCAGTGCGCCGGTGATGCTCTTTGCGACATCATCGACCCGCGAAGCGATCGCGTCCGAGATCAGCGCGATGTCGTGGCGCAGATCGATTTGCACGCCGGAGATGGCGCTGCGAACCTGCTCGGCCTGGCCGACGAGATTGTCGCGCTGATGGGCGATATCCTGCAGCAGCGCGCGGATTCGTACTTCGTTGTCGCTGTAGGCGCGCTCAAGCGCCGAGACTTCATTGGCGACGAGGGTTTCCAGTTCGCCGGCGCGCGCAATGGCGCGTTCGACGCCGTCGCCCATGGCGGCGACCTCGCGGCGGATCGCCTGACCAACGGTCACCATCGAGTCACTCGCCGCGCCCTCGGGCTCGGAGAAACGAATCGCAACTTGCGCCATCGATTGGGCGATCATGCGCAATTCCTGGCCGCGCCAGGAAAGGTTCGCCAGGAAATAAAACAGCAAGACCGGCGCAACGAACAATGCCACGAGGCCGCCGAGCACGAGGGTGCCGCCGCTGCCCTGACCGATGGCAGCCTGCAGCGAGGGCAGGAAGCTGATGGTCAGAAGGGCGCCGCCGAGAATCCAGACCACGGTAAAAAGCGTGGCGAGCGTATAAACGTTGCGCGCGGGCCGGCCCTTCTGAATGGCTTGCAGAATTTGCCCGATGGTTTCGCGGTCGTCGTTGGCGGCGCGGCGGGTCTGGTGCTGCTCCTCGACGGGTTCGAAGTTTGCGCGCTCGGCGCTCGGCCGGGGGTCAAACGTGCCGGCATCGTAGGGCGATGTCGACGACACATTCATCGGCGTGACGTCGCTGCGGACCGAACTGCGCGCATCGTCGGCCATCGACCCGTCGCTGATGTTCAAGGCTTCCTGAATGGCAGAAAGCGCAACTTCAGTGGGGTCTTTGACCTTTTTGGGATTGTTCGCCATGTTCAGTCTGCCCTCATTTTACTTCATACGCGTCCGGCTGGGGCTTGCGCGATGCCCCTCGCAAGCTCGAAAACCGGTTATCACCGCCCAGCGGCGCGTCAGCGCGACCGTCGGCCGGCTTGTCCGCTACATCCGGAAACATCCTATTGGCTAGGCGGTGCGAATGAAATGGCTCCGATTAATACAATCTTAATCATCGTTAACAGGAGAAGGCGCTAAGGCCTTACAGCGCCCGGAAATTCGGTTCCGGGCCCCTCAATTGGGGCGACTCTTCGGCAAAAAAACGGCGAACTTGCGGTTTGCCCACAACGCTCCGTTAACCAGTCACGTGATTGGCTTGGTCAAACTCCGGTGCCGAATCGATGCCGGGGAGAGATTGGGCTTGCCGCCATGACGCTTCATTTGGAACGGATCAACTGGATGCCATCGCCGCCGCTCGCTCCCGATGACGGCCCGATCGACATCGAGCATCTGGGGCGTATGACGCTCGGCGATGAAGGCCTCGAGCGCGAGGTGCTGGCGATGTTCTCGGGGCAGGCGGTCCGTCTGCTCGGCGCGCTCGCGCTCCTGCCGTCCGACAGCGAAGCGCTGGCGCATACACTGAAGGGCTCGGCCCGAGCGATTGGTGCCTTTCGGGTTGCCAATGCCGCTGAAGGCATGGAGGCCATCCTGCGGAACGGCGACGATCCGACCCCGGCGCTCACTGAGCTCCATGAGGCGATTGCGCAGACGCGGACCGCGATCGACGCGATGCTGCGCCGGTCCTGATCCCGGAACATCAAATCCCCCGCACTAGCGCGGAACAGATCGACCCGTTATAGGACTGCCCGGACCTCTCTCATCCGGCAGTACGAGCGATCATGGCCAAGATTCACTTTGTCGACCATAACGGCGAAACCCGCATCATTGACGTCGAAAACGGCGCGACCGTGATGGAAGCGGCGATCCGTAACGCCATTCCGGGCATCGAAGCCGAATGCGGCGGTGCCTGTGCCTGTGCGACGTGCCACGTCTATGTCGATGAGGCCTGGCGCGAGAAGGTCGGCGCGCCGACCCCGATGGAAGAGGACATGCTGGATTTCGGCTTCGACGTGCGGCCGAATTCGCGGCTGTCGTGCCAGATCAAGATGAGCGACGCGCTCGACGGCCTCGTGGTATCGACGCCGGAGCGGCAGGCGTAAGGCTGGCGAGCTCGGTTCTGAATTCAATCAGAACGGCAGCTCTTTACATTCCATCCATTCCGCTCCGGACCCAGCGCTGGAAATTTCCGGTGATCTCGTCGGTCAGCGGCGTCGGTTTGCGCGTGGTCTCGTCGATCAGCACCGTGACCGATTGCGCCGAGGCCATGCAGTTGCCTTGCGAGAACACCACCTGATCGAAGGTCACGGAGGTTCGGCCGAATTTCGCGACGCCGAGCCCAAGTTCGATGCTGCCTGGCCAGCGCAGTTCGGCGCGGAAATGGATATCGAGGCGCACCAGCACCCAGCCCAGCCCCGGGGGCATCAGCCCGAAACTGCGGTCCTTCACCAGCGTCACCCGGCCGGTTTCGAAATAGGTCGCGTACACCGCGTTGTTGACGTGCTGATTGGGGTCGAGATCGGCAAAGCGCACATTGTCGGTCAGCCGGTAGGGGAAATCCTCCAGGCGCGGCGTTGGATCGGGACGGGCAGGTGCGTTCACGGGCGCGATCTCCAAAAATTACATGCCGTTACAACCCAGTTGTCGAACAGCGGCAAGGGGTTGCCGCGGTCGCCGGCGCCATATTATGGCTTTCCTCGCTCCACCGCGTTGGCTAGACAGGCGCTAGCCCGCAACTGGGCCTGCCGGCGTGGTCCAACCGAAAAGAAGCGACATGAGCGAAGTGATCAAAACCGATGTGTTGATTATTGGCGCAGGCCCATGCGGGCTGTTTGCCGTGTTCGAACTGGGCCTGCTCGATATGAAGGTGCATCTGGTCGACATTCTCGACAAGATCGGCGGCCAGTGTGCCGAGCTCTATCCGGAAAAGCCGATCTACGACATTCCGGGCGTCCCGCTCGTCACCGGCCAGGGCCTGACCGAGGCGCTGATGGAGCAGATCAAGCCGTTCAACCCGACCTTCCATCTCAACGAAATGGTGGAAACGATCGAGAAGATCGGCGATCCCGGCTTTCGTGTCACCACCGATGCCGGTCAGGTATTCGAGTGCAAGATAGTCGTGATCTCCGCCGGCGGCGGATCGTTCCAGCCCAAACGTCCACCGGTGCCCGGCATCGAAGCCTATGAAGGCGCTTCCGTGTTTTACGCCGTGCGCAAGATGGAGCAGTTCCGCGGCAAGGAGTTGCTGATCGTCGGCGGCGGCAACTCCGCGCTGGACTGGACGCTCAATCTGCACCCGATCGCCAAGCGCGTGACGCTTTTGCACCGGCGCGACGATTTCCGCGCCGCGCCTCACAGCGTCGAACAGATGCGCGCGCTGGTGGCTTCCGGAAAGTTGGAATTGAAGATCGGTCAGGTCACGGGTCTTGAAGGCGAGGGCGGTGTGCTCACCGGGGCTACCGTCAAAGGCAACGACAACGCGATGTCGAAGGTCACGTGCGATACCATGCTGCCGTTCTTCGGCCTTACCATGAAGTTGGGGCCGGTCGCGAACTGGGGTATCGAGCTTGAGAACAATTTGGTGCCGGTCGAGACCGCAGCTTTCGAGACCAGCGTGCCCGGAATTTTTGCGATCGGCGACATCAACACCTATCCCGGCAAGCTGAAGCTCATCCTGTGCGGCTTCCACGAAGGCGCGCTGATGGCCCAGAAGGCCCACCGTTATGTCTATCCGGACAAACGGTTGGTGTTCCAGTACACGACGTCGTCGTCGAGCCTGCAGAAGAAGCTCGGGGTCAACTGACCCAGGGAAATGGAGCGAACGGCTCAGCTTTTGCTTGAGGCGGGCGCCGACCGTTGACGGTCCGACGTGGGCCAACGCGCCCAGCGGCCGCGAAATTTTTCCTGCATCGATTCTTGCATCGATTCTTGCGTCGATTTCCTGCATCGATTTCTTGCGTCGATTTTGTGGCGGTCTCTGAAACACCGCTCGATGACGCAATGCCGCACTGGAACCGTCAGCCAAATCGCCGTAGTCTCTCGGTGGACAGGTCAGGTGGTGACGATGCGAACCGCGATATCCAGGTTTCGACTGACGCTGCCGATGATGAGCGGTCTCGTCATGTTGCTCGCGGCCATGCTTCCGGGCCAGGCCGCGGAGCCGACAGCCGCGGGGTTGTGGCAGAAGGTCGAGGACGGCAAGCCCGTGGTGTGGGTGCTCGTGCTTGATCATGACGGCATCTTCGAAGGCGTGATCGTCAAGATGTTTCCGGGGCCCGACGAAGATCTCAACGAGATTTGCACGAAATGCGTCGACGACCGTAAAAACGCGCCGGTGCTCGGGCTTCCCTTCATCAGGGGCATGAAGCGCGAAGGGCTGAAGTATGAGGGCGGCAACGTTCTCGATCCGCGCGATGGCAAAATCTATAAGGCCAAGATGAGCGTCAGCCCTGACGGTCAGACGCTCACGATGCGCGGCTATTGGGGAATTTCGCTGCTCGGCAAGGATGAGACCTGGTTCCGGCTGCCGGAGACGGCGACGGCCTCACTCGATCCCGCCATCGTCGCAAAATACCTGCCGGCGCCAGCTCCGGCGACGAAGCCGCCGGTGGCTGCGAAGAAGGCCGGCACGCCCGCGCGCTGACGCGCCTTGGCCGGGGGCCGTGCGGGGTTCCTATCCTTGCGGCGATCGGCTCTTGACCGGTTGCGGCACGGCGGCGGAGGCCGTGCAGGTCAGCCTGCGGCGTTCCTGCCAGGGCACCATGATGTTGAGCCAGAACTCCCGCGCTCCCATGATGGAAATCGCGAGGCCGAAGGGGATCAGGAAATACAGGATCCGAAACACCACCAGCGTGGCCAGTAACTGCTCCCTGCCGAATTCTGGCAGGGCGACCAGCATCGCGGCGTCGAACACGCCGATACTTCCCGGCGCGTGGCTGGCGAATCCGAGCAAGGTGGCCAGAATGAAGACCACCGCCAGCGAAAGGAAATCGATCTCCGGCTGCGAAGGCATCAGCAGATACATCGCAAGCGCGCAGAAACCGAGATCGACGACCCCGATCAGGATTTGCAACAGCGTCAGCCGCGCCGAGGGCAAAACGACTTTCCAGCCATTCTGCCCAAGCTCGCGCCGCCTTTCGCCCATGGTGAGCCAGACCAAATAGGCAACGATGCCGGCGATGCCGCCGAACGCAATCAGCCGGTTGATGGCAGATGGAAGCTGATCCATCGCCGATGCTGCCCAGGGGTGCAAGGCCATTCCGATGCTGAGCACGAAGGTGTTGCCGAGCCAGAACGTCAATCCGGAGAGGAAACAGATTTTGGCGACATCAATGGCATTCAGGCTGTACTCCGAATAAATCCGGAAACGGATCGCGCCGCCGGTGAATACGGTGGCGCCGATGTTGTGGCCGATCGAATAGCTGGTGAAGCTCGACAGCGCTGCGATGCGGTAGGGTACGTGTTTTTTGCCGATGGTCCGCAGCGCGAAGAAATCATAGAACGTCAGCGTACAAAATGCGCCGATCACGCATAGGGCGGCGAGCGCGATGTGGCGATGCGGTATGTCGGTCAGCGCCGTCAGGATGACGCCGCTGTCGACGCCCCTCAGCGTGCGGACCAGGGTCGTGATCGCGAACGCGACGATAACGAAACTGGCTGCAACTCCGAGCCGTTTCCATCCGATCCGTTTCTTGAAGCCACGCCCGAGCGTGGTCAGCAGTCCGTGCATTCGTCCTCCCGGCGGGCGGCAACAAGCTGAAGGCCCATCGACGCGTTCGATGGACAAGCGGCGGCCAATTGCTCCACATACGAGACCCATAAGGCAAAAACGTCTCGTTGTGCAGTCCTTGACAACGACAGCTTTGGCCCTCTGTCACACACCGTACAGCTGTCACGCCTTGTACATATGCCGCCACGCGCGAGATTCGAGTGCTGGCATCGGCCATCCAGCCGTTCCATCGCTCGCAATGTTCCGATGTTCCCTCCCGAGCTCGTCGTCGCCGGCAGGAACAACTCGGAGGCAACTGGTTAGCCGGTATCCGCAATCGAACAAATCGCGTGCTGGCAGCAAACAGACCGCGCTGCAGCCGCCGAACACTACGAGATCGCGCGCTACGGCAGCCTGATCGCGTGGGCAAAGCAACTTGGCCGCAACGATTGCGCCAGTGTTTTGCAGAAGACGCTCGATGAGGAGAAGGCCATCGACAAGAAGTTGACCATGTTGGCGGAGAGCAAGGTCAATCTGCGGGCCGCGAGCTGATCTGACGAGAGACGGTTGAGACAAAACGTCGCGCGGGAAGCCTCTGCGCGACGTCTGTCTTGGGGGCGCGCCGGTGCACCTCGGCGCTTGCCGGCCGGTTTCAAGCTCTCTGGGTTCAAGCCGTGCGGGTTCAAACTCTCTGGGTTCAAGTTCTGCGCAACGCAAAATGCGCGCCGCAAAACGCCATCATGGCGCCGAGGCAGAGCGCCGCGAGACCGGAGAGCACGCCCGATATTGTCGGGATCGGACTTGGCGCGGAGGCTGCCTGGCCCGCGCCTGCCAGCACGAGCACCCCGACCGCGATCAGGAATTGCCGCATCCGCTGCGGAATTTGGCCGGACACTGCGCTGTCCATCAGCGTCGCGGTGAAATACCCCCCACAGAAACCCACCGTCGCGATCAGCCACCACGCCAGCGCCGCTCCCGCCGGCATGAATTCGCGCGTGCCCGATCGCCACAGGCCGCCAAGATCGAGCCCGAAGCGTGCCCCGAGCATGTGCACGGCCAGCGCCAGCAGCACCCCCGAAATCATCGCGCCGGCGAGGATCAGGCGGCGCGGAAAATAAGTCGTCTCGGCCATGACCTGCTTGTAAGATAAAGCCGGCGTTGCGCGCAAGCGGACGTCGTTGTTCACGACCGGATCAGGATCTTAAGGCCGCACCACCAGCACCGAGCATTTGGCGTAGCGCACCACGTGACCGGCGTTGGAGCCGAGAAAATAGGTCCGCATCGCCGGACGGTGCGACGTCATGACGATCAGGTCGGCCTTGATCGCCGCCGCCTCTTCGAGGATCTCGTGATAGATACCGCCGCCCTGTCGCACCACGCTGGAGATGCGCGCGGCATCGATGCCGGAGTCGCGGGCGACGATGGCAAGCGCCTCTTCGGAGGTCTGACGCTGCTGGATGTCGAAATCTGCCGGCACATATTCCGCCAGCATCACGGGCGTCATCGGCAACACGTTGAGAAAGCGGACCGCGCCGTTCCAGGTTTGCGACAAGGTCGCCGCCGTCGCAATCGCGGGCTTTGCCAGATCGGTGTCGGCGAGATCAATCGGGACCAGAATGGATGTGAACATCTGCGCCTCCCTGTCTGCGACCAACCTAGCACAAATTGAGGGCTGGGTGACGCGGGGTAGGTGAAGCGTTTGGGGTCGGCGTGGGCCTCAATCGCCTGAGGTTTGCTTCAGCAGCCTGGGACTGACGAATTGCACGAGTTTGCCGCGGCGGAACGCCACGTCCGCCCAGTCGTCGACGGCAAAGTCGAACACGGCAAGGCCCGAGGTCGGCAGATTGTCGGCAAGCGCCTTGCGTGCCGAGGCGTCGCCGCTCCCGGCCAGCGCCAGCGCCAGTTCGTGCATTCCCGGATTGTGACCGACCAGCATCAGCCGTGGCGGATCGGTGGCGGATACGGTGTGGACGGTTTGCAGGAGCTGCGCCGGGTCGGCGCCGTAGAGTTCCGGCAAAAGCTCGACTTGCGGCTCCGGGCCCCGGTCCTTCATCGCCTGCCAGGCGATCTCCCAGGTCTGGCGTGCCCGGATCGCGGGCGAAACCAGCACCAGATCGAGAAAAGGCGGATGCCGGCCGATCCAGCCGCCGATTTCTGCCGCATCACGCCGGCCGCGGTCGTCGAGCCGACGGTCCTGATCGCGGCCCGAGGGCGCATCGCTTTCCGTCTTGGCGTGACGCAGCAGCATCAAATGGCGCATGGCCAATCTCAATTCGTTTCAAGTCCGCCGATTAATGAACAAGCTCATGCGCTCTTTCAATCGCAAAGAGCGTTCACGGGATACACGGAGGCGTTTCGCCAGCCACACAGGAATCATGGTTTGCTGATGTCCTTATTGATTCCGGAATTCGCCAAACCTCGGATCAGGTGACAAGCGGCATCGCGTGACAAGCGACTTGGGGGTCCGTAAGACAGCGATATGAGCGAGATGTCTACGAGCGCACCCCCCCGAGCTGCTGCCGCGGCGATACGCGAGCGCGCGCGGCTTTCGTTCGATCTGGATGTCGACATCTGTGTGGTCGGGGCGGGGCTTGCCGGCCTCACGCTGGCGCTGGAGGCAGCGCGGCTCGGTGCGAGTGTCGCCGTCCTGGAAGGCCGGCACGTCGGCTGGAACGCGTCCGGCCACCAACTTGGCACCGTGATGCCGGGCTACAGTCTTCCGCTTCCCGACTTGATCGCACGTGTCGGCTTCGAGGACGCCCGCGAGCTCTGGTCATTGTCGAAGCTGGGTGCCGAATATGTTCGGGCCACCGCGAAAGAGGAATTGATCCCGGGCGCTGCGCTGAGCGAGGGCGCCCTGGAAGTCTCCAATGTCGAGGCGGGCGATCAGCTGATCAGCCGGCTGCAAATGCTCGGCGAGGATTTCGAAACCGAAGTGGAAGGTTGGCAAGTCGACCGTGTGCGCGCGGAACTCAAGACCGATCGCTATTTCCACGGCGTGTTTTACCCCAAGGCGTTTCAGATCGACGGCCGCAAATACCTCCATGGCCTCGCGGCGCTGGCGCGGCGGGCGGGGGCACGGATTTTCGAGGATACCCCGGTCGTCAGCATCGATGCATCGGGCGTTCGCAAGCGCATCGTCACGCCCTCGGCGCGGTTGCGCGCGTCGCACATCGTGCTGGCCGGCAACGTGCATCTGGGCGCGCCGTTGCGGCGGTTGTCGGAGACGCTGCTGCCGGTTTGGCGTTACGCCGCGGTGACCGTGCCGCTCGGCGAGCGCCTTGCCGAGGCCATTACATTTCAAGGCTCGGTGACCGACACCGCTGGCATCGATCATTTCCGGGTCGTGGATGGTGACCGGCTGATGTGGGCCAGTCCGGAAACCACCTGGGCCGCGCGGCCGGAGCGGTTTGGCGGCGTCGTTGCCCGGCGAATCAACACGATTTTCCCCGGGCTCGGGAAGCCGGAGATTGCCGAGGTCTGGGGCGGCGCCATTGGACAGACCGTGCATGGCATGCCGCAGATCGGCCAGTTGCGCCGCGGATTGTGGGTGGCAAGTGGCTTCGGCCGGCAGGGCCTGAACACCTCGGCGATGGCGGGGCAGCTGATCGCCCGCAGCATTCTGTGGGGCGACGACCGCTGGCGGCTGTTTTCGCCGTTCGAACTGGTCTGGGCCGGCGGCCCGGCCGGCCGGGCCGCCGGATATGCCATCGGGATGTGGGGGCGGGGAAGTTCCGCCGCGGCCGGTACGTTGGCCCGCTATCGGGAACGAGCGCAGACCCGGGAACGTATTCGCGAGGCGCGTCTGGACGAGGCCAATCGCCAGGCCGGAACCCGACCGCCGCGGCGCTCCCCGACGCCGGGTCGTCCGCTGCGGCCGGGCGAAGGCGACTAAATTCTTTTTTCTTAACCTCTCCCACGCGAAAATGGCGGCGGGAGCGGAAACCCGTCCAGGCGCCTTGTTCGCAAGAATGTGAGAAGTTTCGGTCCCGTTCGGTGTAACTTCCGTTGCCACGTCCCGTACTTGAGGGGATGTTTCGTATTTCCTCGCCCGGAGACCATCATGATTGACCGCCGTATCCTGCTCACCTCCGTTGCCGGTTTGTTTGGCCTTGCGGCCTTCCGCTGGTTGCGGATCTCCCCGGCCAACGCCGCGGAGAAATTCGAGGTCGAAAAGACCGATGCCGAATGGCGTGCACAGTTGACCCCCCAGCAATATGACATCCTGCGCAAGGAAGGCACCGAGCGCCCGGGGTCGAGCCCACTGCTCAAGGAGCATCGCAAGGGCACCTTCGCCTGCGCGGGTTGCGACCTGCCGCTGTTCTCCTCGGAGACGAAATACGAGAGCGGGACCGGATGGCCGAGTTTCTATCAGCCGCTCCAAAACGCCGTCGGCAAGACCGAAGACCGCACCTTTGGGATGTTGCGGACCGAAATTCATTGCCGCCGTTGCGGTGGTCATCTCGGTCATGTTTTCGACGATGGACCGAAGCCGACCGGCCTGCGCTACTGCATGGATGGCTTCGCGCTGGTATTTCGTCCGGGAACGCCGTCGGCGAGCTGATTATCTCTTGTATTGCCGGCAATTGTTGCCGGCCCGGCAAATATGCCCCGGTCTTTGGACCGGGGCATTTTCATTTAAGTGATTGATACACAGACATTTTCAATTTTGGCACGGTGCTTGCGACACTCTCCTTCGATTGCGGCCCTGGTTGTGCAGATCGCCTGGCCGCCGGGATCGAATTTGGAGACGATGTCATGGGTATCTTCGATGCGCTAACTACCGCGGTTGGTGGCCTGCAATCTCAATCTTTCGCGCTGCAGAACATTTCCGGCAATATCGCCAATGCCTCGACCATAGGCTTCAAAGGCATCGACACCAGCTTCGAAGACCTTGTTCCGGACGCCACGACGCCTGCTGCGCAAGCCGCTGGCGGCGTCGTCGCTTTCGCGCAACAGACGATCACCACGCCAGGAACTATCGCGGCATCGACGGTGGCGACCAATCTGGCGATCAACGGCGACGGATTTTTCTCGGTCGAGAAGCCAACCAGCACAAGTGACAATCAGCCGGTGTTCAATGGCGTCACCGACTATACGCGCCGCGGCGATTTTCAGCTCGATACAAACGGCAATCTCGTCAACGGTGCCGGCTATTTTCTGGAGGGTGTCCCGGTCGATCCCAAGACCGGAAATCCGCTTGGAAACGTCCCGCAGATTCTCCAGTTTCAGAACAATTTCGTCCCGGCGCAGGCAACCAGCGCCATCCAATACGCCGCGAACCTTCCGACGACGCCGACGACGACCGCGAGCAGCAGCGCCGCCGCCGGTACGATCAAGGCTTTGGGCGGCCTCAATCCAGGCGATTTTGCTGCAAATCCCATTGCCTTGGGCACTATCGTGCCCTTCGGGAACACCGCTTTTTTGGGTAGTGCCGTACAGAGTCAGATCAACGCGCCGATCACCCCCAATACGTTGCTTTCAGGAGCGGCTGGAAGCGATTCGATATCCCCGGGCTTTCAAGCCGGCAACACTATCACGGTCGACGGCACGACGATCAATTTCGTGTCCGCTACTACCGGCACCAGCGGCACCGTCACCAGTCCGCCAATTAACATCTCCGTTGGCGATACGGTCAAGACCTTGCTCTCCACGATCGATTCGATCACCGGAAGCGCGACCCCGTCGACCGTCAACTCCGGCGGCGCGATCGTGTTGAACACGGGCGTGACGCAGAATCTCTCAATCACCACCACAACGACTCCAGGGACTGATGCGACCGCTGCATTAGACGCCCTCGGCCTCTCGGCTAACGTGGCGGCGCTACGAACGGGCGGTGGCTTGCCCGGCGGCGGCAGCGTCGGCGCTAACGACCTCACGACTTTCAACAACGAATCCATCAGCGGTGGCGCGGTGACGGCCTTCAACTCGGCGGGAACGCCGATCAACCTGCAACTGCGGTGGGCCAAGATTGACAGCGCTTCCTTAAGTAGCCCGGGTAACCCGCATCAGGACACCTGGAATCTTTTCTATCAAGCCAATCCCAATCCAACCACGGGGCAGGCCGCCTGGGTCAATGTCAACACCAACTTCGTGTTCAACGCCAACGGAGCTTTGTCGAGTCCGACGGGCTCGGCCGTCACGATCCCGAATGTCGCGGTGAGCGGCCAGACCCTTGGAACGGTTTCGTTCAACATCAACTCCGGCGCCCTGACACAATTTGCCACCACGGCCGGCACCGCGACCGTAAACACGTTCTCGCAGAATGGTTTTTCCGCAGGCCAGCTTACTTCGGTTGCGATCAACAACAACGGTCTCGTGGTCGGAACCTTCTCGAACGGGCAGAACATCAATCTCGCTTCCGTGACGCTGTCGCACTTCAACGGCACCAACTTCCTGCACGCACTCGATGGCGGCGCCTATGCCGTTACCAATCAATCGGGGCCGGCCATCATCGGTGCCTCGGGCACGATCAAGGGTTCGTCGCTCGAAGGCTCGAACACCGACATCGCCGATCAATTCACCCAGTTGATCGTGACCCAGCAAGCCTATTCGGCGAATACCAAAGTGATCACTACGGCCAACCAGATGATTCAGACGTTGCTCCAGGTCATCCAGTGACGAGTTTGGGCAGGAGTTGGCACGGCCCGATCTGAGGCGATAATATGAGTTTGGCTTCATCTCTCGCCACTGCGATCTCCGGTTTGCGCGTGAACCAGGCCGCGCTTTCGGTTGTCTCGTCGAATATCGCGAACGCGCAGACACCTGGTTACGTCACCGAAAGCCTCAATCAGGTTGAGGTAGCAGGTGGCGGCGTCGGCGCAAGCGTCAATGTCAGCGGCGTGAACCGTACGCTGGACCAGTTCGTCCAGGCTCAATTGCGTACCGAAACATCCGGCGGCACGTTTGCCGATCAGACCGTCAACATTTTGAACCAGTTGCAAACTGTTTTCGGCCCCCCTGGAGGGGCCGGGTCTCTCGAGACCGGCTTTTCGAATTTTACAACCGCCGTTCAAGGGCTGTCGGCAAGTTCAGGGACTGCCTCAGCGCAGTCTTCGGCCTTGACCGCGGCGCAATCGCTGGCGCAGCAATTAAACGCAACGTCGCAAGGCATACAAACGCTGCGTTCCAATACCGAACAGGACATCGGCAATTCGGTGGGGCAGGTCAATGCCGCGTTGAATCAGATCGCGCAACTCAACACCCAACTCGGGGGATTGAGTTCAACCGACCCCACCGGCGCGACGCTTGCGGATCAGCGCGACAGCGCGATCAATCAGTTGTCGAAGCTGTTGGACATCCGCGTCTCCACCAGTAATGCCAACCAGACCAGTGTCTTCACGACAAGTGGTATTGAGCTTGTCGGGGGGCCCCAGCCATCCCAGTTGATTTTCAACTCGCCGGGGACGCTGACTGCCAATTCCACCGGCGGTACGCTCTCCGTCCAGCTCGCGAACGGGGCGAACATTGATCTGAGCGGGACCAATTCGATCAGCTCGGGCCAGATCGGGGCTGACCTGACGCTGCGGGACAAGACGCTGGTTCAGGCGCAGGTGCAGGTCGATCAATTCGCGGCGTCGATTTCGAGCGCGCTGTCGAACCAGACCACCGCGGGCACGCCGGCCACGGTTGGGCCGAAGGCCGGATTCGATCTCGATCTGTCCAACGTATTGCCGGGCAACACGATCAACGTCACCTACACGGATAAAGCGACCAATACCCCGCACCAGGTCACGATCGTGCGGGTCGACGACCCCGCCGCCCTTCCATTGTCGAACGCCAATGCGGGCCCGAACAATCAGGTGATCGGCGTCAATTTTTCGGGCGGGTTGTCGTCGGTCGTTTCGCAATTGAACAGCGCGCTCGGTGGCGCCAATCTTCAGTTCTCCAATCCATCCGGCTCCACATTGCGTGTGGTCGACAACGGTGTCGGCTCGACAACCGTCAATGCGGCCTCGGTGACGACGACGACTTCGTCGCTGACGAGCGGTGGCCCTCAGCTGCCGTTGTTTACCGATAGCAATTCGCTGTACACCGGCGCGATCACGGCAGGCGGCTCGCAGCAAACCGGTTTCGCCGGCCGCATCACCGTCAATCCCGCGCTTCTCAGCGACCCTTCGAAGCTCACCGTTTTCAACACTTCGCCCGTAACGCCTGCCGGCGACACCACGCGCTCGGATTTTATCTTTTCGCAACTGACGTCGGGCACGTTCACCTACTCGCCGCAAACGGGGCTTGGCTCACCCGCAACGCCGTTCACGGGAACGCTGACCAACTACCTGCAGCAGTTCCTGAGCCAGCAAGGCAATGCGGCCACATCCGCGACCCAGCTTCAGCAGGGGCAGGATGTCGTCGTCAGCACGTTGCAGCAAAAATTGAACTCCACTTCCGGCGTCAATATCGACACCGAATTGGCTAACCTGATCGCGCTGCAAAATAACTACGCTGCCAATGCTCATGTGCTGTCTACGGTGCAGAGTCTGTTTACGGCCTTGCTACAAGCGCAACCATAAGGCGATCGATATGGCAATCAACGGTGTCGGCTTCGGTTCCACCTCCGTACTCAATCAGTCGGTGGCCAATATCCAGAATCAACTGACGAGCCTTCAGTCGCAGCTGACGACCGGGAAAATATCGACGACCTATGCGGGCCTGGGCGCCAACGAGGGATTGGCCATCGCGGCACGGTCGCAATTGGCTGAGATCTCCGGGTTTTCCGATACGGCTAACAGCGTCAACACGGACATCAATGTCGCCAACACCGCCCTGCAATCGCTGGTCAGTATCGGACAAACGGTGCTGAGTGGCGCGAACAGCTCGGCGCAAACCCTCAACAGCGCCGGACAAACCAGCGCTCAGCAAGTCGCGGCGTCGCAACTGTCGTCGGCGCTTGGTATTCTCAATACGCAGGCGGGCGATAATTATGTGTTTTCGGGCAACGCCATCAATACGCCAGCGGTCGCCTCGATCGATGATATCACCAATGGCACCCCCACCCAGGCCGGATTGAAGCAGGTGATTTCCGAGCGTCAGCAGGCCGATCTCGGTACCAGCGGCCTCGGGCGTCTCGTGATTACGTCTCCGGTGGCGGCGCCCCCGACTCCGCCCTCGGTGCAAGTGGCAGAGGACGCCGCGGGCTCGCCGTTCGGCCTGAAGTTGAATGCGGTTTCGTCGTCGCTGACCGGTGCGACCGTCACCGCTCCGACAGGATCGCCGGCGGCCGTCTCGGTCAGTCTCCCCACCAATCCCAACAACGGCGATCAGGTGACCTTTGGGTTCAACCTGCCCGACGGCACCACCGCATCAATTCAGCTCACAGCCTCAAGCGCAAATCCGCCGCCGGCCGGGAGTTTCGCCATCGGCACGACCCCGGCGGTGACCGCCGGGAATCTAAGTACCGCGCTAACTTCAGCGATCAAAACGCTCGCCAATACCTCGCTTGTCGCCGCGTCCGCGGTTGCGGCTGGCAATGATTTTTTCAATGCGGTCGGAACGGTCGCGGGAAGCGCGGTGAAGAACCAGGCCGCGACCCCTGCGCCGATCACTGGCGCGACGCTCTTGTCCGGTACAGCGGGCACGGACTCGCTCACCCCCAGTTTCGCGGCCGGCGACAGCATCACCGTCAACGGCACGCCGATCACCTTTGTGGCCGCCGGCACTACCCCCGGCCCTAATCAGATATCGGTCACCGCCACGGTCGGGACCTTACTTTCGACGATCGACTCGATCACCGGCACTTCGACGCCTTCGACCGTCAGTGGCAACGGGGCGATCACGCTGCACAACGACGCCTTGACGAATCTGACGGTCACGAGTTCGAACCCGACGGCGTTCGCGGCGCTCGGATTTCCTGCCACAGCGACGGCGACCACGCCGCCACTGCGGGTCAACGGCCCTCCGTTTGGTAGTGCGACGTCGCTCGTCGACGGCACGGCGAATACGGTCGCCTGGTACACCGGCGGAACGACTAGCGGATCCGCCCGCGCATCGTTGAGCGCCCGCATCGATCCGTCGATCACCGTGCAATACGGGTTGCAAGCCGATGAGCCGGCCATTCGTTCTCAAATTCAAGCACTTGCCGTTTTTTCTGCCGTGACGACGTCGCCAACCGACCCCAATGGGGCTGCACAGGTCGCCGCCTTGAGCCAGCGGGTGACGCAAAATCTTTCTCGGCAGCCGGGGCAGCAAACCATCGAAAATATTCAGTCGGACTTTGCAAACGCGCAGTTGACGATCAGCGGTGCCACCGCCCGGCAAACTCAATCCCAATCACAGCTGCAGAGCGTCATCGACCAGACGGAGAACGCTTCTCCGGATCAGGTGATCAGTCAGATTTTGGCGCTGCAGACAGACCTGCAGGCGTCTTTTCAGACCACATCGATCCTTTCTCAGTTGAGCCTGACCAAGTTTCTTCCGGCCGGCGGCTAGCCGGCGGTCACTTTACGAGCGCAAAGGCCGACGCCTTACCGCAATAAAGGTTTTGTTAACCAAGCTTCTTTACTTTTCGTAAAGCATGCCAACGCCGTGTTGGCTGCCCTTGGGGTCGTCGCCCTTGGAGCCTTTGTGTCGCACCGGCTGAGCGCGACGGTCGTGGCTTGGGTATCAAACAATGCTCAATCGTGGCGTTCGTTTTCTTGCATCCGAGGATCCGATCTCTCGGGGTCAATCGCGCTCCGCCTCCGCCTTGGCCGAGCTGTTCGATCCGCTAGACCGCCTGCTCATCCGCGGCGGCGATCCGCGATTGAGCATCAACCCGGCGAGCGGGGCCAACGAATATGGCTGCCGGCCTTCGCCTTGCCCAGGCACCGTGAGCTTTGCCTCAAGCACAGCGACGTCGATTTCGCAGCGTGCTTACGATCATGCGGAGACCGCGCGGCTGTCGCTGATGCGGTCCGCCATCGCCGTCGGCATCGATGCCGCGTTCGACGCCCGTATCGAAGCGATGCGCGGCGAATTGCAGACCTCTCTTCGTCTCTCCGAAAGCGAAGTCGAAATCGTCTTCTCTCCGTCGGGTACCGACGCGCAGCTTCAGGCGCTGTTTCTCGTGCAGGCGCTGCTGGGTCCGGCGCTGACAACCGTGATCGTCGCCGCCGATCAAACCGGCAGCGGAACCGCGTATACCGCGCGCGGACATCATTTCGGTGCCGCGACGGCAAATGGAAGCCAGGTTCGAAAGGGAGAGCCGATTACAGGCCTCGCGCCTTCCGTCGCGAGCGTCGCGCTCGAACTGTTCGATGAAAATGGCGATGCCCGCTCGCAAACCGAAATGGATTCGCTGGTTCTTGGCACGGTCGAAAGATCGATCGCAAACGGAACCAGGGTTCTCCTTCAAGTCATGGATTCATCGAAGCTCGGCTGGCGCGTACCAAGCGATCGATGCCTCGACGAAATCACAACGCGTTGGTCCGATCAGGTCCAGGTCGTGGTCGATGCCTGCCAAATGCGGCTGGGTCGCCCACGGCTGAAGCAATATCTCGATCGCGGGTTCATGGTGCTTGTCACGGGCTCGAAATTTTTCACGGGCCCTCCCTTCAGCGGCGCGCTGCTGGTGCCGGCGGCTTTTTCCGAAACCTTCGATGCGGTCACCGACATTGCACCGGGACTTCTTGAATATAGCAGCCGCAGCGACTGGCCGATGAATTGGCCGGCCCTCCGGTCGCGCTTTCCGATCCGCGTGAATTTCGGCCAATGGCTTCGCTGGGAAGCGGCGCTTGAGGAAATCCGGGCCTATCACGACGTGCCCGATGACTTTCGCTGGTCGGCTCTGTCGACC
Organism: uncultured Alphaproteobacteria bacterium; assembly: GCA_963814615.1. Taxonomy (GTDB): domain Bacteria; phylum Pseudomonadota; class Alphaproteobacteria; order Rhizobiales; family Xanthobacteraceae; genus Bradyrhizobium. The sequence goes on along the minus strand of CAWFDN010000001.1, from coordinate 385,705 downwards.
TTCGGCAAGGGAGTGGAGCAAATCATCGCGGCGTCGCCGTCGCTGCGCCTGTTGACGCCCCAGCAGCGGTTTAACGAACTTTGCATCGACGATGAAGAGCTGGCTCAAAGAACGATCTTTCCGTTTGTGATCACGCGCGATGACCGCGTTCTCTCGTTGGAAGATTGCAGGAAGATCTATCGGGCGCTGGCCCGGGATATTCAAAGTCGCGTTGCTTCGGATGCGTGCGAGCGGGACGCGGAGATCGCAGCGAAGATCTGCCTTGTCGGTCAACCCGTCGCATTGGGTTGCCGCGCGGGGCGTCCGGTCGCGGCACTTCGCATCTGCGCAGGCACCCGCCTTGTCACGGAGACATGGTCTTCCAACCAGGAGGTGGCGCACGAAAATGTGCGGCGCGAACTCGACGGCGTCGGCACCATCGTCGCGAAGATCGAGTGGTTGCTCGCGCACATGCACGAACTGTCTCAAATGTAACCTGCTTCGGGGGAGCCTGGAAGCGCCCGTTAGGATTTCGTTAACCACGTCTATTTACTGTTTGGTGAGAAATAAAAAGCGCAATTCGTCGCTTCGGAGGCCGTTCATGACCGAGCACTTTCACCTCGTGGTGGCGACACCCTGTTTCGGCGGCCAGGTATCCAGCATCTATGCCGGTTCGATGTTTCAATTGCAGCGGGCCTTGCGCTCCAAACCCAACATCGACCTCAAGGTCTTGATGCGGGACGGCGATGCGTTGATCACACGCGCGCGTGCAAATTTGGTGACGATGTTTCTCGACGACCCCGCCGCGACACATCTTCTGTTCGTGGATGCGGACATCGGCTTCTCGCCCGAGCAGGTGTTTCGGTTGATCGAATCCGGCGCCGACATGGTGGCCGGCGTCTATCCCATCAAGCGCGTCAATTGGGACAAGGCAAAGCGGATGCTGGATTCCGGTCGGCCCAGAGTACCCTCGGCCGCCCTCGACTACGTGCTCGATATCGACGATCCGGAACATGTGGTCGTCGTCAACGGCTTTACGCGCGTGCGCCATGCCGGAACCGGCTTCCTGATGATCCGGCGTCACGTCCTTGAAAAAATGTGCGCACACCCGGACTACGCGTCGTTGCAATTCTTCCGCGAGCATTCCCTCGATGCGCTGGCGGGAAGCCCTAACCGGTTTGCATTGTTCGAGTGCATGATCGACCCGAGAAGCGGGACTTACCTCAGCGAGGATTTTGCGTTCTGCAAACGTTGGACCGATATCGGCGGTGAAATCTGGGCCGATCTCGAGAGCCGCCTCGATCATGTCGGCCCGTCGGTGTTTCACGGCGATGTCTCGTCGCAGTTTGGGGCGTCTGCAAGTGCTGCAAATGCCGCGTGAGGTCATGTCGAGGCCGAGCGCCGTGATTTGGTCGCGTCCAGTCGAATGCCGGCGGTCAAACAAAACGCGACGCGTCGAGTAGCGCGGCGCAAACAGCATCGACGTTCGTCTTCCGCGGAGCTTTGACATGCAGCCTGATTTACACGAACGGACCGGGGCAACCGGACTGCCCTATGCCGACCGCATCGGCATGGCGAAGCTCGCGAAGATGGCATTCGATGGAAAGGACCTTCGTCTGCTCTGGCGAGACCTGATCGAAAAATTGGTCGATGGCAGGGCGGAAGCCGGCGAGGGGCTCGATCTGGCGTTGATCGCACAATTGCTCGGCGACAAGCAGGCGGGGCTTGCGATCCAGGATGAAGTGCTAAAGTCGCACCAATTATTCCGCCCTCCCTGTGCGTCCAAACAACCCCGGCTGCGCGTCCTTGCGCTTGCGGCCGCAACCGATATGGGCAGCAACACGCCGATCGAATTCTTGCTGGAAGAATCCAGCATCGAGTTGTTGATGCTGTACGTGATCCCGCAAGTTGAATTGCCCGTGCCGTTGCCCGAACACGACATCGCCATCGTGATCGCGTCCGATTCGGAAGATTGCCGGGACGCGTTGCGCAAGATCGATGAAGCCGCGGTGCGCTGGCCGCGACCGCTTCTCAATCCGCCGCGGCTCGTTTGCAATCTCGATCGCGACAAGCTGCATCGCTTGCTTCGTGGGATCGATGGGCTCGATATTCCGGCGACGCTAGCCGTGACCCGTGCGCAATTGTCCGACGTGGCTCAATCGAAACTTTTGCCGGCAGACATCGCGGCGGAGTTGAATTTTCCACTCATCGTCAGGCCGCGCGGTTCGCATGCCGGCGTGGGGCTTGCCAAGCTCGACGATGGCGTGGCGCTCAGCCGGTATCTCGCGGAACGGAACGAGCAGGAATTCTTTGTCTCTCGCTTCGTCGATTACGCGAATGAAGATGGCCTGTTTCGCAAATATCGCGTCGTCTTCGTCGACGGCCGGGCTTACGCGTGCCACATGGCGATCGCTGATCGGTGGGACATCTGGTATCTCAACGCCGGAATGTCCAACAGTGCATCGAAGCGCCTCGAAGAGGAGACCTTCATGCGCACCTTCGACATCGGTTTCGCGCGTCGTCATGCAACGGCACTGGCTGGCATCGTCGATCACGTCGGCCTCGATTATTTCACGATCGATTGCGCGGAAAACAAGCGCGGAGAATTGCTGATATTCGAGGCGGACAATACCGCGGTCGTTCACAACATGGATTCGACCGAAGTCTTTCCCTACAAGGCTCCGCAAATGCGCGTGATTTTCGAGGCGTTCGCAGCGATGCTGTACGCCCGCGTCCGGCAAGGTCGCGAGCACGCGGCTTGACGACGGCCTTTCGCGACGCGCCCCGGTTATCGGAATCCAGCGAGACGCTGGATCCGCAAAACTGGGATGACATTCGTGCTCAAGGTCATCGCATGCTCGATGACATGCTCGACTACGTCGCCAAGATCCGCGAGCGCCCGGTCTGGCAACCGATACCGGACCAGGTCCGCGCCAGGTTTCACGCAGAGCTGCCGCTCAAGCCCTGCGACCTTGCCGAGGTCTATCGGGAATTCACCGATTTCGTCGTGCCTTACGCGACCGGCAACGTTCACCCGGGCTTCATGGGGTGGGTGCATGGCGGCGGCACCGCGGTCGGCATGCTGGCGGAGATGCTGGCCGCCGGGCTCAATGCCAATCTCGGTGGGCGCGATCACATTCCGATCGAAGTCGAACGCCAGATCGTCGAGTGGACCCGCTCGATGTTCGGCTTTCCCGTGGAGGCGAGCGGGATTTTCGTCACCGGCACGTCGATGGCAAACCTGATGGCGCTGCTGGTGGCGCGAACCACGGTGCTGGGACAGTCCGTGCGGCAGTTTGGGCTTGGTGACGAAGGCGCGTCATTGACGGCCTATACCTCGACGGCGGCGCACGGCTGCATCGCCAAGGCAATGGATATGGCCGGCTTCGGTGCCGATGCGTTGCGGTGCATCGAGGTTGATCGTCTCCACCGCATCGACGTCGCAGCCCTGCGCGCCTGCATCGCTGCGGATCGCAACGCCGGGCGCAAGCCCTTCCTCGTCGTCGGTTCGGCCGGAACGGTGAACATCGGCGCCATCGATGATCTCACAGCGTTGAGCGCGCTGTGCCGCGAGGAGGGGTTGTGGCTTCACGTCGACGGCGCCTATGGCGCACTCGGGATCCTTTCGCCGGCGCTGGCGCCGCGGCTTGCTGGACTTGAAAACGCGGATTCGATTGCGCTCGATTTCCACAAATGGGGTCAGGTGCCTTATGACGCCGGGTTCCTGATGGTCCGTGACGGCGATCGGCATCGCCAGGCTTTTTCCGCACCGGCAGAATATCTGCGCCGGGAGACCAAAGGGCTTGCCGCGGGCTCGCCCTGGCCATGCGACCTCGGCCCCGATCTGTCGCGGGGCTTTCGGGCGCTCAAGACATGGTTCACTTTGAAGACCTTCGGGACCGAGAGACTGGGAGCGATGATCACGCGCACCTGTGCGCTCGCGGGATATCTGGAGACAAGGATTTTAGCCGAGCCGAAGCTGGAATTGCTGGCGCCGGTCCAACTCAACATCGTCTGCTTTCGCTATCGCGCCGCCGACGCCAATCGAATAAACGCCGATATCGTCGTCGACATTCAGCAATCCGGGATCGCGGCGCCGTCGACGACGGTTCTTGACGGCCAACTCGCGATACGCGCGGCGATCGTCAATCACCGCACTGATACGTGCGATATCGACGCATTGGTCGCCGCAGTGCTGGATTTCGGAGCCCGCGCGGTTTCGGCGAGCGGCCGGGGCGATGATCGGAATTACTGAAAAGATCGTTGCCAGAGCGTTTTCGAGCGAAGTGGATCCCGGTTCGCGTGAAGAAAAATCCATCTAAACGAGAATCCAGCGGCGCTCAGGCCGAGCGTTGCGCGTTGTTTTCGGCTTGGACAGCTTTGTTGTGGTCCAGAAGCTTCTTTTCATAAGCAATGAGTTTTCTGGCCTCCTTCATGGCCTGATACAGATTGCCGTTCAGAATATTGTTGTTGATGCCCTCGATGATGGGCCACGCGCTCGGCACGGCGGTGACGATGTCACGCACCAGATTGAAGTAGGTGCCGTGATTGACCTGCGGATCCGGCGAAATGTACATCAACTGCACCGCCAGATAAACCAGCTTGGCCGGGGTGTCCGCGGTAGCCGGCGTCAGGATATCCTTCTCGCGCAGGATTGGAATCTTCTCGCCCTCGATCAAGAGCCGCGCGCGCTGATCCGTGTTGGTGATCACGCAGGAGCCAATGATGATCCGTTCATTCGGCTTGAGCTCGACTTTTAAAGCCATCCCTGTTCTCCGTTGCCGCTTGTCGCGCACGCCATCATCCATGGCGAATTCGACTAAATCTCGGCTCTGGTTCGCGCGGAATAGGCGCGGGATGACTTGTTTGGCCGATGGGACAACAGTCTTTTAACGAATATGGTTAACGCTTGGTAAACGAAAGCAAAAGGCAAATTGCGGCTGGGAACCCAAAACGTTTTTGGACTGACGTTTCTGGAACGACGGTTTTGAACCGATGTTTTTGGGCACCACGCGTCGCGGCCAGCAAGCGCTGCCGCGATTTGCCGGTTTCCTGAACACATTTGATAACCGCCGCTAACCATATTTTAAAGGCAACGAAGTATAAAAATCCGGAAGTTCGCAAGCCGCAGTTCGCATGCCAATGTCCTGCGCAAACCGATCGAGGTGATGGATGTCCAATGCCGCTCAAGCCTATGCACGCACGTCGCAAACGACGGCTCCTCCCCGCGAAATCGAGGCGCAGGCTCTGCTAAAGGCGGCAAGACAGTTACAGGAAGTCCAGGCCAACTGGACCGGTCCCGACAAGAACATGCACCAGGCGCTGCTCTTCAATCGGCGGCTGTGGTCGATTTTCATGAGCGCGGCGGAGGCCAATGACAATCCGCAGCCGATCGAAATTCGTCAGAACATCGCCAATATCGGCGTGTTCGTCATGAAGCAGACGATCGAAATGCAGATGAATCCCGACCCAACGAAATTGAAATCGCTGATCGATATCAATTGCAATCTCGCAGCCGGCCTGTCAGGCCGGGCCTGATGGTTTGCCGGCGGCCGCAGCCCTATCATAAGTGACGTTTTCAGCGTTCTGTCGGCGAGCTACAAGGCCGTCGGAACGACCACTCTGCCGAGCAAGGCGCCCTATGTGGCGAACGGCGCAAATCAAAAACGTCATCACCGATCCCGCGACCGGCTCGACCTTCCTCGATACCGCTGCCGCCACTTTGCAATGAATTAACTCACGCCTTGCGGTCGGTGACGAGAAGCCGGGTGGGCGTGCCATTCGTCAGATCAAGCGTGTGGAAATAGGCGCGCCGGCGCAGCACGGCTTCGTCGGGAAATTGCTGCACCACCCGGTCGGTCCTGCTATCGACGACCTGATAAACGATCGACGCCGCGGCGCTATCGACAAACGCCTGATGCGATACAAGATCGCTCGCAGCCTGCGAATCGTTGCGCACGCTTGTGCTTGGGGCCGCCGCCGTGACGCTTTGGCTAGCGGGCAGTTCGGTAGCGACCGCGTTGCCGACCGCCTCGCTCAGCGGTTGGACAATGGGCGTAGCAGCCGGCGCCCCCACCGGCTTGATGCTGAAATCCGTACTCATGGCAGCCTCCTGGCCTTCCCCGAGTCAAATCCCAACCCCTCCAAAAGTGCAACTATGACCTGCACTTCTCAACGTCAAGTTAGAGAATGCAATGAATGCCGCACTGAAATCGGCGCGAAAGTTTTATGAAAAATGCTGCTATTGCAACGCTTGTATTGCAAAGGCGATCAGAGCGAGCGGCTGACCGCCAGCGGCGTCATGTGCCGCGGTCCTGGTACCGCGCGCCGTCCGGCTGATGTGTAGGTGTTGGGAATATTGCGGCGCTGAATCTCGGTGTTGACGCCGCGCACGATGCTTTCGGACACCGCATGTGCCGTTGCAAGCACAGTAAGGTTGATTTGCAGCATGGCGCGAAACACGTCGTGATGACGGTGCAAGGTGGTCAAGAGTTCTGGCGCGATTTGCGACAGATATTGTTGACTGGCCTTCAGTTGCGAGACCGTGCTGACGTAGCGCCGTGACAGCTCCGTTTTTTTCGCTTCCGATCCCAACGCCTCGCGCAGCTTGCCGGCGCGAACCAATTCGGTTTCGCGCTCGATGACGCCGAGCAGTGAGCTCATGGCATCCATCAGGTTCTCGGCGAGCTTGCGAGCCTCGGCTACCGTCGAGGCCGCAAGCGCTGGCGCGGGTGGCGACTGTCGTTGAGGATGCTGATTCATGTCCGGTTCCTTGAGGTCTAGCTGGCGCGGCCCGCTTGTTGCAGAATCAACGTGCGAAAAACGTCGTTGGAAATTCCGACGCCGCCCGCCTTGGCGAAAGATTTTGAATATTGTTCCGTGAGCATCGAACGCCATACGCCGGTGCCCGTCGTATCGCCGAACGGGCCTTCGCCTTTGACACCGGCGGTCATCTGCGAGAACATCGAGTTGAGGAACACCGCTTCGAAATCCTGCGCGGCGGTTTTCGCTTTGGTCTGCGCCTGCGGCGAGACCTTCGTTAAGGCATCGGCGAGCTGATAATCCGGCCGGCCGTTGATCATGGGCATCACGGCCTTGGCGGGGATGCTGCCGGTGTGGTTGCCGATCAGGCTCTGATACATCACATCACCTCGATGTCGGCCTGGATCGCGCCGGCGGCCTTGATCGCCTGCAGGATGCCGATCAGATCGCGTGGCCCGATGCCGAGCCCGTTGAGGCCGTCGACGAGTTGCTGCAGCGATACGCCGTCCTTCACCAGCGCCAGTTTTTTGCCGTCTTCGGAAACCCCGATGTTGGTGCGTGGCGTCGTGACAGTGCGGCCGCGGGATTGCGGATTGGGCTGGCTGACTTGCGGACTTTCGGAAATCGTGACGGTGAGATTACCCTGCGCCACCGCGACGGTGGCGACGCGGACGTCGCGGCCCATCACGATGATGCCGGAGCGTTCGTCGATGACGATCTTGGCCGCGAGGTCCGGTTCGACCTGCAACTGCTCTATTTCGGTCAGGAAAGCGACCACGTTGCCCTTGAACTCCGCCGGAATCGAGAGTTGCACGGTCGAGGGATCGACCGGCTCGGCGCTCTTGACGCCCAGAAAATCGTTGACTGCCGCGGCGATGCGCTTGGCGGTGGTGAAATCGGCGTTGCGCAGTGCAAGCCGCACATTGGGCAGGCGATTGAGCGCGAACTCGATCTCACGTTCGATGATGGCACCGTTGGCGATGCGGCCGACGGTCGGCACGCCGCGGGTGATACTGGCGGCGGCGCCTTCGGCCTGGAAGCCGCTGATCGCGACCGAGCCCTGTGCCACCGCATAAACGTTGCCGTCGGCGCCGAGCAGGGGGGTGACGAGCAGGGTGCCGCCTTGCAGATTTTTGGAATCGCCGAGCGCCGACACCGTGACATCCATCCGGGTGCCCTGGGTGCCGAACGGAGGCAAATTGCCGGTGACCATGACGGCCGCGACGTTGCCGGTGCGGATGGTGGCGCCGCGGATGTTGACGCCCATCCGCTCAAGCATCGCCTGCAGCGACTGCTTGGTGAAGGGAATGTTGTTGAGAGTGTCGCCGGTGCCGTTGAGGCCGACCACGAGGCCGTAGCCGATCAACTGATTCTGCCGGACGCCCTCGATGTTGGCGAGATCCTTGATCCGGGAGGTCGCGCCCGCCGATATAGCGGAAAGCGCCAGCGCCAATAGTGCAGCGCACACGGTTTCAACTACCGTTCCAAAAATTTTTGCCGAATAGACGCTTGGCATTCCTCTGCTCCCCGCTGAGGTTTTGGCTGGACCGGCGCGCCACTCCCATGACGGCGATCCGCTACTACCTATGCGAGCGCCGTGCCATGCTTTTTTGTGACCGTAAGAATTTGATATTATTATATAAATGTGAGGAGGCCGGCTCGGGCCAGCCATCCGCGCCGCGGCGAAAATGCCTCTCGGCGGCAGATTTTGCCGGGTCGTTTACGATCCGTTAACCAAAAAAGGGCGAAGCTCCGGTCACACCGCGAGAACAACGATGCGCATCTACGGACCGAACGGCACCACTCTCGGCTCTCCGGCTGCCAGCAGCAAGCGAACGACGTCGACCGGCTTCTCGCTGCCCGATGCGGCATCGACCCCGGAGACGCGCGCCGCGGTCGCCCCCAAGGCCACGGCAAACATCGACGCGCTGCTGGCGATGCAGAGCATTGAGGAGGAGCCGGCCGAACGCCGCAAACGGTCGGTTCAGCGCGGCAGAGGTGCACTCGACGTGCTGGATGATCTCAAGATCGGCCTGTTGTCGGGCAATTTCGACGCTTCGACCGTGAGTTGGCTGCGCGACGCTGCCGCCAACCTCAAATCCAGCTCCGGCGACCCCGGCCTCGACGCGGTCTTGTCCGAGATCGAGTTGCGGGTCGAAGTCGAACTTGCCAAGGCAGGACAATTTTAAAGCGGCCAATTCTAAAGAGGACAATTCCAAGGCCGGACAATTCCACGCTGGGCAGTCCCGGCTTGCCTGGCATTTTTGATACCACGGGCTCAACGCTCTTTGCTCCCACAAGTTCCCGCAGCGTTGCACAGTTTCGCGCCCTTGGCCGATATTGTCTGTCACATGAGGCCGCTATATAAGGCGCGCGCGGACGGACCCCTTCCGCCCGCCTTGCACGCATAGATGGGCTGACCTTGGATAAGTTGAAAAATTATCGACCCTCCGAAAAAGAGCCTTTCATGAACGACCGCCAGCGCGACTATTTTCGCGCCAAGCTGCTGGCGTGGAAGGACGAGATTTTACGGGAATCTCGAGTCACGCTGCAGACGCTCCAGGAGGAGAACGTCAATCATCCCGACCTTGCGGACCGCGCCTCGTCCGAAACCGACCGCGCGATCGAACTCCGCGCCCGCGACCGGCAGCGCAAGCTGATCTCCAAGATCGACGCGGCGCTGCAGCGCATCGAGGACAACACCTACGGCTATTGCGAGGAGACCGGCGAGCCGATCTCGTTGAAACGGCTCGAAGCGCGCCCGATCGCGACGCTCTCGGTGGAGGCGCAAGAACGCCACGAAAAACGCGAGAAGGTCTATCGCGACGAGTAGGGTTTGGCCGCCGCGTGCGGTCATTTTAATGATTCGGCGAGATTGCATCGGCTATTCACCCCGGATAGGCGATCATTGAAACCCGCCGGGCATCTATGATATACTAGTCAGCATGACTAGAATTTTGAAATCATCTCCGGCGAAGCCGACAAAACCCCGCCGCGCACGCCATCCAAAATCCGGCCAATGGCTGTTGCAGGATGCCAAGGCGCGCTTCAGTGAGCTTGTGCGGCGCGTCCGCAGCGAGGGGCCGCAGCGCGTGACCGTGCACGGACGTGACGAGGTTGTCGTGATCTCAGCCGAGGAATTTCGTCGTCTCAAGGGCGATCTCACCGGCGAATCCTTGATCGCCGCGATGCAGGAATTGCCGTATCGCGATATCGATATCGAACCGAGGCGCACGCTTATGCCTGTGCGCGAGCTCTCCTTGTGAGCGGTTGGCTGCTCGACACCAACATCCTCTCTGAGCTGCGCCGCCCCAAGCCAGAACGCAAAGTACTCGCCTTCGTCGCCGCCCAACCGCTCGAACTCCTTTATGTGAGCGCGGTGAGCTTTGCCGAAATTCGGTTCGGCATTGAACTCGTCGCCGATGCTGGTCGCCGCGCCGAACTCAACGACTGGCTCGTGCACAAAGTGCGACCGATGTTCGAGCAGCGCGTGCTCGCGATCACCGAAGATGTAATGTTCAAATGGCGGCTCCTGGTCGAGGATGGCCGCAAGGCGAAACATACCTTCTCGCACCCCGATCTCATCATCGCAGCGACTGCACTCCATCACGGACTGACGATCGTATCCCGTGACGTGAGCGACTATCAAAAAGCCCGCGCCCCGGTACTGAACCCATGGAATGACCAGCCGCCGGCGAGAGTGGCGGATTAGCTAGATGGCGTGATTTTCGCGACTAAAAGCATTGCGCGGTCGTACAATGTCAGCCACAGCACGATCAGCCGATTGAGCTGATAGCGCCAATCGCAATACAGAGGTCTTGTGGACGGCAAGCGCTCGGAACGGGGAAGTGAATGCTCACAGGTGAATTGCGTAGCCAGGTTGATGGCATCTGGAACGATTTCGCTCGATGCCCTGCGATCCGATGGCGGCCTCGGTCGATTCGTCCGCTCGCTGGTTGGCCTCGATCACGCTGCCGCGAAGCAAGCGTTTGCTGGATTTATCGACGGCAAAATCCTCAGTGCCAATCAACTCGAATTTCTTGATCTTATCATTGACCACTTGACTGCGCGTGGCGTGATGGACCCGAAGCTTCTGTACGAAAGTCCGTTCACTGATTTTGACAGCAATGGAGTCGAAGGCGTGTTTAGCCCGACCGATGCGGCCACCTTGGTGCAGACCCTCCGCGATCTGGAAGCGAACGCAGCGTAATGCCGGTGGGCACGCTTTGCCCACCCTATGGTGCCTCCAAAACGACCACGGCCTCCGTCAGGGGAGCTGACGGAGGCCGTGAGTTACACCTCATCGCGCCTAGGTTCGCGATGAAGTGTGGGAGCTCTGAAAAAGAAGATTAGAACGGCAGCAATACGTCCATCACCTGTTGGCCGTAGCGCGGCTGCTGGACGTCGCTGATCTGTCCGCGGCCGCCATAGGAGATGCGGGCCTGCGCGATCTTGCTTGAATCGATGGTGTTGTCGCTCTGGATGTCTTCCGGGCGCACGACGCCGGCGACGATCAATTCGCGAATTTCGAAATTGACGCGGATCTCCTGCTTGCCTTCGACCACGAGATTGCCGTTGGGCAACACTTGCGTGACGACGGCCGCGACGTTGGTCTGCAAGCTTTCCTGCCGCACCACCGAACCCTTGCCGTCGGTGGACGACTTGGAGTCGGCGGTCAATATGCGCCCGGGCAGTACGGTCGCGGCCTTTCCGGTCAGCAAACTGCTTCCCAGGAAGTTGGTCACGCCCGAATCCTCAGAAGCGGCGCGGCTGCGCTGGGTCTCATTGGCAAAATTTGCCTGATCGGTGATGTTGACCGTCACGGTCATCAGATCGCCGATCCGTGCGGCGCGCTGGTCCTTGAAGAACGCGCGGCTGCCGTTTCGCCACAACGAGTTGGCGTTGTAGGATGCGGTTTCCGGTGTCGGCATCGGCATCTGCACCGGCTTGTAGCCGGGCTGCGCGGTCGGATTTTCGACCGCCGTGAGTTTCGGGGTTTCGCCGATCTGCGACAGCCGGTCGACCGCCGTGCATCCGCTCGCGATGCAGACGAGGCCGAGCAATGTGCCGGAAAGAACGATACGATTGTCGCTGGACCTAAACATGAACATTACTCGGCTTTTGGAGCGACGGGTGAATTGTTGCTGGCGGCGAGCGAGACGGATGCGGTCGTTTCATTTGACTCGATCGAGGAGCTTGCAATCGGAGCAGCACGAAGACGCGGCGTTGCGATCGAGATCGCGACTTGTTCGCGTCCGATCACGACGCCGGTCACCGTGCGTTTCGACTGAAGATTGAGGACGTTGACCACGTCGCCTTCAGCGCCGCTTTCCAGCGCCTTGCCGCGAACGGTGAGATAGAGGCCGGTAAATTCGTAAGTGAGGGTGATGTTCTGGTCGCGCTGCACCAAATCGGGCTTGGCGAAATCGGCGTTTTTCAGCGGCTGGCCGGCGCGAAGTTGTTTCCGCGCCTGCATCCCGACCGTGTGATCGCGGCTTGCGAGGTCGCCGCCCACCTCGGCCTTCGGGCGTCGCTCGGTCGCCACGTCGGCGGGTTTGAGGATTTCGCTGCGCTCGACGTCGCGCGTCAGCACCGCTGTCTCCACGGTCTCGATGGCGCTGCCGGTGAAGCGCAACCGCGTCGGGATGGAGGCGTTATCGTTGGAGATCTCGAAAGTGATATCGAAGCGGTGGCCGCGCGGTTCGAACCGGATCGATGCCGGCTGAATCGAGCCGGTGTTCGATGGATCCAACCGGATATCCTGCACTTCGCGATCGAAGGTCAGGCTGAGGTTGGCGGCGTCGCCGAAGCCATTGTGGTGTTCCAGCGCGCGGGCGACCTGGAGCTCGATCTCCTTGCTTTCGAACGTGCGGGCGAGCCTCGTCACTGAAATCGCGCGCAGATCCCCGGTATCGACGCCGATCACCTGATGCGCCCGCAATGCGGCGATGACCTGTTCTGTCGACAATGAGCCGGTGGTGCCGAGATCGGGCGCGCGATAGATCGCGATCCTGGCCGCGGGGCCGGCATTGTCGATCACGTCGCCGATCCGTACCACGTCGCCGGCGACAGTGACGTTGGCGCGAAGCACGGGCGCCGCGATCACGTCGTCGCGAACTTGCGCGATGGCGTTGGCGCTGCTGACCGCGAGCAGGGCGGTTCCAAATAAAATCGAACGTATCGTCATCATCGGCTCCCGTTAGCGGAACAGCGCGGAGGTGGATTGCAGCATCTGGTCGGCGGCGGAGACGACCTTGGCATTCATCTCGTAAGCGCGCTGTGCCGCGATCAGGTCGGAAATTTCCGAGACGACGTCGACATTCGCCTGTTCGAGGCTTCCCTGTGTGATGCTGCCATATCCGTCGACACTGGCGACGCCGTCCTGAGGTGCGCCGGACGATGGCGTATCGGTATATTGGTTGTTTCCGACGGGCTGCAGTCCGGCCTTATTGGTGAATCTTGTAAGACCGAGCTGGCCGACGATTGTGGACGCAGTTGATCCCGGCAGCGTCACCGAGATTTGGCCTTGTGCATTGACGGTCAGGCCGGAGGCATTCTGCGGAATGGTAATTGTGGGCTGTACCGGATTTCCCTGGGCAGTGACGACGCGTCCCTGATTATCCATCTGGAATGTGCCATCACGGGTGTATTGAAAGGTGCCATCGGGCATCTGAATCTTGAAAAATCCTTCGCCGGTAATCGCGAGATCGAGATCATTGCCGGTTTGCGAAAGCGTCCCTTGGGTCATCGATCTCGGCGTGCCAACGGTCTTCACGCCGCCGCCAATGTCGATACCCACCGGCAGGATAGTGCCCTGATCCGAGGCTTGCGCGCCGACGCGGCGGATGTGCTCGTAAATCAGATCCTGAAATGCCGCGGTTTGTTTCTTGTAACCGGTGGTGCGCAGGTTCGCGATGTTGTTAGAGATGACCTGAACGTTGAGTTCCTGGGCCGCCATTCCCGTCGCAGCGGTATGAAGAGCTTGCACTTTTCTTCTCCTGAATGGTGTTTAAGCTGGGACGTCGGCGAGTTGTTGGATCGCGGTTTTGTGCAGATCGCCCTCTTGCTGCAGTAACGTTGCGATTTGTGAGTAGGTGCGTGTTATTTCGATCATGCGGCTCATTTCCGCGACCGAGCTGATATTGGATTTTTCGAGGAAACCCTGCCGTACCGTGCTTTTGAGGTCGGGCTGCGCGGCGGCTGCACCTGCGGAGTAAAGGTTCGCGCCTTCCTTCTGAAGGTTCTGCGGGTCGGTGAAACTGACGAGCCGTAACTTGCCGCGGATCGTATCGGCGGTGCCGTTGGCTTGCAGCACGGTGATGGTGCCGTCGGGCGCAACATTGATGTCATGGTCGGTTGGTTGAAAGACGATGGGCCCGCTGCTGCCCAGAACCGGGTTGCCCGCAGCTGTCACGAGTTGGCCTTGATTGTTGATCTGCAGTCCGCCGTCGCGGGTGTAACGCTCGCCGGCAGGTGTCTGCACCACAAGAAGACCGCTGCCATCGATCGCGACATCCAGCGGATTTTTGGTCTGCTCGAGCGGTCCCGGCGTGAAGTCGTTATAGTTCAGGCCTTCGGTGACGTAGCTGACGCGCCGGTCTTGTCCCACGAAGTTGTCTTCGTGCGCGCCCGAACGCAGAAATTCCTGAAATAGCGATCGGTTGGCCTTGTAACCGGTCGTGTTGACGTTTGCGATGTTGTTGGCCACGGCATCCATCTGCCGCTCCAACGTCACATGTCGCGAAAGTCCGATGAGAAGCGTATTCTCCATCGGTGGTTCTCCCCTTCAACGATCCGCCGCCAAGCCCTCCCAGGCCGGTTGCGGATCTCGCGAACCGCCAACTCTCCCAAGCCGCGGTTCGCAGACAACAGAGCGAAAGCCGTGCCAAGTTTGAAAATGTAGATGTTGGAATGGGTTAGGTGTTTCGCCGGGGTTTCGATGGGGAAGCAATAAGGTCTTGTTGACCATGTTTGCCCGGCAACTTTTTCCTAGTTGGAGGGCAAAAGAAAGGTTCCATTAACCATTGTTCCCTTAGCGTCCGGATCAGCAAGAGCGCGCGTATGCGCTGGCGGCATTGGTTTCGCGTAGGCAGTCCGGCGGCATCGCGTTCACTCCCTAACCGGATCGAGCGAGCGATGGCTGATAACGAACAGGCAGACGGCGGCGCGGGCGAAGCCCCGGCGCCGGCTCCCAAAGGCAAGCTCAAGCTGATCATCGCCGTGGTTGGTGTTCTCTTCATCGCCGGCGGCGCGGCGACCTGGTTCTTTTTCTTCCGTTCTCACGGCGAGGAAATGCACGCGGAGGCGCCGATGGCGCCGAAGCCGCCGATGTTTATCGACGTGCCGGACATGCTGGTCAATCTGGTCGGCGCCCCCGGCGAGCGCGTGCAATACCTTAAGGTCAAGGTCGTGCTTGAGGTCAAGGAAGAGAAGCAGGTCGAGGCGATCAAGCCGACGCTGCCGCGCGTCACCGACATTTTTCAGACCTATCTGCGCGAGATGCGGCCGAGCGATCTCAACGGCTCTGCGGGCCTCTTTCGTCTCAAGGAGGAGCTGACCCGGCGGGTCAACGCGGCGGTCGCACCGAACCAGGTCAACGCGGTGTTGTTCAAGGA
Source organism: uncultured Alphaproteobacteria bacterium (assembly GCA_963814615.1). Taxonomy (GTDB): domain Bacteria; phylum Pseudomonadota; class Alphaproteobacteria; order Rhizobiales; family Xanthobacteraceae; genus Bradyrhizobium. Next base: position 370,349 of record CAWFDN010000001.1, on the reverse strand, counting down.
AGTCGTGGTTCAGTGACGGGGCGGATTTAAAATCATGGCGGACAACGATCAGGTCGATCAGGACGCAATCGCAGCCCAATGGGAAGCGTCCCTGGATTCCGAAGATCCGGCGGAGGCGGCCGAGGCGGCTGCGGCCAATGAACTCTCGGGCACGATGGCGCTGCAGTGGGCCGCCATGGTCGAGGACGGCAGCCGCGACTTCGGCGGCGGCAAGAACGGCGGCGAACGGGTCCTGTCGCAGGAAGAAATCGACAACCTGCTCGGTTTTTCCGTCGGGGAAGTCAACCTCGACGACAATTCCGGCATTCGCGCGATCATCGATTCGGCGATGGTGTCCTACGAGCGTCTGCCGATGCTCGAAATCGTTTTCGACCGGCTGGTGCGCCTGATGACCACCAGCCTGCGCAACTTCACCTCCGATAACGTCGAAGTCTCGCTGGACCGCATCACCTCGGTGCGGTTCGGCGACTACATGAATTCCATCGCGCTGCCGGCGGTACTCAGTGTGTTCAAGGCCGAGGAATGGGACAATTTCGGTCTGGCGATGGTGGACTCAAGCCTGATCTATTCGATGGTCGATGTTCTGCTCGGCGGCCGCCGCGGCCAGACCGCGATGCGCATCGAGGGCCGCCCCTATACGTCCATCGAAACCAATCTGGTCAAACGGCTGGTTGAAGTCGTGCTGGCCGATGCCGAACAGGCGTTCAGGCCGCTGTCACCGGTGTCGTTTTCGATCGACCGGCTTGAAACCAACCCGCGCTTCGCCGCCATCAGCCGGCCCGCCAATGCCGCTATTCTGGTGCGGCTGCGGATCGACATGGAAGATCGCGGCGGCAATATAGAGCTGCTGTTGCCCTATGCGACCATCGAGCCGATCCGCAGCGTGCTGCTGCAGATGTTCATGGGTGAGAAATTCGGCCGCGATCCGATCTGGGAAGGGCATTTCGCCACCGAAGTCGCGCAGGCCCAGATTTCGGTCGATGCCGTCCTCTACGAAGCCGAGATTCCGCTCAAGCGACTGATGAGCCTGAAGGTCGGCGACACCTTGCCGCTTGAAATGCGTGCCGACGCGCTGGTCGCGGTGCGCTGCGGCAGCGTGACCTTGACCGAGGGGCGGATGGGTCGGGTCGGCGATCGCGTCGCCATCCGCGTCACCAAACAATTGCGCAAGCCGAATACCACCTTCGCGATGTTCGAGAAGGCGGACGAGCAAACCAAGTTGATGGAGGCCCAATGAGTCATTCACTCGGAGTTGCGATCGAGAGTCTGGTGGCGGTATTGCTGATGCTTACGATCGGTTATTGCATGCTGCTGAACACCCGATTGAAGCGGCTCAAGGCCGACGAACATTCGCTAAAGGCGACGATCGCGGAGCTGATCACCGCGACCGAAATCGCCGAGCGCGCCATCGGCGGCCTCAAATACACCGTTCGCGACGTCAACGAAAATCTCGGCACCCAGTTGGCGTCGGCGACCGAAATGTCCTTGCAGTTGAAGAAGCAACTCGCGGAAGGCGATAATGTCGTCCGGCGGCTGTCCAAAATCGCGACTGCCGCGCGGCCTGCGCTGGAGCCCGAGGCCCCCAAAGTATCGTCGGCAAAGGCGGTTGCCGCGGCGGCCCAGGCGTTTTCCGACCGCAGAAGGTCGGATGGCCTCGCCGCATGAAATCCTTCCGAGACATTCGCGTCATTCCGGTGGTCCTTATCGCGATCTTCTGCCTCGCTTTGCTCAAGGTCGCAGGACTCGTGCTCGACGGTGGCTACGTGTTTGATTATCAGCCCGGGACGACCAAGCAATCCTGGGCAGAGGAAAGCTTCAACTTTCCAACCGGCAGGAGCGATCCTGACATCACCGGTTCGGTTAATGAGAAACCCAAGGAGGAAGCGCCGAAACCGGCCGCGCCGGAGATGGCAAAGCCCGAGGGCGCCATGGCTCCGGAGCCGATGCCAGTGTCTGCCTCCGAGCGCGCGATACTCGAGCGGCTGCAGTCGCGGCGGCAGGAACTCGAAGCGCGCGCGCGCGAAATCGATATTCGCGAAAGTCTTCTCAAGGCCGCCGAAAAGCGAATGGAATCGCGTGTCGAGGAGTTGAAGGCCGCGGAATCGCGGATTACGACCGCGACCGAACAGAAAGCTGAAGTGGATTCCTCCCGCTTCAAGGGCATCATCACCATGTATGAGGGCATGAAGCCGAAGGACGCAGCCAAGGTGTTCGACCGGCTTGAAATGCCCGTGCTGTTCGAAATCGCCTCGCAGATCGCGCCGCGGAAGATGTCCGACATCCTGGGTCTGATGTCGCCGGAAGCGGCCGAGCGGCTAACGGTCGAATTGGCCCGCCGCGCCGGGTCGGACAAATCCGCTTCTGCCGCGGATCTTCCAAAAATCGAGGGCAGAGTGCTGTCGCAAAAGCCCAATTAGCGGGGATATTTAACAAGTCCTTAAATCGCCAATTCTAGATTCAGGTGCGCGGGCGAGGCGTCCTGTCGGCGATCGGATCGTTGAACTGAAAGACCGGGTTGGAATGGCGCGAACGGCTACCGCTGGATTTTGGTCGCGAGCCCGCGCGCGTGCTCGATCGCTCCGGCGTCGCCTCGCCGGGCCGTCGTGGCTTGCGGCCGGCCTGATCCTGACAGCTTTGGTGGTGTCAGAGGGCTGCCGGGCAGAGCCGGTCAAGGGCGAGGCGAGGTTGTCAGCGGCTGGCGGCTACGCCCGACTGGTTCTCAAGCTTGCCGATGATGTCGAGTCCGAGGTGACCACGGCCGGCTCGATTCTGGTGATCCGGTTCAAGCAGCCGGTAGATATTCCGATCGAGAAACTGTCCGACGCGGTGCCCGATTATGTCGGATCGGTGCGGCGCGATCCCGACGGCACGGCGATCCGGTTGTCTTTGGTGCGCAGGGTCACCGTCAACACAATGACGGCCGGCGAACGGGTGTTCGTCGATCTGCTGCCTGAACTCATGGAGCGGTCAGCCCCCCAGCCTTCCGCCCGAGGTCGTCCGCGAACTATCCGAGCGCGCGCGCGCCGCGGAGCGCATCCTGCGCCAGCAGCGCGTGGCGGCGGAGGGAAAGAAGCGTCCGCCCATTCGCGTGCGCGCGTCGGTACAACCGACCTTCGTCCGTTTCGTGTTCGAAATGCCTGACGGGGTTGGCGTGTCTTCCGTGTTGAACGACCAGAAGCTCACGCTTTCGTTCAACGCCGTGCTCAGCTTCGATCTGGCGGATGCCAAAGTGGCCGCGCCGCCTAACATCGCGTCGATCAATCAGAAGACCGACGGAGAATCTTCCTCGGTGGAAGTTGCCTTGATCGGCGATGTCGATGTCCACTCCTTCCGCGAGGAGAAAAACTACATTGTCGACGTCGCCTTCCAGAGATCGGAAAAATCCTCGCCGTTGGCGCCGCTCGCATCGAATGCCTCGCATGGTCCGGCGCCAGCCGCTCCGGCGCCAGCCGCTCCGACGTCAGACGCTCCCAAGTCTGCTGCTCCGATGCCAGCGCCGGCGGCCAGTGCGCCGGCGGCAGCCGCAAAGCATCCCGAAGAGCCGGTGTCAGACCACGCCGGTGAAACGGCGGCGCCGGCTTCGGAGAAGCCTGCCCCACAGGCCAGCATCGAGACGAAACCCGAACCGGCGCCGAAAATGACGCCGGCATCTGAAATGGAAAAGCCCGCGCATGCCTCGAAAGAGATGCAGGCGCCTTCGATGGAGGCCCCGAAAAAGATGCCTCTCGCGGCGTCCGAGCCGCCGGCTGAAACCAGATCGTCGCCGGCAAGCGTGACCGGTGACAATGCCGCCGCGGTGAGCGCCGAGCGGACCAGCGAACGGTTAAGCCTGACGTTTTCCTTTGACGCCGCGACGCCTGCGGCACTGTTTCGTCGTTCCGATACGATATGGCTGGTATTCGATTCCTTGAAACCGATCGATATCGAGCCGATCCGCAGCAAGAGCGGGTCGATCATCGCCGACGTCAGCCGGTTGCCGCTGGAAAAGGGCCAGGCGATCCGCATTCGCCTCAACCGCCCTCAACTTCCGGCGCTGACGGGCGGCGACCAGGCGGGCGGTTCGAACTGGACGGTCACGCTTGCCGATACGATGCAAACGCCGACGCAACCGCTCACGGCGATACGTAACATCATCGATCCCGCGCTTGCCAATATTACCGTACCGTTGTCGCGACCCGGCCTTCTGCATCGGCTGGTTGATCCGGATGCCGGTGACACTCTTCTGGTGATCACCGCGGCACCGCCGGCACGCGGCTTTATCAAGCGGCAGGACTTTGTCGAATTCTCGTTGCTCGAATCGATCCAAGGTGTTGCGGTGCGTCCGAACTCCGACGATGTCGTCGTCGAAATTGTATCAGAGAACATTCTTTTTGGCCGGCCTGGCGGCTTGACGCTTTCGCCGGCCGACGCCAGCGCCGAGCGCGCATCGACCGCGGTCCGGCCAACTTTCGATGCAACCGAGTGGCGCAACGATCGGAGCGAAAATTTCACGGCGCGACAGGACGAGCTTATCGCCGCCTTGGCAGCAACCGAGCCCGACCGGCGCACACCGGCCAGGCTCAATCTTGCGCGGTTCTATGTGGCGCGCAGCATGTATCCGGAAGCCAAGGCCGTTCTCGATCTTGTGCTGGCAAACTCCAAATCAAGCCCCGATGATTCTGTTGCCCTGATCGCCCATTCGGTCGCGAACATCCTGATGGGTCATCCCGCACAGGGACTGAAAGACCTCGCCAATCCGTTGGTCGCTACCAACTACGACTTGCAATTGTGGAGAGCCTTGGCCGATGCCCGGTTGGGCAAATGGGCGGACGCACGAGAGAAATTCAAGAATGCCGAATTCGCCATCCCCTCGGTACCGAACGAGCTGCAAGGCATCGTGCTGGCAGAGGCGATGCGTGCCTCGATCGAGGTCAGAGATTACGCCGGAGCCGCGAAACGTCGCAGCGACCTGGAGGCCGTCGGTCCTTCGTCGGAGTTGAAACCCGCGATTTCGGTCTTGCGCGGCCGGCTGGCCGAAGCGCTCGGACACGACAAGGACGCGCTCGACGAATATGACATGGCCATAAGATCCTCCGACCGTGCCGCGGCGACCGAGGCCAAGCTGTTCGAACTCGCGCTGCGGCAGAAGCGCGACGAAATCAGCCAGGCCGACCTGTTGCGCGAACTCGAAACGCTTTCGGTAACATGGCGCGGCGACGGTCTTGAGGTAAAGACGCTGCAAATGATGGCGCGGATTTATGCCGAGACCGGCCGCTACAGCGAAGCGTTCGCCGCGATACGAGCCTCGACCAAACTGCAGCCGAATTCCGAACTCTCACGGCAGGGACAGGATGTGGCGGCAGCGTTGTTCGCGCAACTTTTCCTCGGTCCGAAGGGCGACGATCTTCCATTGGTTGAAGCACTCGGGATGTTCTACGATTTTCGTGAATTGACGCCGATCGGCCGTCGCGGCGACGAAATGATTCGCCGGCTCGCGGACCGCCTGGTCGCGGTCGATCTGCTCGATCAGGCCAGCGAGCTCTTGCAGTATCAGGTCGACAAAAGGCTGGAGGGCGCCGCGCGTGCGCAGGTGGCCGCACGTCTGGCGATCGTCTACCTGACCAACCGTAAGCCGGATCGCGCCATCGCAGCACTTCGCACCACGCGCATTGCCGATTTGTCGGGCGAGTTGCGGCAGCAACGGCTGCTTCTGGAGGCGCGTGCGCAAAGCGACGTCGGACGCCATGACCTTGCGCTCGACATTATCTCGAACATCCCTGGCCGCGAGGCGATCCGGCTGCGCTCCGACATTTACTGGGCATCGCGGCAATGGCGGGAATCGTCGGAGCAGATTGAGTTGTACTATGCCGATCGTTGGCGCGATTTCAAACCGCTGAACCCGGTGGAGAAGGGTGACATCATCCGCGCGGTGGTCGGATACGCGCTGGCGGAAGATTCGATCGGTCTGGCGCGCTTTCGCGAAAAATATGGGCCGTTGATGAGCGAGGGAGCCGACCTTGCCGTGTTCGAGACCGCGAGCAAGCCGGCGGCCATCAACAGCGGCGAATTCGCCCAGATCGCGAAGCTGGCGGCAAGCGTCGATACGCTCGACGGGTTCCTGCGCGAAATGAAGACGCGATTCCCCGACGCGACCGCTCGGGCGGTGTCGCCGGAAAACGCGAAGGCCGACCCGTTCCCAACCGGCTCTTTACCGCAGATCGTCGGATTGAAGCGGGTCGACGCGGCGAGGTAGCGCGTCACTCGCGACGCTCGACCCTCTCGACAGATGCGCGGCGAAGCAGGCAAGCTCCTGCATCGATCGAACAGAGGAAGCCGGCATCATGAGCAAGCCCACCAGGACCGAAGCCGAACTCGTCGCGATGGCAAGAGCCGAACTCCAGGTCCACGCCGACTGTCCCGACGGAATTGTCATTTCGGTTCTCGGTGCCGGGGACTCCTGGGAATTTCGCACCGAGGCCGACGAAGCCACCAAAGTGCAACCGGGCTATCCCGAATGCGTCGCGATGATCGTGCAGATCGGCGACCACCTTGGAAAACAATATGAGGTGAAGGGCTGAGGGATCGTGTCCGAGGCGCGGTAGATTAAAGCCAAAACGCGAGTCTCATCCGCCGTAGCTCTGCACCAGACTTCCTGCCACCAGCGACCAGCCGTCGACCAGCACGAAGAAGATCAACTTGAACGGCAGCGACACCACGACCGGCGGCAGCAACGACATGCCCATCGACATCAGCACGGAAGCGACCACGAGGTCGATGATCAGGAACGGCAGGAACAACAGAAAGCCGATCTCAAATGCGCGCTTCAGCTCAGAGATCATGAACGCCGGCACCAGAATCCGCAGCGACATCTCTTCCGGCGTCGCCGGCGGTGCCTCGCCGGAAAGGTCCATGAACAGTTTCAGATCCTTCTCGCGCACGTTCTTCTGCATGAAACCGCGCAGCGGCACGGAGGCGCGCTGCAACGCGTCCTCGACGCTGAGCTGGTTGGCGACCAAGGGCTTGATGCCGTCGTCGTAGGATTTTTGCAGCACCGGGCCCATCACAAACGCGGTCAGGAACAGGGCAAGCGCGATGATGACGGAGTTCGGTGGTGCGGTCCCGGTGCCGAGCGCGGTGCGCAGTAGCGACAGCACGACCACCATCCGGGTGAAGGACGTCATCATGACCAAGATCGACGGTGCAATCGATAGCACCGTCAGAAGCGCGATCAACTGGATCGCGCGGTCGGTGACGCCGCCATTGCCCTGGCCGAGATTGATGCTGATATCTTGCGCGTGCGCCGGATCGACCAGCGACCCGGCGGCTATCAGTATGGCAAAAAATAGAACTCTACGCGGGTGAAGCACCGGCCTCACGAAGGGGTCTTCGGACGGCCCAGCAATGATGCCATCTCGTCTTCGAGATTTTCAAAGCCGCTTTTGGTCGAAGGCGGAGCCGCCGTGGGCGCCACCGGAGGCTCCGCGCGGGGGGCGCTGCGGGCCGGCGGGGGTTCGGGCGCGACCGACGGTGCGCCCACCCGCGGTTCGCCGGCATCGCCTGCGGGGCGGCGAAGTGCTGCCTCCAGCCGTTGTGCCATTTCAGCGAGATTTTGGTCGGCTGTCGACAGAGCCGGCGCGGGTGCTGGCGGCGGCGGGGCGACGGAGCGCTCCGGTACGGGCGCGCGAACCGGCGGCGCTTTTGGTGGTTCACTCGGGCGCGGTGCGCGCGGCGGGGCCGGTTCGTTGCGCGAGGTCACGCGCGACGGCATCGGTTCGCCCCGCAGCTCCGGGCGGGATTCCGGACGGCCGGCAAGGGGACCGGGAAGAGGACTGACGAGTGGCTCCGGCGTGAAGCCGGCCAAAGGATCGTTGCGATCGTTCCGGTCGTTGCGCCGCTCCGACAGCGCCGGGCGCCGCGCTTCGTCGGCAAAAGCGGACCGGACCTGGCGGGGCAGCGGCTCGGGCATCTGCGGCTCGGGATGATCGAAGGCGTCGGATCGCGTAATATCGTTTTCGGTGCCCCAATTAGGGGAATCGGGCAGCGGCGCAATCCGGGCCAGCGGCTCAGGCGCGGCGACGTTGGGCCGTGGCTGCATCTGCTCCCGTGCCGGCATCGCGCGCACGATATTGGGCTCCACGACGATATCGGTGGGGCCCCCGATCATCAGCAGATGTTCGATGTTGTCGCGCCGCACCAGCACCAGCCGCCGGCGACCATCCACCGCGGCGGCGTCGATCACGGCCAAGCGCGGCATTCGCCCGCGATTGGTATTGGCGCCAAGGCGGTTGCTGGCGAATTGGCGAACCAGCCAGGCGGCGAGGCCGATCAGTGCCAGGACGACCACGAATGCGAAAAAAAATGTCAGTGCCTGCATACTTTTCCCCGGCCAATAGCGTTTTCTCAGGCCTTATCGCGGGTCGAACGCGGATCGGAAACCGCGCGGCGACCGGCGAAGCAGCCCAAGATCAGTCTTATCTCTTAATTCCCCACGGCAATAGTTGCCGCCCATCGTCTTACATAACCCAGGAATCGGTCCGGCCAAAACGACTTCTGCGGGCCTTAACTTCAGCGATTCGGCCGGTTAACGCAGCATTCGTGGCGAAAATGCGCTCGTTTGATCCCCATGGTCAGAAATCGCATCTCGGATGCCGTGTTCTCCACGACGGCGCATCTTAACCCGTTGTTAACCATACACGCGGCAAATTCTGCCTACCTCAGGGGGCGTCGTGTCCCGCAGAGGTGAGGGGAGCGGTTCTCGATGGCCATCAACGATCTTCCGGTCTTGTCGGCGTTGCGCACCAAGATGCAGTGGCACCAGGAGCGGCAGCGCGTACTTTCCGAAAACGTCTCCAACTCAGACACCCCGAATTTCAAGCCGCGCGATCTGGTCGAACCGAAATTCGATCGCACGGGCGCCCGCGCCTCTGGAGCGGTGGGATCGCTGGCGGTGGCGCGCACCAGCACCTTGCATATTGCGCCCTCGGGGGGAGGCGGAGACAGCTTCGAGCAAAATCGCAAGGCGGGCTTTGAGACGAGGCCAGCGGGCAATGCCGTCAGTCTCGAAGAGGAGATGCTCAAGGTCTCCGCCAACCAGATGGACTACGCCGCGGTGACCTCGCTCTACGGCAAAAGCCTGCATCTTCTGAAGACCGCGATCGGCAAGGGCTAGAGCATGATCCGGAAAAAGTGGGAACCGGTTTTCCCTCCGGGCAAACGCGAAGCGTTTGCCCGGAGATCATGCTCAAGCACAGAGAAGAGATCACGGTGCGATTCAACTTCATCGCAGCATGATCTCAAGGTCGGACAACATTTGAGGGGATGACATCATGGCAGACAACGGAGGGGATTTCGCCCGCTCGATGGGCATCGCGACCTCGGGCCTGCGCGCGCAGGCCGGGCGGATGCGGGTGATCTCGGAAAACATCGCCAATGCGGATTCCACAGCATTGACTCCCGGCGGCGATCCCTATCGCCGCAAGGTGCCGACGTTTTCCTCCGAACTCGACCGCACCCTGGATGCCAAGACCATCGCGCTCGGCAGGATTCGGCCGGATAACTCGCCGTTTCGCGTCAAATACGAACCTTCCAATCCGGCGGCGGACGCGGCCGGCAATGTCAAATATCCCAACGTCAACGGGTTGGTCGAAATGACCGACCTGCGCGACGCGCAACGATCCTATGAGGCGAACCTCAACGTCATCAGCGCCACGCGCCGGATGATTCAACGCACGCTCGACATTCTCAAAGCCTGAACAGGAAACCTAAGCCATGGCTTCGCCCACAGTCGCTGCAAACGCCTACGCCAGCCTAGCCCGCATCATGGACACCGGCGCCGCCGGTAAAGGCTCCGAGACCGGCGGCCAATCCTTCGGCGCGGTGCTCAAGGAAGCGCTGGGAAGCGTCATGGACGCGGGACGAAAATCCGAGGCCCAAACGGTTGCGATGGCGTCGGGCAAGGCCAACGTGATGGACGTGGTGACGGCGGTGGCGGAAACCGACGTCGCGCTCTCGACCCTGGTGTCGGTGCGCGACCAGGTCATTCAAGCCTACCAGGACATTTTGAAGATGCCGATCTGACGAGGCCTCATCCTGAGGAGCTGGCGCAGCCGGCGTCTCGAAGGATGAAGAGACATTTGGCCTCATGGTTCGAGAGGCGCACAACGGCGCGCTCCTCGCCATGAGGGGAAAAGGGAAATGAAATGACCGGTGCAGAAACCCTCGACGTGGCACGCGATGCGATCTGGACTCTCATTCTGGTGGCCTCACCGCTGCTGGTCGTCGGCCTTGTTGTCGGCGTCGTGGTGTCGCTGTTTCAGGCGCTCACGCAGATCCAGGAACAGACGTTGACCTTCGTGCCGAAAATCCTGGCGATGTTTCTCACCCTGTTGTTCGCGTTGCCGTTCATGGCGGATTCGCTTCACAGCCATATGATGCGGATATCATCGCGAATCATAGGTGGTTGATGCACTATGCGTAAATCATGCGCATCGATATTTCACTGCTGCCCGCGCTCGCCGCAACCTTCATGCTGGTGTTCGCCCGGATCGGCGCGATGGTGATGCTGTTGCCGGGGCTCGGTGAGGCCGAGATTCCGGTTCGCATCAAGCTTGCGATCGCGCTGTTGCTGACGCTGGTCATTTTACCGTTGCACCGCACCGCCTATCACATCGATATGCAATCGATTACGCCGCTATTGCTCTTGATGATCCATGAAATCGTCATCGGCATTGTACTTGGCACCACCGCACGGGTGACGCTCTCGGCGTTGCAGGTCGCGGGATCGGTGATTGCCCAGCAACTCGGCCTCGGATCCGCCGTCGCGATCGATCCCAACCAGGGCCAGCAGGGCGTCTTGATCGGAAACTTCCTCACGTTACTTGGCGTGACGCTGCTGTTTGCGACCGACAGCCACTATCTTATCATCGCAGCGCTCAACGACAGCTACGCGATCTTTTCGCCGGGCGAGGTGATGCCGAGCGGCGACCTCGCGGCACTCGCCACCCGCGCCTTCGCCGCCGCGTTCAAGATCGGCGCGCAACTCGCCGCGCCGTTTCTGGTATTCGGCCTGGTGTTCAACATCGGGCTCGGCGTGCTGGCGCGATTGATGCCGCAGATGCAGGTTTATTTCGTCGGTGTGCCGCTGTCGATTCTCGCCGGATTCCTCATCTTCTCCTTCGTCCTCGTGGCGATGATGGGAACGTTCCTCGAATATTTTATCGGCGTCATGCACGAGATGATACCGCTGAACTGAACGCCCGAGCGCTGAAAGCCTGAACAATGGCCGACGAAGATGCATCCGAAAAAACAGAAGACCCCACGCAAAAACGTCTGGATGACGCCCTTGAGCGCGGCGACGTCGTCAAAAGCCAGGAAATCAATACCTGGTTCATGATATCAGCCGGCACGCTGTTGCTGTCGACATTTTCCGGATCGATCGGCGGCGGAATCTTGATGCCGATGCGCAATCTGATTGCCAATTCCTGGATGGTTCGTGTCGATGGGGCTGGCCTGTTGGCGCTGGCGCAACAACTGGAATACGCGATGTTCGCCGTGCTCGGCGTGCCGTTTTTGATGCTGGCGATCGCGGCGATCGCCGGCAACATGGTGCAGCACCAGCTGGTGTGGTCGGCCGAATCCCTCATGCCGAAATTCAGCAAGCTCTCGCCGGCGGCCGGAGCCAAGCGGATTTTCGGCAAGCAAGCGGCGGCAAATTTCGGCAAGGGCCTCTTCAAATTGATCGCGCTGGGTGCCGTGATGACGGTGATCCTGTGGCCGGAGCGTCATCGTCTGGAGGGTTTGGTGCGGGTCGATCCGGCGGCCATCCTGGGCGTGACCACCAGCCTGACCCTGCATGTGATGGGCACGGTCGTCGCCATACTCGCGGTGGTGGCGATCGCAGATTATCTGTTCCAGTACCGGCAATGGTTCGAGAAGCAGAAAATGTCGCTGAAGGAAATCAAGGAGGAGTTCAAGCAATCCGAAGGCGACCCGCACATCAAGGCCAGGATCAGGCAGTTGGGTCAACAGCGCGTGAAGAAGCGCATGATGGCCGCGGTTCCCAAGGCCTCGGTGATCATCACCAACCCGACCCACTATTCGGTGGCGCTTTCCTACGAACGTGGCATGTCGGCGCCGGTCTGTCTGGCCAAGGGCGTCGATACGATCGCGTTCAAGATCAGGGAAGTCGCCAAGGCGCACGACATTCCCATCGTTGAGAACGTGCCGCTGGCGAGGGCCTTGTATGCGAGCGTGAAAATCGATGATGAAATCCCGCTAGAACATTATCATGCGGTCGCCGAGATTATCGGCTACGTCATGGGTCTCAAGCGCGGGCTTTCCGGCCGGCGGCAGTGAACTTGGGATTTTTGCTCTTGAACGGGCCCGGAATTCGCGCAACTCACGAAATAACCGTTTGATGGACTTGCGCTTGCAGGTCCGATTCAGGCACTCAGGGCAAGCGTCACAGTCCATGTCGACAAGGCTTTGGTCGTTCGTATGACCGCCGATACTGACAACGATCCATCACGGCAGCCGATGACCGCGCACGAGCCGGCGCGGCGGAGCGGCAGCATCGTTCTGGTGCTGCTGGTGGCCGGCGGACTGGTCGCTGTGGCGATCGCGCTGATGACCATCGGCCGTACGCAGGCTCAGCCGTATATCCTCGGGCTGCTTGCGCTGCTGGCGATGGTCGGGCTGTTCAGCCTGTTTGCCTTCGCCGCCGGCATTATCCGTTTCGCCGATCGCGCCACCGACGACCCGGTGCTCGGCCGCATTGCCGATCATGCCTTCGACGGACTGGCGGTCACCGACCCCCGCGGTCACGTGGTCTACTCCAACACCGCCTATCTCGCGCTCACCGGTGCCGCGACCGCGGGGGACGCGCGCCCCGTCGAGCGGGTCTTCATCGGCAATCCCGATGTGTCGGAGGCGGTGTTTCGCCTGCTCAAGGCGGCGCGCGAAGGCAAGCGGCAACAGGAAGAAGTCCGTATCGCGGGTGCCGATGGCGCGCATGGCCGCTGGCTGCGGATGCGGGTTCGGCCGCTCGGCCATACCAAGCGCGAGGCGAAATACGCGGTGTGGTCGATTGCGGACATCACCCGCGACCGCGAACGGCAGGAGGACGTGTTTCAGGAACTGCAGCATGCGATCGAATATCTCGATCACGCGCCTTGCGGGTTTTTCTCGGTCAATCCGTCAGGCGACCTGGTTTACGTCAACGCCACGCTGGCGAACTGGCTGGATCACGATCTCGCCGAGATTGGCTCGGGCGGTTTGAAGCTTACCGATATCGTGTCCGGCGACGGCGCTTCGCTGCTGACGTCGATCGTGCCGGTGCCCGGTGAAGTCAAAACCGAAGTGTTCGACATCGATCTGCGAATGCGCGGCGGCAAGACCATGCCGGTGCGTCTTTATCACAAGCTGGCATTCGGAGCGGACGGCAGGCCGGGTGCGTCACGCACGCTGGTGATCAGCCGCGCGCGCGACGAGCGTTCAGATCCGCAACGCGCGGCCGAAGTCCGCTTCATGCGCTTCTTCGATCTCACCCCGATGGCGATTGCGACCGTGGACCGCGGCGGCGCGGTGGTTCGCGCCAATGCGCGGTTCGCCAAGCTCGCCCAGAGTTTGAGCCCGGACGGCGCGGCCAACAAATCGATTTTCAGAACCGTCAATGCGCGCGACCGGAGCCTGCTGATCGCGGCCATCAACCAGGCGGCGGAAGGGCAGGGCGATATCCCGCCGGTCGAGGCGATGCTCGACGGCGCCAAGGAGCGGTGGGGGCAGTTCTTCGTGACCGCGGTCGAGGAAGACGAACGCGAGACCGAGGCCGCGATCGTCTACATGCTGGAAACCACCGAGCGGCGAACCCTCGAAAACCAGATCAACCAGTCGCAAAAGATGGACATGGTCGGCCAGCTCGCCGGCGGCATCGCGCATGATTTCAACAACGTGCTCTCCGCCATCATGATGGCGAACGACTTCCTGCTGAACGCGCACAAGCCGACCGATCCCTCGTTCCAGGACATCATGCAGATCAAGCAGAATGCGACCCGCGCCGCGACGCTGGTGCGGCAACTGCTCGCGTTCTCGCGCCGCCAGACCTTGCGCCCGCAGGTGCTCGATCTCGGAGATGCGCTGTCCGATCTCACCATGCTGCTGCGTCGCCTGATCGGCGAGAAGGTCAAGCTCGATCTGGTGCATGGCCGCGATCTGTGGCCGGTGAAAGTCGACGTGTCGCAGTTCGAGCAGGTCATCGTCAATCTGGCCGTCAACGCCCGCGATGCGATGCCCGAGGGCGGCAAGCTCACGGTGCGAACCGCCAACGTGACCTCCGAGGAGTCCGGGCGGCTGTCCTACAAAGGGATGCCGGCGGCGGATTACGTGCGGATCGATGTCACCGATACCGGCACGGGCATTCCCGCCGACATCGTCGACAAGATCTTCGAGCCGTTCTTCTCGACCAAGGAAGTCGGCAAGGGCACCGGTCTCGGGCTGTCGACGGTGTATGGCATCGTCAAGCAGACCGGCGGCTTTGTCTATGTCGCCTCGGAGGCCGGCAACGGCACTTCGTTCCACATCTTCCTGCCGCGGCATCATCGCGAGCCCGAGGTTGCGCCCGATCCTTACGCCGGTAACGGCGTGGCCAAGGAAGCACCGGTCGAGCCGAAGCCTCGCACTGATCTAACGGGGCAGGGCACCATCCTTTTGGTTGAAGACGAGGACGGCCTGCGCTCGCTGAACGCGCGGGGTTTGCGTTCGCGCGGCTACAGCGTGATCGAGGCGTCGAATGGCGTCGAGGCGCTGGAGGCGCTGGAAGAGAAGAACGGCGCCGTCGATCTCGTCGTCTCCGACGTGGTGATGCCGGAGATGGACGGCCCCACCCTTCTCAAAACCATGCGGGAGCGCAATCCGGACCTCAAGATCATCTTCGTTTCGGGTTATGCGGAAGATGCCTTCGAGAAGAGCCTGCCGGAGAATCAGCAATTCGCTTTCCTGCCAAAGCCCTTCACGCTCAGCCAGTTGGTGGCAGCGGTGAAGGAAACCATGGCGCCGTCGTGAGCGAAGGACCTCTCCCGGCGACGCGCAGCATCGCCCGTCACACTGCATCGCGGATGCGGGAATAGGCGATCTCAATGGCTGCCCGCGACTGAGGGCCGCAGCCGCGGTTCCCGATAGTAGCTTCACTTTTGGTCAACGCTGCCCATGTTAAGGGCGCTTCCCCGTGCCGGGGGACTGAGGGAAAGAGTCATGAAATTTGTGCAGCGCACACGCGGCATTGTCCAGGCAATTGCCGTGATCTTATCGTTGGCGTTACCGTTGATGATTGCCGCTTCTTCGGTCGACGCGCGCATCGGCGGTGGCATCAGTTCGGGCTCCCGGGGAGCGCGAACCTTTTCCGCGCCTCCGAGCACCTCGACGGCGCCGAGCACCGCGCAGCCGTTCAACCGCACCATGACCCAGCCGAGCAGCCCGGGTTTGGGCGCCCCCGCCGGTGGCGGGTTCTTCAACCGGCCCGGCATGGGCATGTTCGGTGGTCTCGCCGCGGGCTTCCTTGGCGCCGGCCTGCTGGGCATGTTGTTCGGCGGCGGAATGTTCGGCGGGCTCGGTGGAATGTCGTCGATCTTCGGTCTGATCCTGCAGATCGGTTTGATCATCGTCGTGGTTCGGCTGGCGATGTCGTGGTGGCAGCGTCGTCACGCGACCGCGTCGGCCTATGCCGGCATGGCCGCGAGCCCGGGCGCGCAATCCAACTTCCGCACCGGAACCGGCTTCGGCTTGGGATCGGGCAGCACGCCGCTTGAGATCACGCCGAGCGACTACCAGGCCTTCGAGCAGTTGCTCGGAGATATTCAGGCCGCGTGGTCGAATGAAGACGTCGCCAAACTGCACACGTTGGCCACCCCCGAAATGGTGTCGTATTTCGCCAAAGACATCGAGGCGAACAAGGCCCGCAACGACATCAACAAGGTCTCTGACGTGAAGCTGTTGCAAGGCGACCTCGCCGAAGCGTGGCGCGAAGGCGATACCGATTATGCCAGCGTGGCGATGCGGTTCTCGCTGGTCGACAAGACCCTGGAGCGCGGCACCGACCGGTTGGTCGCGGGCAGCGATCAGCCGAGCGAGGCCACGGAAGTGTGGACCTTCGTACGGCCGCGCGGGTCCAATTGGGAGCTCTCGGCGATCCAGCAGACCTGATCGCCGGCGCTTCGATGAAGATACAAGGCGCCCCGGTTGATTCCGCGGCGCCTTTTTTATCGGCCGTTCCGGTCTTGATCCGGCGTTGCGGAGCCTGAATAATGGTTTCAGCTACGGTTAGGCCAAATTCGCGACTTCAAAAAATAAACTGGGAGGATTCAATGCCTGCTCTTGCCACCACTCTTGCCGCCATCATCTCGCGTGCGTGTTTTACCTTCATTGCTGCGGCTTCATTCGCGGTTGTCGCCGTGCCCCCTGCGCTTGCGCAATCGGCCGACACCAGTTTCTTCGTGACCAGCAACGGCATCGGCAATGGCGCCAACCTCGGCGGTCTTGCCGGTGCCGACAATTATTGCCAGACGCTCGCGCAGGCCGCGGGAGCTGGCGTCAAAGCTTCTGGAGTCAAGATTTGGCGCGCTTATCTCTCGACCCAGGCGGCCGACGGCAAGCCTGCGGTCAATGCGCGCGAGCGGATCGGCAACGGACCGTGGCAGAATTCCAAGGGCGTGGTCATCGCCAAGGACGTCATGGAGTTGCACGGCGCCAACAATCTCACCAAGCAGACCGCGCTGAGCGAGAAGGGCGATGTCATCAACGGCCGGTTCGATACGCCGAACCGCCACGACGTGCTGACGGGATCGCAGCCGGACGGCACGGCATTTCCGGCCGGCGACGACCGCACCTGCAAGAACTGGACGAGCAGCACGCAAGGCTCGGCGATGCTGGGACATTCCGATCGCATCGGGCTGCGTGACGATGACGCGTCGAAATCCTGGAACAGTTCGCACCCCTCGCGCGGACCGGATGGCGGCTGCTCGCAGGCCGACCTCAGAAGCACCGGCGGTGACGGTCTGTTGTACTGTTTCGCGGCGAACTGAGCGAGGCGCCAGCGCGTCGGCACTTTTGCAAAGATAGCTCCGCGACGGCGGAGCCGTGCCGCACATCCGAGCGAAGGATCCTCCATGCGCTACGAACTCTATTATTGGCCGGGTATTCAGGGCCGTGGGGAATATGTCCGCCTCGCACTGGAGGATGCGGGCGCCGAGTATGCCGATATCGCGCGCAGCAAGCGCGGCATCGCCGCGATAATGAAGATGATGGAGGCGCGCACCGGCACGCCCCCTTTCGCGCCACCGTTCTTGAAGGCGGGAAAGCTCGTGATCGGCCAGACTGCCAACATCTTGCTCTATCTCGGATCGCGCCATGCTCTCGCGCCGAAGGCGGAAGCAGGGCGGCTCTGGGTGCATCAACTGCAGCTCACCATCGCGGATTTCGTGCTGGAAATTCACGACACCCATCATCCGCTCGGCTCCTCGCTGTATTATGAAGATCAGCGCGGCCCAGCGAAAAAACGCACCGACGAATTCTGGAAACAACGCGCGCCAAAGTATCTCGGCTATTTCGAGCGGCTGTTGAAGGCCGCTGGCGGCGTCTATCTCACCGGCCGCAAGGCGACCTACGCGGATTTGTCGCTGTTCCAGACCGTCGAAGGCCTGCGCTACGCCTTTCCGAAGCGCATGAAGGCTTTCGAGCGCAAGATTCCAAGTCTCGTCGATCTGCACGACCGCGTCGCCGCAAGATCCAACATCAAGGCCTATCTCTCCAGCGAGCGGCGCATCGCCTTCAACGAAGACGGTATTTTTCGACGTTACAAGGCGCTGGATTTGTAAATTCGCCTGTCGTTCCGGTGTCATACGAAGACGCGTGCGCCGGTATGATGGGTGCTGCCGGCTGAACCAAAGTTCTCACCAAAGTCCGGGTAGCAAACGAAAGCGCACCCGCTTTGTGTAATCAGCATAGCCCGGCAGACCGGCGATCAGCGCGCGTTCCTCGATCTTGGCGCGAATCGCGAACAGCACAGCGAACAGCGGCGACATCGCCACGCCCCACCACGAGCCCAAAAGTAGAGGCGCGCCGACGAAAAACAACACCGAGCCGCTATACATCGGATGCCGGACAAAGGCGTAAGGGCCGCTGGAGACCACACGGTGACCGCGTTCGGTCTGCAGCTTGACGACGGGGGAAGCGAACGAATTCTCGCGCATCACCCACATGACGAAGCCTGTGGAAATCAGCAGCATCGCTAATCCCAGCGCCTGCACCGGGACGGCGATGTCGGACGCGTGCAGGCGCTTATCGAGGCCGATCGCGACGAACCAGAGCAGCGCCACAAAGCCGAACACCAGCATGAATTTCTTATCGGCGGCCGGCTGATCCTTCTGCATCATCGGATGCATGCGCTCGGCGAGCAGCGCCGGATCGGTCTTGGCCAGCCACAATCCGCAGGATAGGCCGAGGATCGCCACGGTGCCGAGATAGACCCACGCCGCCGGCCAGTGCAGCGTGCCGGCGGGCACGAACAACAGCGCACCCATCCCGACGATCCAAATCAGGTTCTGCAGCAGAAGTTTTGCGATCATCGGCGACACGTCCACGAACGGTCCCCATCATCGCGCCATTTTCGGGCAAACTTGCGGCGTCGTTTACCCGTCGCTCAGGCGATCTGGTAAACCCGCGTTCCCTGTCCCGGGGGGAGGGGCGGCAGAACCGTCGGCTGCGCTTGCGCAGCGGCGGCATCAGCATCGGCTTTTGCATCCGGTGCTTTGGGAGGAACAGGCTCCACGATTGTCACCGGGGGCGGCGCTGCAATACTCGAAATACTCATGGAAGAGGGTTCCTAGCTTCGTTGGCTCAGACTGTGCCCGTGCTGAGAACAACGCTTTATGAATCCGAACCCTAAACTGCGCAGGATCGCGCGTGTTCCCGTCATATGGTGAACGGGAAGCTGCAAACTTCGCTACAGTCCGATTCAACTGAGTTGAATCGGACTGTAGCGCTATCTTTTTGTTTGAGCATGCTCCAGAAAAGATCACTCGTCTGTGGCGCGCGAGATCGTGATCGACGCTTCCGTCTTGGTTCGGGCGCAGCGCATGTCGAGGCGACGGTAGCGCGTCGAGACATCGTCGCCGCGGAACAGGCCCATCCGCTTGATGCAGCGCGTCGCGCCACTGCGCATGTCGTCCTTCGGCAAAGTGAAAATGATGGCGGCGGCGCTGGCGACGAGTTCGAGAAAGGCTGGCTGAGGCTTGCGGCTGTCGGCCTTGGCGAATAGCTGGTTGGTGACGTTGCGGCTAGCGCAGCCGAGTGTGATTTCCCTGGCCTGCGGGTGCGACAGATAGATCAGGTTGGCGGCGGTTCGGCCCACGCCGAGGCCGTCGATTTGGCTTTTGAGCTGGGCCGCGAGATCGTCGCAACGGTCGGCGCGCGCGGGCGACGCGCCTGATACCGTCAGCGCCATCGCGGCCAGCAGCGCAAGCGCGGCGGCGAGCGCGGTCGATCCCGAAAACGATCGTCTCAATGTCATGGTGAGTGCCCCTTTGCGCCATTGAAGCGCGGGCGCCCCCCCTGGCGCAAGGCTGGTGGTCACCTTTGTTTCGCGAGATGAGCTGGCTGATGAGACGTAGCGGCCCGGATGAGCGAAGCGATATCTGGGAACGAGCCGAAAGTTAGCCACCCGCGCTGTTCTATCTGCATCGTTTGCCGGAATAAGTACCTCTTTTCAGCCATATAGGAATATGGATCAGGATTTTCGGGGCTGGCTACTGGCGGAAAGGAAAGGCGATCTATGAAAAAGCCAACGGTTAAATACAGCAAGGGCGAGATCGGCCGCGTCAGGATCGTCGAGGACTTTTTGCCGTCGCCGGACAGGTTGGTGTTGCGCGAGGACAATGTGAAGGTGACGTTGAGCCTGTCGCAGCGCTCGGTGGCGTTTTTCAAGCGTGCCGCCCGCCAGCGCCGCGTGCCGTATCAGCGTATGATCCGCGCACTGGTGGACGCGTATGCGGAAAAGCAGGAAGGGAAGGGGTAGGGAGGCTTTATAGCCGCCCCAACCTTCCTTTTCTCTCAAAAATGCTTAGAACGGCTCAATCGCCGGTGCGGTGTGTCTTGAAACCCTTCCGGCTCTTAAACCTGCGAGCCCCCCATGAACGCCCCCACCGCTTTCCCCGATCCCACCCCCGTTCCGCCCTACAAGCATACCCCGCTGTTTCCGCTTGGACCGGACACCACGCCGTACAAGAAGATCACGACCGAGGGCGTGCGAGTCGAGAAGGTCCTGGGCAAGGACATGCTGGTGGTATCGCGCGAGGCGCTGCGGGCGCTGTCAGAGGCTGCGTTCGGCGACATCAATCATTATCTGCGGCCCGGGCATCTCAAGCAGTTGCGCAACATCCTCGACGACAAGGAAGCCAGCGACAACGACAAGTTCGTCGCGTTCGACTTTTTGAAGAACGCCAACATTGCCGCCGGCGGCGTGTTGCCGATGTGCCAGGACACCGGCACCGCGATCATCATGGGCAAGAAGGGCTGCAACGTCCTCTCCGACGGCGACGACGAGGCCGCGCTGAGCGAGGGCGCGCGCGACGCTTATCTGCGCCGCAATCTGCGCTATTCGCAGGTGGCGCCATTGTCGATGTATGAAGAGAAGAACACCGCCAACAACATGCCGGCGCAGTGCGAGATCTATGCCGAAGGCCAAGGAGATTCTGCTACCGCCTACAAATTCATGTTCATGGCCAAGGGCGGCGGGTCCGCCAACAAGAGCTTTTTGTTTCAGGCGACGCCTTCGGTGCTTGACCAAGGATCGCCTGCTGGCGTTCCTGAAGGAGAAGGTGCTGACCTTGGGCACCGCGGCGTGTCCGCCCTATCACCTCGCCATCGTGATCGGCGGCACCTCGGCCGAACTCTGCATGAAGACCGTGAAGCTCGCGTCGGCGCGCTATCTCGACGCGCTCCCCACGCACGGATCGGCCGACGGCAACGCCTTCCGCGATCTCGAAATGGAGCAGGAAATTCTCAAGATGACGCAAAGCCTCGGCGTCGGCGCGCAGTTCGGCGGCAAATATTTCTGCCACGACGTGCGCGTGATCCGGCTGCCGCGCCATGGCGCCTCGTTGCCGATTGGCTTGGGCGTGTCGTGCTCGGCGGACCGCCAGGTACTCGGCAAGATCACCAAGGACGGCGTCTATCTCGAAGAGCTCGAGCACAACCCCGCGCAATATCTCCCCGCAATGGAGCAATCGCTCGGCGGCGAGGTCGTCAAGATCGATCTCAACCACCCCATGAAGGATATTCTCGCGACGCTTTCGAAATACCCAACCAAGACCCGGCTGTCGCTGACCGGCACCATGATCGTCGCGCGCGATTCCGCCCACGCCAAATTGCGCGAGCGGCTGGAGAAGGGGGAACCGCTGCCGGACTATTTCAAGAGCCACCCGATCTACTACGCGGGTCCAGCGAAGACGCCGGACGGTTACGCCTCCGGCGCGTTCGGGCCGACCACCGCGGGACGGATGGATTCTTTCGTCGATCAGTTCCAGGCCGCAGGCGGCTCGATGGTGATGGTGGCGAAAGGCAACCGCGCGGTCGCGGTGCGCGAAGCCTGCAAGAAGCACGGCGGCTTTTATCTCGGCTCGATCGGCGGGGCGGCGGCAAACCTCGCCGAGCACTGCATCAAGAAAGTCGAGGTGGTGGAATATCCCGAACTCGGCATGGAAGCGATCTGGCGCATCGAGGTCGAGGACTTCCCGGCCTTCATCATCATCGACGACAAGGGCAATGATTTCTTCAAGGAATTGAATTTGGGGTGAGCCCCAACCCGTCAAGGCCGGGCTTGACCCGGCCAGCCACGTCTTTTTACGCCTTTCGATAAAAGTAAGACGTGGATCACCGGGGCAAGCCCGGTGATGACGACTGAAAATGTTGAGGCGTCTTGAACTCGAGCGAAACCTTACGCCCGCGTTCCCTGGAACGGGAAGCTGCCCATCGGGCCGATCCCCATTTCGCCCGAAATGCTGTCGCCCGAGACCTTGCCGGTGAACGCAAGCGTCAGCGGCATCGGGTTGGTGATGGAGACTTTCCAGGCGACGTCGTCGCCGTTGACGGTGCCGTCGAAGATTTCGGCCGAATTGCCCTCGGCGCCCTGCGTTCCCGTCAGCGTGCCGCCGGAATTCTTCAGGCTCAGCGTGGCGTTGCGCTCGCCCATCGGCGTGCTCATGGTGATGTTCCAGTTTCCGTCCACGGCCATCTCTCAAGTCTCCTCAAGCTTTCCCGGCGAACCGGCATGGTTCTGGGGTTGGATAGCTTGGATGGCGGTATAGCGCATCTCAAAGCCCAGGCCCAATCGTCTTCGAGCCTTTTTCGCCCCGCACAATCTGGGGAAGGTTCATCCGGAACACCGCGAAACACCTGACATGGGCCCGGAATTGTTTTAGAACGATGGCTTGATGATCCCTCTTCATTAGAGTGTCAGTTCCGTCCATCATGCCTGCCATTCCGTCGAACAAGCCTTATCGCGTTGGTCGTTCCCGCACCGGGCTTGGCCTCTTCGCCACCGAACCGATCAAGAAGGGCGCCAAAATAATCCGTTATTTTGGCCCTCTGCTGGATTCCCGGAACAAGAAGCACGACGCCATCGAGAACAAGTATTTGTTCGAACTCAATGGCCGCTGGACCATCGACGGTTCGGTGCGCAAGAACACCGCGCGCTACATCAATCACGCCTGCAAGCCGAACGCGGAATCCGACGTCAGCGTGCGCAAGCGCAAGGTCGTGATTCGCGCGATCAAGAAGATCGAGCCCGGCGAAGAGATCAACTACGATTACGGCACAGATTACTTCAAGGCGTACCTCAAGCCGATCGGCTGCAAATGCGCGGCTTGCGAAAAGAAGCGCAAGAAGCAGCGCGCCGAAGCACGGGCCGAGAAGCTGCGCCTGAAAGCCAAAGCCGAGAAGAAGGCCTTGAAGCAAGCCGAAAAACAGGCGGAGAAGGCCAAGGAAAAAAAGCTCAAGGAAAAGCCGAAAGGCAAGTCGGCTGCCGCGAAGGCAAACGGCAAGCTGCTGAACGGCCATGGCGCGAAATCGGCCGCGAGCATAATGACCGCCGGAAAATCCGGGATTTCCGTGAAAACCGGAGCGAAGAAGCCGGAACGGGACCGGCCCGCGTCGAGCTGATCTCCTAGTTTGCGCATTATTTTCCGGGCAAACGCCTGATTCTTCGAGCAAACTGATTCTTCGAGCAAACGCTTGGCGCTTGTTCCGAGGGAAACCGGTACCCGCTTTTCCGAGCCCATGCCTGGGGGCCCGGTCGCTAAATCCAAATTAGTTCTCTTGCCCGCGCTCTGGACGCCCACTATCTCTGGGACGTCCCGATGAGGAGGTCTCCATGAGCACGCTAAAACCACTTCAGATCGATATCGTCTCCGACGTGGTATGCCCGTGGTGCTACATCGGCAAGCGCCGCATCGAGAGTGCGCTGGCGCTGGCGGGCGATGTGCCGGTCGAGATCCACTGGCGGCCGTTCTTTCTCAATCCGTGGGTGCCGCGCGAGGGGATCAGCCGCGACGAATACCTCACCACCAAATTCGGTTCGGTCGAGGCTTATCAGGGGATCGCCGGACGCGTCGTGGTGGCCGCGGGCGAAGAGGGCTTGGTGTACCGGCCCGAGCTCGTCAAACGCCAGCCCAACACCATCGATTGCCACCGGCTGATTCACTGGGCGGAGACCCAAGATAAATCCGCTGACAAATCTGCTGAGATGAAACAGCGGCTGATGGAGCTGTATTTTCGCGACGGCGGCGATCTCACCGATCTCGACGTGCTGGTGCAGGCGGCGGCCGATGTCGGAATGGATGCCGACGACATCCGCCGGCGTCTTTCCAGCGATGAAGACGTCGAGCTGATTTCGGCGCAGGCGAAAGAAGCCTCCGACAAGGGTATCTCCGGCGTGCCGACCTTTGTGTTCGCGCAGAAATACGCGGTGTCCGGCGCGCAGCCGGCCGAGCAACTCGCCCGCGCCATCCGCGAGGTATCGGCGGAAGTGAATGCGCAGGCGGCCGAGTAGGATTTTCGGGCTCGCTCGCTCTCAGCGACAGGCGCTTGCGCGGGGAATGACGGCTCGCTTACAGGCTCACGCCCGCTTCAAATAATAATTCGCGCGCTTGCCGAGTGCGATCCGGCGCAGCACGCGGCGCATTGCCAGCGAAGCGCGTAGCGGCCTGATCGCCGTGGTTACGGTCCGATAGAAGGCGAGCTTGGCTGCATCGAGCACCGGCTGGGTGCCCGGTGGCTTTTGCGGCAAGCCCACTTCGCGCAGCATCGAATTGAAGAAATGCAGATCGTTGAGGCGGCGAACCTCGCGCGTCTTCCAGGTGATCGCTATCGAGATCGAATAGGAATTTGCCGTGCGCACCCAATGCGGCCATTGATACGGCACGTAGCAGCCGTCGCCTGCGTACAGATGGAACTCGTTGCCGCGCGGCGCGAAACTGTCGTTGTATTTCAGGTTGCGGTGCTTGGTCATCGAGCGCTCGATTTCGTCGTCGGAGACGAGGGCGCGGTCGTGATTGTCGAAAATGGTGAAGAATTTTTCGCCGTGAATGTGCACGAAGAAATTGTCCTCGCTGTCGAGATGGAACGGCGTGGTCGAATTCGGCGAGGACACGAACAAAAATCCCTCGACCTGTTCAAAACCGGCATCGGCTATGCTGTTGAAGCCGCGCGCCCGCGCCACAGAGAGCAGGGTGTCTTCCAGAAGCGAACGATACTCCGGCGCATTTTCCACGCGCTTGAGCACCATCCAGGCGCCCGATGTCTCGATGCGCTTCACCACTTCGACGGGGTCGAGATCGACGGTCGGAATCGTATCCGGATCCTGGCTGATCGCGACCTTGCCGGAATTGTACTCGATCAAATCGCGCGGCAATTCGGAGGCCAATTGCGCGATGCGGGGCAGCGTCAGTAGCGGATGGCCGGCGAGCTTGTGGCGGATCGCGAACGGTTTTAGCGGAAAGTCGCGCTTGAGCGCGTCGTTCGCCGCGGTAATCACCGGCGCTATTTCGGTCATCGTATTCATGACGGGTTTTCCTGGCGGTTGCGGATGAAACGAACAAGGCGGCGCGCCGGCTCGCGGACCTGACTGCGCAAACGTAGCGCCGCTTGGATCAGCGAAACGACGGGATCGTTCCGCCGCAGCGGAATCAGCACGTCGCCGATCGCAAGGCGTCCGCGCCAGATCGGATTGATCATCGGATGATCCGCGACCGCGGTGGAATTGGCCAGCGCGATTGTCGGGTCGGCGCACAAATGCCGGGTCAGATCGAGCGTCAGTTGCACGCCGGGCGACATTTTCGCGAACCGCTCGTCGACCCCGAGCTTGAAGTAAAACGCCCGGTCATGGTGCCGAAGCACGATTGCGGCCGCGACCGGCGTGTCGCCGGCGCGCAAGCTCACGATCTCGCATTGTCCGATCGCGGCGAGCGCCACCGTGGCACGGCGGACAAAGCCGGCGTCGCCCTCATCCTGGATCAGCGCGGTGCCGCGCCGGGCTTTCCAGCCGCTGGCTTCGAGCGCCAGGAAGGTCTCGATCGCCGGTGCGACCTCTTCAGGGCGGCGCGACACCTCGAAGCGGATGGCGCCGTGTTCGGCCAGGCGATTGCGCTGGCGCCGTAACTCTTTCAGTTTCTTTGCACCCAACGCGTCACGTAGCACTTCCTCAGCATCGCGCGCGGCGTCGAGAACCGCGCGGACATGGGATTGCAGCAGCCTTGGACGCATGCCGCTTCGCCGCAGCACCTCGTTGAAGGCTTTCATGGCGGCGCCATCGAGCGCCACGTCACGCAGAATCAGCGCATGGGCGCCGGTTTCGCGCGCCCGCCGCATCAATTCGACAACGGCATCGTCGGCGCTGTCGCGGTCGAGCAGCGGGGTGCAAAGCGTGCCGTAGGGATCGGCGCTTACCAGAGCGGGCAGGGGGATCTTGTAGGCGCGCCACATCGAGATGACGGGCACGAGGCCGATCAGGCGTGCCGCCGAGTCGTGCGCCAACGCGTTGTCTTGTGCCAACGAAGTGTCGTCCCAGGCGCACAGCGCGGAGACGCCGGTCCGGCCTCGCGCCGACCCGTTCACCGCCAATTCCCAGTCGGGCAGGTAATAGCCGTTCGGCTCGACGGCGCGTTCGGCCAAGGCGCGCCATTGCCTCGCGGCGACGGCCGTGAGCGGCGCGCACGCATCTTCAACAGGTGAAGAAGCTGCCACCGGCGCGCGCTTGCCAATGGCATCTTTCCGCGCGGCGCGACGGACCACCGCCGAAGTTACAATCTCGACCACGTCCCCGACTCTTCCCTGCGCGGCGACCGGCGACGCTTGGTCGCGCCGCTCTCGTCCCGCCATGTCGGGAGGAGGCTTAGCGGAAAGATTGGAAAATACAGTGAGTTCGGGGATTCAATTTGCGCGGTGATGGTAACGAGCTGTTCACCCTACGGTGTCTCGCGGGCGCGACCACGGGGTTTCGTTGAATCAACCGCCTGGCGTTATCTTTATTTGAGCATGATCTTTTGAAAAACCGTATCCACTTTTCCGGATCCTGATCTACATCGGCTCGTAGGTTTCGGATCCGCAGTTGTCGTCGGGCTCCGCGCGCCGCCGGTCGGTGATCAGGCCGCCGCTGATCGTGACGCGATAGGTTTGGGCACCAAGCGGTTGGCCGGTAGCGGACGTGAGCTCAGCCCTGACGCATGCCGTCCAGCCCGATCCGTGGAGGCCGCGGTGCGGTGGTGATACCTCGACATGGTGCGGATAGGAGGTGGCCACGAACACCGAATCCAGCCTTTCGTGCAGCAATTGCCGGACATCGGGTGGCGGCTCGGGTGGCAGGGGTTCGGTGGCCTTGATGCGCATGAATTCCGGCACCGGCGAACGGCTGTCGGCGAGGCCGCAGCCGGCCAGCATCAACGCTCCGCCTGCCATTAAAGCCGTATGGACAATGACCCGCCACATCCGCCGTCTTTATCCCGCAGGAAATAAAATTGCCCGCGCCTTGCAGTCAATTCGCATCGTTTTGTCATCAACAATTGCTGAACCCGGGCACGGAAACCCCGAGCCGAAGGAAAATATGGTTCGTGCGGCATTGCGCGGCCTGCAGGAGGCTGCCGGGAAGCCTGAAATGGCCGCCTATTGATCCCCCGCCAGCTTCACCCGTTCGGCGCGGCTTGAAAATACCTGACTTGAACCGGTATGATCCGGGGATGGGGAGATCGACGATGTTCAGGCGATTGGTACTGATCTGCAGCGTGGTCGCCATGGGGCTCGTCCTCAATGGCTGCACCAAATGCGGCCCGATCTGGGACGATTGGCTGCAATCGCCGAAATCCTGCAAGTCGGACCAATTCTAGGGCATGAGTGTGATCTCCGGGCAAACCTCATCCGTTTGTGGCGAGGGAGGGCCGGTTTTCGCCCTCGGGTCATCTGGCGCGAGGATGCGCGGAGCCTGTCATCAGGCCGCGCTTTGCGCGGACCCGTTGGCGCTTCTGCCGAAGAGCATGCTTTTCCGGATCATGCTGAAACGCGAGCGGCCATGCTTGGCGTCGCGATCTGAGCAGTGGTATATTTTTGAGAATACAGGGAGCATTCCATGAGAGTTCTTGGTGCGAAAGTTCTGGGTGCGGCGGCGTTGGTCGTGTGGCTGGCCTCGCCAGCTTCGGCCCAGGTGCCCAGCCTCAATTTGGTGCCGGAGACGGTCTCCAAGTCCCCTGCGGAAAAGGAAGCGGACGCGGAGCGCGACAAGGCCTACAAGGAATTGCTCAAGAAAATACCCGATGCCAAGGGCCCCGCCGATCCCTGGGGGAATGTGCGCAGCGTCGAGAGTGCCAAAGAGACCTCCAAGGCATCCGTTCCGGCGAAACCCCGGACCAAGACCGGCAGTACCGCCAATTAAACCAAGGTATGATCCGGAAAAGTGGGCGCCGGCGGGACAAACGCGAGCGCCCGCCCGGAGTGGTCAGCCCAGCATCGTCGATTGATCCACCAGCGTTTCGTAACACTCGCAGGACATCCGCAACAGTGCGGTGCGGTCGAGAATCTTGATGACCCCGCGCGAATAGGTGATGGCGCCGGTGCTTTGCACCTTGCTCGCGACTTCCGTCACCGAGGTGCGCCTCACGCCGAGCATTTCGGCGAGAAACTCCTGCGTCAAAGCGATGGTATCGCTCGCCGCCCGATCCGCGCTCTGCAGCAACCAGCGGCAGAATCGCGCCTCGATCGAGTGCAGCGCATTGCAGGCGGCGGTCACCCGTGCCTGCGACAACAACACCTCATTGTAGCGGATACAGAAATTGCGAATGGGGTCGCTGGTGGCGGCTGCAGTCCTGAAATGGGTGGCCGCGATTTTGCTGCAGGCCAGCGGCATCTGTACGACGACGCGCACCAGTGACTTGTACAGGCCAAGCCCGGCCATCGCACCGACGACGCCTTCGCGGCCGACGGTGGCGGTCTCGATCGCCTTGCCGTCACGCAGCACGGCGAGCAGCGACAACATGCCGTAATGCGGGAAGTAAACTTGATCGACCTCGTCGCCGGCTTCGAACAGCACGAGCCCTTGCGCCAATTGAAGGGTGATCAGATGCGGTAGCAACCGATCGAAATGATCACGGGGCAGCGAAGCGAGAAGTTTGTTGTCCAAAGGAAGGCTGGCCTTAGAAACGAGTACCTGCACTACGATATCCTGCCGGGTCGGTTGGGCCGATGTACCGCAGGGGTTGACAGACGCTCCGACAAAGCGGGCCGCGGGAGATATATATAGTGATAACAACGATGCGCTGTCGGTCCGGTAGCCGTCATAGGGTCAATTCAATAACCCAGTTATCCCGCGTTATCAGTAGCTGAGCTACAACGCTCTTGGCGATGGGGCGTTATCGCGGAGTGAAATTTATTGTCGGAAACCGGACGCAAAGAAGGATCGACGTATTGCCCTCGATCGAAGCAAAGCGTTTGCCCGGAGGTCACGCCGTGGTTTTCACCGGGGGTGAATCAGGCTCTACCGACTTCGCTGATCAATCGGTGCTTCTTGTCGGTCCTTGGCTCAAGCCATGTATCTCCGAGCAACCGATCGAATTCCAGTTTCGAAATCTTGTAACACTCGCAGGCTCGTTGCTGCAAAGCCTCGCGATCGAGAATCGTGACGTGACCGCGTCGGTACTGGAGATGCCCGGCTTTCTGCAGCACGCCCATCACCTCGGTGACCGTCGTTCGCCGGACGCCGAGCATCATTCCGAGAAATTCATGGGTGAGCAAAAAATCGTTTGCGGGCATCCGGTCGCGCGTCATCAGGAGCCAGCGGCAACAGCGCTGCTCCACGTGGTGGAGGTGAACGCAGGCGGCGGATTGCGCGATCTGGTTGAAGAAGGCATGGACATAGCGGAGCATGACCGCACGCAGCGTCGGGCTGTCTTCGAGTTCGCGGCGGAAAATGCGGGCGCCCATTTTGAGCGCCGTACCCGGGACCTGTACGTAAACCGATGAAGGTGCCTCGCGGTCACCGAGACAAACCGGCAATCCCACGATCCCTTCGCTGCCGATCGTGCCAACCTCCGTACTGGAGCCGTCGGCTGCGATGATCACCAGCGAAGCGACGCCGTCGATGGGGAAATAGACCTGTTCGATTTGGCGTGACGCCTCGTAGAGGCTTTTTCTATATTCGAACGTGACATGCGACAGATGTGGCCGCAGCCGCTCGTAATCGTCATCCGACAACAGCGAGAGTAACCGGTTTGTCCGTCGATCGCGCTCGGGCATGGAGTCCCCCTCTGGGCTCACGGCCGCCAGCCAGAGTCCTCGTTCCTCTCCGGCGAGCTTAAGATCGTACCGCCTTTATGTCCGACAGGCGACTCATTCCTCCCTTCGGAGGTGGCAGGGGGACTAGGATTGGTGCCCGCCAGCGCTATATGGAGCCGGTCGTTATTGGTGTGGAGTTGCGACATGATCTCTCGCCCTCGCGATCTGGCAGACCGCATGGCCGACCGGCGGAAGCTCGACGACGGCTATCTGCGCGAGACGTTCACCCTGCCGCGCGACCAGGCGCGAGCCAGGGCGCGTGATTTTCTCATCCGCTATCCCAAGGCTGCCTATATGAGCGGCGTCGAAAGCTGGCGCGAGCTGCCGGGCGGCGAGATTGAGTTCACCATGCGGCGGCTGCACAGCGCCGACTAAAGCCTTTTCCGTTCCGATTGAATCGGAACGGAGGCTCTATTTCTTTGTTTTGACGCGTTTTCTTGACGCGAACCGGTATCCACTTCGCTGGAAAACGCTCTAGCTGTGAGCTTTCAGGAGGTTGTCCATCCGGCCCGAACCGAGGAAGCTGAGGTTGCGAAGCTTCAGTGTTCCACGGAGGACCGGATGAACGTCCATAAGAATGCTCCCCTGACGCCCAAAGGTCGAGAGGGCATGGTGCGCAGTGTGATCGAGGGCGGCTTGAGCATGGTCTGGAAAAGCAAGGCTTGAAAAACAAGGCTTGCCGGGGCGCCCAAGCATAGAACCGGTCTTTCAAATCCGGAACAGAAGATAGCGCTTGAGCTGGCTGAAATCAGATCCAGCGGGCGAGGGAGCGAGAGTCCGGGAGCGGGCGAGGGTCATTCGCTTTCGGTGATCCGGATCAAGCCGTCACCGGTAACGATGGGGCCTTTGGCGGTCACGGCAACGAAGCCGAGGGTCACGAGCTTTGCCAGGTGAGCAGTCGGTATCGTGGGGTTGGGCGAGGTAATCGCGACCTCGATCAATGAGGCGAACTCTTCGGGCGTCAAAAGCTTTGGCGCATGCAGGGTCATCACGGAACTCACGGTTAGACGCAGGAGAGCCGATTTAAGGCTTGTTCGCGACATCAGGCGGCAGCACCGCTCGGGAAGGAGCTTTGTCGCCAAGAGAGGTACGGACAAAGAATACCATTCGTTTCGTGAAAATTGCTGACCCTCTCGGCAATACTCGCAGGGTGGTCGGACAGGGGCAAGGCAGCGCTTACTTCACCTTTTGCGGCCAAGGCTTCTTTTGTGGCCAAGGCTTTTTTTGTGGGGAAGGCTTCTCTTGCGGAAGGCTTTTTTTACCAAGGCTTCGGATCACGACGGCCAGGCGGTCGATGAAATCGTTCACCCACGCGTCCTCCCGCGTGGGCACACCGAACCCGAGCCGTTCCACGGACTCGTCGTCCAAAATCTGGCGGCGGCGGCGCGGTGCAAGCAGTGGCTTTGGAGCAGTCATGGGATGGTCCTTTCACCCAGACCAATCCGCCATTTTAGATAATGTTCATATTTAAAAACAACCAATACGAGAATTTGGCCAGCTTAGTTAAGTTGAGCCTTGCATAAGGGGGCCGAGACCACGGTGCGAGCAAGTTGAATCGCACATGGTCTCCTCGCTTTGTCTTCGCCTGATCTTCGGGCAAATGCTTCGCGTTTGTCCCGAGGGGAAGCCGGTTCCCACTCTTGTTCTGGAACAAGAACGACGGCCACGGTCTTGGCGAACACGGTCTTGGCGAAAAAGGCCGCCTCGATGGCGGCCTTTTGAAGCTTTGTGTCTATCGATAGCGATGGACGATCAATGGCGCCAACCGTAATGATGGCCCCGGCCTCTGCCCCAGCCATAATGATGGCCGTGGCCATGACCGCCCCTCACCTGGATGATCGCTTCATCGGAGCTGCCAAGATCTGAGCTGCCAAGAGCGGCCGGTGGCGCGACGGGCATTGCGGATGCAGAGAGGGCTGGAACTAATACAAAAGCGCAGGCAGCTAATCCGATCAACGAAAGCCGTTTCATTATGAGTATTCCCCCTGATGAGGCCGCGACATCGCGACAGGGAGGAAAGTCCTGGGAACCTGCAAAGTTCCCTTCAAAGTTCCCTTCGGAGTTCCCCAGGGTATGCCTCAGGTGGAATATTGCTGGCTGAAGACGCCTTTACTTGCCCTGTGCGCCGGTCCCAAACCTGGCTATCCGGCGATCCCGCTGCCAGAGCTCCATGTCTTGGCCTTTCATGTCTTGGCTCTCCATGTCTTGCCCGTCGATCAACTGTTTTGCGGACTCGATCGCAGCCTCGTCATCCTGGCAATCAAGCTCAATCGCCCTGACGATTCTGCCGTCCTCGCCGATGATGTACACTCGGTAATCCGTCATCTGCGCCACCCACGCCGCACCGCAGAAAAAGGCGATCCAGATCAATGCCGATAACTTCAGGTGTGCCTAACTGCGCACTCATTCAGCTTGGCGGTTAAGCCGCCCCGCACGTTGGCCTTCAGGTTTCTCTTTTCGAGCCAGAGAAGGCCGATCGCCAATTGCCTTAAGTCATTCCGATCGTGACCGATGGGAAGCTTGCGGGCGCGCCGGAGAGCGTCTGCGGCGTGTTTCCTGATAGGCGAGGTATCCTTATCCGAGAAGTGTTTCATGGCAGGCCCCATGTGATGGCGGCACCATGATAAGTTCCATAAATTTTCCCCGTCTGCTCGGTGCCCGACTCAAGGGTGAATTTAAAATCTCGCTCGCATTTGCAAATCGGGCCACTGGGGGTCGGACACAGACCAGTACCCTCACACTGGCCGAAATAGGCAACTCGCCCATCTAAAATTGGCCACAAATTTCGGATAATCAGAAATTTAGGAGAATTGAATTTGATCTAGATCACAGCCGATTAGGTCCAGAGTCGGCCATAATGCCTGCAATGCCCAAATGGAGCCTATTCGGAACCAAAAGCGGCCATAGCTATGAACCTAGGGCATCGCTGGCTGACAAAGTGTTTAGTTGCGCTTCCTAAGTGTGGCGGATAAAACACAGCCGCAGCCGAATGGAAACCATACCTTCGGTTGTGAGTTGGTTCGTCGCAAAGACTGTGTAGGCTAACTCGTTAACGAAAGAGGCGCAGATTCTGGGTGTCTCAAGGAGCTTTATATGACCGCAGCGCGCAATAAGTCCAAGAGGACCTACGCTCGTCCGCAGTCCGATTACGTCGTGGATTACTCCGACGAGGTCACGAAGGAGCAGGCGGAAAAGCTTGCTCAATACGTGCATAAAGAGTTCGAAACCGGAAATTGGGTTACGGTCGAACAGGACTCGTGATATCTGCAACCCTATGGGGTTGCATTATTTTCACGTCTCAACTCTTCCTAAACGTTACGATATTGCTTGGTGCCGATTCCCTTTAGACGGGGGCGCGGCACCGGGTATAAAACTACGTCCCGTGCTCGTCCGTGCGATCAAGATCGACACAGAGTCTGATCGTTCCGCCGTCGTGGTATCCTATGGAACTAGCAATTTGAAACTTGGGAAGCGGGACCGGGTAGATTTAGTGATTCAAAACTCAACCCAGCTAGCGCGTCTAAACTTGCCAATGGCAACTCGTTTCGACCTAGATATTATGAGCATCGCTCCGTGGTGTTCAGAATTTTTTGCTGTTCCCCCGCACGCCTTTTCGATTGTCACAGGCGAACTCGACGACGAGCAGATTGCTCGATTCAAAAGCAAACTGCGTCGTCGTGAAGCTATGAAACAGAAGGTCGAGGGCTAATTATTCGCGACCACCCTGAATTACCGTGAACTTCCGTCGCCGATCCGGCGGGGTCTCAGTCGGCAGCGCAGGGGCAACGGCAAGCGCAGCGTCCACAAGCTGCCAATGGTCCAAGTCCTGTCCGCTACGCCAATGGCCTTCGCTGGCATCGTGCGCAGAGCTTCGTGAGCACGGCAGAGTTGGATGCCCAAACGTCCGCCGAGGGTAAGCTCGGTGCAATAGGCCACTCTGCCACGCTTCCGCATGGCGCAGGACGTTCTTTTGCTTCTTGCCGACGAATGACCACGCCTCATCAAGCTCAAGGCGGTTCACTCGAATGCCGGTCATCAACCGGTCGTGCAATTCCTGGCACCCGCGTCCGACGCGGAGCGCCAGCCGGGCAACCGTCTTGCGGTCTGTGCCGGTTAAGCGGGTGACGGCACGTTGGCCGACGCCTTCACAGAGGGCAGCGATAATCTCGATTTGTTTTTCGCGGGAAAGGTAATTCATGAGGGGGCAATCCTTCATCCTGTGAAGGGATCGGCCCGTGGCGACTCTGGCAAAAACGCCCTGCAAGGCGTATATTGGCAGGATGGTCATTCGCTTCGGGGGCAATCCCGGGGTGTTTGATCGGGGCCGTTGCGGCTGCAACCACGGCGGTCCCACTAATTCGTATCCTTGGCGGCCCCGCCGGGATTCGGACCCGGACCTCTCCGCCTGTAAAAGCGAGCGTCCTACCGTTAGACCAAGGGGCAGTTTTGAAGCCAATTGCAGGGCCGTTGCGTTCCTTATTGAGGGGAGATCGCAGCGGCCCTTCCTTTTTCCGTGCCCTTCGGCGCTCGGCCAGCGCGCTGAAAGGCTCAAACCCTCCTAAGCATGATGCAGCTCCTTCTGATCACCAATAGAACATATGTTTTTGACTATGGCAACATATTTTCGAACATTTATGAGAAAGTTTCTTGATCGAAGTTTGGGGATATGTTAGGTAACCTCCAACGGAGGACCATCATGACCGACACTCAAGCCAATGGGGCGACTGCCAAGGCCGATAAGAAGGCGCGCGAGGGCCGCAGCCCCGGCTTTCCGATTATCGATCTCAAGAAGGCGTTGGAGCGCGCTGAGCAATTCCGTGTTGCAGAGGGGAAGCATTCGGCTCCCGTCGCATCGGCGCGCAAGGCTTGGAAGTTTGGGGAAGAAAGCGTCATAGCCCGTCGAACAATCGCAGCACTCGGCTATTTTGGGCTTTTCGCTGATGAGGGGGCTGGAGAGAGCCGAAAGGTTCGGCTAACCGAGACGGCTTTAAAAATCCTGCTTGATAAGCAGCCTGTTTCGCCCGAACGCGACCAGCTTATTCAGGAGGTAGCTCTCAAGCCTGCCCTGCATAAGGAGCTTTGGGAAAAGTGGAGCAACGAGCTTCCTTCGGATGCGACTATCGAAACGTTTCTCGTTCGAGATCGGGGCTTCAGCTCTGGAGGTGCCGCCGATTTCATGGCTGAATACAAGAACACTTTGGCCTTTGCGAAACTCGACCAGTCTGTTAATCTTGGGGATAAGTCAGGACAGTCTCAAGATTCCGGTTCTGGAAGCGAGAACAAAGACCCGGCCAAAGTTGGAGATTTGATCCAAGCGGAGGTCGATGGCGCTCTAGTGTTTGAGAAGCCTGTTCGAGTTCGTGCGGTCCAAGACCATGATGGGAAGCCTTGGGTGTTCGTTGACGGCTCCGAATCGGGAGTGCCCATGGAACAGATTGAAGTGATTGAAAAAGGGAATGGGTTGGCGACAGGCGTCGCTCAACCGCCGCGCTTGCCTCTGCCAGTGAAAGAAAATGAGCCGGACGCCCCCGGGGTGCGAAAGTCGCGGTTTGCTCTTACGGAGGGCGATGTTGTCGTGAGTTTTCCCGACAACATGTCCGCCGATAGCGTGGAGGACTTGGACGCCTTTTGGCAGGTCTTTATCAAGAAGGCTCGGCGCGAGGCTACCAAGCAATGAAAGAGGCCGCCAACTGAGGCGGCCTCTTAGATTTACGCGTGCGCGAGCTTAAGACGGCCCGGGGCGTGGTTATCGTTTGTTGGCCCTATATCAATGGTGACGTCGTTTCCTAACGCCAATAGGAAGCCGATAAGTCTCTCCAGGGAAAACCCTTCAAATCGGCCATCTAGCAGCTTTGAAACGTCGGGTTGCTTTAGCCCAATCTTCTCAGCTGCGACCGCTTGAGTGAGCTTTTGGTTTCTGATTTGGTTTCCAATTGCGACTACGATCTGAGCTTTCATAAGGTGTTTGTCAGCGTTAGGCAGGCCGATATCAGCAAAGACGTTTCCGCTACTTCTTTTGACTGTCATATCGTTTTTCATGGCTTCATCTCTCAGTTCTCAACATTCTACACATTTGTTCATTAGCCACTTGGGTCATTTAGACCGCTTCTCGCCGCCCCGCATAAACCTTGTCGTAGTGCTCCTTCGCGCGCGCCAATCTGGCCTTGATTACGTCGATTTCAGACTTCGGTGTTTCGATCCCTGATTTCGATTTTTTCTGAAACGCGTGAAGTACGTAAACTACCCCCGCGAATCGAACCGTGTAGACCGCTCTGTAGGTATCGCCGTCGAAATCATCGACAACCTCCAAAACGTTCGCGCCCTTAAATTCTTTGTGTCCACGAAGGGGTTTTGCACGTTGATGCCTTCCTCCGATCTGAGCTTGGAAAATCGCGAAACCGACAACGCTTTTGACGTCATCAGGAAAGGCGGCGAGATCGTCTTCGGCAGAACCGATGAACTCGGCTGGTTTGGCGGTCGGAATGGGCAACATGCTTGGCCTCCTATAGCAGAATTACTATATAGTATTCTGGTTCCGGTCCGCAAGGCCAAAAGGGACCACTCCTAAAATCAAAAGGGACCACTAACCATCAGGCGGGATGGAAAGGGGCCAGTACCGGCCCCACAAAAAGAACATATTGCGAACTTGGAACAAATGGGGTACATTATTCCCACAGTCGCTGCTTCCGCACATTTAGCCCGTTTGTCCCGCTCGCGAATCCCCGCCATAAGGAGCATCACCTATGTCTGCAACTGCCCTGCGTATCGTCGAAGGATCCTCCATGGACAAGACCAAGGCCCTGTCCGCCGCGCTCTCCCAGATCGAGCGTCAGTTCGGCAAGGGCTCGGTGATGAAGCTGGGCAAGAACGACCGCTCGATGGACATCGAGACGATTTCCTCCGGCTCGCTCGGGCTCGACATCGCGCTCGGCGTCGGCGGCCTGCCGCGCGGCCGGGTGGTGGAAATTTACGGGCCGGAATCCTCGGGCAAAACCACGCTGGCGCTGCACACCGTCGCCGAGGGCCAGAAGAAGGGCGGCATCTGCGCCTTCATCGATGCCGAGCACGCGCTCGATCCAGTTTACGCCCGAAAACTCGGCGTCAACATCGACGAACTCCTGATTTCACAACCCGACACCGGTGAGCAGGCGCTGGAAATCTGCGACACGCTGGTGCGCTCCGGCGCGGTCGACGTGCTGGTGATCGATTCGGTGGCAGCGCTGGTGCCGAAGGCCGAACTCGAAGGCGAGATGGGCGACGCGTTGCCCGGCCTGCAGGCGCGGCTGATGAGCCAGGCGCTGCGCAAGCTCACCGCCTCGATCAACAAATCCAACACCATGGTGATCTTCATCAACCAGATCCGGATGAAGATCGGCGTGATGTACGGCTCGCCGGAAACCACCACCGGCGGCAACGCGTTGAAGTTCTACGCTTCCGTCCGCCTCGACATTCGCCGCATCGGCGCGATCAAGGAGCGCGACGAAGTGGTCGGCAACCAGACCCGCGTCAAGGTGGTGAAGAACAAGCTGGCGCCGCCGTTCAAGCAGGTCGAATTCGACATCATGTACGGCGAGGGCGTCTCCAAAATGGGCGAAATTCTCGATCTCGGCGTCAAGGCCGGCATCGTCGAGAAATCCGGCGCCTGGTTCTCTTATGACAGCCAAAGGCTGGGCCAAGGCCGCGAGAACTCGAAGGCGTTCCTCAAGGCCAATCCCGACATGACCGCGAAGATCGAAGCCTCGATCCGCCAGAACTCCGGCCTGATCGCCGAGCAAATTCTCGCAGGCTCGCCCGAGCGCGACGCCGAAGGCGAGGAGCCGGCGGAGGAGTGAGGTCTGGGATTGCAGGTTTAAGCTGCGATTAGAATCGAACCGTCATGCCCGGGCTTGTCCCGGGCATTCATGTCTTCTCTTCCCTTCTTCTTCCTGGATCGCTGCAAAGACGTGGATGGCCAGGATAAACCCGGCCATGACGAATTGAGGTATGCTGTCGCGCTTATTCCGCCGCCTCGGCGTAGTCGCCAACCGGCGGGCATGAGCACACCAGATTGCGGTCGCCATAGACATTGTCGACCCGCCCCACCGGGCACCAATATTTATCCGTGCGCGAGGTGCCGGCGGGGAAGCAGCCCTCGGCGCGGGTATAAGCGCGCTGCCAGTTGTCGTCGGCGATGTCGTGCACGGTGTGTGGCGCGTGGCGCAACGGCGAGGCTTCGATTTTCCAGCGTCCGGATTCGACCTCGGCAATTTCTCGCCGGATCGCGATCATGGCCTCGCAAAAACGATCGAGTTCAGCCTTCAATTCGGATTCGGTCGGCTCGATCATCAGCGTGCCCGGCACCGGAAAGCTCATGGTCGGGGCGTGGAAGCCGTAATCGATCAGCCGTTTGGCGATGTCGTCGACGCTGACGCCGCATGACACTTTGAGCGGGCGCGGATCGACGATGCATTCGTGGGCGACGCGGCCCTTGGCGTTGCGGTACAGCACCGGAAAATGGGAAGCGAGTTTGGTCGCGATGTAATTGGCGTTGAGGATCGCGATCTCCGTGGCGCGCGTCAGGCCTTCGCCGCCCATCATCAGGATGTAGACGTAGGAGATCGTCAGGATCGACGCCGAGCCGAAGGCGCCGCCGACACCGGCCC
Organism: uncultured Alphaproteobacteria bacterium; assembly: GCA_963814615.1. GTDB lineage: Bacteria > Pseudomonadota > Alphaproteobacteria > Rhizobiales > Xanthobacteraceae > Bradyrhizobium. The sequence goes on along the minus strand of CAWFDN010000001.1, from coordinate 331,869 downwards.
ACTGGCGCTTCGCCGTCGGTCACGGGATGGCCCGGCAGGAACGGCGCCAGATGGGCCTTGACGCCGATCGGCCCCATGCCGGGGCCGCCGCCGCCATGTGGAATGCAGAACGTCTTGTGCAGATTGAGATGGCTGACATCGGCGCCGTAATCGCCGGGGCGTGACAGACCGACCTGCGCGTTCATGTTGGCGCCGTCGAGATAGACCTGCCCGCCATGGCCGTGCACGATGTCGCAGATTTCGCGGATGTGTTCCTCGAACACGCCGTGGGTGGAGGGGTAGGTGATCATGATCGCGGCGAGATTGTTGGCATGCTTGGCCGCCTTGGCGCGCAGATCATGGACGTCGACGTCGCCGCGCGCGTCGCACGCCACCACCACGACCGCCATGCCGGCCATGCTGGCGGAGGCCGGATTGGTGCCGTGCGCGGACGAAGGAATCAGGCACACGTTGCGATGCGGTTCGCCGCGCGCGGCGTGATAGCCGCGGATCGCCAACAGCCCGGCATATTCGCCTTGCGCGCCGGAGTTCGGCTGCAGCGAGATCGCGTCATAACCGGTGATGTCGCACAGCCATTTTTGCAAGGCGGCAAATAGCGCGTGGTAGCCATCCGCCTGCTCGCGCGGCGCGAACGGATGCAGGTTGGCAAATTGCGGCCAGCTCAGCGGGATCATCTCGGAAGTGGCGTTGAGTTTCATGGTGCAGGAGCCGAGCGGAATCATCGCGCGGTCGAGCGCCAGATCGCGGTCCGAGAGCTTGCGCATGTAGCGCAACAGCTCGGTCTCGGAGCGATGGGCGTGAAACACCGGATGGGTGAGGAACGCGCTGGCGCGCTTCAACCCGACCGGCAGCGCCTCGCGGGTATCGGCCTCAATCTCCGCGTAGTTGAGCGCGCCGCCGAAGGCGCGCCACACCGCCTCGACGTCTTTGGCCGTCGTGGTCTCATCGAGCGCAATGCCGAGCGTGCGCGCGCCGATCCGCAAATTGATTTTCTCAAGCTTTGCGCGGGCGACGATCGCGTTCTGGTGGTCGCCGGTGTCCACCGTCCCGGTGTCCACCGTCAGCGTGTCGAAGAACGTCTCGGAGAGCGCCGCAAAGCCGAGCTTGCGCAATCCCGCCGCGAGCACGGCCGCGCGGCGATGCACATTGCGGGCGATCTGGGTCAGTCCTTCCGGACCGTGATAGACCGCGTACATCGAGGCGATGACGGCGAGCAGCACTTGTGCGGTGCAGATGTTGGAGGTCGCCTTTTCGCGGCGGATATGCTGCTCGCGAGTTTGCAGCGCGAGGCGATAGGCCGGCTCGCCGCGCGAATCGATCGACAGCCCGACGATGCGGCCGGGCAAGGCGCGCTTGAGCGGCTCGCGCACCGCCATATAGGCGGCGTGCGGTCCGCCATAGCCCATCGGCACGCCGAAGCGTTGCGCCGATCCGATCGCGATGTCGGCGCCGAGTTCGCCGGGCGAGGCCAACAGTGTCAGCGCCAACAGATCGGCGGCGACGATCGCGAGCGCGCCCTTGGCGTGCAGTGCGGCGATGGCCGGGCGCAGGTCGCGCACCGCGCCGGACGTGCCGGGATATTGCAGCAGCGCGCCGAACACCTCGGCATGCGCGAGGTCCACTAAAGGATCGCCGACGATCAAACTCCACCCCAACGGCTCGGCGCGGGTGCGCAGCACCGCGAGCGTCTGCGGGTGCACGTCGGAATCGACGAAGAACGATTTTGCTTTGTCTTGAGCGGCGCGTTCGGCCAGCGCCATCGCTTCCGCCGCCGCGGTGGCCTCGTCGAGCAGCGAGGCGTTGGCGACGTCGAGGCCGGTGAGATCGCAAATCATGGTCTGGAAATTGAACAACGCTTCCAGCCGTCCCTGGCTGATCTCCGGCTGATACGGCGTATAGGCCGTGTACCACGCCGGATTTTCGAGAATGTTGCGCTGGATCACCGCCGGCAAAATCGTGCCGGAATAGCCCTGGCCGATCAGCGAGGTGAAGACCTGGTTGCGTGACGCCAACTCGCCCATATGCGCCAGCGCTTCGGTCTCGCTCAAGGCCGGCCCAAGATCGAGCGGCGCCTGTTGCCGGATCGACGACGGCAGCGTTTCGGCGATCAGCGCATCGAGGCTGTTCGCCCCCACCGTCTCCAGCATCGCCGAGATGTCGCGGGGCGAGGGGCCGATGTGCCGGCGCACGAAGGTGGTCGCGGCGTCATTGGTGTGTTTGCGGTGCGCGGTCATGGGTTGGTCCTCGCTATCTCGTCGTCGTCTCACGCGGTGTGCTTGGCGTACGCGGCCTCATCCATCAGGCCGTCGAGCTCGGTTTTGTCTGCGATTTTCAGCTTGAAGAACCATGCCTTGCCGTCGGCGTCGGAATTGACCAGCGCCGGCTCGGCGGACAACGCGTCGTTGACCTCCAGCACTTCGCCGGAGATCGGCGCGTAGACGTCGGACGCCGCCTTGACGGATTCGACCACCGCGGCGGCTTCCGCCTTCTTCAGGTCGCGGCCGACCTTCGGCAATTCAATGAACACCACGTCGCCGAGCTGCGACTGCGCGTAATCGGTGACGCCGATGGTGGCGACATCGCCCTCGATGCGGAGCCATTCGTGGTCGGCAGTGTAGAGCGTCGTCATGAGAAATCCTTCAGCGTTTACGAGTTCAGCGCTTGTAAGTGTTGGGAACGAAAGGCATGGCGGCGACCCGCAGCGGCAATCGCTGTCCGCGCAATTCGGCAAACACCACACCGCCGGACACGGCGTGCGATGACGCCAGATAGCCCATCGCCACCGGCGCGTTGAGGCTCGGGCCGAAGCCGCCTGATGTGACCCTCCCGATGGGCTCGGAGGCCGAAGCGTCCGCGAATAACGGCGCGCCTTCACGCACCGGCGCACGGCCCTCCGGTTTCAATCCGACGCGGCGGCGCGCTGCGCCGTGCTCAAGCTGGCTGAGAATTTTTTCCGCGCCAGGAAAACCACCGGCGCGTGCGCCGCCATTGCGGCGGCTTTTTTGGATGGACCATTCCAGCGCTCCTTCGACCGGTGTGGTCGTGGTGTCGATGTCATGGCCGTAAAGGCAAAGCCCGGCCTCAAGCCGCAGGCTGTCGCGTGCCCCAAGCCCGATCGGCAGCACGTCGCTGTTCCCCAGCAGCGCCGCTGTCAGCCGCTCGGCATCTTCGGCCGGCACCGAAATCTCAAAGCCGTCCTCGCCGGTGTAGCCCGAGCGCGACACGAAACACGCGATGCCGTCGAGACGATGGGGCCCGGCGTCCATGAAGCGCATCGCCGGAATATCGTCGCAAAGCTTGGCCAGCACCGATTCCGCTTTCGGCCCCTGCAACGCGATCAGCGCCCGGTCGGCAAGCGGCTCGATCACGCAAGCGTCTTGCAGATGGGCGCGTAGATGCGCCTCGTCCGCGGCCTTGCAGGCGGCGTTGACGACCACAAACAGATGGCTGCCGAAATTCGCCACCATCAGGTCGTCGAGAATGCCGCCTTCGGCGTTGGTGAACTGGGCGTAACGCTGCCGGCCGGCCGGGAGGTTGAGGATATCCTGCGGTACCAGCCGTTCCAGCGCCAGCGCGGCGTCCGCTGGGACGCCGGACTTCGCCCGCAGCACGATCTGGCCCATATGCGAGACGTCGAACAGCCCGGCGGCCTGCCTTGTATGCAAATGTTCCCGGAGCACGCCGGTCGCGTATTGCACCGGCATGTCATAGCCGGCGAACGGCACCATCTTGCCGCCGTGGGTGACGTGCAAGGCGTGCAGAGGGGTGCGTTTGAGCGGGGTTTGGTCGTGGCGTTCAAGGTCTTCGTGCGCTAGCATCATGGGGCCCTCACGGTTTTTTTCGAGGAAAATCCCTCGAAAATCCGTCGAAGCCCCATCTGTCGCTGTGCCTGAGAGTATTATCCCGTCGGCGGACACCTCGGGGCTTGAGCCCTTCGGCATCTCTTTCCAGATGTTAGCAAGTCACGCGGTCCGTTTGCCTGAGAGTTTCCGGGGCGGTTGCTCCTTCGGCGCCGGCGCTTGAAGCCGATCTCTCCCGACGTGACTGTCTTGAACAGATAGGAGGAAACCACGGCCGCGCCAAGCCTGTCAACTTCGAGCCTGTCAACTTCAAGCCTGTCAACGCGGTCGCCACGGTTAACAACGGGGAGAGGCGGCAAGCGCCTGATCCGCTTGCACCGTTTCTGGACACCGCTGGCACCCCCGTCTAAAAGCGGGGCGCGGGACAAATGCTTCCTTTTTATGGCTGATCCCAGATGATTTTGCGATTGGACTGACATGAGCGGCGTTAACGAAATCAGGTCGACCTTTCTGAAGTTCTTTGCCGATAACGGCCACGAAATCGTGCCGTCGTCGCCGTTGGTGCCGCGCAACGACCCGACGCTGATGTTCACCAATGCCGGCATGGTCCAGTTCAAGAACGTCTTTACCGGGGTCGAGAAGCGGCCGTATCAGCGCGCCACCACCTCGCAGAAATGCGTGCGCGCCGGCGGCAAGCACAACGATCTCGACAATGTCGGCTATACCGCACGGCATCACACGTTTTTCGAGATGCTCGGCAATTTCTCGTTCGGCGACTACTTCAAGGACCGCGCCATCGAGCTTGCCTGGAACCTGGTCACGAAAGAGTTCGGCCTGCCCAAGGACAAGCTCACCGCCACCGTCTATGTCGACGACGACGAGGCGTTCGACCTTTGGAAGAAGATCGCCGGGCTTCCCGAGTCGCGCATCATTCGCATCGCCGGCTCGGACAATTTCTGGCAGATGGGCGACACCGGCCCTTGCGGGCCCTGTTCGGAAATCTTCTACGACCACGGCGACAAGATTTGGGGCGGCCCACCGGGTTCGGCCGAGCAGGACGGCGACCGCTTCATCGAGATCTGGAATCTCGTGTTCATGCAGTTCGAGCAGCTCGAACCCGGCGTGCGCAATCCGCTGCCGAAGCCTTCGATCGATACCGGTGCCGGTCTGGAGCGGGTCGCGGCCGTGCTGCAAGGCAAGCACGACAATTACGACATCGATCTTTTCGTCGCGTTGATCCGCGCCATCGCCGAACTGACCGGTGCCGATCCGCATGGCCCGCAGAAAGCCTCGTTGCGCGTCATCGCCGATCATCTGCGTGCCTCGTCGTTTTTGATTGCCGACGGCGTGCTGCCCTCGAACGAAGGCCGCGGCTATGTGCTGCGCCGGATCATGCGCCGCGCGATGCGGCATGCGCAATTGCTCGGCGCCCGGGATCCGTTGATGCATCGTTTGGTCTGGGCGTTGGTGCGCGAGATGGGCCAGGCCTATCCCGAATTGGTGCGCGCCGAGAACCTGATCGAGGAAACGCTGCGGCTGGAAGAGACGCGCTTCCGCAAGACGCTGGAACGCGGGCTCACCATTCTCGACGACAAGAGCGCCAGCCTGAAGAAAGGCGACATGTTCGACGGCGACACGGCGTTCACGCTGTACGACACTTATGGTTTCCCGCTCGACCTCACCCAGGACGCGCTACGCAACCGCGGCATCGGCGTTGATCTTGCGTCCTTCACCGACGCGATGGAAAAGCAGAAGGCCAAGGCGCGCGCCGCCTGGGCCGGCTCCGGCGATACCGCCAGTGAGAATGTGTGGTTTCCGCTGCGCGAGAAACTCGGCGCCACCGAATTCTTGGGTTACGAGACCGAGACCGCCGAAGGCGTGGTGGCCGGGCTGGTCAAAGACGGCAACGAAGTCGAGAGCCTCAAGGCGGGCGATAGTGGTGCCATCGTCCTGAACCAGACGCCGTTTTATGCGGAATCTGGCGGTCAGGTCGGCGACACCGGCGTGATGACCGGCGATGGCGTGCGGTTTCGCGTCACCGACACCCAGAAGAAAGCCGGCGATCTCTTTGTGCATCTCGGCACCGTCGAGCAGGGCACGTTGAAGCCGGGAACGCCGCTTTTGCTCGAAGTCGATCACGCGAGGCGCGCCTCGATCCGCGCCCATCACTCCGCGACGCATCTGCTGCACGAAGCGCTGCGTCAGGTGCTCGGCGACCATATCGCCCAGCGCGGCTCGCTGGTGGCGCCAGACCGCTTGCGGTTCGACTTCGTGCATCCAAAGCCGATCACGCCGGAAGAACTCAGCCGCATCGAGGACATCGCCAACGACGTGGTGCTCGAAAATGACGAGGTCACGACCCGGTTGATGGCGGTGGACGACGCGCGCGACGCCGGCGCGCGGGCGCTGTTTGGTGAAAAATATGGCGACGAGGTGCGCGTGGTGTCGATGGGCAAAACCGCGCGCGACCACGGCAGCAACGCGCTCGGCTGGTCGGTCGAGCTCTGCGGCGGCACCCATGTGCGCCGCACCGGCGATATCGGGTTGATTTCAGTGACCGGCGAAAGCGCGGTCGCCTCGGGCGTTCGCCGCATCGAGGCGCTGACCGGGCGCCATGCCCGGCAACACGCCAACGACACCATGGCGCTGGCGAAGTCGGCGGCCTCGGAGCTGCGCACGAGCATCGACGAGATGCCGGCGCGGATTGCCTCGCTGATGGAAGAGCGCAAGAAGCTCGAACGCGACCTGTCGGAGGCGCGCAAGAAGCTGGCGATGGGTGGCGGGGCGTCGGTTTCAGATGGATCGGCAGCGGGTGCCGCGGGCGTTCGCGAAGTCGGCAACGTCAAGCTGATGGCGCGCGCGGTCGCAGGCATCGAGATGAAGGACCTCAAGAGCCTCGCCGATGACGGCAAGAAGCAACTCGGCTCCGGCGTGGTCGCCATCGTCGGCGTCACCGAGGACGGCAAGGCCGGCGTCGTCGTCGGCGTCACCTCTGATCTCACCTCGCGCTTCAACGCGGTCGATCTGGTGCGGGTCGCCTCCGAAGCGCTCGGCGGCAAGGGTGGCGGCGGTCGGCCCGACATGGCGCAAGCCGGCGGACCCGACGGTGCGAAGGCGGACGCGGCGCTTTCGGCGATCGAAAAGGCGATGGCGGGTGTGTGAGGTAGGGCGACGCGTGGTTGCTTAACCCTCGTTTGCTCACCCCTTGCGCAGGAACACGTAATCCGCCGAATAAGCCACGCTGTCGCAAGCTGCCGACCTTTCGCACGGCCCTTCAATTTTGCCGCCCCTGGTGTTGATCCGCTGCACGGTGGTGACAGCGGAGAGGATGCCGCTGCCGCGGTGGGAAATCACCTCAAGCTTCAGCCAGGCAATGTCGTTCGGCGTCGCGCCCGGAGCGTTGCCGGAGACCTTTCCGACCACGGCGCTGCCGTCGATGTGTTCCCAGTTCGGTCCGGCATAGTGCCGGCCGACGGTCTTGCCGTCGACCAAGAGGGTCGCGATCGGTTCACGGAACGCCCAAGCGAGCTTGCCGTCTGCACCGGCCTTGCATTCATACATCTGCGCGCCTTCGGCGTGCAGGGTCAGCACAATGGTTTCGCCCAGCGTCGCGATGGCGTCGGGAAGCGGGGTCTCGGCGGCACTCACTGACGCCCCCGAGAGCAACAACAACGCGAGCACGGTCGTCTTGAAGCGCAACATGATCGTGCTCTCCGATGTTGTTGTCCGGGAATAGCCAAGTCTGGCCTCGTCGAGAGAATTATTTAATTTGCGCGTATTCTAATCGCAAAACCGGTACCCACTTTTGCGGAATACGCGCCTACGCCATCGCCTTGGTGAGGTTTTCCGCGACCTTGTCGAGGAAGCCGGTGGTGGAAAGCCAACGCTGTTCGGCGCCGACCAGAAGCGCGAGATCCTTGGTCATGTAACCGGCTTCAACGGTATCGACGCAGACCTTCTCCAGCGTGGCTGCGAATTTCGCCAGCGCCTCGTTGTTGTCGAGCTTGGCGCGATGCGACAGGCCGCGGGTCCAGGCGAAGATCGAGGCGATCGAGTTGGTCGAGGTCTCCTTGCCCTTCTGATGCTCGCGGTAATGCCGGGTCACCGTGCCGTGGGCGGCTTCGGCCTCGACGGTTTTGCCGTCCGGCGTCATCAGCACCGAGGTCATCAGGCCGAGCGAGCCATAGCCTTGCGCCACGGTGTCGGACTGCACGTCGCCGTCGTAGTTCTTGCAGGCCCAGACGTAGCCGCCCGACCACTTCATCGCCGCGGCGACCATGTCGTCGATCAAGCGATGTTCGTAGGTGATCTTCTTTTCGTCGAATTTGGCCTTGAATTCGTTGTCGAAAATCTCCTGGAAGATGTCCTTGAACCGGCCGTCATAGGTCTTGAGGATGGTGTTCTTGGTCGAGAGATAGACCGAATAGCCTTTTGTCAGGCCCATGTTGAACGAGGCGCGGGCGAAATCGGCGATCGAGTCGTCGAGATTGTACATCGCCAGCGCGATGCCGGCGCTCGGGGATTTGTAGACCTCGCGCTCGATCACCTGGCCGTCGTCGCCGACGAATTTCATCGTCAGCGTGCCCTTGCCGGGAAACTTGAAATCGGTAGCGCGGTATTGATCGCCGAACGCGTGACGGCCGATGATGATCGGCTTGGTCCAGCCCGGCACCAGCCGCGGCACGTTCTTGCAGATGATGGGTTCACGGAAGACCACGCCGCCGAGGATGTTGCGGATGGTGCCGTTCGGCGACTTCCACATTTCCTTCAGGCCGAATTCCTTCACCCGGGCTTCGTCCGGGGTGATGGTGGCGCATTTGACGCCGACGCCGACCTTTTTGATGGCGTTGGCGGCGTCGATCGTGACCTGATCGTTGGTCTGGTCGCGGTATTCCATCCCGAGGTCGAAATACATCAGGTCGATATCGAGGAACGGGTTGATCAGCTTGTCCTTGATATATTGCCAGATGATCCGGGTCATCTCGTCGCCATCGAGTTCGACGACGGGGTTGGTCACCTTGATTTTTGCCATGGCAGATCGGGCCTTTTTGGAATCGCGCGTTTCGGGAGGGATGGGGGATGCGAGGTTGATGATTATAACCGCGCTATAGCACCGCAAACGCCCCGGCGAAAGCCGAGGCGCCATGCAGTTTCAGCCCATCTTTTAGCTGAGGAATCCGCCGGCCAGGATCAGAATCAATCCGGCGATAGCCAACGACCATCGGCTGCGTATGGGCGTCTTCCGAATGACCTTCGCCGTTAAACCGGCTTTCAGGTTCACTTTGATTGTGGTTGATACCGTACCCGAAAGGCCAGCGCGGGCAAGCCGCTGGCGCAAAAGCCGTGTTGAGACCAAGTATTCGCGAACGCGCCTAAGCCGGTTATATTGCTTGAGAAAGTCCGTGGCACGGACAATCGGGTTGCGCCATGCCGATGAGGCGCTGAATCAGGTTCTTCAGAGCTTGAATCAGAACGTTCAGAAGTTGAATCAGAAAGTGAAGTGAGATGTCCGGCTCGGGCACCGACAAGACCAAATCAGGCGTCACACTCGCCGGCCCCGTGGTGGTCCTGGTCGAGCCGCAGCTCGGCGAGAACATCGGCATGGCCGCGCGCGCGATGGGCAATTTCGGCCTGACGCGGCTGCGAATCGTCAATCCGCGCGATGGCTGGCCCAACGTTCATGCCCGCCGCGCCGCCTCCGGCGCCGATCATATCCTCGACCATGTGGAGCTGTTCGACACCGTCGAGCAGGCGGTCGCCGACTGCACACTGTTGTTCGCCACCACCGCCCGAGCCCACGATCAGGCCAAGCCCGTGGTCGCGCCCGAAGCCGCCGCGCGCGAGATCGCAAGCGGCATCGCCGGCGGCGGCACCGTCGGCATTCTCTTTGGCCGCGAGCGGTACGGTTTGCAGAACGAAGAGGTGGCGCTCGCCGATCGCATCATCACCTTCCCGGTCAACCCCGGCTTTGCCTCGCTCAACCTGGCGCAGGCGGTGCTTCTGGTCGGCTATGAATGGTTCAAGCTTTCCACCGCAGGCGCTCTGCCGTTTTCGATGCCGGAGCGCTCCGAGCGCGCCTCGCAACATCAGATGCAGGCGTTCTTCGACAATCTGGTGCGCGAACTCGACAAGGTCGAATTTCTCCGCCCGGCCGAGAAGCGCGAGACCATGCTGGTCAATTTGCGCAACATCTTCTCCCGCATGGAGCCGACCAAGCAAGACATGCACACGCTGCACGGCGTGGTGATGGCGATCGCCGAGGGCCGCAAGGGGCCGGCCAAGGGCGGCGTGCTCGACGGCGAACAGGCGACACGGCTGCGCGCGCTTCTCGCCGAGCACGGGCAGGGCGCGTTGCCCTCGGAGAGCGGCACGGTGCGCGGGTTGGCGCGGTTGTTGCGGCGAAATCCAACCGATGCCGAGCGCATCCTGTGGCAGGCCTTGACCACCGATCGCCGCTTTGCCGGACAATTCAAGCGGCAGACGCCGGTCGGTCGGCACATCCCGGATTTTGTCTCCTTCGTGCACCGTGTGGCGATCGAATTGATCAACCCCAATGAATCCGAGGTGATCGCCAAAGACCGCGCCGGCCGCCAGGACTGGCTGGAGCAGCGCGGCTACCGGGTGGTCAACATGGCGGCCGCCGATGTCGAAGGCGATCTGACCAAAGAGCTCGACCGGCTCGCGTCGAATTTCCAGGTTCTCCTGGACTAAACAACCGTGTTCCTAAACAAGAGTGCCGCCTTCGCCGTTGCAGCAATTTGACCTCAGCGAATTTCGTTGACCATCCCGGATTAATTTGCGCGGATAAGGGTTCAACGAGTCACACAAAACGAAACCCAAACGGAAAACTCAGAGGGGCTAAAACATGCGTCTTGTCAGTCTTCGTCTTGCCGGTCTTGCGGTACTTTCATCAGTTTCAATTCTTGCGGTCGGACCTGCCCTCGCGCAGGCGCCTCAAGTCGAGAAAAATGTCTCGATGGCCATGACGCTCGCCATCATCCAGGGCGCACTCGATCAGTGCACCAAGGATGGCTACAAGGTCTCGGTGACGGTCGTGGACAAGGCCGGCATTGTCGCAGGATCGGTTCGCGGCGACGGCACCAGCCCCCACACCCTGGAGTTCAGCCGTCTCAAGGCCTACACCGCGCGGACCCGCGGCCAGACCTCGCTGCAGGTCATGAAGTTGCTCGAAGATCCCGCCAACGGCTTTATCCGGCAGATCCCGCAAGTGGTCGGGGTCGGCGGTGGCGTCCCGATCAAAGTGGGTAACGAGGTGATCGGCGGCGTCGGTGTATCCGGCGCGCCCGGCGGCGAAAAGGACGAAGTCTGCGCCAATGCCGGCATTGCCAAGGTCGAGGCCGCGCTCAAGTAAGGGCGCGTTGGATTGATTGCTGCCATCCAAGTCGGCTGGTGCCGACTTGGATGTTGATTTCAAAATGGTGGGGCTGCCCAAAAATACGGCAGTCCTTGCTGCCTTGTACGCCCGGTATAGATTTCCCGGTCAGACCCCGATCAGAATCGAAGGATTTTGAGCAACTCGGCTGCTCGCCACCGGGCTGACAAGCAGCTTGGGCGTGATCTTTCTTAGTCGCAGCAAACGGTTGCGACATTCTGTCAATGTCGCTGGTGATGGCACAGCGATTGCAGTTTTTGGCAGGCAACCGAGGTGCCCGATCACGATCCGCGCCATGTGCCGGTGGTGCAGATCGGAAAATCCGGGCTGGCGATCGCAGCGGTGTCCGAGGCGCACCACGAGAAAACCAAGCAGGCGTCACGGCCGGGCCCGTCCCGTCCATCGACGTCTTCGTAACCCAGGGCTAATCAAGGAGACGACCGATGAAACGATCCGACCTCACCGAAAAGCTGCTCGATATCAAGCGCGAGAACGGCTGGAACTGGAAACACATCTGCGAAAAGATCGGCGGCTCTTCCGAGGTCCTGATCGTCGGCGCCATTCTCGGCCAGATGAAGCTCGCCAAACCGCAAGCCGCGAATGCCGGCGAATTGTTCGGGCTGTCCAAGTCCGAAATCGCGATGCTCAACGAGATTCCGATGCGCGGCGAGGGCACGCCGATGCCGCCGACCGATCCCTTGATCTATCGTTTCTACGAAATGGTGATGGTCAACGGTCCGGCGTGGAAGGCGCTGATCGAGGAAGAGTTCGGCGACGGCATCATGTCGGCGATCGATTTCGACATGGCGATGGAGCGCGTCGCTAGTCCCAAAGGCGATCGCGTCAAGATCACGATGTCGGGGAAATTCCTGCCGTACAAATATTACGGCGCCACCGGCAACGTCCCGGAATATGGCTTCAAGGAAGAGTGACCAGAATAGGCGAATGACGAGTAGCGAATGGTGAGTACAAATTCGCTATTCGCCACTCCCTATTCGCTACCTTACTTCCCGGCCTTCACCTGCGCGACCGCCTGCGCCATCAGCTCCTCCATCTTCGCGCCAAGCTGCGCTTCCGACAAAGCGACGCCGTGGGCGGTGAGATCGGTCATCACCTTGTGGACTACGCCGCGGCCGGGTTCCTCCAAATCGGAGGCGACGACTTCCCGGGCGTAGGCGAGGGCCTCGTCGCCCGACATTCCGAGCTTCGCCGCCACCCACATTCCGAGCAGCTTGTTGCGGCGCGCTTCGGCTTTGAACTTCAACTCCTCGTCGTGGACGAATTGTTGCTCGAAACCTTCCTCGCGCTTGTCGAACATGGTCATGATCGGGGCTCCCCTTGCCATGCCGAATAGGTGACAGCGGCTCGTTGCGGCGACTGGCCTCCATGCTTAAATAGCCAGCAAGATAGCTAAAACAACGGACCTTAACCAACGGGCTTTAACCAACGGACCTGGAAGCCGCAGCCAGAGGGGTAAAACTTCCTCCCGGGGGACCGGATCGATTGTGCTGGATAGACCAATCGGGTAGGTTGGACCTTAGGCTCGGTCTCGTTCTGTTTCCCGTTCGGTTCCCGCGTTCCTGGCCTTCACGGCAGCTCCGTCGTGGGTCGCAATCCCTTGTCATCCGGAGCACACCAACTTCATGGATTTCAACAACACCCGGTACATCCCAATGAGCCGTCGACGCCGCATTTATGAAGGCAAGGGCAAGGTGCTTTATGAAGGGCCGGAGCCGGGAACCCTGATCCAGCACTTCAAGGACGATGCGACCGCGTTCAACGCCAAGAAGCACCAGGTGATCGAGGGCAAGGGCGTCCTCAACAACCGGATTTCGGAGTATCTGTTTCAGCACCTCAACGACATCGGGGTGCCCACCCACTTCATCCGCCGCCTCAACATGCGCGAGCAACTGATTCGCGAAGTTGAGATCGTGCCGCTGGAAGTGGTGGTGCGGAATGTGGCGGCGGGATCGTTGTCGCAGCGCCTTGGCATCGAGGAAGGCACCCAACTGCCGCGCTCGATCATCGAATTTTATTACAAGAACGACCAGCTCAACGACCCCATGGTCTCCGAGGAGCACATCACCGCGTTCGGCTGGGCGACGCCGCAGGAAATCGACGACATCATGGCGCTGGCGATCCGCGTCAACGACTTCCTCACCGGGTTGTTTCTCGGCATCGGCATTCGTCTGGTCGACTTCAAGATGGAATGCGGCCGGCTGTTCGAAAACGACATGATGCGAATCATTGTCGCCGATGAGATCTCGCCGGATTCGTGCCGGCTGTGGGACATCAAGTCGAACGAGAAGCTCGACAAGGATCGCTTCCGCAGGGATCTCGGCGGCGTGTTGGAGGCCTATACCGAAGTCGCCAAGCGCTTGGGGATTTTGATGGAGAACGAGCGGCCCGTCGGCTCGGGTCCGGTGCTGGTGAAGGGCTGAGGCGATCCCCGTGAAGAGGCTATTTTCGTGAAAGCGCGCGTCACCGTTACGTTGAAATCAGGCATTCTCGATCCGCAAGGCAAGGCCATCGAAGGCGCGCTGAAGTCGCTCGGCGTCGATGGCGTCGCCAGCGTCCGCCAGGGCAAGGTGTTCGACATCGAGATCGCGGGCTCCGACACGGCGAAGGCCGAAGCCGCACTGAAAGACGCCGCCGACAAGCTGTTGGCGAACACCGTGATCGAAAACTACCGGGTTGAGGTTCTGGGTTAGAGCGTTTTCGAGCGAGGTGGAAACCGGTTCGCGTCAAGAAAATGCGTCAAACAAAAAGGATAAAGCTCGGTTCTGATTTGATCAGAATTGATCGAGCTATAGGCTTGCCGCTGATGAAATCTGCCATTCTCGTTTTCCCCGGAATCAATCGCGAGCGCGACATGGCGCGTGCGCTGCGGCTCGCGTCGGGCTTTGAGCCCGCGATGGTGTGGCATGCCGAGACCTCGCTGCCGAAGGGGACCGATCTCGTGGTGGTGCCCGGCGGATTTTCCTACGGCGATTATTTGCGCTGCGGGGCCATCGCGGCGCGTGCGCCGGTGATGGATGCGGTGCGTGCGTTTGCGGCCGATGGCGGGCTGGTGCTCGGGGTCTGCAACGGGTTTCAGATTCTCTGTGAGGCAGGTTTGTTGCCCGGCGTGCTCATGCGCAACGCCCGGCTGAAATTCATCTGTCGCGATGTGCATCTGCGGGTCGAACGCTCCGACACGCCGTTCACGCGCGGCTACAATGCCGGGCAGGTCATCCGCGTGCCGGTCGCGCATGGCGAAGGCAATTACGAGGCCGACGAAGAGACGTTGAAGCGTCTCGAAGGCGAGGGCCGGGTGCTCTATCGCTATTGCTCTCCCGATGGCGTCGTCGACGAGCGCTCCAACATCAACGGCGCTGCGCAGTCGATCGCCGGCCTCGTCAGCGAACGCGGCAATGTGCTCGGCATGATGCCGCATCCGGAAAACCACGTCGAAGACATCATGGGCTGCACCGATGGCCGCGGTCTGTTCGCAGGCCTTGTGGCGTATCTGGAACGCGCGGCCTGAGCGGTGCTGCGCAAGGCTAGAATCTTCGTGATGCCCGGTTCCCATTTTCGCTGAGGCGACCCTTCGGGTCCACACCAGGCTCCAGCGGGTAGGCCAATGGCCGAGGTGCGGGCTGGCCTGAAACTTGCTCTTTCTTCCCTGTTATCAGCCGAACGCGGATTTTCCGGCTCGGACAGGGAGACATCATGTTCATGCGTAAAGCTTCCTATACCCGCAAGGTTACCCGGAAGGTTTCCTGCGCGCTTGCGCTCGCCGCCGCGTTGCTGGGCTTCCGGCCGGCGATGGCTGAGACCACGCTGCGCATCGCCATGACGGCGGCCGATATCCCCACCGCCACCGGCTTGCCAAACAACGGCTTCGAGGGATTGCGCTTTCTCGGCTATCCGATTTTCGAGGGATTGGTGCTGTGGGATTTGTCCAAAACCGACCAACTGGCGACCTTGCGTCCTGGGCTCGCGGAGAAATGGGAGCAGGACCCGGCCGACCTCAAAACCTGGATTTTCCATCTCCGCCGCGGGGTCAAATTCCACGACGGCACCGATTTCAACGCCGATGCCGTGATCTGGAACCTTGACCGCTATTTCAACAGCACCAGCCCGCAATTTGAGCCGGCAAGTTCGGGGATGTCGCGGGCACGCGTTCCCGTGATGGGCTCCTATAAGAAGATCGACGACCTGACCGTCGCGATCACGACGACCAAGCCGGCGTCTTATTTGCCCTATATGGCGGTGTATCTGCTGTTCACCTCGCCCACCTCGTTCGAAACGGCGGGTAAGGATTGGGCCAAGGTCGCGACCTTGCCGGCGGCCGGCACCGGGCCGTTCCGCATCACCCGGATGGTGCCGCGGCAAGAGGCGGATCTCGCCCGCTGGGACAAGTATTGGGATGCGACCCGGATCGCGAAAGTCGACAACGTCGTGCTGATGCCGATTCCAGAGGCGAATTCGCGGTTGGCGGCGTTGCGCTCCGGTCAGGTCGACTGGATCGAGGTGCCGCCGGCCGATGGCATCGACTCGCTGAAATCCGCCGGCTTTGCCATCACGACCGGTTCCTATCCGCATGTCTGGCCGTGGTTTTACAACATCGGCGCGGCCAACAGCCCATTCAAAGACGTCCGGGTTCGCCAGGCGCTCAATTACTGCATCGACCGGCAAGCGCTGGTGTCGCTGCTGAACGGGACCGCCGAGCCTTCGGCGGGCTGGCTCAAAACCTCCGATCCGGATTTCGGCACGCCCGTCAACCACTACAAATTCGATCCGGCCAAAGGCAAGGCGCTGCTCGCGGAAGCCGGATACACCGCGGCCAAGCCGCTGGCGTTCAAGGCGCTGATCTCGAATTCCGGTTCGGGGCAAATGCTGCCGTTGCCGATGAACGAATTCCTCCAGCAAAACCTGAGAGAGGCCTGCGGCGTCACTGTGGAATTCGACGTCATCGAATGGCAGGTTCTTTTGACGGCGGCGCGGGCCACGCCCGACAGCCCGAGCCTGAAAGGGGCGATGGCGCTCAACATCAGCTCGCCATCGTCGGATGTTGGTGTCATGGCGCGGTATTTCTCCGCCGCCAATTTTTCGCCGAACGGCTTCAATTTCGAGCAGTGGAAGGACGACGAATTCGAAGACGCCCTCAAAACGGTTGCTGATTCCACCGATCCGAAAGCGATCTCGGCGGCCTACCGCAAGGCGCATGAGCGCCTCGTCGACAACCCGCCCTGGCTTTATATCGTTCACGACCTCAATCCCCGCGCGATGAGCCCGAAGGTGAAGGGGTTCGTCTCGCCGCAGTCGTGGTTTCTCGATCTGACCACGGTCAGCATGCAATAAACCGACCGGAAACCGACCGGGAAAAGCCGCTTAAGACGCGCCGTTGGCGTCTGCCCTCGGGGTAGTCGGGACGCTTGCCGCACAGCGAGCGTCCCCAAAGCTATGGACAGGGGGAAATTGCGCCGTAAAAGGCCTTTTCCGCGCCCTTCGATCTCCCTAATAAGGGACCTCCATCGCTTTAAGAAGTCTCATGAACCAGCCGCAAATCACCCCTGAACTCGTCGCCAGCCACGGGCTGAAGCCCGACGAATATCAGCGTATTCTCAAGCTGATCGGCCGGGTGCCGAGCTTCACCGAGCTCGGGATTTTCTCGGCGATGTGGAACGAGCATTGCTCGTACAAATCCTCGCGGCTGCATCTGCGGGGGCTGCCGACCAAGGCGCCATGGGTGATTCAAGGGCCCGGCGAAAACGCCGGCGTCATCGACATCGGCGACGGCCAGGCGGTGGTGTTCAAGATGGAGAGCCACAACCACCCGAGCTACATCGAGCCTTATCAGGGCGCGACCACCGGCGTCGGCGGCATTCTGCGCGACGTCTTCACCATGGGCGCGCGTCCCATCGCCTGCCTCAACGCCTTGAGCTTCGGCGCGCCGGAGCATCCCAAGACGCGCCATCTCGTCTCGGGTGTGGTCGCCGGCGTCGGCGGCTACGGCAATTCGTTCGGGGTGCCGACCGTCGGCGGACAGGTCCGTTTCCACACCCGCTACGACGGCAACATCCTGGTCAACGCGATGGCAGTCGGCCTCGCCGACACCGACAAGATCTTCTACGCGGCGGCCTCTGGCGTGAACATGCCGATCGTCTATCTCGGCTCCAAGACCGGGCGCGACGGCATTCACGGCGCCTCGATGGCGTCGGCCGAGTTCGACGACGACTCGGCCGAGAAGCGGCCGACCGTGCAGGTCGGGGATCCCTTCGCCGAAAAGCTGTTGCTCGAGGCCTGCCTCGAAATCATGGAAGCCGATTGCGTGATCGCGATCCAGGACATGGGCGCGGCGGGCCTGACCTGCTCGGCGGTGGAGATGGGCGCCAAGGGCGATCTCGGCGTCGACCTCGATCTCGATGCGGTGCCGACCCGCGAAACCGGCATGAGCGCTTACGAGATGATGTTGTCGGAAAGCCAGGAGCGTATGCTCATGGTGCTCAAGCCCGAGAAAGAAAAACAGGCCGAAGCGATCTTCCGGAAATGGGGCCTGGATTTCGCGATCGTCGGCTACACCACGCCGAGCCAGCGCTTCGTGGTGAAGCATGGCGGCGAGGTCATGGCGGATCTGCCGATCAAGGAGCTGGGCGACGAAGCCCCGTTATACGACCGGCCGCATGTGCCGTCGCCGTCCTTGCCGGTGATCCACGCGCGCGAGGTGAAGCCGCCGGTGGGAATCGCGGATGCCCTGGAAAAACTGATCGCCACGCCCGAGCTTTGCTCGAAGCGCTGGGTCTGGGAACAATACGACCACGTCATTTTAGGCAATACGCTGCAGCGTCCCGGCGGCGATGCCGCGGTGGTGCGGGTGCAGGACGGCCCGAAGGGGCTCGCGCTCACGGTGGATGTGACGCCGCGTTATTGCGAGGCCGATCCCTACCAAGGCGGCATGCAGGCGGTCGCCGAAGCCTGGCGCAATATTACCGCCGTCGGCGGGCGGCCGCTGGCGATCACCGACAATCTGAATTTCGGAAATCCGGAGCGGCCCGAAATCATGGGCCAGTTCGTGGGCTGTCTGCAAGGCATCGCGGAGGCCTGCCGCGCGCTCGACTTCCCGGTCGTGTCCGGCAACGTCTCGCTCTACAACGAGACTAATGGTCGCGGCATTCTGCCGACGCCGTCGATCGGCGGCGTCGGGCTGCTCGACGATTTCACCAAATCCGCGACGCTGGCGTTCAAGGCCGAGGGCGAGGCGGTCCTCTTGATTGGTGAAACGCAAGGATGGCTCGGCCAGTCGGTGTATCTGCGCGATATCTGTGGCCGCGAAGAGGGTGCGCCGCCGCCGGTCGATCTCGCCGCGGAAAAGCGCAACGGCGATGTGGTGCGCGGCATGATCCGCGCCGGCACTGCGACTGCGGCGCATGATGTCTCCGATGGCGGGTTGTTGATCGCGCTCACCGAGATGGCCATGGCGGGCGGGATCGGCGCACGGTTATTGGCGGCGCCGGACTCGATCGTGCCGCATGCTTTTTGGTTCGGTGAAGATCAGGCGCGTTACGTCGTGACGGTGCCGGCGGAAGAGGCCGGCCTGGTGCTGGCGAAGATGAAAGGCGCCGGGGTGCCGTGTGCCCGCATCGGCACGACCGGCGGTGACGCCGTCGCTATCGTGGGGGAGGCGCCGGTTTCGATTGCATCGCTCAAGGCTGGTTTCGAGAGCTGGTTCCCGGCCTATATGGGCGGCAGCCCGGCCTGATCCTTCACGGTACCCGCACTGCGTCCGACCCGATTCAAGGGCAATGCTCCCGCTATTTTCCGGAACCAGCCCCCTCGCTCGAAGTTAGATCAACGGTTTTGATGGGTTTTTGACAGAGCGGCGGCGAGCGCGCGAGGGAGAGGGCGATGACGATTCTGAAATGGGCGCTGATCTTCTTTCTGGTCTCGGTCGTCGCCGGCATTCTCGGCTTCACCGGCGTATCGGCGGCATCGGCCGATGTCGCCCGCTTCCTGTTTTATGTTTTTGTCGTGATCTTTCTGGTGCTGCTTATCCTGGGTCTCACGATCTTTCGGGTGTGAGGCGAAAAGCTTAAGGTAGCTGCTCGATCGTGACCTTGTCGGGATAAAACGCCAGATGGCCGGAGATTTCCGCCATCGCCGGAAACGGCGTCTCGTAGGTCCAGACCGCATTTTCCAGCGTCTTGCCGTCGGCCGTGACGCTGAAATAATTCGCATCTCCTTTGTAGGGGCAGTGTGTCACCCGGTCGGTACGCGCCAGCAACGCAAGATTGGCGTCCTCACGCGGCACGTATTGCACGGCCGGGTAGTTCGCTTCCTTCAACGTTAGCGCCTGGGTGGTGTCGGCGATCACCGCACCGCCGGCGGAGATGCGGACGCGTTTTGGATTCGCCGTGATGGTGATGGGATGGTCGGGACCGGGGACTTTCATGGGCGTCAGCCTTTGGCCAACTCTTGGTCAGCCGGTTGTAACAGCCTGTTGTAATAATACGAGACGACACAAGCGGCTTTGCAATGGTTGGACAGGAATATAATGTAACACGGCGTGACATCCAGAGCGCGATCAGCAAAAATGAAGGATCGCGATCTGAAATTCCTCATGGCGCATGATCCGGTCGCCAAACCGCTCACACTTTGGCGGATCATGCGTTAGAGTGTTGCTCAGGTGCAGGCACTGCCTGCCGCGATTTCGAAACGCCGGATGGGAGAAATATTGGATGCCGATGGACGCCCGCGATATCGAATCGATGATCAAGGCAGCGATACCCGACGCCGAGGTGACGATCCGCGATCTGGCCGGCGATGGCGACCATTACGCCGCCACCGTGATCTCCGAGTTGTTCCGCGGCAAATCCCGCGTCCAGCAGCACCAGATTGTCTATCAATCGCTGCAGGGACAGATGGGCGGCGTGCTTCACGCGCTGGCGCTACAGACCGGGGTACCGGAGGGGTAGACCCCAGTAAATCTGTGCGTCCGATGATAGGCCGAAGCTCTCAGGTCGACGCCACCAGCGCGTGAACTGAGAACATCCCGGCCGCATCGGTCCACGATTGGCGTGGCGTCCAGCCGGAGCCGCGCGCCAGCGCGGTGAAGCGCTCAAGGCTGTATTTGTAGCTGTTCTCGGTGTGGATGCTTTCGCCGGTGCGAAACGCGAACCTGCGGCCGAGCACGTGCACGCTCTGCACCTTGCGGCTGATCAGATGCATTTCGATCCGGTGACGCTCGCGATTGTAGATGGCGCGGTGCGTGAACGCGCCAATGTCGAAATCGCCGCCCAATTCGCTGTTGATGCGATGAAGCACATTGAGATTGAAGCGCGCGGTGACACCGGCGGAGTTGTTGTAGGCTTGGTGCAGCACGCGTTCGTCTTTTTCGAGATCGACGCCAATCACCATCTGCGCATTCTGGCCCAAAATGTTGCGGGCGCTGCGCAAGAAACCGCAGGCTTCATGGAGTTCGAAATTTCCCAGCGTCGAGCCCGGGAAAAAGCCGACCTTCGGCAGGGCGGCGATGGCATCGGGCAGTGCGAACGGCGCGGTAAAATCCGCCGCCACCGGATAGACGTCGAGATCGGGGAAATCCTGGCGCAAGGCCTCGGCCTGCGCTTTGAGGAAATCGCCGGAAATGTCCACGGGAATGTAGGCGCTGAACGCGCATTGGCTCAACAGCCGCCGAACCTTGGTGGTCGCGCCGGCGCCGAATTCCACCAGCGCTGCGTTTTTCGGAACGATCGCTGATATCTCGCTGCCCCGATCGTGCAGGATCGAAAGTTCGGTGCGTGTCGGGTAATATTCCGGCAACAGCGTGATCTGTTCGAACAGTTCCGAGCCGGCGGCGTCGTAGAAATATTTCGGCGACAGCCGTTTGGGGTGCTGCGACAGATTGTCGATCACGTCGCGGGCGAACGCCGAGGTCTGTTCATCGACCTGATGCGCTTCTGCCAGGCCGGCGGCATGCACGTTCATAATACTCTCCCGAACGCGCTTTCCGGCGCGGTTGAATCTTTAAAAATCAGGCGGCGTAGTCGGCGAGGCGCAGTCCCGTGAATTGCCAGCGGTGGTGGGGATAAAAGAAGTTGCGATAGGTAATACGGCTATGTCCACCCGGTGTTACAACCGAGGAGCCGCGCAGCACCAATTGGTTGACCATGAACTTGCCGTTGTACTCGCCAAGCGCGCCCTCGATGGCGCGGTAGCCGGGGTAGGGGGCATAGGCGCTGCGGGTCCATTGCCACACAATCCCGAACGCGTCGTTGAGATGGCCGGCGCGTGCAGCGACTTCCCATTCCATTTCGGTCGGCAAATGCTTGCCGCTCCAGCGCGCGAACGCGTCGGCTTCGTAATAGCTGACGTGGCAAACCGGGCTTGAGGGATCGACCGGCTTCAGTCCAGCCAAGGTCATGACCTGCCATTCGCCGTCGATCTGACGCCAGTGGCCGGGCGCCTGCCATTGTTCGTTGTTGACCGCCGCAAAGCCGTCCATCAGCCAGAGCGTCGGCGTCGCGTAGCCGCCGTCTTTCATGAACGCGAGCCACTCGGCGTTGCTGACGAGGTTGCGCGCGAGCCGGACCGGCCCCACCAGCGCCCGATGCGCGGGCTTCTCATTGTCGAAATGGAAGGTCCCGGCGGTGTGTCCGATGGTGTGGATGCCCTCGTTGAGCACGACCCATTCATCGCCGGCGCGAGTTTCGTCGCCGGCGCGAATTTCGTCGCCGGCGCGAGTTTCGTCGCCGCTTGGCGTCGAGGCGGGAAACCGCCACGCCGGATCGTAAGCCGGCGGGATCGGATTTTGCGCAAACGCGTGCAGGATATCGGTCAGCATCAATTCCTGATGCTGCTGCTCGTGATGGAGGCCGACTTCCACCAGCGGCGCGATCCCCGTAAGGGTGTCCTCGTCCGCATCGTGAAAGAATTTCACGATGGCCGCGTCGACATGCCGGCGGTAGGCGGTGATTTCCTCAGCGCCGGGACGGGTCAGATGGCCACGCTGGTGACGGGCGTGCCGCGGTCCGGCACTGACGTAGTAGGAATTGAACAGAAACGCATAATCCGGGTGGAAATGCTTGTAGCCTTTGCAGTGTTCGCCGAGCAGAAACTGCTCGAAGAACCAGGTGGTATGGGCACGGTGCCATTTCGCGGGGCTTGCGTCCGGCATCGACTGGATCACCTGATCCTCTGGCGTCAGGGGGGCGGTGCGGCGTTCGGTCTCGTTCCGCACCTTGAGGAAGGCTTCCACCAAATCCTGCGCCAGGCTGCCGGAATCGGAGAATAATGACGGGCTCGGGGCGTCAGGCGCGGCCGCGGCGGATGCTGTTTTCGTCACGGTAGTCTCCGGTTCGCAAGAGAACGTTGTTGTGGCGGGCAGGTTCCAAAAGAATAGTCTGCCCTAGATAGGAGGTTCCGTCCGGGATAAAAGCCTCCCGGCTTTGACCAAAGCCTGCGATGGGGCGCTTCGTCGGCCATAGTCGGCCGCCTTTGGCGTCGCGGGTGGCGCATGCCAGCCCCCATTTTACTTTGGATGGGCAACGGTTTCGGCTACATATATGACAGTGACAGTTTAAGGGGCTGAGGACGGCCCGACAGGCCATGCCGCAAAAGGACGCGAAAATGAGCATCGAGCAATTCATCGACAACGAAGTGAAGTCGAACGACGTCGTGCTGTTCATGAAGGGGACACCGCAATTTCCGCAGTGTGGGTTTTCCGGGCAGGTGGTGCAGATCCTCGATCACGTCGGGGTCGGCTATAAGGGCCTCAACGTTCTGGAATCCGCCGAGTTGCGCAACGGAATCAAGACCTATTCCAATTGGCCGACCATCCCGCAGCTTTACGTCAAGGGCGAGTTCGTCGGCGGCTGTGACATCATCCGCGAGATGTTCCAGGCCGGCGAGCTGCAGCAGCTCCTTGCCGACAAGGGTGTCACCCTCAACGCGGCCGCCTCCGCCTGAATTGAGTCGCGCGCCAGATCGGCTCGGCGCGGCTGGAAGTCATCGTCGCCGATATCACGGGTGTGAGCGTTGACGCCATTGTCAGCGCCGCCAATACGTCGTTGTTCGGCGGTGGTGGTGGTGTGATCCATCGTGCCGCCGGGGCGACCTGTCAGCCGAATGCCGCACGCTTCATGGCTGCGAGACCGGCGCCAAGATCACTTCAGGCTATCTTCTGCCGGCGCGGCATGTGATTCATGCCGTGGGCCCGGTTTGGCATGGTGGCGACCGGGGCGAAGATGATGCGCTGGAGTCGTGCTATCGCCGCGCCATCGAGCTGTGCCAGACCCATGGCTTGGCCTCGATTGCTTTTCCGGCCATTTCCGCCGGCGTCTATCGCTTCCCACCCGATCGCGCGGCACGGATCGCGGTCGTGACCACGTCGGATGCGCTGGCTGCGGCGCCGGCGATCACGCAAATCATCATCTTCTGCTTTTCGAGCGACAGTGCCCGGCTGCATGCGCAGGCGATAGAAGGGCTGGGCGGCTCTGGTGCCGATTGAATGTCGTGAAGGCCGAGAAGTGGTGCCCGAGGCCTACCTGGCGTTGTCCAGAGCCCTTTGATGCACTGCAAATTTTAGGCAAGTATTATTTAACTCTTGCGTTTTATCGTCGGCAACAGCTCGCGAAAGGTCATAACGCGCAAATTTAGCTCGATTTGACCATCGATACCGCTTCCAAGGATGTAACATGCCTGGACTTGGCTTTGGTCGATCAACCTTGTTCGGAATCGCGGTTGCGGCGATCGCTCTCGGCATCTTTGGCTCTGCAACCATCGTTTTCGGCTCGGCCCTTGTAGGAGAGACGCGTCACGTCGATCTCACACCCAAAGCGGTGACGGGCATCGATGCGTTGAAGGCGCAGTATCGGCGTCCGGCGTTGATCTCGTTTCCGAAGGGCAATCCTTACACGCCGGAGAAAGCCGAGCTCGGCAAGAAACTCTATTTCGATACACGCCTCTCGGTCACCTCGGCGCAATCTTGCTCGAGCTGTCATAGCCCGGGCTTTGGCTGGGCCGACGGGTTGGCAGTCGGCGTCGGTCACGGCATGGCCAAACTCGGTCGCCACTCGCCGACCATCATCAATGTCGCATGGGGAGAGATCTTCATGTGGGACGGTCGGCTTCCCACGCTGGAGGAGCAGGCGCTCGGCCCGATTCAATCGCCCGGCGAAATGAATATGCCGATCGACCAGCTCATGGAGCGCCTCGCATCCATCCCCGAATATAAGCCGCTGTTCGCAGCCGTCTTCCCAAAGGAGGGCATAAAGCCCGAGACGCTCGCAGCGGCGATCGCGACCTATGAACGAACCGTCGTGTCCGAACGCGCGCCGTTCGATGCGTGGATAGACGGAAACGAGAAGGCGATCTCCGAAGAGGCCAAGCGCGGCTTTGAGCTGTTCAATACGAAAGGTCAGTGCTCGTCATGTCATGAGGGCTGGAACTTCACCAATGACGGCTTCCAGGACATCGGCCTGCCGAGCGAAGATGTCGGGCGCGGTCAGTTCGTGCCGGGCGTTCTCAAGATGCAGCACGCTTTCAAGACACCTGGCTTGCGCGAAATCGCTCGCCGCAGTCCGTATATGCACGACGGATCGCTCGCTACGCTGAAAGAGGTGATCGAGCATTATGACCGCGGAGGCGTCGACCGGCCGAGCCGTTCCGACCTGATGAAACCACTTGGTCTCACCTCGCAGGAGAAGTCCGATCTTGTGGCTTTCCTGCAGACCTTGACCAGCAGCCTCACTCCGATCGCGTTACCCTTCCTTCCTCGCTAAAGTGATCAGGAACTTTCGATGCGCAAACCAGCCTTCTTCGCCGTTGTCATTCTTTCAGGCCTGTCGGTGGGCGCCTTGGCCGCCAATCTGACGATCACTCAAAAGGGCCGCGCGTTCTCGTCGGAGAGCGTCACCATCAAGAAGGGCGACGTACTCACTTTCGTGAATGACGATACGGTGCCCCACAACATCATTTCGACCAGTAAGGGCAACGAATTCAATTTGGGATCGCAACCCCCGGGAGCGTCGACGGATGTCACCTTCAAGGAAGTTGGCGACGCCCAGGTGATCTGCGCAATCCATCCGCGCATGAAGATGACGGTGAAGGTTACAGAGTAGTCGCGCGAGGCAAGCGCCGCCGGGGATACCTGATGTCGATCCGCTACAAGATTTTCGCCGTTTTCAGCATCGTTATCGCCCTTACGGGCGGGCTGGCGTTCTATGGCATCCACGCCATCTCCGCCACGGGCGACATTGTCACGCGTCTCTACGACGGGCCGCTGATGGGGATCAATCACGCGCGTTCAGCGCATGCGGCACTCAATGAAACCCGCATAGTGGTGCAGCGGGGCCTTATTGAGGGTACCTCGAATGACACCGTTGCGAAATTCGAAAAGCTGCTCGGCGGCGTTTTCGCAGACCTCAACGTGGTTCGGGAAAGAGTGCAAGCTCCGAGTGTTGGAGAAGCCCTGGAGCGGGCTGAAGGACGGATCCGCACTTGGTCGGATGGCGTGCTGAAAATCCTCAAGCCGACTGCCGGTGGATTGACCGAGATTCCCCCGGTTTTCGTGGTTAGGCAGCAGTCCATCGAGTCCGCCGCGGCCGTCGACGATCTCGTGGAGACCGTTGCCGCGTATGGCTTCGACTTCCGCACGGAATCGGAGGCCGCGGTCACGACGGCGCGCGCTACGATGCTTTTGATCGCGGGCGGTACTACGCTCGTCGGGTTGATGCTCGCGATCGCCTTTGCCTATTCCCTCAGCAAACCGATCTCTGCCGCCATGAAGGTCGCTGAGCGCGTCGCCGCTGGAAACTTTGCCGATCAGATCGAGGTTCGACGCAGCGACGAACTCGGTCGTCTTCTGAAGTCGCTCGCCGTCATGCAGGCCAGCCTGAAGGCCCGCGCCGACGACGAACTTGCTTTGATGTCCGCCAAAGACCGCACCCATGCGGAGCAGGTCAGCCGGCGGCAGCGCATCGAGGAAGAAATCGAAGCCTTCCGGTCGACCTTCAGTTCCGTTCTCACCAACACCGACCGGATGACCGGTGAGTTGACCGATACCGCACAAACCCTGTCATCGATCGCCCACGCCGCGGGTCAGCAATCGGTCGAGACGGCGTCCACCGCCGATGCGACGTCGGCCAACGTCCAGACGGTGGCGATGGCCACGCGCCAGCTTGGCGAGTCGGTACAAGCGATCAAGTCGCAGGTCCAGGATGCCGCGGCGATCGTGCAGCGTGCTTCCGGCATGGCCGGCGTAGCCAACGATACAATCGGGGCGCTGGCCAGTTCCACCCAACATATCGATGAAGTCGTCGGCTTCATTCGAAACATCGCCGGCCAGACCAACCTGCTGGCTCTCAATGCCACGATCGAGGCCGCGCGCGCCGGCGAAGCCGGACGGGGATTTGCGGTGGTCGCATCGGAAGTGAAGGCGCTCGCGATCCAGACCGCCAAGGCCACCGAGGAAATCTCGTCTCAGATCGCCGAGGTGCAGTCGGCGACGCGGCTGGCCGTCGAGAACGTCGGAGCCATTGCGGCCATCATGACCGATATCGATACGTTCACGGCGACCATCGCTGACGCCGTAAGCCATCAGAACACCGCGACGACCGAAATTTCCCACAATATCGGACAAGCGGCCGCCGGAACGGCGAGCGTCGCGCAGAGCATCGCGGGAACCGCAGCGGCGAGCGAGGACACCAACCATTCTGCCGACATGGTGCTGGCGACCGCGCGCGAGCTGTCGAACCAAGCTGCCAATTTACGCGCGTCGGTCGATCGTTTTCTTTCCAACGTGGCGGCCTGAGCCACGCCAATAGCGGCCGGAGGCTCTTACGGGCCTCCTCCGCTTTTCATGCGCTGCGCACGAGATCGCGCACCAGCGTGACCGTCTCCTCGATCATGGCGGCCGTAACATCGAGATGGGTGCAGGCGCGAATCCGGCCATCCATCATCGCAAGCAGCACGCCACGCTGACGCAAGCGCTCGACCATGTCGTCGCCGCTGACGCCGGCACCATCGGGCTTGAAGAACACAAGGTTGGTTTCGGGTTGCTGCACTTCGACGCCGTCAATTTGCGATAAGCCCCGCGCCAGTGCTCGGGCGTTGGCGTGATCGTCCGCAAGCCGGTCGACATGGTGATCGAGCGCGTAAGTACAAGCCGCGGCGCAAATGCCGGCCTGGCGCATCGAGCCGCCAAGGCGTTGCTTCCAGCGCCAGACATCGTCGATGAAATCGCGCGAGCCGGCGATGACAGCGCCGATGGGGGCGCCGAGGCCTTTCGAGAAGTCGATCCAGGCCGAATCCCACCCCGCCGTCATGTCGCTTGCGCTGATGCCGGTGGCGACGCAGGCGTTCAAAATCCGCGCGCCGTCCATGTGGGTGGCGAGCCCGTTTGATTTTGCGATTTGCACGATCTCATCGAGAGCGGCCTTCTTCCAGATCGTGCCGCCGCCGATGTTGGCGGTTTGTTCGACGCTCACGACCGTCTGCGGCGGTTGGTAGCGGGTGCGCGGGTGAAGGCTTGAGCGAAAGGTCTCGGGAGAAAATTGTCCGTCGGCGCCCGGCAGTGGCGTGATCTGGAATCCGCCGAGTGCGGCGTGGGCGCCGCCTTCGCGGGCGATGATGTGCGCGGTCTCATGCGCCAGAATTTCGTCGCCGGGCCGGCAATATGTCAGCGTCGCCGCGACGTTGCACATGGTGCCCGACGGCATGAAGACGGCGGCTTCCTTGCCGAGCAAATCGGCAACGCGCTCGCACAGCAAATTCACGGTCGGATCGTCGCCAATTTGTTCGTCGCCGACTTCGGCCCGCGCCATCGCCTCGCGCATGGCCGGGGTTGGGCGGGTCTGGGTGTCCGACAACAGGTTGACGCGGACTGGCGGTTGTTTCGGATCGCGCGGGGCTGGGGTGTAGATCATGGCGGGGTTCTCTTCACTCACGACGTCACGGCCGGGCTCGTCCCGGCCATCCACGTCTTACTTGCTGACGGTGACCATAAAGACGTGGATGGCCGGGACAAGCCCGGGCATGATGAAAGAAAAAGGCCCCGGCAAAACCGGGGCCTCGATTGCAGAATACGCCGACGACAAAATCAGCGCGACAAAATCAGCGCGAATAGAATTCGACGATCAGATGCGGTTCCATCTGAACCGGGAACGGCACTTCCGAAAGTCCGGGAACGCGGGTCATCTTCACGGTCTGCTTGCTGTGATCGACTTCCAGGTAATCCGGCACGTCGCGTTCGCCGAGCTGGTTGGCTTCGAGAACGAAGGTGAGCTGCTTCGAGGAGTCCTTGATCTCGATGGCGTCGCCGACCTTGACCTGGTAGCTCGAAATGTTGACGCGACGGCCGTTCACCTTGACGTGGCCGTGATTGACGAACTGGCGCGCGGCAAACATCGTGGCCACGAACTTGGCGCGATAGACCACGGTGTCGAGACGGCGCTCAAGCAGGCCGATCAGACGTTCGCCGGAGTCGCCCTTGAGGCGGGTCGCTTCCACGTAAATAGCATGGAATTGCCGTTCGGAAATGTTGGCGTAGTAGCCCTTCAGCTTCTGCTTGGCGCGCAACTGCACGCCGAAGTCGGAAAGCTTGCCCTTGCGGCGTTGGCCGTGCTGGCCGGGACCGTATTCTCGCTTGTTCACAGGGCTCTTCGGGCGGCCCCAGATATTCTGGCCCATACGGCGATCGAGTTTGTATTTCGCCTCAGTGCGCTTTGTCATCGCGTCCTCTTTGTTGAGTTCGAGTTTTGAGGAAACGCGCCCTCCTGTGCGCCGGGAAATCCCGGAGCCGACAGGCCCGCCCCTTAAGCTTAAAAGGGGAGGCCACGGGTCGCGAAACGCAACGCGGGCCGAAATCGGCCCGCGAGCAGGCGGGTTCTAGGCAGAAACCGCTGTTCTGTCAAATGAAAGGGCAGGGTTCAGGGGCGAAATACCGTCAGGTCGCGACCGCCCGGACCGGTTTTGGCTCCGCCTGCGGCCGATGGCTGCGCAATTCGTCCGCGATCTCGGTGTTTAGCACTTGTTCCAGCCGGGTCATGGTCGTTGCGATGAAAGCCGCGTCGGCCACCCGGTGATCCCAGCGGATCACAACATCGATGGTCTGGTCCTGCGCCACCACGCCATAACTGACGATATAGGGGCCGGGGCTGAGAGCATGAAGTTCGCCGGCGCCGTACGCGGCAACCGAGGTCACGCCGAAGCTTCCGAAATAATTGGCGCGTTGGCGCCCCACATTGAGGCCTACCAGCCAGACCAGCCGGCGAAGCGGCAGCGGCAGCCTCGTCGTCGCCAGAATTTTTCGAAACGCCGGCACCTCGTTGATCGGCGCATTCTTGGCGTGCCGGATCAGCGCGTCGACTTCGCCCAAGGGTAACGTATCCGCCGCAGGAACCTTTTGCGGCAGGACGCAATTTTCGCCGTCTTCGATGCGGGCGATTGCAACCATTGCAACGCTTTGCGGCAGTTCATAAAAATGCGGCCAAGGCCATTTCGCGTAGAGCGTGCGCAGGACAGGCTCGTCTTTCGCCACCAGCGCAAACGCCTTGACGAAGATCGCAGCCCAGCCGGGCGGTTGCGCCACGCTCGCGCGGGCCTCGATCAGGTGACGAACGTTGAACGTGCGCGTGAACGTAATGAAGGGCACGCCCATCGAGGCCTGCATGAGGTCGATGATGTGGCGGCGCGGCATTGAGATTTTTCGAACCGTTCCGCGCATCGTTCTACCCAAGTTCCCGCAAACGCAAACCCGGCGGGCC
The DNA here is from genome assembly GCA_963814615.1 of uncultured Alphaproteobacteria bacterium. Lineage (GTDB taxonomy): Bacteria > Pseudomonadota > Alphaproteobacteria > Rhizobiales > Xanthobacteraceae > Bradyrhizobium. The sequence goes on along the minus strand of CAWFDN010000001.1, from coordinate 301,930 downwards.
GGATCGTCCCGGCCGCCAAAGCGTGATCTAGCATGGATGTGACGCCAGAAGAGTTCTGATTTATGGCGTGGGCGCGGCGAGGCTGGTTCCCGCGAGGTTACGCCGGAACGCGACCGCCGAAGAACGGCATCACGGTTTGGCTCAGCGCGTGCGGGCGTTTCGAGGTGAAAATCATTTCGGCACCGGCGCGATCGGCTTCGCGGCCTGCGGGTTTGAGCAAATCTGCAACCCGCCGGGCGATCGCGGGCGCGGGGTCGATCCAGTCCACCGGCCAGGGCGCGAGCTTGACGAGACGCTCCATCAGCAGCGGATAATGCGTGCAGGCCAGCACGACCGTGTCGGTGCGGGCCAAAGCGTCTTCGCCATTCCCGACGAAACACGGCGCCAGTTCGGCCGAGATCTCGCGGTCGCCTACCTCATGACCGCTCAGCGCGGCTTCGGCGAGCGAGGCGAGTTCCACCGAACCCACCAACGTCACTTCGCAGCCTTGCGCGAAATCGCGGATTAGCGCCTTGGTGTATTCGCGCTTGACGGTGCCTTTGGTGCCCAGCACCGAGACGCGCTTTGTTTTTGAGCGCGCGCAAGCCGGCTTGATGGCCGGCACGGTTCCGACAAAGGGGACTTTGTAGCACTCGCGAAGATGCGACATCACCAGGGTCGATGCGGTGTTGCAGGCGATCACGACCAGATCGGGGGCGTGGGTGGCGATCAACTCGCCGATCAAGGGCACCACGCGTGCGACGATCTGGTCCTCGCAGTGGTGGCCATAGGGAAAGAACGCATCGTCGGCGACGTAGACATAATGCGCGTCGGGCCGGGTCCGCGCGATCTCACGCAACACCGTGAGCCCGCCAAGACCGGAATCGAACACAAGTATGGTTGGAACCCCTGCCACGGCGCGATCCTAGCCGATCCCGGGTTACCATCCAGTTGTTATTGCTTGCCCCGTGGCTGGAATAATTCAGGCTGAGCGGGTTTTAAACAGGGCGACATCATGGCATGCCGTTCGGCCGCGACCGGCCGCATCACCGGCAAGCCAGAAATTCTTTTTGTAAGCGGGGCAGGACATGATTCGAAATACGAAGTCGACCTGGGGCAGTGTGGCGCGATCGTTCCACTGGATTCTGGGCGTCACGATCCTGGGCATGGTGGCGTATGGCTGGTGGATGAATCACATCCCGGCCCGCCCCGATCGTTTCTTCTATCGCTCGATTTACGCCGATATCGGCTATGCGGTGCTGGCGCTCACGGTGCTTCGCCTGATTTGGCGAAGCATGAACCCGACGCCGGCTCTGCCGGCCGATACGCCGGCGTGGCAGCGGCTGGTGGCGCAGATCAACCATTGGGCGCTCTATGTCACCATCATTGTTGTGACCATGCTCGGTTGGGCGCATTCCGGCGCACACCAGCCGGATTATTCCAGTTGGTTCGGGCTGTTTCACGTGCCGCAGATCACCTCGACCGATAAGGCCGCCGCCGATGCCTACGAAGATCGCCATATCTTCATGGCCTATGTGCTGCTGGCGCTGATCGCGCTTCACCTCGCCGCCGCGATCTGGCATCACTTCGTCAAGCGCGACCGCGTGACGGCGCGGATGATCGACGGCATGCCGGGCTGATCGGACTTTATTGCTGCGGTCCGCCGTCGCCCATAAGGGCGGCGGCGGGACGGCGCCGTCGTTGCGATTTAAACTAGCCTTCGCCGAACACGCGCGCAAAAATCGTATCGACGTGCTTGAAGTGATAGCCGAGGTCGAATTGCTCGGATATCTCGGCGTCGGTAAGATACTTCTTCACCTCGGTGTCGCTTTTCAAAAGCGTCTGGAACTCGCCTTCGCCGCGCCACACCGGCATCGCGTTGCGTTGCACGAGTTTGTAGGCGTCCTCGCGGCTGCAGCCTTTTTGCGTCAACGCGATCAGGAGCCGCTGCGAATGCACGAGGCCACCGAGGCGATCGAGGTTCTTTTGCATGTTTGCCGGGTAAATCAGTAATTTGTCGATCAGGCCGGCGAGGCGATTGAGCGCGAAGTCGAGCGTCACCGTGGCATCGGGGCCGATCATCCGCTCGGCCGACGAGTGCGAGATATCGCGCTCGTGCCATAACACCACGTTCTCCATCGCCGGCGTCACATAGGCGCGCACCATGCGCGCAAGCCCGGTGAGATTTTCCGACAGCACCGGGTTGCGCTTGTGCGGCATCGCCGAGGAGCCCTTCTGGCCCTCGGAGAAGAATTCCTCGACTTCCAGTACTTCGGTGCGTTGCAAATGCCGGATTTCGGTGGCGAGGCGTTCGACCGACGAGGCGACGACGCCGAGCGTGGCAAAATACATCGCGTGGCGATCGCGCGGGATCACCTGTGTCGAGATCGGCTCGGGCGTCAGCCCCATCGCCTTGGCGACATGCGCTTCCACGCGCGGATCGATCTGCGCAAAGGTGCCGACGGCGCCGGAGATCGCGCAGGTCGCGATCTCCTTGCGGGCCGCGACCAGCCGTTCGCGGGCGCGGGTGAATTCCGCGTAGGCGTAAGCTAGCTTCAGCCCGAACGTCACCGGCTCGGCATGAATGCCGTGCGAGCGGCCGATGGTCGGCGTCGTCTTGTGTTCGAAGGCGCGCTTCTTGAGTGCTGCGAGCACCTTGTCGACATCGGCGATCAGCAAATCCGCGGCGCGGGTCAGCTGCACGTTGAGGCAGGTGTCGAGCACATCGGACGAGGTCATGCCCTGATGCACGAAGCGCGCCTCGGGGCCGACGATTTCCGCCAGGTGGGTGAGGAAGGCGATGACGTCGTGCTTGGTTTCGCGCTCGATCTCGTCGATCCGCGCAACGTCGAAAATGACGTCGCGGGCCTTGGCCCAGACGGTCTTGGCGGCCTCTTTCGGAATCACCCCAAGTTCCGCCAGCGCATCGGCCGCATGCGCCTCGATCTCGAACCAGATCTTGAAGCGGGTCTGCGCCTCCCAGATGGCGGCCATTTCCGGGCGGGTGTAGCGGGGGATCATGGATGGTATCCTGTTTTAATCGTTACGCCTGGCGTCAGGCCTGGCGCGCTCATATCATCTCGCCGCGCGCGCTCGCCGCCGCATTTCGGATCGCGGAGATGTTGGCCTTGTAGGCTTCCATCGTGCCGCCCTTGAATACGGCGGAGCCGGCGACGAAGGCATTGGCGCCGGCGGCGGCAAGTTGACCGGCGACCTCGGGGCCGACCCCGCCGTCGACCTCGATGTCGATCGGGCGGCCTGCGGTCATCGCGCGCAGGTCCTGGATCTTGCCGAGCGCGGAGGGAATAAAAGCCTGGCCGCCGAAGCCGGGGTTGACCGACATCACCAGCACCAGATCGATCATGTCGATCACATATTCGATTGCTGAGATCGGGGTACCCGGATTGAGCGAGACGCCGGCCTTCTTGCCGAGCGCGCGGATCGCCTGCAGCGAGCGATGCAGATGCGGGCCGGCTTCGGCATGCACCGTGATGTGATCGCAGCCGGCCTTGGCGAAGGCCTCGAGATACGGATCGGCCGGCGAAATCATCAGATGGGCGTCGAAGATTTTCTTGGTGTGCGGACGGAGCGCCTTGATGACGTCGGGGCCGTAGGAAATGTTGGGCACGAAATGCCCGTCCATCACGTCCAGGTGAATCCAGTCGGCGCCCGCGGCGTCGACGGCGCGGACCTCTTCGCCCAATTTCGCGAAATCGGAGGCCAGGATCGACGGCGCGATGACGAGGGGGCGTGACGCAAATTGTTGAGACATGTGCGCTTTCCGAAAAAGCCACTTCCAATCGAGCAAAGCGGGTTCCGCGTAACACGCGCGAAGCCTGGGGGCAATGCGGGCAAGACCACCGCTTGAGGCCGGAAAAATCTGCCGCAACGGCATCTATTGCCGGGCGGCCGGGGCTCTTCGAAGCACGAAAAGTGCAGGTTTTATTGGCTTTTTCGCGATGGCACGGGGTTTGCTGATCTTCTGGCTGTGAAAATAAAACGCCGCGCGTGCCGCGGCCTTTTCGGAGCTCTGCCATGGTGTTTGTCTTGGGCGCTGTATCGTCCGCGTTGGACGCTCTCAAATCGCTGACCTCGTCGAAATCGTCCTCTCCGCAAACCTCCGGCTTCAGCCAGGACCAGGGGAACTCGTTCGATTTCTCCGCTGGCGCCTCGGCATCTCCAAGTTTGACGCCGCCGGTTTCCGGGTCGAGCGGGCTTTCGCAGCTATCGCCGTCGACCTTGAGCGCGTTGTTTACGGCGCAAGGCCAATCATCGACGGCATCGGCATCGAGCAGTCCGGCATCCGCGCTCCAGAATCTGTTCTCGAAGCTCGATGCCAACGGCGACGGCCAGATCAGCAAATCGGAATTTGAAAACGCCCTTGGCGCAGGCGGAACCAACATCGCGAATGCAGACAATGTGTTCAACAAGCTCGACAAGAATGGCGACGGCTCGGTCAGCCTCGGTGAATTGGCGTCGGGGCTGAAGGGGGCGGGCGGCAAGGGGCACCATCACCATGGGCATGTCGAGAGTTCCGGCGACTCCGGAGATTCCTCAAGCGCGGCGGGATCCAGCGGCGCCGGCGGATCGAGCTCCGATCCATTGCTACAGGCGCTCCAGGCTAGCTCAGGCAAGTCGGTGACCAACAGCAACGGTTCGACCACGACGACGTTAACGAATGCCGACGGGTCGCAGGTCTCGCTGACGTCGCCGGCGGCGGCATCGGCATCGAACACCGCGACCTCATCCTACAACCTCATTCAGCAGTATCTTCAGAATGAGGCGCAGTCGCTTTCATCCTCCGCCACCAACTCGCTTGCGGTCAGCGTCTGAAACAGGCTTAACGGGCTGTCCATCCGGATCGGTCGCGCGTGACTTCACGGTACGCATAGCGGTCACGGATTTCGTGATTGAAGAACGTGCCGCGTGACGGCGCCGTTTTGAACGCATCGAAGACGTCCGCCGGAACCTCGGCATAAACGTAGCGTCGGCCGCTGACGAAGGTCACCCATAATTCGCGCTTGGCCGGGACGTAGAACAGGTTGCGGATCGCGCTCGATGGCATGGCGTATCGCCCGACATTGCAGCAGGGCAACGCGTCCGGCGAAATTCGGTTGCTACCCGAACCGATCTTTCCACGCCGGCAACGCGCCGGGGAAGGGTAGTGCGGTCGCCGCATAGATGCCGCGCGCGATGGCGCGGGCCACGACATTGGCCGCGACCATGCCGAGTTCAGTGAGGCCCACCAGCGGATCGATCGGCTTTTCGCAGGTGGCGGCGGCGAACACCACATCGCCGTCGAGCGGCGCGTGCACCGGATAGATCGCGCGGGCGAATCCGGTCTGCGCGATCATCGCGAGCCGTTTGGCCTGAGGTTTGGTCAGCACCGCCTCGGTCACCACGACCACCAGCGTGGTATTCTCCACGGCAGTTGCGGCTGCGCCGCCCTTGAGGCGCATCGCCAGCATCTCCGGCGTGAATGAGAGCGGCAATCCGCGCCCGCCATACTCGCTGTCGATTTCAAACGGCGCCGCCCAGAACCATGGTCCATCGCCGACCGTGACACTGCCGACAGCATTGACCGCCGCGAGCGCGCCGACCCGCACGCCGTCTTGCGTGACCGCCGATGCCGAGCCGACCCCGCCCTTGAAGTTCGCGGTGGTCGCGCCGAACCCGGCGCCGACGCTTCCCTGCGCGAAATCGGCGCTGGCGGCCGCTGCCGCCGCGTAGCCGAGTTCGCGGTAGGGTGCAAAGCGGCCCCACGCCTTGTCGCCACCGTCGAGCAGATCGAACAGGATCGCGCCGGGCACGATCGGAACGATCGCGCCGCGTACCGCAAAACCGCGGCCCTGTTCGGCGAGCCAGGCCTGCACCCCGCCGCCGGCCTCGAGCCCGAACGCCGAGCCGCCGGAAAGCGCGATGGCATCGATCCGCTCGACGGTGTTGGCGGGATCGAGCAGCGCGCCCTCGCGGGTGCCGGGACCGCCGCCGCGAACGTCGATCGCCGCCACCGCCGGCTGGTCGAAAATCACCGCCGTCACGCCGGACGCCAGCGCGGCGTCGTCGGCATGGCCGACGCGGACGCCAGCAATATCGGTGAGGCGATTTTTCATGAAACCGATCCGTCAGGCCTGGATTCCATCACGGCCCGTAAAATTTCATCATGGGATGTACCAGTCTCAGAAAACGCTTCAACTACCAAGCGCCAGTCTGAACATTCTCGCGAGATCTGACTTGCGATACGGTTTGACGAGCAGCAGCACACCGGAATCGAGGCGTCCATGATGGACGATGGCATTCTCGGTGTATCCTGAGGTGTACAGCGTCTTGAGCGAGGGGCGCCGCTTCAATGCCTCGTCGACGAGCTGGCGGCCGTTCATGGTTCCCGGCATGATCACGTCGGTAAACAGCAGATCGATCGTGGCGTGTTTGCCGATCGCATCCAAAGCTTCCGCTGCGTTGCGCGCCTCTACCGTGGCGTAGCCGAGGCTCTGAATCTGGGTGATCACGTATCTGCGCACCAGCGCATCGTCCTCGACGACCAGCACCACCTCGTTCCCGCCTTCGATTTGCGACGACGACAACAGCTCCGTCGCGCTCTGATCCAGTCCGGTCGCGCGCGGCAGGTAGATCTTGACCGTGGTGCCGTGACCTTCCTCGCTGTAAATCTTGATATGCCCGTTGGACTGCTTGACGAAGCCAAACACCATGCTCAGGCCAAGGCCGGTACCTTTGCCGACTTCCTTGGTGGTGAAGAACGGATCGAAGACTTTTTCCAGGTGCGCGGCCGGGATCCCGGAGCCGGTGTCGCTCACGGCAATCATGACATAGTGTCCGGGAATGACCTCGCTGTGCATGCTGGCGTAGCTTTCATCGAGATAAACGTTGCCGGTCTCCAGTACGAGTTTGCCGCCGTTCGGCATGGCATCGCGGGCGTTCAGCGAAAGGTTGAGGACGGCGGTGGTGAGTTGACTGGGATCGACCAGTGCGGTCGATGCGTCCTCCGCGAGCAGCGGGTTGATTTCGATATGTTCACCCAGGGTCGGGTGCAATAACTTCGCGGTCTCCACGATCAAGGCGTTGACGTCGATCTCACGCGGTTGCAACGGCTGCCTGCGCGCAAATGCGAGCAGATGCTTGGTCAGTTCGGCGCCGCGCTCGGCGGCTTCATCGATCAGCTTGGCGATCGCGGCCAGCTCCGGGCGATCGGCGACGGCGTCGGCGAGTATTTCGATCGTCCCGGTGATGACGGTGAGAATATTGTTGAAGTCGTGAGCGATGCCGCCCGTGAGCTGGCCGACGGCTTCCATTTTTTGCGCCTGGCGCAATTGTGCTTCCGCGGATCGTTTTTCAGTGAGGTCGCGACCGACGAAGAAGTGCCGCCGCGCCGGCTCCGACCATGTTCCCATCCACGTCAGTGTTACGGCGTGGCCGGCCTTGTGGACATAGCGTGTCTCGAAGTTGCGCATCTGCCGACCGTGCCGCGCCGAGCGCATCTCTTCGCGCGTGCCGTCGAGGTCGTCGGGATGGATGAATTTTGCGACGCTGTGCCCGATCATTTCCGCAGGTTCATAACCCAGGATGGTCATGGAACTGGGGCTGACCTGCACGAAATTTCCGGCGGTGTCCGTCACGACGATGAGGTCCTGCGAAGTCTCGAAAATACGCTGCCGTTCTTCGATCTCTCGTGTGAGCGCCCTTTGTGTCCTCTTGCTTTGGCCGATGTCGTGCGCGGTTTTCGACGCTCCGATGATTTCTCCCCCGGTCGATTTGATCGGAGAGATACTGAGCAAGACGTCCACCTCTCGCCCGTCCTTGCTGACCCGCAAGGTTTCGTAACGTTCGATCGCTTCACCCCGACCTATTCGATCGAGGATTTCACCCACCTCGGCACGCCGCTCGGGCGGGACGATGATATTGATGTGATGGCCGACCGCTTCGGCTGCGGTAAATCCGAACAGACGTTCGGCGGCCCGATTCCAGGCGGTGATGGTACCATCAAGCTTTTTTGTGATGATGGCATCCTGGGAGGATTCCACGACCGCGCTGAACAACCGTTCGCGTTCGCTGTAGCGGTCCCGGTCGAAAGCGACTTGCAGGCGCAGCGTCTGGAGCAGACGCGCCAACTGGGTTTGCAAGGCGATATTGTCCAGAAGCAAAACGGCCAGCACGAAACAGGCGGCGCAAAGCCCGTAGATTCGGCCGACATAGAAACCCAGATCGAATCTTGCCCCGTTGAAAAGCGCCGACAATGTGATGTCGAAAAGCCAGGCGCACAGCACGACCATGAGCCAAACGTCGATCACTGAATGCGGCCGCCGAAACCACAGGAGCAGCAGGGCCGCGAGGTTCAGGGAGCATGCTGTCAACACCATGCCGACGAGGGTGGGTGTAAACTGTCCGTCGCCCAGCAGCGTCGGCAAAATGTCGTGTCTGACGGTGACGATAAAAACTATGGCCGATATCGCGACGGCGACCGCGATGACGCTGCACAGGATATCTCCGCCAACAGATCCCCTTACCTTGGCGCCACCATCCTTGTCTTTCAGCAGGGCATAGCCGAGCACAAAAAGCGGAAATCCGCCGTGCCAGATTATGTACAGCCAGACCGTAGTTTGTGGACCGGCGCCTAAAAGCCCGGAGGAAGTAAACAGGCCCGGAAAGGTCAGGCCGTGAACGATCGCTGCACCCGCGGTGAACAGGTACCCGCTCGCAAGCAGCAGGAGCGCCCGCGACCTTGCAATCACGAACTGCGAAAACAGCAGGATCGCGGTGATCAAATCGTTGATCGCGAGCGCCGATTGATAGCTCGCAAGGAACGCAGGAATCGGGACCAGCGGCACGCGGGCAAAAGGTGCGGCACAGGCGAACAGAACCGCCGAGACGCAGACAACAATCAATGCGACTCTGCGTTCACGCTTGGTGGCTGGCAAAGTGGAGAGAAAGATGCTGCGGTCGTCACCTGCCTGCACTGCCGTCTCCAAAGCCGGCGTCGAACGCGCCATTGCCGTCATACTAAGCGTGATCTGGAAAAGGGGAAACCGGTTTTCGCTTGAGAAAAAAAGCGAAGCGTTTGCCGGAGATCATGCTCACACAAAGCGAAGAGATCATGATTCGATTCAATTTAATGGGATCATTGGTTTCATGCATCTGCTGGCATGTCCAGCGACTGGCAAGTCATGCTGATGGAAGGTTGCTGTGCGTTGCCTCGGTTGGTCCGGACGGCGGCGGCGGCTCCAAAAGGCAACTGGTAATGGCAAGCAGGAGATCGCGGGGTTTAAAGGGCTTTTGCAGGCTTGAGGCGGCGCCGAGTTTTGTGGCCATGTACAGAAAATCCGGTTCTCGTTCGGATGCCGACCGAAACTGATGTCCCGATATGACAATAATGGGCATTTCCGGCCACGATCGGCGGACGAGATTCATCGTCTCGAATCCATCCATCCCGGGCATGAAAATATCGATGATCAGGAGCTCGAATTTTCGGGTTTCGAGCAGTTGCAAACCGGCTCGACCATTGTCGACGGCCTCGATGGTATGCGCATCGCGCTCAAGCAAGATCCTGATGGTGCTCAAGACCGCCTGATCATCGTCAATGACGAGAATGCCAGCCATGGCGTCCTGTTCGGTTGCCTCAACCCAAGGTTACATATCTCTTAACCAAGTCGAAAGCCAGGGTTTTGTAACCATCTCTTCACGTAACGAGCGAATAATACCCGCAAAGATTGATAAAATCGGAGCCTCCGATCTAGGTTGGTCCGAAAACCTGATCTGGGGTCCTGGTATGCCGCGCATTCTTGTCATTGACGATCAATCCGATGTGCGCACGATGATTTCCATGGTGCTGCGCGTCCATGGTTTTGATGTCGTTGAAGCCGCAAGCGGCGCAGCAGGATTGAAGGAGTTCAAAAACTCCACATTCGACCTGGCGATCGTCGATATTTTTTTGCAGGGAACGAACGGTTTCGACATCATCAGAATGATGCGTGAACGCATTCAGAATTTGCCGATCGTCGCGATGTCCGGAATGACCGCGCTCGACTTTGTCTCCGCGTTACCCGAACTTTCCGACGTCGTCTGTCTGCAAAAGCCGTTTCGCCCGAATCAATTGATCGGTGCGATCGAAGCAGCGCATGCGTCGTCGCGGCCCTCGATTGCTGGAGACGCAAACAAAAACGCCCCGGCGAGCCGGGGCGTTGAAGGTCGAGACTGCGCCTGTAAGGCCTTATGACCCCTTCGGATTGATCTCAGCATAATTGCCCTTGGCGTCCCATTTATAGACGACATAGTCGATTGCCTTGATGTCGCCCTTGGCGTCGAACCCCATCTTGCCGAGCACGGTATCCCATTCCCCGGCCTTGATCGCGTCCATCACCTTTTTGGGGTCGGTCGAACCGACCTTGGTGGCGGCCTGCGACCAGACCTGCATCGCGGCGTAGGTGTAGAGCGTGTAGCCTTCGGGATCGATGTTCTTGGCCTTGAACTTCTCGACGATGGCCTTCGCGGTGGGCTTGTTGCGCGGGTCGGGACCGAAGGTGAACAGCGTACCCTCGGCGGCCGGACCGGTGATGGACGCGAATTCCCTGTCGTTCATGGCGTCGCCCGCCATCAACACGGTCTGGAGACCTTGATCGCGCATCTGGCGCAGGATCAAGCCGGCTTCCTGATGGTAGCCGCCGACAAAGACGAGATCGATATTGTCGCGCTTCAACCGCGACACGATCGAGTTAAAGTCCTTGTCGCCCTTGTTGTAGGACTCGAACATCTTTTCGGTAAAGCCGATCTTGTTGAGCGCCTTCTTGGTCTCGTCGGCGAGGCCTTTGCCGTAGGTGGTCTTGTCGTTGAGGATGGCGACGTTCTTGCCTTTGTAAAATTTCGCGATGTAATCGGCGGCGACCAGACCCTGCTGATCGTCGCGGCCGCAAACCCGCGCGACGTTCCAGAGCTTGCGCTCGGTGAACAGCGGATTGGTCGAGGCCGGCGTGATCTGCAGCACGTTGCCGTCGGCGTAGGCTTCCGATGCCGGGATCGACGACGACGAGCAGAAATGCCCCATGACGAACGGAATTTTCGAGTTGGCGATTTTTTCCGCCACCGAGCGCGCCTGCTTGGGATCGCAGGCATCGTCGCCGATTTCGAGCGCCAGTTTCTTGCCGAGCACGCCGCCCGCAGCGTTGAGGTCTGCCACCGCCTGTTCGGCGCCGTTCTTCATCTGTCGGCCGAACGCGGATTCGCTGCCCGTCATCGGGCCCGCCACGGCGACGGTGAGATCCTGCGCAAGCGCGGTTGTCGATAGCGCGAATGACGTGGCCAAAGCCATGCCGATGAGCTTGAATGATTTCATGAGAAGTCCTCGCGGGGTAGATCGCTACGGGAAGCCCCCGGCCAAGTCACCGGGTTCGAACGTCGCGCCCATTGTCGGCTGATTTTGCCGGGAAGTCATCGGCAATTTTCAGGCAAATCCGTTCTCGACGCGTGGTCATCATAGCCGCGTTCGCGGCGGCTGATTGCCGCTACCCCCGCCGGCCGCCCTCAAGATAGGCCGCGCGGATTTCCGGGCGCTGCAACAGTTCCGCGCCGGTGCCTTCAAGCGTGATCAGACCGTTGACCATGACGTAGCCGCGATGGGCCAGCCGCAGCGCGTGGTTGGCGTTCTGCTCGACGATCAGCACGGTGAGGCCGTCCTGCCGGTTCAGGGTTCGGATGGCGTCGAAAATCTGCCGCGCGATCAGCGGTGCCAAGCCGAGCGAGGGCTCGTCGAGCATCAACAGGCGAGGGCGGCTCATCAAGGCGCGGCCGATCGCGAGCATCTGCTGTTCGCCGCCGGATAAAGTGCCGCCGCGCTGGCTCACACGTTCCTTGAGCCGCGGAAACAGCGCGAACACACGCTCAAGCCCGGCGGCGCGGTCGGCCTCGCTGCCGTCGGTGGCGTCGGCACCCATCTGGAGGTTTTCCGCAACGCTCATGCGCGGGAAGATCCGGCGGCCTTCCGGCGATTGCGCAATGCGGAGTTTGGCGATCTGATGGGTCGGTACCTCGGTGATGTCGCGACCGTCGAACAGGATGTGGCCCGCGCGGGCGCGCGGTTTGCCGAAGATCGTCATCATCAGTGTCGACTTGCCGGCGCCATTGGCGCCGATCAACGCGACGATCTCGCCGGAATGGATGTCGAGATCGACGCCTTTGAGTGCCTCGATCTTGCCGTAGGCGGCGCGAAGCTTGCGGATTTCGAGCAGGGGTGCAGCGGATGACGCGGTCACGTTCCGCTCTCCATCACTGCGATTGCTTCTTCTTCGTCGGCACCGAGATAGGCCGCGATCACCTTGGGATCGTCACGGACGACCTCGGGCGTGCCTTCCGCGATCTTCACGCCGTAATCCATCACCACGATGTGGTCGGAGATTTCCATCACCACCGACATGTCGTGTTCGATCAAAAGGATCGAGACACCATGGTCGGCGCGGATCGAGAGCAACAACTCACTCAAGGCAGCGCTTTCGCGTGCGTTCAATCCGGCGGCCGGCTCGTCGAGGCACAGCAAGGCGGGTTCGGTGCACATCGCGCGCGCGATTTCGAGGCGGCGCTGATCGCCATAGGGCAGGTTGCCAGCCGCGTCGTCGGCGCGATCGATCAGCCCGATGTGTTTCAGCCAGAGCTTGGCCTGGTCGATGGCGCGTTTTTCGGCGATCCGCCATGACGGCGCGCCGATCAGCCCGAGAAAAGTCAGACCCGAAGCACGCATCAGCGCATTGTGCTGCGCGACCATCAGGTTTTCGAGCGCTGTCATGCCGGGAAACAGCCGGATGTTCTGAAAGGTGCGTGCGATCTTGGCTTGTTTGGAAATCCGGAAATCGTTCAGCCGCTCTAGCCGAATCTCCGCGCCGCCATCGTGCCTCAGCCGCATGGCGCCGGCGCTTGGCTTGTAGAAGCCGGTGATGCAGTTGAAGACGGTGGTCTTGCCGGCGCCGTTCGGTCCGATCAGCGCGGTGATCTTGCGCCGCTCGGCCTCAAACGACAGATCGTTGACGGCGACGATGCCGCCGAAGCGCATCGACAGATGATCGACGCTGAGAATGCAATCGCCGCTCATCCCCGGCCTTCCCTGGCAAGGTCGGATGAGATGGCGTGGCTGTGTCGCAGGAACACCGTCGGGGCGCGATGGCCGATCAGCCCGCGCGGCCGCCAGATCATCAACAGCACCATCGCCACGCCAAAGACCAGCATGCGGTATTGGTCGAGACCGCGAAACAGCTCGAAGCCGCCGATCATGGTGAGCGCCGCGAGCGCCACGCCGAGCTGCGAGCCCATGCCGCCGAGCACGACAATCGCCAGCACCAGCGCGGATTCCTGGAAGGTGAAGGATTCCGGGCTGATGAACCCCTGCCGGGTGGCGAAGAAGGCACCGGCGAAGCCGCCGAACATGGCGCCGGTCGCGAACGCCGTCAGTTTCGTCGTGGTGGTGTTGATGCCGAGCGCGCGGCAGGCGACCTCGTCCTCGCGCAAGGCCTCCCAGGCGCGGCCGATCGGCAAACGTCGCAGCCGGATCGTCACCCAGTTGGTCAGCAAGGCCAGTGCCAGGATCAGGTAAAACAGAAACACGATGCGGTGGGTCGGCGAGAATTCGATCCCGAGTCTGGCGGCCAGGCCGTCGTCGCCGGGCGTGAGCGGAATGCCAAACAAGGTCGGTCGCGGAATGCCGCTGACGCCATTCGGGCCGCCGGTCAGGCTTTGCCAATTGATGATGACGAGGCGGATGATTTCGCCAAAAGCCAGCGTGACGATGGCGAGATAGTCGCCGCGCAGCCGCAGCACCGGAAAACCGAGCATCACCCCCCAGAGTGCGGCAAGGATGCCGGCCAGCGGCAGGCAGAGCCAGAACGACAATCCGAAATTGGTCGCGAGCAGCGCGTAGGAATAGGCGCCGACGGCGTAAAACGCGACGTAGCCGAGATCGAGCAGGCCGGCGAGACCGACCACCACGTTCAATCCCCACCCCAGCATCACATAGGTCAGGACCAGAATGCCGAGATCGAGAATGTAACGCTGATCATAGAAGATCACCGGCACCAGAAACGTGAAGATCAAGAGCACCGGGGCAATGCCGCGCCGCGCCACCGCAAGCGCGCTTCGCACCGGCGGCGGAACGATTTTGACCGTGCCGACCGGCCCCCACCATTGCCGTAGCAATTCGACGACGATGCTGCCGACGAACACGGCGGCGACGATGGCGGCGAGATCGTCGAACCGCGTCCAATAGATCAATTGCCCGGACGGCCCCGCTTCGGTGCGGATGCCGATCATCAGCGAGAACAGCACCAGCGCGACCAGGGCGCTGATCAAGGCCTTCTTCAGGATGAAGGCGATGCCAGGAGCGCGCGAGGTCGCGGTCTGTACGGGCGCGGGTTTTGTCACGCGCGCGCCCGTCAAACTTTTTCAACTTCAGGTCGACCCAACAGACCTGTGGGCAGGAAAATCAGCACGATGATCAGGATCGAGAACGCCGCGACGTCCTTGTATTCGACCGAGAAATACGCCGACCAAAGCGTCTCGATCAGCCCGATCGCAAGGCCGCCGAGCATCGCCCCGGGCAGTGAGCCGATGCCGCCGAGCACCGCCGCGGTGAAGGCCTTGATGCCGGCGACAAAGCCCATGAAAAAATCCACCAGGCCATAATACAGCAGATACATCATGCCGGCGACCGCGGCGAGCGCGGCCCCGATCACGAAAGTCATCGAGATGGTACGGTCGACATCGACCCCGAGCAGCGCCGCCATGGTCTGGTCCTGTTCGCAGGCACGCATGTCGCGGCCGAGCCGGGTTCGCGCCACCAGCCAGGTGAAGATCGAAAGCAGCACGACGGTGGTGACGACCACGACGATCTGCACGTTCGACAGCCGGACTGCGAAACCATCCGCCTCATACAGCGTGTAGCCGCCGGTGATGATCGGCGGCACCGGCTTGACCCGCGCGCCTTGCGCGACTTGCGAAAAATTGGAGAGCACGAACGACATGCCGATGGCCGAGAGCATCGGGGCGAGGCGGAACGAGTGCCGCAGCGGCCGGTAGGCGATGCGCTCCACGGTCCAGCCGTACAGCGCCGTGATCGCCATCGAAACCAAAAGGACGATCAGCAGGATCACGGGAACCACCGTGAGGCCGATAGAGACCAGGATCAGGAACGAAATCAGCGCGATAAAGCCGCCGATCATGAAAATGTCGCCATGGGCGAAATTGATCATGCCGACGATGCCGTAGACCATGGTGTAGCCGATGGCGATCAGGCCATAGATCGAGCCGAGCACGAGGCCGTTGATGAGTTGCTGGGCGAAATAGTCCATGCGCTGCCGTTAGAGCATTTTCCGGTGAAGTGAAAACCGGTTGCCGCAAGAAAGCTCTCGTAAAAAGTTGCGCCTATTCCGCTTACTAAACCGGTTTGCAAAACCAGTTCCCGCCTTTGCGGAACACGCATTGGGTGACGCGGCGACGGCCCCGGCAGCCGGAACGACGCGTCAGGTTTTTCTAACAGCGGGAACCCGGGGCGGCAACAGTGCGAGGTGCGGCTTGAAGGGTTTGTACAGAGGTAGTTTCAAGTTTCCGGGTTCCGTCGCCATAGTCGCGACAGGCCGTCGCCATGCAATGATCCCAGCGGAACCGGAGTTCCTCTGAAACCAACTGCGCGCGTTGCAGTTGTTTCTGGCTACGTTCAACAATGGAGATTCCAGAATGTCGAACCCGAACCAGAACAACCCGAACCAAAATCCGGGTCAGCAGAACCAAAACCCGGGTCAGAAACCCGGCCAGCAGCAGGGCGGCGGCCAGAAGCCTGGACAGCAGCAGCAGGATCCCAATCGTCAAGGCGGCCAGAAGCCAGATCAGCAGGGGAGGGGCGACCGTTAGTTCGGACACGAATTAACAAATCAAGAGGAGGGTCCCGTCGAAAGGCGGGACTTTCTTTTTGGGATCGTCACTGATCACCCAGTTTTGACCCGGGTCCATCTTCCACCGACGAATCTTCCCAAGAAGATCGATAACCGGATCACATCCGGCCCCGGCATAAAGGACTGGAGGTAATGGCGTCCGGTCGCTGGGCCATTAAGGTAAACAAACGGTTTAAATTGCCCGTCCAAGTCTAGGCGAGTTATCTCGCCGCCAGACCGCCGCTTCGATCTGGAGCCTGCGGGGAAGCGGAGAGTGACATGTCCACAAACTGGCGGATCAGCTCATTCAACGGCGCGCTGCTGGCGGCCTATTTCATTCCGACCTGGACCATCGTCGCGTTCAGGATCGTGATGTCGCCGATCCACGGTTTCTATGAGCGGCCCAATATATCGGTCGCCCTGTTCGTCAGCGATCACCTGCAATTGGCGGCGGTGACCATGGTCCGCTTCGCCTGGCTATTGGCGCTGGGCAAGCTCACCGTCGTGGCATTTTTCGCGATCTTTTTGATCCTCATGGCGCGCGCCTCAATTCGCAAAACCGGCGGCGGCAACGAAGCGCTGTCGATCGCGCTGGCGATCGGCAGCGTGATCAGTTTTGCGAGCATGTTGATGGCCTCGCAAGTGGGCGAACCCCAAGCGCTCAAGCTGCATGCGACCGAACTCTTGATGCTGCTCGGCACCGCGATCGTGTTGCTATTCGAACGTCCCGCTTCGCCGCAAATCGATCGCAGCATGGCTGCCAGCGACCTATCCCTTCAGCAGTCCCAGCTCTCCTACGATCGCTGACGCCTCCTTGATGGCATGGTTGGCCGCGGGCACGCCGCAATAGATCGCCTGCTGCAGCAGGATTTCCTTGATATCGTCCGGTGTGAAGCCGCCTTCCGCGAGTGCCGCGCGCACGTGAAGGCGGAATTCATCCCATTGACCGAGCGCGACCATGGTGCCGATCACCAGCACCCGCCGGGTGCGCTGGTCGAAATGCGGCCGGGTCCAGATCTCGCCCCACGCATGGCGGGTGATCAAATCGATGAACTCCGCATTGAACGAATTCTTGTTGGCGATCGATTTATCCACCCAGGCATCGCCGAGCACCTTGCGGCGCTGCGCCATGCCGTCGTCGCGGCGTTTTTGATCGTCCATTGAAAATTCTCCTGTGATTGACACAAGTGCAATTGTATCCTATAAGATACGAATGTATGCGGTCCAGAAAACCGATGAATTCGATGGCTGGCTGTCAGCTCTTGCAGATCAACGGGCCGTTGCAAAGATCGCCTCACGGATTGAGCGGCTTGGCATGGGCAATGCGGGCGACGTCGAAGCAGTTGGTGAGGGCGTTAGCGAAATGCGGATTCATCACGGTGCAGGCTATCGCGTTTACTACAAGCGCACCGGCAACACGATCATGATGATTTTGTGTGGGGGAGACAAGTCGACACAGGCTCAGGACATCAAGCGAGCCAAAGAAATCGCAGCGCAGCTCTGAAAGGAAGAAAAATGGTAAAAGTTTCAAAATTTGACGCCGCCGACTATCTCAAAACTCCCGCCGCCATTGCGGCCTATCTGACGGAGGCCTTTGAGACCAACGACGCTGCTTATATTTGTACGGCACTCGACACGGCGGCACGCGCCAAGGGAATGACCGAGATATCAAAGGCAACGGGGCTCTCTCGCGAGAGCCTCTACAAAACCTTCAAGGAAACGGCAAAGCCTGAATTCGAGACCGTTCGAAAGGTCATGGGATCGTTTGGAGTTAAACTCGTCGCCGAGCCGATTGAAGAGGGAAGGTGACTTGGCTGGTATTTTGAATCCAACGGATGGCCCCCTCTTTGAGTTCGTATGAGCTAAGGTCGTTAGCCCTCCACGGCTCGGGTTCGGACTACTTGCAGTACCTATAGGAGGCCTTCTCGTATGAGGTTGTTCCTATAAATTCGGCTCGACTCAGAACGGCATATTTTGCGGTGAAAGCTCTCCACGGGCCACCACGGCATTCGAGATGTGGATCATCACATTTCTTATTCTCGAAATTCCTGCGTATTTATTCGGGCCGCAACGATACCCCAATCGATGTGCTCTCACCGTTGCGTCAAAAAGCCGATCACGGTGTCGGTAAAAGCGTGCGGCTGTTCGACATTGGAAATATGCGCGGCGTCGAGAATTGTGAGGCTCGCGCCCGGAATCTGGCTGCGGATGAATTCGCCGGCAGCGACCGGGGTCGCCATGTCGTGACGGCCGGCGATCACCAGCGTCGGGTTTTTGATCTTCGGCAATAATTCGCGCTGATCGAGCGTGCTCAAGGCTTCGCAGCAGGCGAGATAGCCTTGCACCGGGGAAGCCACCAGCATCGCCTTCATATTCGCCGTGATCTGCGGTTCGCGTTCGCGAAAATCCGCCGTCAGCCAGCCCGCGATCACGGCGTCGGCTACCGCGACGATCCCGCCTTCCTTCACCGCCTTGATGCGGTTGAGCCAGTTGGTCGGATCGGGATAGTAACAAGCGGTGTTGGAAAGGATGATCTTGCCGAATCGCTGCGGCGCGTTGGCGCCGAGCCATTGCCCGACCATGCCGCCCATCGACAATCCGCACCAATGAACTTTCTCGATGTTAAGATCATCGAGAATCGCCAGCACGTCGCGGCCGAAACGCTCCATCGAATAGGGGCCGGGCGGTACGCCGGATTTGCCGTGGCCGCGCCGGTCGTAGCGGATCACGCGAAACAACTGCGTCAGCGCTTTCATCTGCGGCTCCCACATCTGCATCGTGGTGCCGAGCGAATTCGACAGCATCAGGGTCGGCCCGCCGTCGCGGCCTTCGACCGACACGTTGAGCAGGCAACCATCGGCATTGATCATCGGCATCGTAATTTCTCCAGCCGTCTTATGTGTTGTCGAGTGAAGCGAGCAGGCGGTCGATCAGGGTCTGCGAGGCGCCCTGATAGGCCATCGGTTCGAACAGTTTTGCCAGTTTGTCGGCACTCAGATGCGCGGTGACCTTGGGGTCCAGCGTCAGCACGTCGCGCAAATGCTTTTTCTCGGCGACGGCTTTTTTGCTCGCGGTCTCCACCAGATGATGGGCTTCGCTCTTGCCGATCTGTTCGGCGAGCGCCATCGCCACCGCTTCCGCCATGATCAACCCACCGGTGGCGTCGAGATTGACGCGCATCCGCGCGGCATCGACCTCGAGTCCCTCGGCAATGTCGAGGATCGCGGCGAGCGCGCCCGAGGTGACCAACAGCAGCATCGGCAGGGTCGGCCATTCGGCGTGCCAGGGCCCGGCGCTGCGCTCGTGATCCTGGACTTGAGCGGCGAAAATCGTCGCCGCGAGGTTGGGCGCCATGGTGGCCGCGGCCAAAGCGGACGCGGCGGCGACGGGGTTGCGTTTGTGCGGCATGGTGGAAGAGCCGCCGCGACCTTCGCCGGAGGGTTCAAATGCCTCGGCGACATCGGTCTGCATCATCAGCGAAACGTCGCGGGCGATCTTGCCGCAGGTGCCCGCAATAATCGCCAACACCGAGGCGGCCTCCGCGATGCGGTCGCGGTGGGTGTGCCACGGCGCATCCGGCAGCGGCAGGTTTAATTCACCGGCGAGCCGCTCGGCGACCAGCCATCCCTTTTCGCCGAGCGCGGCCAATGTGCCCGCGGCGCCGCCGAATTGCAGCGCCAGGGTCTCACGGCGCAATCTCTTTAGCCGGCCGCGTGAGCGATGCAGCGCGGCGGCGTATTCTGCAAGCTTGAGCCCAAACGGCATCGGCAACGCATGCTGCAGCCAGGTGCGCGCCACCACCGCCGTGTCACGATGTTGTCGGGCAAGCCTCGCGAAGCCCGCGATGGCGCGGTCGGTATCGATCAGCAGCGCGTCGATCGCCGCGCGCAAGGTCAGCATGCCGGCGGTATCGATCACATCCTGGCTGGTGGCGCCCCAATGCACATAGCGCGCGGCGTCAGGATCGGCCTTTGCAACATTGGCGGTGAGCGCTTTGACGAGCGGGATCGCGAGATTGCCGGACCGGGTCGCGGCCTCGGCCAAGGCTACGAAATCGAACGAAGCGGCGTGGCACGCCTTTTCGATCGGGCCGGTGGCGGTTGCGGGGATGACGCCGGTTGCCGCCTCGGCGCGCGCCAGCGCTGCTTCAAAATCAAGCATATGCTGGAGATAGGCGGCATCGTCGCAGACGGCGCGCATGGCGGCGCTCGACAACATCGGTGCGAGCAAAGGCGAGAGGGAAGTGCTCATGATGCGCGCGACCTAACCATTCCCGCCCGGCTCTGCCAATCCCAAAGCACCTCATCAGGCCTGTTGCGCCCGCGAATATGCATCGCACACATCCTTTGGTCCCCTTCCTTTTGGTGCGGGCGTGCTTTACTTGAGGACAAGCGACGAAGCGACCGGGAGGCACCCCTATGGCCATGACGATGAACGGCGAAGTCCAGCTTGCGGCGCCGCGTGAGGCCGTGTGGGCCAAATTGAACGATCCGGAAGTGCTCAAGGCTTGCATCCCCGGATGTGAAGAACTTGAGAAAACCGAAGACAACGGCTTTCGCGCGGTTGCCAAGATGAAAGTTGGCCCGGTCTCGGCCCGCTTCAAGGGCCGGGTGACGCTCAGCGATCTCGATCCGCCGAACGGCTACAAGATTTCAGGCGAAGGCGAGGGCGGCGTCGCCGGCTTCGCCAAGGGCGGGGCGACGGTGGGGCTGACGGAAAAGGACGGCGGTACGCTGTTGACCTATAACGTCGAGGCGCAGATCGGCGGCAAGCTCGCCCAGCTCGGTCAGCGGCTGATCAACGGTTCGGCCAAGAAACTGGCTGATGAATTTTTCGCCAATTTCGCCAAGGCGGTGCAAGGCTAGTTCGTGCAAGGCTAGTTCGGTCAAGGCTAGTTCGGTCAAGGCTGGTCCCGTCACGGCTAATTCCCGCAAAGTCATATCAGTCCATGCCCAAGGTGAGGTTGCTCATTGCCGTGATGGCCCATATTATGGCTTTGGAATGATTTTAAATGACTGTGCTGCCGTGCAATGCGGGGCACAGATGAAGAGAGTGCTGAATGGCCAAGATTTCCCTGATCGTGAACGGCAACCCCGTCAACGCCAATGTCGACCCCCGCACCCTGCTGGTGCAGTTTCTGCGTGAGAATCTGCGGCTGACCGGCACCCATGTCGGCTGCGACACCTCGCAATGCGGCGCCTGCGTCGTGCATCTCGACGGCAAGGCCGTCAAAGCCTGTACCACGCTGGCGGTGATGGCGGATGGCCACGAGGTCAAGACCATCGAGGGGCTTGCCGCCGACGGTGCGCCGCTGCATCCGATGCAGGAGGCGTTCCGCGAGCATCACGGCCTGCAATGCGGCTTCTGCACGCCCGGCATGATCATGACCGCGGTCGATCTGGTCCACCGCAAGGGCCACGATCTCTCCGACCACACCATCCGCGAAGAGCTGGAAGGCAATCTCTGCCGCTGCACCGGATATCAGAACATCGTTCAATCGATCGCGGCGGGCGCCAAGGCGATGGCGAATTCCGATCTTGCGTAATTGATGTCGTCGCGACAGCGTCTAGGAATATCTCATGTACGAATTCAAATATCATCGTCCCGCCACCGTGCGGCAAGCGGCCAATCTCCTGGTCAAGAATGAAGACGCCAAGGTCATCGCCGGTGGCCATACGCTGCTGCCGGTGATGAAGCAGCGGCTCGCCAGCCCGCCGCATCTGGTCGATCTCTCCCATATCGAAGGGCTCGACGGCATCGAAATGAAGGGCCGTTCGCTGGTGATCGGCGCCACAGCAAGACACGCCGAGGTCGCGACGTCGGCCATCGTCGGCGAGGCAATCCCGGCGCTGGCCGAACTCGCCGGCATGATCGGCGACCCCGCAGTGCGCCACAAGGGCACCATCGGCGGCTCGCTCGCCAACAACGACCCCACCGCCGATTATCCCGCGGCCTGTCTGGCGCTCGGCGCCACCATCGTCACCAACAAGCGCCGCCTCAAGCCCGAGGAGTTCTTTCAAGGCCTGTTCACGACGGTGCTCGAGAGCGATGAAATCATCACCAAGGTGATGTTTCCGGTGCCGAAGAAGGCGGCTTACGTGAAATTCCGCAACCAGGCCTCGCGCTACGCGCTGGTCGGGGTGTTCGTCGCCAAGCGTCCCTCGGACGTGCGCGTCGCCGTCACCGGTGCCGGCTCCGAAGGCGTGTTCCGCGTCATTGCGTTCGAAGAAGCCTTGAAGAAGCGGTTTTCGCCGAAGGCACTCGACGGCTTGACGGTGCCGGCGGCCGGGCTCAACAGCGACCTGCATGGCAGTGCCGAATACCGCGCGCATCTGATCTCGGTGTTGGCGCGCCGCGCCGTCGAAGCCGCCACCGCCAAAGCGTGACATCGCCAAATCCTGGCATATCAAGACTGGCTCTCTCATGAGTGCATCGGCGTTGCCTACCTCGGTCGATGCGATGCTCGAACTCTTGACCTCGCGCGGCTACCTCGCGGAGCGCTCGCTGGCGACGGTGACGTATCTGTCGCTGCGCATGGGGCGGCCGTTGTTTCTGGAAGGCGAGGCCGGGGTCGGCAAGACTGAAATCGCCAAGGTACTCTCGGCGGCGTTGCAGCGAAAGCTGATCAGGCTGCAATGCTACGAAGGGCTCGACGTCGCCTCCGCGGTTTACGAGTGGAATAGCGCGGCGCAAATGATCGCGATCCGGCTTGCGGAAGCGGCCGGGGATACCGATCGCGACCAGTTGTCCTCGGACATTTTCGCCGAACGCTATATGATCAAACGGCCGCTGTTGCAGGCGCTGGAGCCGGATGTGGCCGGCGCGCCGGTGTTGCTGATCGACGAGCTCGACCGTGCCGACGAGGCATTCGAGGCTTATCTCCTGGAAATTCTCTCCGACTTCCAGGTGAGCATTCCTGAATTCGGCACCGTGAAAGCCCCGCAGCCGCCGATCGTCATCATCACCTCGAACCGCACCCGTGAAATTCACGACGCGCTCAAGCGCCGCTGTCTCTACCATTGGGTGGATTATCCCAGCGCTGAGCGCGAGCTTGCGATCGTCAAATCGCGCGTGCCTGGCATTTCCGCAAAATTGTCGCAGCAGGTGGTTGGTTTCGTGCAGGCGCTGCGCGAGCAGGATTTTTATAAATCGCCGGGCGTGGCCGAGACGATCGATTGGGCCACCGCGCTGACCGAACTCGATGCCCGCTCGCTGACCCCGCAAGTGGTCGGCGATACGCTCGGCGCCTTGCTCAAATACCAAGACGACATCGTGCGAATGCAGGGCGACGCGCTGCAGAAGGTTTTGAAAGAGGCGGCGAGCGAGAATTAGTTCGCGCGCCGCAATAATAGCCGCTGTCATTCCGGGGCTCGCGCCATCCAAGTCGGCTGTTGTCGACTTGGACGATTATATTGACCGAACTCGGGTAGACCCGAGTTCGCTGGGCGCGCCGGGGTGTTAAGTCATAAACCGAGTTGTCTGATGGCCATCGATCATCTCACGCCCGCAACCGGCCAAATCGCCGACAACGTCATCGGCTTTGCCCGCGCGTTGCGCGCGGCGGGGATTCCGGTCGGTCCCGGCGCGGTAATCGATGCGCTGAACGCGCTGCAAATCATCGAGATCGGCAACCGTGCCGACGTCTTCACGACGCTGGAGGCGATCTTCGTCAAGCGCCATGAGCACGCGCTTGTGTTCGCGCAAGCGTTCGATCTGTTCTTTCGGGCGGCCGAAGAGTGGAAGCAGATGCTGGATTCGGTGCCGCTGCCCGATCACGCCAGGAAAAAATCGCCGCCGGCCTCGCGCCGGGTTCAGGAGGCGCTGTCGCAGCCGCAAATGAGCGAGACGCCACAAACTCAAGAGCAGGAGCTCCGGCTTGCGGTATCCGACAAGGAGATCTTGCAGAAAAAGGATTTCGCGCAGATGAGCGCGGCCGAAATCGCAGCTGTGACGCGTGCGATCGCCGAGATGAAATTGCCGCAGGCCGAGTTGCGCACCCGCCGTTATCAGCCGGATGCGAGGGGTTTGCGGCTGGATATGCGTCGCACCTTGCGCGGATCCTTGCGCACCGGTGGCGACATCATCGACATCCATCGCTTGGGGCGGATCGACAAGCCGGCACCGATCGTGGCACTGCTCGATATATCGGGATCGATGAGCGAATATACTCGGCTGTTCCTGCATTTCCTCCATGCCATCACCGACGCGCGCAAACGCGTCTCGGTGTTTCTGTTCGGCACGCGCCTGACCAATGTGACGCGCAGCTTACGGGCACGCGATCCCGACGAGGCTTTGGCGAGCTGTTCGTCGGCGGTAGAGGATTGGGCCGGCGGCACCCGGATTGCGACTTCGTTGCACAGCTTCAACAAATTGTGGGGCAGGCGCGTGCTTGGGCAGGGCGCCATCGTGCTTTTGATCTCCGATGGGCTGGAGCGCGAGGCCGACGCCACGCTGGCGTTCGAGATGGATCGGCTGCATCGGTCCTGCCGCCGCCTGATCTGGCTCAATCCGCTATTGCGTTACGGCGGCTTCGAGCCGAAGGCGCAGGGCATCAAAATGATGCTGCCGCACGTTGACGAATTCCGCCCCGTACATAATTTGAGTTCAATTCAGGGGCTGATATCGGCACTCTCTTCGGTGCCGCCGCCGCATCACCGCAGCCTGATTCGATCCGTAGCTTGAAAGAGGCTTCCATGCCCACCCCCATGCTCAACCGCGACGAAGATATCCTCAAAGCCGCGGAGAACTGGCAGAAGGCCGGCCACGGCGTGGCACTGGCGACCGTGGTCGAAACCTGGGGATCGGCGCCGCGGCCGGCCGGCTCAAGCCTCGTCATCAACGATGACGGCACGTTTCTCGGCTCGGTCTCCGGCGGTTGCGTTGAAGGCGCGGTTGTCACCGAGGCGCTCGATGTGATCGCAAGCGGTCAGCCGAAAATGCTCGAATTCGGCGTCGCCGACGAAACCGCGTGGAATGTCGGCCTGTCCTGCGGCGGCACTATTCGGGTGTTTGTCGAGAAAGTCGGCCAATCGTGAAGCTCGAAACGCTTGCAGAGCTCAACGCCGAGCGTGCCGCGCGCCGGCCGGTGATTGTGGTGACCGACGTGGCCGATGGCGAACAGCGGCTGGTGAAGGCGGCCGACATCGCCGCCGATCCTTTGCGTGCCGAGCTGTCCAAACAGTTGCGGATGGGCAAAAGCGCCATGGTCGAGGCCGACGGCAAGAAGCTTTTTCTCAACGTCTACGCGCCAACCGCACGGCTCGTCATCGTCGGCGCGGTTCATATCAGCCAGGCTTTGGCGCCGCTGGCGCGTTCGCTGGACTACGACGTGACGGTGGTGGATCCGCGCACCGCGTTTGCGAGCCCCGAGCGATTTCCCGATGTGCCGCTGATCGCGGAATGGCCCGACGTGGCGCTGCCGCCGCTCAACGTCGATCACTACACGGCGTTCGTGGCGTTGACGCACGATCCGAAAATCGACGACCCGGCGTTGCTGCATGCGTTTGAGCGCGATTGTTTCTACATCGGCGCGCTCGGCTCGCGGAAGACCCACGCCAAGCGCGGCGAACGCCTCAAGGCGCAAGGTGCTGGGGATTCCGACATTGCGCGCATTCACGCGCCGATCGGGTTGCCGATCGGGGCGGTCTCGCCGTCCGAGATCGCGGTCGCGATCATGGCCGAGATCACCGCAAAGTTGCGGTTGCCGAAAGAAGCCGTGGCATGAAATTCGGTCCTGCCAGTCCGGCGCACGCGCTCGGCGGCGTCACCGTTCACACGCTCCGTCAGGGCTCGCTGGTGCTCAAGAAGGGCACCACGATCGGCCCATCTGAAGTGGAGGCGCTGACGGGGGCCGGCGTCAAGGAAATCGTCGTGGTGCGGCTCGAAGAAGGCGACGTCTCCGAAGACGTCGCTGCCGCCAGCATCGCCCACGCCGTCGCCAGCGACGGCATCAATGTCGAGCGCGCCTTCACCGGCCGCGCCAATTTGTTCGCAGGCAGGGCCGGCGTGCTGGTGGTGGACCGCGCCAAGGTCGATCGCATCAACGGCGTCGATGAAGCGATCACGTTTGCCACGCTTGCGGCGTACAAGCCGGTGCTCGAAGGCGAGATGGTCGCAACCGTCAAGCTCATTCCGTTCGGGGTCGAAGCGAAGCTGCGCGACGCCGCGGTGGAGGCCGCCAGCGGCGGCGCGTTGCGGATCTCGCCGTACGTCATCAAGCGTGTCGGCGTCGTCTCGACCTTGCTGCCGGGGCTGGCGCCGAAAATCGTTGAAAAGACCCTGCGGGTTACGGCCGAACGTCTCGCGCCCGCCGGCGCCACGATCATCGCCGAGCGCCGCGTGCCGCATGAGGAAGCGGCCCTCGCGGCGGCGATCAAGGAATTGCTCGGTCTCGGTGCGGAACTCGTGATCGTGTTCGGCGCGTCGGCGATCGCCGACCGACGCGACGTGATACCGGCGGCCATCTCAAGCATCGGCGGTCAAATCGAACATTTCGGCATGCCGGTCGATCCCGGGAATCTCTTGCTGCTCGGCAAAGCGGGCGACGTGCCCGTGCTCGGCGCGCCCGGTTGCGCGCGCTCGCCGGTCGAAAACGGGTTCGACTGGGTGCTGATGCGTCTGCTCGCGGGCCTCAAGGTCACGCGCACCGAGCTCACCGGCATGGGCGTTGGCGGCTTGCTGATGGAAATCATGACGCGGCCCCAGCCGCGTGACAAACCGGGCACCGACGGCAACCGCAACGTGGCCGCGGTCGTTCTCGCCGCCGGCCGTTCGACCCGGATGGGTGGTCCCAACAAACTGTTGGCCGAACTCGGCGGCAAGCCGCTGGTTCGAATCGTGACCGAGCAGGCACTGGCTTCGAAAGCCCAAAGCGTGATCGTCGTCACCGGCCATCAGGCCCAGGAGGTTGAAGCGGCGTTAGCCGGCCTGAGAGTTACCTTTGTGCGCAATCCGGATTTCGCCCAAGGCCTCGCCAGCTCGCTCAAGGCCGGCATCGCGGCGGTGCCCGATCATGCCGATGGCGCGGTGATTTGCTTGGGCGACATGCCGCTGATCTCTGCGGGCCTGATCGATCGGCTGATCGAGGCGTTCGCGCCGGATCGCGGCAACCTGATCGTCGTGCCCGTCAGCGACACCGGGCGCGGCAATCCGGTGCTATGGTCGCGCCGCTTCTTCCAGGAATTGATGACGCTCGACGGCGACATCGGCGCCCGCCATTTGATTGCCAGACATAGCGAGGCGGTGGCGGAAGTCCCGGTCGAGGGGTTCGGCGCCTTTCTCGACATCGACACCCCGCAGGCGCTCGAAGACGCGCGGCGGGGGTAGACCCCGCGGATTTTTAGCATTGTCAGACTTGATATCGGGTGTACGGCATATAACCTTAAGTTGTATGTTTAAATCAAATCGTTCCGGAGCTAGATTGACCAAATCTGGCGACCACTATTTCACCGCAGAGATATCTCATGTCTGTCTTCTATGCGTATCTACAAGCGATCGGAGTTCATTGGGTATCGCTTATGAGCGCCGGGCCATTTTTAATCGATCGGTTAATTACCTGGCTTTGGCCAACAGGACGGCGCCTTCTCGATAACTGGAAGTGGAGGCGCCACTTTTTGCTTTCGATCCTTCTTGTTGGCATTTTTATTGCTGGGTTTTTAGCTTGGAAGGACGAAACCAGCCAGCATGACTTAGCTACTACGGTTCTTCGTCCCGGTGAGGGCGGAGGTGGCTCCATCCTCGGCGACAACGGCAAGATAATCGGTGGCAAAGGGGGCGGTATCGGTGGCGGCAATGGCGGGGGAGGTGTGATCAGGGGAAACAACGGCGTGATTATTGGTGGCGATGCTGGAGGCGCTCCTACTCCAGACGGACGTGGCGGCAAATCGCCCAGAAGTCCCGGTGAGGTCGCTGAGCTGCCTACGGAACTTTGGAAGTATGGTCGTGGCGGTGCAGGAGCGAATGCGCCAGAATATAATCGGCGGCTAGAGGTGTTACGACGAATACGACGTGAATACGTTAGTATGTTTCCTGACACAGGGCCTTATATCGAATCTGGTATCGATCAGGTGCCCATCGCATGGGTCAACACGCGATTAAAAGAGCTTCAAGAAACGTGGCGAGTCACTTTAGAGGAAGGTACTCTGAAATTGCCCACACTTGCCGCCGGCCAGTAGCCACCGTCCAGCTACTTCGTACTGTGGCTTCGAGTTCGACCGCTCCACTTTCAACCTCTCGTTCACCAAGTTGAAACGGCTCCTGCGCTAGGTTCGTGCCCGCTTGACCTCGGGGGAGGGGATTTTGAAATTTTTTGCCGGTGCGCAGCGTCGCGCGATGTTTTTTTTCGTTCTGACTTTGGCGGTGGCCGGATCAAGATTCGCCACAGAGTCGCTTGCGGCCGGCGCGTTCGCAATCGGCAAATGCGGCGCCTACGGTCAGGCGTATGATTACGCGGGCGAGGATTTGGCGCGCGCGGCGGCGCTCAAACAGTGCAAGGGCGAGTGCCCGACCATGCTGACCATGAAGCGCGCCTGCGCCGCGTTGGCGGTCGACATGACCAACCCGTGCGGACCTCACGGTTACGCGGTCAAGCCTCGGATTTCGAGTTCGCTCAACGCCGCGACGCGCAAATGCTACAACTCCGGCGGCAAGGAATGCGTGATCCGCGCCTGGGCTTGCGACGCCAAGGGGTAGATAACCTCGGTCCATCCACAACCGTTCATCGGCGAACTCGAAATCCCGTGTCCAATAATTTTTTGGGTTGCGGGCTTGCGCCAATTGACGATGACTGACCAGTCAGTCATTATTGGGCATGGCAAGCTCGCGGACAGGACCGGCAGAGCCAACCGCCTCAAGGCCGGCCAATCGCCGGCGCGGAGGGAATCCGGGCTCGGCCAAGGCTTTGGTTAAGGCTTTGGTTAAGGCCTCCGCCACGGCTGCATCGCCCAAATCTCCGTCCAACCGGGCGGCGCGCGCCGTCGAGCGCCGCGAGGCGATCATCGAGGCGGCGCTGGATGAATTCATTGCGCGCGGCTTTGCCGCGACCCGGCTCGACGACATCGCCAAGCGCGCCGGCGTCGCCAAAGGCACGATCTATTTGCACTTCAAAGACAAAGAGGCGCTGTTTCAGGAGCTGGTGCGGACCTCGCTGGTGCCGCTGATCGGCCGTCTCGCCGCGCCGCCGCCGGCCGGGGAATCGATTCGTGCGGTGCTTGAGGCCTTTGCGCAAACGTTTGCGAAAGAAGTCGTGTCGACGCGGCGCGGCGACATCGTCCGGCTGATTATTGCGGAAGGCACACGGTTTCCAAGCGTTGCCGACTTCTATTACCGCGAGGTGGTTTCGCGCGGCCTGGCCGGCATGCGCGCGCTGATCGAACTAGGCATCGCACGCGGCGAAATTCGGCAGGAGGGCCTGACCCGCTTTCCCCAGATCGTGGTGGCGCCGGCGATCGTCGCCGTGATCTGGCAGGGATTGTTCGGCCGGCATTCGCCGATCGACGCGGCCGAGATGCTTCGCGTTCACCTCGACCTGATTTTCGGCGAACGGAGGACGACATGACCTCGTCGCATATGACTTCGCGAATTTTGATGGCGCTTGCGCTGGCAACAGGATTGGCCGGCTGTAACGAGTTCAGGGATCCCGGCTATCAGGGCTGGGTCGAAGCCGACATGATTTTCGTCAGTCCCGACGAAACCGGTCGCGTGACGCTGCTCAATGCGCGCGAGGGCGACGAGATCAAGGCCGGCGCGCCGCTGTATTCGGTGGACGACGATCTGCAACAGGCCGACCTCAACCAGAACAACGCCACGCTCGCCAATGCGCAGCAAACCTATGACCGCGCATTGACCCTGAGCAAGACCGGCTCGGGCACGCAGGCCACTCTCGATGCCGCCGTTTCGGCCCTGCGGGTCGCCGAAGCGCGGGTGAACACTTCGCAGACGCGGCTGGCGCGGCGGAAGGGCTTTGCGCCGGTGAGCGGGACGGTTCAGCAGATTTATTTCCGTGAAGGTGAGATGGTGCCGGCGCAACGGCCGGTATTGTCGATCCTGCCGCCCGGCAACATGAAGGTGCGGTTTTACGTGCCGGAGCCGGATCTGCCGAAGCTCGCGGTCGGCGACGAAGTGCGCGTGGCTTGCGACAACTGCGCCAGCGATCTCACCGCCAAAATCTATTTTATCGCGACCTCGGCCGAATACACCCCGCCGGTGATCTACAGTCTCGATGAACGCAACAAGCTCGTGTACTTGATTCAGGCGCGGCCCTCGAGGCCCGATGCGTTGCGGGTCGGACAGCCGATCAGCGTGTTTCCCAATGCCAAGACGCCGGTGGCGGACAAGCGATGACCGCGGGGACTGTTGCTGCAGCAGATATTGCGATCGACGTTCGCGGCCTGTCGAAATCGTTCGACGGTCGCGAGGTCGTGCATGACCTGTCGATGCAGGTGAAACGCGGCACCATCTATGGCTTCCTCGGTCCCAACGGTTCCGGCAAAACCACGACCATCCGGATGCTCTGCGGCCTGCTGACGCCCGACAGCGGCGAGGGCACCTGCCTCGGCTATGACATTCGCCGTGACGCCGACAAGATCAAACGCCAGGTCGGCTACATGACGCAGCGCTTTTCGCTGTACCAGGATTTGTCGGTGCGCGAGAATCTGGAATTCGTCGCACGGCTCTATGGCATGCGCGATCCCCGAGGCAGTGCACGCGAGATGATCGAGCGGCTCGGGCTTTCGGGGCGCGAGGGACAACTCGCCGGCGAACTCTCCGGCGGCTGGAAACAGCGCCTGGCGCTCGGCGCCTGCACGTTGCCCAATCCGCAATTGCTGCTGCTGGACGAGCCGACGGCCGGCGTCGATCCGAAGGCGCGGCGTGATTTCTGGAACGAGATCCACGCGCTCGCTGCGCAAGGACTGACGGTATTGGTCTCCACCCATTACATGGACGAGGCCGAACGCTGTCACGAGATCGCCTATATCGCCTACGGCCATTTGCTGGCGCACGGCACCGTCGACGAGGTGATCGCGAAATCGGCGCTGACGACCTACACCGTCACCGGCGACGATCTCAACGCGCTCGCAGCCGAACTCACCGGCAAGCCCGGCGTCGACATGGTGGCGCCGTTCGGCACCAGCCTGCACGTCTCCGGCCGTGACCAGGCGGCGCTCGCAGCCACGATCGCCCCTTGGCGCGAGCGTCCCGGCTTGCATTGGCAGCGCGCCGAGCCATCGTTGGAGGACGTCTTCATCGAATTGATGACCCGCTCGAAAGACAATTTCCAATAAGGATGATTTCCAATGAGCGTCGTCAACGCGCCAGACCGGAGAGGGGACACCAGCGAGCCGCGGTTCGGCTTCTGGCGGCGCAGTTTTGCGATGGTGATCAAGGAATTCATCCAGCTCAAGCGCGACCGGGTGTCGTTCGCGATGATCGTGATGATCCCGGTGATGCAGCTGTTGCTGTTCGGCTACGCCATCAACACCACGCCGCGCAATCTGCCCACCGCGGTGCTGTTGCAGGAGGACAGCGATCTCGCGCGCTCGATCCTCAAAGCCCTGGAGAACACCTCGTACTTCCATTTCACCCGGGAAGTGCACGATGTCGCGGAGTTCGACAATCTTCTGCTCTCCGGCAAGGTGCTGTTCGGCGTGGAGATCCCGCGCGGCTTCGAGCGCGCGGTGCGGCGCGGCGATCATCCGGCGCTATTGGTCGCCGCCGACGCGACCGATCCGGTGGCGGCGGGCTCGGCACTGTCGGCGCTCGGCACCGTGGTGCAGACCGCGCTGGAGCATGATCTGTTCGCCGGCGACCCGCCGTCATTGCCGTTCGAGATTCGCGCCCATGCCCGCTACAACCCGGCGGCGTCGTCGCGGCTCAATATCGTGCCCGGCCTGGTCGGCACGATTCTGACCATGACCATGCTGATCTTCACCGCGCTGTCGGTGACCCGCGAGATCGAGCGCGGCACCATGGAAAGCCTGCTGTCGATGCCGATCAAGCCGGTGGAGATCATGCTCGGCAAGATCGTGCCTTACGTGCTGGTCGGGTTCATCCAGGCCACGCTGATCGTCGGCATCGGCGTGCTTTTGTTCGGCGTTCCCGTGCAGGGCAGCCTGACCATGCTGGCGCTGCTCTCGACGCTGTTCATCACCACCAATCTTTCGATCGGTTACACGTTCTCGACCATCGTGCAGAACCAGTTGCAGGCGATGCAATTGTCGATGATGTTTTTTCTGCCGAGCATTTTGTTGTCCGGTTTCATGTTCCCGTTCGCCGGCATGCCGGTGTGGGCGCAATATATCGGCGAAGGCCTGCCGCTGACGCATTATTTGAGGATCGTCCGCGCCATCATGTTGAAGGGCGCGACGCTGCAAAATCTGCAATACGATGCGCTGGCGTTGCTTGGCTTGATGCTGCTGGCGATGACGATCGCCGTGACACGCTTCCGCCGCACGCTCGATTGACGCCGAAGGTGCACCCGTTATTTCGCTTGCGCTTACAATGACGGCGACCGTCACACCACCGACGCGACCAGATTCTCGACTCCGACCCCGTCGCGGTGTTCGATGATCTCTGCGATCCACTGCCGGTGGCACTGCGAATGATCGCGCTCGTAACAAAGGATGCAGACCGGGCCGGATTTCCTGACCAACGCCGAGAGCTGGTCGAGTTCTTCGCGCGCCTGCGGCGTCTTCAGATGCGCGGCGTAAATGCGATGCAAGGCGTCGAATTGGCCGCTGCGTGCGGCCGCGCGGCCTTCCTTTGGCGTGCCAAGGGCGCGCAGATGCAGATACGAGATGCCGCGCTCATCGAGCCCGGCGGCCAGCTGGTTCTTTGAGAAGCCGGGGCGGCGGGAAGCTGTAACCGCGCGCACGTCGACCAATAGTTTCACGCCGGTGCGCCCGAGTTCGTCGAGCACCGCCTTGGCCGGCGTGTGTTCATAGCCGATGGTAAAGAACTTCTTGGCTTTGGCCATTGGATGCCAGGTTGTTGAGGTGAGCTATTTCACGCGGTCGATCAATTCCATCGCGCCCGCGGGCGCGCGCACCTTGCCCTCGTGTATCACATAGGCGTACACGTCGCGCGGGATTTTCTTCGGTTTCGCATCTGCCGAACCGACGCGCGGCAGATCGTCGGGCTCGCCGCCGCCGGCCCACGTCTGAAGCCGCGTCGCCCAGGCATCGAGTTGCTTTGGCGGATAGCAGGTTTTGATCTCGTCATTGCCTTTTTGCAGCCGCGCGTAAACGAAATCGGCGACAACGTCCGCGATCGCGGGATAAGTCCCGTGCTCGGCTGTTACCACCGGCGTTTCAAATTTGCGCAACAATGCGATGAACTCCGGCACGCAGAAACTGTCGTGGCGCACCTCGACGACGTGGCGCAGCGCGCACCCCTCAAGTTGGCGCGGCAAAAGCTCAAGAAATTTGCCGAAATCCGCTTCGTCGAATTGCTTGGTCGGGGCAAATTGCCAGAGCACGGGGCCCAAGCGGTCACCGAGTTCCAGCACGCCGGAATCGTAAAACCGTTTTATGGAATCGCCGGCCTCCGCCAGCACCCGGCGATTGGTGGCAAAGCGCGGCCCCTTGAGCGAAAACACGAAACCGTCGGGCACCTCGCGCGCCCATTTGCGAAAACTTTCCGGCTTCTGCGAACCGTAATACGTGCCGTTGATCTCGATCGAGGTGAGTTTCGACGCCGCGTATTCCAGTTCCTTCGCCTGCGTCAGCTTTTCGGGATAAAACACCCCGCGCCACGGCGCGAAGGTCCAGCCGCCGACGCCGATGTAGATGTTGCTTGAATTTTTCGACGCGGTGTTTGGAGGGGTGGGGGCCTTGCTCACGGGCGGGTCTCGTCGCGAAAGAGGAAAATCGCTTGTCGGGGTCGAGACTATTCAAATCAACCGCGATTGGCGAGCCGAGGTTCCAGATTTGCGCGGGCGCTCGTCCGACGGAAGTCGATCAGGTCAACCCGATCGATACCGGCGATTTTTCCCCGTCAAGCCAGTCTTGCTCATCGGCGAGGGAGAGCCAGGCGTCTTCCATACGCTTGTAGCGCAGATAGGTGGGGTGATCGGGCGCTCTCTCGGCCAGCCGCTGGCAATTTTCAGCATTTTCGCGGAAATGATCGGACTGCTTCATGTTGCCTCCCATCGTCGAAGTAGGTGGCAGGTCTGTATTATCAACGACAACATTGTGTGAAATGTTTGTAAGGTCGCACGGCCGGATTTCACGTCGCTGATCACGACTGTGGTCTAGCGGTAATATCTTCGCGTCTCCGTCGTGGTGTATGACGATGTACTTCCCTGACCTCGATGCCGGAGTGCATCCCACGACAGCGAACCCGCGCCATGGAACTGGCCCAAAAAGATCCAAAAAGATATCGTGACAACGTTCATCAAGCGGCGGGGAGCGCCGAAGTAGCTGTCCGCAAATTGCCAATGCGGGCCGGTTGGAATGCTTCGCTCTTGCGGAATGCCCCGATCAAGCCTATGTTGCTCCCAACGGCGACGTTGATGCTTCATAGCTCCGGCGCTGGGACGACCACTGAATAGCTCGGTTGCGCCGGATGTACGCGCGCCCTCTGTTCGTGGTCGTTGGCATTTTAGGGCCTCTTTTGGCCTGTTTTAGGCTTCTCCGCCGTTTCTTACACGTAGCTGGTGCCGAACTGCCTTGGCTTCCCGGGGCGCTATCGGATATACGCTGGCGGCATGAATGAAGCCATCAGACCGGGTTCCGAAATCCTGCCGCAGGCCGTTGGTTCGCCTCAGCTTTCGGTCATCGTCCCCACCTTCAACGAGCGCGACAACGTCACCACGCTGTTTCGCCGGCTGGAAGCGGCGCTCAAAGGCATCGCCTGGGAAGTCATTTTCGTCGACGACAATTCCCCTGACGGCACCTGGGATGTGGTGCGCGGTCTGGCGCGGCAGGATGCGCGCGTTCGCTGTCTGCGGCGGATCGGGCGGCGCGGCCTGTCCGGCGCCTGCATCGAAGGCATCCTGGCGTCGAGCGCGCCGTGCGTCGCGGTGATCGATGCCGACCTGCAACATGACGAGACCCAATTGCCGAAAATGCTGGCGTTGCTCCAAGCCGGCGACGCCGATCTCGTGGTCGGCAGCCGCTACGTCGAAGGCGGCAGCGCCGACAGTTTCAACAAGCAGCGCGCCGGCGCCAGCGCGCTTGCCACCGAAGTGGCCAAGCGCGTGCTGGGGGTCAAGATCGCCGATCCCATGAGCGGCTTCTTCATGATCCGCCGGGATCGCTTCGAACAACTGGCGCCGCAGCTCTCCACCCAAGGCTTCAAGATCCTGCTCGATGTCGTCGCCACCGCGCGCGGCGATCTGCGGGCGGTGGAAATTCCCTACACCTTCGCTTCGCGGCTGCATGGCGAAAGCAAGCTCGACTCGATGGTGGCGCTGGATTTCCTGGGCCTGGTGCTGGCGAAGCTGACGAACGATGTGGTGTCGCTGCGGTTCCTGCTGTTCGCGATGGTCGGGTCGATCGGCCTGTTCATGCATCTCGCCGCGCTGTTCGTCGGGCTCGAAGTTTTTCGTTTGCCGTTTCCGCAAGCGCAGGCCTGCGGCGCGGTGTTGGCGATGACCAGCAATTTCATCCTGAACAATTTTCTCACCTATCGTGACCAACGGCTGAAGGGTATCGCGATCCTGCACGGTCTGTTGTTGTTTTATATCGTCTGCAGCGTCGGTCTGTTCGCCAATGTCGGCGTCGCGTTCTCGGTCTACGATCAGCAGCCGATCTGGTGGCTGGCGGGCGCCGCGGGCGCGCTGATGGGTGTGGTGTGGAATTACGCGATGTCCGGACTGTTCGTTTGGCGCAAACGATGAACGTGCCAAATGAATGCGCCAGATAGACGCCCGCGCGCGGACGAGGGGCGGCTCGTCCGCAACGCGACGCTCACGATCTTGGCGTTGGTGGTGTTGCGGCTGGTCGCAGCCGCCTGGACGCCGCTGACCTTCGACGAAGCCTATTACTGGATGTGGTCGAAGCACCTGGCGGGCGGCTACTACGATCATCCGCCCGGCGTCGCGGTGGTGATCCGGTTGGGCACCATGGTTGCCGGCGACACCGAGCTCGGCGTGCGGCTGGTGTCGATCCTGCTGGCGCTGCCGATGAGCTGGGCGGTCTATCGTGCTGCCGAGATCCTGTTCGGCGGCCGGCGGGTGGCGCCGACCGCGGCCATCCTGCTCAATGTCACGCTGATGGCGGCAGTCGGTACCCTGATCGTGACGCCGGACGCACCCTTGCTGGTGACTTCCAGCTTTGTTCTGTTTTTTCTCGCGAAGCTGCTGGAGACCGGCCGCGGCACGTGGTGGCTTGCGGTGGGCGCCGCGGTCGGCTTCGCCTTGCTGTCGAAATATACCGCGCTGCTGTTCGGCCCGGCGATCCTGATCTGGCTGGTGAGCGTTGCGAAGCTGCGGCGCTGGCTGATCTCGCCTTGGCCGTATCTCGGCGCGCTCGTGGCCTTGGCGATATTTTCACCGGTCATTCTCTGGAACGCCGATCATCAGTGGGTTTCCTTCATCAAGCAGATCGGCCGCGCCAAAATCGAGAATTTCATCGAGAATTTCCGCCTCACCTTCATCGGCGAACTGATCCCGACCCAGATCGCATTTGCCACGCCATTGGTATTCATCCTGGGCGCGATGGGGCTTTACGCACTGATCTGGCAAAAGGCCGGCGCCTCGGCCGCGCGCATGCTGGTCAACGCGATTTTCGGGAGCATCTCGCTGTATTTCATCTGGCATTCGCTGCATGCCCGGGTCGAGGCGAACTGGTTCGCGCCGGTCTATCCGGCGTTGGCGATCGCGGCGGCGGTCGCTGCCAATCTGACGGGATGGGGCACGCGCCAACAGCGCGTGGTCGATTTCTGCCTGCGCTGGGCCGCGCCTTCAGGCGTCCTGATGTTTGCGTTGTTGATCGTGCAGGCCAATAGCGGCGTGCTCTCCGGCTATCGCCGCGACGCCACCGTGCGCAGCGTCGGCGTCGGCTGGCGTGAACTTGCCGGCGAGATCGAAGCGGTTCGCGTGCGGGTCGGGGCCCGTTGCGTGCTGGCGCCGGATTACGGCACCACCAGTTGGCTCGCCTTTTATCTGCCGACCGGCACCTGCGTCGTGCAGCAGGCCCAGCGCATCCGCTGGGTCAACATGCCCGAGCCTGATCCGGCGCTTCTGTCCGGCAAGCTGTTATATATCGACGAAGCGAGGCCCGGCGGCCGACCGTCCCTGAAAGAAACATTCGCGCGCGTCGAGCGGGTCGCGGAACTCACGCGCAAGCGCGGGCCGCTCACGATCGAAACTTACGCGCTTGATCTGCTCGATGGCCCCGAGGGCGACGTGCTCGATCGCTCGCCGCCGCCGGAGTTGGAGTAGGGCGGGCGCCTGATGTGCGTCGTTCAACGCGTTCACGCGGACCAAAATGCGAACCGTTAATACAATCGGGCATTTTTGCGGCGGCGTGACAGATGCCATTGGCACGGAACCGGTTCCCGTATTTTGACGTGCCCCACATCCGCCCCGTACTTAATCCGCATTTAACTAAAAGTCGCCTTAATGACGCTCCGCGCCTCTGCGAGATGCTCTTCCGGGAAACTTTGAACCCCGCGGGGCCATCATGCGCAGGCCCGTGTTCGAATGTGCCGCTGGCACGCTGATTATCGAACGCGGCCTGCAAGGGGGGACAAGGTGGAAGCAGTCGGGATCCAAGGCGAATGAGTTACAGTACGAGTACGTCCAGTGATTTCGTGGCACGCAACCCAAAAAAATCATCCCGGCAAGCGACCTCTCACAATTTTTTCGGCGGCGCCGCTGTCGCCTGTATTGTGGTGGGGTGTGCCTGGGTGGTCCATGCCAATGTTTTCGGCGCCAGCATTTATCCGGCCTTGTCTGATGGCAATTTTGAAGTCGCGGTGACGAGACGGCCGCCGACCGTCACGGTCCGGAAATCGCCACCGGTGGCCAACAACAATCAACTGGCTCTGCTCGAACCGGCGCGGTCGAGTTCCGCGCCCGCAACAATTTCATCCGGTCCTTCGTTCTCGTTCGACGACCGGTTTGCCGCGGCGGCTCCGCAAGGCGTCGCGCCACGGCCGCCAGCCGAAACGCCGAAGCCGGCCGAGGCGCCGAGGCTCGCAGCCGCATCGAAGCCGAAAGAAAGCTCACCCGCGCCGCTTCAACTCGCCGCGATTGTTCCGCCGCCGCCGCGCGTCGTCGAACCCAGAGCCGTGAAGAGCCCGGCAACTACCGTCCAGGACATGGCGCAACGTGCCAAAGCGGCGGTGATGTCGATCACCGGGGCCGACAAGCCTTCGATCTTCGAAAAATTGTGGGGCAAGCCGCAATCGCAACCATCGCTGCTCTCTTACGCATCCGCCGACGCCAGCGTTACCGGTGGGCTTGGAAATCCTGGACAGAGCCGAAATCCTGCACTCGCTGGATCGGCGCCGTATGATCGCTCGACGGCGGTCTACGATATCTCCGCGCACATGGTTTACTTGCCGGACGGCAGCAAGCTTGAAGCGCATTCGGGCCTCGGCAGCATGCTTGACGATCCGCGTCACGTGAACGTCCGAATGCACGGCGCGACGCCGCCGCATGTCTATGAACTGAAGCCACGCGAGGCGCTGTTTCACGGCGTGCCGGCGCTGCGGCTCAATCCAGTCGGTGGCGAAGACGCGATCTTCGGACGCTCCGGCCTGCTCGCGCACACCTACATGCTCGGCCCGAACGGCGATTCCAACGGCTGCGTTTCGTTCAGGGATTACAACGCGTTTCTGAACGCCTACCGCAACCAGGGCATCAAACGGCTGGCGGTGGTCGCGCGCGTGGAGTGAGCGGGAACTCACATCCGCGTTTGACTTCGCGGCACGCAAACTGTCGTTCGTCATTCCTGGGCAACTCGAAGCGTGGCGTCCAGGAATGACGGTTGGAGTTTCAGCTTTCAAATTACGCTTCGCTTCATCCGTGCTACGCTAACTGCTTGGCAATCACATCAAACAAAAAACCCCGGCATCGCTGCCGGGGTTTTGCATTCTTGAAACCGCTTGAACGGATGGATCAGAAATCCATGCCGCCCATGCCGCCGCCGCCCGGGGGCATGCCGCCGGCGCCGGCGTTCTTCTTCGGCAGTTCGGCCACCATGGCTTCGGTGGTGATCAAGAGAGCCGCAACCGAAGCTGCGTTCTGGATCGCCGCACGAACGACCTTGGTCGGGTCGATGATGCCCTTGGAGATCAGGTTGACGTATTCGCCCGACTGCGAGTCGAAGCCGTACGAATACTGATCCTTCTCGAGGATCTTGCCGACGATGACGGAGCCGTCTTCGCCTGCGTTGATCGCGATCTGGCGTGCCGGCCAGGAGAGCGCCTTGCGGACGATCTCGACGCCGGTCTTCTGGTCGTCGTTCGCGGTCTTGATGCGCTTGAGCTGCTCGGAAGCACGCAGCAGGGCGACGCCGCCGCCCGGCACGATGCCTTCTTCCACGGCCGCACGGGTCGCATGCATCGCGTCGTCAACGCGATCCTTGCGCTCCTTGACTTCGACTTCGGTCGCGCCGCCGACGCGGATCACCGCGACGCCGCCCGCGAGCTTGGCCAGACGCTCCTGGAGCTTCTCACGGTCGTAGTCCGAGGTGGTTTCCTCGATCTGCGCCTTGATCTGGCTGACGCGTGCTTCGATGTCGGCCTTCTTGCCGGCGCCGTTGACGATGGTGGTGTTTTCCTTGTCGATCATCACCTTCTTGGCGCGGCCGAGCATCGCGAGCGTGACGTTCTCAAGCTTGATGCCGAGGTCTTCCGAGATCGCCTGACCACCGGTCAGCACCGCGATGTCCTGCAGCATCGCCTTGCGGCGATCGCCGAAGCCCGGCGCCTTGACGGCGGCGACCTTCAGACCGCCACGGAGACGGTTCACGACCAGCGTGGCCAAAGCCTCGCCTTCGACGTCTTCCGCGACGATGACGAGCGGCTTGCCGGTCTGCACCACGGCTTCCAACAGCGGAAGCAGTTCGTTCAGGCTGGAGAGCTTCTTCTCGTTGATCAGGATGTAGGCGTCGTCCATTTCAACGCGCATCTTGTCGGCGTTGGTGACGAAGTAGGGCGAGATGTAGCCGCGGTCGAACTGCATGCCTTCGACGACGTCGAGTTCGGTTTCGAGCGACTTGGCTTCTTCAACCGTGATGACGCCCTCGTTGCCGACCTTCTTCATCGCGTCGGCGAGGAACTTGCCGATTTCCGCGTCGCCGTTGGCCGAGATGGTGCCGACCTGGGCGATTTCCTCGTTCGAGGTGACCTTCTTGGAGTTCTTGACGAGGTCGGCGACCACGGCTTCCACAGCCAGGTCGATACCGCGCTTGAGATCCATCGGGTTCATGCCGGCGGCAACCGCCTTGGCGCCTTCACGGACGATCGCAGCCGCCAGAACGGTCGCGGTGGTGGTGCCGTCGCCGGCCGCGTCGGCCGACTTGGAGGCCACTTCGCGCACCATCTGCGCGCCCATGTTCTCGAACTTGTCTTCAAGCTCGATTTCCTTGGCGACGGTGACACCGTCCTTGGTGATGCGGGGAGCGCCGAACGACTTGTCGAGCACGACGTTGCGGCCCTTGGGGCCGAGCGTCACCTTGACGGCGTTGGCGAGGATCTCGACACCGCGCAGCATGCGATCGCGGGCATCGACGCCGAATTTGACTTCTTTAGCTGACATAGTTTGCTTCCTTGAAATCGATGTGGGGGAAAAGGCGCTTAAGCGGCCTTCTTCTTGGCGGCGGGAACGTCGGTGAGAACGCCCATGATGTCGCTCTCCTTCATGATCAACAGCTCCTGGCCGTCGATCTTGACTTCGGTGCCCGACCATTTGCCGAACAGCACGCGGTCGCCAACCTTGAGGTCGATCGGGATCAGTTTGCCGGCTTCGTCACGGCCGCCCGGACCGACTGCCGTGATTTCGCCCTGCGAGGGCTTTTCCTTGGCACTGTCCGGAATGATGATGCCGCCAGCTGACTTCTCTTCGGCGTCGATGCGCTTGACCACAACGCGGTCGTGAAGCGGACGGAATTTC
Source organism: uncultured Alphaproteobacteria bacterium (assembly GCA_963814615.1). Lineage (GTDB taxonomy): Bacteria > Pseudomonadota > Alphaproteobacteria > Rhizobiales > Xanthobacteraceae > Bradyrhizobium. The sequence goes on along the minus strand of CAWFDN010000001.1, from coordinate 260,974 downwards.
ATGCAGTCCTCCTAAGTTTCTGAAGATGTTGTAGGTTTTTGAAATTGGCAGTCCGGGCTGGCGAGTGCCAGCCGGGGCCGAACAGGACATAAGCCAGCCCCGTCCGGGGAACAAGGGCTTCTAGCAGAAAAATTGGCACTCAAATATGACGCCTGCCAAATTCGTTCATCATCATTAATTCAGGCCGAACGGAGCCGGAAACCCTTATTAGCACGTGCGGTAAGCTGCTGCTAACGCAACAAATTTCAACAGATCATTAAACATTTAGGCTTGTGATGGGTTGGTATCGTGCGTCACATTTCTCTCATGTGAGCGCATCTCCACCGGGTGGCTCCCGGTCGGCAGCCACCACGAAGAATGCGCTCCAGCAATGGAGGTTGGCATGGTCTCGCGGGTTGGGGTTTCCGAAGATTTCCGGAAGCAGGTGCTGGGTTATGGACTGACGACGGCGCAAATTCTGTATCGCATGCCCGATCATCCGTCGCTCCTGCAAACCTATGTCTGGCAAAATTACGATCTGTTTCCGAATTTTCCAGCGTTGAAGGATTTTCTCTCCTTCTGGCAACAAAAGCTTGAAGGACCACTGTTTGCGGTGACGGTGGCGCACTCCAAGCTGATCAAGCCTGCCGAACTGCGGGCCGTCGACGGCGTGTTCCGGCTGCATTGAGCGGGTCGTTGTCGGACTGGCATGCCGATCATAGAGCGGGCTCGTTCATCGCTTAAGCCCACCTATGGAGCGCGAATTGTGGTAAGCTTTCTCCGTCAGGGGGAAGGGAGAAAGCTGATGGCCAAGCAGAAGCCGACATCGCGGGCAGCAAGCCGCAGCGCCGCGCAGAAAAAATCGCCCGCGCGCAAGACGGTTGCCAGCAGAATTGTTGCCAACAAATCCGCCGCCACATCCACCTCGCGAAAACAAATCCGGGCCAAAGATCGCAAGCCCGCGCTGCCAACCGCCAAGCCTGCGCGCCCGAACAAGCCTGCGCGCCCGAAGCAGCGCATTGCCATCAGTCATTATCGCGACGAGGATTTCGTCGCCAACGGTTTGCGCGCCTATGCGCAATATCGCGACCTCGGTGTTGCCAAGGCCAGTCGTGGGCTGGCGCAGGCGCATGTGATCCGGCTGATCGGGCCGTGCAATCCGGCGGAGGTCTCCAAGCTGCATTACCACGACGTCGAGTTTCAGATGGTCTATGTGCTGAGAGGCTGGGTCAAAACCTACCTGGAAGGGCAGGGCGAGACCTTGATGAAGCAGGGGAGCTGCTGGACCCAGCCGCCCCGGATCAAGCATCTGATCCGCGATTACTCCGACGACTGCGAATTGCTGGAAGTGATCCTGCCCGCGGAATTCAAGACAGTCGAACTCACGACATGAGGCAGACGCGCCTCGACGCGTGTTCGCAGCGCAGCCAGCCAGAGGCGGCATAGCGGCTGTGCGGAGCGTCTATCGTGAAGATATCGATTGGCTGCGTGCCATCGCCGTGCTCGCGGTGGTCGCATTCCATTTCGAAGCGCCGGCGGTTTTCGGCGGCTTCGTCGGCGTCGATATCTTTTTCGTCATCTCCGGATATCTGATTACGGGGATCATCCGCTCGGAAGTAAAGAGCGGCACATTCTCCTTTGCGCGATTTTACGAGCGCCGGGTGCGCCGTCTGTTGCCCGCGCTTTACCTGATGGTGGCGCTGACCGCGATCCCCTCCTTCCATTATCTCCTGACCTCGGAGCGGCTGGAATTTTTCCGCTCGATCGCTGCGGTCGTGACCTTCACCTCAAATTTTTTCTTCTGGTTGCAAACCGGCTATTTCGACCATGCGGCGGTGGAGAAGCCGCTGCTGCATACCTGGTCGCTTGCCGTCGAAGAACAGTTTTATCTGGCGTTCCCGCTGGTATTGTGGGCGCTCGCGCGCTTTACGCGCGGCGGGCGGATGCTATTGCCGATGCTGCTCGGCGCGCTGGCGCTGGCCTCGTTTGCGCTGAGCGTCTGGCTGATGCGCTCTGGCCGTTCCGCCGATGCGTTCTTCATGAGCCCGCCGCGGGCATGGGAATTCCTGATCGGCGGCCTCGTTGCGACCGAGGATTTTCCAGTGTTGCGCCACGCGCTGGCGCGGCGGATCGTGCGCGGCATCGCGCTGGTGCTGATCGCGATCCCGATATTTGCGCTGCGCCAGGGTCCGGGATTTCCCGGTTTCAATGCGCTGGCGCCGTGTATCGGAGCGGCGGTGTTCATCTGGAGCGGCATTGGGGTTTCAACGCCAAAGCGAAGCCGGTATTCGCCGCTCAACGTCCTCAAATTTTTCGGGCAGATTTCCTATTCGCTCTACCTCTGGCACTGGCCGCTGTTCGCCTTTGCGCGGTTCTCCAAAACCAGCCTGGTGCTCGCTCCCCTCGACAAGATCGCGCTGTTCGCGCTGGCGGTGGCGATCTCGTATCTGTCGTGGCGGTTTGTCGAGCAGCCGTTCCGCGTAGCTTCGCTGGTGCCGACACGCCGCGCCGCGTTCGGCGTCGCGGGCCTCGCGACCGCGGTTCTGCTCGCCGGCAGCGCGGGCGGAATGTTCGCGAGCCGGACGCCGTCGGAGGCCGACCGCGCCGCGATAACGCTTGAGGCCTACGACAATTACGACGTGCGGCCGGTTTATCGCGCGGGGTCCTGCTTCCGCTATGACGGTGGCGCCGTCGATGAAGCGAACTGCCTGGGCGCGGTCGCGGGCAAGCAAAATGCGCTGCTGTGGGGCGACAGTTACGCCGCGCAATATTATCACGGCCTCAGTCGCGCCATCGATCCGGAGCGCGTCAATTTACTGCAAGCTGACCAGGCGGCCTGCATGCCGACCTCTTCGGCAGAGCGGCAGGGGTACCCGGCATGTCACAGCTTCGCGACGCATATGAGTGCCTATTTCAGGGATCATCGGCCCGATCTCGTCATCATGTCGGCGGATTGGCTGGAATATTCCCGGCCGCCGCGGTTCGGCGGCATGATCGCCGACCTCCAGCAAACGATTTCGCAACTCAACGGGGCAGGGGTTCCCGTGGTGCTGCTCGGACCCGCCGTGCAGTTCAAGGCGAGACTGCCGTCGATGCTGATGCGCGCGCATCTGCGAAGCCTCGATCCCGCCGCGGAGGATTTCGTGCTGCCGGATATTTTTGCGCTCGACGAAATGATGAAAGCGGCGTTGCCGGCGCATGACGGATTTTCCTACGTCTCGGTGCTCGACGCGGTTTGTCCGGCGCGGCGATGTCCGCTGACGGCCGACGGCATTCCCCTGGCGTGGGATCACGCGCATCTCACCGCGGAGGGATCGATCTATGTGTCGAACAGGCTGATGCCGCTGCTGGGGTTGAGTAAGTGACGCCTCAACTCAACACGCCCACGATCGCGCCCATCAGGCAGGTCGTCAGCGTGCCCGAGACGATCGACTTCAAGCCGAGCGAGTTGATCTCGTCGCGGCGGTGCGGCGCCATGGTGCCGAGGCCGCCGATCATGATGCCGAGGCTGCCGAAATTGGCAAAGCCGCACATCGCATACAGCATGATCAGCCTCGATCGCTCATCGAGCGCGTCGGGACCGAGTTTCGACAAATCGACATAGGCGATCAGCTCGTTGAGAATGGTTTTGACTCCCATCAAGCTCCCCGCCGTGATCGCTTGCGGCCACGGCAGGCCCATCAACCAGCACACCGGCGCCATGGCGTAGCCCAGCATCCGTTGCAGCGAAATGCGCGCGCCGCCGACTTCCGGCAAAAGTCCGAGGATCGCGTTGGCGAGATGAACCAGCGCCACCAGCACGATCAGCATCGCGACAATGTTCAAGAGCAGCTCCAGGCCCGCGACGGTGCCTTTGACGATCGCATCCATGGTCGAGGACGCCTGCATGTCGGGATCGCTAAATGCGACCCGGGGATCGCCAGATGCGACCCGGGAGTTCTTAAGCGCGCCGCCGGTGCGCCTGTCGCTGGTCTCCGGCACCATGATCAGGCTGATCAGGATCGCCGCCGGTGCGCCGAGCACCGAGGCAATGACAAAATGCGCCGCGGCGTCGGGGATCAGCGGCGCCAGCAGCGTGGCGTAAAGCACCAGCACGGTGCCGGCGATTCCAGCCATGCCGCCGGTCATCACCAGGAACAATTCGCTGCGCGTCAGTTGTGCCAGATAAGGCCGGATGAACAACGGCGCTTCCACCATGCCAAGAAAAACATTGGCCGCGGTGGACAGTCCGACCGCGCCGCCGATGCCGAGCGTGCGCTCGAGGAGCCACGCCATGCCGCGCACCACCGGCGGCAGCACCCGCCAGTAGAACAACAAGGTTGTCAGCACGCTCATGACGAGCACGATGGGGAGTGCCTGAAACGCCAGGATGAAATCCGCGCCCGGCGCTTTCAAGTCGAACGGCAACGCGCTGCCGCCGAGATAGCCGAACACGAACGACGTGCCGGCGCGCGAGGCGGACGAGATCGTGCCGACGGCGTCGTTGATGACGCCGAACGCCTGCGCGACGAAGGGCAATTTTATCAGGGCGATGGCGGTGAGAAAGGTGAGGCCGAGACCGAGAGCGGCCTGCCGCAGCGAGACCGCGCGGCGGTTCTCGCCGAACACCCACGCGAGCGCCAGCAACGCGAAGATGCCGAATGAAGATTGCAGTTGAAGCATGATTCCCCCGAGGCGACTCGTCATGGCCGGCACAAGGCCCGGCCATGACGAAGAAATTCAGCTTTCCGCGAGGGAGGAGGGTCGTTACCCTCGGCCCACGAACGGCATTTTGCTGGCCATCACCGTCATGAACAGCACGTTGGCGTCGAGCGGCAGGTTGGCCATATAGGCCACCGCGTCGCCGACCGCCTTGGAGTCCATGCGCGGCTCGGGCATCTTGCGGCCGTCGGGCTGCAACACGCCGTCGACCATGCGATCGGTCATCGGCGTCGCCGCGTTGCCGATGTCGATCTGTCCGACCGCGATGTCGTAGGCGCGGCCGTCGAGGTTGCTCGCTTTGGTCAGCCCGGTGATCGCGTGCTTGGTCGAGGTGTAGGGGGACGAAAACGGCCGCGGCGCGTGCGCGGAGATCGAGCCGTTGTTGATGATGCGGCCGCCACGCGGGGTCTGGTCCTTCATGATGCGGAACGCGTGTTGCGTGCACAGAAACGGTGCGGTGAGGTTGGTCGCGACCACCGTCTGCCACTGCGCGAGGCTCAAATCCTCGAACGGCATCGCCGGCGTGCCCATGCCGGCATTGTTGAAGAGCAGGTCGAGCCGGCCGTAAGTGTCCATCACCTTGGCGAACAGCGCGGCGATCGCACCGGGATCGGTCATGTCGGCGGACACGGGAAGGCTCTTGCCCTCGACGCCGAGCTTCGCCGTCTCTTCGAGTTTGTCCAGGCGCCGCCCGACAAGCACCACAGTGAAACCGGCGTTCATCAGCGCCAGCGATGCCGCGCGTCCGACGCCGGTGCCCGCACCGGTCACGACCGCGATCTTGTTTTTTGCTTCCGTCATTATTTATTTCCTGCCTTTTCGGTTTTTGTTTCTGTTTCGGTTTTGTAGGGTGGTCTCGGAATATTCCGATGCGCCGCGCGCAGCGCCGCCGACCAGCGTGACCGCAGATCGTGAAAATACGGCTCGCCGGCTTCGATGCGGTGATTGAGGTCGGCATCGCAGACGTCGGTGCGTACCACCAATACGTCGATCGGCAGACCGACGCCGAGATTGGAGCGCATCGTCGAGTCCATCGAGATCAGGCTGGTCTTGAGCGCCTCATAGAGTTCGACGTCGTAATGCATCGCGCGGTCGAGCACCGGCTTGCCGTATTTGTGTTCGCCGATTTGCAAATAGGGCGTGTCGGTGGTGCATTCGATGAAATTGCCCGCGGGGTAGACCATGAACAGCCGCATCCGCGAGCCCTTGATCTGGCCGCCGAACAGGAACGAGACGTCGAAATTGATATCCTCGGACTGCAGCGCGGTGCCTTCCATGGCGTGGACGGCGCGGATCGCGCGGCCGATCCGCTGTGCCGCCTGGAACATGGTCGGCGCGTTCAGAAGCGTCTCGATCTCGCCGGTGTGCGGGTCTTCGAGGCCTTCCGTGAGGGTCGAGAGCACCGACTGGCTGATCGCGAGATTGCCGGCGCTCGCGATCGCCATGATGCGTTCGCCCGGCTTGGAAAAGATATGGAGTTTGCGAAAGGTCGAGACGTTGTCGAGGCCGGCATTGGTCCGGGTGTCGGCGATCATCACCAGCCCGTCCCGCACCAACACTCCGCAGCAATAGGTCATTCCCGGTCCTTTGAAACGCATCAGACGGCGCGTTACTAGCCAATTTCGAAAGGGGCGTCCAACCCGATTCGGGCTCAATTCGACGTCGTCCCGGCGAACGCCGTGACCCCGGCGTGAGCGACTGCGCTTATCGCGGCGCCGTGTCGCGTGTTTTGAAAGGCGCTGGTCGCCTTATCACGACTGGCTCTGCCACTGGCCCTGCCGCCCGGCGTGGTCGACCTTGACTGCCACCGACAACGTTTCCATGCCGCCGCCGTAGCGGGTGCCGCGCACCGGCGCTGCGCCGAGATAATCCAACCCAATGGCGACGCGGGCATGGGCGTCGGTGGTGCAGATGCAGTTGGCGGGATCGAATCCGACCCAGCCCAGACCAGGCACGAACGCCTCCGCCCAGGCGTGGCCGGCCTGCTGATTGATCATGCCGTCGGAGCGCAGGAAATGCCCGGCGACGAAGCGCGCGGGAACGCCGCCCGAGCGCGCGCAGGCGATGAAGATATGCGCGTAATCCTGGCACACGCCACGCTTCAATCCGAAGGCTTCGATCGCCGAGGTGCCGGTGTTGGTGGGGTCTTCGTCGAAGGTCATGTGCTCGTTGATCTGTGTCATCAGCGCGTGGAGAAATCCGAGCACATCGTCTTCCGATTCCGAACGCAGTTCGCGCGCAAACGTCGCCATCGTGGGATTCACTCCGGTCAGCGGGGTCGTGCGCAAAAAGAGACTCGGTGGAAAGCGTTCGTCGGTGCCTCGGAGCACGCCGCCGGTGTCGTGGGTCTCGATCAGGCCCTGGACATTGATGGTGAGATCGGCGATCGGCCCATAGGTCAGGACATGCGTGACATTGCCGAACGCGTCCTGATGCACGTCGAGGCGCGAGTCAGTGGAGACGTCGATCTGCCATTCGGCGACGTATTGTCCGTCATGGCTACCGGGCGTCATCCGCAGGATTTGAATGACCCCCGAAGCCGCTGGTTCGTAGCGATAGCTGGTGGAATGGGCAATTCGCAGGCGCATGGCATCCCAAAGCTGGAGAACTTAAGAGATCGTCATGCCCGGCCTTGTGCCGGGCATCCACGTCTTTCTTACTCGATCGCTCGAAGCAAGACGTGGATGGCCGGGACGCTAGCACGAAGACGCGCTCCGCGCTTTTGCCCGGCCATGACGGTGTTGGTTCCGTCCATCAAAATCCATCAAATCAGATATTGCCTGGTGATGATTTCGCCAAGCCTTGAATTGTCCGCGATGAATTCCTGGATGAATTCATGGACGCCGTGCTGGAAGATGTCGTCCATGTGGCTGTGTTCCAGGCGATTGCGGACGCCGCGGGCGTGGCGTTGCGAGGCGCCCTGGCGGCCATAGGCGACGCCGATCTGGTCGAGATTGCGCACCAGATTGCCGTAACAACTCGCCAGCGAACGCGGCAGCGAATCGTTGAGGATCAACAAATCGGCAATCAGCCAGGGCTTGAGGGTTTCCCGATAGACCCAGTGATAGGCGGTCAGCGCCGAGACCGAACGCAGGATCGAGGTCCATTGATAATAATCGAGCGGGCCGCCGACATGCTCCTGTTCGGGCAACAGCACGTGATACTTCACGTCCAGAATGCGGGCGGTGTTGTCGGCGCGCTCCAGATGCAGACCGAGTCGCGAGAACCAGTAAGCGTCGTTGCGCAGCATGGTGCGGTACGCTGAGCCGTCGAACCGCAATGAGGTTTCTTGCACGAAGCGCAAAAATTTCGCCAGTTCCTCGCGGCTCTTGGTGCCTTTGCCCCACACTTCCTGCAGATCGATCCAGGCCGAGTTGATGGTGTCCCACATCTCGCTGGTCAACGCGGTCCGTACCGAGCGCGAATTGAGCCGTGCGTTTTCGATGCAGTTGCGGATCGAGGAGGGATTGGCCGGCGAGAACGACAGATAATCGACGACGTTGCGTTCGTCGGCTTCACCGTAGATCTCATAAAAACTCGCGCTGACGCCCGCGGTCAGCAGCGCCGAATCCCACTCGTTGGTCTTGCCGATATAGGTGTTCGGCAGCGCGGTGACGCGCAGCGTCGCCTCGATGGTGCGGGCGAGATATTCCGCCCGTTCGACATAACGGGTGAGCCAATACAGGTTTTCGGCGGTGCGCGACAGCATGCGGGGATTTGCTCTCTACTCGTCCAATATCCAGCTACTCGTCCAGAATCCACGTGTCCTTGGTGCCGCCGCCCTGGCTTGAATTGACCACCAGCGAACCTTCCTTCAGCGCCACCCGCGTCAGCCCGCCCGGCACGATGGTGACGTGATCGCGCCCCGTGAGGACGAACGGCCGCAGATCGACATGGCGCGGCGCGAGGCCGGCTTCGGTGCAGGTTGGGCAGGTCGACAACGCCAGCGTCGGCTGGGCGATGAAACCCTCGGGCTCGCGCTTGAGCTTGTCGCGAAAAGCTTCGATCGTCGCTTTGGTCGCCGCGGGGCCGATCAGCATGCCGTAGCCGCCGGAGCCGTGCACTTCCTTCACCACCAATTCGCCGAGGTTGTCGAGCACGTAAGCCAGATCCTTGGGCTCGCGGCAGCGCCAGGTCGGCACGTTCTTCAGGATCGGCTCTTCGCCGAGATAGAATTTCACGATCTCGGGCATGTAGGAATAGATCGCCTTGTCGTCGGCGATGCCGGTCCCGACCGCGTTGGCCAAGGTGACCTTGCCGGCCGCGTAGGCCGACATCAGGCCGGGCACGCCGAGCGCGGAATTGGGGCGGAAGGTCAGGGGGTCGAGGAAGTCGTCGTCGACGCGGCGGTAGATGACGTCGACGCGCTTGAGGCCCTCGGTGGTGCGCATGAACACCTCGTCGTTCTTGACGATGAGGTCGCGGCCTTCGACCAGTTCGATGCCGAGTTTGTCGGCCAAAAACGAATGTTCGTAATAGGCGGAGTTGTAGACGCCGGGCGTCATCAGCGCCACCGTCGGCTCCGCTGCGGCGCCGAGCGGCGCCACCGAGCGCAACGCCGACAAGAGCTCGTCGGGGTAGCGTTCCACCGGCGCGATGCGGTGGCGGGCAAACAGGTCCGGAAACAGCCGCATCATGATTTCGCGGTTTTCCAGCATGTAGGACACGCCGGACGGCGTGCGCGCATTGTCCTCCAGCACGTAAAAGTTTTCCGGGTCGACCCGGACGATGTCGATGCCGGCGATGTGGACGTAGATATCGTGTGGCACCGCCTGTCCGTTCATCTCGGGGCGGAATACCGGGTTCTGGAAGATCAGATCATCGGGGATGAGATTGGCGCGCAGGATATCGCGGCCGTGATAGATGTCGCGCAGAAACATGTTGAGCGCGCGCACCCGCTGCTTCAACCCTTTGTCGAGGATCGCCCACTCCTTGGCCGACATGATTCGCGGGATCACGTCGAACGGAATCAACCGTTCCTGGGCTTCGGCATCGCCATAGACCGCAAAGGTGATGCCGATCCGCCGGAACAGCAATTCCGCTTCCTGCCGGCGATATTCCAGCGCGTCCGGCGGCGTCTCCTTCAACCAGCGGGAGAGCTCCCGGTAGGCCGGCTGAAGATCCCCGCCGAGTCCGTTCATTTCATCGTAGGCAGCTGCCATATATTCCGACTGTTTTTCGAGATCATGCAGGACAGTGCATGATTGAAAGGGATGGTAGCAAGGCCCGGGCCAGCGGGATATGCATTGGCCCGCAGCATTTGCTATGGATGATTGAGATGTTGCCCGAAAAAATGGCTGGCCTGTGCTTATTTCGGGGGCAAGCCCGGTGAATTCTGAAAACCGGTGACTTCGATCGGGTGTTTGAGCGAGGGTGCGCGGGCGCATCTTCCGGCCAGCGTGAGACGGCGAGGAGAGGTCATGAGCGATATCGTCACGGCGGGAATTCTGGTGATTGGCGACGAGATCCTGTCCGGCCGGACCAAGGACAAGAACATCGGCTTTATTGCCGAATACCTCACCAATCTCGGGATCGATCTGAAGGAAGTCCGGGTCGTTTCGGATGACGAGGCCGACATCATCGCGGCGCTGGACGCACTGCGCCATCGCTACACCTACGTTTTTACCACCGGCGGCATCGGGCCGACCCACGACGACATCACCGCCGACAGCGTTGCGAAAGCGTTCGGCGTCGGCATCGATCACCATCCCGAGGTGGTGGCGCGGTTTCGCGAGCGCTTCCAGGGCGCGGGCGAGTTGAACGAGGCGCGGCTGCGCATGGCGCGGATTCCCGACGGCGCCGAACTGATCCAGAGCGCGACCATTCTCGCGCCCGGCTTCAAAATCGGCAACGTCATCGTCATGGCCGGGGTACCCTCGATCATGCAGGCGATGATGGACATCGTCGCGCCGAAACTGAAATCCGGGGTGCGGATGCTGTCGGAGACGGTTCGTGCCAATGCAAGGGAAGGCGACATCGGCGGCCCCTTGCGTGAAATCGCCAAGGCGCATCCCGACACGATCATCGGCAGCTACCCGTTCACCGACGAGGACAAGAAGCCGAACACCAATCTGGTCGTTCGCTCGCGCGACCCCGAAAAACTCAACGCCGCGATGACCGCGGTGAAGGAGATGCTGGCCGGATTGAACGTGGTTCGTTAGCTGCGGCCGTGATCCGAGAATGATAGGAGAAGTACAATGACGGGGGAAAGTCAGGAACTGAGCGCGCAGGAGCGGGCGGGCAAGGCCTTTCCGGTTTCATGGGACCAGTTTCATCGCGATTGCCGGGCGCTGACCTGGCGGTTGAATGAAGTCGGGCCGTTTCATGCCGTGATCGCGATCACCCGGGGCGGGTTGGTGCCGGCGGCGATCGTCGCGCGCGAACTCGGCGTTCGCGTCATCGATACAGTATGCATCGCGAGCTACGATCATACCAAGCAGGGCGAGCTGCAAGTCCTCAAAGGCGTTTCGGCCGACACCGAGAAACTCGGCGGCGGCACCGGCAAGGGATTGTTGATCGTCGACGATCTCGTCGACACCGGCAAGACCGGGCGGCTGGTGCGCGAGATGATGCCGGACGCGCATTTCGCCACCGTCTACGCCAAGCCGAAAGGACGGCCGCTGGTCGACACCTTCATCACCGAAGTGTCGCAGGACACCTGGATTTTCTTTCCCTGGGACACCGCGTTGTCGTTCCAGCCGCCGATCCGCGATGGGGCGGCGTGACGCTCTCTCTTCACCTCGCCCCGCTTGCGGGAGAGGGAGCAGCAGTGTGCGACGTAGGGTGGGCAAAGGCGCATTGCGCCGTGCCCACCGTTGTCGTGTGAGATGGTGGGCACGCTAGCGCTTTGCCCACCCTACGCAACTCTCCCCGCAAGCGGGGCGAGGGAGCAGAGAAGCCCATGCCGCTGCAAAACCGCGTTACGCCTGCCGGCGACATCATCGCGACGCCGCATCGCGGGATGTTCACGGGCAATCGCGGCATCATCCACGCCCCCGCAACGAAGACGCTGCTGACACGGCGCTGGGCCGGCAAGGCGTGGCTTGTGTGCGTTTGCGAATTCGCAAACCGGCGGCGCGAGGTGATGGGCGGCCGCAGCTGGACCGAGCTGTTCTTTCTCGACGAGGCGACGGCGCTGGCGGCGGGACATCGGCCGTGCTTCTTCTGCCGCCGCGACGCCGCCGTCGCCTTTCGCGCCGCGTGGGAAAAGGGCAACGGCGTCAAGCAAATGCGCGCGCGCGAGATCGACGCGGTTCTGCATCGCGAACGGCTCGATGGCGGCGAGAAGCGCTTGCATGCGCTTGCTGTGCCGGTCGAAAGCTTGCCCGATGGCGCGATGGTGCAGGACGGTTCGGAGAGCTATCTGATCGCGCAGGGCCGGGCGCTTGCGTGGTCGCCGGCCGGCTATCGCGAGGTGCGGACCGACCTTCAAGAGGCCATGCTGCTGACGCCGCCTTCGACGTTACGTGCGTTGGGCGCGGGATATCGGCCAGTGCTGCATGGAAGCGCGGTGGGCTGATCGCGAAGTACCGCATTCTTCGTCATGCCCGGGTAAAAGCGCGAAGACGCGCTTCGCGCTTTTACCCGGCCATGACGGAAAGGAACACTAAAACGATCTCACCCCAACCGCTGCCGCGCCAGCTTTGCGCCGGCGCCGAGCGCCATCAGCTTGGCTTCCGCGATCTCGCGGTGCATCGGCGCCATGCCGCAATTGGTGGTGGCGATGATGTTTTCCTTCGGCACGAATTTCGACACCGCGTCGATCACCTTGACGACATCCTCCGCGGTCTCGACGGTGTCGCTGGCGACGTCGATCACGCCGGCCTGAACCATTTTGCCGGTGAGCAGGCCGAGTAGTTCCAGCGGCACTCGCGAATTGCGGCATTCGATCGCGACCTGCTGGATCGGGCTCTTGGCGATCGCCGGGAAAATATCCTCGTATTGCCGCCACTCGGTGCCGAGCGTTTCTTTCCAGTCGTTGTTGGCCTTGATGCCGTAGCCGTAACAGATGTGAACGCCGGTGGCGCAGGTTAGTCCTTCCGCGGCGCGCTCCAACGCCTTGATGCCCCAGTCGCTAACTTCGTCCATGTAGACGTTGAAGGCGGGTTCGTCGAACTGAACGAGATCGACGCCGTCGGCCTGCAACGCCTTGGCTTCCTCGTTGAGCAAGTCGGCGAAGGCGAATGCCATTTTCACGCGGTCGCCGTAATACTGATCGGCGATGGTGTCGATAATGGTCATCGGGCCGGGCAGGGTGAATTTCAGCTTGCGCGTGGTGTGGGTGCGGGCGACGCGGGCTTCGTCGGCATGGACGCGGCCCTTCAGCCGCAGCGGCGCCACCACCTGCGGCACCATCGCCTTGTAGCGGTCTTTACGGATTCCCATCTCGACCTTGTGGGCGAAATCGATGCCTTCGACCTTCTCCAGAAAGCCGTGGACGAAATGTTGCCGCGACTGCTCGCCCTCGGTGACGATGTCGATACCGGCGTCTTCCTGCATCTTCACCGCCAGCATGGTGGCGTCGCGCTTGGCTCGCACCAGCTCGTCGCCCTTTGATTTCCAGGGCGCCCAGAGCGTGTTGGGCTCGGCCAGCCATTCCGGTTTCGGCAGCGAGCCGGCGATCGTGGTGGGAAACAGCATCTGGGCGTATCCTTGAGGGTTCTCGACAGGACGGTCTATCTGCCATGTCTTGTGGGTGAGGTACAGACCAAGAAGTGCCTTTAAGTCCGCCCGCACGTTACTTAGGATCGGTCATCCTATCATGTGAACGGCCGGGAAAACCATGATCGACCTCTATTACGCGCCGACCCCGAACGGCTGGAAGATCTCGATCATGCTGGAAGAGCTCGGGCTTCCCTACACCGTCGTTCCCGTCAACATCCGGGCCGGCGAACAGTTCAAGCCGGAATTTCTCGCGATCAGCCCGAACAACCGGATTCCGGCGATCGTCGATCATGCGCCGTCCGATGGCGGCGCGCCCTATTCGGCGTTCGAGACCGGCGCCATCCTGATTTATCTCGCCGACAAGACCGGGCGTTTCTTGCCGAAGGACATGCGTGGCCGCTCCGACGTCCTGCAATGGCTGATGTGGCAGATGAGCGGGCTTGGACCGATGCTCGGCCAGCACGGGCATTTCGCGCTCTACGCCACCGAGAAAATCCCCTATGCCATCGCGCGTTACCGCGACGAGGCGGCCCGGCTCTATCGCGTGCTCGATACGCAACTCGGCAAAACCGGGCGCTACATCGCCGGCGACTATTCGATCGCCGACATCGCCTGCTTTCCCTGGACCATGACGCACAAGGCGCAAGGGTTTACGCTCGACGATTATCCGAACGTCAAGCGCTGGTACGCCGAAATCCGCGCGCGGCCTCAGGTGCAAGCGGGCCTGGCGATCGGCAAGTTCGTCAAGGAGCCGTTCGACGAAGAGGCGCGACGGAACATGTTCGGGCAGGCGGCGAAGGAGATGGCGGCGAAGAAGTGATATACCGTCATTGCGAGGAGCGAAGCGACGAAGCAATCCATCTTCCTTGCGCCATGGATTGCTTCGCTACGCTCGCAATGACGGATAGAGTAGAACAACGAAAGCCGCGCACGCGACGCGATAATAGGGAAACGCCATGATCGAATTCTTCTTCGACTGCTCCAGCCCCTGGACCTATCTCGCCTTCCACAACATCCAGCCGCTCGCGAACGAATTCGGGATCGAGATTTCGTGGCGGCCTTTTCTGGTCGGAGGCGTTTTCAATACCGTCAATCCGAGCGTCTAGGCCTCGCGCGACACACCGGTGCCGCTAAAGGCGCGCTACATGAAGAAGGATCTCGCCGACTGGGCCCGCTCCGCCGGGCTTGCGATCAAGATGCCGCCGACGGTCTTTCCCGTGAACAGCGTCAAGGCGATGCGGGGCTGCCTCTGGTTGGGCAAAGACGTATTAGGAAAAGACATGGTGCCGTTCGCGCGCGCGGTGTTCGAGGCGTATTGGGGCGACGACAACGACATTTCGCAGGATGCGGTGCTGACGGAAGTTTGCAAACGCGTCGGCGTCGACCCGCAAAAGTTTTTCGCCGGCGTCGGCGAGCAGGCGATCAAGGATCAGCTCAAGGCCAATACCGATGAAGTGATGGCGCGCGGTGGCTTCGGCTCGCCGACCATCTTCATCGACAAGACCGATATGTATTTCGGCAACGACCGCCTGCCGCTGATCCGCGAAGCGCTGCAAAGACGCAACGTGAGCGCGGCCTGATACCACACGCTGCGGGGCATCCTTCGTTAGATTTCATCCGCTAGCCAGACGGTGTGCGCTGGATTTGTCTGACGCCGTATTCTTCGTCAGTCCCTGCAGGAGTATCAGCGCGGCTTCTTGTGCGCTGGACGATTTTCCGAAGAATGACGGAAGGTCATTATCGTCTTTCCCACTGGCATAGAATTGCTGTAGCTGGGTGTGTGACTGCACATAATCAGCTGGGTAGCTCGCTTGGATCAGGGAAGGTAAGGCATTGTACACGCTGATGGCCTTGCCATAATAGGCGGCCTTGCCGGGTGCGTTGTCATTGGCCGGGTTGCCAGGACCATACTGATTAACCCAGGCATTCTGCTGATTCTGATATTCGTAGGTAGCCGCCGACTTCTCGTATGCGGTATACAATCCAGACTTATCACTGATGACGGCGGCTAGGGTCTGCGTCGTCGCGCCGGCAAACGGGTTTGGCACGTTGACGGTACTGCCGTGGGCGGCAATGTTTGCCTTGACGAAGGCTTGGGCGGCGGTAGCTTGGGCGATATGAGCCGGGTCGGAGGTCGGCAGTGCCGCGATCTCGGCATCCGCCTGTGGCTCCTGATCGATGCCGACGCTCCCCGCCTGTTGATAATCTTTATTCCACACCCCGGCTAAATTCGTTCCCCCGTTCTCCAGCGCCGTCAGATTGTTGGTCGCGGTCTGGAGGCGCTGGGCATTCGGCGAGAGCGTTATGATGGTAGCGGCGGGATTGGAACCCGCCGATGCGGCAGCCTGGGCAACGCCGCTCGTGGCTGCGGCGCTCGGCTTGTTAGCGCCGCTTGTGGTCGTCGCCGCATTATTGGCAAGAGTAGCCGTGTAGCTAAGAGTAGCTGTCGAGGCAATTGAACTGACCATCGGGATTTTCCTATCAGGGACGAATCAATGCTGGCAGAATCCTATAGCACCACGAAAATTTGCAAACATGTCGAGAAGGTAGTGCAGGACTGCTAGCTTCCAGGCGCCACCGGCCACTTCCGTTGCTCCCCGCGCAAGGCCTCGAACGCTTTCGCCATTCCGAGCACGCCGAGGTCGTCGAAGCGGCGGCCAATGATCTGGACGCCGATCGGAAAGCCCTTGGCGTCGAAGCCGCCATTGATCGAGGCGGCCGGGTTTTCCGACATGTTCCACGGCACGGTGTAGCAAATATGTTCGAATGGCTTGTCGGGCTCGTTGAGCGGGGAGGCGAGTTCGGCGGCGAAATTCACCACCGGCGACACCGGTGAAATCACATAATCGATGTCGGCGAAAAGCTTGGCCGCGGCGGCGCGCATCGCCATGGTGGCGTTGAAACCTCTGATCACGTCGACGCCCGACAGCTTCGCGCCGGCTTCCGCCCATGCGGAGATATAAGGCAACGCCTTGGCGCGTTCGCTCGGCGTCAATTTTGAAAGATCGTCCCACAGCCGTGCACGCCAGAAATTGTCGAGCCCGTCGAGCATCTCACGCGTCAAGATGCCGGGCACTTCGGTGACGATGGCGCCGGCCGCCTCGAATGCGCGCGCGGCCTTCACCGCGACGTCACGTACTTCGTGTTCGAGCGCCTGGCCGACGCCGAGATCGAGCGTCAACCCGATCCGCAATTTGCGTAAGGGTTTATCGAGCGCCTTCCAGTTGATGTTGTCGGGCGGCAGGCTCATGCCGTCGCGGCGGTCGGGGCGCGAGAGCACGCTCATCATCAACGCGGCGTCGTCGACCGTACGCGTCATGGGGCCCACGACCCGGCCGACATAGGGCGGATCGACCGGGACGCGCCCAAGGCTTGGCTTGAGCGCCACGAGGCCGCACCAGCACGCCGGAAGGCGCACCGAGCCGCCGATGTCGGTGCCGAGATGCAGCGGGCCGTATCCGGCCGCGCCGGCCGCCCCCGCACCGGCGCTGGAACCGCCCGGATTTTTGCTGAGATCCCAGGGATTGCGCGTGAGGGGATGAAAACTGGAGAGTCCGGACGACAGCATGCCGTAGTCGGGCATGGTGGTTTTGGAAAAAATCACGGCGCCGGCTTCGCGCAGCCGCGCCGCCGGCGGTGCATCCGCCGCGGCCGGAACGAGCGTGGTGGTGGCGGCGCCGAGCGGCACCGGCACGCCCTTGGTGGCGATGTTGTCCTTGATCGTCACCGGCACGCCGTCGAGCGCCCCCATGGGCTCGCCCTTTCGCCAGCGTTCGGTCGAGGCCTTTGCGGTGGCGCGCGCGCCCTCGGGGTCGAACGCGTACAGCGCGTTGATGTGCGGTTCCCACACCGCGATGTGCGCCAGCACATCCTCCAGCACCTCGGACGGCGAGAATTGCCCGGCGCGAAAGCCCGCGATCAAATCGACGGCGCTGAGATCGTGCAGCGACGCGACTTCTTCCTGCGAAGCGGGTTTATGCATGAGCGCCAACCGGCAAGCGGGTCTCGACGATGCGCGCGAACATGCTGGCGCCGATCGGGAGAATTTTGTCGTCGAGAACGTAGCCGGGATTGTGCACCGGCACCGAGCCGTCATGGCCGAGCCAGAAATAGGCGCCGGGCACCGCGTGCAGCATGTCGGCGAAATCCTCGCTGCCCATCTTCGGCCGCGCCCGGGTGAAGACTTTGGTGGGGTCGACCACCGTACGGGCCACCGTCTCGATCACCCTGGATTGCTCTTCCTGATTCACCAGCACGCTGAAGGTATCGCGGATATCGGCAATGATCTCGACCTGGAAGGCGCTCGCGATGCCGGCGCAGAGCGCGCGCATCCGCTCGCGGATCAGCGCACGCACCTCGTCGGAAAAGGCGCGGACGGTGCCGCAGAGTTTCGCCTCGCCGGGAATCACGTTGTAGGCGGAGCCGGCATGAATCTGCGTGATCGACAGCACCGCCGATTGCAGGGGATCGACGTTGCGGCTGACGATGGTTTGGAGCGCCTGCCCGAGCGTCATCGCGATCACGACCGGGTCTTTCGACCGCTCCGGCATCGCGCCGTGCGCGCCGTAGCCGTTGATGGTGATGTCGAAAAAGTCGGCACCCGCCATCGCCGGTCCCGGAAGGATTGCGAGTTCACCGTGGTTCAGGTCGGGCGCGTTGTGCAGCCCGTAGAGTTCGTCGCAGGGAAATTTTTCGAACAGCCCGTCCTTGATCATGGCGCGCGCGCCGCCGAGACCTTCTTCGGCCGGCTGGAAAATGAAATGCACGGTGCCGTCGAAATTTTTGGTCTCGGCGAGGTAGCGCGCGGTGCCGAGCAACATCGTGGTGTGGCCGTCATGGCCGCAGCCGTGGAAGCGGCCGGGAATGGTCGAGCGCCATTTCAGATTGGTGTTCTCTTCCATCGGCAACGCGTCCATGTCGGCGCGCAGGCCGATGCGCTTGCCGCCGGCGCCCTTGCCCTTGAGCACGCCGACCACGCCGGTGCCGCCGATTCCGCGATGCACTTCGATGCCCCATTGCGTCAGTTTGTCGGCAACGATCCCGGAGGTGCGGACTTCCTCGAAGCCGATCTCGGGATGTGCGTGCAGGTCGCGGCGGATCGCGGTGAGTTCGTCGGCATAGCCTTCGATGCGGTCGATGTTGGGCATTTGTTTTTATCCGATGGCAGGAGAGGGTGCGGGGGAAAGCGAAGTTGAATTGACGGCGGGAGCGAAAGCAAGACCGTTCGGCTTGGTCCGAATGCCCGGACGCAACCGCGTCCACGGCAGTGCGGCGGTATCCGCGGGCATTGCGCCGGGTGCAGCGCAGATGAGGAGCTTTTCAGCGATCGCCTCGAAATCGGCGCGGAAATGCACCGAGCTCTTGTTGACGAGGATGGCTTGCGCGGTCGGTTCGATGCCGACATAGCGGTACATCGATTGATCCGCGAGCTGCGCCTTGTGCGAGCTCACGACCACCCTGACGTCGCCGATCCGTAAAGCCGCCGACGGTCCCATATCCATGTCGCGGCCGCCGTAATAAGGGCCGGGCGCCACGAATTTTCCGTTGCACAATTTCTCGACCACGAAAGTCTCTTGGTACGGCGCGTCGCCCGGAATGCCCGACTTGCCGCCGAGCGCGAGCGTCACGGTGGCGCCGACGCCTGCGGCATGCGCGGCCCTGGCGGATTGTGGGTCATAGATCACGCCGATGGCGGCGCGGCGGGCGTGGTTGCGGACCAGCGCGCGCAGCATGCCGGTGGTGTCGGAATTGCCGCCGGCGCCGGGATTGTCCTGGGTGTCGGCGATCACGATCGGTTTGCTGGCATGCGTCGCCAGTTCCATCGCGTGGCGCACGCCCTCGTCGGGCGTGTAGATGCGTCCGTCGAAATCGCTTTCGTGACCGACGATGAGTTTTGTCATCGTATCCGCCGCGGCGTCGGCATCGGCTTGCGTCTTGCCATAGGCGAACACGCTCGGTCCGCAATGCGGAAAATCCGCCGCCGGAAAGCCGGGTGCGAACGACAGCGTCGGTACGTCCTCGCTCTCCAGGGCTGCGAGTTTTTGGTAGATGCTTTTGCTGGGCTGATCGTTGGTGCATTGCCAACTGATCGGAATCAGGAACGGCAATTGCCGGAACGCTTTCGCCAAGCGCTGCTTGCTGTGCAACAGCAGTGCGAGATGGTTTGCAGCGGCGCAGCCGGTGTCGGCCATGTCGACATGCGGATAGGTGCGGTAGGCAATCAGTGCGTCGGCGTGCTCCAGCATCTCGGGCGTCACATTGGCGTGCAGGTCAAGGCTGACCACGAGCGGCATTTCCTTGCCGATCATCTGGCGCACGCGGGCGAGAATTTCACCTTCGCCGTCGTCGAGATGCTCGGTCACCATCGCGCCGTGCAAATCGAGATAAACCGCATCGAGCGGCCCCGCCGCCTGGATGCCCTCGATCATCACCTTGACGATGCGCTCGAATGCATCCCGGGTCACATGCGCCGATGGGCTGGCGGCGCAGAAGATGGTCGGCACCAACTCCCATCCCCGGATTTCGGCCTGTTCGACAAAGCCCGCCAGGCCGACATTGATGTTGCGGATGGTTTTGAGAACGTCGGTGCCTACCGCCATTGCGGGCCAGCCGCCGCCATGCACAAAGTCGTCATAAGTCGCCTTCGTCGGCGCGAAGGTGTTGGTTTCGTGCAGGAAGCCGCCAACGGCGATGCGGGGCATAGGTACTGTCTCGGCGAATTATTCGCGCGCGACGTTAGACCCGTCGTTGCGAGAAGCGCAAGCGACGAAGATATCCCGTCCCGCATGGCTTCGAACTGTTTATGGATTGCCTGGCTCGCGATGACCTTCCCCCGTCATCGCGAGGAGCAAAGCGACGAAGCAATCCAGTTTTTCGTTAGTCACGCGAAGATATGGATTGCTTCGCGGAGCCTGTCATCGGGCGCGCATTCGCGCGACCCGTTGGTTCGCAATGACGGTTACCTATGTGGTTGCAGGCGCGGCTTCGCTCGCCACCGGCCGGAAGTTCGCAAAATCCCAACCCCGTCCGGGGGCGGCGTCCAGCAGTTGCCGCGTATAGGCCTGTTGCGGATTTGTCAGGACTTGCGCGGCCGGTCCTTGTTCGACGATGCGGCCATGCTGCATCACAGCAACTTCGTCGCAGATTTGGGCGGCGACGCGCAGATCGTGGGTGATGAACAACAAGGCGATGCCGAGCCGGGTCTGGATTTCGTCGAGCAGTTCCAACACCTGGGCTTGCACCGAGACGTCGAGCGCCGAGACCGCTTCGTCCGCCACCAAGACGTCGGGATCGAGCGCCAGCGCCCGCGCAATGGCGATGCGTTGACGCTGGCCGCCGGAGAACTGGTGCGGGTAGCGCGAGATCGCGTCCGTGGGCAGATCGACCAACTCCAGCAGCTCGCGCGCTTTCGCCAGCGCTTGCCTGCGTGGCATGCCGTAATTGATCGGACCTTCGGCGATGGTCTCGCCCACGGTGACCCGCGGATTGAGCGATCGGTAAGGGTCCTGGAAAATGATCTGGATGCGTTTGCGGTGCGGTTGCAACAGCCGGCGCGACAGTTCGGAGATTTCGCGTCCCACCAGGCGGACGCCGCCGGAAGTCGGATCGATCAACCGGACGATGCAGCGCGCCACGGTCGATTTGCCGGACCCGCTTTCGCCGACGATGCCGAGCGTGCGGCCCTTGCGCAAGGTGAGGGTGACGTCATGGGCGGCCGTCACTTCCCGCACTTTTCCGAAGAACGAGCGTTCGCGATAGACCTTGCCGAGTTCGTTGGCCTCCAGCACCACCGGTTCCCGCGACTTCGGGCGCGGCGCGCGCGGCACCAGGCTCGGCACCGCCGAGAGCAAATTGCGGGTGTACTCCATCGCCGGCGTGCGCAGGATGGTGTCGAGCGCTCCGGTTTCGACCAACCGGCCGTGACGCATCACCGCGACCCGATCGGCGATTTCGGCGACCACACCCATGTCGTGGGTGATGAACAGCACCGCGGTGCCGTGATCCCGTTGCAGGTCGCGGATCAGGGTGAGAATTTGCTTCTGGGTGGTGACGTCGAGCGCCGTGGTCGGCTCGTCGGCGATCAAAAGTTTCGGTTCCAGCACCAACGCCATCGCGATCATGATGCGCTGGCGCTGACCGCCGGAGAGTCGGTGCGGATAGGATGCGAAAATCCGTTCAACCTCGGGCAGCCGCACCTGTTCCATCATGGCGAGAATGCGCTTGCGCCGCTCGCGCGCGCCAAGATTGGTGTGGACGCGCAGCACCTCGTCGATCTGGCGGCCGACCGGCACCACCGGATTGAGCGCGGTCATCGGCTCCTGAAAGATCATCGCCATGGTGGTGGCACGGAGCTGCCGCAGCCGGCGGTCGCTGGCGGCGAGAAGTTCTTCGCCGACCAGTTTGACGCTTCCGCCGGAGGGTACCAGTGAGCCCTTTTGCAGGAGCCCCATCACTGTCAGCGAGGTGACGGATTTCCCCGATCCGCTTTCGCCGACAAGACAGAGGGTTTCGCCTTCGCGGACTTGCAGCGAGACGCCGTCGATGATCCGCGAGCCTTGCGGATTGTTGCCGAGGTCGACCACGAGGTTGTCGATGTCGAGGATGATGTTCGGATCGGCTACGCTCACTTGCCGCCCTTGCGCTTTTTCATGCGGGGATCAAGGGCGTCGCGCGCGGCGTCGCCGATCAGGTTGACGCTCAGGATCGCGACCGAGAGCAGCAAGCCGGGCCAGAAGATCAGCGACGGCTTGATCTGAAAATAGGCGCGGCCCTCCGCCATGATGTTGCCCCAGGTCGGCGTCTCCGGGCTGATGCCGGCGCCGAGAAATGACAGGATCGCTTCGGTGAGAATGGCGGAAGCGCAAACATAGGTGCCTTGCACGATCAAGGGCGCGATCGTGTTCGGCATCAAATGCCGCCACATGATTTTCGGCAGGCTGGAGCCGACCGAAATCGCGGCTTCCACATAAGGTTCTTCGCGCGCCGTGAGCACGACCGAGCGCACCAGCCGCGCCACGCGGGGGATTTCCGGAATCGTGATCGCGATCAGGACCGTCTTCAGGCTCGCGCCAGAAAGTGAGACCACGGCAATCGCAAGCAAAATGCTCGGGATCGCCATCAACCCGTCCATGACGCGCATCATGATCGCGTCGATCAATTTAAAGAACCCGGAGACGAGACCGATCACCAGTCCAATGCCGATGCTGACGACGGCGGCGCCAAGGCCGATCAGAAGCGAGATCCGCCCGCCATAGAGAATCCGCGACAGCACGTCGCGGCCGTAACCATCGGTGCCGAGCAGGAATTGCGCGCTTGCGGGCTTCAGCCGTTGCGCCGGGGCGAGCAGCAGCGGGTCGTGCGGTGCAAGCCAGGGCGCCAGGACAGCGGAGGCGATCACCAGCGCGAGGCAGATGGTGGCGGCAGTGATGATCGGGGTCGCCGAGAGAAATCCGAGCCCCGGCCGGAACGGCGCGGTGATCGTAACAGACGGTTCGGGTAAGGTTTCGATCGCCATCAGTCACGCACCTCAGTAACGGATTCTGGGATCGAGCAGCGTGTAGGCGACGTCGATCAGGAGGTTGACCGCGACATAGATGCCGGACGTCAGAAGGATCATCGCCTGGATCACCGGATAGTCGCGCGCCAGCACCGCGTCGACGGTGAGGCGTCCGATGCCCGGCAGGTTGAACACGCTTTCGGTGACGACGACGCCGGAAATCAGCAATGCGAAGCCGGTCCCGATCACGGTGATGACGGGCACCGCGGCGTTGCGCAGCGCGTGGCGTAACAGCACGCCGCTCTCGCCGATGCCCTTGGCGCGCGCGGTGCGCACGTAGTCTTCGCCGAGCACGTCCAGCATCGCCGCGCGGGTCATGCGCGCGATCAGGGCGATGTAGATGAAGGACAGCGTGCAGGTCGGCAGGATGATGCGCTCAAAAAACGGACCGAAGCCGGCCGAGATGCTGCGAAAACCTTGCACCGGCAGCCAGCGCAGGTCGATCGCAAAGATCTGGATCAGCACATAGCCGATCACGAACACCGGGACCGAGAAGCCGAGTACCGACAATCCCATCACGAAGCGGTCGATCCAGGTGCCGTGTTTCCACGCCGCGATCACGCCGAGCGGCACCGCGACGAGGATGGCGAGGATGATGGTCGACACTGCGATCGAGATCGAGGGCTCGACGCGTTGGCTGATCATCTTCAGTACCGGGACGTTCGAGATCAAGGACACACCGAGATCGCCGTGGGCGAGCTTGCCGACCCAGGTGAAAAATTGGGTGTAAAGCGGTTCGTTGAGGCCGAGCGAGGTGCGGATGCGCTCAAGCTGCTCGGGCGTGGCATTGTCGCCGGCGAGAATGGCGGCGGGGTCGCCGGGCGTCAGCCGCAGCAGCATGAACACAAACAGGGCTACCACGCCCATCACGGGAATGGCGGCAAGAACGCGGCGAACCAGATATCCGAGCATCGCTATCCATCACACAATGAGCGAACCGTCGCTACGGTTGTCGCGGCTTTCGTGCCCGCCGGTTGATTAAGTGAGCAAATCCTGTGCCATCACAATTCGACTAAAGCGTTCCATCAAGGCGCTCGCGGAAAGTTTGGAGTTCGCCATGCCCGGCTTGGTCCGGGCATCCACGTCCTTCTTCGCGTTGAAAGCAAGAAGACATGGATGGGCGGGACGAGCCCGGCGATGACGGATGCTGGCTGCGCGTTCCTCACTCACTCCAGCGTCGCCAGCAACCCTGCCATCAGCCGGCCGCGCTCGGCGAGGCTGTCGACCTCGATGTGTTCATTGAGCGTGTGGGCATCGGCGCCGCGCACGCCGAGGCCGTCGAGCGTCGGGATTCCCATCGCGCCGGTGAAATTGCCGTCGGAGCCGCCGCCGGCGCTGCCGTGGGGAAGCTCGAGGCCGATGGCTTGCGCGACGCCGCGGGCCTTTTCGTAAAGCGCCATGGTTCCGGCGTCGGGCTCCCACACCGGCCGCGTCACGCCGCGCGTCACTTTGAACGTCACGTCGTTGGCGGTTCCGGAAAGCGCCAGCATCCGTTCGACGCCGCGATCGAGATCGGCCTGGCGCTTCGCCATGCTGAGCGCTTCGCCTGTGCAGGTGGTGGCGACGCAATTGACCCATTGGCCGCCGTGCACGATGCCGACGCTGAAGGTGCAATCTTCCGAGGTCATGCCGTCGATTTCGATGATCTGACGGGCCATCTCGCGAATCGCCGAGCGGCCCGACGAGAGCGTGGCGCCGGCGTGGCTTGGCTTGCCCGTCGCTTCAAGGTTGAATCGCGCGATCGCGTAACGTCCGGTGACGACGCCGTTGTTCGGTCGGCCCGGCTCCGGCACCAGGACATATTTGTTGCGCGCGGCTTCGGCCTCGATGATGTCGCGGGTGGAGGGGGTGCCGACTTCCTCGTCCGGCGTGAACAACACCGTGATCGGCAGCGGCGTCGTGAACGAGGCGCGGGCCAATTGCCGGATCGCTTCCAGCGCGAGATAATTGCCGCCCTTCATGTCGAAGATGCCGGGGCCGAAGCATTTGTTGCCCTCGCGCCGCCATTTGAGTTTTTCCAGCGTGCCGACGGGATGAACGGTGTCGAGGTGTCCGGCGATCAGAATCCCGGGTTCGCCCTGACTGGGATGCGGAAAATGCGCGCGAATGCTGCCGCCAAAACCTTGCCGGCCGGCGATGCGCTCGACCGACGCCCCCATGATCGCCATCTCGCGCGCGGCGAGATCAAGCATGCGGCCGACGGCGCTGGCATCCCAGGTCGGGCTTTCGCATTCTACCCAGCCGCGCAAACCCTGGAGCATGGTCTCGGAATCGAACGGGAGGTTGGCGGGATTCATTTGCGCAAATTCTTTCGGTTCGAATGGGATGCCTGATGATGCGTGTGCGTCGACGAGATGTTGGAAGCGAGATGCGTACGAGCGAGATGCTTACGAGAATGATCGGCGCTGGATTTGTAAAGTGAAACATCTGCGCGCGTAGCTTGCCAACGCCGCTCGGTCTGGATCAAAACCCGATTGACGCGCTACGAGCTTGGTGCAAGTCTCGATAATAGAAGTCTCAAATATTCAGAAGTTACAGCGTGTTAGCGCGCCTAAATAACGTGCCGCCTGCATAACCAATCATCGCGCTTTGACCAGTTTTACGTCAGGAGAGATCGAATGTTCCACATCTCGCGTTGGAAGCGTTCCGCGAAAGCGTCGAACGTGACGTTGTCGGCGCTGGCACTCTCGGCGGCACTGGCGGTGTCGTCGCTGGCCAATGCCAAGACCATCACCGCGGTGATGCATTCCGATTTGCGGGTGATTGATCCTATTCTGACCACCGCCTACATCACGCGCGATCACGGCTACATGGTCTACGACACACTGCTGGCGACCGATTCCAATTTCAAGATCCAGCCGCAGATGGCGGAGTGGAAAATCTCCGACGACAAGCTCACTTACACCTTCACGCTACGGGATGGCTTGAAGTGGCATGACGGCGCGCCGGTGACGGCGGAAGATTGCGTGGCGTCGTTGAAGCGCTGGGGCAAACGCGACGGCATGGGCCAAAAGCTCATGGACTTCACCGCCAGCCTGGAGGCGACCGACACCAAGACCATCACGCTGAAGCTCAAAGAGCCCTACGGCCTGGTGCTGGAGTCGATCGGCAAACCTTCGTCGCTGGTGCCGTTCATGATGCCGAAGCGCATCGCGGAGACGCCGGGGGACAAAGCGATTCCCGAGCAGATCGGTTCCGGACCCTTCAAGTTCGTGCAGTCCGAATTCCAACCCGGCGTGAAGGCAGTCTACGAGAAGAACAAGGATTACGTGCCGCGCAAGGAAGCGCCGAGTTGGACCTCCGGCGGCAAGGTGGTGAAGGTCGATCGCGTCGAATGGGTGACGATGGCGGACGCGCAGACCGCGATGAACGCGCTGCAGTCCGGCGATATCGATTTCATGGAGAATCCGTCGTTCGATCTTCTCCCGGTGCTGGCCGCCGACAAGGAACTGAAGGTCGAAACCTTGAACAAGCTCGGTTACCAGACGCTCGGGCGCATGAATTTCCTCTATCCGCCGTTCGACAACGTCAAGGTGCGCCGCGCGGCCTTCATGGCGATGAACCAGAAGGACGTGCTGGACGCGCTGGTCGGCAACCCCGAATATTACAAAATCTGCGGCGCGGTGTTCGTCTGCGGCACGCCGCTCGAGACCGACGTCGGCTCAGAGCCGCTGGTCAAGAAAAACGGCATGGCGGAAGCGAAACGGTTGCTCGCCGAATCCGGCTATGACGGCACGCCCGTGGTGGTGATGGCGCCCGGCGACGTCGTCACGCTGAAAGCGCAGCCGATCGTCGCGGCGCAACTGTTGCGTGATGCCGGCTTCAAGGTGGAGGTGCAGGCCACCGACTGGCAGACCGTCGTCACCCGCCGCGCCAGCCAGAAGCCGCCGAAGGAGGGCGGCTGGAACATGTTCTTCACCAACTGGGTCGGCGCCGACGTGGTGAACCCGATCGCGAACCTCTCGATCAACGGCAAAGGCAAGAACGGCGGCTGGTTCGGCTGGCCGGAAGATGCCAAGATGGAAGCGATGCGCGATGCCTTCTCGCGTGCCTCCTCGCCCGAAGAGCAAAAGAAGATCGCGATCGATATCCAGAAGGAAGTCTATGACGAGGTGATTTATGTTCCGCTCGGGCAATACCTCGCGCCGAGCGCCTGGCGGAAATCGCTCTCCGGCGTGCTCGACGGCCCGGCGACGCCGATCTTCTGGAATATCGACAAGTCGGAGTAAGGGCGTTAGTGCCGGCAGTCTCGCCCGCGAGCTATTTTGCGTGGCAGCGAATGCTGATCCGTTCGATTTCCGGATCGCTGGCTCAAGCGTCAGGATTTGGGACAGTTGAGAAGCGCTGCAGCATGTGCGATGGCATGCAGACACGCTGTTCTGGACCGGCGTATCCATCAGAATTTGGTACGTCGTGGCCGATCCCGCGTCGCGGTGAGCGGACATCAACACGACAGGTTGTACGGAGGCTAAATCATGGATCAGACAGCAGCGCCGGTGGGCGTCGTGGAGGCGCCGCGCACCTCGGGCACGGCCTTCGCGGTCGGCGCCATCGTGGTCTTGATCTGCTCCTATTGCGTCAATGCGATGGACCGTACGCTATTTCCGTTGATGCTCACGGATGTGAGACGGGAATACGGCTTTGCGCTGCCGCAAGCCGGATTGATGTCGACGTTCTTCACGTTGGGCATGACGCTGGCCGGAATTCCGACCGGCTATTTGATGTCCAAATACTCCCGCAAGACCGTGATCCAGGTCGGCATTTTCATCTATTCGGCGGCCACGATCATTACCGCGTCTGCATCCGGATTCGCCGACATGCTGCTTTACCGCGCGATCACCGGGGTCGGCGAGGCGATGCAACTCACGGCGTTGCTCGCGGTGTTTTCCAGCTATTTCTCGCGCTACCGCGCCGCTGGCGTCGGCATCCTGAACTACGCCTATGCGGGCGGAGCGGCGATCGGGCCGGCCTTGGGAGCCAAGCTCTTGGTCGACTATGGGACGTGGCGTGCGCCGATGGTCATCTTCGGCCTCATCGGATTTGCGATGATGGTGTTGATCGCCGCGGTGGTGCGGCCGTGGCTGAGCGAAACCAACACCGCGAAACAACCGCAAACCGCGCTCTCGGTAGGCGGGGCCACGACGCTGAAAAATATCAACACCTACGTGCTGGTGATTTTGAGCATCATCTTCGGCCTCGCGCTCTATGGCTATCTCGGGATGTATCCGACCTTTCTGCGTGAGCAATTGCACTACGCGCCGGCCGATGCGGGACGGGTGATGAGCATCTATGGATTTGGTGTCCTGGTGTCCGCCGCCTGCGGATGGCTGGGCGACCGCTTCTCGCCGCGCGTGGTTCTCGGCACGAGTTTTCTGATCGCCAGCGCGGTTGCTGCTCTCTTGTTCAACGGCCCGACTGATTTTGCGGCGCAGGCCGTGTTCTCGCTCGTCCTTGGTGCCACGTTCAGCGGAACGATCTTCGTCAACCTCGCCGCCTATCACGTAAAATCGGTCTCGGCGGATCTTGCGGGGCGCGCCTCCGGCGTATTCGTGACGAGCCTTTATGGCTCGGCGACGATTGCCGGATATGTCATCGGCGGGATCGTCGGTCTGGCCGGATGGACGGTCGCGGGCAATGTTCAGCTCGTCGTGCTTTGCCTGTGCGGCGCGATCATTTCGCTGGCGCTCCGGCCCGAGCGAATGGCGAGGCGGATCGCTTGACCGGCCGCGTCGATATCAAAACTTCCGGGGCATCCATGCCGCCGCAAGCAGGCGATCTTCCGGTCGTGACCGTCAACGTTTTTCCCGGCGGCTTCAACTGGGGTCTCTATGTCGGTCAAGACAAGGGCTTCTTCGCGCAAGCTGGCATTGCCGTGCAGATGCAAGGCACGCCCAACTCCGTCACCCAGATGACCGATTTTGCGCAAGGCAAATTCGATATCGCGATGACGGCGGTCGACAACATTGTCGCCTATGTCGAGGGGCAGGGCGAGGCGCCGATCGGGCCGCAGCCGGACTTCATGGCGGTGATGGGAAGCGACAGCGGGTTTCTCAGCCTGGTCACCTCGCCCGCCATCAAAAACATCTCCGATCTTGCGGGAAAAACCCTCTCCGTCGATGCGCTGACGACCGGCTACGCCTTTGTGCTCTACGAGATCATGCGCCGCAACGGTCTCGACAAGGACAAAGGCGACTACGACATCGTCCGCGCCGGCGGCATGATCCAGCGCTGGAACGATTTGCGCGCCGGCCATCATGCGGGGACGCTGTTGTCCGCGCCTTACAACATCATCGCGAAAGGCGACGGCTTCACTGAGTTCACGAAGGCGACCGACGTGATCGGACCGTACCAGGGCAATGTCGCGGCGGTGCGCCGGCCCTGGGCGCAGCACAACCGAAGCAAGGTCGTCGCTTATATCCGCGGCTATCGAAGCTCGATTGCATGGCTTTATGAACCGTCGAACCGCATCGAGGCGATCGCGATCTTGCGGCGGCATCTTCCCCAGATGTCACCCGAGATCGCCGAAGCGAGCTATGTCGAGTTGCTCGATCCCACCAACGGCTTTTTCCGCAGCGGCGCCATCGATCCGATCGGGCTCAACTGCGTGCTCGAACTCCGCAGCCGCTACGGCCGGCCGGAGCGGCGGTTGAACGATCCGGCCAGATATTGCGATCTCAGTTATAGTGAAGAGGCGCGGTGACGGCGGAGCAGAGAGGGTCGTGGAGCCGGTCACGCCGTGATGTTGATGCCGCCTTCGCGCCTTGCAAGCTCTGTAAGCCAAAAGCCGCGCGGCAATCTTGGTGCGGGCGGTGGGAGTCGAACCCACACGACGTTGCCATCGAGGGATTTTAAGTCCCTTGCGTCTACCAGTTCCGCCACGTCCGCTTTGGTTGTTAGATCAGGTACTTAGCGCGTTTCCTTACCGGATGGAATGAGGTTGGCCTGAAAGAAAGCGCGCCTTTCCTTTAGCGCAAGATCCACCAAAGTGTGAGCGGTTTGGCGATAAGATCATGCGTTATTTCACTATTTGTGGTCTGTGTGGCTTAAGGCCGAGCCTGAAGAACCAGCCTCAAGAATCAAGCTGCGATGATAAGCCTCAATGCGGACATCTGCGCCTGCTTTACGCAACCGCAAGGGTTGTCCGTTTACGAAGGCCACATGACCGCTTCGCATTGCTTTTTCCGTCCGCTGCCACGCGCTGCCATGGCGGTCGCGCTGCTCGCGCTCGGCTTGGGGCTTAACGGCTGCGCCGACATCGGCGACAGTATGGTCTCGGCCTTCGCCGATCCTGCCAAATATAGCCTCTATGAGTGCAAACAATTGGAGACCGAGCGCAAGAACCTCGCCACCCGTGGCGCGGAATTGCAGGGCTTGATGGCGAAGGCCGAAACCGGGGTCGCCGGTCCCGTCGTCGCCGAACTCGCCTATCGCAACGACTATATCGCGGTCCGCGGCCAGACCAAACTTGCCGAGGAAGCCTGGCGCCGCAACAAATGCCATGAATCTCCGCCGGCCGTGGCTGCGAGCGCCCCGGGGCTCACACCGGTGCCGTCAACCAATGTCAAAGGCCGCAGCCCTGCGATCTCGTCCGGCAGTGTGGTTTATTAACCCGTCGCATCACGCGGCTGCCCAGTTTTGGCGGCAATAGCTGACCGTCTCACGCCCGCCAGTCGTAAATCCAGTCCTGCCGCGCCAGCATGCGTTTTGGACCCATCGCCTTGATGACGAGGTCGCGCGCGTAGGCCACAGGACCTGCGAGGTGGTAGATTTGCCCGGCCCGTCGCGCGGCGCGTTGAACCCGTGCGACGCGTGAGCGGCGCAGCCGCGCATAGCGTTTCAGAGCGGCCGGTATTCCGGCCGCACTCTCCCCTGCATCTTCGCCGAGGCACTTGGCGAGCACGGCGGCGTCTTCGATCGCCATGCCTGCGCCTTGCGCGGCAAACGGCAGCATGGCATGGGCGGCATCCCCCAACAGAGCGATCACGCCGTCGGTCCATTCGCCGCCAGCGGGGACGGTGAACAGCGCCCATTTCCGCCAGTCATCGACGGCGCCGATCATCATCCGCGCCGGGCCGGGCCAGCTCGATGACGCAAACGCGTTCTTGATTTCGCTGGTCTCGCCGGGCGCGCTCCAGCCCGGCCTGTTCCACGTTCCCGGAACCACGGCGACGACATTGATCTGGCGTCCGCTGGCGATCGGATAAGCGACCAGATGCGCGTTCGGCCCCATCCAAAGCTGGACCCGACGCGAGGTATATTCGCGCGGCAATTGCGTGGCTTCGAGCGTCCCGCGCCAGGCGATCAGCCCGGAGAATTGCGGCTGCACTTGCGGAAACAGGTGGTGCCGGACCGCGGACCAGATTCCGTCGGCACCGACCAGCGCCAGTGCCACTTCCTGCTGGCGCGTCATGCCGCTCCGCTGGACCACCGTCAGCCCTCTGGCATGGGGGACGGCGTCTTCGAACTGGCAGCCGAGCCGCAACTCGATGTCGGGATGGTCGTTGACCTGGGCCAGCAACGCTGCCTGCAGATCGGCGCGATGCACCACCCAATAGGGGGCGCCGGCGCGCGCGGCGGCAGCTTCGCCGAGCGGCAAGCGCACAAGCTCACCGCCGCTTCGCGCGCTCATGATGCTGATGGCCTTGGGCGCGACCGCGCGGGTGGCAAGTCGCGGCTGCAATCCGAGCTCGACCAGCACCCGGCTGGCGTTGGGGGAGAGCTGGAGGCCGGCGCCGGCTTCCTCGAGCCGCTCGGCCTTCTCAAGCACGACGACGCGAAAACCTTGGCCCGCGAGCGCGAGCGAGGCGGTCAATCCTCCGATCCCGGCACCAGCGACGAAGATGGTGCGTGAAGCGGCCACCGGTGGTCGATCAGGCGGCCTTGTCTTTCACGACGCATTCAGGCGGTCGGGCTTCGCCGGGGGCGAGATCGGCGGCATAGCGAAACAAGGTGGAGCAATAAGGGCAGATGATCTCGTTGTCGTTGCCAAGATCAAGGAAAACATGCGGATGATCGAACGGTGGATTGGCGCCCACACACATGAACTCCTGCGAACCGATCTCAATGACCGAAACGCCGGCATCGTTGTGAAAGTGGGGAACGATATGATCGGACATCGCATTTACCTTGAATCGCACGAAAGAAGTGTAACAGGGAAGCGTAACAACGAAGAAGCGTAACAGAAGAATCGCACTCGAAGCGGACGCAATCGACAAGACTCAGCCGCGTTGCAAGACACAGCCAGATTGCAAGAGAGAACTAGGTTCGATGCCGGCCACCATACTGGTGGGCGGTGTCGATTCCCAGAGCACCTTCCGGTCATCGCCCATGCAAATTCGACACACTCCCGTCCTCTTCGAAAGCCCTTCTTTCGTCGGGGCAGTTATGTCTTAAAAATGGCGTATCATCTTGCAGTGAAGCCCGAGGTTTTTCGGATGAAATGGTCGAGGATGGGCTCGGCTTTGGCGGGTTTGGCGGTGTCCACGCTGGCATGCGGGCTGCTGTGGCCGCATGCGCGAGACGCCGGTCTCATTTTGGCCGCGCAAGACGATCCATCGGAACTCTCCGACATCCAGCTCAATTCTGCTCTGCGGAACGACCGGACCCTGATCGAGCCAAACATCGAATCGGCGCTCGCCGCGAACGACGCCGATCTTGCCAACAGCTTTGTCGATCTCGCCCGGGAGAAAAACATTGGCTTGAGCGAAGAATTGTCGCGCCGGGTGAGTGAGGCGGTCGCGGAAGAAAATTCAACGCGGCATTTTGCCAAAGGTTTCGCCAGCGGCCTCGTGACCGGAAACGCCGACGATGTGGCGAGCCTGTCCGGTACGGTCGCGGGCGATCTGTTCGTGTTCGGCGACGTCAGGGATGTGGTGCGCGAAGGCAAGCACCTCGCACTGGGCGAGGATGCCGATCGGCTGGTGCTGGGCCTGGCTGCGGCGGGCCTCGCGGTGACCGCGGCGACCTATGTCTCGGTCGGTGGCGTCGCGCCGGTTCGCGCCGGTCTCACGCTCGTCAAGGATGCCCGCAAGGTCGGGCGGCTGGGCGAGGGATTAATGCAATGGGCCGGCCGCTCGGCGCGCGAGATGGTCGACGCGCCGATGCTGCAGAATGCGGTCGCCTCCGGCTCGGTGATGCGACCCGGTCAGACGACGAATGCGATCCGAGCCGCCTTCCATGCCGAGAAGGCCGGCGCGCTGGTGCGATTTGCCAAAGACGTCGGGCGTGTCGGTGAAAAAGCCGGGGCCCGCGGCGCGCTCGATACGCTGAGAATAGCCGAAGGCCCGAAAGATGTCGCGGGCGCGGCCCGCCTCGCCGAATCCAAGGGGGGCCAGACCCGCGCGATTCTGAAAATACTGGGCCGCAGCGCCTTGCTGCTGGCGGCCGGTGCATTCGATCTCACACTGTGGGTATTCGGTGCGCTGCTGGCGTTGTTCGGTCTTCTGTCGTCGATCAAGGCCGCCACCGAGCGCCTGACCATGGCGTGGCTGATCGCCAGGAAAGCGCGGCGGGTGCGAAAGCAGACGGCGGCTGCCGCCCTGATCCCTGACGCGGCTCTGGCGGACGCCGCCATTCGCGGCTAGTTACGTACGTCAACCTTCACCAATCCCTTCCCGCAATACGGAATGACCGATGCCGAGTTTTCACAACGGCGCTGTTGAAATTGCCTTTCTCGACGAAGGCGAGGGCGATCCGATCCTGCTCGTGCACGGCTTTGCGTCGACCAAGAATGTGAACTGGGTGTACCCGACCTGGGTTTCCGAACTGAAGAAGAACGGCCGCCGCGTCATCGCGCTCGACAATCGCGGCCACGGCGACTCCGCCAAGCTTTACGACCGGGAGCAGTATCACATCCCCATCATGGCCACCGATGTCACGGCGCTGATGGATCATCTGAACATCGAGCGCGCCGATATCATGGGCTATTCGCTCGGGGGGCGGATGACAGCATGGCTGGGGCTGCACCAGCCGCAACGGCTACGTTCGGCGATTCTCGGCGGCATCGGGATCGGCTTGATCGAGGGCGGCGGTCCCGGTGAAAACGTGGCCGACGCGTTGGAGGCTCCATCGCTGGAAGACGTCACCGATCCGGTAGGACGGACGTTCCGGGCCTTCGCGGACCAGACTCATTCCGACCGCAGGGCGCTGGCGGCCTGCTTGCGCGGTTCGCGGGGGCTGATGACGCGAGAAGAAGCGGCCGGGATTTCGGTGCCGGTCCTGATCGCGGTCGGGACCGCAGATGAAATCGCGGGTTCAGCGGAAGCGCTCGGAAAGATCATCCCGGCTTCACAAGTGCTCGATATTCCCAACCGCGACCACATGCGGGCGGTCGGCGATAAGGTTTACAAGACGGGCGTGCTGGATTTCTTGTCCCGGCGCCCGTAATTGCGGTTCCCCGGTGCCTTGATTTCTTGGAATTCCGGACCACCTTGAAGCGAGCTGTCGGTGATGCCGGACTTCGGGCCGCGTGAAAGCCGGCCTGAAGAAAATGTGACGCTTCAACGTTTTAGCGCGCATTCGAACTAAAGCCGACGTGCTCTTTTGTAGCGTGCTCTTTTGTAGAATGAGCCTGTTTGCTCTTTGTAGAATGAGCCGCTTTGTAAAATAAGCGGCTTGAGACAGCCGTTCGCCCCTCGTGCTACAATGCACGACAAGATAATCGAAGTTGCGAGAGCAGCACATGGCAATGCATCAGATCAATCCGCAGGGTACGAAGCTGGCGGCGCTCGATCCGATCTGGGAGCGCATACGCGCCGAGGCGGAAGACATCGTTCGTCGCGAGCCCGAACTGGCCTCCTTTATCTATTCGACCGTGTTGCATCACGAAAAGCTGGAAAATTCGGTGGTGCATCGCATCGCCGAACGTCTCGACCATTCGGCATTGTCGGGCGATCTCATTCGTCAGACCTATGACGAAGCCCTTCGCGACGATCCAGATCTTGGTAATGCCTTCCGGGCGGATTTGGTCGCTGTGTACGATCGCGATCCTGCGATTTCGCGTTTCATCGACCCGTTGCTCTACTTCAAGGGCTTCCATGCCCTCCAGACTCATCGTCTGGCTTTCTGGCTCTACCAAAAGGGCCGCAAGGATTTTGCGTATTATCTGCAGAGCCGCTCCTCGGCGGTATTTCAGACCGATATCAATCCGGCAGCCAGGATTGGCCGCGGCATCTTCCTCGATCACGCCACCGGATTCGTTTGCGGCGAGACCGCTGTGATCGAAGACGACGTCTCGATCCTGCACGATGTTACGCTCGGCGGCACCGGCAAGGAGAACGAGGACCGCCATCCCAAGATTTGCCACGGCGTATTGATCGGGGCGGGCGCCAAAATTCTCGGCAATATCGAGGTCGGCCACTGTGCCCGCATTGCCGCAGGCTCCGTGGTCGTCAAGCCCGTGCCTCACAATGTCACCGTGGCCGGGGTTCCCGCCAAAATCGTCGGCGAGGCCGGCTGCGCCGAGCCCTCACGCACGATGGATCAAATGATCAATGCGATCGGGCTTTGATGTCCAATGTCTAAGGCGCTTGATGTCTGGATGGTCCGATTACTAAGCGGTTCGAATCGCGCAAGATTTTTGCAAGTTAGGCTGGCGGTTCGCTTCGTCTCGTCCTAAAAACTTCCCGAAACCTAAAATCTTATTGGAGACTGCCGTGGACGTTCAGGAAGTCAGGAAACTCGACGCCTATCTCAAGCGCCTGTTCGGCAATCAGAAAATTCGCGTGGTGCCGCGACCGAAAAAAGACGATTCGGCCGAGGTCTATATCGGTGAGGAATTCATCGGCGTGCTGTTCGTCGACGACGAAGACGATGACCGCTCGTTTCAGTTCCAGATGGCGATCCTAGAGGACGATCTGGTCGAGCAGGGCTGAGGATTTCTGGAGCATGATCGGTTCTGATTGAATCAGAACCGAAGCTCCGGATTCTTGTTTGACGCGTTTCTTCACGTGAACTGGCATCCACTTCACTTCGCTCGAAAACGCTCGCGCCTGCGGCTCCCTTGTCGTTGCGAGCTTCGCGCCGGAATGACGGCAGTTTAAGCGTGACGATTCATCCCCCTCGGCTCATCCCCTCGGCCCCTGCACCTGCACCGTCAACCGGTCCATCGCATCGGCGACGTCGCGCCATTGCGTGAGCCAGCTCCGTGGAAAGCGAAACGTCAGATCGGCGCCGTCGATGCGGCGCTCGCTCAGGCACATTCCGGGGGTCGCCGCGTCGCGCGTGCAGCGCGCGGTGAGGTTGGGAGTGCTGGAAAACGCCAGATCTTCGTTGCTGTACGGCGTGCCGTCGCGAAATGCGCGCATCGTCAATCCGTCTTTTGCGGGCGGCGAGGCTTGTTCGAGATAACGCGGATAGATGGTGCGCATGCGGGTGTCGGGCGCCATCGCGTCACGGTGCGCCGCTATCGACAGGAAGATCCGGTCGATCGGCTGTACGGCGTCTTCCACGGTATCGGCGCTGACGTGTCTCGGTACGTCGGGGGTATCCAGTGAAGGAAAAGCGAAACTGAGATCGACGCGTTCCTGCGGCCCGGAGTGACGCTGAATTTTCATGCGGAACGCCATCGTGGGCACGTTGAAGAGAGTGCCCCCGATGCTCACCGGCAATCGGGCCGGACTGCTTGAAGCGTCCGCGCCCCAGGTCGGCCACAGCAAATAGACGACCAAAGCAATGGCGCCGGTGCCAAGCGTGCCTGCCAGCATGATCGGGATCATGTGGCTGCCGCGCCCGCGCGAACCGCGCGCGATGTGGCGTGCGCTCGAAAGGAATGTCATGAACGGAGCATTGTGAGGAGCGCCCAAAGGCCAGGACTCGCGAACCTTGTAAGTCGGAGCACCAGCGTCGAATCGGGCGGAATATGCCACGGGCCACCGGATTTTCGCACCGCTTCCGTGCAATCGATATCGCCGAGCCATGTGCAAGGCGCGGTTCCAGCCGGCCACCATTAACCGTTTCTTAAGGATGATGTGGCGGCCCCCGGTCGATTTTGCGAAGGATGGGGAAATTCCTGGTGGTGGAAGATCTTGCAATGTCGCCCGATGCGTTGAATTCCTTGTTCTCCCTTTGCATCGGCTTTGCGCTGGCCGGGGCGCTGACCAGCGGATACCAGGCTTTGGTCCGGCGTCCGGCGGGTTTTGGCTTGTTGCAAGAGGGCGTGGCGCCGAAGACTTTCGCCGCCGTGCCGTTCCTGGTCTTTGCAGCGCCCTTCATCATCATGCGCAACACGCTGCTGGGCGCGCGGATCGAACGCCGCCGCTTTGAATTCGTGATGATGGCAACTGTCCTGGCCGGGTTCTGGAGCCTGATGTCCGGCACGTTCTTCCTGATGACGCTGCGCGCCGCAGGAGTGCTGGCCTGAAGCTTTCTTGTTTTGACGCGTTCTCTTGATGCGAAGCGGTATCCACTTTGCTTGAAAACGCTTTGACGGCTATGCCACAGTCTCCGCGTAACAGGAGACTGATCAAGCATGCCGATCTACGAACTTGACGGGCAAGCGCCCGAACTTCCCGCGGACGGAAACTATTTCATCGCGGACACCGCCACGGTGATTGGCAAGGTCCGCTTGCGCAACCTGGCGAGCGTGTGGTTCGGCGCGGTGCTGCGCGGCGACAATGAGTGGATCGAGATCGGCGAAAATTCCAATGTGCAGGACAATTCAACCTGCCACACCGACCTCGGTTTTCCCCTGACGATCGGAAACAATTGCACCGTCGGTCACAATGTCATCTTGCACGGCTGTACGCTTGAGGATCACGCTCTGGTGGGGATGGGCTCGATCGTCATGAATGGCGCCAGGATCGGCCGCGGCAGCATCGTCGGTGCAGGTTCGGTGGTCACCGAGGGTAAACAGTTCCCCGAGCACTCGCTGATCATCGGTGCGCCGGCGCGGGTGATCCGCACCCTTGACCCCGCCCAGGTCGCGGCGATGGGAAGTGCCGCGAAATTCTACGTCGCCAACGGGTCGCGATACAAAAAGGGACTGAAGAAGATCGGTTGAGGGCGGCGAGAGCTTGTCCTGCGCGCCACGGAGGATCTTCGCGTGCTTGTCGGCAAGCGTGAAGAGAAGCGAAGTCTGCAGACTAGAGCGTTTTCCAGCGAAGTGGATGCCGGTTCGCGTCAAGAAAACGCGTCATAACAAAGAAATAGAGCCTCCGTTCCGATTCAATCGGAACGGAAAAGGCTCTAGCGCCGCCGCTAAAGCCAAACGTCAGCACGCCGAAGTGCTGGCGGAAATTGAACGGCGGTGGGCCAACCTGCGCGCGCTGAATTTGTCAGACGGCTGTTTTTGCTTTCAACGGAAGATGGGATGAAGTTGGTAGAGCGAACGTAATCGCCCAGCACAACACCAACATGACGGCCGATCCGATGAGGCAGCCGGTGATCCCGCTGATCTGATACAGCAGGCCGGATAACATGATGCCCAAGAGGCGACCCGCGGCATTCGCGGCGTAGTAGAATCCGACATCCTCGGCCGACTTTTCCGATCCTGCGTAGGCGAGGATCAGATAGGAATGCAGAGACGAGTTGACGGCGAAGGGTAAGCCGAAGAAAGCAAGACCGGCGACTACGAGCAGGTCGGGTCGTGCGATCTGTACGCCATGCATGATCATCGCCAGCAGGATCGGGATCGCCGCCAGAACTAATGCCCATATCCGCGCTGCGGGTACTTCGCGGCTTAGGCCATCCGGGCTTCGCGCGACCAAAGAGGGGGCGATCGCCTGGACGCCGCCATAGGCAATGGTCCATGCCGCGAGAAAGCCGCCGACCTCCAAGAAGCGCCAGCCGTTTGCGTAGAGGAACACCGGCAGACCCACGACGAACCAGACATCGCGCGCACCGAACATGAAGATGCGCGCCGCAGCCAACAGATTGACGCCGCGCGATTTACCGAAGAGCTCCTTTATGGTTTTAGATGATTTTGCCTTGCCAAGTTGTCGCGGTAGCAGGATCAGGCCTACGAGAAATATGGCGCTGAGCAGAACCGCCATCGCCCAGAGCGCAGGTCTGAATCCTATCACGTCAAGAAGCAGCCCGCCGACGAAAAAACCCACGCCCTTCATTGCGTTTTTCGAGCCGGTGAACCAGGCGACCCATCGGAACAATTGCCCGCCGTCGTCGGACGCCGTCGCCTTGATCGCCGACTTCGAGGCTGTCTTTGTCAGATCCTTCGCAACGCCGGCGATGCCTTGCGCTGCAACGACCCATGCGACCGAAAATGCAGCTTCCCATTGAGCATCGAGGCCTGACATCATGATCAGGCCAGCGATCTGCAGCAACTGCCCGGCCGCTAGCATGCGGGGGATCCCATATCTGGACGCGAAGTAGCCGCCGGCAAGGTTCGCCGCTATGCCAGCCAACTCGTAGAGTAGAAACAGGAATGCGAGCGTGAATGGCGTGTATCCCAAACGAAAGAAGTGCAGCAATATCAGCATGCGCAGCGCGCCGTCGACCAGCGTGAAGCCCCAATACGAAGCGGTGACGATCAGGTAGTTCCTTGTGGTAGCCGTCATACGCCGGCCCTCCCGACTATGTTCGCCAGATCGACCATCCGGCACGCGTAGCCGACCTCGTTGTCATACCAGGCGTAGACTTTCAGGAGCGTGCCGTCGGTTACCATCGTGCTGGATGCATCGACGATCGAGCTGCGCGTGTCGTTGTTGTAGTCCGCAGAAACCAGCGGTCGCTGCTCCAGGCCTAGTATGCCGGCCAGAACCGTCGTGGCGGCGGCCTCGAAGAGCGTGTTGACCTCGGCTACGGTCGTTTCACGCGACAGCTCGAAGACGCAATCGGTGAGGCTGGCGTTCAGAACGGGGACGCGCACCGCGTGGCCGTTCAGCTTTCCTTTCAATTCAGGATAGATCAAGGCGATTGCTGTCGCGCTGCCGGTCGTCGTCGGCTGGAGCGAGAGCATCGCGGAGCGGGCGCGACGGAGGTCTTTGTGAGGCGTGTCGACGACGACGTTCGTGTTGGTTGGATTATGGATCGTCGTGATCTGGCCGTGCCTGATCCCGATAGCCTCATGGATCACCTTGACAACAGGAGCAAGGCAATTGGTCGTACAGGATGCCGCGGTGAGAAGGCGGTGACGCTCTGGATCGTATCGGTTGTCGTTGACGCCGACAACGATGTTGAGCGCGGCATCGTCTTTAACCGGCGCCGCCACAATGACTCGTTTGACCCCGCGGTTGAAATATCCCTGAAGCTGTTCGGGTGTGAGAAATTTACCGGTGCATTCGAGAACGACGTCGCAGCCCAGGTCACCCCACGCTACATCAGCGGGACTTGAGGTTTCACTGAAACTTATACGGCGTCCACGGATCGCTATGGTGCTGCCGCTTTCGACGCCGATTTCTTCGTGCCACCGCCCGTGAATGCTGTCGAACTCCAGCAAGTGAGCTGTCGTGGCGATTCCGCCCTTGAGTTCATTGACGTGGACGATGTTTAATCGATTGGACTGCCGTGGATCGTTTTTGGGTCTCCACATTCCGCCCAAGGCGGAGCGAAGCGCCAGTCGGCCAATGCGACCCATTCCGTTAATGCCGACTCTCATGGATGCTCCTGTTAGGGCGATACGCGATTGGTATCGCCGATCTCGTCGAGGCGCGCTTTCAGCGCCAAGCGGTCGAGCGATGTGAACGGCAGGCTGACGAAGATTTCGACCCTTCGCCGGATCATCGCGTAAAGTTCGTTCAGCAATGTAGTCCGCTCGGCGCGCGAGCCAGTGAACTGGTTGGGATCAGGAAGCGGCCACGCGCCCGTTACGAACTTCTGGCCGAGGTCGGGACAGAACTGGTTCTGCGGTGTGTCACAAAGAGCAATGACGAAATCCATGCGGGGTGCTTCCGGACCCGCGAATTCGTCCGATGACTTGCATCGGAGATAGTTGACGTTATGACCTAGGTGGCTGAGGCGATCGAGCACCTCTTGCATGGGCGCTTCGGCTGGATCAGAGCCCGCGGAGTAAGCGTTGAAACGTCCCTTGCCGAGCCTCTCAAGCAACGCCTCGGCCATAATCGATCGCGCCGAGTTATGGGTACATAAGAACAGGACGTTGAATGCCGGCGCTACCAAGTCGGTTGCAGGCTCAGGCTTTTCGGAAGGTCGCGTGTTGCTGTCCAGAAGAAGGCCGCAGAGTTCGGGTTTTCCGTTGCAGCAATCGCGCGCAAGAAAGTCGAGCAACCCGCGGAAGCCAGTGACGTCGGCACGGTAGTTCATCGCCCGGCCGTCTTTTTCGACCGCGACCAAGCCGGCCCGCGTCAGGATTGAGAGATGATTGGACATGGTGTTGTGAGGCACCTCGCAACGTCGTGCGATCTCGCCAGCCGGCAAACTTTCCGGATGAGCCGCGAGGAGAAGACGCAGCGCGTACAGGCGCGTGGGCTGCGCAAGTGACCCAAACCGCTCAATGGCCGTATCGGTCAAATTCGCCGGATCCATAAATCAGTCCTTGGGGAGCTCGCAGTTGCGTCGGTATCTATCGACAAATTGAATGACGAGATCATGACAATAGCATTTTCGGCGGAAATTCCGGTCACTTCTATGTCATATTGCGTCTATATATCGAGACTAATAGACATATCCTGAGGAGGAACGATGATCAAGCTCTGTCAAGCAATCGTTTTGGCATCTGCGCTGGCGCTGGTGGGGGCTGCCGCGCGCGCTGCGGAGACGACCGGTGCCGGATCGACATTCGTCTTCCCCATCCTTGAGGAATGGGCGGGGGCATATCAAACCATGACCGGGAACAAAATCAGTTATCAATCGATCGGCTCGGGAGCCGGCCTGAATCAGATCAGGGCGGCGACCGTCGATTTCGGCGCTTCGGACATGCCGTTGAAGCCGGACGAATTGGAGAAAAGTGGCCTTGGCCAGTTTCCTCTCGTGATCGGCGGCGTCGTGCCTGTCGTCAATATTGATGGTATCGGACCCGGCGTCATTCGCTTTTCGGGTGCAGTCCTTGCGGATATTTTTCTCGGCAAGATCAAGAACTGGGATGACCCGGCGATTCGAGCGCTTAATCCGGAGATCAAGTTGCCGGCCGCCGCAATCTCGGTCGTTCACCGGTCGGACGGATCGGGGACGACGTTCAACTGGGCAAATTATCTCTCGAAAGTCAGCCCCGAATGGAAGGCCAAGGTGGGCGAGGGTACCACGGTTGAGTGGCCTACCGGCGCAGGTGGAAAAGGCAACGAAGGGGTTGCTGCCGTGGTCGCGTTGGCGAAGAATTCGATCAGCTATGTGGAATATGCCTACGCGGTAAAGAACAAGCTGGCCTACGGGCTGGTGCAGAACAGGGCCGGCCGTTTCGTTCAGCCCGGTGCCGAGACGTTCCAGGCGGCAGCCGCGAGCGCGGATTGGAGGGGAGCGAAGGACTTTTTCTTGATCATGACGGATGCACCCGGCGAGGATGCTTATCCTGTTACTGCTACCGCATTCATCATCATGTACAAGCAACCGAAGAATTTCGAGCGAGCGAAGCTTGCCAGGGATTTCTTCAGGTGGTCTCTGGAGAATGGACAAGCACAGGCGGATTCTCTGCACTACGTTCCACTTCCACCAGAGCTCGTCCAGCAAGTCGAAATCTACTGGAGTTCGGATTTCGGAGGTTAGACCGACCGGAACCAATCGCGACGAGAGGCGCGCGGGCTAAGCGTTTGCACCCCTCGATTCGGTATTGTAGCCCGAAAGCAACAATCCTTGCTTGGTCGCTCACGTGGCACGCTAGAAGATGATCCGGAAAACCGGGAACCGGTTTTCCTTTGAGACAAACGCGAAGCGTTTGCCCGGAGATCATGCTTAAACAAAAAAATGAGATCATGATCCGATTTAACCTGATCGGATCATGATCTTGCCTTGCCCGAATGGAGCCGGCGTCGATAGTTCAGGATTTCGGTTTCCGCAATGGCCGCGGTCTCCCGGGCTGCTTCGAGAGCGACGCGCTTTTGCGAAGCGCATCCTTGAGGTCGACGGGAATGCCGTGCTTGCCGAGCAGATCGGCGAACGCTTCGTCGGCCAGTTCCTGGAGGGTCGCCATCCGGTCGCGCCCGAGCTGCTTCAGCTTGCCGAAGGTGTCGTCGTCGAAGGCAATCAACTTGCGCACTTTCTGCTCCCGCGTTGACGGATTTGCAGGGTTCAAGCCCGGCGGACGGTTCCCCCTTTTCATTCAAAGTCTCAGTATTTTTACGGAGGTGGATTTAATGCGTCAGTAGCGACATACCACCTAAGACTTAAAATCAGTCCGCCCACAACGAGCAGGTCCATGGAAGAAACCTCCAATACTGCATCCGGTTCGTCGCCAGGGATCGGGGGGCTCGGAAAAATTTCGAAGGTTCTGGTCCGGGGTCTTCATCATCTCAGTGTCGCCGAGAAGATCTACGGCATCGTCGCTTTGTTGGTCATCGTCACCACTCTTCTTGTGGTCATGTCGATTCAATCGGTTCGGCTGCAAACCGCCTATCGGCAGCTTCTGGCAACGTCGGCCACCGCCGCCATCAACGTCGAGCGGGTCAACGGCCTGATCTATGCGATCGTCATGGAATCCCGTGGCATCTACATGTCGACCGATCGGGACACGGTAAAACAATATAGCGACGAAGTTCTCAAGCGCAGTCGTGAACTTACCGACGTCGTGACCGGGTTTGAGGCGACCATCCGCTCCGACGATACGGCGCAATTTTTGGCTTTCAAGAAGCGATTGGTGCAGTTCATCGAATTCCGCAGGGAGCTCGCCCGGCGCGCGGTTCAGGTCAGTCCGGCCGCCGCCCGCGAGTGGGGCGACAACGATGCCAACCGTACCTTGCGTAGCGCGCTCAACGCCGACCTCGAGGCTCTTGCGACGATATACCGTGAGCGCGCCAACGAGACGGCGGAAGTGGGTGACTTGGGTCGGTACGCTTCGTGGTATCTGTTCGGCCTCGGGTTCTGTGCACTGATGTTCGCAGCGCTGAACGTCTGGGTGATGAAAAGCTACGTCGTCGCACCAATCATTGCGATCACCAAGGCGGCCGGCGGGATCTATCAAGGACAGATCCATGACGAGATTCCCCATGTCACGCGCAGGGATGAAATCGGGCGTCTCGCTCAGGCCGTACGGGATTATCGCGACGCAGTTCGCCGCAGAGTTGAACTGGAGCAACTTGCACAACGGACCGCGACGCAACGCGATGCGGTCATGGGCGAACGCGATCTGTTTGTTGACAAGTACAACGGGACGAAGTGGCAATTGTCGGCGGCGATCAACAGTATACCGCAGGGCATGATCATGCTTGATGCCCAGGCCGCGGTGCTCGCGATCAATGACCAGTACAGGAAAATGTATGGCCTGCCTTTGGCCATCAAGGCGGGCTCTTCGCTCAAAGACATTCTGCAGCACAGGGCAGAAAACGGGCTGTTCGCCGGAAACGTCGCAAAATATCTCGCTGCGATTGTCGCGCGGATCTCGAAGCGGCAGCCGAGCTCCGACGAAATTACGCTCAGCGATGGTCGTCTGATCAGCATCGAGGAA
Organism: uncultured Alphaproteobacteria bacterium; assembly: GCA_963814615.1. Lineage (GTDB taxonomy): Bacteria > Pseudomonadota > Alphaproteobacteria > Rhizobiales > Xanthobacteraceae > Bradyrhizobium. The sequence continues at coordinate 216,569 of CAWFDN010000001.1, read as the reverse complement.
CGGCCGATGGATGGCGGCGGCTGGGTAGCGATGCACGACGATGTTACCGAGCAACGCCGCAACCAGCGAATCCTGGAGCGGACCGAGAGATTTCTGGTGACCGTACTTGAGAAAATACCCCAGGCGCTGGTCGCCAGGGACGGGCGCAGCCTGCGCTACACGTTTGTCAACAAGGCCGCCGAAGATTTACTTGGGCTGCCGCGCGACCAGATCATAGGCAGGTCGGTGCGTGAACTGTTTCCCGCGGAAACCGCCGACTTGATCGAGCGCAAGGACAAGGATGTGCTCGAAGGCAACGAGGAAAACGAAATCGCCATTCGAACCGTGACCACACCCAATAATGGCCGACGCACGGTGGCGGTGCGGCGGCTGCGGATCGCCGGGGATGCTGGCGAGTCCCAGGTCCTGCTCAGCATGCTTGAGGACCGCACCGATCAGGCGAACGCTGCAGCCTAAATACCCTCCAGCCGGCTGACCTGAACGAAGTCGTATCGGGGAACCGGCAGCGAGCGAACCGGTCGCGGAGAATTGAGCGAAACATTCCGGCCGGCAATCAAAAATATGCGCCAAAGTTTGCAACGGTATTGCGGTGAAAGAGTCATCATCTCCGGGAGCAGATATTACGGAGAGATGGTCATGTTACGCAAAACGGTTATTGCCTTATTCGCAACTGCCGCGGTCGGTATGCTGGCGCCGGACCTCGCCTTGGCCCGCGGCGGCGGCGGAGGCGGAGGTGGCGGCCACGGCGGAGGCGGCGGCCATGGCGGCGGCTGGGGTGGGGCGGGAGGCCACTCGGCCGCTTTCGGCAGCAGCGCAGCCTTTGCATCAGGCGGCGGCGCGGCGCGCGGAGCTTTCGCGTCTAGCGATTTCCGCGGCGACGGTTTCCGCGGTGGCGGATTCCGCGGTGGTTACGGCTTCCGCGGTGAAGGCCGTGGGTTCCGCGACCGTGACCGGTTTGGGTTCGGCGGTTTTGCCTTCGGCGTCGGTTACCCGTATTACGGCTACGATTATCCGTACTACGACGACTACGCCTACAATGATTCCTACTACGCCGATGGCGGCTGCTACGTCGTGCAGCGGCGCGTGTATACCGCGTACGGCTGGCGTCTTCGTCCTGTCCAGGTTTGCGGTTGATCCCGCGGACTTCGACGACCGGAGAGGTCAACCAAAAATGAAGCCGGTTTGATCGGCGAGATTTCCGCGGCCTCGGTGTATTTTGCACCGAGGCCTTTTTCTTGATCCCATCAATTGGTACGCTGCTTGCACCTGTTTAGGGATGCTCACCATGCTCACAGCCCCAGCCTTGACGTTGCTGTTTTTGGGCGTCGTCGTCGGCCTTGGCTGCGCCTTTGTTTGGATGCTCTGGGAAATCGAGCAATGGTCGAAGCCGCATCGCAACACCGACCACTTTGGATAGGCATCCACTTCGCTTGAAAACGCTCGGTAAAATTGCGCGTTTTAGCCGAGCACTTTGTATTTCTTGAACCAGGCCTGCATCTGGTTCCAAGCGTCTTCGGCGGCCTCCTTGCGGTAGCTTGCCCGATAGTCGGCGTGGAAGCCGTGCGGTGCGCCCGGGTAGATCTTGAATTCGGCCGGCTTCTTGGCTTCCGCCAGCGCGGCCTTCAGCGCCTCGACATCGGCCACGGAAATGCCGGTATCCGCCTCACCGTACAAGCCCAGCACCGGCGCCTTCATTTCCGGGGCAAGTTGGGTCGGGCTCTTCGGCCAAAGCGGGTTCGCCGGATCGACCGGCGGGCCGTAAAACGAGGCGCCCGCCTTGAGGGCGCTACTGTGGGCGGCATATTCCCAGACCGTCCGTCCGCCGCGGCAGAATCCGATGATGCCGAGCCGGCCGGTGTCGCCACCTTGCGACTTGGCCCAGGCGACCGTGCTGTCGAGATCCGACAGCAATTCCGCGTCCGGCTTGGAATTTACGATCGGCAGCAATTGTGGAATGTCGGTCATCTTGGTGAGATCGACGCCCTTGCGGAAATAATAGTCCGGGGCGATGGCGAGCGCGCCGAGCTTGGCGACACGCCGCGTCACGTCCTTGATATATTCGTGCAGGCCGAAGATTTCCATCGAGACCAGCACGACCGGCGGATTGCTCACGCCATTCGGACGCGCGAAATAGCCGGGCATTTCGCCGTCAGCTACTTTTATCTTGGTATCGCCGGTGGTGAGGCCATCGGTGTTGGTTTTGATGACGTCGGCGCGCACAGGTCCCGCGGCCAGCGTATAGCCCGCCGTCACCGCGGCGGTTGCGGTCATGAAACCGCGGCGCGAAAACGGGGCGGCTTTTGTCAATCCGATGACATCGGACGTCAGCAGGGGTTCGGCACTCATGGTGGATTTCCTCGGGGGCTGGTGGGAGTAGTTCCGAAAGTTCTATTCGTCAGTGCAGCCGGTCCGTCAAGAGAACTTCCGGAGCAAACCGCGCCATTGGGTTTCAGGGCGCGATCGGTTCGCAAAGGGGATGCTGCAAGGGCGAGTTTCGGGTGTGCGATTGGCAGGACGAAGACAGGCATTCAGCAGACGATTCTCAAAGAACGCAAATCACCAGCCCGCGAGGGACACGGCTTCCGACGGCGGGGTGCTTCGGTCGAGGAGTTGCTTTCCCACCCGCGTGGGTAGTTCGCACATTTCCGTGATGTAGCGTGAAAGCGGACCGTCGTTCCCGACCCGTTCCGAGCTTTCGACGGAGCGTTTCGTTGGCCCGTGATCGGAAAAAAAAGAAGCCTTTTTTCGCTCTGCACAAACGCGAAGTGTTTGTCCGAAAATCATGTTCGATCAAAACGATAACGAGCGAGTTTGATTCAACTTAATTGGAGATGACTCGCGCGCGCGCCGAAGTCCGGTGCGCCTGTCGAAAGCGAACTCTGGGTCGCGCCGCCTGACCGGCGAAGATCAGATCTCTCAATTTTGTTGCGCTGCGTGCGCGGGAATAATCCGTCCGCCTCCTCGGTTAACTCTCTGTCCGGCAAATGCTGGTCGCAAAAAAATAAAGAGGAAACGCAAAATGTCGCAAGATCACGACAACAACGGAGATGGCATCAGCCGTCGCCACGCTCTCGAATGCATGCTCTGGGCTGGCACCGGTGTTTTATGGACGGTTACCGGCGGCATTCCGACATCCAGTCTGATGGGATCGGCGCAGGCTGCGGAGAGTGGTTTCACGTTCATGCAGATTTCCGACAGCCACGTCGGGTTCGACAAGGCCGCCAATCCCAGCGCGCTCGGCACGCTGCAAGAGGCCATCGCCAAGGTCAAGGCGCTTCCCAGCAAGCCGGCGTTCATGCTGCACACCGGCGACATCACTCATTTGTCGAAGCCGAAAGAGTTCGACGACGCTGCGCAGGTCATCGGCAGTGTGGGTCTCGACGTGCACTATGTGCCGGGCGAGCACGACAACCTCGATGAGGTGCCGCTCAAATCCTATCTCGAGCGTTACGGCAAGAACACCAAGGGCACGGGTTGGTATTCCTTCAATCAGAATGGTGTCCATTTTATCGGCCTCAATAATGTGATGAACCTCCAGGCTGGCGGCATGGGGATGCTCGGGCCCGAGCAGTTGGCTTGGCTCGCCGATGACGTGAAGGGCCTTTCCGCCTCGACGCCGATCGTCGTCTTCGCCCACATTCCATTGTGGACGATCTCCAAGGAATGGGGCTGGGGCACCGAAGACTCGGCGCAGGCGCTGTCGATGCTGAAGCGTTTCGGTTCAGTGACGGTGCTCAATGGTCACATTCATCAGTTGATGCAAAAGGTCGAAGGCAACGTCAATTTCCACACGGCGAGGTCGACTGCCTTTCCGCAGCCGGCGCCGGGTACCGCGCCCGCGCCGCTGCCCATGGTCGTTCCAGCCGACAAGCTGCGCTCGGTCCTTGGCGTCAGGACAGTGGTCTACACTCAAGGCAAAGAACTGCTCGCCGTCACCGATCAGCCATTGGCGGGGAGCTGAGCCGACGTCGCGTCACCGACATTTTGATTCTTCTTTCTCTCCCCGGGGGAAGAAATCTTTGTGTCGGTGACGCGGCCGCCGTGTCACCGCCGCCGGCCTCTTACATCATCTGTCCATGCTGAGGGTCTTGGCGCTGGTGACACGGCACCTTGTGTTCAAGCATGCGTTCCGAAGTGACGGTTCGCATCGATTTTCCAGGATTAAGCGCCAATGCAACCGCCGACCGGCGATTGCACATTCCATTGATCAATTGAACAGGCCGCTGGGGCCTTCATACGGAGCACGATCATGAAGAAGTTTGTCGTAACAGCTGGCATTGTTGCCGGCATGGCGTTCGCGGCGCCTGCCATGGCGCAGACAAAGCCGACAATTCCAGTCATCGTAAAAGACATGACGTCGCCTTATTGGCAGACCGTGTTGGCCGGCGCACGCAAGGCCGGCCAGGATCTCGGCGTCAACGTGGTCGAACTCGGTGCGAAGTCCGAATCCGACGTCGGCGGCCAAATCAGCTTGCTTGAGAAGGCGGTCGCCTCGAACCCCGTGGCGATCGTAGTGGCGCCCGCGCAATTTGCCGCGCTCGGAAAGCCGATCGACGAAGCCGCCAAGAAGGTCAAGATCATCGGCATCGAGTCCGCCGCTGATACCAAGGCCATGACGTCGCTGTTGGCCACGGACAATGTGAAGGCGGGCCGCGTCGCCGGAGATGCTCTCGCTATCGCCATCACGAGGTCCTACGCTGACACCGAAGGCGATGTTGCGATGATCACCTCGCAGCCCGGAGTTCCCTCGCTCGATCAGCGGGCCAAGGGCTTCAAGGAAGTGGTCTCCGAGAAATATAAAGCGCTGGATATCACGGACGAGAAAGTCGCCGACGGTAAGTCCGCGACCGTTCTCACCATCATGAAGGACCTCATTGCCAACAGTGCGGATCTGCGCGGCGTGTTCGTATCAGACCCGATCACGGCGCAGGCGGTCGGCCAGGCCGTCGCCGAAAAGAAATCCAAGGACAAGATCAACATCGTCGGCATCGGCTCCGATGAAAAGCTCGTCAAGTTTCTTCAGGACGACGTGATTTCAGGGTTGGTCGTGGAGGACCCGTTCCGCATGGGGTACGATGGCGTCAAGACGGCACTCGCCGCCTCCAAGGGCGAACAGGTGCCGGCCAATGTCGATACCGGGGCAACCCTTGTCACCAAGGCCAATATGAGCTCCGCGCGTTCGCAAGAACTGCTCAAACCGAACCTGAAATAATTATCCACCATCTAACGGCCTGATGGTGAGGTCTGCGCGGCAGACTGTCATTCCGGGACGATGCGGAGCATCGCACCCGGAATCTCAATCTCGAGATTTCCCGATGTGCAATTGCGCATCGGGGAATGACGGCGATTAGCCGCCGAGATAGGCTTCGCGGATGCGCGGATCGCCCGCGAGCTCCGCGGCAGGCCCTTCGAGCGTGATGGTTCCTGTTTCCAGGACAAAGGCACGGTTTGCGATTTCCAGCGCCATGGCCGAGTTCTGCTCGACCAGCAACACGGCGAGCCCGGTGCGCTTGTTGAGTTCGACAATGCGTTCGAACACCTGCTCGATGACGATCGGAGCGAGGCCGAGCGAAGGCTCGTCGAGCATCAATAGGCTCGGCCTGCTCATCAAGGCCCGGCCGATCGCCAGCATCTGCTGTTCGCCGCCGGAGAGCGACCAACCGCCTTGTTTGAGGCGCTCTTTCAAACGGGGAAAGAGATCGAACACCAGCGCCATGTCCTCCTCGATCTCTTTTTTGTTGTGGGCGCGCGCGGCGGTACCGCTGATGAGGTTTTCACGGACGGTGAGGCCTGGGAATATCCGACGCCCTTCCGGGCAGTGCGCGAGGCCGGAGCCGACAATGGCCTCGACGGCGGTGTTCTGGATTTGCTCGCCCTTCCACGAAATCTTGCCGGACGTCGGGCGCAGCAGGCCGGAGATCGTGCTCAGCGTGGTGGTTTTTCCGGCGCCGTTGCCGCCGATCAGCGCAACGATTTCGCCCATCTCGACGCCGAACGAAATGCCTTTCAGCACTTCGATATGTCCGTAGGACACTCTGAGATTTTCAACCTTAAGCATGACGGTGCCGCCTGCCGAGATAGGCCTCGATCACCTGGGGATTGGATTGCACTTCTGCGGGCGCGCCTTCAGCGATCTTCTTGCCGAAATCGAGCACCGCCACGCGGTCGCTGATTCCCATCACCAAACGGACATTGTGTTCAACGAGCACAACCGTGATGCCGCTGTTCTTCAGTTTGGCGATGGTGGCGAGCAGTGTCATGCTCTCGGTCATGTTCATGCCGGCGGCCGGCTCGTCCAGCAACAGCACGCCCGGCTTTGAGGCCAGGGCGCGGGCGATCTCAAGCAGGCGTTGCTGCGCATAGGGCAATTGACTGGCGCGGTCGTCGGCGCGGCCTTCCAGGCCGACGATCGCCAACGCCTCGCGCGCCGAACGATCGATCTCGGCCTCGGTGTGCCTGTGCCGGCCGTTCGATATAATGATGTCGAACAGGGAAGCCGATGCGTGGCAACCCGCGGCAACCTTGACGTTCTCGATCACGCTCAGGTCCGCGAACAGGCGAATGTTCTGGAACGTCCGCGCCAGCCCCAATCGCGCGATCCGATGCGGTTTGAGCCGGAAGATCTCCCGGCCATCGATCCGGATCGAGCCCGCGTCGGCATGAGAGGCGCCGCTGAGCGCGTTGAGAAGGGTGGTTTTCCCGGACCCGTTCGGGCCGATGATGGCCTGGACGATGCCGCGGGGAACGTCGAGATCGATGCCGTCGAGCGCGACGAGGCCACCGAACCGCCGCGTCACGCCGCGTGCGGAGATAATCGGGGTATCGCTCATCGCTGCGCCCAACGTAAGCGCGCAACCGAGGCGACTGAAGCAAGACCGCCCGGTGCCAATACGATCACGCAGATTACCCCCAGTCCGTAGAGCACGAGATACCATTGGCCGAGAAACCGCAGCGCCTCCGGCAGGACGGTGAGCGTCACGGCGCCGACGATGCATCCCACGATTGATCCCATGCCGCCGACGATGAGCATCGTCATCAGCAGCACGGCCTGGGTGCCGGAAAAACTGTCGGGGCTGATGAAGCGGATTGAGGAGGCGTAAAGACAGCCTGCGAGCCCTGCGTAAACCGCGCCGATCATGAAGGCGAGAAGCTTGGTGCGCACCGTATCGACGCCGCTCTGTTCGGCGCCGATCTCGCTGTCCTTGGTGGCAATCATCGCCCGGCCGAGCGTGGAATGCCGAAACCGCATGGCGACGATGACGGCAATCGCGAGGGCGGCGAGCAGAACGTAAAAATGCTCGATCTGGCCCTGCGGGCCGAAGCCGAAAATGCTGATGCCGGGAATGCTTCGAAGCCCCGACGTGCCGCCCGTCACCGGCTCCCAATGAACGATGATCAGTCGCACGATTTCGCCGAAGCCGATCGTGGTCATCGCCAGGTAATGCGTTCGCAGGCGAAGCGTGGGAAGACCGAGCACGAGGCTGGCCAGCACGACAATGATCACGGAAAGAAAGGGCGTCGCGATCCATGGGATGCCGGCTTTGGTGGAGATCGCAGTGGTGTAGGCGCCGAGGCCATAGAACGCGGCCTGGCCGAAATTGATCTGCCCGGTCCATCCGGTCACATAATTGAGGCCGAGCACGACGATCGCGTTGAGGATCGCGATGTTGAGCAATTGGATGACATAGCCGTCGCGCGTGAATATGGGGATCGCAAGTGTCGCCAGGACGGCGATTGCGAGATATGGCGAAATCTTCAACTCACACCTTCTCGCTGCTTTTCTCGCCGAACAGGCCGCGCGGCCAGGCGACGAGAACACCGATCATGACGATGAAGGCGTAGGCATCCCGGAAGTTCGAGGAGATGTAGCGCGCGCCGAAGGTTTCGATCAGGCCCAAAAACAAGCCGCCGATGACCGCGCCCGGAAGATTGCCGAAGCCGCCGATCACGCTGACCACAAATCCTTTCAAGCCGAGGCTGCCGCCCATCGTCGGTTCGGCCAGAAAAATCGGCGCCACCAGCAATCCGGCGACCCCGGACAGCATGGCGCCGAACGCGAAGGCCACCGCAATCGTGCGGCTGACCGGAATGCCGACAAGGCGCGCGGTGTGCAGGTCCTGCGCGGTCGCCTGCATCAGGATCCCGAATCGGGTTCGGGTGAGCAGGAGGAACTGCAGGAGCAGGATCACCGCCAGCGTTGCGAAGGTAAAAAGCTGGTGCATGGACACCACGACGCCGGCGAAACGCAGCGGGGCGCCGTGAACCGGCGAGGGGAGCGAAACCGGCAGCGGGCCCCAAATGATCAGCGCCAGATTTTCCAGCACGATCCCCATCGCGATCGTCGTCAGAATGACCAGAAACGGCGGCCGGCCGCGCAAGGGAAAATAGACCAGCACCATGAAAACGATGCCGACCAGCGCCATCGCCGCCATGGTGATGACCCAGGCCATCGCAATCGGCAATTCGTGGCTGACCGCGCCGCTGATGCCGATAAAGGCACCCAGCATCAACAGCTGCCCTTGTGCAAAATTCACGATCTGGACGGTGTTGAAGATCATGAGGAGCCCGAGCGCGACGAGCGCATAGATGCTCCCCAGCGCGAGGCCGTTGACGATGAGTTGGCCCACTTTTGTTACCCGTCAGTATCCGGACTCGTTGATCGGGCCGATCAATTCCGGCGTCTTGCCCTTGTTGCGATAGATGCCGAGCGTATGCGTGAGATCGCCGGGCGCGTCGGCCGTATAGGTGATCAACATGCCTTGCCAGTTTTTCGTTGCCGCAATCCCATCGCGGATCGCCGATTTATCGCACCCGACTTTCTCGATGATCTCCTTCAACAGATAGACGGTGTCGTAATAGGAGACGGTGAAATTGTCCGCGGGCACCTTGTATTTTTCAAAAACCCGCTTCGACCAGTCGAGGATCTTGGCGTCCTTCGCGGTCTGGGGAATCATGCCGCCGATCGCATAGGCGCCGTCGGCTTCCGCCGCGGACAGATTGTTGAGCGTGGTCTGGGCGACCATGCTGGAATTGCCGATGGTCGTCAGTTTGATGCCCAGGTCGTTCATCTGCTTGAGCACCAGCGTGACGTCGGCGGGGCGACCGAACAGGATCAGACTGTCGGCGCCCTTGTCCTTGATCTCAAGCAACTGCGCGCTCATGTCCTTGTCGGAGGGCGCGTAGGAGGTTATCGCCACCGGCGTGATGCCAAGCTTGGAGAGCGCGGCCTGAATGCCCTTCGAGGCACCGAGGCCGTAATCGTCGGCCACCGACATGATGCCGGGTTTGGTCTTGCCCAGCGATTTCACCAGGTAGGTCGGGATCAGGTCGGCAAGCTGGCCGTCATGGGCATGGGTGCGAAACAGCCATTTGCTGCCTTGCGCCGTGACCTTCGCGTTGGTGGCGCCGACCAGAAACGGCGTCTCGGATTTGGTGACAACTTCGGTTTGCGCGAAGATGTGCGGGCTGATCATCGAACCGAAGACGATCAGGGGTTTGCCTTCGAGGATGCGGTTGATGGCGTTCAGCGCATCGGTGCTGGAGGCGCCGGTGTCTTCTGTCGCAAGGGCAAGCTGTTTGCCGGCGATGCCGCCGTTCTTGTTGATTTCGTCGACCGCGAACTCGACGCCGTTGCGGGCCTGGGTGCCGAGCAGTGCGAGGTTGCCGGTCAGCGCGGTCGTCAATCCAAGCGGAATCGGCGAAGGGCAAGTGGCGGGCGCCGCACTGAGCGAACTGATGCTGAGCGCAAAAAGGCTTCCCAGCATCGCTGTGTGAATGGCCAGGCTCTTGGTCGGCGCGGAAAACAACATTTAACAGGTCCTCTGAGTCATGGTGCGGCTTGGCTTGGCTTGTGGCTTGGCTCGTGGCTTGCCTAAAGCAAGGGAGGTGCCAGGATGCAAGGTCATACTGCCGAAAAGCGAAGACCCGGCGTGACAAATAGCTCAGATTTCCGAAATGCGGAGGTTGTGACCATTTGCTCAATAAATGAGCAGATTGTATTTGGATGTGGGGATTCCCTGCGGAGCGGAGTGAAACCCGTTTGAAAGGGTCACGTGCCCGCAAAAGCGGAGGTATCGAGAGCGATTCGGCATTTTAATACGAGACTGGAGATTCACATAGGATGCACGCGGCTCGAACTGGTTTGGAAAGCTCACATCCAGCGCAAAAAAGTCCCGGAGCCTGTGCTTAGGGGCTTTTTTTTGATCACTTCCCTACTTGTTGAATTTCGGCGGCTCGCTGAAGTCCAGTGGTGGAAGCTCGATCTGTGGAATATCAATCTTGACCTGGTTGAGATCGACGGTTGAGGGCTTGTCGAGCAGTCCGGTAACCGTAATCGGAAAAGCGATCACCAGCACGACCATGATCGCCTGCAATCCCACCCAGGGCAGGGCACCCCAATAAATGTCGGAGCTCTTGACCTCCTTCGGCGCGACGCCGCGCAAATAAAACAGCGCAAAGCCAAAGGGCGGATGCATGAACGAGGTCTGCATGTTCACGCAGAGCATGACACCGAACCAGATCAGCGCGGCATCCGGACCCACAACCGGCGTCAGGACTTTTTGCGCGATCGGCGCGATCATCGGCAGAATGATGAAGGCGATCTCGAAGAAATCCAGAAAGAACGCCAGGAAAAAGATGAACAGGTTGATGAAGATCAGGAATCCCCAGACGCCGCCGGGCAGGGACGTCAACATATGTTCCAGCCAGACGCCGCCGGAGACGCCGAGGAACACCACCGAGAAACAGGTCGAGCCGATCAGGATGAACACCACCATGGTGGTGATGCGCATGGTCGTCTCGTAGCCCTGCTTGATCAGGCCCCGCAGTTCGGGAATGCGAACGGCCTCAAGACAAATCCAGACCACGGCGAAATAGGTGACGGCAAAGGCGAGCTTGAAGGTGAGATTCTCGGTGAAGAAAATTCCGGCCACGGTGCCAATGCCGCAGGTGATCACGCCAATGATCAGGAGCTTGCGGCCGGTGGTGCTGAAATCCTTGTTGTGGATCGCGGCAAGCACGATGGCGCCGACAGCGCCCATTGCGCCGGCCTCCGTCGGCGTTGCCAGACCGAGCATCATGGTGCCGAGCACGACAAAGATCAGCACCGCCGAGGGAATGATGCCGAGCAGGCATTTTCGCCACAGCGGCCACCCGGTCAGCGTCAGTGCGGTCTTTGGCACCGGCGGCACATGGTCCGGTTTGAAGATCCCAAGCACGAAGGTGTAGCCGGCGAACAGCGCGATCTGGAAAAGCGAGGGCCCCCAGGCGCCGAGGTACATGTCGCCGACCGACTTGCCGAGCTGATCGGCCAGAACGATGAGCACGAGCGAGGGCGGCACCAGCTGGGTGATGGTCCCGGAGGCCGCCAGCACGCCGGTGATATAGCGCATGTTGTATCCGTAGCGGATCATCACCGGCATCGAGATCAGCGCCATCGCGATGACTTGCGCCGCCACCGTGCCGGTGATGGCGCCAAGAATAAAACCGACGATGATGACGGAATAGCCGAGCCCGCCGCGGATCGGCCCGAACAGCTGGCCCATCGAATCCAGCATGTCTTCCGCAAGCCCGCAGCGCTCGAGGATCGCGCCCATGAACGTGAAAAACGGAATCGCGAGCAAGAGGTCGTTGGAAAGAACGCTTCCAAACACCCGGCCGGGAATCGCCTGAAGAAAATTCAGATCAAAGAATCCGAGATGGATCGCGAGGAAGCCGAACGAAAGCCCCACCGCGGCCAGCGTGAAGGCCACCGGGAAGCCGATCAGCATGGTCAGAACCAGGCCGCCGAACATCAGCGGTGGCATCATTTCCAGCGTAATCATTGCGTCGGCCTCTCGTATTTTGCATCGATCGTCACTTGGCCCTGCAGCGCGGCGATGCGCTTGATGACTTCCGATACGCCTTGCAACGCCAGCATCACGAAGCCGAACGGGATGACGAGTTTGATCGGCCAGCGGATCAGCCCGCCGGCGTTGCTCGAGACCTCGCCGACGGCATACGCCTGATAGAAGAACGGCCAGGACAGATAAGCCAGCAGCAGACAAGAGGGGATCAGGAAGAACAGCGTCCCGATCAGATCGAGCCAAAGCTGGCCGCGCTCGGAGAGAAACAAATAGAAGATCTCGACCCGGACGTGTTCGTTGCGCTTGAACGTGTACGACGCGCCGAACATCACCAGAATCGCAAACATGTACCACTGCAGTTCAAGCCAGCCATTCGAGCTGTAGCCGAAGGCATAGCGGATCATGGCGTTGCCGGCGCTGACGAGACAGGCGGCGAGCACCATGAAATTGCAGATATAGCCGATCTTTTCGTTGAGTTGGTCGATCGCCGTGCTCACGGCCAACAACGGACGCATCGTGTTCTCTCTCGCGGTCATCATCAAAACACGCTCATCGTTTCAACGAGAATTTTTTCAACGCGCGATTTCTCAACGAGTAATTTTCAACAAGCATCGTTTCGCCACGGTGCGTTGAACGCGTGGCGTCACGGCTCGTCCTCAGGAGCGATGGCAATGATAGTTCTCCCCCACTTGCGCCTTTGCCGTCTTGGCTGCGCCCCTGGCGCAGTGGCTTATCCAGCCGAGCAAGCATAAAAGCCACCGCACCATTTCAGCGCGGCGTGGCGGCGTCAATTGGAAAAATGGACAAATTGCCGCGCGGTCAACGAGTTGCGGGACCCGCAACTCAGGCGCGGGGAATCTCAACCGCCGGTGACGCTCATATGGCGGCTGACGCTCGGGCGGTTGTGCCGGCGATCGATGATGAAGTCGTGGCCCTTCGGTTTGAGGCCGACGGCGCGGTCGATCGCCGCGCTGAGAAGGTGATCGTCGGGGGAGGCGCGGAGCGGCTTGCGTAAATCGGAGGCGTCTTCGTGGCCGAGACAGGTATGCAGCGTGCCGGTGCAGGTGATGCGCACCCGATTGCAAGACTCGCAGAAATTGTGGGTCATCGGCGTGATGAAGCCGAGCTTGCCGCCGGTCTCGCTGACGCGAACGTATCGTGCCGGGCCGCCGGTGTCGTCATCGAGGTCGGCCAGGGTGTATTGTTTGGCGAGACGCGCGCGAAGCAGCGACAAGGGCACGTATTGGTCTATCCGTCCTTCACCGATGTCGCCCATCGGCATCACCTCGATGAGCGTCAGCGCCATGTCTTTGTCGTGCGCCCATTCCATCAGCGCAGGAATTTCGTCCTCGTTCAGATTCCTCAGCGCCACCGCGTTGATCTTGACGGCGAGGCCCGCGGCGCGCGCCGCCTCGATGCCGGCGAGAACCTTGTCGAGATCGCCCCAGCGGGTGATGGCCTTGAACTTCGCGGGATCGAGCGTGTCCAGCGATACGTTGACGCGGCGCACCCCGCAGTCGCGCAACTCGCCGGCGAAACGCGCCAGTTGTGAACCGTTGGTGGTTAGCGTCAATTCACCGAGCGCCCCGCTGTCGAGATGGCGCGAGAGCGAGCGCACCAGCGACATCACGTTGCGCCGGACCAGCGGTTCGCCGCCGGTGAGCCGCAACTTCCGCACGCCCTTGGCGATGAAGGCCGAACAAAGCCGGTCGAGCTCTTCGAGCGTCAGCAAATCGGCCTTCGGTAGAAACGTCATGTCTTCGGACATGCAATAAAAACAGCGCAGATCGCAGCGATCGGTGACCGACACCCGCAAATAGCTGATCGTCCGCCCAAACGGATCGGTCATGGCAGAGGATAGCGCGGCGGGATGGTTCAACAACGTTTCGGTCATTCATACGCCTTGTCACTGCGGCAGGCGTCATAATGGGTACGACGCAGGTTTCCGCAATCACAATCTATGCACGATGCGCGGCCCGTACAATCCGCACCAGGGTCTGGTGCAGGGCGAGCCGTCAGCGGGGCGGCGGCGCGGGGAATGGCGTGTCCTCGGCTGGCGCTGCCGCGGCCTTGGGCGCACTCGGCTTTTTCGGCTTCAACATCCTGCGCGGCGGCTTCGGGGGCGGGGCAGCGGGTTGAAGTTCCGCAACCACCGGGTTGGGATCGAGGGTCGCCGCCGTCAGGTTGAGGAAATCGCCGGCGCTGCGGGTGACCTGCACCGGGACGGTCGCAGGCTGGAACTTGGCCAAGGTATAGGTGACCGAGAAACCGCCCTCGGGAAGATTGAGGGAAACGGAGCACGGCGTCTTGCAACCCGGCCCGATCGAGGTGCGGGCATCGGCGCCCGGCGGCACCGATTCGAGCTGAACCTGCACCGGTGACGGCGCCGGTTTGAGCGCGTCCATGGAAAACGATGAGCAACCGGCGAGGCCGAATCCCGCTACGGCAATTACGATGACACGACGCATGACCAACCCGTCACTCTAGATTCACGATGCGATTGAGGTAAATCGCATCGCGATCTCATTTTTTGTTTACGCATGATCTTTCGGAAAACCGGTTCCCACTTTTCCGGATCATGCTCTGATGCGGTGAACTGCCACAATACCCGGGGCGACCATAGGAGGGTCAGGACAGCCGCGCAACCGTGCGGATCGGGATCGTTAAGAAATGGTTAATGTCGGGGGGTACGCAACGGAAAATATATAGTTTAATCAATATTTTACACGGAGTTTCGCGCAAGCATCAGGCTTTGGACCGCCGCCGGCAGCTGGCTCATATGCTGGATCAGCCGGTCGGGTTTGAGATCGGCGATTGGAACCTCGGTATATCCAAATTCCACGCCGATCACCGGAACGCCGGCGCGGCGGGCCACCCCGATATCCGGACCGGCGTCGCCCACCATGATCGCCGAGGACAACGCCCCGCCGGCACGCGCCACCGTCTGGCGAAGGATGACCGGATCGGGTTTTGAGACCCCGAAGGTATCCGCGCCGCAAATCGCAGAAAACCGCTGAGACAATCCGAGTTGGTCGAGCAGCAGCTTGGACAGCCATTCCAGTTTGTTGGTGCAGACCGCAAAGCGATATCCGAGCGCGGTGAGATCATCGAGCGCGGTTTCGAGGCCTTCGAACGGGCGCGAAAGATCGGCGATATGGGCCGCATAGTGATCGATGAAGTCGCCGGTGAGCCGGGTGATGTCTTCGGGGCTCGCCGCGCGGCCCTCCAGCTCCAGGCCGCGCTCGATCAGCCGGCGGGCGCCGGCACCGATCATGTTGCGCGCGGCATGGAGAGGGACCGGAGGCAAACCTTCGCGTTCCAGAACAAAATTGAGCGCATTGATCAGGTCGGGCGCGGTATCGACCAGCGTGCCGTCGAGATCGAATACCACAATGCGGGGAGGGGTCATGGAAAAGCGATATCGGTCGGCGTGAAATCGTGCAAGTGGGAGGATGTCAGGCCAGCGCGATAATCAAGCGGCAGCGGGAAGAATCATGCGGGAGCGCTGTTCCTCGCGGTAAAACGACGCTAGATAGGCGCACGCCGGACATTGCCGGCGACGTGATCTGTCAACCGCCGCAGGGGCTTCGTTCGCACGTGAATATGGATGAATTGAAACGGCAGGCGGCGGGCCGCGCGCTCGAATATGTCCGTGACGGCATGAAGCTCGGTCTCGGCACCGGCTCCACCGCGAAGCATTTTGTCGAACTGCTCGGGATGCGCGTGCGGGCCGGGCTCAACGTGATCGGCGTGCCGACCTCGGAAGCGACCCGCATTGATGCGGAGCGATGCGGCATTCCCTTGACCTCGCTTGACGACATCGACCGGCTCGATCTCACGGTGGACGGTGCCGACGAGATAGATCCCGCGCTCAACCTCATCAAGGGCGGCGGCGGCGCCTTGCTGCGCGAAAAGATCGTGGCCGCGGCGTCCGACCACATGATCGTGATCGCCGACGAGACCAAATGGGTCGAAGTTCTCGGCCGCTTTCCGCTGCCGGTCGAGGTCATTCCGTTTGGCCTCGCGGCGACGCAACGCGCCATGGCCAAGGCGTTTGCCGAAAGCGGGGTTTCCGGGCAAATGGGGGTCCGAAAAGGCAAAGACGGTCACGTTTTTGTCACCGATGGCGGCCACTGGATTGTCGATGCCCATCTTGGCCGCATCACCGACGCCCCGCGCCTGGCAGGCTTGCTGAGCGCGATACCCGGCGTGGTCGAGCACGGGCTGTTCATCGGTCTTGCCGGTACAGCGATGTTGGCAGGCTCTCAGGGAATTCGCGTTATTGAACGGCGATAACGCCGCAATCGAGGAGAATTGGAATGAAGCGGCTTTCTAAAATCTTGTCGGCCACAGCCTTTGCGTTGGGAGGTGTTGTGCTGGGACTGGCGTTGTCCGGCGTTCCCGCGACGGCGCAGCAACAGCTGCAGTTGCAGCCGCCTCCGTCCAAGCCGGCTTCCCCGGCCGCGGTCGCCGCGGCCAAGGAAATTCTGGCCATGAAAAAAGCCAACGCGATGTTTGCGGGCGCGGTGCCCAACATCGTGCAGCAGGCCAAGGGCAACTTCATCCAGAATTTTCTCAACTACCAAAAGGATCTCAACGAGGTCGCGGTGATCGTCGCCCAGAGCCTTGCCGGTCGCGAGAATGAAATCGGTGAAGGTATGGCGAACGTCTATGCCAACGAGTTCACCGAGCAGGAGCTGAAGGACCTCGTCACGTTTTACAAAACGCCGCTCGGTCAGAAATTGCTCGCCGCCGAGCCCCGCGCGATTCAATTCAGCATCGGCTTTATGAACCAATGGGCGAAGGGTTTTGCCGAAGTGGTCAATGCGCAGTTCCGCGCCGAGATGCACAAGCGCGGCAAGGACATCTGATCCCAGGATCATTTGATCCCAGGACACTTGATCCAAGAACACTTGATCCAAGAACGTTTGATCCAAGAACGTTTGATCTAACAATCTGATTTGATCGGGGCTGACATGGCTGAGTTCGACGTTGATCTGTTCGTCATCGGAGGTGGTTCGGGCGGCGTGCGTGCCGCCCGGATCGCCGCCGGCCACGGCGCGCGCGTCATGATTGCCGAAGAGTATCGCTTCGGCGGCACCTGCGTGATCCGGGGCTGCGTGCCGAAAAAGCTTCTGGTCTACGCCTCTCACATTCAACACGAAATCGAGGATGCGGCGGGCTTCGGTTGGACGATTCCGTCGGCGACGTTCGATTGGCCGACCCTGATCGCCAACAAGGACAAGGAAATCGCACGGCTGGAGGCTGCCTACACCTCGAACGTGGAAAAATCCGGCGCCCGCATCGTCAAGACGCGCGCGGTGTTCGAGGATGCCCATACGCTTCGGCTCGCGACCGGTGAGGCGATCAGGGCGAAACATGTGCTGATCGCGACCGGCGGCGCGCCCAACCACGGGGCGGCGATTCCCGGCATCGAACACGTGATCTCGTCCAACGAAGTGTTTCATCTGGCCGAGCTGCCCAAGCGCATCGTGATTCAGGGCGGCGGGTATATCGCGCTGGAATTTGCCTGCATCTTTGCGGGGCTAGGCTCCGACGTGACGGTGATCTATCGCGGCGACAACATCTTGCGCGGTTTCGACGAGGACGTCCGCGCCCATGTGCGCAGCGAGATGGAAAAGGACGGCATCACCATTCTCACCGGATGCACGGTGAACAGCGTTGAAAAACACGGCAAGGATTTCACTTCGCACCTCTCCAACGGCTCCAGCGTCGCCTCCGATCAGGTGATGTTCGCGATCGGCCGGCATCCGAATGTCGGAGGTCTCGGGCTTGAGAAGGCCGGCGTCGCCGTCAATCCAAACAATGGCGGGATCGCGGTCGACCATTTTTCGCGCACCTCGGTGCCGAATATCTACGCGATCGGCGACGTCACCCATCGCCTCAACCTCACCCCGGTCGCGATCCGCGAAGGTCATGCGTTCGCCGACACCGTGTTCGGCAAGCGGTCGGTTCAGGTCGATCATGCCGACATTCCCACGGCCGTATTTTCGCAGCCGGAGGTCGGCACCGTGGGCCTGACCGAGGCGCAGGCGCGCGCGCAATTCAGTCACGTCGATGTCTACAAGGCGAGCTTCAGGCCGATGAAGGCCACGCTGTCCGGCCGCGACACCCGCGTTCTGATGAAGCTGATCGTGGACGCGACCTCCGACCGCGTCGTCGGCTGTCACATCGTCGGCGACGGCGCCGCCGAAATGGTGCAGGTGCTCGCCATCGCCGTCAAAATGAAAGCCACCAAGGCCGATTTCGATTCGACGATGGCCTTGCACCCGACCGCGGCCGAAGAACTCGTGACCATGCGGACACCGAGCGCGCGGTACGTGCGGGAGGCGGCGGAGTAGGGGAGCGGGCTGCCGGCTCACGCCGGCGAGCTTTCTTGATCTGCGAACGGTTCAAAGGCACTGTTCAAGAAGCATCAAGCGACAGGGCTTTTCGGGGTGGCCGGATGCCGTCCGTTTTGCCGGCGGCAAGCCAACCGCAATCACCATGGCCCAATAGGTTCGTCCTGTTTTCGCGCTCTTGGCGCTGGCGACACCGATCTTTGACGCTCCAGCCATCAAAAGGTTTTTTTGATGACCCGGCGATTCAATCCACTGGCCCAGCGTTTCTGAAAAACCGTCATAGCCATATGCAATATTCTCGGCGATTTGTTCGTACCTGAACGAGGTGACACGCGAAGCAAGCGGCCCGGCGACGCGATGATCAAGCACGTCCGTCGAGGCCATCGCGGCGGCCTGCGCATGTGCAATTTGGTTGAGCGTGGCGTCCATGCTCACCCGCCCTTCGCCGTGTTTGAGGCGGTAACTCGAGATCATCTCGGCTTGCGTTGCGGGCGCGGCCTGCGCGAACGCCGAACCACAAAGCGCAAGCGTGAGCCACACAGAAATTGGCAGTGCAGATTTCATGGATGCTCCATTATAGACATCGACGCGAACGTTCGCTCGTAAGGTAGCGAACCGTAGATCCACCAATTGCGACGATGAAATGGCGCGGGAGCCTGTCAGTCAACTCGGCGTTTACCTCTCGGTGTCGTCCCTGCGAACGCAGGGACCCATACGCCGTGTCTCACTTAAGGGGTGCAGTCCAGCACTGTCACCGTGATATCGGAAATCGCCGCGGTTCGATCAGGCTGCTCGAATATTGGCGAGGAAGCGATCGACGTCGGCGCGCAGTGTTGCAGTCTGTCCGCTGAGCTGCTCCGCCGAGGACAATACCTTGTCGGCCGCGGATCCCGTCTTGTCGGCTGCCTGGTTAACGGACGCGATGTTGCCCGATACCTGACCGGTTCCTTGCGCGGCTTCCTGAACGTTGCGAGCGATCTCTTGGGTCGCGGAACCCTGCTGATCGACCGCAATGGAAATTGCCGATGTAATCTCGTTGATGGTCCCGATCGTGCGGCCGATACTCTCGATGGCCTGTACCGCTTCCGTGGTCGCGCCTTGCATGGCGCCCACCTGCGCCGATATTTCATCGGTTGCTTTTGCGGTCTGGCTGGCTAGCGATTTGACTTCGTTGGCGACCACCGCAAAACCCCTGCCGGCTTCGCCGGCACGGGCCGCTTCGATTGTCGCGTTCAAAGCCAGAAGATTGGTTTGGCTGGCAATGTCGCTGATGAGCTTGACAACATCGCCGATTTTCTGCGCCGCAGCCGACAGGCCCTGCACCGTGACGTTGGTGCGGTTGGCCTCCGCGACTGCCTGACCCGCGATTTGGGTCGATTGCGTGACTTGACGTCCAATTTCCGAAACCGACGATGACAATTCCTCGGTCGCAGCGGCAACCGTCTGCACATTGGCCGATGCCTGCTCGGCCACAACGGCCACGGCGGTCGCCTGCTGGCTGGCTTCTCCGGCCGTTGCGGACATACTCTTCGATGTTGCCTGCATTTCCGTCGCCGCACCTGTCAGGGTGTCGAGGGAGGCCCGGACGCCGCTCTCGAAATCATCGGCCATTCTGGTGAGCAGAAGTTTCCGTTCAGCGTCCGCTTGAGCCTTCAACACGTCCTGCTCGCCGCGGAGCCGGCTCGCCTCGATCATATTGTCCTTGAAGACCTGCACCGACTGCGCCATCGCGCCGACTTCATCGCCCCGTTCGAGGGCCGGGATAGAAGTCGAAGTCTCGCCTTCGGCGATTTTCCGCATCGCCGCGGTCATCGCATTGATCGGGTTCACGATGCTGCGGCCGAGCAAGAGGAACAAGCCGGCGACCAGCAACAAGCCCAGGCTCACCAACAGGCCGATTTGACGCACCTGGTCCCAAAAGATCGCGTAGAAGTCGTCGAGATAAATACCCCCGCCGATCACCCAGCCATACGGCTTGAATTCGGCCGCGTAGGCCATTTTTGGAATGGGCTCGCCCCCTGCGCCACGAGGAAAGAGATAGGACTCGAAACCTCCGCCCTTGGCCGCCAACGCAATCTGCTCACGTACAAAAAAGACGCCATTGGAATCTGCCACGTTGTACAAATTCTTGCCTTCGACCTTCGGATTGACATTCACTTGCATCACGCCCTGGGCGTTGACGGCGTAGAAGTAGTCGTCTTTGCCAAAGCGAAATGTCCGCAGCAGCGCCTTGCCGCGTTCCACAACGTCGGCTTCGGAAAGCCCTGCCTGGCGGGAAGCCTGATAGTTGAAATCGAGCGCCTGTCGGGCCATCAAGACGACATCCTGGAGTTTGGCCTTGCGATCCTCCAGCAAATTGGTCCAGAGCGCGGAAAGACCGACACCGGCTACGGCAACGATGCCGAGGACTGAAAGACCAATCATAATCGATAATTTGTAGGAAATTCGTATATTGCCGAGCATTGCGCACCTTATCGATGGACGACGGTCGCCGAAGTGATTTCAGCCCCCTTTTTTGGTTAGCCCGAATTAATAAAAAAGCCCCTAATGCAGATCGCAATCGCCCGTTGGGCAGGCGCCGCCAGTTAAGGCCGCGAGTGACAGTGCATTCAATTGCTCACAGCTCGCTTGATCCGTGCGGATTTTGCCGAGTCAGCCAAGTCAATTAAATGCACTGTCACCGTAATAGCCCGTAATAGCCGTAAACTGCATGGCAGAGGTCGTTAGTAACTGCCATTTCACATTGTGATATGCACGTTTTAATTTTTCCAGCCTATGACTAATCCGTTCTCTAAGTACACTCGATTTGAGAATCTATTTTTTCCGGTTTGGCCGTATTTCCATGTTTCTTTCGATTTATGTCGAACAATCTCCCTGCCGACTTCTACAGGACTGCCCCAAGAATCCACCAATTGTTCATCCGTCATGCCTTGCCAAACTTCACCCGCAAGGACTCGTTCAGCCACTTCTTCCCCGTACTTCACGATAAGATTTTGTCTGCGTCGAGCAAGTTCCTCTCTACGCAGGACATTACGCACCACCTTCACTCCGAGCCATAGAGCGAGACCAAGACCAATCAGAATAATTACGGGATTAGTTCCTTGGCCTTGAGATGAGGTAGGAGAGTTATAGGCCTGCGGAGGTGTCTGAGAGCTTGGAGTACCGCTTTGCTTCAAGAGCTCCTCTGGATTTTCCCCCGATTGGTTCAGTGCTCCTCTCGGAATAGCGGCTGGCGAAGTTGCTTGAGGGTTAGGAGACGCCGATAACGTTGGTTTAGGTACTGCGGGTATAGGTTGGGACTCCACGGCCGGTGACCTTGGTGGAGATGCTTGAGGCGCGGCTAACGATAGAGGCTGTCCAGCACTGGTAGCCGGCGCCATTTCTCCGGACAGCAATGCCAGTCGCTGTTTCGTCATTTCCAACAAGCACGAAAAAAGAATTTCCGAAGTGTTGCCACACGCCCTGTCTCGTTGAACAATCCACCGCCGCTGCGTTTCCAATAATACTTGGCCGTCCTTTCGGAGACGCAAGACTTGTTGGAACGCCTGCCCCATCCGGCCATCCCACTCCGAAAGCTCGGCGTCGCTGCAAATTGCTCTCTCGATGGAAGTTCGTGCGACGCGACAATCAAAGCTAGGAGCGAATTGTGTTTGTGGCTGTCGGGGCGTGTAATGTCCGGCGAGGCAGTCGCCGCGTTCACTCGCATCCGCTATCGATAAACATCCCCTGATGTCTCGGTCCTGGGCATCCGCAGTGCCGGTTTGACCGGACACCAGCCCGATACCTAAGCCCGTCAGGTAGGCGGCAAAAAGGATAGAACGCATGAAACTCGTGTCGCCAACGCGACCCTCTAGTAATCATTTTGCGGAACGGCCGCTTAAACAGGTCCTAAAAGTCGCACGTTCTACGTGTTGCAGCCAAGAGACCTTCCCCTTTCTATGCTAATGAATCTCAGCATTTCCTAAATTTCGCATTTGTACAACCTGTAGGAGAATGAAGATTTCAGCCATCCGGATTTCGGGCAAGCCGAGTCTTCCATACCCGCGATGCATGCTAGCTCCGAGCCGTTTTGGCATAGGGTTAAAAGGCTCCATCCACTGATTTGCCTGTCCAGCCCCCTTTCCGAAAAGATTTCCGTTCCCGTTTCACCCAAATCAAATCTACAACTCCCGCCATCCCGTCCCACATGAGGGGCGTATCGCGATCGTCACGGACGTTGGAGCGGGATGCGGTGGACGCGGCAGCGTTGGCGCGCAACGGGAATCGCAGGGCGGGCTTGATGCCTGTGAGCGATCACCAAGCGCGCGAGACGAACGATGTTGCTGCGGACGGCAAAGCCGTGTGGTCCTGGCACCCGTTGCTGGTGTCAAGTTGGCGGAGGTGATGTCGGCCCGACCGGGTCCGGCAAAACCTTTAATCCGCCGATGACGGTGACAAGACGAATTCGTCGCCGGGGAGAGCGCGAAATAAGCCGTTAAAACCATTGCGTGCGGGAATGCCGGGTGTTTCCGGCGCTACCTTCGGCGACGACACTCGTGTGCTCCACCACCCTTTGCACACGAGGCTGCGGGTGCGGCGGGCACCCGGCATTCCCCACGCCCTCGGTTTCGAGGGCAGTTGGCACAAACCTCGGGCGCTATCCGCGTCGCGGGAAGGCAGACGTATGTTTGCTGCGGCGTACTGGATGCCCCGCATGCGCGCGGTATGACGGTTGGGGTAAACCCAATGCCAATTCGTCTTTCCCCGCAAAGGCCTGCCCCGTAACGCGGAAATCCAACTAGCGGTTTATACACGGGCTGTGTATAACCCGGCCCTTCGCTACTTTCGATAAGTAGCGGTTTTTGCTCAGGAGTTGACGTCATGTCCGAGCGGTGGACACCCGATAGCTGGCGCGCCAAGCCGGTGCTGCAAGTGCCCGATTATCCCGATGCGAAGGCATTGGCCGATGTCGAGGCGCAGTTGGCGACGTTTCCGCCGCTGGTTTTTGCAGGTGAGGCGCGCAATCTGAAAAAGGCGCTGGCGCGCGTCGCCGCTGGCGAAGCCTTCCTGCTGCAAGGCGGCGACTGCGCCGAGAGCTTCGCCGAGCATGGCGCCAACAACATCCGTGATTTCTTCCGGGTGCTGTTGCAGATGGCGGTGGTCTTGACCTATGCCGGGGCGTTGCCGGTCGTGAAGGTCGGCCGCATCGCCGGGCAGTTCGCCAAGCCGCGCTCGTCGCCCACCGAAAAGCTCGGTGGTGTCGAGCTGCCGAGCTACCGCGGCGACATCGTCAACGACATCGCCTTCACCGCGCAATCGCGCATCCCCGATCCGCAGCGGCAGTTGATGGCGTATCGGCAGTCGGCGGCGACGCTCAATCTTTTGCGCGCGTTCGCGACCGGCGGCTTCGCCAATTTGGGCAGCGTGCATCAGTGGATGCTCGGCTTCCTCAAGGATTCCCCGCAGTCGCGCCGCTACAAGGAATTGGCGGACCGCATCTCGGACGCGCTGAACTTCATGCAAGCCTGTGGCCTCGATCTCGAAAGCCACCCCGAGCTGCGTTCCACCGATTTTTACACCAGCCACGAAGCGCTGCTGCTCGGCTACGAGCAGGCCTTCACGCGGGTCGATTCCACCACCGGCGATTGGTACGCGACCTCCGGCCACATGATCTGGATCGGCGATCGCACCCGCCAGCTCGATCACGGCCATGTCGAATATTTCCGCGGCATCAAGAATCCGATCGGCTTGAAATGCGGCCCTTCGCTTAAACCAGATGAATTGTTGCGGCTGATCGATGTGCTCAATCCGGACAACGAGCCCGGGCGCCTCACGCTCATCAACCGGTTTGGTTCCGACAAGGTCGGCGACCACCTGCCGCAATTGATCCGCGCGGTGCAGCGCGAAGGCCGCGTCGTGGTGTGGTCGTGCGATCCGATGCACGGCAACACCATCACCTCGACCAGTGGCTACAAGACCCGCCCGTTCGACCGGGTGTTGTCGGAGGTGAAGTCGTTCTTCACGATTCACGCCGCCGAGGGCACCCACGCCGGCGGTGTCCATCTGGAAATGACAGGCCAGGACGTGACCGAATGCATCGGCGGCGCCCGCGCCATCACCGATGAGGATCTCAACGACCGCTACCACACGGTCTGTGACCCCCGCCTCAATGCCGAGCAGTCGATCGACATGGCTTTCCTGATCGCGGAATTGCTCAAGCAGGAGCACGTCGGCAAGGTCAAACCGATGTCGGCCGCGGCGGGACTTTGAGTTGCTGCGGTTCTGGAAGGCCACGATCAACACCCGCAACGGGCTGGCCTTTGCGATTCGTTCCGAGCAGGCGATTCGTGAGGAACTCGCCGCGCTGCTGCTTTCGTTGCCGCTGGCGTGGCTGATCGGCGCAACTCCGATGCGCCGCTTCGAGCTGATCGCTGCGGTGGTTCTGGTGTTGGTGGTCGAACTGCTCAATACCGCGATCGAAAAACTCGCCGACCGGCTCACGACCGATCACGATGCGCAGATCGGACGGGTCAAGGATATGGGCTCCGCGGCGGTCGGCGTCGCACTGGTGATGGCCGTTTTGTTCTGGCTGTTCGCCATCGCCGAACGCATGGGCGCAGTCTAACCATGCAATTGCAGTTTGTCCGTGCGCAAGGCACCATCGCTCCATGACCGAACGCGCCGCTCACTTGATCATCACGCTGGCCCAGTTGAACCCGACGGTGGGCGATGTCGCGGGCAATGCCGCCAAGGCGCGCGCCGCGCGTGCGCAAGCGGCCGCCGACGGCGCCGATCTCGTGGTGTTGCCCGAATTGTTCATCGCCGGCTACCCGCCGGAAGACCTGGTGCTCAAGCCGGCGTTTCAGGCGGCCTGCCGCGCCGCGGTCGAGGAGCTCGCGCGCGAAACCGCCCACGGCGGTCCGGCGATGCTGATCGGAAGCCCGTGGGTCGAGGACGGCAAACTCTATAACGCCTGCGCGTTGCTGGACGAGGGCCGCGTCGCCGCCATTCGTTTCAAGGCCAATTTGCCGAACTACGGCGTGTTCGACGAAAAGCGCCTGTTCGCACGCGGTCCGGCCGCCGGTCCGGTGACGATCCGCGGCGTCCGGGTCGGGGTGCCGATTTGCGAGGACATCTGGTTAGAAGAATCCGAGGATTACGAAAACGTCGTCGAGTGCCTCGCGGAAACCGGCGCGGAAATCCTGGTCGTGCCGAACGGCTCGCCTTACGCGCGCGACAAGAACGATCTGCGGCTCTCGATCGCGGTGGCGCGCGTCACCGAAAGCGGGCTTCCGCTGGTGTATCTCAATCAGGTCGGCGGGCAGGACGAGCTCGTGTTCGATGGCGCTTCGTTTGCGTTGAATGCTGATTTGTCGGTGGCCGCGCAACTGCCGGCGTTCGAAGAAAACATCACGACGTTGCGCTGGAGCAAGACCGACGCCGGCTGGCGCTGCGCCGGGCCGGTCGCGCCGCTGCTCGAAGGCGACAAGGCCGACTACGCGGCGTGTGTGCTGGGGTTGCGCGATTACGTCGGCAAAAATGGCTTTCCCGGCGTTTTGTTGGGCATCTCCGGCGGCATCGATTCCGCGCTGTGCGCGGCGATTGCGGTCGATGCGCTCGGCGCCGAACGCGTTCGCGGCGTGATGTTGCCGTTTCGATTCACCGCGCAGGTCTCGCTCGACGACGCGGCAAAGCTCGCGAGCCATCTCGGCATCCGCTACGAGGTGTTGCCGATCGCGGCAGCCGTCCACGGCTTTGAAGAAATCTTGTCAGGCACCTTCGCGGGCCTGCCGCGCGACATCACCGAGGAAAACCTGCAGGCCCGCACGCGCGGCACGCTGTTGATGGCGATTTCCAACAAGACCGGCGCGATGGTGGTCACCACCGGCAACAAGTCGGAGATGTCGGTAGGCTACGCCACGCTTTATGGCGACATGAACGGTGGCTTCAACCCGATCAAAGACATTTACAAGACCGAAGTATTTCGGCTCTCAAATTTGCGCAATGCCTGGAAACCCGAAGGCGCGCTGGGCCCGTCGGGCGAAGTCATTCCGGTCAACATCATCATCCGGCCGCCGACCGCGGAGCTGCGCGACAATCAGACCGACCAGGATTCGCTGCCGCCTTACGAGATGCTCGATGCGATTTTGGAACGCCTGGTCGAGCGCGAAGAGCCGTTGGCCTCGATCATATCAGCCGGGTTCGATGCCGAAATCGTGACACGGATCGATCGCTTGCTCAACATCGCCGAGTACAAGCGGCGGCAGGCGGCGCCGGGCGTCAAGGTCACCCAAAAGAATTTTGGCCGCGACCGCCGCTATCCCATCACCAACAAATTTCGCGATACCGGCAAGGCGCCGCCCGAACCCGACGAGAAGCTGGTGGTGCGCGCCAGCCGCGGATCGGCGGAAGCGTTCGAGGGATAAAGTCAGCGCGCGGGGATGAAGGTCGGACCCACCGAGCGGATCGGTTTGTTGTCCGACGCGCCGCCGGGTGCCACCGCGGTGGTGGCCGAATCTTCCGGTGTGGGCGCGCTGGCCGTCGTGCCTGCGGCCCCTGCGCCCTTCTTGGTGGGGGCCGGCGCCGGCGCCAGTTTCGTCGGCGCACGCGACATCTTCTTCGCGCTCTCTTCGGTGACGATGATGTCACCCTGTTGTTCGGCGGCGGCCTTGTCGTCGATGCTTTTCAGGGCGTCGGACCAGGTCTGACCGGCCGCCTTGCACGAACAGGAGGGATTGAATTCTTGACGGTAGCGAAATGCGTTCGGCGACGAGGAGTAAGGCTGGCCGTTGGTCGACACCGCCTGGTTGATGTCTTCGCCGGGGTTGCGGTAGCTGAAGAGGTTCGCCTCCGTCGCCGGGCAGAGCGCCTTGCAGGTCTTTTCGTCGTCGGGAAAACGGCCGGGCACGGTGGCAAACGAGATCGGAAAATAAGCGCCGTCGCAGGAACGGACGCAGACGGTGCGGTAGGTCCCCGATTGCGGTCCGAGATCGGCGCTGGGCGCGCCCGGATTGTTGTTGTTGTTGTTGCCGAACAGATTATCGAGGAAATTGCCTTGCGAATTCCCTTGGCCACGCCCGGTATTGGCATCGCGCACGGCGTTGGCATATTGCGGTCCGCAATTGTTCTGGGCCAGCGCCAACAACACCGAGCGGCGCTGGTTGTCGCGATCGGGATTGCCGAGGCCGCCGCGCAGCCGCTCAAGGCTGGTCGTGATCTGCTCGAGATTGGTCCGCATCTGCTGGATCTGGTTGTTGACCGGACCGCATTGCGCCGACTGGCCGCTGAACAGCGAGAAAAATCCGGAGCTGTCGCAGCCCATCCGCTTGGCCTGCAAGGTGACGCGATCGAGTTCGCTCTGCTGCTTGGCTGCGGCGTCCTGGTAACGGCGGATTTGTTCGTCCTTGGCCGGATCGCCGCCGCCTCCACGGTCGATCGTCGCCAATTGCACTTCCAGCCGCGGGCAGATCGGATTGACGGCCGCTCCCTGCGGCAGTGGCGCGCCCGGACCGGTTTGCGCCCAGGCGTCGACACTCAGCACGACGCCACAGAGCAGCGCCGCGCCGGCCAAAATCGATCGGGAAAAGGGGGTGATCAGCGTTTCAGGCATTTCCGGCCATTGGAACAACTCCGCGCAGCGTGGAACCGAAAGGCGCGGTCAACGCGGCTTCACATACCCGCTTCTCGGGGCAGCGTCACGTCGTTTCCGGGGCGCCGATGTGGCGAGAACACCCTCGCGATCCGGCCGCGGCAGGCGGCCTAGCGTTGGCAGGTAATGGCGACGTATTCGGCGCAACCGGCACGGTTGCAGTGCTCACCGGCCGTCGGGATCGATCCTGTTATCTCGTCCGGATCGACGCGGCGGTAAGCCGAGGCATCGGCGAAATCCCGCGATTGGCAGTAGGAACGGGCGGCATGGGCGCCGCATTTTTCGCTTT
This sequence comes from uncultured Alphaproteobacteria bacterium, assembly GCA_963814615.1. Taxonomy (GTDB): domain Bacteria; phylum Pseudomonadota; class Alphaproteobacteria; order Rhizobiales; family Xanthobacteraceae; genus Bradyrhizobium. The sequence continues at coordinate 188,447 of CAWFDN010000001.1, read as the reverse complement.
TAGCGAGGCACTGGTCGACGCCGTAGCCGTCCGCCTGGTTGGCGATAATGAAAACCCGGCTGTCGGCCGATGCAGCGGAGGCGGTGAAGAGGGACGCACAAGCCAAAAGCACGGAAATAGATCGCATGTTGCACCGGTAAATGAGAGGAGCGCTCTCATTTGATAGACCCAAAAAGTTAACAATGATTAACCATGAGCGGGCGGGCGGTCTCACGCCCCAAACCGGCTTTTTGAGGGCACTTGACGCCATCCCCCGGGCTGGCCCATGGTACCTTTCATGAACGGTTTCCTCGCCATTTGCGGCATTTGCCGCGAGATTATGAGCTAGCGATTCGCTGGCTGAGGCCGTCTTTTCTCACATGAGATCACTGGACGCCCGGCCGCAAGGGACGGGATATCCATGGACTTGCGCCTCTACGATACCTTGACCAAGGAAAAGCGCGCTTTCGCGCCGCTCGATTCCACCAACGTCCGCATGTATGTGTGCGGGCCGACGGTCTATGACTTCGCCCATATCGGCAATGCGCGCCCGGTCATCGTGTTCGACGTGCTGTTCCGGTTGCTGCGACATCGCTACGGCGCCGACCGCGTCACGTATGTGCGCAACATCACCGACGTCGACGACAAGATCAACGACCGCGCGGCGCGGGATTTTCCCGGGCCTGCCGCTGAACGAGGCGATCCGCAAGGTCACCGAGCAGACCGAAAAACAATTCCACGCCGACGTCGATGCGCTCGGCTGCCTGCGCCCGAGCGTCGAGCCGCGCGCGACCGAGCATATCGCCGAGATGCGCGATATCATCGAGCGACTGGTGCAGGGCGGTTTTGCTTACGTTGCCGAAGACCACGTGCTGTTCTCGCCGCAGGCGATGAATGCCGCGAATTCGATTTTGCCGCGCTATGGCGCGCTCGCCAACCGTTCGCTCGACGAGATGATCGCCGGCGCGCGCGTCGATGTCGCGCCGTACAAGCGCGACGCCACCGATTTCGTGTTGTGGAAGCCCTCGAAGCCGGGCGAGCCGTCATGGTCTTCGCCCTCAGGCATCAAGGCGGAGGGACGCCCGGGCTGGCACGTCGAGTGCTCGGCGATGGCGTGGAAGCATCTCGGCGAACAATTCGACATTCACGGCGGCGGCATCGATCTGGTGTTTCCGCATCACGAGAACGAACTCGCGCAAAGCTGCTGCGCCTTTCACGAAGCGCGCATGGCGAATGTCTGGATGCACAACGGCTTCTTGCAGGTCGAAGGCGAGAAGATGTCGAAGTCGACCGGCAACTTTGTGACGATCAGGGAGTTGCTGGCGGACTGGCCGGGCGAAGTATTGCGCCTAAACATGCTCAAGACGCATTATCGGTCGCCAATCGATTGGACGCTGAAAGGTTTGGAAGAAAGCGCGAAAACACTCGACGATTGGTATTGGGTCGCTGCGGACACTCAGAGCGATCGAGCTTCCGAGATGGTCATCGAAGCGCTGTCGGATGACCTGAATACGCCGCAGATGATCGCATCGTTGCATGGTTTGCGGAACAGCGCGGCTTCGGGAAATGAACGAGATCGCCACGAGTTTGCGGCCTCGTTGCGGCTTCTCGGTTTCCTTTCCGAAAGCGCGGCGGAATGGAAGGATCGAAAGCGGCAAGCCAGCGGGGTCGACGCGAAACAGATCGATCAATTGATTTCGGACCGCACCGCCGCCCGCGCTCGAAAAGATTTCAAAGAATCCGATCGCATCCGCGACGAACTCGCGGCGATGGGCGTTATCATCAAGGATTCAAAGGAAGGCACCACCTGGGAGGTCGCGCGATAATGGGACAGGCACTTCCAAAACCGGCGCTGCGGCCGTTCCTCGCCGAAGACACGCCGATACTGGCGGCGATCTTCGTGGCCGCCATCGAGGAATTGACCGGCGAGGATTACAACGAAGCGCAGCAGCAGGCGTGGGCCAGCGTTGCGGACGATGAAGAGCAATTCGGCAAGCGTCTGGCTTCCGAACTTACGCTGATCGCCACGCTGCAGAATTCGCCGGTGGGGTTTGCCTCGCTCAAGGGCGCCGATTCCATCGACATGCTTTATGTTCATCCCGGCGTGACCGGGCAGGGCGTGGGCTCGATGCTGTGCGAGGCGCTGGAAAAACTCGCCGGCGCCCGTGGCGCGAAGAGTCTCACTGTTGATGCGAGCGACAATGCGGAAGGCTTTTTCCTCAAGCGAGGTTACGTCGGCAAGCAGCGCAACACTGTGACGCTCAACGGCGAATGGCTCGCCAACACCACGATGCAGAAGACGCTTGTGCAGGGCGCTCCGCCGGGAGTTCCCAAATGACCCGCGAGCGGCTCTATCTGTTCGACACCACATTGCGCGATGGCGCGCAGACCAACGGTGTCGATTTCACGCTGCAGGACAAGCGGCGGATCGCCGGGATGCTCGACGAACTCGGCATCGACTACATCGAGGGCGGCTATCCCGGCGCCAATCCCACCGATACCGAATTCTTTGCGCATAAGCCGAAGCTCGGTCACGCGAGCTTCACGGCGTTCGGCATGACGCGGCGCCCGGGCCGTTCGGCCTCGAACGATCCCGGCCTCGCAGCGCTGCTCGAGGCCAAAGCCGATGCGATTTGTTTTGTGGCGAAATCGTCGGCCTATCAGGTGCGGGTCGCGCTGGAGACGTCGAACGAGGAAAATCTTGCCTCGATCCGCGACAGCGTGACGGCGGCGAAGTCGATGGGCCGCGAAGTCATGCTTGATTGCGAGCATTTTTTCGACGGCTACAAGGAAAACCCGGAGTTCGCGCTGGCCTGCGCCAAGGCCGCCTATGATTCCGGCGCGCGCTGGGTGGTGTTGTGCGACACCAACGGCGGCACCATGCCACACGAGGTCGAGAACATCGTCGCCGACGTGGTGAAGCACATTCCGGGCGATCACCTCGGCATTCACGCCCATAACGACACCGATCAGGCCGTCGCCAATTCGCTGGCCGCGGTGCGCGCCGGTGTCCGCCAAATTCAGGGCACGCTGAACGGGCTTGGCGAACGCTGCGGCAACGCCAATCTGTGTTCGTTGATCCCGACGCTTCGTCTCAAGGGCGAATTTTCCGATCGCTTCGAGATCGGCGTGACGTCGGACAAGATGGCGAGCTTGATGAAGGTGTCGCGGACGCTGGACGATATGCTCAACCGCGCGCCCGATCGCCACGCGCCTTACGTCGGCGAAAGTGCGTTCGTCACCAAGACCGGCATTCATGCTTCGGCCGTGCTGAAGGATCCGCAGACTTACGAACATGTGCCGCCCGAGGCGGTCGGCAATCACCGCAAGGTGCTGGTATCAGATCAGGCCGGTCGTTCGAACGTCATCGCCGAACTCGATCGCGCCGGCATTGCCTATGACAAACGCGATCCTAAGCTGGTTCGTCTGGTCGAGGAATTAAAGGAGCGCGAAGCCGCCGGCTACGCCTATGAATCCGCCAACGCCTCGTTCGATCTTTTGGCGCGGCGCACGCTGGGCCGGGTGCCGGAATATTTCCGGGTCGAGCAATTCGACGTCAATGTCGAGCAGCGCTACAACGCCAACGGCCAGCGCGTCACGGTGGCGCTGGCGGTGGTGAAGGTCGACGTCGCAGGCGAAAGGCTGATCTCGGCGGCCGAGGGCAACGGTCCGGTCAACGCGCTCGACGTCGCGCTGCGCAAGGATCTCGGCAAATACCAGAAATACATCGAAGGCCTGAAGCTGATCGACTACCGCGTGCGCATCCTCAACGGCGGCACCGAGGCGGTGACGCGAGTGCTGATCGAGAGTGAAGACGAGGAGGGCGAGCGCTGGACCACGGTCGGCGTGTCGCCCAACATCATCGACGCCTCGTTTCAAGCGCTGATGGATTCGGTGTTTTACAAACTGGTGAAGTCCGGCGCACCGTTCTGAGAGCACGCGTGAGGCGAAAATAGTAACTCGCGTCATTGCGAGCCAACGGGTCGGCGCAAAGCGCCGCCCGATGACAGGCTCCGCAAAGCAATCCATGGCCTGGATCCTGTCGCTGGATTGCTTCGTCGCTTCGCTCCTCGCAATGACGGGGTACGACCAATGCTGGTGCTTGATGGGAACATCGCATGATCGATCATGTCTCAGTCGGCGTAAGCGATCTGGAACGCGCCGCGCGGTTTTATGAATTGGTGCTGGCGCCGCTTGCGCTTTCGCGTCTGGTCAAGCGGCCGATGGCGATCGGCTTCGGCAAGAGCCATCCGGAATTCTGGATCAACCTGCGGGTCGGGATGCCGCAGGTTGCGCCAGGAAGCGGCGTCCATATTTGTCTTCGCGCCAAATCGACCGCAGATGTCGACGCCTTCCACGCCGCGGCGTTGAATGCCGGAGGCCGTTCCGATGGCGCGCCGGGTCTGCGTCCACACGATCGCGTGCGTTATTATGCGGCGTTCGTCATGGATCCCGATGGCAACCGCATCGAGGCGGTGACATTTCCTGGCGATGACGCACAGCCATCGCGATAACGCCAACCGAGAACATCAAAGCCGGCGGGCCACTTCCGGCGCCATTTCCTCGGTGCCGCCCAATGCGCGGGCCGCGGCGGCGCGCAACCGTGGCAAGATGTCCTCGACCCGTTCGGCCTTGAGAATATCGACCGCCAAACTGGGGCGGATGAATTGCGTCGCACGCATGTGCGTGAACAGCCCGAGCAAGGGTTCCCAGAAGCCGTCGATATTGGCGAGCAGGACCGGCTTGCTGTGCCGGCCAAGCTGCTGCCAGGTCAGTTGCTCCACCAGTTCCTCCAGCGTGCCGATCCCGCCGGGCAGCGCCACGAACGCGTCGGAACGCTCGAACATCAGCCGCTTCCGCTCATGCATGTCGGGGGTGACGATCATTTCCTGAACGCGCGTGAGGGCGTTCTCGCGGGAGGTGAGGAAGTCCGGTATGATTCCCGTCACGCTGCCGCCGTGATCGAGGACGGATGTGGCCACCGCACCCATCAGCCCGATCGAGCCGCCGCCATAAACGAGGCGGATGCCGTTCTCAGCGAGAGCCTTTCCTAATGCGAGGGCTGCTTCGATAAAGCGGGGGTTGGTGCCGGGGCCGGAGCCGCAATAGACACAGATAGTTCTGATCTTGTTCATTCCGGCCATGTGGCACTGCCCCGTTGGGGCGTCAAGCCTAGCGATTCGCTGGCACGTTTGAATCTACCCGCAAATGCTGACAAATCGGTAAAGAATTGCTTGCCGCGAGGGTGCATGCGGCGTTCAAACGCTCTATATAACAGGCTGAACGCCGATGAACAAAAATACACGCGCGACAGGGATTCTCCAGGCTCTTATTGATGGCTCACACTAATTCGGCCCAAGGCTCCGGCGGAGCGCTGCCTCCTTCCAGCTCGTCCATTGAAAAGGCGACCCTGATCGGGACGCTGATGCATCTTTGGCCATACATCTGGCCCGGCGATCGCGACGATCTCAAGATGCGCGTGGTTTGGTCGGTGGTGCTGTTGCTGGTCGCCAAGCTGGCGACGCTCTCGGTGCCGTTCACGTTCAAATGGGCGATCGATGCTCTGACCGGCTCGAATACCGCTCCCGTGGCGCCGGCGAACTGGACGATGTGGCTGATCGCATCGCCCTTGATCATGACCTTAAGCTACGGCGCCGTGCGCGTGCTGATGGCGGTCCTGACCCAATGGCGCGACGGCATCTTCGCCAAGGTCGCGATGCATGCGGTGCGCAAGCTCGCGTTTCTCACCTTCGTCCACATGCATGAGCTGTCGCTGCGCTTTCATCTGGAACGCAAGACCGGCGGGTTGACCCGCGTGCTGGAGCGCGGTCGCCTCGGCATCGAGGTCATCGTGCGAATGGTGATCTTGCAACTGGTCCCGACCATCGTCGAGGTCTCGCTGCTGTTGGCGGTGCTGTTGTGGCAGTTCGACTGGCGGTATGTGCTCGTCACCCTGATCACGGTCGTGATCTACATGTATTACACTTATATTGCGACCGAATGGCGGATCGAGATTCGCCGCAAGATGAACGACTCCGACACCGAGGCGAACACCAAGGCGATCGACTCGCTTCTGAACTACGAGACGGTGAAATATTTCAGCGCCGAGGAGCGCGAGGCCACCAGGTACGATCACTCGATGGAACGCTACGAACGGGCCAGTGTGAAAACATATACCTCGCTCACCGTCCTCAACACCGGGCAGGCGATCATTTTCACCGCCGGCCTCACCGCGACCATGCTGATGTGCGCGATCGGCGTCCGCAGCGGGAAAAATACCGTCGGCGATTTTGTCATGGTCAATGCCATGATGATCCAGCTTTACCAGCCGCTGAATTTCATGGGCATGGTCTATCGCGAGATCAAACAGGCGGTCATCGACATCGAGAAGATGTTCGGCGTTTTGTCGCGCAATCCGGAGATCAAGGATATTGCGGGCGCCAAGCCGTTGATCGTGACGAGTGGCAATGTCCGTTTCGACGACGTGCGATTCTCTTACGACCCCGAGCGGCCGATCCTGAAGGGTCTCAGTTTCGAGGTACCGGCCGGCAAGACGGTCGCCATCGTCGGACCGTCCGGCGCCGGAAAATCGACTATTTCGCGGCTGCTGTTTCGGCTCTATGACGTCTCGAATGGCAAGATCCTGATCGATGGCCAGGATATCCGAAACGTCACGCAATCGTCGCTTCGGGCCTCGATCGGCATGGTGCCGCAGGACACCGTGTTGTTCAACGACACCATCCGCTACAACATTCGCTACGGCCGCTGGGATGCGACCGACGCCGAGGTCGAACAGGCGGCGCGACTCGCTCAAATCGACGGCTTCATCCGGATGTCGCCGAAAGGATATGAGACCCAGGTCGGAGAACGCGGCTTAAAATTATCCGGTGGCGAGAAGCAGCGCGTCGCGATCGCGCGCACTGTTCTCAAGGCACCGCCGATCCTGGTGCTGGACGAGGCCACATCGGCGCTGGACAGCCATACCGAGCAGGAGATCCAGGACGCGTTGGAGCGGGTGTCGCGCAACCGCACTTCGCTCGTGATCGCGCATCGGCTGTCGACGATTGTCGGCGCGGACGAAATCATCGTGCTGGATCAGGGCCGCATCGCCGAGCGCGGAACACACTCCCAGCTTTTGGCAAGCGGCGGACTTTATGCCAGTATGTGGAACAGGCAGCGTGAGGCTCAAGAGGCACGGGAGAGACTGGCGCGGATCGGCGATGAGAGTGAAGCGCCGAACCGGGTGCCGCCACCGGTCGACGATGCGCTGGCGACCCGAGCCGCGGCGGAATGATCGCTGTGAAGAATTTTGCTCAAGTCGAGCGTTCAAGGGATAATCCTCTCCCGTAATAATCCTCTCTCCTGAAAAAGGAGAGACAACTGACAGTGAAATTTGATGTCCATCACCAATTCCATCCGCGCGCAGATTCCGCCGATCCATCCGGAAGGCTATCCGTTTATCGGCGGCTTTGCGCTTGCCAGCCTGATTCTGTTCTGGATATGGACGCCGCTCGGCTGGATCGGCACGTTGCTGACGGTCTGGTGTGCGCTGTTTTTTCGCGACCCGGTACGGGTGACGCCCGTGCGCGAGGGCCTCGTTATAGCGCCGGCCGACGGGCGCGTCTCGATGGTGACGCAGGTGCTGCCGCCGGCCGAACTCGGTCTCGGCGACAAGCCGCTGTTGCGCATCTCGATCTTCATGAGCGTGTTCAACTGCCATGTGAACCGCAGCCCGGTCGCGGGGCGGATCGATCGGATCGCGTACCGGCCGGGCACTTTCATCAACGCCGAGCTCGACAAGGCGAGCGAGGACAATGAGCGCAATTCGCTGGTCATCTCGACGCCGTACGGCCGTATTGGCGTGATTCAGATCGCCGGCCTGGTGGCGCGGCGGATTGTATCGTTCGTCCGTGAAGGGCAGTCGATCGGCGCCGGCGAGCGGTTCGGGTTGATCCGCTTTGGATCGCGTCTCGACGTTTTCCTGCCTGAAGGCACCAAAGCGATGGTTTCCGAAGGCCAGACCGCGGTCGCCGGGGAGACCGTTCTCGCCGATTTCAGGCTGGGCGACGGCGGACGGACGTACCGCGCCGATTAACCATTTGCACTGCCAAAGTTGGCCGTCGGCCGCCGCAATGGCGCAGCCGGCCGGCGCTTGCTATATATAAGCGAGCCATGCAGATGCCTGTCGACCCCAAATACCCTGAACTGCGCCGCCGCCGGTTTCGCCCGATCCCGGTGCGGATGTTGGTGCCCAACGTCATCACCTTGCTCGCGATCTGCGCCGGATTGACGGCGATCCGGCTCTCCACGGAAGGGCGGATGGAGTTGGCGGTGGCCGCGATCGTGTTCGCAGCTGTGCTCGATGGCCTCGATGGCCGCGTGGCACGCATGATCAAGGGCCAGTCGAAATTTGGGGCAGAGCTCGACAGCCTTGCGGATTTTGTCAATTTTGGCGTCGCCCCCGGCCTGATTCTGTACTTCTGGCAATTGCATGATCTGAACAATGGCGGCTGGATCGCGGCGATGGTTTTCGCGATCAGCGGCGGCCTGCGGTTGGCGCGGTTCAACGCGACCATGGACGATCCGAACAAGCCCGCCTTCGCGGCGAATTTCTTTACCGGTGTTCCGGCGCCCGCCGGCGCGATCACTGTGCTGCTTCCGGTCTATCTCGCATTTCTGGGCATGCCGACCCCTCCGGCAATGCTGACCGCGCTCTACACGCTTCTGATTGCCTTCCTGATGGTTTCGCGGCTGCCGGTGTTTTCGGGCAAGACCATCCGCATGCGGGTACCCCCGGAAATGGTGCTGCCGGTTTTCGTCGCCGTGGTTCTCTTCATTGCGCTCTTGATTGGCTACCCCTGGTATATTCTCTCGGTGTGTTCGGTGCTTTATCTCTTCAGCCTGCCGGCGGGGTGGAAATCCTATCGCGATCATGAGCGCAAAGTCGCCGCGAACGAAGCCGCGTCGGCCGACGTCGTTTCGTCAAACCCTTCGTCAAATCCAGCGCCGGCGTTCACCCCGGCTGCCGCTTCCGAACCGGAACAGGACGATCGGCCGGCCCGGCTGAACTGAGCGGTGCGTTCGACGGCGGTTTTGCCGATCGCGCTTTTGTCCGGTATATGGCGGCCTTGTACCGCCTTCTGCTGCCTTCCAAAAATAACCGTCCCTGAATCTGGAGAAAATGCCCGTGACTAATCCCGCGACCTCACCGCTGCCCGCGTCAGTTCTTGAAGCGCTGGGGCGCTACGACACCCCCACGATTTGCAATGCGCTGGAAATCATCGCGCCCGAACGCCGTCTGATCGGTTACACGACCAAGCCGCTGGTGTGTCCGTTCCCCGATCTGCCGCCGATGGTCGGCTATGCGCGCACCACCACGATCCGCTCGGTCCTCGCTTCCGGCCTTCCGGCCGCCGAGCAGCAGAAACGGCGTATCGCGTATTACGAATATGTCGGCACCGGCGAGGGGCCGCGCATCAACGTGATTCAGGACATCGACGGCCCCGACGTCGGCTTCGGCGCGTTCTGGGGCGAGGTGCAAAGCACGGTGCACAAGGCGCTCGGCTGTATCGGCGTCGTCACCGACGGATCGATCCGCGACATCCCGCAATGGGCGCCGGGCTTCCAGGCCCTCGCAGGTTCGATCGTACCGTCCCACGCCTATGTTCACGCCGAAAATTTTGGTGGCGAAGTTCGCGTCGCCGGCATGACGGTGCGTTCCGGCGACCTCATTCACGCCGACCGCCATGGTGCGGTGGTGATTCCTCTCGATATCGCCGCGAAACTGCCCGATGCGGCCGAGCTCTGCGGCCGCCGCGAGACACCGATTCTGGAAATAGCCCGAAGCTCGTCCTTTACGCTTGAAAAGCTGAAAGAGGCGCTTGCCAAGTCGGCCGAAATTCACTGACGGCTAAGGGGCACTCGAGATAAAACTCATGATCCGATTCAATGGGATCGGGTCATGAGCTAAAGGTTGTTGTGAGATGGTCCCCCCACACTCCATCGATTGTGGGGGAAGCGGATCACACGCGCCCGAGCCGTTTTGTCACCAGATAATCCAGTGAAAAAACGCCGGCTCCGCGCGCCATGACCAGAAGAAGGCAAGCGGCCCACGTTCCATGCGTCGGCCACGCTTCGGGATAGACGAAAATTTGAATGACCAGCGTCATCGCCAGCAAGGCGAGGGCGGCAAACCGGCTTGCCAGCCCGGCAACAAGGAGGATCGGGAACAGGTGCTCGCTGAAGGCGGTAAGAGACGCCGCCGTCCAGGGATCAATCAAGGGTAACCCGTACTCGGTCTGGAACAGGAACACCGCGCTCTCAGAGACGTGCCAGCCCTCCAATTTCGTCTGCCCGGACCGCCAGAAGACGGCGCCGACCGAAACGCGGGCGATCAGCACGATGATGTCATGGGGGATGCGACCGAGGAGTGCGGCTGGGGCGTAAACCTTGTCAGGAACAGCCCGCGGGATGCTGTCCGCGATCGAGTTGGATCCTCGCATCTGTTTTCCCCGATACTGGCTACGCGATAGCCGTTAAAGCGCCGCTTTGCAGGACACCGGCAAGGTTGGCGGCGAGATCGAATTCTGGCGCTGCATCGAGAGCAACTTCCACGGCCGCGGCGAGCGTCGCATCCGACATGAGCGTCGTGATAAACTTGGCTCCGCCGGCCGGAAGCCGCTGGACCTGAACGGTGAGATGGGGACGGACGACCAGCGCGTCCTCGCCTGCCCAGGCCTCGATCGGCGACAGCTCAGCCTCCCCCGCATTCATTGCCCAGATCGTGACCACCGGATGGACCGAGCAGATCACCGAGACCGAAGGGTGGAAGACGAATCTGAGGCCCGCAAGCGCATCGCTATCGAGGCCCGCAAGACGGGAGGGCTCGAGCGGTGTCTGGTCGGCGGCATGATAGGCTTTGCCGCGTGCCGCCTCGAGCCGTATCACGTCGGGCAAATAGGGTAACTCCACCGCCGGTTCAAACGTCGCCACGAATTTCGCGAAGTCGTCGCCATAACCAAGCAGCAAAGGCGATCTAGGCGGGTGCTGCATGATAAACGCCTGTGCCATGCCGGCAAAGAAGGCTTCGCCGACAATTTTTTCGGCGGCAGGAAAGCGCGACGCGAGCGCCCGGATCAGTCCTGCCGCGACGTTGTTCCGGTAGACCGCGAAACGACGTTCCGGACGTGGGTGATTCCAAGAGGTCAGGCCATCGGGAATCGTGCGGTCGGAGTCAAGCAGTGCGCCCGCAAACAGACTTTGCGTTCCAATGGACATAGTCGCTCCTATGCCGCCGCCGATCGGGCGATCTGGTCGAGAACGTTCTGAACGGCCATCGCTTCCTGCCGCAATACAACCCATTCCGGTATATCATTGTCCCACTCGACAAGGCTTGCGACCGGACCGGTCCTCGCGACCACTTCTTGGTAGAGCTTCCACACCGGCGCCTTGACGGGCGTATCGTGCGAATCGATCAGTAAGGGTGCGCCGGCTTCGTCAATGGTCTCGGAATGCCCGCTGAGGTGGATTTCGCGAACCGCTTGAATCGGAAACCCGGCGAGATATTCGCGTGGATCCAGTCTGTGGTTGGTCGATGACACGAACACGTTGTTGACGTCCAGCAACAAGCCGCAACCCGTTCGGCGAACGATCTCGGAGAGGAACGCGGTCTCAGGGACGGTGCTTTCCTCGAACAGGAGATAGGTCGCGGGATTTTCCAGCAACATCTGGCGCCCAAGGATGCCCTGCACCTGGTCGATATGCTCCACCACCTGTGTCAACGTTGCCTCGGTGTAGGGCAGCGGCAACAGGTCATTGAGAAAGATGCTATCGTGGCTCGACCAGGCGAGATGTTCCGAAAAACTCTCCGGTTCGTATCGGTCGCAAATTTTCTTTAGCCGATCGAGATGGTCCGGGTCGAGCGCTTGCATCGAGCCGATCGAAAGGCCGACGCCGTGGACGGAGATCGCATAGTCCTCGCGCAACTTGCCGAGCTGCGCATGTGGCGGCCCACCTGCGCCCATGTAATTTTCCGCGTGCACCTCAAAAAATCCGATGGGCTGGCGGACAGAGTTGATTTCAGAAAAATGCTCCGGCTTGAAGCCGACGCCACAACGGTCAGGAAGCTCAGAAGTTTTCATCGCAAACCTCGTTCGACTGCGGCGAAACGTGGCAGCGCTGCGCCGCCACAGAATTACGACGGAGCTTTGCCCGTGGTGAGAGAGCCAAATCCGTTCGGGGTCTTGAGGGTCGTACATGTTCCGGTCGGCACCAGCTTCCACGCATTTTTCTGGTAGTCGACCTTCGACGTGCCTGCGCAGGTGGTGCCCGGCCCAGCGGCACAGTCGTTCTGGCCACTGAGCGCGACCCCGTAGCATTTCTCCTTCGCGGCCGTCTCTGCGGAAGCCGGGGCACCGGTGAGCGCCAGGGCGGTCGCGACAGAAGCCGCGAGGGCGACTGGAGAAAGCTTTGTCATGACAAACTCCGACAATGGGTTTCGCTAGGATGGAGTGTTTCGCTGTCGCGTGTTGAATCAAGCCTTGCCGGGTGTCAGCAAGCCATGACCTTGCGGGGTCTTGATCTTGGTGCAGGTACCCGCGGGCACGAGCTTGAACGAAGCCTTGTCGTAGCTGACCGTCGAATGACCGGCACAATCGTGTTTGCCGGCCGCGCAGTCGTTTTGACCCTTGAGGGCGACGCCGAAACATTTTTCCGTGGAGGCAGCCTGCGCGGATGCCGGCGAAGCAACCGCCGCAAGAGCGGTGGCCAGCGAACCCGCCAGGGCGACGGTGAGAAGACGGCGATCCATATGCATTCTCCATTAGTAAAAGCGAGCCGCAACTGGCCTGCATGCAATGTTCGTAAGGAGGGGGGCCGATATTACGTGCGTGACGTATTTTTTATGCTCCCGAGCCTGTAACATGAGAAGAAATTTCTGTCATGGGTGGGGGCTCCGGTCTTACGGAAATGCGCAGCCTACCCCTTATTTCGCGATGCGATTGCGCCGCACAATTCCAGCCTACCGGCGATCACGCAGGCTTTCGTCGGTCGATACAAAATCTCGTGATACGTCACTTTCCCTGCGATTAAACGTCTGCGGCGATGGTTTGGCACGGTCTCCGGGTCCGTTGAGAAACCCGATAAAACCGATGGAAACCTTTCATATACTTCAGCGTGCAATAGTCCCGGCATGACGAATCTGTCCGCACTCTGGTTTGCGAAGTTCGGGGCAACCTGGAGGGGGCGCTGGGCCATTGCTCTGCTGTTCTCCGCCACCTCGGCCACGATCTCCCTGATCGTATTCTTGGCCGTGATCTCCTCGATCAATGGCAAGACGCTTCGAACGCTCGATGCCCAATTGCTGCGCCGGGCGGAACTCGCGGTCGATTACGCCTTCATTGCTCTGAGCGAGCTTTCTGAACGCGGTTTGTCAAATTGCGCCGCAAACTCCTTGGCTGAATTTCGGAAGACGATCTACCGCTACGGTGTGATCAAGGACATTCGCGTCTCCAACTCATCATCCGAAATCGTCTGTTCTGCAAACTCGGAAACGTTGAATATCGAGGACGTCTCGGCCGCCGCCGGAAAGTCGTTGCCGTCACGCAACGAACGCATCAGCCTGTTTCGTGTGGATCAGCGCGACGGTACTGCCTTGGGCGTCAGATGGAATTATGACAACAGCGGCTCACTCGATGCGATTGTGAGTACGAGTTCGCTTTTGTTTGACATTCTTCCGCAAGATCTGCGGGAAAACGGAACGGCGTCTCTTACCCTTACGGACGGACGGGCATTGGCGAGCCAGGACGGCGATGAAGCTGTTGTTGACTCCGCACAATTGCGTCAGGTGTCCGCCGTCTCGGAACGCTATCCGTTGATCGCGTCGATCGGTGTTGACGTAGACACTTTGGCGAAGGCCAACCACGAACCACTGGTTCTCACTCTGTTGCTGTTTGGCGCCATCGGACTTGCGTTTGGCGTGATGGCGACCAAAATCTCGCGACAATCCGCAGGCCCCATCGCTGAAATAGACGCAGCACTCGCACGGAACGAATTTGTGCCATTTGTGCAGCCGATCTTCTCGCTTGCCACCAGAAAAATTCTCGGCGGCGAGGTTTTGGCGCGATGGCGCCGGGCCGACGGCGCGCTGGTCCCTCCCGATCGTTTCATTCCAACCGCCGAACAAAGCGGACGGATTGTTCCGTTGACGTGGCAGTTGGTGACATCGGCGCTGTCCGAACTCAGGGGTCACCTCTCTGCCGACAGACAGTTCAAGATCGCATTCAACATCAGCCCTGCGCATCTTCTTGCGCATAACTTCACGCAGGATTTCCGACAAATTGCCCGAAATGCCGGAGTCTCGCCGCGCCAGATCGTGATTGAAATCACCGAGCGTCAGGAAATTACGGATATGCGCGCCGCGGGCACGGTGTTAGCCGAACTTCGCGATCGCGGCTTTCGTATCGCGTTTGACGACGTCGGAACGGGCCACAATGGGTTATCGTATATCCAGAAATTGGGTGCAGATATCATCAAGATCGACAAATTCTTTGTGGATTCGATTGCGATCAGCCGTTCAGCAAAAGTCCTGGTGGAGATGCTGGTGAACGTGGGCCGCGAGTTGAACATGACGACGGTCGCGGAGGGAATCGAGACCGAGGAACAGGCGGCGTTGCTCGAGGCTTGCGGCGTCAGCCAGGGTCAAGGCTATTTGGTGTCGCGCCCGCTGCCCGTTCGCGCCTTTCTCGATCTCGTCGAATCGCCGGCGGCCGCTCCCTTTGCGCCGGTTACCGGCATGGAAGGCGGTCGCAAGGAAGCGATGAGCGCATGATCAGGGGTTTCCTGCACAGATAGTTTTCGACACGTCATTCACGCAGCCGGGGGGCCATCGCGCGTGAGGCAAGCGTCCACCGGCTCGGGCTGGCACGAATGCGGCGCGTCCTCTCGGGCCGCTAACCCCTTGGAATCGTGCGGTCTGTCCGCCTCAAGCTCATTGACCGTCAACATCGCGCCATGAATACCGCAGTCCATAGCCAGGGTTTTCATCCGCGTCAGGTGCTCGGCGCCCTTCGATCGGTTGCCCTGGTTTGTCCGATCTTTCGTTAAATCTGGCGACGGCGGCTGTTTCTGCAGCAGATTCCCAAATATTGTCCATCCTACGAATCAACGTGCAGGAGACAAAATGGCAGTGCAAATGACGAAGTCGCAGCTGATCGAGAAGATCGCCGCCGCGAACGAAGTAGTAAAGAAGGATGTAAAGGGCGTCCTGGAGACGCTTGCGGCCATCGGCCACAAGGAACTGAAGAAAAACGGCGTCTTCCTTGTTCCCGGATTTGCCAAATTCGTCGTCATCAAGAAGCCCGCCACCAAGGCGCGCGCCGGCACGAATCCATTCACGGGAGAGCCGATGACGTTCAAGGCCAAGCCGGCTCGAAAAATCGTCAGAGCACGCCCGGTCAAGGCGGTAAAAGACGCGGTATGAGTGTTAAAGGCCCCCTTCGGAGGGGCCTTTTGCATTTATGCCCTTAAGCCCTGCTGCTATTTACCAGCGGACAGATTGGCAATACCAGCTTGGCGTTAGGCGGTTGCGTCGTGACGCCAGGCGCAGCGCATGACCGCAGTAAATTTCTTTCAGTGAAGCGCACGCTTTGACGTCGAGCCGTGCCGACGTCGGCTTGGTGCGGAGCAGAGATTGCTCAATAGCGCGATCCGCCAAGTGGCTAGAAGCAGACTTGGCGCTGATTGAATGAAAGAGGTCGCCAACCGATGCGGCTCTCGCTTCCTGAGCGCTGATTGCGAGGTGAGAGCGCCTCGACACCGTGCGGACCCGGACAGCTATTTTGGCATTCGGGTTTTTCTTGACGGCCACGGTAGTGCATCAGCTGTAGTTGTGGAACCTGGCGCGCCGCTCCTAACTTTGATCGCCGCCTGCAGTGTCGTGCCATTTTGAGGCTGTCCGCGGTCGAAGGCCTCAAGCTCTGCGGTGTCCAGCTTCGAGCTAATCTATCGGTAATAATTGCCGGTCCGGTAACGCGTCTTTAATTGCACAGACGTAGGGTTCCATCACGCGGCTTGGGATGAGCCGCGCCACCGTCCAGGACGGCCGGTAGTTCGCGTGCGCGTTGGAGTTCCCCATGGATATCATGACGAGCGTCGGGCTCGTATGCGGCATCATTGTCATTACAGTAATGGTGCTCTTGGGCGGCGATCTGCACATGTTCGTCAGCGAGCATGCGATGATCATCATCTTCGGCGGCTCGATTGCCGCCACCATGATCCGGTTTCCCCTCAGCGCGATTCTGCACGGCTTGCCGCTCGGCGCGAAATTTGCGTTCACGATGAGCAGGCTGTCGGCGCGCGATCTGGTCGACGAATTGGCCCGTATCGCGGAAATCGCGCGCAAGCAGGGTCCGGTCGGCCTGGAGAAGGTCGAAACCGACGAGCCCTTTCTGGCCAAGGGAATTCGCTACGTCGCTGATGGCTACGATCTGGAATTTATCAGGGACAACCTCGAACGAGATCGCGACAATTTTCTGATGCATCTCGATGAGGGCGGAAAAATCTACCGCGCCATCGGCGATTGCGCGCCGGCGTTCGGTATGATCGGCACATTGATCGGCATGGTGCAAATGTTTGCCAACATGACCGATCCCT
The DNA here is from genome assembly GCA_963814615.1 of uncultured Alphaproteobacteria bacterium. Classification (GTDB taxonomy): domain Bacteria; phylum Pseudomonadota; class Alphaproteobacteria; order Rhizobiales; family Xanthobacteraceae; genus Bradyrhizobium. Next base: position 171,818 of record CAWFDN010000001.1, on the reverse strand, counting down.
CGAAGCTCGGTCCGTTCATGGCGACCGCTCTGCTGGCGACGCTTTACGGGGCGCTGGTCGCAAACCTGTTCTGTCTGCCGATCGCCGACAAGCTGCACGGCAAGCTGCTTGACGAAGAGACCAACCGCACGCTGATCATCGATGGCATTCTCATGATACGGGATTCCAAAAGCCCGGCGCTGGTACGTGAAATGCTGTTGGCCTATCTGCCGGAAAAACACCGCCATGAAGAGGGCGAACCGGTCCCGGCGTAACGCTGGTCTCGGCGCGGAAGATCAGCGATGGCCAAGAAAAAACGTGACGCGCATGGGGGAGGGCACGGCTGGTTCGTGACCTTTGCCGACCTCATGGGTCTGATGATGAGCTTCTTTGTGATGCTCGTCGCGTTCTCGACCATGGATAACAACAAGCTCAAGATCGTCGCCGGCTCGATGCGCGACGCCTTCGGTGTACAGACCGAGGCGCGCTATTCGGGAATCATCGAATCCGATGGGCTGCCGACCCGGCCGAAGCTGAAGAACGCCGAACATATTCCTCCGGAAGAAGCATCGAATACGCCGACCCCGGACGATCAGGAGCGGAGCCTCGCCGCCGGTGCCCGCCTGAAAATCGATCGTGAATTCGCGCTGGCCTCGGCGTCATTGCGGCAGGCGTTGCAGGACATGCCGGAACTGACCGAAATTTCAAAACACATCATGTTTGAGGAGACCAGCCAGGGCCTCAACCTGGAAATTGTCGACCAGGAAGGCCGGTCGATGTTTGCTGATGGCTCCAAGGTGCCGTATGATCGCACGCGCCGGCTGATCGAGAAGCTGGCAGTTCCGCTCAAGGCGACTCCGCTCCGAATCTCCATCTTCGGTCATACGTCGGCGGGCTTCGTGCCGTCGCGCAGCGACTACGGGGCGTTCGATCTTTCCGCGGACCGCGCCAACGCGGTGCGACAAATTCTCGAGAGGGGCGGATTGCCGGCCGCCCATATTTTTGCGGTTTCCGGAAAGGCGGACAGCCAACCGCTGTTTCCGGACGACCCTTCGCTTTCGGCCAACCGCCGCGTGACGATTACGCTGATGCGCGAAGATCCGCCGCTGCCGCCCGACCTGAAACCATAATTCAGTTGCGCTACCATATTACCGTAGATCGGTTTAGGGTATTATATAACCTATCCAGCTTCTGGTCCCGGCCGTTCCGAGCCCCATCGCCCCAAGTCCAGTCGGAACCAGGTCGCGTTTTAAAGTATTTATGCATTTTTGCATGATGTGGCCTCACAATAGGGCTAGGCTATGCTCTAAGCGCAGGACTATAAGCCGCCTCGCTTTACTATCTTGCGGTGAAGCATTTTGAGGCCTCCACACCCATGACCAGCGATGTTGTTGTCCCCGCCCCGGAAACGAGGGCGGCCCCAAGCCATGCCAATGCCCATTCCACCGAGGGCTTCAAGGCGCTTATGCTCGGCAGCATTGGCGTCGTGTATGGCGATATCGGCACCAGCCCGCTTTACGCCTTTCGCGAAGCTGTGATCGCGGCCAGCGGTCCCGCAGGCATCGTCAATCCACAGGCCGTTCTCGGGGTTCTGTCCTTGATCCTGTGGGCATTGATCGTTGTGGTGACGCTGAAATATGTTCTGATTCTGCTCCGCGCGGACAACCACGGCGAGGGAGGAACGCTGGCGTTGATGGCGCTGGCCCAACGCGCGGTGAGCCATGGTGCCGGCGCTATCGTATTGCTCGGCATCATCAGTGGCGCGCTATTCTACGGCGATGCGGTGATCACGCCCGCGTTGTCGGTGCTCTCGGCCATCGAAGGTATCAAACTCGTCACCGCGGCGTTCGATCCCTATGTCGTGCCGCTCACGGTGGTCATTCTGCTGGTGCTGTTTGCGGTTCAATCGCGCGGCACCGCACGGGTCGCGGCTTTCTTCGGACCGGTGATGTCGATCTGGTTCGCCGTCATCGCGATCGCGGCGATTGCTCCGATCGTGCAACATCCCGAAGTCCTGCATGCGCTCAATCCTCTCCACGCCGTCTCGTTCATGCTCCATCATGGCGTCATCGGATTCGTCACGCTCGGCGCGGTGTTCCTCGCCGTCACCGGTGCCGAAGCGCTCTATGCCGACCTCGGACATTTCGGCAAGCGGCCGATCCAGACCGCGTGGCTTTTCATTGTGTTACCATCGTTGGCGCTGAATTATTTGGGGCAGGGCGCCCTCGTGATCGCCGACTCGAAAGCGGTCGAGAACCCGTTCTTTCTGATGTTTCCGGACTGGGCGCTGTTGCCGATGGTCTGTCTCGCCACCCTGGCGACGGTGATTGCGAGCCAGGCCGTGATTACCGGTGCCTATTCCCTGACACGTCAGGCGATTCAGCTCGGCCTGTTGCCGCGATTTGAAATCCGCCATACCTCGGAAGCCCATTCCGGCCAGATTTACATCCCACGCATCAATATGCTGCTGCTGATCAGCGTGACGCTGCTGGTTTTGATGTTCCGTTCTTCAAGCGCGCTGGCGTCGGCCTACGGTATTTCCGTGACCGGGACCATGGTGGTCACCGCCATGATGGGGTTCGTCGTGATCTGGAGGGTGTGGAAGTGGTCGCCCTTCGCAGCTGCGGCGCTGATTGCGCCATTTCTGTTTCTCGATCTCACATTCCTCGCGGCGAACCTTTTGAAGGTGTTCGAGGGCGGCTGGGTGCCATTGGCGCTCGGAGCTGTCGTGATGCTGCTGATGTACACTTGGCGGCACGGCAGCCGGCTATTGTTCGAGAAATCGCGCAAGCTGGAGCTTCCGCTCGCCGATCTGGTGGCGATGTTGGAGAAGCGACCGCCGCAACGGGTTTCCGGCACCGCCGTATTCCTGACCAGCGATCCCGTGAGCGCGCCGACGGCTTTGTTGCACAGTCTCAAGCACTACAAGGTGCTGCACGAGAAAAACGTCATCCTCACCATCGAAACCGCTTCAACGCCGCGGATCGATCCGACTGAGCGGGTCAGGCTGGAACAGATCAGCGCGACTTTCTCCAAGGTAACGCTGCGGTTTGGCTTTATGGAATCGCCGAACGTGCCGAAGGCGCTGGCGATCGCGCGAAAGCTGGGCTGGCAATTCGATATCATGTCGACCTCGTTCTTTCTGTCGCGGCGCGCGCTCAAGCCGGCCGCGCATTCCGGAATGCCGCGCTGGCAGGATCACCTTTTCATTGCGCTCAGCCGCACCGCCAACGACGCGACCGACTATTTTCAGATTCCAAGCGGGCGGGTGGTCGAGGTCGGCACGCAGGTGACCGTCTAGATCGGTTTGTTCAGCACGGTTTTCCAAGCGCTTGATTTTCGCGGCGCGAGAGGCGAGGTTGTCGTTCGGATAAGCTCGCAGGTGTTTTGGATCGTTGGGAGGATTTGAGTGGCGGACCAGGGTCATCAAGTTCATGATTTGACGCCGGAAGAAGTCTCGAAGGGGATGGCCGACGGTCGCTATCTTCTGGTCGACGTCCGCGAGCCGAACGAGGTCGCGGTGAATGCGTATCCCGGCGCCGTCGTCGTTCCGCTTTCGAGTTTCGATCCGCTCGACATTCCGGACCCCCACGACCGGCAGGTGGTTTTTGCCTGCCGCTCGGGCAAACGATCGGTCACGGCCTCGCTCGCCGCTCAAGCCGCCGGTCTTGCCCACGACAAGCACCTTGCGGGCGGCATGCTGGCCTGGATGGCCGCGGGATTGCCGACCACGACCGGCGGCTGAGTGTTTCCATGACCTCCATGAACAAGGTCTTCGCGGATCTTCCCGTCACCATCTTCGAGGCGATGTCGCAGCTCGCGCGCGACAACAACGCCATCAATCTCGGTCAGGGCTTCCCTGACGATCCCGGCCCGGAGGACATTCGCCGCGCGGCGGCGGACGCGGTGATGGACGGCTACAATCAATACCCGTCGATGATGGGCATCCCGGAATTGCGGCAGGCGATATCGGCTCACTACGGCCGCTGGCATGGCCTTCAGCTCGATCCGATGACTGAAGTGATGGTGACGTCCGGCGGCACGGAAGCCTTGACCAGCGCCATCCTTGCGGTTGTCGAACCTGGCGACGAAGTGGTGATTTTCCAGCCGGTTTACGATTCTTATCTGCCGATCATACGCCAGGCCGGCGGCATACCGCGTCTCGTGCGCCTCGAACCGCCGCATTGGCGCTTGAGCGAGGAGGCGCTGCGAAGCGTCTTCAACCACAAGACCAAGGCCGTCCTCTTCAACAATCCGCTCAATCCCGCGGCGGTGGTTTATCCGCGCGAGGACCTCGAACTGCTGGCGAGGTTCTGTCAGGAGTTCGATACGATCGCGATCTGCGACGAGGTCTGGGAGCATGTGATCTTCGACGGCCGCGAGCATATTCCGTTGATCACCATTCCGGGAATGCGCGACCGCACCATCAAGGTCGGCTCCGCCGGCAAGATTTTTTCGCTCACGGGGTGGAAAATCGGCTTTGTCTGCGCCGCGCCACCGCTGTTGCGCGTCGCGGCCAAAGTGCACCAGTTTCTCACCTTCACCACCGCGCCCAACCTTCAGGCCGCGGTCGCCTATGGCCTCGGCAAGCCGGCGGAGTATTTCCACCAGATGCGCAACGAATTGGCGCGAAGCCGCGACCGGCTCACCGCGGGCCTGGAAGGCATCGGCTTCCCGGTTCTGCCGTCGCAGGGCACTTATTTCCTCACGGTCGATCTTTCGCCGCTCGGTCTTAACGAGAGTGACGAGGCGTTCTGCAAGCGCATCGTGACGGATTACAAGGTGGCAGCGATCCCGGTATCGGCTTTTTATGAAAAGGATGCGGTGACGTCGGTCGTGCGGTTTTGCTTTGCCAAGAAAGATGCAACCCTCGACACCGCGCTGGAGCGGCTGTCGGACGCGGTGCACCGCCGGTAAGAAATAGATGATGCGCGGTCGGCTCCTTCCTCAAATCCATCTGGCTGTCGCCGCAGTGCTCGTGCTGCTCTCGCCGCAGGCGCAGGCGCAGGAGCGCACCGTCAATTTCTACAATTGGTCGAACTACGTGGCGCCGGGGGTGCTCGAAGACTTTACCAAGGAAACCGGCATCAAGGTCGTTTATGACACGTTCGATGCCAACGAGACGCTTGAGACGCGGTTGCTCGCGGGAAAATCGGGCTATGACGTTGTCGTCCCCACCGCGTATTTCCTGCAACGCCAGATCACGGCGAACATTTTCCAAAAGCTGGACAAGTCGAAGCTGCCGAACCTCGCCAACGCCTGGCCAGAGGTGGTGAAACGCCTCGCCGTTTATGATTCCGGCAACGTCTATGGTGCCAATTATATGTGGGGCACGACCGGCATCGGCTACAACGTCAAGGCGGTGCAAAAAATTCTCGGTCCCGATGCCAAGATTGACAGTTGGGATATCGTCTTCAAGCCGGAAAACCTGGCCAAGTTTGCGGGTTGCGGCATTCACATGCTGGATTCGGCCGACGATATTTTCCCCGCGGCGTTGGGCTATCTCGGGTTAGATCCCAATTCGACCAAGCAGGCGGACCTCGCAAAGGCCGCCGACCTCGTCATCAAAATCAGACCATATGTCCGCAAATTTCATTCATCGGAATATCTGAACGCCTTGGCGACCGGGGAGATTTGCTTCGTGGTGGGCTGGTCGGGCGACATCCTGCAGGCGCGAAGCCGCGCCGCTGAAGCAAAGAATGATATCGAAATCGGCTATGCGATCCCGAAAGAGGGCGCGCAGATGTTCTTCGACAATCTGGCGATCCCGGCCGATGCAAAAAATGTCGCCGAGGCCCACGAATTGATCAATTATCTCTATCGGCCGGAGGTTGCCGCGAAGAACTCGGATTTTCTGTCCTACGCCAACGGCAACCTGGCGAGCCAGAAGCTGATCGATCCGAAAATTCTCAACGACAAAAACATCTACCCCGACGATGCCACGCTCAAGAAGCTTTTCGTGATCACGGCGCGTGACCCGGCGACGCAGCGGATCGTCAACCGGCTCTGGACGCGGGTAAAGACCGGTAGATAAAAGCAAACGTGACCGCTACCGCCAACGGCGATGCAGCCACAGCCATTGATCGGGATATTCACGAATCCAGCCTTCGACCACCGACGTGATCGCCTGCATCGTTCCCTGCACGTCGATTTGCCCGGCCGCGTCGCGCACCGGCTTCACTTCTTCCGATAATTCGGCGCGAAAGCGGTGTCCGGGCAGGCGAATGATGCGTACGCCATGGATCGGGCATTCGATTTGCCGCAGCAAACGGGCCAGCATCGGATTGGCCTTGGTCTTGCGGCCGAAAAACGTAACCTCGACGCCTTTGGTGAAATACTGGTCGACAAACATCGCAACGTGCTGACCGTTCTGTAAGGCCTGCGCCAATTTCAACGGCGCGTCATGGCTGGCCGGGATCAATGTTGGCATCTGCACCGCGCGGAGCTCGTGGATGGCGCGGTCGACCGAGGCGATGTTGGGCCGCCGGTACAGTACGGCGGCGTCCAGCCCGTGCGCGACCGCAGCCAAGGCGGGCAGCTCCCAGTTGCCGAGATGGCTTGTAAAGATCAGCGCCGGCTTGCCATCGAGCCGCAGCTGCTTAAACAATTCATGACTGCGCGGTTCGATTTCGATCCGGCCTCCTTCGGGGTTGGCCGGATCAAGCTCCCAGATGCGATCGAGATGCGCGAATTCGGCGCCGAGCCGGCCGAGATTGTCCCAGACGCCCGCGAGGATGGTCTCGATCTCCGAAGCTGATTTTTCCGGGAACGCCGCAGTCAGATTGGCGCGGCCGATCCGCTGCTCGCGTAGGGCAGGTCCGATCAGGCGGGTGATCCGGCCGAACAAGTTCGCGGTCTTGAACGGATCGAAATAGCGGGTGGTGCGCAGCATGCCGACGGTCAACCCGCCGATCGCGGCATCGCCGAGCGGTTTGATCGCGTCGCGAATACCGGCCCGGGCGCGAAGCAGCAGGGGATGCATCAGAAACCAACGACGATTTTGCCGAACACTTGCCCGCTTTCCATCCGCCCCAGGGCGACTGGAGGTAGCGGCATCTCCGCCATCGTCAGTTGACGATCGGCAACAAGAGAGAGTGCACGCATGACGCCAATGTCTCCGGTCAGACGAAAGATTTCCGCTTCGGGTGCGTATCGCCGGTTCATACGATGACGTCAATCGCCGACATTGGAAGGCTTGAGCCGGTCAGACCGGTTCACGCGTCAGAATTAGCGAGGCATTCTGGCCACCGAAGCCGAACGAATTCGACATCACAGTGGTCACCCGGGCGTCGCGCGCCTTGTTGGGAACCACGTCGAAGGGGATGGCCGGGTCGGGGACATCGTAATTGATCGTCGGTGGAATCCGCTGGTGCTCAAGCGTCAGCAGCGAAAATACCGCCTCGACGGCGCCCGCTGCGGAGAGGGTGTGGCCCACCATCGATTTGTTGGACGAGACCGGAATTTGCGTGGCCCGTTCGCCGAACACCGACGAGATGCCGAGATATTCCATCTTGTCGTTTTCCGGGGTGCCGGTGCCGTGGGCGTTGATGTAGTCGATCTGGTCGGGGCCGAGGCCGGCATCTGTCAACGCATTGCGCACGCATCCGATGATCGGCTTGCCGTCGGGGCTGGAGCGGGTGCGGTGGAATGAATCGGCCAGTTCGCCGCAACCGGCGACGATGCCGAGGATCTCGGCGCCACGCGCTTTGGCGGCTTCGTAGCTTTCCAGCACCAGCGCGCCGGCGCCCTCCGCCATGACAAAACCGTCGCGGTTCTTCGAGAACGGCCGCACCGCCGCTTGTGGCGGATCGTTATGGGTCGACAACGCCGACAGCAACGAGAACCGCACCAGGGCTTCGGGATTGACCGAGCCGTCGGTGGCGACGCACAGGGCGGCATCCGCCTCGCCGCGACGGATGGCTTCGACGCCGAGCTGGATGGCGGTGGCGCCGGATGCGCAGGCGGTGGAAAGTGAGATCGGCGAACCCTTGGTGCCGAAGCTCTCGGCGAGATGATCCGCTACCGAGCCGAAGAGAAAACGCCGGTGATACTGCGTGAATCTTCCGCCGCTGCTGACCCGCAGCAGGTCATCATAGCTGAGTTCGGTGCTTGCTCCGATCGCGCGCTCAAGTTCCTGCCGCTGCGGCCACTCGACCTCAACCGGCGCGACGGCAAGAAACAGCGGACCGGGAAAATTACCCTTGCTCCCGATTCCCGACTGGCCGATGGCTTCTTCGGCGACGATCTCGGCTAGCCGCTCCGAAAGATCGGTGGAAGAAAAAGGCTCCACCGGCACGAAATCGATGGTGCCGGCCATCGTCGTTTTCAAGCCTTCGGTGGGAAAACGCGTAATGGTCCGAATGCCGGATTCGCCCGCGGTGAGTTTTGTCCAGTTATCCGCCTTGCCGGCGCCGAGCGATGTCACGACGCCCATGCCGGTGACGACGACGATCGGTCTTCCGAATTTATCGCGCGTAGCTGTCATGTTTTCCCCGCCGGATCATGATCCGATTAGGTTAAATCGGATCACGACCTCGTCTCTTTGTTTGAGCGTGCTCCAGAGCGCAGTGCTCACTTGATCGCTTCGACCAAGGCCATGCCTTCGCCGCGCCAATGACCGGCCCCGATGACTACAATCTGGGCCGGCGGCTTGGACATTTCAATCTCCAGCCCGGACGAATCGTTGGGTGGAAACAGCGCTCCGCGTGAAAGCGAGAGGGCTGCGAGGCCAATTCCCAGCGGAAACTGCGTCTCCATGGTGTGACCGAAAATGGTGCCGGAGGCCCGCACCGCAAAACCCGGATGCTCGTTCAGGAACGCCCGCTCCTCCGACGTCACCGGTTCGGCGCCGGTCGCGCCGGTGATGATGGCGCCTTCGTTGTCAAGCTTGCCGAGCTTCGACCAAAGCTTTTCCAGCGTCGCCGTTGTTTCGCCGGGCTGCTTGCGGCGCGCCAGATCGGCGACGACGTTGGTGAGCCGCGCATAGGGTTTTGCGCCGCGCGCTTCCGCGTGCGCCCTGGATTCGAGGACAAGAAACGCGCCCCCTGATCCAAGCGCAAAGCCGCCGTCCTTGCCGCGTGCCCAAACCGGAGCAAATTTGTCCCTGAGGTTGAAGTCGCCGAACTCATAGAGCAGCAGCAGATCCTTGCGTTCGCCATTTTGCGAACCGCCAACCAGTGCGATATCGCTCTGACCGGCGGCGATACGCGCGAGCGCGATCCTGGTTGCGTCGACGCCCGCGGCTTCCTCGCCCATAAAGGTGCGCGAAGACCCGGTTACCCCGTGCACGATCGCGATGTTCCCGGCCAACAGGTTCGAGAGCTGCGCCAGAAAAAGCGTCGGACGCAGATCGTTCATCAGCCGCTCGTTGAGAAAGCCGGGAGCCGAATTGCCCTTCGCTTGCAGATTGAGAATGTTGCTATCCACCGCAAGATCGCGTTCGCCGCCGCCGGCGGCGACGATCATGTCCGTGCGCGCGAGAATTTCCTTGTTACCCTTGATGCCCGCGGACTCCAGTGCCAACCCGGCGGCATAAGTTCCGATGCGCTGCCACGCCTCCATCTGGCGCTGATCGCCTTTCTTGGGGATCTGCGTATCGAGGTTTACCGGCGCCCAGGGATGAACGATGTAGGGCGCAAAGCCCTTCTCGTCGACGTTGATGCGACCCTGATTGAGTGCGTCCCAGTGAGCGTCCAGCCCTTCGCCAAGCGAGGTCGCCAAACCGATCCCGGTGATCCAGACTTCCGCCGGTCCCGAATGCGAAGCTTTCGTCTCAGTCATGGCTGATGGCCTGTTGCGGAAAGCCGATGCGTTTGGCCATCGCTTCCATGTGTCCGCGCAAATCCGGATTCGGGAAGGGAACGTGACGGAACGTAAGCGTTGCGTTGCACCTCAGTTCGCCGCCGACGCTGACCTTGGCGGAAGTAATCGCGAAACCCGAACCTTCGTGAACGATGCCGGCATCTATTTTCAGCATCTCGCCGGGGCTGACGAAACTCCGCATCTTGGCTTCCTTGACCGCGGCCAGAAACGGCATGCGCTCGAATTTCATCAGCGCGATCAAGAGCCAACCGGAGGTCTGCGCCATCGTCTCGATCAACAGCACACCCGGCATGATCGGGTAGCCCGGAAAGTGACCTTCGAAGATGGTATTTTGCAGCGGTACCTGCGCCTCAACCGTGATGGTGCGCTCGCTCACATTGAGGTCGGCGATGCGGTCAATCAGTTGGAAATATTCGAGGTGCATGATGGGCGATTACGCACCCTTGGCCGCGACCAATTCGTCGATGCGCGCGCTGAGGTTCTTCAGGACGAAATACTGTTCGGTGGTCGCCTTGCCGTCGTTGACTTCCTGCGTCCATTTTTCCAACGGCAACTTGATCCCGAATGCCTTGTCGATGGCGAACGCAATATCGAGAAAATCGAGGCTGTCGATCCCCAAATCGTCGATGGCGTGGCTTTCCGGCGTGATCGTGCCGCGCGGGATGTCGCAGGTTTCAGCGATAATCGTGGCGACCTGATCGAATGTTGAGGACATCACTAAGCCTTTGATATATTGAAGGTAAATTCCGGGATGGCGCGGCAGGCGGGCGTGGGGCCCCGGAATGCCCAATCCGCCGTCCGGAGTCGACTGCCCGTATATCGGAGCGCCGCGCCGAGTTCAATGGAGGCGGCCGATGCCGGACAGATCGGATTTAAGGCCAGATAGCCGAGCCCGGGCTTGAAATTGCTAGATATGCGGTGTGGAAATGTGCGCGCAATCGCGGCGTCCCATCAGCACGCAGTCCTGGGTGTTACGGAGATTCGCAATGCTCACCGCGAGCCATATGCCGATGGCGGTCAGCGCGATGGTAAAAGCGAAGGCCGCAATATTCGCCAGCATGCGATGACGAAAATCGTCCGGTTCTTCCCGGTCGCGCTCATACCGCGACAAGTCATTCGGCTCTCGCGGAACATCCTTTCGGTGAGCGTCCTTGCGCCAAGCGTCCTTTCGCCAAGAGTCTTTTTGGGAATAGTCCCTCTGGGAAGAGTCTTTTTGGGAAATTTCTGCGCCAAGGTTTCTCTGCGGACCCGGCGGGCGAGCCGGGCTACGCGGCCGGAATTCGAGCACGCGATGCTCTTCTTCCGACGCAATGGGCCGCTGGATTTTCACTGGTGCCAGCTCCGGGACATCTTGATCTCATTTAGCACGCTCGCGACGCGTCTTACAGCGAATGTTGGCGTAAAATGTAGACATGAAATGTAGACACGGCACCGATGCCAGAATCTATACTTCAAAAGTCTGATGGAACTTGCCGTAGTCGATTCGAATGCGGCCGTCTTCCGAGGCGTCGAGGATTTCGGCGTAGCGGTGCCCAAAACGGATGTCGGGGTGATCGTAGGACCTTCGGGCGTGAATGGTTTGCGCCGCAACAACATCATATCCGGACACCACCACCACAAGCGCGACTTTGAGTGCAGCGAGGTCGTCCGCATTGAGCCGGTAAAGCGGGCTTTCTTCGTCGAGGACATGATAAAGTGTCCAGGTCAACGCGAGCGCGGGGTGCTCGTTTCGCAGCAATGGCAGTTCGTAGAACCTGCGCAGCAACTCGCCCTCCATACTCACGACAGTTTTGAGCAACCACAGCCTGGCGGTGGCATTGCCGATGATGTTGTGACGCTCGTTGGCGATGCGAACCATCAGGGTAGGCTTGCCCTCATGGCTGGAAATGACCGGGTGGTCGGCAAACAGCAATCGGGCATTTGGCCGTGAGAACCGGGCAAAGATCAGCCCGGTCATCAGTGACATCGAAAAGATGCCGGTGAACAGTTCCACCGTTGCGATGAAATGCCCGTAATGGGTTTGCGGATGCATGTCGCCGTAACCGGCGGTCGAAAGCGTTTCGATGCTGAAATAGAGATAGTCGATATAGGCGCCGCCGGGCACGTTCGCGATCGGTTGATTGCCGATCCAGTAAAATGACGCGAAAATGGCGTTGAAGACGACAAACACCAGTGCGGCTCCGCCGATGAACGCCGGCCATGAAGCCGTCATGCAACGATGGCTGATATCCGCCCAAAAATTGAGTTGCTGGCCCTCGGCGATGATTTCTCGGTTGCCAAATCGGACAACCCGTTCCTTGGGCGTTCGCTCACTGCGGTGTTTGAGCATCTTCCAAATCTCTTGAGGCGTTCCTGGTTAGGCAAAAGCCATTTAACGGCCTGCCCCATCATGGCATAGTCTAGTCGATTTCAGAGGGCTTTTTGGTCCGACAGGGTTTCAAGTACGGAGGTTTAAGTGATGGCGAATACGCGCGAACCGATCCTTCAGCCGATTCCGATCCTCTCGCTACGTCCGACGCAGATGACCGTCGGAATGAGAGAGGTGAAGGAAAAGCGCAGGCGCTGGCGGGAGCACAAATCGAAGAAAAAGCAGGGCGAGATTCTCGGCAAGCATATGATCCCGGTGGTCCTCGGACCGGACCTGCGCCACTACGTGGTCGATCATCATCATTTGGCGCGCGCGCTTCACGATGAGGGTGTGAAGGACATTCTGGTGAGTGTCATCGCCGATCTCACCATGGTCGATCGCGACGCGTTCTGGGGTGTGCTCGACAACCGCAGATGGGTCCATCCCTACGACGCCAAGGGTGTGCGCCGAGACTTCAAGGACGTTCCGAAAACGGTGGCGGACCTCAAGGACGATCCATTCCGCAGCCTCGCCGGCGAGTTGCGGCGCGTCGGTGGTTTTGCCAAGGACACAACGCCGTTCAGCGAATTCCTGTGGGCGGATTTTCTGCGCCGCAAAATTTCACGCAAGAGCGTGGAAGCCAATTTTGAGAAGGCGATCGAGAAGGCACTGGCGCTGGGGAAAAGCAAGGACGCGGTCTATCTGCCGGGCTGGTGCGGACCGGCGTCGGACGATTAGGACACGGTGCTAACTCGGCGGCGTATCCGCCGGTGAAACAGGTGCGGGAGATTTCTGCTCCGGATTTCCCTTGCCGCCGAGCATGCGGTGGAGCCAGCGCTCGATCGCTCGGCCGACGAGCAGAAGCGCGAACGCGATCATGAGGGCGGCCCCGACAATCCGCCATTGCCCAACCCCGCAGGCGATGCCGACACAAGCGGTAAGCCAGGTGCAGGCCGCGCTGGTGAGGCCGTGAACCCGGAAATGGTGCTCCGCATGGACGATGACGCCGGCGCCGAGAAAACCGATGCCGGTGAGGATTCCCTGCATGACGCGGCTGGCCGCGTCGGAAATTTTTGTAGGATCCCCGGAAGAGCTGGTCAGCACCACAACCATTGCGGTCGCGAGCCCTACCAGGCCAAGCGTCTTCAAGCCGATCGGCTTGCCGTGCAAATCTCGATTAAGCCCGATCAGGCCGCCCGCCAGCGTGGCGACGCCAAGACGCAGCACGATCTCTGACCAGTCCAGCAATGCGGCGACCTTTCTCGATGCTCAGGGCTATCCAACGATAGGGCAATGTTCAATCTGCCTCAATCGCCGAGCTCGGTCGATATCTTTATAGGAAGCCGGCCGGCTATCTTGGCAAACGCCCCATCATGTAGAATTCGTCGTTCGGGCGCATCGACGTGACGTTGGCCATCCGGTTGGAGAGCGCGAAGAACGCCGAAATCGCTGCGATATCCCAGATGTCGTCGTTGCTAAAGCCATGGCCGGAAATCTCGACGAAATCGGCTTCCGAAATCTTGTGAGCCTCGGTGCTTACTTTCATCGCGAAATCGAGCATGGCCCGCTGCCGCGGCGTGATATCCGCTTTGCGGTAGTTGACCGCGATCTGGTCGGATATTTGCGGGTTCTTCGCCCGGATTCGCAAGATCGCGCCGTGCGCGATCACGCAATAATGGCATTGATTGGCGCTGGAGGTCGCGACCACGATCATCTCGCGCTCGGCCTTGGACAGCCCGCCGTCTTTGTCCATCAGCGCATCGTGATAGGCAAAGAACGCCCGAAATTCGTCAGGGCGATAGGCCAGCGTCAGGAACACGTTCGGCACGAAGCCGGATTTCTCCTGCACTGCGAGCAGGCGGGTGCGGATATCTTCCGGCAGTTGGTCGATGGCCGGCGTCGGGAAGCGTTTGGCGATCGGCTGCATCATGGAGTGATTCCGGTTCACATCGCGGGATAAGATGACCCGAGATCATAGTCGATGGCAGCGTCTCCCGCAAAGTTACCCGTTGCGCGGTGCGGCTTCGGAAGCACCAAAGTGCTCTGTCAGCGCAAGGGCTTTTTCAGGAGGGAAAACCGGTCGGGATCGAGACCCATTGACGGCTGCAGCATCGGCGCTTCCACGCTTCGTGGAGCCGGCTTTTCGATGAAGCCGGGATCGCCGGCAACGTCGCGATGCGAGGTGGCTCCGCGCCAGCGCTCCAGCACGGCGCCGACGAAGTGCATATCGTGGCCGGCGGCGACCGACGGCGTCGTCGAAATCGTGGCTTCGCTGCGCGGCAATTGATGCACCGGCACTTCCTTGAAGCGCAGCCGGGTCGGAAGCGCCACGCCTTCGCCGAAGGCGAGCACTTCGCGGGTGCCGAGCGAGGGCACGAACGAGAGCAAATTGGCCGCCGCATCTGAGACCGCGGAGCGCAACAGCGCCTGGTCGCGGTCGTTGGCGAGGCGCATCGCGAACAGCGTGTTGCATTGGGAGATGATGGTGGCATCGAGTTCGGCGGGGCGCTGCGTGATGAGGCCAAGATACACCCCGTATTTGCGGCCTTCCTTGGCGATGCGCGAGATCGCCTTGCGCGTCGGTCCGAAGCCGATGTTGCGGTCGGCGGAGGCGTAGCGATGGGCTTCTTCGCAGACAAACAACAACGGTGAAACTCCGTCGCTCCACAGCCCGAAATCGAACGCCATGCGGCACAGCACCGACACCACGGAATCGACGACTTCGGCTGGGAAGCCGGCAAGCTGCATGATCGTCATCGGTCGGCCGTTGGCCGGAAGGCGGAACAGATGGCTGATGACTTCCGCCATGGTGTCGCCGCCGACATTGGCGTTATCGAACATGAAGGTATAGCGCGGATCGTTGCGCACGGTCTCGATGCGCGAAATCAGCTTGTGGTAGATGATGCGCGACGAGCGGTTCTCAAGCTTGCCCATACGCTCGTCAATCAACGAAATCAGGTCGACCAGTCGGTAGGGAACCGGGGTATCGGCGGTGTAACCGACGGATTTGGGGTCGACACGCTTGAGACCGAGGCGATCGGAGTTCTGGTATTGCGTATAGATTCCCTTCGCTACCGGAATGACTTCGGCGAGAATGTCGAGTTCTTCCGGCACGCCGGGCCGGCCGCCGAACAGCACGTCCACGATTTCTTCGAAATTGAACAACCAGAACGGCAGCTTCAAATTGCGCGGATTGAGCACGAGTGCGCGCTCGCCGAAACAGCGGCCGTACTCGTTGTGGACGTCGAGCAGGAAAATTCGCAAATTCGGCCGTACCTTGAGGATTTCGTTCAGCAGCAGCGACACGCCGCTCGATTTGCCGACGCCGGTGGAGCCGAGCACCGCGAAATGCTTGCTGAGCATCTCCTCGATATCGACATAGGCGATGACGGATGGATCCTGCTGCAGGGTACCGACATTGATCTGATCCGATCCACTCGGGGCATAAACCGTTCGAAGTTCCTGGTTGGTGATCAGTTCGACGGCATCGCCGATCGTCGGATAGTTGGTGACGCCGCGCTGAAACTTGGAGCGCTCCGGGGCCCCAAGAATTTCGCCGAGCAGATCGACCGAGGCGCTGGCGACGTAAATGTCGGAGGCCGGCATATTCTCGCAGGAAACTTCCGTGATCATGGCGACGATGGTGGAGTTGGCGCAGCGGATGCTGACGAAGCGGCCGACCGTGGCCCTTATTTGCGAGACGGCCATCTGGCCCGTCGCCAACAATCCGACCCGGGCGAGGGATCCACGCACCGAAATCACACGTCCAAAGGATGTCACAGTGGTTGAACCTGGAGGGTTATGAATGTGGATCAGTGCGCTACTATGGAGGGGGTGGTTGGAGAAACGGTTAAACCCGGCGAGTTCCAGATCCGTTAAATCCGTGGCATCTTCGCCGCGACAGGTTATGCCGGGACGTCTTGGTTCGCCTTGTCGGGTGGATTTGGCTGAAAATCAGCGGTTTTTCGCGTCCGTGCGCGGTCGCCCCGGCCTGTGTTCGCTTAACGTCTGATTTACCAACGCCACAAGGGGCCGTTTCGAACCGTCTCGCGGCGCCGGATGGCACGCGAAGGATGATTGAGCTGCACTGGCGCGCGGATTTGTGGCATGTCCACGCGCCGGCGAAGGCGCGGTAAATAACCAAAGAAGGCAGAGGAAACGCGATGACGAAGACGGGATTGGTGGTTTCGGCGCATCCGGGAGATTTTGTGTGGCGCGCCGGGGGCGCGATCGCGCTGCACGCCAAGAAGGGCTACCGCGTCAAGATCGTGTGCCTGGCGTTCGGCGAACGCGGTGAGTCGCAGTTCGCCTGGAAGCAGCCGGGCATGACGCTCGACCAGGTCAAGGCCGGCCGCCGGGACGAGGCGGAGCGCGCCGCCGCCGCACTCGGCGCGGAAATCGAATTCTTCGATGCTGGCGATTATCCGTTGCGACTTACTGAGGCGCATATGGAGCGGTTGATCGATATCTACCGCGAACTCAACCCAAGCTTCGTCCTCACCCATTCGCTCGAAGATCCCTACAATGTCGATCATCCAGCGGCGGCGGCCTACGCCCAGGAGGCGCGCATCGTGGCGCAGGCGATGGGGCACAAACCGCAAGCGGATTATAGTTACTCCGCGCCTCCGGTGTTTTTGTTTGAGCCGCACCAGCCGGAGATGTGCAACTTCAAGCCGCAGGTCATCCTCAACATCGACGAGGTCTGGGAGATCAAGCGCAAGACGTTCGAGATTCTTGCGGCGCAGAAGCACCTGTGGGCCTATTACGAGCGGGTGGCGCTGCAGCGGGGCATGCAGGGCGGGCGCAATTCCGGCAAGGCCATGACCTATGGCGAGGCCTATCAGCGGTTGTTCCCGATGGCGATGGAGGAATTGGCATGAAGACGGTCGTTGTCCGCAACATTACCCGAACCGAGGCGGATGTCGTCAAGCGGCTCGGTGCGCTCGGCGTCGCCACCGTGCACGAAGCCGGTGGCCGCATCGGGTTGATGAAGCCCTATCTGCGCCCCGTCTGGGCCGGCGGTGAGGCGGCAGGCACGGCCGTCACCGTGATGGCGCAGCCCGGCGACAACTGGATGATCCATGTCGCGGTCGAGCAATGCCGGCCGGGCGACATGTTGGTGATCGGATGCACCTCCGACAATACCGACGGTATGTTCGGCGATCTGCTCGCGAGCTCGCTGAAGGCGCGCGGTGTCGTGGGCCTCGTCATCGATGCCGGCTGCCGCGATGTAAAGTCGCTGCGCGAGATGGGCTTTCCGGTGTGGTCGAAGGCGATTTCCGCCAAGGGCACGGTGAAGGCCACGCTCGGCGCCGTCAACGTTCCCGTGGTCTGCGCCGGTGTCAATGTTCGGCCCGGCGATGCCGTGATCGCCGATGACGATGGCGTCGTGGTGATCGGAAGGAACGATGCGAGCGAGGTCGCCGCCAAGGGCGAGAAGCGGCAGGCCGAGGAGGAGGGCAAGCGCCAGCAACTCGCCTCCGGTGTACTCGGGCTCGACATGTACAAGATGCGCGAAGTCCTGGCGAAAGCGGGCCTTGTCTATGTCGATGAGCCGGAGCCCGAGTAAATTGACGTTGCGCTTACGCACATTGCTTGGCGATCATCCCGGCACCGCCGCGCTGAAGAACGGTTCGGTCAAGTCCGATCTGGTCGAGTTCGATTTCGCCAACTATTCGCCGACCAACAAGGGCTTCAAGCCGATGGTGCGCGAAGGGGCGTTCGATGTCTCCGAGATGGCGATCGTTACTTATTTGATGGCGAAGAGCTTTGGCAAGCCGATGGTGCTGCTGCCTCATGTCGTGCTGGCGCGGTTTCAGCATGCCTACGCGCTCTGCAATGCGAAACAGGGAGCGCTGAACCCGACCGATCTGAACGGCAAGCGCGTCGGCATCCGCTCCTTCACCACCACAACCGGCGCGTGGCTGCGCGGCATCCTCGCCGATGATTACGGCGTCGATCTCGATTCGATCGATTGGGTCACGTTTGAGGAGGCCCATGTCGCCGAATTTCGCGACACCACGGCGCGGGCGCCGCAAGGCAAAGAGATCATCCAGATGCTGCTCGACGGCGAACTCGACGCCGTCCTCGGGGAGAAGGCGGATCGTCCGGGTCTGAGGCCGCTGTTTCCGGATGCGGCGGCGGAAGAGAAATCGTGGTTTGCCAGACGCGGCGTGATGCCGATCAACCACATGGTGGTGGTCAGTCAAGCGCTGTCCGAGACGCATCCCGAAGCTGCGCGGGAAGTCTTCCGGCTGTTGCAAGAGAGCGCGGCGCTGGCGCCGGCCACGTCGCCTCGATTCAGCGCAAACGACATGCGCCGCTCGCTGGAAATGATTATTCGATATACGGCACAGCAGGGATTGATCCCGCGCGCGTATGCGGTGGAGGAATTGTTCGACGATGTGACGCGGAAGCTTTGGTAGAGGATCGCCGAATGCAACCCGAGCCGATTTTCGATCTCGCCCATCTCGGTCACATGGAATTGCTCACGCCGAAACCCGACGAGAGCCTGACGTTCTTCGTCGACGTGATGGGCATGACGATCAGCGGTCATCAGGGTGAGTCGGTTTACCTGCGCGGCTGGGACGATTACGAGCGCTATTCGCTCAAGCTCACCGCCTCGAAAACCTCGGGCATGGAGCACATGGCGTTGCGGGCGCGAAGCCCGCAGGCACTGGAACGCCGCGTCGCCGCGCTCAAGGGGTCCGGATACGAGATCGGCTGGATCGACGGCGATATGGGGCAGGGCCCGGCGTTTCGGTGTCGCGATCCCGACGGCCATATCATCGAGCTCTATTATGAGACCGAGTGGTATGAGGCGCCACCCGAACTCAAGCCCGCGCTGAAAAATCAGGCGCAGCGATTTCCCGCGCGCGGCGTCAACGTTCGCCGGCTCGATCACCTCAATTGCCTGGCGGTCGACATCAAAGCCAACCGGCTCTTTTTTGAAAGATATCTCGGCTGCCGCCTGACCGAGCAGATCGTGCTCAATGACGGTACCGAGGCTGCGATGTGGATGACGATGTCGAACAAGAGCTACGACTTCGCCTATTCACGCGATCACTCCAACACGCCCGGCCGCTTCCATCACGTGACCTACGCGCTCGACAGCCGTGAGGAAATCTTGCGCGCCGCCGACATCTTCCTGGAGAACGGCGTCTACATCGAGACCGGCCCGCACAAGCACGCGATCCAGCAGACGTTTTTCCTCTACGTCTACGAGCCCGGCGGCAACCGGGTCGAAGTTGCCAACGCTGGCGCCCGTCTCATTCTGGCGCCGGACTGGAAGCCGATCGTCTGGACCGAGGAAGAGCGCAAGAAGGGCCAGGCGTGGGGACTGAAGACCATCGAGTTGTTTCACACCCACGGCACGCCACCGGTTGGACCCGATTGAGGTCTGATAGAGAGGGAGGGCCACCATTGCCGACCGTGAAGACGGTGAACCGGATGAATCACGCATCGACAAGAAGCGCGCTTGCCGCGGCGGCAATGCAGATGGCGGCGCCGACCGCCATGGCGACACCAAAGGCTGTGGTGAGCGCGGGTCCCGTTGCCGCCAGCACCGAGCCGAGCAGGGCGGTCGCGACGAGGCCGCCGGTTCGCGCGACGGCGCTGTTGAGCCCGGACGCCGATCCGGTGTGCTGGGCGTCCACCGACATCAGCACCGCCGTCGTGAGCGGCGCGACAGCGCCGGCCATTCCCAGCGCAATGACGACCATCGCCGGCAGCACGTCGGTCCAAAAGTTTTGGCCGAGCCCGATCCGCAGCGCGAGCAAGAAGCCGATAGCGACGATGAGGGGCCCGAAGATGAGCGGCCGCCGCGGGCCGATCCTGGCCGCAAAGGAGCCAATGACGGGAGAGGCCACGGCGATGATAAGCGGAAGCGGCAGCAGCGCGGCTCCTGCCTGTGCCGCCGAATAGCCATGGGCGACGATGAGCACGTAAGGCACCAGCACGAACAGGCCACCCAACGCGCCGTATAGCAACAGCGTCAGCAACGTCAGACCAACGAAGCTCGGCGATCCGAACAGCGCGAGCGGCATCATCGCTTTGTCGCCGAGCCTTTTTTCCACGAGTACGAAAGCGACCAGCAGCAAGCCTCCTGCGGCCAGCGCACCAAGCCCAACGGGCGACCAACCGCGTGAGGAGCTTTCGGTGAGCGCCCAGGTCGCACACCCAAGGCCCATTGTTGCAAGTGCCGCACCGATGCCATCCAAGGGGACGCGATTTCCGTGCCCGTCTGCCGGCACGTGGCGATAGGCGAGAGCAACGGCCGCTGCGGCGATCGGCAGATTGATCAGAAAGACAAAACGCCAACTGCCGATGTCGATGAGCCAACCGCCGAGCACCGGGCCGAACGCTCCCGCCGCGGCGCCGGTCGCGGCCCAGATGCCGATGGCGCGGCCTTTTGCTTCTCCGGAGAAGGTCTGGCCCAGGATTGCAAGGCTGTTGGGCATCACCATCGCGGCGCTGATGCCTTGGACAAAACGGGCGACCAGCAGCCAGCGAAGGCTCGGCGAAGCGGTGCAGGCGAGCGAGGCGAGCGCGAAACCAGCCGTGCCGGTGATCAACAAACGACGCCGGCCGTAACGGTCGCCGGCGGCGCCTCCCAGCAGAAGCAGTGCGCTCAGCGGCAGCAGATAGGCGTTCACAACCCACTGTAGCTCGCCCGCCTCCGCACGGAGGCTGGCTCCAATGGCCGGCAGGCCGACGTTCACTACCGAGCCGTCGATGAACGCCAGGCTGGAGGCCAAGATCGTCGTCGCGATCACGAGGCGCGGACGAGTAGGGGCGTCGATCCGTTCCGCCGACCGGGCGGCTTCGGCATCGCAGGGCGCAGGGAGAGCGTTGCTCATGGTGCTGTTCTAGGGGAGACGACTCAACAGCGCAAACGGGTCAGTATGGTCGGTCCACGCGCCAAGATTCTTGCGTGAAGATTTATGTTCGCCTCAAAAGCCTCCGGCGCCGAAGTGGAGCGGCTGCACCACATCGTAGGCGGCCTTTGTCAACGGCACCGCGTAATCGACAGTGAGCGGGCCGAACGGCGAGGCCCAGCTCAGGCCGGCGCCGACCGAAGAGCGCAGCACGTTGGTGTTGGCCAGTTGCAGCGATTGCGACGAGCCGGGAAATGTCGTCGGTCCGCTGTAGCGAAAGACGCTGCCGGCATCGACGAAGGCCGTTGCCTTGAGACCGTATTCCTGGGGGACGCCGGGGATGTTGCTCTGTAGCTCTGCCGTCGTCGCCCAGTACATGCTGCCGCCGACATTATCCATGGTGGTGCCGGGGGTGAGGTCGCGCGGGCCTATTCCGTTAGGGGCAAATCCGCGCACCATCGATGGGCCGCCGAAGAAGCTGTTGAGCAGCGGTACCTGCTGGCCGCCCCATCCGGTCACGTAACCGCCTTGCGCCCGCACCAGGCCGACAACATCGTCGTTGATCGAGTGATAATACCGCACGTCGGCGGTGGTGCGCAGGAATTTCACGTCGCCGCCGAGGCCGGCCAAATCCTGCTTGAGCTGCGCATTGATTCCGTTGGTCGGGCTTTTGATGTTGTCGAGCGTATTGTAGGTGGCGGTGTCGCCGACGGCGGAGACCCAGGCAGGCCCCGCCGCCGCGGCCTGCTGGATCGGCAACGACGGTGCCGCGGTCAACGCCGCCGGGTTCAGCGTGATGTTCTGGTTATAGATGGCGTAGCGGTATTGCATGCCGAGCTGCTCGGTCAGTGGTGTGCCGAACTGCACGGTCGCGCCATAGACGTCGCTGCCGTAGGACTGGTACGGGCTCGATGTATTCTGCCGGCCGTAGAGCTCGATGCCCGCCGAGATGCGGGTGCCGAGAAAATAGGGTTCCGAGGCCGACAGATCGATCCCGCGCGCATATTGGCCATACGTCACCGACGCGTTGAGCGTCTTGCCGGTGCCGAGGAAATTGCGCTCGCCCACCTTGACCTCGCCAAGGAATCCGTCCGTCGTCGAGTACCCCCCGGAAACCATGAAGTCACCGGTCGACTGTTCCACGACCTCGACGTCGAGCACGACGCGGTCCGGCGTCGAGCTCGGCCTGGTCGAAATCTTCACGGTTTTGAAATAGTTCAGGTTCTTGAGGCGACGTTCGGCGCGATCGATCAGCGTCTTGTTGTAGGCATCGCCTTCGGCGATATCGAATTCACGCCGGATCACATAGCCGCGGGTCCGGGTGTTACCGTGGATTTCGATGCGCTCGACATAGGTCCGCGGCCCTTGCTCGATCGTGTAAGCGACGTCGATGCGCTGTGCCGCGGCGTCACGCGTGGTACGGGTGAGGGCCTGCGCAAAGGGATAGCCGAGCTTTGCCAGTTCGGTCGCAAGAATTTCGTTGGTCTTGTCCAGCGCGTTGCCGTTGAAGACGGCCCCGCTGCGCGTCACCAGCAAAGGACGGAGTTTTTCGCCGTCCAATCCCGGCACATTGCCGACGATGTTGATGTCGCCGAAACGATAGAGTGGACCTTCGTCGATCGAAAACGTCAGCGTAAATCCGTGCGCCGCCGGATCGTATTCGGCGCTGGCCGAAGTCACATTGGCGTCGGCATAGCCTTTGCTGCGGTAGTAGGATCGCAGTTGTTCGCGATCCGCCGCGATGCGGTCCGGATCGTAGTCATCACCGCCGGTCATAAAGCTCAGCACGTTGGTTGCGGAAGTCTTGATCACGGCGGCGAGCTGCCGTTTGCCGAAAACCTTGTTGCCGACGAAGTTGATCTGCTGCACCGTCGTCTTCTTGCCCTCGGTCACTTCATAGACGAGGTCGACCCGATCGTTGCCGCGGTCGATGACCTGCGGCACCACGCCGACATCGTCGCGGCCGGCATGCCGATAGGCTTCCATGATGCGGCCAACGTCGGCCTGTACCGCGGCGCGTTGCAGCGCGCCGCGTGGTTTGGATTCGACGATGGCTGCAAGTTCTTTGTCTTTGATCTTCTTGTTGCCTTCGAACGCGACGCGATCGAGCACCGGGGCTTCCGTCAAATGCACGACCAGCCGCTCGCCTTTGCGCTCGATCGTCACCTTGTCGAACAGGCTGGTCGCCAGAAGCGCCTTGAGCCCGGCATCGCGCGCCGCTTCGTCGAACCGCCCGTCAGGTGCGGCATGGAAATAGGAACGCACGGTATCGGCGTCGATGCGGCGATTGCCCTCCACGGCAATGCCGTCGCGCGCCTTCGCGTCGACCTCGCGCGTTTTCGCGTCGACCTCGCGTGCTGGCACGGCCGCATCGATTGCGCGCGCTGGTACCGAGATGATCGCCAGCGTAGCGATTAGCAACGCGCCGACCCCGATCGACTGGCGCCAGCGCCGGGGCGATATCCTGCATTCCCTGATCACGTCCCGCCTGCCTGCCATTTCACGGCTTCGATGAGATTGTCGCCGCGGGGCAAAAGAATGTCGGGGGCAAGGTCAGTTGCGGGCTTTGCCGTTCATGCTTTGCCATAATTTCGACGCCGCGCCGAACCGCGCGTTCCCAGAATTGTCGCATAGCCGCTTCAAATGCCGACTAGCCGTAGGGGGTGGAAAACGTTCGTGGCTCACGAAGTTGGGGCAGGACGCACGGACTTCCTGGGAGCATCACATGCGTTACGCAAGCCTTGTCACCGCGTTGTTCTTTCTGATCACGCCCGCGAATGCGGAGGTTACGCCGGAGATCGATCCGCGTGCCTCGCTCAACGTCGTGCAGCAATGGATCTACAATTACCGCGCCAAGCCCGACTACGCCCATGTCCCCGCCGCCGTGCGCGTGCTGTTTCACGCCCAAAGCTTCAAGGAGCCGGAGAATTCGGGCATCTATCTCGGCTTCATCGCCGGCGCGATCGGATCGAACCCCACCAGGGCCGAACAGCTTGTGACCAGTTTCTTTCCGGTGGCGCCCGAAGACGAATGGGTGATCGTCCGCGCCATCGCTTATTCCGGTCTCCCGGATTGGCAGAATTTGTTGCGTAAGGTTGCACCGCGGATGCCGGGTCGCAAGGTGATGATCGACAGCTATCTCGCCGGAACGCTGCCGACCCTGATTGGAATCCCGCTGGAAGAAACCAAGCCCGGTATGTTCGACAAGCTGCGTGGCGCATTCACGCATAATCCGTTCAGCAAGGAAGACAAGAAGCTGAGCATGGCGCTCACCTTCGCCAGCAATCAGGATCTCTTGGACACGTTGTGGGGCTATTATTTCGCGACCGGCTCGCACGTTCCGATCCTGCGCATCATGCAGATGCTGCCCTGGAGCAAGAGTCGCGATACCATCGACAAGCTGACCGTCGGCAGCATGGCGCGCTACACGCTGGCGAGCTATGCCGTGCGCGACGCCGGCTTGCGCGAGTTTCTCCGCAGCGAGGTTGCGGCACAGCCGGCGGCGATCAAGGCCCCGCTCGGCGAGGTGATCGAAGCTGCCGACACGGTACAACTCGCCGCGGTGCGCAAGGATGCGCTCGCCGCGGTCGAAGAGCTCAAGGCCAAGGGCTCGGATTCGAGGCGCAATCTCGACTTCTGGGGCCAGGTGGGCGTCGGTGCGGTGGCGCTGGGTTGCGTCTCGGCGGCGGCGCTGGGCCAGGTCGCGATCGGCATTCCTTGCGTGATCGGCGGCTCGGCGTCGCAGGGCATATTGTCATTCTGGGAAAAGCAGCAGTGATCGAGCACGCTGGCTTGGCGCCTTGGGCGAGTGTGGTGTTCGACGCATGATCATGCGCCTTCACGACCTACGCCGGCGAGCGCGGCGCCGTACAGGATCAGGCAGGGGCCAAGCGGTTTCTCCGCGGCGAGACGTGCCGCGATTTCGCTCAGCGTCCCCGTCATCACGTGCGTCGCCGGCGAGCCGAGGCTTTCCACCACCACCGTTGGGGTCTCGTCCGATAATCCCTGGGCGATCAGTTTGTCGGCGAGCTTGGCGAAGGTGGCCTTGCCCATGAAGACGCAGGTGGTGGCGCCGGGATCGGCGAGGGCCGCGATATCGAGATCGGTCGGCAATCGGCCATCGACGTCGTGCCCGGTGACCATCTGCAACCGGCGCGCCACCACGCGCTTGGTCAACGAGGTGCAAAGATAGGCGGCCGCCGCGGTCGCGGTGGTGATGCCGGGCACGATCTCGATCGGCACTCCGGCGGCGCGCGCGGCGCCGATCTCTTCGTCGGCGCGGGAGAAGATCGAGGGATCGCCGGATTTCACCCTGACCACGCGCTTGCCGAGTCGGGCGTAGGAGATCATCAGCCGACTCACCTCCTGCTGCTTCGGCGAGGGATGCCCGGCCCGCTTGCCGACCGCGATCAGTTCGGCGTCCGGCCGGGCGAACGACAGAATTTGGTCGCCGGCGAGGTCGTCGTAGAGAATGACATCGGCGGCGCGCAGCCGCTCCACCGCGCGCAGGGTCAGCAAATCGACGTCACCAGGACCGCCGCCGATCAGGGCGATGCTGCCGGGCGGAGATACGTCGGACGCTACCGGGTCGGATGCCGTCATGGCTGGCTCGCCTCCGCGACATCAACGATGTGGAAAAAGCTTCCTGTGACATGACCGCGACGGCTGCCGGTTTCCGCTGTCGACACGCCCGAGGCGTCACGGATCTCGGCGAGCGGATCGTCGGGCTGCGCGACGACGCGGGCATAATGGAATTCATGGCCGCGCAGCACGCGCCCGGCGGCGTGACCCGGAATGGCCGCAAGCAGCGTCGCGGTCCGGTAGCCGAGATGCAGGCGCCGCTGCGCAAAATCGGTCTCGAGTCCGAGCAGCCCGAGCATCGCGTGATGAGTTCCCGCGGCGTCGATCAGGCCGGCGCCCAAAGCCATGTAGCCGCCGCACTCGCCATGCACCGGGCGGGTTTGCGCGAAGCTGCGGATGCCGTCGGCGAAGCGCGACGCGGCGGCCAGCTTGCCGGCGTGAAGTTCCGGGTAACCGCCCGGCAACCACGCGACGTCGCAGGAAGGGTCGGGCGGCTCGTCGGCGAGCGGCGAGAACGGGATGATCTCGGCGCCCGCCGCGCGCCAGCCCGCCAGCAAATGCGGATAGATGAAAGAGAAAGCGACGTCACGCGCCAGCGCGATTCGTTGTCCGGGTGGGACCGGGCGAGGCGCGTTCGTGTGCGGTGGGCGCTGCGTCGAACAAGCCGCCGCCTGAAGGGCTGCAAGATCGAGGTCGCGCTCCACCAGATCGGCCAGCGTTGCGAGCCGCGCGGCCAGTTGAGAATCTTCCTGCGCCTGAACCAGCCCGAGATGGCGCGCCGGCATCGTCAGCGTGGTGTCGCGCCTGATCGCGCCGAACACGGCAATCCCATGCCGGGCAAATCCGTCGCGCACCAACGCAGCATGGCGTTCGCTCGCCACCTTGTTGAGAATCACGCCCGCGATCGTCACGTCGTCGCGATAACGGGCAAAGCCGAGCGCGACCGCGGCGGCGGATTGCGCCTGACTTGAGACATCGAGCACCAGCACCACCGGCCAGCCGGTCGCGGCGGCGATATCGGCGGTCGAGCCGTTGCCCCAGGCGCCGGGCGTGGCGACACCATCGAAAAGTCCCATCACGCCTTCGGTGAGGCAGAGATCTGCATCGGTGCCAATATCCAGAAGCGCGTCGAATTGATCGCGCCCCTGCGCCCAGGAATCCAGGTTGAACGACGCGCGGCCGGCGGCGGCGGCGTGGAAGGCCGGATCGATATAGTCCGGTCCGCATTTATAGGGCTGCACGACGCGCCCGCGTCGGCGCAGCGCGGCGAGCAGTGCCAGCGTCAGCGTCGTCTTGCCGCTGCCGGATGCGGGCGCGGCGATGATTAGTCCCGGTGTCTTATTCACGCCCACGCCCGGCCTCCGCGGATGGTCGGAACCGGCGATCGTAGTTCGCGTCGTACAGCGCGCTGTCGGCAAAATCACGCGCGGCGAGCGCCGGCCCGACCAGGATCAGCGCCGTGCGTTCGATCGCCTCGGCGCGCACCTTGGCGCCGATCGTCGACAGCGTGGCGCGAATGACGACCTGCTCCGGCCAACTCGCACGCACCACCACGGCGACGGCGCCGTCGGCGCCGTAATGGGGAATGAGCGTCGCGGCCACTTCGTCGATGACATGGATCGACAGATGGATCGCAAGCGTTGCGCCGGTCGCGGCATAAGCGGCGAGGCTTTCGCCTGACGGCATCGCCGAGGCGCGGCCGGAGGTGCGCGTCAGCACCACGGTCTGCGCCACTCCGGGCAATGTCAGTTCGCGCCCGAGCACCGCGGCGGCGGCGGCGAAGGACGGCACCCCGGGTGTGACCGAATAGGGAATGCCATGG
This sequence comes from uncultured Alphaproteobacteria bacterium, assembly GCA_963814615.1. Classification (GTDB taxonomy): domain Bacteria; phylum Pseudomonadota; class Alphaproteobacteria; order Rhizobiales; family Xanthobacteraceae; genus Bradyrhizobium. The sequence goes on along the minus strand of CAWFDN010000001.1, from coordinate 144,391 downwards.
CCTTCGAGCCTTCGGATCTGCTCGCCCATCGCGCTCCACACTGATAGATCGCCGGAATGCAAGCGCGCGACGTCGAGCCCGGCCTGATGGGCGGCGACCAATTCAGCCGTGATGGCGTCGAGGTCGAGCGGCGCGGTGTCGACCACCCGCGTGCCGGGCGGACAGAGCGCGATGATTTCGCGCGGCACCAGCGATCCCGCGTAAAGGCACACTGGACAGCGCGCCACCAGATTTTGGCCGCGCACGGTGATCAAATCGGGTGCGCCGGGCCCGGCGCCGATGAAATGGACGGTCATGGCGCAGGCTCCTCCAAGACGGCGGCGGCCGCGGTGGCGTGGCGATCAGCCGACACCACGCGTGTAACGATCAGGCGCGCGCCGGTTCCAGCGGCGGCGAGCGCCGCCGCTTCGCAAACGCTGCCGACGCCGCGACGTTTTTCGATCTGCTCCGAGCGTGTGAGCACTTGCGCATCGGCCTGCCGCATCGCGTCGGCTGCGACCCTCTCGATCGACAGGTGCGTGGCGTGCGCTGCGGCGACCAGGCTGGGGTGAGCCGCTTTGTCCTCGGGTACGGCGAGCACGGCCGCAATGCCGGGCTTAACGACGTGGGCGATCACGCTGGCCACGACCTCGCAGATCGACTGCGCGCTGGCCTCGTCGCGAAAACCTATTCCGATCACGACCCGGTTCATTTGGTCACGCTCCATTGCACCACCGGCATCGCAGGGCGCCATCCGGTGAGGCCACCAACCGGGCCGGCGCGCTCAACCGAAAGCCGCAGCAAGGTGCCGCCATGGCGCGCTTGCCACGCGATCAATTTTGCTTCGGTTTCGAGCGTCACCGAATTGACGACCAGCCGCCCACCCGGCGGCAACGCCTGCCACACTTCTTCGAGCACGCCCTCGCGGCTGGCGCCGCCGCCGACAAATACGGCGTCCGGTGCCGGTAATCCTTTGAGTGCATCGGGCGCGGTACCGTGCTTGAGATCGAGATGCGGCACGCCGAGCGAATGCGCATTGGCGCGGGCGGTGTTAAGCCTGTCCTCGCGTGCTTCGATGGCGATGGCGCGATTGGCGGGATGCGCGAGCAGCCATTCGATGCCGATCGCACCAGAGCCCGCACCGACATCCCACAACAATTCACCGCCGCGCGGCGCCAGCGTCGACAGACTGACGGCGCGGATCTCGCGCTTGGTCAATTGGCCGTCATGGCCAAACAATTCGTCCGGCAATCCGACCACACGGGGAATGATGATCGCGCCCGGCTCTGCCATGGCTTCAATCGCGAGCGCCACCGGGGATTTGACGTCATCCAACGCAAATCCTGCCGCGGTCGCGACGCGGATGCGCTCGCGCGCTCCGCCGAGCGCTTCGAGAATCGTCAGGCGCGATGGTCCAAAACCGACGCCGTCGAGATAACCCGCGATTTGCGCCGCTGCCGCGCCGTCGCGTACCAGCACGATCAAGCGGGCGCCGGTCCGCAAATGCGGGCGCAGCAACTCGATCGGGCGTGCGTGCAGGCCAAGCGTCACAGCCTCTTCGAGCCGCCAGCGCAGCCGTGCCGCAACCCATGCGAAGGTCGATGGCGCCGGCACCACGACGGTTTCCGCCGCCGGGATTACCTCGGCGATCACGGAACCCGCGCCGTACCAGAACGGATCACCCGAGCACAGCGCGACCACGCGTTTGCCGCGATGGGTCAGCAGTTTGGGGATCGACGCGGCAAACGGCGTCTCCCACGCCAAGGTCGGCTTGCCCAATGAAGCGACCAGCGCCAGATGCCTGTGACCGCCGGCGATCAACTCGGCGTCAGCGAGCCGTTCGCGCGCCGCCGCCGACATTCCGTCGAGCCCGTCTTCGCCGATCCCGACGATGGACAGCCAGGGGCCCGGCGTGTCATCGCTGCTGGTCATGACATCCTCCCTGGCCCGACGACCGCGCGTCCTGATCCTCGGTGGCACCACCGACGCCAACCGGCTCGCCGAAGCGCTCGCGAACGATCCCCGCATCGATGCGGTATTGTCGTATGCTGGCCGCACCGAAAATCCGAAGCCGCCGCCGATCGCCTGGCGTGTCGGTGGCTTCGGCGGCATCGATGGCCTGAAACATTATCTCCTTGCCGAGAAGATCGCGCGCGTCGTCGACGCCACGCATCCGTTCGCGGCGCAGATGAGCGCACACGCGGTCGCCGCCTGCGCCGCCGCCGCCGTGCCGTTGCTGGCGCTGGAGCGGCCACCCTGGCAAAGCGCGCCCGGCGACCGCTGGATCGAGGTCGATGATCTCCCGGCGGCGGCCGAAGCGCTTGGTGTTGCGCCGCGCCGGGTGTTTCTCGGCATCGGCCGGTTGCAGCTCGAAACTTTCGCCGCGCATCCGCAGCACGCGTATCTGGTGCGGCTGGTCGATCCGCCGCGCGCGCCGCTGCCGTTGCGTGAGGCGGAGGTGATCGTGGCGCGCGGGCCGTTCAATCTCGCCGGCGACCGTGCCATGCTGATCAAACACCGGACCGAGATCGTCGTGGCGAAGAACGCCGGCGGCCATTCGGCCTCGGCGAAAATCGAGGCCGCGCGTGCACTTGCGCTGCCGGTGGTGATGGTCCGTCGACCCTTTATCCCGGCGCGGGAAAAGGTCGAAACCGTCGCCGAGGTACTGCGCTGGCTCGGTCACGGCACACCTCCGGCCGAGCGCGGCGTATAGACGAACGCTTTGCCGTTGGCGCGGCCGATCAGCCGCGTCTGCGACGAGCCGATCAGCACCAGTGTGCGCATGTCGGCCCGGCTCGCCGCCGCGTCGTGTAACGTCACGATGTCGATCGCCTCACGGGCATCGCTGACCGCGCTCGCGAACACCACGGGGACGCTGCCCGGTAACTCTTCGCGCAACAACTCGAATGCACGGCCGAGCTGCCAGGGCCGTACCGACGACAACGGATTGTAAAGCGCGATCACGAAATCGGCCTGTGCTGCGAGTCGCAGCCGGCGTTCGATCAGATCCCACGGCTTCAGATTGTCCGACAGATTGATGGCGCAGAAATCGTGGCCGAGCGGCGCGCCGATCCGCGCGGCGGCGGCGAACATCGCACTGATGCCGGGCAGCACTTTGATGTCGAGATCGCGCCATGAAGGTTCGCCGGCCTCGACCGCCTCGAACACCGCCGCCGCCATCGCGAACACACCGGGATCTCCGGACGACACCACGACAACGCGCTTGCCCTGTGCCGCGAGCCGCAGCGCCAAACTCGCGCGGTCGAGTTCCTCGCGGTTGTCGGAGCCATGGCGCGTCAAACCTTTGCGGGGAGGGACCCGGGCCACATAGGGACCATAGCCAATCAGATCGGTGGCCTCGGCGAGCGCCGCCGTCACTTCCGGCGTCACCAGTTGCGCGGCTCCGGGGCCTAGCCCGGCGATGGCAAGCCAGCCGGTCATGGCCGTCGCCCGCGGCCGTGGACCAGAATCATCGAGAAGTAGGGGGCATCATCGTCGATCTTGTCGGCAAGCCGCATCACCTTTTCGTCGGCCATGGTGCCGCGCTCGACATAGACCGCCCGCTCGGCGAGGCCTGTGGCGTGCAGCGCGCGGCGCACTTTCGCAAGATTGCGGCCGAGCTTCATCACGACCAGCGCGTCGATCGACTGCAACCGTTCGCGCAACGTCTTTTCGTCGAGCGTCGCCGGAATCACCGTCAAAACGTCGTCGCCAAAGGTGATCGGCATGCCGCTGGCGGTCCAGCAACCGGACATGCCGGAAATGCCGGGCACCACCACCACCGGTGCGCGGCCGGTGATGCGGCTGTGCAGATGCATGAACGAACCATACAGAAACGGATCACCTTCACACAATACGGCGACGTCGCGGCCGTCGGCGATATGGCGCAGCAGCCGCCGCACGCACTCGTCGTAGAAGATTCGCAACGCGTCGCCATAGGCGGGGTCTTCGAGCGCGATCTCGGTGGTGACGGGATATTCCAGCGCCTCCTCGATCACATCGGCCGTCAGCATCCCGTCGACCAGGGTGCGCGCGTTGCCGCGGCGTCCGGCTTTTCGGAAATGGGCGATCACGCCGGCCGTGGCGATCAGCCGCGCGGCCTTGAGGCTGATCAACTCCGGATCGCCGGGGCCGAGGCCGACGCCGTAAATGGTGGCGGGCGAACTCATTCTTTTTCACTCGCGACCGCATTGAGCGCGGCGGCGGCCATCGCGCTGCCGCCGCGCCGTCCCCGCACGATGACGCTCGGCACCCGCGCGCAGGCGTGCAGCGCTTCCTTGGATTCGGCGGCGCCGACGAACCCGACCGGCATGCCGATCACGGCAGCGGGCGGAGCCACGTTGGGCTCTTGCAATATTTCGAGCAGGCGAAACAGCGCCGTCGGTGCGTTACCGATCACCACGATCGATCCGGCCAGTTGCTTCTGCCACAGTTCCAGCGCAGCCGCGCTGCGGGTGGTGCCGAGTTTTGCTGCGAGCGTCGGGACCTGAGGATCGGACAACGTGCAGATTACGGCGTTACCGGCCGGCAGTCGCATTCGCGTGATGCCGTGCGCAACCATCTGGGCGTCACAAAAGATCGGCGCGCCCGCGCGCAACGCTGTGTTGGCGGCCACGCTGAATCCTTGCGTGAACACGATGTCGTCGGCGATGTCGACCATGCCGCTGGCGTGGATAATCCGCACCGCGACCTTTTCATCGGCGGCGTCGAATCGATCGAGTCGCGCTTCGGCGCGGATGATGGCGAACGACTGCCGATAAATCGCCGCACCGTCCTTTTCGTAAGTGTAATTCATGACAAAGCCCCCGCATCGGTCGGTGTGATCGCGATGGTGTCGATCGCACTGTTGCGCCGCGTCGTCCAATAACCGGCGTCGCGCATTTGCTGAAATCGCTGACGCATGGCGGCGGCGGCTTCCGGGTTGGCCTGTTCGATGAAGTGCCGCACCGTGTCATCGCCGAGCGTCGCGTCGTAATAAAGATCGAAGTGATGGCTCTCGACCGCGCCGGCCAGATGCGCAAACAGCGCCATCTGGTCGAGCGTCGAAGCGATTTCGGCGGCGCCGCGAAAGCCGTGCCGCATCTGGCCTGCGAGCCAGCGCGGATTGGAGGCGCGTCCGCGGACCACGCGGGCGATTTCTTCGGCGAGCGTCCGCATTCGCGGCGCATCGAGGTTCGTTGTGTCGGCGTGATAGAGCGTCGGCGCGGCGCCACTGAGCCGGCGCGCCGCGGCGGCGAATCCGGCCTCGTGCGCGGCATAATCCGGCGCGGTCAGAAGATCGGTCTCGGGCAGGTCCTGGACATGGACAAACGCATCGGTGGCCGCGGTGCGCGCTTCCAGCGCCGGGCGCGCGGCCATGCCGTCCCGGGTGCCTCCATAAGCAAACGCGCTGGCGGCGAGCCAGGCTTCGCCGGCGTGCTCGGCGCTCGCCGGTGTGAATTCCGTTACGGTCTCGACGACACCGACGCCATAGTCGCCTGGTGCCGGTCCAAACACCCGTGGGCCAGCGGCAATGCGATACGGGTTTTCCTCATCGGGTTCATCGCGCGCGGCCAAGGCCGCCGCCGCTTGCTCGAACATGACCGGCAAGGTCGAGAACACGTCGCGGAACAGACCGGAAATCCGCAAGCTCACATCGATCCGCGGCCGCCCGAGCATCGCCAGCGTCATCACGTCGAACCCCGTCACCCGGTCGGACGTGTTGTCCCACACCGGCATGACACCCATCAGCCGCAGCGCCATGGCAAAATCTTCGCCGGCCGTACGCATGGTCGCCGAACCCCACAGGTCCAACATGACGTGGCGCGGGTACTCGCCGTGATCCTGAAGGTGACGGGTCAGCAAGGCGTCGGCGAGACGCTGGCCCTGTTCGGCGGCGGTGCGGCTCGGCACCGCGCGGGTGTCGACGGTGAAGAGATTGCGGCCGGTCGGCAGCACGTCGCGCCGCCCGCGCCACGGCGAGCCGGCGGGTCCCGGTACGACATGCTTGCCATCGAGGGCGGCAAGCAGCGCGGCGCGTTCGCTCCTCGCGCAGGCTTCGAACGGCATCGCGGCTTGATCCTCGGGGGACGATGGCGCGCGTCCGAAGACGTGAAGTCCGTCCGCGACCAGCGTTGTTTTGACGTCGCAGACGAAGGCATCGAGCCGCACCAGGGCCTCGCCCGGCGTCATCGTCTGGTTAAGTCCGCTGTCGCGATCGAGGCCGGATTCGCGCGCGGCGTCGATGATCGCGCGCGTGAGCCGCGCGCGCCGGCGCGGATCCAAGCCGTCGGCGACGGAATATTCGTCGAGCAGCCGTTCGATCGCATGTAATCCCGGCGGTAATTCTCCGGCGCTGATCGGCGGCGTCATATGCCCGATGGTCACGGCACCGAGCCGGCGCTTTGCGGTCGCGGCTTCGCCCGGATTGTTGACGATGAAGGGATAGATCACCGGGGTTGGGCCGAGCAGGGCGTCTGGCCAGCACTTTGCCGAGAGCGCGACCGATTTTCCCGGCAACCATTCCAGCGTGCCATGGGCGCCCATATGAATCAGCGCATCGCATTTGGCGACGTGACGAAGCCACAGATAGAACGCGACGTAACTGTGCCGCGGCGACCGTCGCGGGTCGTGATATTCGGTGGCGCGGTCGGCACGTTGGCCGCGATCGGGCTGCAGCGCGACCAGCGCGTGGCCGTAACGTACTACTCTGAAAACGAAATCGCCCTCTGATATCGCCGAGTCACTCTCGGGTGCTCCCCATTGCGCATGGAGATCCGCGAGTAGTGCCGGTGCGAGGCCGGCGAGGAAACTGCGGTAGTGTTCGAGCGGCCAGCGGATTGTCTCGGCTTTCAGGCGGCCGATCAACGCCGCGCCGTCGGCCGGCGCATCGACGATGGTGTAACCTTGATCGCGCAAAGCATTCAGCACTTCGACAGCGCTCGCGGGCGCGTCGAGGCCGACGGCGTGCGCCATCTGGTCGTCGCGCCCGGGATAGGCCGAGAGCATGATGGCGACGCGTTTGTCGGCCTGCGCGGTTCGCCGCAGCGCGATCCAGGCACACGCGCGCGCGACGATCGCGGCGATGCGTTCCTCGTCGCCAGAATGAATTGTGCGGGCGTAGCCGAGCTCGGCATCGGCCGTTTCGATCTTCTTGAACGACGCGGCGCCGGCGAAGATGCGGCCGTCCAATTCCGGCAGCACGACGTGGATCGCGAGATCGGACGGCGATAGGCCCCGATCGGACTCCGCCCAAATCTCCCTTGTCGAGCCGGCCAGTGCGACCTGCAGCACCGGCGCGTCGACGACGTCGAACGGGGAGCCGGCATCGCTATCGCCGCGCGCTGAAAACGCCGTCGCGTTGATGATCAAATCGGGTGCGATCCGCGCGATCCAGTGCCGCAGCCAGTCGGCGCTTTCCGGGTCTTTCAGGCTTGGCGCAAACAGGCCGATCGGCCGCATGCGGCGGCGGGCGAGTTCGCCGATCAGTCGGTCGACCGGGTCGGTGTCGGAGGCCGCAAGAAAAGCGCGATAAAACACCACCAACACGATCGGGGCGCCATCGGCTGCAAGGTCAAGATCGGAGGGATCGACCACGCCGGTCCCTGGAACGTAGAAGCCGTGGCGATGCAGCGCGACGCGATCGACTGGGGGCACTGCCGGCAAGCCCGCGGCAAGGGCGAGTTGCGCCAGGGCGGCCCGCGCCGAATCCGGTCCACCGGTATCGCACAGTGTTTTCAGGCGGCGGAGCGTCGAGGGCGGCAGGTTCGAGGCGGCGTCGAGACGTGGATCGGGCCTGCCGTCGCCCGGAACAATCGCCAGCGCGATTCCTTTTGCCGCGGCCAACGCGCTGACCTGCTCGACCCCGTAGCGCCAATACTCGACCCCGCCGAGCAGGCGAATCAGAATGCCGCGCGCGCCCGACAGCGTGTTCTGGAGGTAGAGATCGACCGAGAGCGGATGGGTCAGGCGACGCAGATTGGCGAGACGCAGGCTCGGCAGCGTCTTGCGTCCGGCGCGCCACGCCGTGGCGAAAGCGCTGAGATCGCTGTCGGCGAACGAGAGCACCACAAGGTCGGCCGGGGCCTGGCCGAGATCCTCGGCGGCCGCGGTCTCTTCAAGTCCATGCCGTTCCCGCAGCAGGATGTGCATGCGTCACCCGGTCAGGAGCGCGATGATCGCGTCGCGATCGAAACCGCGCTCGCCGATCACCACGATTCGCGACAGACGCGGTTCGTCGGCGCGCCACGGTCGATCGAATTGCGCGCGCACCCGGGTGCCGACGCCCTGCACCAACAGGCGCATCGGCTTGCCGGCAACGGCGACGTAACCCTTGGCGCGGAGCACACCGTGATCGCGCGCGATCGTCTCCATTCTGGTTACGACCACCTCGGCGCTGGCGTCGGACGGCAGCGTCACGACGATGGTGTCGAAGTCGTCGTGATCGTGGGCATCGTGATCGTCGTGGTGGCTCGGCCGCGCGTCGAGATCATTTTCTGCCGCGGCGCCAAGGCCGAGCACGACGCGCGGATCGACGCGGCCTTCGCTCGTCTCGATCACCGGAATGCGGCGCGGCGATTCCGCCAGTACGGTCTCGCGCGCGCGTGCGAGACGGTCCGGCTCCACCAGATCGGCCTTGTTGAGAATCACGATGTCGGCGCAGGCGACCTGATCCTCGAATACTTCTCCAAGCGGGGTGTCGTGATCGATGCTGGTGTCGGCAAGACGCTGCCGCGCAATTGCCGCCGGATCGGGCGCGAACCGGCCGTCGGCGACGGCTTCAGCATCGGCCACGGCGATCACGCCGTCGACCGTGATGCGGGATCGCAGCTCCGGCCATTCGAATGCCTTCAGCAACGGTTTCGGCAACGCCAGCCCGGAAGTCTCGATCAGGATGTGGTCGGGCGGCTGCGGCCGCGCGAGCAGCGCCGCGATGGTCGGCACGAAATCATCGGCCACGGTGCAGCACAGGCAGCCATTGGTGAGTTCGACGATGGCGTCTTCGGGACAATCCGCATCGGCGCAGCCTTTGAGGATGTCACCGTCGATGCCGAGGTCGCCGAATTCGTTGACCAGGATTGCGAGGCGGCGGCCCTGCGGGTTCTGCATCAGGTGACGAACCAGCGTGGTCTTTCCGGCGCCGAGGAAGCCGGTGATGATGGTGACGGGAACTTTTTCGACGGACATGCGAGGCTCTCTAAACCGGCTTGGGGGATGGCGGGATGCGCGCGATCACGCTCTTGCGGAAGATCGTCGGCCGCTCCCGCCACGGCACCAGACCGTCCACAGTGGCCGCGTAGCGTGAGGCGCCGGCGAGGAGATCATCGACCGAGGCTTCGCCGAGATCGCCATAGACGTAGCTCCAGCGTCCCGGGGCGGTGAGCGCGACGCTGCAGCCGCGGTTGCAGTTGGAGAGGCACTCGGCCTCGACGATGCGAAAGCGCGGCGGAACGTCGTGACGGCGTTGCGCGTCGAGCAGCGCGTCATGCAGCCGGCGGCCGGCGCGCGGCACGGTTTCGCGGTCTTCGCCGGCGAGGCAGGTGACGCAGACGTATAAGGTCGCCGCAGTATCGTCGGATTCGGATAAAGTTCCCCGAGAAGCGTCCGGTAAAGATTGGTCCATGCAAAGCCCGTCGATGATTGGCCACCGCGAAAAGAGCGGTGCCCAGACATGCGGCGAGCGGACCTGCACTCCGTTCGACCAACTCTCTCACCCCGGGACTCCCCGTCCGGAATGGCGAATACGGCAGGCGACGGCAGGTTTCCTGGCTCACGGGTCATCGCCGGCACCACCTTCCCGGGCGAACGGCCCAGTGGTTTTCGGTGCAGGCTTTCCGCTCACAGTTGCGGGGGCAGCTCCGGCTTCGCACAAACCCGGGAAATTTCCCGTGTTCGCCGCGCCCGGCATTCCCTCTTAGTCCGGTCCGAAGACAAGACACCGTCGGCTGCGGATTCAATCAGCCGGAAACGCCGTCGAGTCAATCCCTCCGGGAGAGCAAGAACAGGGGTATGTTGCCGAGACGGTATGGGTGTGATCCTGTTGCGGCCCCAAGAACTATCAAGAAACATACCGAACCATAGCGCAGGACCATGATGAGCGAGATCGACACCGACGAGGCCGAGCGTCACCGCGCCAAGATGGCTAAACGCAAAGCGGTCCAGGACGCCGAATTCGCATCCAAGACCATCGAAAAGGGTCTGCTGATGGTCAACACCGGGCCCGGCAAAGGCAAGTCGACGGCCGCCTTCGGCCTCACTTTGCGTGCGCTCGGTCACGGCTGGCGCGTCGGCATCGTGCAATTCATCAAGAGCCGGGCCACCGGCGAGCACGCCGCGCTCGAATCGTTCGGCGACAGGGTGGTCTGGCACACCGCAGGCGAGGGATTTACCTGGGAGACTCAGGACAAGGCGCGCGACATCGCGGCGTGCCGGCGCGCCTGGGAGATCGCGCTCGGCCTGATGGACGATCCGACCATCAGCCTCCTTGTGCTCGACGAACTCAACATCGCGCTCCGTTATGATTACTTGCCGCTCGATGAAGTGGTGGCGCGCCTCACGGCACGACGAAACAACCTGCACGTGATCGTCACCGGCCGCAACGCCAAGCCGGCGCTGATCGAGGCCGCCGACCTCGTGACCGAGATGGGCGCGATCAAGCATCACTTTTCCGCCGGCGTGAAAACCCAGGCCGGCATCGAATTCTGATGACCGCGCGCGCGCTGATGTTTCAGGGGACCGGCTCGGATGTCGGCAAGTCGCTGATCGTCGCCGGTCTGTGTCGCTTGTTGGCGAATCGCGGCATCGCCGTGCGCCCTTTCAAGCCGCAGAACATGTCGAACAACGCGGCGGTGACCGAGGATGGTGGCGAGATCGGCCGCGCCCAGGCGCTGCAAGCGCGCGCCGCGCGCGTAGCGCCCTCGGTCGACATGAACCCGGTGCTGTTGAAGCCGCAAAGCGAAATCGGCTCGCAGATCGTGGTGCAGGGACGGGTGTTCGGCAACGCGCGCGCGCGCGAGTATCAGTCCCGCAAGCGAGAGCTGCTGCCTTATGTGCTCGACAGTTTCGAAAAAATCCGGGCGCAGTGCGATGTGGTGCTGGTCGAAGGTGCCGGTTCGGCATCGGAAGTCAATTTGCGCGCCAACGATATCGCCAACATGGGATTCGCCCGCGCCGCCGATGTGCCGGTGGTGCTGATCGGCGATATCGATCGCGGCGGCGTGATCGCGAGCCTGTGCGGCACCGCCGCCGTAGTCGATCGCGACGACGCCAAGTTGATCGCAGGTTTCATCGTCAACAAAATGCGCGGCGACCCGTCTTTGTTTGCGTCCGGCATGACGTTCGTAGCCGAGCGCACCGGCTGGGCGCCGCTCGGGCTGGTGCCGCATTTTCGCGACGCGCATCGGCTTCCGGCTGAGGATGTTTTCGGTCTCGAGGCCTCGCCGGCACGTGCGCCTGATCCCGATGGGCGCCGCCTGCGCGTTGTCGTGCCGGTGCTGCCGCACATCGCCAATTTCGACGATCTCGATCCGTTGCGGCTCGAGCCCGGCGTTGATCTCGTGCTGTTGCGCAACGGTGCGCCGCTTCCGGTCGATACCGATCTGGTCATCCTGCCCGGTTCAAAGGCCACGATCGCCGATCTGGCGGCGCTGCGCGCCTTTGGCTGGGATGCCGACATCGTCGCTTATGTCCGCCGCGGCGGCCGCGTGCTCGGCCTGTGCGGCGGCTATCAAATGCTTGGCCGCCATGTCGCTGACCCCGACGGGATCGAAGGTCCGGCGGGATCGGCTGATGGTCTTGGTCTGCTCGAAGTCACGACGGAACTGACCGGCGACAAATCGCTCGTCGCCGTCACAGGCCGAACTGTCGCCGACGATGTCGCGGTGGCCGGTTATGAGATGCATATCGGACGAACCACCGGCGCGGGAACGCAGCGACCGCTGCTGCGGCTCGATGATGGCCGGCTGGACGGTGCGGTCTCGGCCGACGGTCGCGTTGCCGGTTCGTATCTGCATGGCTTTTTCGCTGGCGATGCGCAACGCGCGGCGTGGCTGGCGCGGCTTGGTGCGCCGGCGAGTTCGCTCGCCTACGAGGCCTTGGTCGAACAGACCCTGGATGCGCTTGCCGCGCATCTCGACGCGCATCTCGATGTCGACAAACTGCTCAGCCTCGCACGCTGACGCGTGTCGGCTCAGCCACGGAGCCAGGCAATCAGCAGGCCGAGCGCAGCGACGATCAAAAGCGCGCCGCCGAACGCGACGCGGTAGATCACAAGCGCGCGATCGATGTCTTGCGCCGTCGCATCAGTCCGGCCGTCACCCATCCAGTGATCGTCGACAGCAACCCCGCCATAAATGCGCGGCCCCGCGAGCCGCAGGCCGAGCGCGCCGGCCATCGCGGCTTCCGGCCAACCGGCATTGGGCGAGCGATGCAGCCGCGCGTCGCGCCGAAAAGACCGCCATGCCGACGTTGCGGACGCGCCCGGCACGATTCCGGCGGCGGCGGCGAACATCACGCCGGTGAGCCTTGAGGCCGGCAGGTTGACGAGGTCATCGAGCCTCGCCGCGGCCCACCCGAAGGCACGATGACGCTCGGACATGTGGCCGATCATGCTGTCGGCGGTGTTGATGGCTTTGTAAGCGATCATGCCGGGCAATCCAGCGAGTAAAAACCACAGAAGAGGCGCCGTCACGCCATCGGACGCGTTTTCCGCAAGGCTCTCGATCGCGGCGCGGCAGACCGCGGCCTCATCGAGCGTGTCCGGATCGCGGCCGACGATGTTGGCGATGCTGCGCCGTCCGCCGTCCAGCCCCTCGGTGCGAAGCGCCGCGGCGACGGCGCGCACGTGTTGATCGAGATTGCCGCCGGCGAGCAGCGTGGCGACGATCAAAACGGCGAGGGCAAACCCGACATAAGGAATGGTGCGGGCGGCGGTCTCTAGCGCAACGCCTGCACCGAGGCTGACCGTGAGCAGAAGCATCACGCTTGCGACGCCGGCGGCGCGGCGAACGGCGAACGAGTAGCCCGGTCGGTTGAGCCTGGAATCGAGCGCAGCAATCAGCGCGCCGATCCACGACACCGGATGGCCGATTGCGCGAAACACCGCCGCGGGATAGGCCAGCAGAGCTTCGATACCGAAGGCGATGATCAGGATCAGTACGCGGCCGGACATATCGGACATGGATTGCAACATGAATTTGCCAACATGAACTTGAAAGACGAGATCGGAGAGAGGGCGGCGGCGCTGCGCATTCACGGCGGCCGAATCGACGCCGCAGCGTTACTGTATCCGTCGGCGCCCCAACCATGGATCGATCTGTCGACCGGAATCAACCCTGTGGCCTGGCCGGTGCCACAGATCCTGCTCGCTACGTATCAGCGTCTGCCGCTGGCGCGCGAAATGGCGCAGATGATCGCCGCGGCCGCCGAGACATACGGATGTCCCGCGAACGCCGCGATAGTGCCGGTTGCCGGCAGCGAGAGTGCGATCCGGCTGTTGCCGCGCATGTTCGGTTTGGGCCGTGTCGGAATCCTGACCCCGACCTACGGTTCGCACGCCGAGGCCTGGCGCGACGCCGGCGCCGAGGTGCAGGAGCTTGCCGCGCTGCCGGACCCCAACATTCACGACCTTCAGACCGTCGTCGTGGTCAATCCGAACAATCCGGACGGCCGCGCGATTCCGTACACCGATCTTGCGGCTTTCGCGCGGGCCTGGAGCGCGCTTGGAAGACGGCTGATCGTCGATGAAGCCTTTGCCGATGTGCAGCCCGAAGTGTCGATGCTGGCATTGCCGGAGCTCCCGGCCGGCGTCGTGGTGCTGCGCTCGCTCGGAAAGTTTTTCGGCCTCGCCGGACTGCGCGTGGGCTTCGTCGTTACCCATGAAGCGGAGGCATTGTCATGGCGCCGTCTGCTCGGCGACTGGCCGGCGTCCGGGCCGGCTTGCGAAATTACAACGCTGGCGCTGCGCGATGCGGCATGGATCGCGGCGACGCGGGTCCGTCTGGCGGCCGATCGAAAGCGGCTCGACGGCATGCTCGGCCGCGCCGGTCTGAAACTGCTTGGCGGCACCGATTTGTTCGCTTTGTTCGAAGCCACCGAGGGAAGCGATTTGCTCGACCATTTCGCCCGGGCCGGGATCTTGGTCCGAGGCTTTGCCACAGCAGCGCGGCATTATCGGTTTGGACTTCCCGCCGACGAGGCCGCGTGGCGACGGCTTGAGGTCGCCTGCGGCACGCTTACGGCTTGATGCGCATCCGGCGGTGCTTCGTGTTATTCGGCGTGCCTCGCTGCTGAAGATCGTCGCGCCGCCTCCTCGCCGGCGAGACGCCCGAACACGGTGGAAAGCGCCACGCCGAGGCCGGCGAGATAACCGTCGCCGAGCACATTCGCCGCCATGATCATGCCGGCCGCGAATACATTGCTTGCGGGGCCGCCGTCGTTTTTCAGAACCCGCATATGTTCATCGACGGCGACACCGAAATGCGTGAACGTCACGCCCGGCCGCAACGGATAGGCGGCGAAAGGCGGGACGTTGAGCGCGACCGCGCCACGTGATTTCGGCGGGTTCAATCCTGTGGTGCAAGGCTCCTCGCCGATCGCGGCATTGAAGTCCCGGACCGTCGTTGCCAGCGCCGCCGGATCAAGGCCGAGCGCGCTTGCGAGTCCGGCGAAGGTCTCGGCCCGGACCGGCGGCAGCGCCGTCGGCAAGGCGCGGCTGAGGCCTTTCGCATCCATGATCAGATAGGCGATCTGATCCGGGCACTCGGCGATGCGCGCGCCCCAACGGGCAAAATGCGTTTTGCGGGCGTCCTCGCCCTCGTCGTGAAATCGCTGGGCATTGCGGTCGACGACGATACCGTGCGGAATTCCGGTGATGCGGGTGACGATGCCGCCGTCGAATTTCGGGCCCCGGGCGTCGACCGCGACCATGTGGCAGCGCGAGGGATCGCCGGCCGGCCTTACGCCGGCGTCGAGCAGCAGACGCAACACCGAACCGGTCACATAGGGCGTTCCGCGAATCATGAAGCCGTCGGCGGCGGCGCCAAAGCTTTCGCGCAGCCAGTCGAGATTGGCCTGATGGCCGCCCGAGCACAGAATCATTGTCTTCGCGGCGACGCGCTCGAGGCTGCCGCCATGGACGATGTCGGCCTCGCACCGCCGGTCGTCGTCGAACTTGAGCGCCACGACCTCGCTGTCATAGCCGATCGTCACGCCGAGCTTCGCCGCCGTTGCGTAGAGCGCGTTGACCATCGCCTTGCCGCCGCCGAGGAAAAAGGCGGTGCGTTGCGAGTAGGCCATCGCGCCGTTGGCCGGATTCTGCAGCCGCACGCCGTGGTCGCCGAGCCATTCAGCGATGGTGGCGGAGCCGCGGATCAGCACGCGCGCCAGCCGTTCGTCGGTCGCGCCGTGCGTGACGCGCACGAGATCCCTGAAGAACGCATCCTCGCCATAGGCGCCGGGCACGTACCATGCTGGCTGGTCATGCATCAGGCGGAAATTGCGGGCATGACGGGTGTTGCCGCCGCGCAAGCTGACCGGCGCCTGTTCGACCATGCGTACCGAGGCGCCATTGCGCCGGGCGGCGATGGCGGCGCAGAGCGCGGCACTGCCGCCCCCGACCACGAGAACGTCGAGCGTTGGCGAGGTATTGGCTTCGTTCATGATCGTGTTCGCTCGATCATGTTCCGCACTGCTTTTCCCGTCCGGCGAATGAGATCGATGAAAACTGATAGGGAGGCCAATATCGGGTTGTCAACCGCGGCGGGCGAGTCGGCCGCCGAGCATCCCGGCAAGGGGCTATCGCTCTCCGCGCTTGCGCGTTGGCGTGCGTCATGCTCTCGTGGATACCGTCTTTCGGTGCCTCGTGAGAGGTGAAACGGGAATGCGGTAAGGCGGGAGACCGCCCAAGCCGCTGCTGCCCCCGCAACTGTAGCCGGATCGTCTTCGATCAACGACGTCACTGAACGCCGCGACGCGGCCTCGGGAAGGCGATCGAAGGCAATGTCCGCAAGCCAGGAGACCGGCCGGAAGACGCTGGATCAACCCGTTCGACGGTGGGTCGAAGAGAGGGGGAGTGCGCACGCCCTTTAGTCGGTCGTCACGTGGGCTCGCCATCCAAGTGGGCTCGCCATCCAGGATCGTCGCGCCTGCGTCGCCCACTTCTTTCCTTCATCATGGTACTGAGCAAGAAAATGCATATCAAAGCGCCGTCCGCCGTATTGAATGACCCCCAGATCGAACCCGTCGATCGATCGTTCGAACCACAGCTCCGCGCCCTCATTGACGGCAAGGCGAAGCCGCTCGGCGCGCTTGGACGTCTGGAAGATCTTGCGGTCGAGCTTGGCCTGATTTGGCATCCGTGTGCGCCGCGCACCGAGCGCGCGGCCGTTTTCGTCTTTGCCGCCGATCATGGCCTCGTTGCCGAGGGGGTTTCGCTGTATCCGGCGAGCGTCACCCGCGCGATGGTCGCGACTTATCTGGCCGGTCGCGCCGGCGTCAACGCGCTCGCCAAGGCGTCGGGGGTCGAGGTGTACGTGGTCGATGCTGGCGTCGATGCGGACATCCCGGCGCATCCCGGACTGATCGACGCCAAGATTCGTCGTGGCAGTCGCAACGCCATGCGCGAAGCCGCGCTGACCTCGTCCGAGGTCGACGATTGCCTGGCGCGAGGCGCATCGATCGTCGCGGCATCGATCGATGCCGGCACCGACGTGGTGGCGATCGGGGAAATGGGCATCGGCAATACGACATCGGCGGCGCTCTTGATGCATCGGTTGGCGCCGGCACCGCTCGCCGTCTGCATCGGTGCCGGCGCCGGTCTCGATGCGGCTGGGGTCGCGCACAAACTCGCGGTGGCGGAACGAGCGGCTGCGCGCAGCGCCGCGACCTCGCCGCTTGAGGTGCTGGCCGAATTCGGTGGCTACGAAATCGCGATGATGGCCGGCGCGGTGCTCGGGAGCGCGGGGCGTCGTCGGCCCGTGATCGTGGACGGGTTCATCGCGACCGCGGCGGCGCTGGTCGCAGTGCGGCTGCAACCCGCGGCGCGCGGCTACTGCGTATTTTCGCACCGTTCCGCCGAGCGCGGCCACGCTTTGTTGCTGGAGGCGCTCGACGCGAAACCCTATTTCGACCTCGGGCTGCGGCTTGGCGAGGGCACCGGGGCGGTGATGGCGGTGCCGCTGCTGCGGGCTGCCGCTGGAATCCTGACCCGGATGGCCAATCTTTCGGACGTGCTGGCCGGAACGTTGGAAGCGCTCCCGGCGGATTCTTAAGGATGGCCGATGTGATTTTTCTTACCGGACCGACACGCAGCGGCAAGAGCCGGCGCGCGGTCGAGATTGCGCAAGCCTGGGGTGACGATGTGGCGTTCGTCGCGACCTATCGGCCCAATCCCGGCGACGGCGAGATGGTCGAGCGGGTGCGGCGTCACCGCGCCGAGCGTCCGGCGGCGTGGCACACATTTGAGGCCCCCGCCGATATCGCCGAGGCGCTTGGGCAATTGCGACCGGTACCTTCCGGTGCGGTGATCGACAGCCTCGTGTTGTGGCTGGCGGACCGTCTCGATCAAGACGATTCGAACTTGATCGCGGCGTGGGAACGCCAGCTCGACGGTTTTTGCGCGGCGCCGTATCCGATCGTGGTGGTCGGCGATGAGATCGGTTGGGGGCCGGTGCCGATGGACAAGGATCTGCGAAGGTTTCGCGATCTGGCTGGCCTGCTTGGCCAGCGCACCGCGGCGCGGGCTTTCGAAGCATGGCTGATGGTCGCGGGCTGCAGCGTACGGCTGAAATGAGCGCGCGCGGGAACCTACGGCCATTGCGGAGAATAGCGACGACTGAGACAACGTCATGCAGCCCATAAATCGATCGGCGATCATCGATCATTTGAAGAACTGGAGCGACGATCTTTGCCTCGCGGCGGCGTTGCTGACGCGCCTGCCGATGCCGCATCCCGCCGGTGCAGTGCCTGACGGCCTGGCGCGCGCGCAACGCGCGTTCCCGCTGATCGGCGCGATGATCGGACTGGTCGTTGCGCTCATCGATCGGTCATTGCTTGCCATGGGTATCCCACCGTTGACCGCGGCGGCGCTTGCGCTCGGCGCCAGCGCGGCGTTGACCGGCGCGCTGCACGAAGATGGCCTCGCCGATGTCGGCGACGGGTTCGGCGGCGGCCGCGACCGAAAGGCAAAGCTTTCGATCATGCGCGACAGCCGGCTCGGCACCTACGGCGTAATCGTGCTGCTGGTTGGCTTTTCGGCGAGGTGGTCGGCGCTGGCGAGTTTGCCCGCAACCGCGATCGTGCCAAGCTTGGTGGTAGCGCACGCGCTCGGCAGGGCGGCGATGCCCGTGCTGGCCGCGAGCATGCCGTTTGCCCGCGAGGACGGACTTGCTACATCCGCGGGAAGGCCCGCGGCGGCAAGCGTCGTCATCGCAGTCGTTGTCGCCGCCGTGATCGCGTTTCTGTGCCTGCCGGTGAAGGCCGCGTTGCTGGCGATAACGGTGACGGTCATCGGTGCGGCGGCGATGGCGATGCTGGCGTGGCGGCAGATCGGCGGTGTAACCGGGGATGTGTTCGGCGCCGCCGAGCAGGTCGTCGAGACCGCGGTTCTCGTCCTGGTCGCCGCCCGGCTGTCGTGAGAACATCGCCATGAGCCAAGACACTCGTCTTTGGTTGATCCGCCACGCGGCGGTGGCGGGACCGAGCGGCGTGATCCACGACACCGATGCGGCGGCCGACACCGGCGATGACGAGGCCTTTGCCGCGTTGCGGGCAAAATTGCCGGCCGAGGCTGCGCCATTCGCCAGTCCCAGTCTGCGGACTTTGCAGACCGCGGCCGCGCTGGGCTTGCGGCCGCAACCCGAGCCGAACTTTCGCGAGCAGGATTTCGGCGATTGGACCGGACGCCGTCACGATGATCTCGCCCGCGAATTCGATCCGGCCTATCGTGATTTCTGGCGGGCGCCAGCGGACAGCAGGCCGCCGGGCGGCGAAAGCTTCGTCGAGCAGATCGTCCGGGTCCGCGACGGCCTGGCGGGTCTGCCTGCCGGCGACGTTGTGCTGGTGGTACATTCCGGCACGGTGCGGGCGGCACTTGCCATCGCGCTCGATATCGCGCCGGAGCACGCGCTGCGCTTTGCGGTCGATCCGCTGTCGCTGACCCGGATCGATCGGCTAAAAAATGGCTGGCGCGTCGTTTGCGTTAATCGTTGAAACGCGTCTTATGGGACGAGGATGACTATTCCGGAGGCACGGATGCGAAAGATTTTCGTCATCGGCATCGGTGTCGGCGACCCCGATCACATGACGATCCAGGCGATCAAGGCGCTCAATCGGGTCGATGTCTTCTTCATTCCCGACAAGGGCGCCGAGAAGGCCGCCTTGCGCGACTTGCGGACCACGATTTGCGAACGGTTCATTGAAAACCCGAATTACCGCACCATCGGTGTCGACATCCCGCAGCGGGTGGCGGGCGGTGACTACCTTGCCGGCGTCGACGAATGGCACGGCCGTCTCGCTGATATCTATGGTGAGCGGTTCGAGGGGCTTGAGGACAGCGAAATCGGCGCGGTTCTGGTATGGGGCGATCCTGCGATCTACGACAGTACGTTGCGGATCATCGAGCGCCTGCGCGCTAAGGGACTGGCGCTCGACATTGAGGTGATTCCCGGAATCAGCAGCGTGCAGGTGCTGGCGGCGAAACACGGCATTGCC
This sequence comes from uncultured Alphaproteobacteria bacterium, assembly GCA_963814615.1. Classification (GTDB taxonomy): domain Bacteria; phylum Pseudomonadota; class Alphaproteobacteria; order Rhizobiales; family Xanthobacteraceae; genus Bradyrhizobium. The sequence goes on along the minus strand of CAWFDN010000001.1, from coordinate 124,726 downwards.
TTGAATCGAATCGGAGAAAGCGTGCTGTTGACGACGGGGCGCAAGCTCGCCGATGGTTTTCCGAATGAGGTTGGCAGTGTGGTCGTCTTGCTTGACGGCGCGCAGACGTTCGCAAGCCTGGCCGAACAAGACCTCGATATTTTCTGGGGTGCTTACCTTGGCACCGAACACGAGATCCTGTTGTCAGGCAAACTCGCCGACGTCAAAGAAAAGATCGAGACCGTGCGCCGGGACGCGCGCGAACAGCACGGCTGGATCATGGACACGTACTTGCTGCGCAAAGCCTCTTCCGAGCGATGACGAATGGCGCCGCCAGCGATCGCGGCGCCGATGCCATATGCAATCAAATTTTGCATTGACAAATTTGCACTGACAAATTTGCACTGAATTGTCCGGCGCCTCGCGCCTGCGATGGAAAGAGAAGAAGATGGAAACCAACGACATTCAGGCCGACGCCGAGTTCTCCTCTGCCGAGCGAGACGCCGTCTACAAATGCATTTTCAATCGCCGCGACGTGCGCGGGCAATTTCTTCCCGATCCGATTCCCGATCAGGTGCTGGCGCGCCTTCTTAACGCGGCTCACCATGCGCCCTCGGTCGGGTTCATGCAGCCCTGGGATTTCATCGTCGTCCGGGACGGCGCCATCAAGCAAAGGCTGCGGGATTCGTTTCAGGCGGCGAACCTGGAAGCTGCCGGGATGTTCGAAGACGAGAAGCAGAAAACCTACCGGCGGCTCAAGCTGGAGGGAATCGTCGAGGCGCCGATCGGGATCTGCATCACCTGCGACCGCAGCCGCACCGGTCCCGTCGTACTCGGGCGTACCCATCAGGCCGACATGGATCTCTATAGCGCGGTTTGCGCCGTGCAAAACCTGTGGCTCGCTGCCCGCGTGGAAAATATTGGCGTCGGTTGGGTGAGCATCATCAGGCACGATGATTTGCGCGCAGCGTTGGGCATCCCGCCTTCGATCCAGCCGATCGCCTATCTCTGCGTCGGCTATGTCTCGCATTTCTTTCAGAAGCCGGAGCTGGAAAGCGCGGGGTGGCTGCCGCGCACGCCGTTGTCCGATGTGGTGTGGATCGACGGCTGGCACGCGCGCGACATCTCAGATCCACTTCTTGAATGCCTTTGATTTGAATGCCTTTGATCATCCAAGGCGGTAGGGTGCCACTTTGCGACCGGAGGCGCCGTTCAATCCCGCGTTCCCCTTTCTCACCGATCGACACTCGTTCGAGCTGAACTATTGTCTCCGCTTCGCAAAAAGAAGCCCGCCGGTCGCGTTGCCACGCCCGGCGGGTCTTTGATCTTTTTCGGAAAACCGGTTCCCCGCTTTTCCGGATCAGCTTTGGCGTTTAGCCGTTACGGTCGTGGCCGTCGCCGTGATCCCCACCATCCCCATGGTTGCCGAAGTTGAACATCTCCATGAGGTCGCCAATCGCCGGCATGTTACGCGGCACGTAGCGGTTGTCGTCCTCGTCGGTGATGGGGTTCGGGAGATTGTCGCGGCTGCGCGAGCTCAGCGGCTTCAGTCCCCAGTTACGCTCGATGAACTTGGTGATCGAGACGTGATCGTAATAGGTGTGGACCACGTTGCCGCCCTGCGAGAAGGGCGAGATCACCATCAACGGCACGCGGGGTCCGTCGCCGAAGAAGTCGACCGGCTGGATGAAGCCCGAGTCGTAGAAGCCGCCGCTTTCGTCCCACGTCACGATGATCGCGGTCTCGGCAAACAGCTCGGGCTTGGCTCGGACCTGATCGACGATGTTGTCGAGCAGCGCCTCGAACAGGTCGAGCTTGGACGATTGCGGGTGTCCGTCGACGAAGCCGCTCGGCTTGACGAACGACACGGCAGGAAGCGTGTCGTTGGCAACGTCGGCGAAGAAGTCAGTGAGGTCCTTGGTGTGCTGCGCGCGGACCGTCGAATTGCCATAGATCGAAGACGCGTACTGCATCGGATTGCAGATCGGGCAGAACGCGTTGGGCTTGCCCGCCACCGCGTCGTTGAAGCCGCCGCCGTAGTAGACCCAGGGAACGTTCTTGGCGATCAGCGCGTCGCCGATGGTCGGCACGTTCTGGGGCGGAATGAAGAAGAAGTCGCTCCCGTCCGCCGCTTGGTTCGGGCTCAACGGGTTCGCCGGCGTACCGTTGGCATGGTAACCCGGGAAGAAGTTGTTGATCGCGTAGAACGTGCTCGGCGCGCAGGTGGTGAAAGTCGAGGTTTTGTAGGGCAGTGTCGCCAGATAACCGGTGATCGCGGGAACGCCCGGCTGGGTCTGGTCCGCGCAGTTCACGTATTCGCCGAGCGAGGCACCGGGGTCGTTCTTATAGACGTTGTTGGAGCCGGGCACCGGATCCGGATTCGCGACCAGCACTCCCGGAATCGCTGGGCTGGTTGCCCCTAGCCCCAAAAATACGCCGGGAACCGCCGGCGGCGTTTCGGCGCTGAAGTCGAGGGCGCCGGTGGCGCCACCGTTCTTAAGGAAGTTGTTGTTGAAGAAGTAAACGTCACCGGTGCCGATCATGATGTGCTGCGCACCGGTTCCGCCCATCACCGCTTGGTGATAGTTGTCGGCAATCGAAAATTCCTGCGCGAGCTTCTTCAGAACGGGCGCATCGCCCTGGTTCATGTTGTAGAAGGCCATCGACGTGCCCATGCCTTCCTCAGCCGCTCCGGCAAAGGTGGTGATGACATAGGGCAGAAGATCGGCGAGACAGCCGGTCGGATTGTCTTCCGTAGCGTGCCGGACGCTGCAGTCCGATTGCTGCCACATCTGGTAGAAGCGGTGAATCGTGTCTTCGGTGTAGGCGTCGTAGGGAAGCCCGCGGCCCTGCGCGTCCTTCGCCGTCTGCTGATACGGTCCGTTCGGAAGATTAAGGACATTGGTAATGCGCGTATCGGGATTGCGCGTGGTGAGACTCGTCTCCGGCGTAAACGTAAACCCGACGGCGGCGCCGGTGGTCAGCAGATGCGCGTCCTCGGGCTCAAGACTCGGCTCTGCCGCCTGGGCGGCGGCGACGGTGGCGAAGGGCGGCGCGTTGGTGTCGCTCGCCGCCAGTGGCACGCCCCTCAAATCGGGCGGCGGCAGCGTGGTGTAGGGCGTCTTGGCGAGGTCTGGCGCGTCGATGAAATATTTGGACTGGGGCGCGACCGTGAATTGCGCAGCCTTGTTGAAATTGGCTCCCGGCGTGCCGTCCGCGTTGACGATGCCTCTCGACAACAGGTTGGAAATGCGCTGGCCGTTGCGCGGGCGGAAGGTGCCGAAGGTATGATCGAAGCTGCTGTTCTCGGCGAGGACGACGATGACATGCTTGATCGGCGTCGTTGTGGATACGTGATCGACGGCCTTGTCCGGATCGGTGGCTCCGGCGTTCGCTGTGAACGCACCCAGCGCAGCGGCAGCCACGCCAACCCGCAAGCCCAGCTTTCTACCGCTGTGCCCGTTCTTACTTCCACGCATATAGGTTCTCCCCAGTTTGCAATGTTGCGGGGCGGAATCTAATCAGCGGTCATGACAGCTTTATTGCAATGCGGTGTCCCGCAGAATTTCTGACAGGTATCGAAAACACGATCGTGCGCGGCGTGTCCAGGCGCTGATGAAGGCGCCCGCTTCAGTTGCGTGAAACGGAGGGGCTCTCCTTGAGCGAGACGATGATGGACACTGTCCATTTGTCGCCGATGGCGCCCGTCAAACCTGCCGGAAGGCGTGTGTTTGTCGGCGTATCCTTCCATCATTTGAAATGCCTGCGTTGCCCAAGTTGCCCAAGCGTTTTCCTCGGACCATGAGCCTTTTTGTCAGAAAGGCGCGCATTCGATCACGAGCAGCGGATCGACAGGCAGGCTGCGTTTGCGGCTCGCGTGTTTCGCTGCTTGCCCAAGAGCCGGGCTTTACCCCGGCAGCAAATCCGCGACCCCCGCCTTGAGAAAGGCGGCATCTGCCGGATTGGCGCTCGGATTGCCCGCGCGATGACCCCACACGCTCGGGATTGGCCGCAGGGTCCCGGTTGCGAGATGGGGAAGCTCGGCCGCATTATCCGCAACACGGAAATAGAGGTCCGTCTCGCTCGGCATCAGGAGCATTTGCGCCTTTATGGACTGGAGCGCTTGCGTGAGATCGCCGTTGTAAAGGGTGTTGCCGCTGATATCGCCGTGAAACCAAGCGAGTGCCTGCGCATAGAGGTTTGCCGCGCGGCATTGCGAAAACCGCTCGGCCCAATTGGTCCGGACGAAGGTTTCGAGATCGGGCGCGCCAAGCGCGCTTTTGTAGAGGCCGGCACGGTAAAAATCCTGGCTTAGACCCCAGCCGGCATAAATGTGGCCAAAGGCCTTGAGCGCCAGCACCGGCTCGCTCGAAAAGCGGCCGTTGCCGGTATGCTCGGGCGCGGCTTCGAGCGTGCGCAACAGGCCGGACAGAAAAACTTTGTTGTGATCGGCTGTGCGGGCGCTGCCGCAGACGACGAAGGCGCGTTCCACCATTTCGGGGTAGAGCGCCGCCCAATGATAGGCCTGCATGCCGCCCATCGAAAATCCATAAACGGCGGCGAGTTTGTCCACGCCGCACATTTCCGTGACGAGACGGTGTTGCGCACGCACATTGTCGGCGACGGTGACGAGCACGGGATAATCCGGCGTCTCCGCCGCGCCGGACGATTCCCCGTTCGAGAACATGCCCACGGCGATGATGCACCAGCGCGTGGGATCGAGAATGCCCTCCGGCCCGATCAGCCAGGACATATCCGCGAGACGCGCGGAATAACTGCTGGGGTAGAGAATGAGATTGTCGCGCTTGTCGTTGAGCGCGCCAAAGCGCTGCCAGGCGAGCCGGGCCTCGCGGATCACGCCGCCTTTTTCCACGGCAAAATCGCCGAGTGCAAAGGTGCCCGTCTCATTCTCCCAATTCATGGCTCTTCTCCCGGATATCCGTCTACGCCTTTTCGGCGGCCTGCTCCTCGAAAGCAACAGCGACACGCAGAAGGTCGAGGTCCGACCCGCGAGCGCCGATGATCGAAAGCCCCACCGGTGCGCCACCGGCCGTTGCGCCCGGAAGATTGACCTGCGGGACGCCGGTGAGGCCGCCCTGGCTGGTCAGGCAGCCGATGCGTTCGCGCAAGGGGTCCAATTGGTGAAGCGGAAGACCTTTCTGGGGCGCCGGAAACGGCGTCGTCGGCAGGCAGAGGATCGTGCCGGGCGGCAGCAGCAGGCGGAGCCGGGCGCGGGCTTCCATCCGCATCAGGCTCGCGGCATTGCGCTCCGCGTCGGTCATCATCGAGCCTTGTAACAAGGCCCGCGCCACGCTGAAGGCGAGACGCGGATTATGGCCGTCGAGCCAGGGCTGGAACGTGCGCCAGGCCTCGCTCCCTTGCAAAACGCGTTGCGCGCGCTGCCAGATCGAAAGGCCCTGCGGCGCCAATGTGACATCGCGCCTTTGGCCAATCAGTGCCGCGAGACGGCCGACGGCCGGGGCGAGCGCCTGCTGCACATTCTCATCCGCGAAGCCGAAGGCATCCTCGGCCACCAAGAGCATCGTGGGCAGCATGACGGGCAAGGCGCTTTTGAACAAAACCTCGCCAACACGCGCGAACGTCGCGGCATCGCGCGCGAACCAACCGCAGGTATCACTGCCTGGTGCCTGCACGGTAATGCCGGTGAAATCGATCCGCCCATGCGTCGGCCGGATGCCGTAAAGGCCGCAAAAGCTCGAGGGCACGCGCACCGAGCCGCCCGTATCGGTGCCAAGCGCGAAATCGCAGGCCTCGGCCGCCACGGCCGAGGCCGATCCGCTCGACGAGCCTCCCGGCACGCGGCCGGGCGCCGCCGGGTTCAACGGCGTGCCGTCATGCGCGTTCTCGCCGAGAATGCCGAGCGACACTTCGTCGGTGATCGTCTTGCCCGCGACCGAGGCGCCGGCATCGAGCAGGGTCTGCACGACCCATGCGTGACGGGCCGGCGTTGGGGCGAAGCGCGGCCAGTCGGGATTGCCGCCGCCGGTCGGCACGCCGGCGACATCGATCAGATCCTTGACCGCGAAACTGAGGCCGGCGAGCGGCCCCGCCGCCGCACCCGGCACCTGCGTGCGCGGGCCCGGCACAAAAGCTCCGGTCAAGGTCATGACGCTTTCCGGGCTTGCCAGGTGCCCCCCGGCACGGCGGCGAACAAGGCCTTGGTATAGGAATGCTGCGGATTAAAAAAGATCTCGGCGGTCGGCGCCACTTCGACCACCTCGCCTTGTTTCATCACGGCGATGCGGTCGCAGACTTGCAGCGCGACGCGCAAATCATGCGTCACGAAGAGCATGCTGAGATGCAGCCGCGCCTTGATATCAGCGAGAAGAGCCAGCACCTGCGCTTGCACCGACACGTCGAGCGCCGAGACCGGCTCGTCCGCGACGAGCACTTCTGGATGCAGTGCGAGCGCGCGGGCAATGCCGATCCGCTGGCGCTGGCCGCCGCTGAACTCATGGGGAAAACGCTGTGCGGCGGAGAGGTCGAGCCCGACGAGGCCGAGCAGCGCTTGCGCCTCCTCGCGGGCTTTGGCGAGCGGGGTGCCGTGGATGATGGGGCCTTCCGCGATAATGTCGATGATGCGCTGCCGCGGATCGAGCGAAGCGTAGGGATCCTGAAACACCATTTGCACGCGTTTGCGTACCGGGCGGAGCTGGCGGCGCGAGAGCTGGGCGATATCTGCGCCGCCAAGCAGAATTTCGCCGCCGTCAATCGGCATGAGCCGCGTGATGGCGCGCGCCAAAGTGCTCTTGCCTGAGCCGCTTTCCCCGACGAGGCCGAGCGTCTCACCGCGGCGCAGTTCCATCGTTACGCCGGCCAGAGCACGCGTGACATGCCCGCCGAACAGGCCTCGCGTGCCATAGGTCTTGGCGACATCGCGCGCTTCGACGATGAACGGTTGCGTATTCGCCGGCCGCGCCGCCGGCGGCACGAGCTTCGGCACAGCGGCGATCAAGGCCTTGGTATAGGGATGGCCCGGCGCGCCGAGCACGGCGGCGACCGTGCCGCGTTCGACCAAAGTGCCACGCTGCAGCACCGCGACCTCATCGGCAATATCGGCGACAACGCCGAAATCATGCGTGATGAAGAGAACAGATGTGCCGTGCTCGCGCTGCAACTCGCGGATCAGATAGAGGATTTGCGCCTGGGTCGTGACGTCGAGCGCCGTCGTCGGCTCGTCGGCGATCAACAGCCGCGGATTGAGCAGCAAAGCCATGGCGATCATCGCGCGCTGGCGCTGACCGCCGCTCAATTGGTGGGGAAACGAACGGATGATGCGGCCGGGTTCCGGCAGATGAACGCTGTCGATCAATTCGAGCACGCGGGCGCGGCGTGCGGCTTTCCCGAGCGGCGTATGGATGCGCAGCACTTCATCGAGTTGGCGGCCGATCGTGTGCAGCGGGTTCAGCGCCGTCATCGGCTCTTGGAAGATCATGCCGATTTTTGCGCCACGAATGTCGCGCATTTTGTCTTGCGGCGCGACGGCGAGATCCTGGCCTTCGAACAGGATGCGGCCGCTCCCGACGCGCACATTCGGGCGGGGCAGCAGGCCAAGGATCGAACGTGCGACGAGCGATTTGCCCGATCCGCTCTCGCCGATCAGGCATGTGACTTTGCCGGCGCGCAACACGAGATCGACATCGCTCACCGCATTGGCTCGGTCGGCGCCGGGCGGCAAAGCGATCGTGAGCTTTTCAAGTTCGAGAACGGTCTCGCTCATCGCTCACGCAGCCTTGGATTGAGGGCTTCGTTGAGCCCGTCGCCAATGAGATTGATGGCGAGCACCGTGAGCAGAATCGCGATGCCCGGAAAGGTGCATATCCACCAGGCGGAGCGCAGGACCGCGCGTCCCGCGCTGATGATCAACCCCCAGCTCATGACATTGGGATCGCCAAGGCCTAGAAACGCCAATCCGGCTTCGAGCAGAATCGCGGTGCCGATCAGCAGCGAACCGACCGCGATGACGGAGGAGGCGCAGTTCGGCAGCATATGTTTGAAGATAATGCGCGCATCGCTCGCGCCGAGGCCCGCGCAGGCCTGCACGAATTCGCGGCCGCCGAGCGAGACGAATTCCCCGCGCACGAGCCGCGCGATGCTTGGCCAGGAGACGGCGGCGATTGCGATGATCTCGCTGCTGACCGAGGGTGAGAGAATTGCGACGATCAACAAAGCGAAAATGAAGGCCGGGATCGTTTGGAAGAATTCCGTTATGCGCATCAGCACGGTCTCGGTCATCCCGCGATAATAGCCGGCCACCCCGCCGGCCACCGCGCCGAAGACAATTGCGGCGAGGGTCGCACCGACACCGATGATGAGCGAGGTACGCGCGCCGTAAGCGATTTCGGCCGCGACGTCGCGGCCGAGCGTATCGGTGCCGAGCAGAAAGCGCCCGCCCGGCGGCTGCAAGGCGGGTCCGGCGAGCTTGAACGGATTATCCGGATAGATGACCGGCGTGAGCACGACGAGCAGAAGAAGGCACAGCAGCACCGCCGCGCCGAACAGAGCCATCCGGTTGCGCGCGAACCGCGCGAAGCCCGCCCACATGTTAAATCTCCATGCGCGGGTCGAGCATGACATAGATCACATCGACGGCGAGGTTGATGATCACGATCAGACAGGCCGAGATGAAGAAGATTGCGAGAAGCAGGTTGAGGTCGCGTGATTGCAGCGCGTTGAAGGCAAGCGTGCCGATGCCGGGCCAGCCGAACACGGTTTCCACGACGATGGAGCCGCCGATCAGATTGCCGGCCTGAACGCCGGCAAGCGTTACGACAGGCAACAGCGCATTGCGTAATACATGACCTGTCATGATGCGGCGCTCCGTCTGACCCTTGGCGCGCGCCGTCGTCACATAATCCATGCCGGTTTGCTCTAAAATGGACGCTCGCATGAGGCGCGCATAAAGCGCGAGGTAAAACAGCGCGAGCGAGACGGCGGGCATCACGAGATGGCGGCCGATATCCCAAACCTCGGCCCACCCTTCGTGACCGGCGCCGACCGTATCGAACCCGCTTGTCGGCAGCCAGCCGAGGCCGATCGAAAAGATCACGATCATCATGAGCCCAAGCCAGAATCCGGGCGTCGCATAGGCCACGAGGCTGATCACCGAAATGACATTGTCGCGCCAGGAATTGCGCCCTGTCGCGGCAACGAGACCGAGGATGATGCCGAGTGCCAAAGCGGTGCCGAAGGCCGTCAACATGAGCAGGCTCGTTGGCCCCAGCCGTTCGAAAATCAGGCTGCTGACATCGGCATCGTTGCGGTAGGAATAGCCGAGGCTGAGATGCGCCATGTTCGAGATATAGGTCAGGAACTGCATGCCGAGCGATTGGTCGAGGCCGAATTTATGGCGCAACTCGTCCATATATTCGGGCGTCGCCGCGCCGCTCTCGCCAGCGAGCACGGAGGCCGCGTCGCCCGGCGCGAGATGGATCAACAAAAAGTTGAGCACAATGATCCCGAAGATCACCGGCAGCGCGGTGACGAGTTGGTATCCCATATAGCGGACGAATCGCACGGTTTACTTTTCCAGCCAGGCCCGTTCGAAAGCTTGCTGCGTGCCGAGCGGCCCGGTCGTGTGATCGTGAAGCTTTCGATTGAAGACCGAGACATATTGCACGTCGATGAGCCAGACAAGCGGGCAATCCTCGGCAAGGATCTGCTGCGCCTTTTTGTACAGCACGGCGCGTTTGCCGTGGTCCGGCTCGCGCATGGCCTCGTTGAGAATATTGTCGAATTCCGGATTGGCATAAAAGCTGTCGTTGACGAAGGTCACACCCTTGCGGATCTGCGACGATAGATATTGCTTGTTGAGACCATAGACCGGATCGACGCCCTGGCTCAGGAAGGGCTCGTTAATGTCGTAATCGTAATCGGTATAGACGCGCCGCAACCAGGTGGCGGTGTCTTCCGAGCGTAGCGTCAGATCGATCCCGACGATCGCGAGCGCCTGTTTCAGATATTCGGCCTGGCGCAGCCATTGCTCGCCGAATGAGTTGACTTCGAGATGAATGCCGAAGCGCATGCCGTTCGTGCCGCGCGGCAGGCCCGCGCCGTCGAGCAGCTTGTTGGCAATTTCGAGACGGTCGGGCACGTCGTAATTGCGCACATCGTCCGTATAGAACCCAACGGTCTTGAAGAGCCTGCTGAGCGGGCCTGTGGCCGGCTGGCCGTAGCCATACATGACGTCGCGCAAGATCACCTTGCGATCGATCGCATAAGCGATTGCTTGGCGCACTTCTTTCTTGTCGAGCGGCGGGTGTTTGGCATTGAGTTCGAGCACGCTCAAGGCGGGCGTCATCTCATAGCCTTTCATCGTCGTATCGAGGATCGGGTTGGTCTTCATTCGCGCGAGATCGGCGTAATTGACGGCGCTATAGCCGGCGAAATGCGCCTCGCCGGTCTCGAGCGCGGCAGAGCGCGTCGCGGCATCGGGGATGAAACGCGCGATGATATGGTCGAGATAGGGCAGCCCCGGCTTCCAATATTTGTCGTTGCGGTCGAGCCGCACGAACTGTCCGCGGTCCCATTGCCCGAACTTGAAGGGACCCGTGCCGATGGGCTTGTTGGCCGTCGGATTCTGCAGGATCGGCGTTCCCTCGAAAACCGATTTGCACATGATCGGCAGATCGCGCCCTGCAAGCGCCTTCATGAGATAGGGCGCGGGATTGGCGAGACGCAGAATCGCAGTCATTGCGTCCGGCGTGTCGACGCCCGTCAGTTCGGCAAGCAGGAGCGGCGCGAAGGGGTGATATTTCTTCAAAATCTCCATGAAGGAGAATTGGACGTCGGCGCTCGTGAAAGGCTTGTTGTTGTGAAAGAAAACGCCTTCGCGCAGCTTGAAGGTGATGGACTTGTCGTCGGGCGCGGTCTCCCAAGAGGTCGCGAGATTGGGTTGAGGATTCTGATCCCAGTCGTAGGTCACAAGACCTTCGTAAATCTGTGTGGCGATCGGCGGGATATTGCCGGCGGTCACGGCATAATGGGCGAGCGTCGAAGGCTCGGGCTGCACGATCATGACCATCGTGCCGCCCCGCACCGGCTCATCGGCCTTGGCGAAACCGTTGGAGAAGATCGTACCCGATGATGCGGCCAACCCGAGGGGCAAAACCAGAGCGGTACGGCGTGAGATTTTATTCAAAGGCGGATCCTCAACCAAAATGCGAGCTCGTCAATGGTGCCTGGGATGAAGCAATTGGCGTGCCACCTTTGCCGCTACGGCAACCGGGCGCGGAAAGGTGTCTCGTGGTGTTAGTCGGCGTGGGTCCCTGTGCCGATAGGCACGCTAAGCCATTGATCCGCCAAGCGGTGGAGGAGGGGTCATTCTTGGACACTTATTTACAGCCAAGCTGCAAACAGCAGGCCGATCGGATAAAGGAGCCAGCTCTTTGGCACAAGGCGAAATAGCGACCTGAAAAGACGTGCAAGCCGGCACCTTCTTTGCACGGGGTTGGCGTTGCTTCCAAAGGCGGAGCTCGGGCCCTTGCTGTTGGCTCTCTCCACAACATTGATCCTGATCGGCTCGTCGCTGTCCTTTGCCGTGCTTCGCTGGCTTGGCAGATCCTGTGCCGATCGGATTCCGCGCATTGTTCTTTTGTCGTCAGTCGGATTTTTGCTGGCCTTCGCGCATGAGCGCGGACAAGTGCTCCTGATGATTGGGTTGGGAAAGCGCTGCCGCTGGAGAATATTTTCGCATATTAAATACTTAAATGGTTAATGAATTAAATATAAAATTAAATCTTGACTTAATCTTCAAATTAAAAGAACTTTTACGAAGTGGTGGATCGGACATCGTCCGAAGTCACTGAGTGGCATAGCCGGCAAGTTGCCCGCTAACGTTGCAATGCAACACTTCATCTTGAAAGAAGGAATTTCTCCTATGTTGAAATATTACATCAAGACCACGGAAGCGTTGAAGCGTCTGCGCACGAACGAGGACGGCGTGGTGTCGTTCGAGTACATTATTGTCGCGGCTTGCATCATCGGCGCAGTGGCTGCGGCGTTCGGTACTGGCGCTGGTGGTGCAATCGCGACGGCGTTGACTGGCGGGATCACCGCTATCACGACCAAGTTCACTGCGGCCGTGTAATGCGGGTATCTGACCTGAGAGGGGGCATCGGAATGTGCCCCCCAATTTTAATTGTACCCGGTTGGCAGCAGGGCAATGTTTGCCATCATCTTGTACAGAGGGATTTGCTCCTATGTTGAAATATTGCATCAAGACCACCGCAGCGTTGAAGCATCTGCGCACGGACCAGGACGGGGTGGTGTCGTTCGAGTACATTATTGTCGCGGCTTGTATCATTGGCGCAGTGGCTGCTGCGTTCGGTACTGGCGCTGGTGGTGCAATCGCGACGGCGCTGTCTGGCGGGATCACCGCTATTACTACCGCCTTCACTGCCGCCGTGTAATGCGGACATCTGACCCCCGGAGGGGGCATCGGAATCTGCCCCCCACTCTTTTTGAAGCATGCATTTGAACGTGTCCCACTTTTTTGAGGCATGCATTCATGAATTGGATTGCTCCTACGGCCTCGTTTCTGGAAATCGTATTGTTGCTCTATGTCGCAACGATCGATGTCGCGACACGATTGATCCGAAATGAGATTTGTCTGGTGCTGGCGCTACTCGGGATCGTTAGCCAATTTGCCAGCCCGATGCAGGTTGCCGAATTGCTGATCGCCGCGACGATCCTGCTGCTGCTGCTGCTGTTGGTCATCTACCAGCGGGGATGGATTGGCGGCGGCGACGTCAAGTTGCTGGTTGCTTTGGCGATTGGTCTCCCGCTGACGGGCGTGATTCAGTTGTTGACCATGACCGCGCTGGCCGGCGGTGTTCTTGCCCTGGTGCATCTGATGATGCGCCTCCTGCCACATCCCAGGCTAGCGCCCGCCGGATCGTCGCTCGCGCGCCGCGTCTACGCGATAGAGCGTTGGCGTCATTTGCGACACGCACCGCTACCTTACGGGGTTGCCATAGCGTGCGGTGGTGTTTGGACCGTTTTCAGCAAAGGATTTTGACATGTCATCCACTTTGCGTCTCTCGATCATCACGGTGCTGTTGCTGGCAACCACTGCGCTCGGGCTTATTGCCTACAACATGAACCTTCCGAAGGTGCAGGTCCCGGTAGTAGAGGTCACGGTGAAGGCACCGGAGCCTCTCACCGTCGGGTACTTTGTCGCGGCCCATCCGCTGCCGCGAGGGACGCTGGCCCGCGATGAAGATTTCACAATACGCTCGGTGCCATCGTCGGATGGTGTTCCTGCAGGGGCGATCCTTGATACGCCCGACGCCAAGATCGGACTTCGCGGATCTCTGGTTCGTAATTTCCTCGACACTGGGAGTCTCGTCACATCAGAAAACATCTTGCGCCCGCGAGAACGGGGTTTTCTCGCCAGCGTCCTGGCACCGGATAGCCGGGCCGTTAGCGTCAAGGTTGATGAGGCGTCTGGTGTCTCGGGCCTGATCTGGCCGGGTGACTATGTGGATGTCGTGTCGATCCAGGAACCGACGATCGCGAACGAGGATAAAACAGGTCAACAGCATGGCATGCTGAGTGAATCCGTTGTTCAGAACGTGCGGGTCGTCGCGATTGACCAGGAGATTGTGCAGGGTGGCCCGGCCAACAATGCCACGGCCGGTAAGAAAGCGAGCACCGTGTCGTTGCAGCTTGCGCCAGAGCAGGTCAAGAAACTCGCCGTCGCAGGGCAGCACGGCAAGCTCACCTTGGCCGTACGGTCAGCGGTCGACCGGCAGGACATAGGGGACACGGACGCGACGGTGGTGGTTTATGCACGCAATGGCGGCACGAAATACTCGGTCAGGAGAGACGACTCAGGGAACACGCGCACTGCTTTGAGCGGCGATGTATTGCCGGGAATTGCGCTGTCAGCGCCGGTCGCTTCGGCCGCATCGTCACGTCGGTAAGGGGAGGCAGTAGTGAACGTTAACATAGCAGTAGTCAGTCCGCCTCAAGAACCTGCGTCTGTTGCAACGCGCAACCGAATCGTCTGTTTCGTCAATGACGAGTTGAGTGCAGCCGCTCTGCGCAAAGGCCTCGAAGGTAGCAACTTATCGATCAGGCATGGCACAATCCGTAATGCCATACGGATGCTCGAAACCGACACCGAGCTATCCGCGTTGGTGGCAGACATCAGTGGAATCGATGATCCCTTTACCGAACTGGAAAGGTTGTCCGCCGTCTGCCCACCCGATGTCCTGGTGGCTCTGATCGGAGAGAGCAGAGAGATCACCTTCTACCGCGAGCTTATGGAAATCGGCCTGACCGAATACCTTCCGACGCCGCTCACGCGCGATATCGTGCTAGACCAGCTACGTCCCAAGCTACTCGGCGACGTGGCGCCCGGTCCGACCGATCGTGGCGGGCATGTGATCTCGATCTGTGGCGCTCAGGGCGGCGCCGGAGCAACGAGTATCGCGATCAATCTCGCACTGCAACTGGCAGAGGCCACAAAGGCCAAGGTCGCGCTGCTCGACCTTCATCTGCAAAACGGTGAGACGGCGGTGATGTTGGGTGTTCGGCCTGGACCGGGGCTGCGCATTGCTCTGGAGAATCCGATGAGGGCGGACACGTTGTTCCTCGAACGTGCGGCAATTGACATCAACGAGCGGGTTTGCCTGATTTCCGCCGATGAGGATTTGGATGCGCAGCTAAACATCACCGAAGCGGGAGTGAGACACGTGCTGGGTCTGCTCCGTCAACGGTTCAATTACATCGTGGTCGATGTACCAGTCCCGTTTCCGCCATCCATCCATCCGGTGATCACTCTTTCCCGGCACGTGCTGGTGCTGCTGGAAGCAGAGGTGACCGGACTTCGCAATGCCCATGCACTCCGCGCCGCCGTAACTAACATCGCCGGCAAGGATCGAGTCTTTACTTTGCTCAACCGTGCCGATCGTCCCGGGGGACTCCCCAGGGCTACGATTGTCAAGGCCTTGGGCGCAGAACCAGACATGGTGATTCCCGATCTCGGGAAGGGGATGACCCAGGCGGTCAATCTCGGAATCCCGGCTCTAAAGCACGTACCAGGACTGCGACGTCACCTCGCCCCAATTATCCGGGAGATCGCGGGTGTCGGCGCCCAGCGGAAGGGATGGTTTAGGAGGCTTTTCAGTTGACCAAAAAATTTGGTACGCGCGAACGCGACGACACGTCAACCCGTTTACCCTCACTGACGCCAAGGGACGGCGCGCCAACTCGTTTGCCGGCATTGATGCCAGGCCGCGACGAGCCCTCGACCGAGCAGCCCGTGACGCCAGCTTCGCTGCACGAACGGGTCATGATGCCGGCTTCGCTGCGCGAACGAGTCATCGCGCAGATTGAGCCATCGGTGGCCGCAACTGTTTCGCGCGATGTTCTTCGGCAGCAGATCGAGGAAATCATCCATGGAATCGCCAACCAGGAACGGCTCGAACTGTCAGGTCGCGAGCAGTTTCAGCTAGCGGACGAGATAGCGGACGACATGACCGGCTACGGGCCGCTCCGTCCGCTCCTGCTGGATGAATCGATCAACGATATCATGGTCAACGGACCAAGTAACATTTATGTCGAGCGAAGCGGCAAGCTGGAACGGGTCGCCGTACGATTTCGCGACAATGATCACATCGCATCGGTGGCGCAGAAGATTGCGTCGCAGGTTGGACGACGCGTTGATGAATCCAGTCCGATGGTGGATTGCCGCTTGCCGGATGGCAGTCGGGTTAACATCATCTTTCCGCCGCTGGCGATCCATAGCCCCTGCATTTCCATCCGAAAATTTCCAAGTCGCCGTCTGGATATGGCCGGAATGATCAAAAACGGCTCGATGACCTCGGCGATGGGAGAATTGCTGGAGATTGCCGCCCGGTGTCGGCTCAACGTTCTGGTCTCTGGCGGTACCGGTTCTGGCAAGACGACGCTGTTGAACGCCATGAGCCAATTCATTGATCACAGTGAACGCGTTGTCACCATCGAGGATGCGGCGGAGTTGCAGCTTCAACAGCCGCACGTGATCAGCCTGGAGACCCGTCCTCCCAGCCTCGAAGGTACGGGGCAGGTGACCCAACGCGATCTGGTGTGGAATGCCCTGCGCATGCGTCCCGACCGGATCGTTGTAGGCGAGGTACGTGGGGCTGAAGCGTTTGACATGCTGCAAGCGATGAACACCGGCCATGATGGTTCGATCTCCACGGTGCATGCTAACTCTGCCCGCGATGCACTGACCCGTATTGAAAACATGGTGCAGATGGGACAGCCGAATCTGCCGCTGCGGGCAATTCGATCTCAGATCGTCGCTGCGTTGGATGTTATCGTGCAGGTGGAACGCATGCGGGATGGACAGCGTCGCATTATCCAAATCAGCGAGGTGATCGGCCTGGAAGGCGATGTGGTCACGACCAATGACATCGCAGCGTTCGAGTACCAGGAGGAGGATGTTCACGGGCGGATATCGGGCACCTATCGGTCCACACACGCAATCCCGAAATTCAAGAGCCGTCTTGTCTATTACGGGCTCGATCGAGTCTGGGCCGAGGCTATGAGGCAGCTATGATACCGCCGTTTGTGATCGTCTTTGTCCTGGTGCTCCTGCTGTGCGCAGGAGGCATCTCGTTGTGGCTCGACGGTCGAGAAAGACGCATGGATCGTCAGGTGGTGATAGCTCTACCAACCTCACATTCGGCTGGCCTGGCTTCCATCCGTCGTTTGGAGACCGGGGCCCGCTCACTGTTGCTCCACCGCTTGGCCAATTACAGGGCTGGAACAGCTTACGCCTGGCACCCGGCCTATGTGCTGCTTGCCGGTGTCATCGCAGCAGCAGCAATCTTTTATGTTAATAGCCTGCTGAATTTTTCCATCCTTTACGTGTCTATCGTGGCTGCAATTGTCGCCATCATGGTGGTGCGAGGTCTATTTGGATGGCAGCAAAATCGCCTCGCCAATCAACTGTTTCGACAGCTGCCTGACACGATCCAGTTGGTGACAAGTTCTGTTCGATCCGGGCTGCCCGTGAGCGAAGCATTTCGCATCATTGCTCGCGAGATGCCGCAACCAACAGCCGGGCAGTTTGCCACCGTATGCAGCGAAGTGACTATGGGAAGATCTCCAGAAGAAGCTGTGGAAGCTGTCTATCGGCGAACGCAAGTGACGGAGTACGGGATCTTTGCGGTCACACTTGCAGTCCAGTTGAAGTCAGGTGGCAGTTTGACCGAAACCTTACAGACACTGGGAGATACCGTGAGGCAGCGTGTTGCGCTCGCTGCTCGCGCGAAGGCTATGGCAGGAGAGGTGATCTTTTCCTCTCGAGCGCTTTCATTATCGCCCATGATTGTAGGCGGGCTGCTATACCTGATCAATCCGCAGACGGTTGATCTATTGATCTACGATCCGACCGGAAACATGCTCCTGGCTTACGCAGGAGCCTCGGTGCTTATCGGGACCCTTGTGATCCGCTGGATGGTCAGAAGGGAAACAGAGCTATGATTGTTGGTTTCAGTTTAGTCGCCCTCGCCATAACACTTGCGGCTGCGACCTTCGTGTTGATCATTTACGAACTACACTTTCGGGCGTTGAACATGCGGGTTTCAAACGCCGTGATGGGCGTTCCTGGCCGGTCGGCGCCCTTCGGAGACATGACTGGTTGGCTTTCATCGCTCGGGACGCGGTATCGGCGCTTCTACTCTGCGGAAAATCTGGACCAGTTACGAACAATCGTTCAATTGTCAGGTTTCAATTCTCATCGAACCTTGCCGATCTGGATCGGTGTCAAAACTGTCAGCATGTTCTTGTTTCCGATCATTGGCTTGTTTGTCGCGCAGTTTTCAGGGAGGTCGCTGGCCGAAGGGCTGATCTTCATTCTCATTGGCGTCGTGATCGGAATTATGGGGCCGCGGTTGATCCTGTCGGTGCTGAGACGGCGTTTTAACGCCGGCATCCGGCTAGGAACGCCGGATATGATCGACTTGCTGGTTGTCTGCAGTGAAGTGGGAATGGGTCTGGAGAGCGCGCTCGAACGAGTAGCGGAAGAAATGAACCAGACCAATCCTGCGATGGCCCGGGTCTTGTACGGCCTTCTTGATGATCTCCGGATATTGCCAAATCGCACCGAGGCATTCGAGAAATTGGGATCTACGTCAGAAGGACTACGCCGGTTCGGCATTATGGTTGGCCAAAGCCTGCAATACGGAACGCCGTTGAGCCAGGCGCTGCGCAGTATCGCTGTCGACCTTCGGCGAGAACGTATTACCAAGCTGGAAGAAAGAGCACACAAGCTGGGCGCCAAGCTGACTATTCCGATGGTGTTGTTCATGCTTCCAGCCATGTTCGTTATTTTGGGTGGAAGTCCGTTCCTGCACCTCATCCGTACATTCGCCAGCTTCGGGATGTAGTAAGCCATGAGCACGATTGCCCTATCGAAAAACTGGTCTTACGAGCGCACGATGCAGCTGTTTGGCGGCATGTGGTTCATGTTGTTGGCGCTTGCCGTTGCCGTCAAAATTGGGGGATCGCTTACCGATCCCTGGCCATCGCTTCTGTCGAGTTTTTGCCTTGCCATCTTCTACACGCTCCTGACGGTGTTGATCGTGACCAGGTCACCGGCAAAGGCGAACGCGGATGGCCTGCCGCCTAGAATAGCTGCATTCGTCGGCTCCTATTTGCCATGGACGATCTCGTTCTTCGGCAAAACCGACCAGGCGTTGCCAAACCTGCTATCCACCGCTTGCGT
Organism: uncultured Alphaproteobacteria bacterium; assembly: GCA_963814615.1. Classification (GTDB taxonomy): domain Bacteria; phylum Pseudomonadota; class Alphaproteobacteria; order Rhizobiales; family Xanthobacteraceae; genus Bradyrhizobium. The sequence goes on along the minus strand of CAWFDN010000001.1, from coordinate 106,005 downwards.
GCTGATCGGCACGATCATGATGCTTGTCACGATCCGGCATCTAGGTCGGGCGTTCAGTTTGGTGCCGCAGGCACGTTCAGTGGTGCAAACCGGTCCGTATCGATGGATCAAACACCCACTCTATCTCTCGGAAGAAATCGTGGTGCTGGGTGTCGTGCTGCAATACCTGACGCCGGTAACGGTGATGGTGCTGGTCCTGCATATCGGCGTCCAGGTATGCCGAATTCTTTACGAAGAAGACCTGCTTCGGCGCAACTGTCCTGAGTACTCCAGTTACGAAGCATCACGCTGGAGATTGATACCTTATGTTTGGTGAGTGGTCATGAATGGCTGCTTATCGATATGTCGCTCGTCGCGATTTGCATCGGTCTAATACTGACGGGAAGGTGCCAACGTGCCGCATTCTTTGCCCTGTCGAGATAGGCTTGTGAGCCGTAGAGTTTTTTTCATCGCGGATCAGCGCGGCGCCGCCGCGTTTGAGATGCTGATCGTTTTCCTTTTCCTGGGGGTGAGCCTGCTTCTGCCGCTTGCCGACGTTGCTGCCGCTGGCTTTCAGTTTGTATCCGCATGGGAGGCATTGCGCGCCTTCGGGCAGAAGATCCAGTACGACCCGCCACAGGACATTACCAACTGGGCAAGCTGGAAGTCAGCACTCCCGACTTCGGTTTCGGGTTATCCCATCAACAATCTCCAGGTCCTTTGCGGTGATGCCATGACTGCCTGCTCCGCAGCCAATTCTGTTTCGCCCAAGTACTATACGTACACGACGACCGTCACCGTGGCGCCCATCATCTTAACATCGGTGCTGTGTACGAGTGGCACTGGCAATGGCTGTACGTTCACACTGTCTTACTCCGAACGGTTTCAATAGGAGTGTTTCATGCGTAGCCTGCTTCACTCTCGTCGTGGTTCCGTCGCCTTCGCAACCGTTATCGCCCTGGTGCCGCTGATAGGAGTGGTCGCACTGGGGGGCGAGGCGGGATCGTGGTACGTCACCAAGCAACACGCGCAGAATGCCGCCGATGCGGCAGCCTATTCGGGTGCCGTGCAGCAACTATGCTTAATGAACGCACCCTGTGCGGTTACACAAACAGTGGACTATCGCGCCAAGCAATCCGCGGCACAGAACACGTTCTGCAACGCGGGCGGCACCTCCTATCCGGGCTCCCAGTGTAGCACCAGCCTTCCGACGGGAGTCTCGCAGACCGTCACGATCGCTTCGCTCACTTCATGGAACGGGACCAACGGGAATTTCGTTCAGGCCACTGTTAGCCAGCAACAGCCGGCATACCTGGCACAAGTGCTTGGTTTGTCCACCGTCACCATCCCCGCGACAGCCGTGGCCATGGTACAAAATCTGACGGCGCCGGCATGCGTCTTGGCATTGTCAGGATCTATCAGTTTCCAAGGCAGCCCGAATATCAATGCGCCTAATTGCGGCATGGCCTCGAACGATAAGGCCAAGGATGCAATAAACTTCACCGGCGGCGGGACGACCATGAATCTCGGCTCGCTTTCGACTGTCGGCGGCTGCACGGGGAGCACAACGTTCTGCAACAAAGCGCTGACTTATATGCCGGCCCCGACTACCGATCCCTTCTCTGCTCTCGATGTCGCCCTCACCACGTTGTGCGGAGCGAACCCCACCCTCCCTGCCACGTGCGGTCTTACGACGTGCAAAACATCGAAGGCTGCCTCGCTCATCGCTTACACGGCCGCCACGCCATGCGTGAACGACAGTGCCAAGACAACGGGCAATGCCGCATTCGCGGCGCCTGCAGGGGTGTACTTCATATCTGGTACCCTGACCCTCACAGGCGGCTCCTCGATCACAGGTACAGGAGTGACCTTCATTCTGCTGCCAGGGGCGACAATTGACACGAAGGGGGGCGGGACGCTCACTATCTCGGCGCCGACAGCTATCCCCAGTACCTCGTCGTTTCCCGCGGCCCTTCAGGCTGATGCGAGATTATTCCAGTACATGGCGATTTACGATGCCTCAGCGACGCCTATAACCTTCGGCGGAAATAGTAACATCACGCTCAACGGAAACATCTACGCACCGACCGCAAATGTGACGTTTCAGGGCAATCCTACTATTAGCGTAGGTGGCGCAGGAGGCGGCTGTGGCCAGTTGGTCGCGGCCTCGATCGCGTTCAATGGCAATGCCACCTTCAACAACAACGACTGCGGGACAACGCAGGTGCCTAAAAGCCAGTACGTCCAGTTGGTGCAGTGATGAGAAAGCTCGATCAGCGCGGCATGGCGGCGTTCGAGTTTTGCCTGGTCGCCGTGCCGCTTTTCATGTTGATGTTCGCCATCTTCGATCTGGGACGTTACGCAATCACCGCGCAGTCATTGCGAACGCTCGCGAATGCTGGTGCTCGCGCCATCATGATCAACTGCTACACAAGCGCCGCAATCCAAAAAACGACGCCCACTTGCAGCGGTGACCCCTTGCCATCCGATGCGGCCAAACAAGCCGTTGCGCCGCTTCTATATGCGGGCGGCCTCGTGCCGACACTGAACGCGACCGCGGGAGCCACGGCGCTTACTGTCACGGCATCTGAACCAGGTTTCAATATGATAATGCCGATATGGGGCACAACATTGAACAACCCGAGCACGTCCACCACAATTCCATTCTAGTGGGCATCATCCTGGAATGCATTTGGATTGCGGCAAGCGATCGAGAGTTGGTCCCGATTGTGGGAATAGATTTTTTCGAATTGGCAAGGGTGATTCTGTCTGGGGGCTAGGCTGCCAAGCGGAGGGCAGGGGGCATAATTAGGGCAGAGGACGTTAATTCAGGGGACGTTAATTAAAGCAAGATTTGTGGAAACATTAACCAAAACGAGCCCTTTGACGGTCGCCAAGGCGGCTACGCTGCATTCAACCCCGAGTAGGCATAGAAAGTGGTGCTCGCTCGCAACACTGGGAAATATTCTCTGGTGTTGCGACAGCCCGGTGAAGGTCTCTCCTTGCAAAGCCAGACGCATGGCGGATGATGATCTTGACGCATTCGGCCGGTGGCCGAGTTAAAGTGCCCTCTGCGCGGCCGGGACTGATTTAGTGCCCAAAATTCAGTGCATGCAGGGGAAATACGAAGGTAACGATTTATACTCGGACAGATTGTAAGCTCTGTGACGTGGTGCGCGAAGGAGAGCTGTTAGGACGCCGAAGGCGTTGCGGGGGACACCCGCATATTGCGACGAAGGGGAATAGAATGGCTGGCCGTCGCGTTTCGACTAAGGCGGGAGGCAGGCTTCTCGCCTTGAGTGTGATCGTTCTTGGCGCTGCGCTTGCCTTGTTTGGTTCCGTTGACCGCGCGGGGGCTGCAGATCGGCGGGCCTCCTCCGGCGGTGTCTTCGTCAGCGACATGACCGACGTCCAGCGCGTCAAAGTGACTGTCAACAAGTCACGCACCTTCAAGGTTGATACAGCTTTTTCGACGATCGTGGCGGGCTCGCCTGACATCGTCGACGTGAAGTCGTTAAGCGATCACCTGATCTACATCCAGGGCAAGCAGACCGGCTCCACCAACGTCATCCTGTTCGACGCTTCGACGAAGCAGATCGGGATCCTCGATGTCGAGGTCACGATCGATACCAGCAGTCTGCAGCAAAACATCCAATCCAGTACCGGCGCGCGCGGCATCCGCGTCTCTGCGTCAGAAAGCCAGGTGGTATTGAGCGGAACGGCGGTCGACGCCGTCGCCGCCGAACGCGCGATGGCGATTGCAACGGGAACCGTTCCCAAGGGCGCCGTCGTTGTCAACGCCATGAACGTCGCATCGCCCCAGCAGGTCATGCTTGAGGTGCGCTTTCTTGAGGTAGACCGAACTGCCGGCCGTCAATTGGGCGTGAATCTTTCCGGTACAAACGGAGCGGGTACCACGATAGCTAATTCCGGACTCGCCGCGAACGGCTCAATCAATGGCATTACCAACGGACCCAGTCCTAGCGCAGTACTACCTGGTGGGGTAACGGGAGTTCCCCTCTTGGGAACGGCAGGCACGCTAGTGACCGGTGCAGTCCCCTTCGGCAGTATTCTCACGAACGTTCTGAAACTCAACAATGGCACCTCGGTCGACGCCCTGGTAACGGCGCTGGAGACCAAAGGTTTGGTGCGCCGGCTAGCCGAGCCGAATCTGATCGCGCTCTCCGGTGATTCCGCGCGGTTCCTCGCCGGTGGCGAATTCCCGGTGCCGGTGGCGTCCACAGCGGTTGCCGGGGCGCTTCCTACCGTAACAATCGAGTTCAAGAAGTTCGGCGTTGAACTCGGTTTCGTTCCAACCGTCCTCTCCAGAGGCGTGATTAATCTGCGCGTTGAGCCCTCAGTCAGCGAGCTCGATTTCACCAACGCCGTGACCATCGCCGGCACGACGATCCCGGCGCTAACCCTGCGTGACGCGCGCACGACTGTTGAGTTGCGGGACGGGCAAAGCTTTGCCATCGCCGGTTTGCTGCAGACCCGCAACCAGCAGGCTATTTCGCAATTGCCCTGGATCGGCTCGGTGCCGGTGCTTGGGTCCTTGTTCCGAAGTTCGTCCTATCAACAAAGCGAGACGGATCTCGTCATTATCGTGACACCACGGTTGGTCGCACCGGCAGCTCCGGGGCAGGTAATGGCGTCGCCGCTGGATTCTCGATTGCCAGCCAACGATGTCGACTTCTTCCTCAACGGCCAGCTGGAAGTGCGCAAGCGCTACACCGACTACGTCAATTCCGGCGGCGACATCAAAGGGCCCTACGGGCACATGATCGGTCCCGATGTCCGCGACTCCGCGCCGCCGCCCGTCGTGACTCCACAGCCCGTCGTCAAGACGCTCAATTGAAGGACGACTGATATGACGTGCACCGTTTTTCTCGCACTCGTCACGCTCGGTTCCTGCAATGGATTGGCGGGCAACGATGAAATGGATCGATACTTCCAGCGCTCCGACACCATCACGCTGAGTGCGGGAGACGCCAAGCAGGCCAATGCCGTGACCCACACCATCCATCCGTGGCCCAGCTATGTTGGGGATCGCCGGATCGTGTCTGATGCCCGCCGCGTCGGCGCCGCGGTGTCACGCTACAGCACCACCACCAGGCCGGTGGATCAGCTTCCCAATGTTGGGCAGCCGTCGGATGCGATGGGCCAGCCGCCCCCCGTCACCCGGATCGACAGTGTTAACATAAGTGGATCGGGGGCAGGATCGCCTGGAACATCGGTGTCGGTCGGCGGGGGAGTCGGTAGAGAGTAATTGCGGGGGAGTCGGTAGAGAGTAATTAAAGGAGCCAAAGGGTCCCAGCCTCGAAACTGGAGCGCAGCAGCCGCGAGATCATCAAAAAGAATCGCACGCTCCGTATGAACTTGGTGATGGCGGCGGAGCGGGGCCTGCGGGAGTAGGGGAATGAGATGCGACGTCTGCTTTCTAGCGCTTGACCTACTGCTGTCTAGCAACAGGTCTTGCTGCGGTACCTAGTGAAGTGATTGAGCGATGATATTTCGAGCAGTGCACTGAGTCCGCTGGGGGCCGGGGCGGGGGACAAACAGTTATGAGACGTATCATTCTAATGCTGGCCTGTTGCGGGCTGGCAATAGGCTTGGCGGCCTGCGAAACGGTACGGGAGGCTGCCGTCGAGGTGCCGGCGAACCCGGCGGGGGCAGACCCCGTGCAGGAGCCTACCGACGTCAAATATTACCCTTCCGATGAACCTGTGCGAATGGGGCTGGAGCAGTTCAACCGCGGCAATTACGGGCTTTCCCAGCGCTATTTCAAGGATGCGGTCGAAAAGGCCCCGAAGGATGTCACCGCCTGGGTCGGGTTGGCGGCGAGCTACGACCGGTTGCGGCGGTTCGATCTTGCCGATCAGGCCTATGGCCAGGCCATCCGCCTGGGGGGCGAGACCGTCCAGATTCTCAACGACCAGGGTTATTCCTATATGCTGCGTGGCAACCTGAGCGTGGCCCGAAGGAAGTTTGAAAAGGCCTACACGCTGGACCCCACCAACCCCACGATTGCCAATAATCTTCAGCTGCTCAATGGCAGCCGGCGGTTCATTGAAAGGCAGCCGGACAATCAACCATAAACAGAATAACTAAACGTAATAGATTGATTTTTATTGATATTTTAGTGTCGGCTGGCGCGCGTTTTGTGCCGGTAAATGGGCCGACGGGCAGAAGCGGTGCCGGACGTGTTACGAGATCGAAATGATCTCAAGGTTTTGACCGGATGCGCCGACTTCATCCCCAACAGCCTTGCCCATCAGAAGCCTTGCCACTGGGGATACGAAGGAAATAGAGCCGGCCTTAGGGTCCGCTTCGTCCTCCCCCACGATGCGATATTTCTGCACGCGTCCATCGTCGCGTCTGAAGGTCACCGTGCTCCCAAAGGCAACAGTGTCAGTTGACGTAGGATTGGTGATGACCTGGGCCGTCCGAACTCTCGCCGCAAAGTAGCGCGTATCGCGCAAGGGGATTGCCGCTTGCCGCCGTCGTTCATTCACGTCCTCGATCTTCTGCGCCGCCTCGTACGCCTCGCGGGCCTGGTGGAGTTGAAATTCCAGAGCCTTCAATCCCGTTTCCGTAACAAGGTTCGGATGCGGTGAAACCGGGCGGTCGGGTAGCAGAATCTCCGAGGCAGTTTCGGCACTGTCTTCCTTGGTGAAAGCAACGCTCAAGTCAGACTCCTTTTTAGCGAGATAGGCTAGGCCGCTTCGTCAGCGCCAGCCCAGGGCGGGAGCGACGTGGGTCAGAATCGCTTCGATTACATGGGCGTTGTAGGCAACGCCCAATTGATTGGGGACGGTCAGCAGCAGCGTGTCGGCCTCGGTGATGGCTTCGTCTTTCCTGAGCTGCTCGATGAGGACATGTGGCTCGGCAGCATAACTGCGGCCGAAGATCGCCCGGGTCCTCTCGTCGATGAATCCGATCTGGTCATCATCTTCGCGCCCGCTCCCAAAATAGCTGCGGTCACGATCGTCCATCAGTGCGAAGATGCTGCGGCTGACCGAGACCCGCGGCTCGCGCGCATGGCCTGCCTCCTTCCAGGCGGCGCGGTAGGCCCGGATCTGGGCGGCCTGCTGCACATGGAAAGCCTCGCCCGTTTCGTCATTCTTGAGTGTCGAGCTCTGCAGGTTCATTCCGAGCTTTGCTGCCCAGATTGCCGTGGCGTTCGAGCCGGCGCCCCACCAAATCCGGTCGCGGAGGCCGTCAGAATAGGGTTCCAGGCGCAGCAGCCCGGTCGGGTTTGGAAACATGGGTCGTGGATTCGGCTGGGCGAATCCCTCACCGCGCAGCAGGTCGAAGAAGACCTCCGCATGACGCCGCCCCATGTCGGCGTCATTCTGGCCCTCGGCCGGTTGATAACCGAAATATCGCCAGCCATCGATCACCTGCTCAGGCGACCCTCTGCTGATGCCGAGCTGAAGGCGTCCGCCCGCGATCAGATCGGCTGCGCCGGCGTCCTCGGCCATGTAGAGCGGGTTCTCGTAGCGCATATCGATCACCGCCGTGCCGATCTCGATGCGGCTGGTCTTCACACCGACGGCCGCCAGCAAAGGAAATGGCGAAGCGAGCTGGCGCGCGAAGTGATGGACCCGAAAATAGGCCCCGTCCGCGCCCAATTCCTCGGCCGCAACGGCCAGGTCGATGGATTGCAGGAGTGTGTCCGCGGCCGAGCGGGTCTGTGATTGCGACGAGGGCGTCCAGTGCCCGAACGAGAGAAAGCCGATCTTCTTCATGCGGGCAATCTATTGATATCCAGGTTGGTTTGCGACCGAAAAGGCAATTCTTGGCGCGAAGGGGCCGCTCATAAAAACGAAGTGTCTTAGCTGAACCGAACCAAGGCCGTTCCCGTCACCGGCTCTGTGCATCAACCTTGGATGAATGGAAAGGCTCATTGGAAATTTGATAAGTGAGTCGGGATAATTTCCAGCTGGATCAATAGTGTAAGCGTCGACGAGTATGTCTGGCTTCTCGATCTTGGCCTTGAGGAGTTTGATGAGCTTAGAAGCTTTAGCTCCAGTTTTTAGCACCAGTTTCTTTAGCTCCAGTTCTTGCGTCTCGCCTCAGTCCGCCTCATGCTCAGAAAATTCAGCAATCCGGCCTGAAGTCTCTGGACGGGCTACACATTCGAAGATGGATCGAGCATTAACGACGGTCTGCAGGTCGCCCCACGCCGGCAGGCGCCCCTCGCACCTTCTTGGTTGCTTTCACCCACTTGGTTGCTTTCACCGAAATCGAAGAAGCAGAGGGCTCACGCCGCCAAGCTGGCGGATTACCTTGTGGCTAATCCGCCCTATGGATTGTGGCCATCGTTGCCGGGCTTGACCCGGCAACCCATTCTTGTTCACAAGCATTCGCGTCGAGGTAGGCCCATGCTCAATTCCGATCAACCGTTTGCGGGCACTTATCGTTCATCGGACGAGATTCTGGCGCATCCTCGTTTCCCCGACGCGCTGATGGCCTTTATCGAAGCGGTGCTCCGCCTTTATGAAGGGGATACTTTCCTGACGCGATTGCTGCTCGAGGCGGGGCGCCAAGTCATGTTCAGCGTCATCATATGCCTCCATGCCCACTATGATGAGGCTGATCGGGCGACGTGGCCGACCATGGGCCTTCTCAAACAGTCGATGACACAGTTCGGGCTGTCGAGTCCGCGGCGGATCGAAGCTCTTGTCGCCCGGCTGATCCGCTTCGGCTTTCTGGAATCTGTTGCGGCAAAGTCAGATCGCCGCGCGCGTATCCTGACGCCGACCGCCAAGATGCTCGCTCATGACCTCGACTGGCTCGCGGCGCACTATCTGCCGCTGCACGTCATGTTCCCGGATCGCGGATATGCGCAGGTGACCCAGCGGGACCCGTCGTTTCAGCGGGCCCAGCGGCTGGCCGCGATGGGCTTTTTCGGCCTCGGCGCCAAGATACTGGCGAACAATCAGGCGATGCTGCTGTTCTTGAGCCGCGATGCCGGCGTGATGATCCTGATGAAACTGATTCAGATGGCGGGTGCCTGCAACGGCGAGGTCGAGGAGGGACTCTCCTATGTCGACATCGGCGTCCGGTTCGGTGTATCGCGAACCCACGTGCGCAAGATCTTGCAGGATGCCGAGCGGGCCGGGCTCGTCGGCCTTTCGCGCAGCGGCAGCCGGCTCGTCGAGCTGATGCCTTCGGTGCGGCAGGCCTTCGCTCGCTTCGTGGCCGACAGCATGTCCGGGCACGATCTCCTGTTCCGGATCGCAATGAAAACGATGGCGGGCAAAGAAGTTTCGACACGCGAAATCGCGGCATCGTCGCCGCGCTGATGTCGTGTTTTGAAATTTGCTTCGACACGCCTGCGTTGGAGCGGGCCGAGTTCCCGATCTCGAAACAGCGGCGCCCGTCCGCCTTTAAATTTTACCTGCAGGCAGCCTCGAAACACCCTGTTGCTCCGGAGGTACACCCGCAAACGATCGGCGATCCACGCAATTTGTTTCATTTGTGGTGGGTTGATTTGGCTAGCCGCTGCGGGTTGAGTGGTCGCGGGGTGGCGACGACTTCAAGATGACGCGGGTGACGGACGAGATACGGTCTCCGCGCAACGGTGACCATCGAATACTATTAATTGAGGAATTTACCGCTGTTAAACAAACTCCCCGCTTTTGACTTCTTGCATGACAGTCAGTCGCACTCCAAGGCGCAGGTCGATTCAGTTTCGGAGCACGTTTCTTCGGACGCGATTGTCGTTCCGGATGCGCACCTCCTCTTCAGCGGAGATTTCAAGCGATCCGGCGTCGACCTGATCCTTTCTGGGGACGACCGTGAGCTGGTCTTGCAGAATTACTTCAAGGGCGAGAAGCGCGCTGCGCTGTCCTCTCCCGATGGCGCCCGGCTCAGCGGCGATCTTGTCAACGCACTCACAGGTCACGTCGAGTATGCGCAGGCGGCAGGCGCGCCGGATGCCGCCAAGATTATCGGGCATGTGACCAAGTTGACCGGCAGCGCGACCGCGATCCGCAACGGCGTCTCGATCATTCTGAACCAGGGCGACAACGTCGCAAAAGGCGACGTTGTCCAGGCCGGATCCGATTCGCAACTCGGCATTACCTTCATCGACGGCACCGTGTTCGGTCTGTCGTCGAATGCACGAATGGTGCTCAACGAAATGGTCTACGACCCGAACGGGTCGAACAATTCATCGCTGCTCAGCCTGGTGGCGGGGACGATCTCTTTCGTTGCCGGCGAGACCGCCAAACACGGCGACATGAAGGTTAATACCCCGGTCGCGACCTTGGGCATCCGTGGTACGGCGGTGCTGGTCGAAATCGATTTCGACGTGCCCGCCCAGGGTGGCACGCCCCCGGTCAAATTCCAGGTGCTGGTCGAACGGGACGGCCACACCGGGTCTTACGTTTTGTACAGTCTGGCCGACCCCACGGTCGTGATCGGAACGGTCAACCAGGCCGGTCAGGTTACGTCCGTAACGGGACCAGGCCAGGTTTCGACGTCGCCGGCGCCGCCGCTGTCCCCAGCCGCCGTCGCAATCATCGGACCGGTGTTTGAGCAGTTCTTTCAAAACGCGTCTCCCAACAACGCCGACCCTAAGTCAAATTCGCCGCCGGCAGGCTCGACGCCACCCAATCCTCCGCCCGCCGCCAAGCCGGGCGACACGTCCCCTATCAATAATCTCCCGGTCGGTGCGCCGACGACGGTTCCGATTCCGATCAACTTTCAAGCGCCGCCGACCCCCGGCAATCCCGATCCCGTCCAGACCGTATTGGTCCCGGTCCCGGTCACGATCACCGTCCTGAAGACAGTCGACGTAACCCCGGCCGTCGATCAGACGAGTTTCCAGATTGCCGATCACGTCACGATCTCCGATAGCCAGCCCTCGGACACGCTCGTGCCTTTCGTGCCGGGCCACGGGACGATTCTCTCGGCGGTCGGTCCGGCCGGTGCGCCGGCAAACCTTGCGAGTTTCGTTTCGATCGATCAGCAAACCGGCACGGTCCACGCCAGCTTTGCCTTCCTCAAACCCGGCGAAAAGGTCACCGTCACCGTCGGATTCGACACTAGCGCCGGAACCGACACGTTTCATGAAACGCTGGTTTTGACGATCGACGGCAAGGCCGCAATCCACTGGACGAACCCGAACGGCGGTGATTTCGCGGATACGGCGAACTGGGGCGGAGGTGTCGTCCCGGTCGCCACCGACAATGTGGCGATCGACGCCGCCGGCAACAACTATACCGTGACCTCGACGGCGGATGAGACCGTCAACTCCCTCGCGGTAGCTTCAGGCGTCACGCTCGATGTCACCGGTGGTATCTTCACGATTCTGAACGGTACCAATGCTGGTGGCAATGCCGGTACAATTGAGGTGGATAGTGGTGGTCAGGTCGTGCTCATGGGCGACACCATCAACACGGGCACGTTGGAAGCCACCGGCGGCGCTCTTCAATTCGAAGATTCGGTCATCACCAACACCGGCGGCACGATCACGGTAAGCAACGGCAGCACGTTGACGCTGTTCGACGCGACCATCGACGGCGGCACGATCAACGATTTCAGCCTTTCCATCAGCAGCGGCACGATCCTCCCCGGCGACATCGACGTCACCGGTTCGAGCACGATCAACGGCGGCGCGGTGCTCAGCAACGGCGACGTGACGATCGAGGCCAACCAGACGCTGACGCTGAGTGGCGTCACCATCAGTGGCAGCACACTGTCGCTTGAGAGCGGCAGCACGCTTGCCATCGAGTATGACACAAACGGCTCCGGCGCCACGCTCGATGGCGTCACCGTCAACAATTCTGGAAACGTGCAGGTCGATAATCCACTGGCCGCCACGACCACATTGACGCTCGATGACGGCGCGACGATCAGCGGCGGTGCGCTGCATATCGGCGGTAGCGGCGAGGTGTACGTCCAGAATAACGGCGCTTTGTTCGGCGCCACGCTCGACGGCGTTGCCGTGACCAATGAAGGCAGCATCGAAATCGGCACGCCAACTGCGGGATCGACGCTTATTCTCGAAGGCGGCACGACGATCAGCGGGGGTATGCTGACTCTCCGCGAGGCCGGCGATGTGATCGATGTCGAGACCAACGGCGGTGGCGGGCCCGATGCCACGTTGGACGGCGTCACAGTAGAGAATCCCGGCACTATCGAGATCGGCCTGGCGTCGGGGGCGATTCTCGCCCTCGACGGTGGAACGATTGTGACCGGCGGCGGTACGTTGACCGTTATGAGCGGCACGCTAACGCTGAACGACGCGACGCTCGACGGTGGCACGATACAGTCGGGTTTCCAAAGTATCGACGTCACCGGTTCGAGCACGATCGACGGCGGCGCGACGCTTAACGGCGGCGGCGATCTGACGGTCGAGGGCAATCAGACGCTCACGTTGAATGACGTAACGATCTGTAACGTTGGGATCGATCTGATGGCCTCAGGTTCGGTCATCTCCGGCGATATCGACGTCACCGGTTCGAGTGAGTTTATTAATGTGTCCCTGAACAAGGGCGTTCTAACAGTCGAAGCCGGCCAGACGCTGACGCTGGATGACGTCACTACTAGCGCCATTCAGATCGACGACACCGCGGGCGGCGCGGTCCTTCAGATCGACGGCAACAACCTCTTGTTGCTCACTCATACGACCATCAGTGGCGGCACCATTAACGCTTTCAGCGTCATCACGGGCTCGGTTACCGCCGGCGACATCGCCGTCAGCGGCGGCTTGAGCACGATCAACGACGGCGCCTTGCTGAACAACGGCGTTGTGACGGTCGACTTCGGCGCCACGCTGACGCTCGACAATGTCACGGCGAACGGCACCAGCTTCACCGACACCGCTAGCGGCGCGATCCTTCAGATCGACGGCGGCGACACGCTGACGCTGAACGGGGTGACTATCGACGGCGGCACCATCAACGATTTCACCGCTATCCCCTCGGGCCCCATCATCCCCGGCGACATCGATGTTACCGGGTCGAGCACGATCAACGGCGGCGCCGTCCTGAACCACGGCAATGTGGCGGTCGCGAGCGGCGTCACGCTGACGCTCGACAACGTCTCGGCAATTGGCGCCAGCTTCGCCGATACCGCGAGCGGCGCCATCCTTCAGATCGACGGCGACGATACGTTGGTGCTGGTTGACACGACCATCAGCGGCGGTGCCATTGACGCTTTCAGCTTGGGTACTTCAGGCAGCATCATCGCCGGCGATATCGATGTCACCGGTTCGAGCACGATCAACAACGGCGCGGTGCTAAATAACGGCGCTGTGATGGTTGCGGGCGGCGTCACGCTGACGCTCGACAATGTCACGGTGAACGGCACCAGCTTCACCGACACCGCGAGTGGCGCGATCCTTCAGATCGACGGCAACGACACGCTGACGAGCGGCACCACCATCACCGGCGGCACGCTGACGATCGGCAGCCTCGGTATGCTCGACATCACAGCCGGACCGCAGGGGATCGTCGGCAACGGCAATCCCGACGCCACGCTGGATGGTGTCAAGGTGACCAATAGCGGAACGATCGATGTTGACCCGGCCGCGTCGGGCGCGATTCTGATGCTCGACCACGGCACGACAGTGACCGGCGGTGCGCTGCACATCGGTGCTAGTGGCGAGGTGTACGTCCAGGATAACGGCGCTTCGTTCGGCGCCACGCTCAACGGTGTTAACGTAACCAATGATGGCAGCCTCGAAATCGGCACGCCAACTGGGGGATCGACGCTCATTCTCGACGGCGGCACGACAATCAGCGGCGGTACCCTGGCTCTCCTCCAGGTCGGCGATGTGCTCGACGTCGATGTCAGGGCCAATGCCACACTGGACGGCGTCAAAGTGGTCAACAACGGCACGATCGAGGTCGTTACGAATTTGAACGGGACCGGCGCGAGCCTGACGCTCGATGGGGGCACCACGATCAGCGACGGCGCGCTGACGGTTGGTCCCGATAGCATGCTGACGCTGAACGACGCCACCATCAGTAATAGTCTGATCAATCAGTTCGGCGCTCCCTCCGGCAGCATCGACGTCACCGGGTCGAGCACGCTCAATGACGGGACGGTGCTCAACGATAGCGTCGTGACGGTCGAAAGCCACGTTACGCTGACGCTGGACGATGTCTCGACGTTTGGCTTCACCTTCTTCGACACCGCGAGCGGGGCGGCCCTCCAGGTCGACGTCACCCATGTGCTAACGCTCAATGAAACGACCATCGACGGCGGCACTATCAACGATGCCGGCGAGATCGACATCATCGGGTCGCCGAGCACGATCGCCAATGGAGCGGTGATAAACAACGGCCAGGTGACGGTCGAAGGCGGCGCCACGCTGACGCTGGACAATGTCACGGCGAACGGCGTGATCTTTACTGGCACCGGCAATATCAACAACGTCGGCACGATCACCATCGCTCAAGGTGGCACGGTAGAATTCGACACTGCCGTCACCGGCACGACCACCTTCGCCGGTCCAACCGGCACGCTCATCCTCAACCCCCCGTCAAGCTTCGCCGGCAAGATCGCCGGCATCGTGGGAAGCGGCGATGTGCTCGACCTCAAAGGATTCGACGCCGCGCACGATACGGTGCTGGCCTCGACCGGTGCCGGCAGCTTCGATAGCGCTACCGACACCACATCGCTCGTCGTGACCGACGAAACGATCAGCCAATCCGTCACCTTGAAGTTGGTTGGAGATCTGTCGGGCTCGACCTGGACCGTGACGGCGGACGGCCAGGGCGGTGCCGATATCGTCGATCCTCCGGCTGTGGGGGCCGTGGCGGGACATAATCCTGGTCCGGCGCCGACTCAAACCAACGTCGCAAGCGCTCCGAATCAGGCCTTGACGGGTTCGGCCGCCAGCGACAACTTCGTGTTTAACTTCACCAATGTCGGCCGCGCCACGGTGACGGACTTCCATCCGGCCACCGATACGCTCCAGTTCAACAGCTCGGTGTTTGCGAACGCGCAGGATGCCCTCAACGCAACGCATGATGACGGCCACGGAAATACAGTCGTCACCCTTGACGCCCATGACGCGATCACGCTGAACAGCGTCCTCAAGGCCCAACTGCATGCCACCGACTTTCACATCGTGTAGCGCATAGGCAACAGGCGATCCTCTCGCGAATCGGAGAACTCGACGGATTCGGTACGGCAGACCGTTGTCACCCGTTTGCCCTGAGTGGACTTGCAACCACACGGTTTTCCTAAGCTTCCTTCAGACTATTTAAGCCTACGCCCAGAGACGGCGTCCGGCGACTGGGGCATGGTCGCGCCGTGATCGAGACCGACCGTCCACAGATCAAGGCGTATCAAGCATCTTTCGTGAGATTCCCGGAGATTTTTCGCATGACCGAGCAACAGTTAAGCGCCGAGGCAGCCTCTATCGGCGCCGTGACGCGGTTTACGCAATCCTCGCTGCTCACGGCAGCGACCGCGATCGACAGGAAATCCGTCGCCATCCTTGGCGTTGCGGTCATCTTGGCGGCGCTGCCCCAAGCCACGCAGGCAGATCCCAACCAGATCGAAAATATCCTGCGTCTCTTCCCTGGCATCGAAGCCAATGGCAGCGAACCTGGAAGCCTGCGGTTCGTGGAGTTTGTCCGCTCCCTCTCGCTCTGGGTCGACGCGACCGCGCCGGAAACGCTCACCGAGTAGCGTTACAGCCATATAGCCAGGGTTTCACAGACCCAGTTTTTCAAAACAGTTCCAGGCGCCGATCATGATCGGTCGTCATGCGTCCCCGCGCCCAAGCCATGTCCTTTGCCAAACGATTGGAGACTATCCATGACCACGAAGAAAACCACAGATAGCAAATCCTCGTCCGTTCAAGCTCTCGACCTCAGCGATCTCGATGGAATCGTGGGCGGAACGGGGGCGCCCGCGCCGGCCGCGCATCCCCACGATCCGTCTCAAGATCAAGCGTTCCTCGCCACGCTCGGGAATGTCGCCGCGGTCGTCACCACCAACGCCAACGCTGTGTCCTCCGGCCATGAGACCGCGCAAGCTGCGATCACTACAGTCGAAGCGGCCGCCCAGGCGCAACATATTTCGACCACCGCGGCCTTGACGGATTTGTTGGGCGCGACGCACGGCAACCAAGCGGTCGCGACGGCTTTGACGGCCAGCCTCGTCACGCCTCCGTCGACTGCGACCCTCACTTCGGATGGGGTCGTCATCAGCAACAACGCCTCGGCGGCAGCCGAACTCGTCAATCTCGTGGCGACCGGCCATCTACAGGCATCGGATGTCACCAACATCGTGCAAGTCGCGACCGGCACCTTGGCGGCCTATTCGAAGGACGGCCATTCCGCGCTCGGCATGTCGCAAAATGCCGCGATCGACGTGATCGACGCCCAGATCGCCGCGGCGGCTCAGACTGAGTTTAGCAGTGCTGATTTTGTTGGTTACCAAATTCGTTCGCCGAACTCGGCCGCGGTTATCAACGGGGCGCAGGAGGCAGCGTCGAATATGGCGGCTTTCATCCCCGCTTTCGCGAGCCAGAATGCTTCGCACCTCGCGGCGGAGCAATCGATCGTCGCTCTTGAGGGCGGTGCCGCCGCCTTACAGACCGGGCTTAACGCCGCTATCGCCAACCCGCTGCAAGGGCAAGGCGACACCAGCTTTGGTTTGACGGCGACTGTTGCCGATGTGCTGGGCGGGCAGGCCAACCCTGCGCTGTTACAGCAGATCCTCGCTTCCTCGGGTGTGGTGAGCCAACTCGAAAGTGTCGCCCACAATGGGACGCTAAGTTCCGCGGGTCTCAGCGCTTTGGAAAACGCGGCGGCGCAAGCCCATGTGTCGACCGATCTGACGCTGATGGTCGCCGAAAGCGTCGCGCAAACCTCAGCGGTGCAGCAGACGCTCGTGACCGAAATGACCAGCCAACTCGTCAGCGGTGCGGCGGAAACCGAACTTGTCAATCTCGCGGCGAATGGCTCTCTACAGGTTCAGGACGTCAACTCGATCGTGAACAGCGTGACCGGCGCCTTGGCGGGCCTGTCCGCCGACGGCCATTCCGCGCTCGGCATGTCGCAAAATGCCGCGATCGATGTGATCAACTCCAAGATCGACACGGCGGCTCAGAACGAGCTTATCAGTGCTGATTTTGTTGGTTTCCAAATTAATTCGCCGAACTCGGCCGCGGTTATCCAGGCGGCGGATGCGGCAGCGACGAATCTAGCGGCTTTCAACCCCGCTTTCGAGAGCCAGAATGCTTCGCACCTCGCGGCGGCGCGATCGATCGTCGCTCTCGAGGGCGGCGCCGCCGCCTTCCAGACCGGGCTCAACGCCGCTATCGCCAACCCGCTGCAAGGGCAAAACGCCACCGTCTTTGGTTTGACGGCGACTGTTGTTGCCGATGCGTTCGGCGGGCAGGCCAACTCTGCGCCGTTACAGCAGATCCTCGCTTCCTCGGGTGTGGTGAGCCAGATCGAAAGTGTCGCCCACAATGGGACGCTGACCTCCGCGGGTCTCAGCGCTTTGGAGAACGCGGCGGCGCAGGCGCATGTGTCGACCGATCTGACGCTGGCGCTTGCCGACGAATTCTCGACGAACAAGGGCGTTCGGCAAGCCCTCGACACTGAGCTAACCACCCGCATCAATGACGGCGCCTTGGTAGGGAACATCGTAAATCTTGCGGGCCAGGGGCAGCTAAGTGAGCAGGCCGCCACCAACATCGTGAGCACCGTGACGGACGTCCTGGCCTCGCATTCCGCCGATGGCAACACCGTCGCCGGCACGACGCAGGCCGAGGCAAGCGACCTGATCTACGCGAATATCGATAATCAGGCTCTCACCCAAATGGCGAATGCCAATAATTCTGGCAACACGCTGGTAGTGCAAGGTAATTATGGAGGCGCATACGCGGACTACGTAGAAGGTGCAAATCTCGCCCAATTCGACAAGACACTCGAAATCAGCCACGGCACCGATATCCTGACCGGTCTCGGAGTCGAGGCCGCCATGAAAACCGTCTGGGCCGGCAGCGCGGTACAGATCGACGTAAATAGCCAGCCTTCTCTCGACGCGGCCGTCAAGCAGGCCGAGCACGTCATCGAAACTCTGGCGGGCCAAGCCTATAGCTCGGCTAGCGCGCGCGATGTGACCCTGAACGCAGCCGCGGCTGCGTTCGACAACGGTCTCGAACGGGGGGCGGCGTGGGGGGCTGCTGATGTGGGATACATCCAGGAATACGACCCGGAAACCCGGAATATTGATAACCAGGTCAAGGCCGACGAGAAGTAATCCGCTTAGCGTTTAAAGCCGTACAGCCCAGGTTTTCACAGTCAGAGTTACAAAAGCAGTGCGCGATCATGCTCGGGCGCCATGCGTCCCTGTGCCCGAGCCAGGTCATTTGCCAAACGATTGGAGACTATCCATGACCACGAAGAAAACCGGAAATAGCAAATCCTCGTCCGTTCAAACTCTCGGTCTCGACGATCTCGATCAGATCGTGGGCGGAGCGACCTCGCCCGCGCCGGCCGCGCATCCGCACGATCCGTCTCAGGATCAGGCGTTCCTCGCTACGCTCGGCAATGTCGCCGCGGTCGTCAGCACCGCGGCGACGGCGGTGTCCTCCGGCCATGAGACCGCGCAGACCGCGATCAGCACGGTCGAAGCGGCCGCTCAGGCCCAACATATTTCGACCGCCGCAGCCTTGACGGATTTGTTGGGCGCGACGCACGGCAACCAAACGGTCGCGACCGCTTTGACGAGCGGCCTTGTCAATGGTTCGTCGGAAGCCGAACTGGTCAATCTGGCAGCGAACGGCCATCTACAGGCGGCGGATGTCGCCAACATCGTGCAAGTCGCGACCGGCACCTTGGCTGCCTATTCGGCGGACGGGCATTCCGCGCTCGGCATGTCGCAAAATGCCGCGATCGACGTGATCAACTCCAAGATCGACACGGCGGCTCACACGGCGCTTACGGCTGGACAAAATCAACTTATCGCCGATCAGAATCAACTCGCTTCCTATCTGGCCGAGGCTAAGCTTACGCAAAACACTGAAATTGAAGTGCGCCTAGTTGAGGCGGGGCTGCACACGGCGGCCGTGGTTCAATCGGATCAGGCGGCAGTGTCGAATATGACGGCTTTCGGTAACGCTTTCGAAAGCCAGAATGCTTCTCACCTCACGGCAGCGCAATCGATCGTCGGTCTCGAGGGCGGCGCCAACGCGTTCCAGGCCGGGCTCGCCGCGGCCACCGCCAGCAACCCGCTGCAGTCGCAAAGCGCCAGCGTCTTCGGCGAGACGGCGAGCCTCGCCGATGCGTTCAGTGGACAGGCCAACTCCGCGCTGGTGAACCAGATCCTCGCTTCCTCGGGTGTGGTGAGCCAGCTTGCGCAGGTCGCCCAAGACGGGACGCTGACCTCCACGGGTCTCAGCGCTTTGGAGAACGCGGCGGCGTTGGCGAATGTGTCGACCGATCTGACGCTCGCGGTCGCCGAAAGCGTCGCGCAAACTTCAGCGGTGCAGCAGACGCTCGCGACCGAAATGACAAGCCGTCTGGTCAGCGGCACGGCGGAAATCGAGCTCGCTGGCCGTGCGGCGAACGGCTATCTACAGGCTCAGGACGTCAATACGATCGTGAGCAGTGTGACCGGCGCCTTGGCGGGCCTGTCTGCCGACGGGCATTCCGCACTCGGCATGTCGCAGAATGCCGCGATCGACGTGATCGACTCCAAGATCGACGCGCAGGCTCAAGCGCAGGTCGCCGGCGATCAGCACATGCTGAGAACGCCTAATAGCCCCGGCTATGCGTCGTCTGAGGCGGCATTGGCAAGGGCGACGAATTTCGCCAACACTTTCGAGAGCCAGAATGCTTCTCAGCTCACGGCAGCGCAATCTATCATCGGTCTAGAGGGCGGCGCCGCCGCGTTCCAGGCCGGGCTCAACGCCATCGTCGGAAACCCGCTACAGGCGCAAAATGCCAGCGTCTTCGGCGAAACGGCGATCATCGCCGACGCATTCGCCGGCCATGCCACCAGCGCGCTGGTCAGCGAGATTCTCGCCGCCAGCAAGGCGACCTCCGGCACCGCCGCGATCCACGCAATCGAGCAAGGGGGCACTGGAACCTCGATCGACCTCGCTTTGGCGCTTGCCGACGAATTCTCGACCAACAAGGGCGTTCAGCAAGCGCTCGACACTGAGCTGACCACCCGCATCGATAACGGCGCCTTGGCCGGGGATATCGCAAATCTCGCGTTGGCAGGAAAACTACAGGGTGGGCAGGACGTCACCAACATCGTGAGCACCGTGACCGGCGTCCTCGCCTCGCATTCCGCCGACGGCAACACCGTCGCCGGTACGACGCAGGCTGCGGTAAGCGGCGCGATCTACGCGAATATCGATAATCAGGTTCGCACCGAAGCGGCGAATTACGGTAATTTGGGCGATACGCTGCTGTCGCAATGGAATATAGCGGCCGCGGTCGGAGCATACACAGACCGTGGAATTCTCGCACAATTCGCCACGGCACTCGAAATCAGCCACGGCACCGATATCCTCACCACTCTCGGGGCCGACATCGCCACGAAATCCGCGCAGGCCGACATCCAGGTACACGCCGTGCAGCAGGCCGCTCCGCCTCCGAGCGCGGCGAGCGGCATCTTAGCCATCATCGCAGCGATGACCGATACGTTGACCGGGACGGCGGCGCAAGTCGCGCAAATCGAACAAACGGCCCAGACCGCTATACAAGCGGACCTCAACCAGGCCCAACACGTCATCGAATCTCTGGGGGGCCAAGCCTATAACGCGGCCGGCGGGGCTCAGACCATATCGACCGTGTCAAGCTCCGTGCAGACGGCGCTCAATGCGACCGTGAACACCGCCGAGAATGCGTTCAATACGGGTCTCAACCGGGCGTTGGCGACCAGCGTCGGCCAGAGCGTCGAGAGCGAGGTCAACAGTCCGACCCTGGCGGGTTTCGTCAACGTCGGCGATGAGCTGGGCGCCCACGCCATTGCCGGTACCTTGACCAGCAAAATATTGGGCGGCGGGAGCGTCGTGCTCGCGGCCGAAGGAATGGATTACCTGCTGGGACAAAGCGCGGTCGCCAACGTGCTCGGCTCCCATGCGACCGGCGATCTGAAGACCGCCTGTGAACTCATCACCACGGTCAGCGGCAGTATTCAACTGTTCGCGAGCGACGTTACTCACCAGGCCGGTGCGGTTGTGACATCGGAAATCGCGATGCAAGCGGATCTCGCCAAGAATATCGGAAGCCTCGGCGACGATCTTTTCACCGGAAATTTTTCCGCCATGAAGGGCGACGCCCAACACCTCGCGTCACAATTCCTGACCGACTTCAAGTCGCTCGGCTCAACCATCGGGTCGGCCTCTTCCGCCCTCGCGAACGAAACCGCCTCGGTCCTCGGGAACACGATGAATTCGATGTACAGCATCATTTCCGCCAATCCCGACGTCGAGGCCGCGGTGAGCTGGGTGAGCACGACCGGGGAAAAGATCGGCGACGTGTTCAACGATGCCGGCAGCGACATCAAGAACACCGCGTCGAGCGCTTGGAACGCGGTTTCGAACATCGGGTCGGATTTCGTCAATGGTCTCGAATCCGGTTGGGACACTTTCAAAAGCTGGTGGTGATGCTCATGAATGACTGGACTGAAAACTTTAACGCAAAACGACACTCAACAGGAGAAAGCACGTGGTAGAAGTCAGTAAGGAAGACGAAGTCAACGCGATCAAGGCTCTGTCGGGAGTTTTCAGCCAGTCGATGACCCAGCTCGCCACGGCGAGCAACGATCAGATGCTGGCGATCATGGGCACGGCGGCCCTGGTCGCCTGTCTGCCGGAAACGCGGGACATCCCGCCGCAGCGGATCGGCGCGATCATCAACCTGCTGTCGCAGGGGCGTCCGGATGCCGAGGCGTTCAAGCAGAAGCTCGCGCAATTCGTCGCCATGATCATGACGGCGTCGAGCCGGCTTGCCGACGCCGAAGCCGCCGGCAAGCCCAGCGCCGCCAAGCCGGGGGCCGTCACGCATTAGGCCACCGACCATGGCGCGGACCCGTAGCCGGTTTGCGCCCCACACTATCGAAGGAGCGGACGATTTGGAGTCATCGTCCGCTTCTCGATGTGATGGACCCCCGGTCGCTCACTGCAGTCAGGCCTGTACGGCATCGAAAAGGCGTTGGCCCGGCCGATTGGCCACATTATCCAAGCCCATTTCAGATTATTTAAGCCTACGAATAGAGACAATATTCGGCGATTGAGGCACGGTCAGCGGCGCGATCAAGAGCGAACATCCGTGACCAAGCCATGTCATTCGCCGAACCACTCGGAGACAATCCATGACCACGAAGAGTAAGTCCTCGACGATTAAAACTCTCGACCTCGGCGATCTCGATGGAATCGTGGGGGGAGCGGTCTCGGCCGCACCGGTCGCGCAGCCGCACGATCCATCTCAGGATCACGCGTTCCTCGCCACGCTCGGGAATGTTGCCGCGGTGGTGAGCCAGGCGGCGGCCGTAGCTCACAGCAATGCGCAGGTGGCGATCGGCGAGGTCGAGTCGGCGGCCCAAGCGCAACACATCTCGACCACCGCGGCGTTGACGGATTTGTTGGGCGCGACGCATGGCAATCAGGCGGTTGCGACGGCGTTGGCGACCAGCCTGGTCGACGGTTCGGCGGCGAAAGAGCTGGTGCAACTGGTCGACACCGGCCATCTGCAGGCGGCGGATGTCGATGCGATCGTGACGGCCGCGACCGGCACCCTGGCGGCCTATTCGGTGGACGGGCACTCCGCGCTCGGCATGTCGCAGAATGCCGCGATCGACGTGATCGACGCCAAGATCAGCACCGCGGCGCACAGCCAGGCGGCCGCGGATTTGGCTTCGGCCAGCCTGAAAACCGACTTCGGTTCGGTGGGTCGGATTGCCGAGAGCGCGGTCAACGCCTTCGCGAAGGAATTCGATGCCACGCATGCCGCGCAACTGAGCACGGAGGCGACGATAGAAAAGGTGGTAACGGCGGGGCACACCACGACTTTCCAGGCCGATCTTAACGCCGCCGCCAGCAATCCCCTGGAGGCACAGTCGTCGACGCTCTTTGGCGAAAAGGCGACCATTGTCGAGGCGTTCAGCGGTCAGGCCAGCGCCGGATTGGTCGATCAAATAGTCTCATCGAACGCCGTTGTTGAGGCGATCGCCTCGGTCGAGGCGGGCCGCACACTCTCCACAGCGGACCTGTCGACGCTGGAAAAGGCAGCCTCCGAGGCGCATATCTCGACCGATCTGACGCTCGCGGTCGCCGAAACGCTCTCGCATAACGCGGCGGTACAGCAGACGCTCGTCACTGAAATGGACCACCGCATCCAGGATAACGCGATGGAAACCGATTTAGCGACCCTTGTCCGCAACTCGCAGGGGTTGACGACGGCGGGCGCAGATACGCTCATCGATACGGTCGTCCAGGCCGTCACTAGCGTCACGCTCGGTGTCGGAAATGCTGCCGGGTTCGGAAACCAGCTTGACCCCACGGTGGTGAGCCAGGCGGCGGCCGTAGCTCACAGCAATGCGCAGATGGCGATCAGCGAGGTCGAGTTGGCGGCCCAAGCGCAACACATCTCGACCACCGCGGCGTTGACGGATTTGTTGGGCGCGACGCATGGCAATCAGGCGGTTGCGACGGCGTTGGCGACCAGCCTGGTCGACGGTTCGGCGGCGAAAGAGCTGGTGCAACTGGTCGACACCGGCCATCTGCAGGCGGCGGATGTCGATGCGATCGTGACGGCCGCGACCGGCACCCTGGCGGCCTATTCGGTGGACGGGCACTCCGCGCTCGGCATGTCGCAGAATGCCGCGATCGACGTGATCGACGCCAAGATCAGCACCGCGGCGCACAGCCAGGCGGCCGCGGATTTGGCTTCGGCCAGCCTGAAAACCGACTTCGGTTCGGTGGGTCGGATTGCCGAGAGCGCGGTCAACGCCTTCGCGAAGGAATTCGATGCCACGCATGCCGCGCAACTGAGCACGGAGGCGACGATAGAAAAGGTGGTAACGGCGGGGCACACCACGACTTTCCAGGCCGATCTTAACGCCGCCGCCAGCAATCCCCTGGAGGCACAGTCGTCGACGCTCTTTGGCGAAAAGGCGACCATTGTCGAGGCGTTCAGCGGTCAGGCCAGCGCCGGATTGGTCGATCAAATAGTCTCATCGAACGCCGTTGTTGAGGCGATCGCCTCGGTCGAGGCGGGCCGCACACTCTCCACAGCGGACCTGTCGACGCTGGAAAAGGCAGCCTCCGAGGCGCATATCTCGACCGATCTGACGCTCGCGGTCGCCGAAACGCTCTCGCATAACGCGGCGGTACAGCAGACGCTCGTCACTGAAATGGACCACCGCATCCAGGATAACGCGATGGAAACCGATTTAGCGACCCTTGTCCGCAACTCGCAGGGGTTGACGACGGCGGGCGCCGATACGCTCATCGATACGGTCGTCCAGGCCGTCACTAGCGTCACGCTCGGTGTCGGAAATGCTGCCGGGTTCGGAAACCAGCTTGACCCCACGGTGGTGAGCCAGGCGGCGGCCGTAGCTCACAGCAATGCGCAGATGGCGATCAGCGAGGTCGAGTCGGCGGCCCAAGCGCAACACATCTCGACCACCGCGGCGTTGACGGATTTGTTGGGCGCGACGCATGGCAATCAGGCGGTTGCGACGGCGTTGGCGACCAGCCTGGTCGACGGTTCGGCGGCGAAAGAGCTGGTGCAACTGGTCGACACCGGCCATCTGCAGGCGGCGGATGTCGATGCGATCGTGACGGCCGCGACCGGCACCCTGGCGGCCTATTCGGTGGACGGGCACTCCGCGCTCGGCATGTCGCAGAATGCCGCGATCGACGTGATCGACGCCAAGATCAGCACCGCGGCGCACAGCCAGGCGGCCGCGGATTTGGCTTCGGCCAGCCTGAAAACCGACTTCGGTTCGGTGGGTCGGATTGCCGAGAGCGCGGTCAACGCCTTCGCGAAGGAATTCGATGCCACGCATGCCGCGCAACTGAGCACGGAGGCGACGATAGAAAAGGTGGTAACGGCGGGGCACACCACGACTTTCCAGGCCGATCTTAACGCCGCCGCCAGCAATCCCCTGGAGGCACAGTCGTCGACGCTCTTTGGCGAAAAGGCGACCATTGTCGAGGCGTTCAGCGGTCAGGCCAGCGCCGGATTGGTCGATCAAATAGTCTCATCGAACGCCGTTGTTGAGGCGATCGCCTCGGTCGAGGCGGGCCGCACACTCTCCACAGCGACCCTGTCGACGCTGGAAAAGGCAGCCTCCGAGGCGCATATCTCGACCGATCTGACGCTCGCGGTCGCCGAAACGCTCTCGCATAACGCGGCGGTACAGCAGACGCTCGTCACTGAAATGGACCACCGCATCCAGGATAACGCGATGGAAACCGATTTAGCGACCCTTGTTCGCAACTCGCAGGGGTTGACGACGGCGGGCGCAGATACGCTCATCGATACGGTCGTCCAGGCCGTCACTGGCGTCACGCTCGGTGCCGAAAATGCTGCCGACCAAGACTTGGCGAAGAAGCCAAGCTAGCAAGATCGACGCCCAAGCCTAATCACAACGTCTTTGGGCCGCCGGTTGTGATCGAAGGCAACGGATCCCGGAATTCGTCGCCCGGCCGTTCCATCATCGATGTCGGCTGGGATCACCGGACGGCCATACCTTGAGTTTGGCGAGCGCTTCCGGATCGAGCCCGCGGCCGGCTTCCGTCGCCTCCAAAGCCCGTTGGATCCAAAGGCTCTGGTCCTTCGTCTGCAACGTGTCTTGCCGGAGTGCGTGGCCGGCCCCGGCAAGCGCGACCCCAATCCGGCGGTCACCATCGGGTCCGAACGCCCAGGTCAACGCGGTTCCGAGATCGCCGAGCAAGCCGATATGGGTCTCGATCCACGTCTTGGATGCGACGCGCTGCCAGGATTGCCCCGCCTCATCGAGGCGCCTGGCGACGCAAATCGCGAAACGCCGATAAATCTCCTGCTCGCCCGCTTCCGCGAGCTTCGCCAGCCCGTGGGCGCGCACGACGCGCAGCATTCGAAAATGCGTTTCGGAGCGGTCGAGTTCGACGCCGAGAAGCGATTTTTCGGCCAGCGCCAGCATCGTGATGAGCACGTCGTCGCGATCAGCCTCGTTTTCGAACAGGATTTCGCGAACCATGGCCAGAGGAATTGGTCCGCTGAAAATAGCCAGGCGGCGAAACAGGATTTTCTCCTGTTCGGACAGCGAGTCGAAACTCCAATCGATCAGGGCGCGTAGCGTCCGATGCCGGGCGGGAATAGCTCGATTGGGGTCGTTCAGCACCTGAGGACGACGCTCGACACATTGCACAAGCGCGTTCGGGGTCAGCACCTTCAGAAGGGGGACCGCCAATTCGATCGCCAACGGCAATCCGTCGAGCATCGAACAGAGCGCGACAACATCGGCGACGTTGGACTCGTCGAGGGCGAAACTGGCTACCGTCGCGGTGGCCCGATCCACGAACAGCGCAACCGCGGGACTCTTCAAGGCCTCGCTCGCGCCGATCGCGGCCGTCGGCTCCGGCGCCGCCAGAGGCTTGACCTCGACGATCACTTCGCCGGGCACGCCAAGACGCCGCCGGCTGGTGGTCAGGATAAGCAGGCGAGGGCAATGGCCGATCAAATAGCCGACGAGCATCGCGATGCTCTCGAATACGCGATCGCAGGTATCCAGTATCAACAACACGTTCTTGTCGCCGATGCCCGTCGCGCAGGCGGATGCGTCGAGTTGCCGCCCGTCCGGTACGATTTGAAGCTGCTCGGACAAAATTTCCAACACCGACTGAAGCGTCGTTGCCGCCGAAAAATCGGCGAAAACGACGCCATCGGCCATATCGCCGCTCATGTCGACCCCGATCTCCCGCGCGAGGCGTGTCTTGCCGACACCGCCCGGTCCGATGAGGGTGACGAAGCGACGCCTCGTGAGCCGATCGCGGATCAAAACCTGATCGTCGGCCCGCCCGACGAAGGTCGTCAGCGGCCGGTAGAGGGGTTGGCTCGACTTGCGCGGTGCCAGAGGCTGGGCCGTCACGGCGGTCGCTGGATGGACGTCTTCCGCATCCGGGAGAGTGCGAACCGGCTCCACAAAGCAATAGCCCCGCCCGCGGACCGTGACGATCGGACCGGATGAAAAGCCGCTTGTTTCGAATATCTTGCGTAGGGCCGAAACACAAACTTCCAGATTGTTCGGCTCGACTGTCATGCCAGGCCAGACTTCGTACAGAAGCTCGGCCTTCGAGACGAGCTGTCCGCTTCGTCGCAGCAGCGCTATCAGAAGATCGAAGGCCCGCGCGCTGATTTCCACGACGCGGCCATCGCGTCGAAGATCGCGCCGATAAGTCGACACTTCGAAGGTCCCGAAGACAAATCTCTCATGGGCCACGATCGGATCCTTCGTTTCGCGCTCGGGTCGTTGCTTCAGTTTTGGGAATTCTCGCGCGCCAATGTCGTTACTTATTTCCCGAGCAGCCGCTTGATCATGCGGTCGAAGCGGGCGCCTGCAATGTGTAAGGTATCGAGCATGTCGAAGTTCAACTCTGCCTCGGATTCCGACCCGCCTTTGCCGAAATGACGAACGGTGGCACGCATGCGCACCGACAGGTACATCGCGATCGCGAGATAGAACCGCGCCGCGAATTCGGGACTGACCAATAGGTGTTGGGCCAGCAGCGCCCGGTCGACAGCCAGCACCTGTGTCGGCACCGTCGCCGTAACGGTCGCGGACGGCGGACTCTTGTCCACGAACGACATTTCTCCGAGGATTTCGCCGACGCCGAGCCGCGCGATCTCGCCGATATCGGCGACCGACACCGAAACCTCGCCATCCAGCACGAAAATCAGCGCGTCCGCCGGCGTGCCCTGCGTAATCAGGATGGCGCCCGGAGCCACCTTTCGCCGGGCCCCGGCGCCCGCGAGCCATTCGACGTCCTCGTCACTCAGTTGACTCAAGATGTAGAGGACTTTGCGCATAGTGGTGCTTCTCAAATAAGTTGGCGACGGGCCAATTCGGCGAAGGGGCCGTTCGCGGCGATCAGTTCGTCGTAAGTCCCGGCTTGAACGATGCGCCCGCCGTCGAGCACGCAGATTCGGTCCGCGTTTCTGACGGTGCTGAGCCGATGGGCGATGACGATACGGGTCACGGCAAGACGCGACAACGCTGTGGCAACCACCGCCTGGGTGATGTTGTCGAGAGCGCTGGTCGCTTCGTCGAGAATGAGGAGGCGCGGCTTTCCGACCAACGCTCGTGCGATCATCATGCGCTGGATCTGACCGCCGGAGAATGCCGCCGTGGCCTCCGTCAGGATCGTATGCATTCCCATCGGGAGCGCCTTGATGTCGGGCTCTAACCCGGCCTGCCGCGCAGCCTCCCAGGCATCGTCCAGCGTGCCGTGATGTGCGCCCATGATGTTCTCGTAGATCGAGCCGGGCATCAGTTTGCCGTTTTGCAGGACGACGCCGATCTGTCTGCGGACCAGCTCAAGGTCGAGGTGCTTGAGGTCCATGCTGTCGTATTGAATGGCCCCGGCCAGCGGGGGTTGATCGCCGAGCAGCAGACGCGTCGTCGTCGATTTTCCCGACCCGGAGGCGCCGACCAAGGCGACGAATTCCCCCGCCGCGATCTTCAGCGACAGTCCGGAGAGGACGTAGGGAGTGTCCTGGCCATAGCGAAACACCACATTGGTCATTTCCACGGCGCCGCTGAGGACACCGGGATCGCGCTTGGTGATGCCGCCTTCCGGAATGCTCTTGAGCAAAGGCATTGCCCGCTCCCAACTCGGCTTGGTGTTTATGAGCGTTCCAAGCCCGCGCGCCAGTTGCACGGAGGAGGCCATGAATATTCCGTAGGAGGCCACGAAGGATATGAAGGAGCCCGTCGAGAAGTCTTTTGCGGGCAGGTTCGCCAGCATGAGAAATACGCCAGCCATGGTCAGGACGTCGAAACCGGCAAGAAATGTTTCCACTATCGCCCCAATTATCTGCGATCGGTGGGCGCGGGCGCGCATCTCGGCGAAATCGTGGGCCCAGCGCGCGAACGCGCGGCCTTCCGCTCCTGTCGTCCGCAACACGCCGATGCCTCTGACGAGGTGAAACACCAGCGTATTGATATCCGACATCAGCTGTTCGCCGCGCCGGATCGCTTCCAGTTGCCGGGTACTGCCGAGGTAAACAAGGGCGAGGAGTAGAAGGAAGCACAGGCTGGCGACCACGGTCGCAAGCGGAGCGTAGTACGCCATCAACGCGCCGTTGAACAACAAGGCAAACCCGCCGGAGACCGAGCCGAGCACGAAACCGAGCGTGGTACGTCGCACCGAGTCCACGGCCAACGCCCGCTGGGCGAGGTCGGCTGACGAGAAACGCAACATGGCCGGGGGCAGGCGTAGAATACGGTCCACAACGGCCGCCTGCGTCTGCGAGGCCATTTTCCCATCCACCCGCAGGAAGGCCATATCGTAGGCGAGCCTGAATCCTGCGGTGATCATGGCGGCCAGAACGAGGCCGATAGCGAGCTCGAACAGTTGCGGGATCTCGTGCGATGGAATGAAACGGTCAAAAGCCAATCGCATGGCGAGCGGCGTGGCAAGCCCGAGCAGGCTCATGGCGAGGGCCGCCGCAATGCTCGTATAGACGTCTGCGCGGTTCTGCTTCCAGCCCAGAAAAAAGACGTCTTTGAAGTCGAGCGGCTTGGCGGGGAAGGTCCGGTACAGCATGTATCCCATCGGTTGTAACCGCTGCGCGACCTGGGCGTCGACGACAAGGTCGTCGCCTCCCTCCGGGTCCACGATACGCCAGCGGCCTGCGCCCATGCGCAGCACGGCCACCGGCCGCCTTTCCTCATCCAAAAAACCGATGAATGAGCCAAAATCGTCGCGCCACCAGTTCCCGCGTAGTGCGATCTGGCGCTGCCGCACGCGTGCGGCACGTGCCGCTTCTTCCACCGTCACGACGCGCCTGATTGTCTCGCGCATCGGTTGCGTAAGCTCGATGCCGACCGCCTCGCAGACCATCACAAACGGGCCAAGCAGGCGTTCGTCGGGCGCCGCCGCACCCGTCCACGCCGGGGCATGATCGAGCACGCCGGCGAAACGCCCGAGCGCGCGATCGAGCGTGCGACTGGTGCGCTCCCTGCGCGTTTGCGCAAGGTCGAGCGTAGCGGCATCGCGCTTGACAAGGTGCTGGATTACGATCGTCAGGGCTTGCCGATGGAAGCCGGCCAAAATGCTCGGCCAGATGCCCTGCTGCAATGCTGCAGCCGTAGGCAGGACGACGACTTTCCCGCCTTTCCGGCCGTTGATCCATAGGCCGGGCGCAACGATCGTGGCCTGCAAGGCCTCAAAGCGCGGTGCCGGGTCACCTGCGGCGATCATGAATTCAGCCTCGGAACTTGCGAGCCAACCGACCCCGCTCTGCAGGGTGATTGAGCCCCCTTCCGCAAGCTGGAAGGCCTCTCCGATCGGCTGTGCGATCGTCCCGGCAGGCATTGGCCCGAGCATGCGCGCCAGTGCGGTCGCGAGCTGGCTAACCCAGCGGTCGATCTGCACGTTCAGAACCGGGCCGCGCTCCTTCGTACCCGCCATGCCGACAATGAAAGACAGCGGTACCGGAAAAAGGGCGGCGGCCTCAACGGCGACAACGAGCAGTGCCAGTCCTTCTATCTCTGCAGTCAACGGGGGGATGAGCTCCCCTGCGCCGAGGGCAAACAAAAAGTGTCGTCCCGAATCCGGTTGGCCATCGCGGAACAGGGTGGCGTAAAGTTCTACGCGTCCGGAGCGAATGAGGTATCCGGTTTCGCACTCGTTCAAGGCCAGCGATCCGCCGACGTCGAGCTCGATATCTGCGATGGAGGATTTGAGGGCGACGTTCATGCGTGGACCAGCCGGAGGTAATGGCCGCCTAGGGCCAGCAGGTCTGAGTGCCGGCCACGCTCTACAATGCGGCCATTCTCGAGCACGATGATTTCGTCGCAGTCGCGGATAGCGCTCAGCCGGTGAGAAATAATCACGCACGTGCAGCCGCGCCGTCGAATGTTGTCGACGATCTCCCGTTCGACCATGGCGTCCAGGGCGCTGGTGGCCTCGTCGAGCACGACAATCGCCGGATCGCCCGCCAGCGCGCGCGCGATCGCCAGGCGCTGACGCTCTCCTCCGCTGAAGTTCTTTCCCTCTTCCTCGAGGTAGGAATCATAACCGTTCGGACGCGCCGAGATGGTGTCGTGCACCATGGCGTCCTTCGAGGCGCGTACGATCTTATCGTCGGTGCTCGTCGGATCCCACATCGTGATATTGTCGCGTACCGTGCCGGGAAAAAGCGTGACGG
The DNA here is from genome assembly GCA_963814615.1 of uncultured Alphaproteobacteria bacterium. Lineage (GTDB taxonomy): Bacteria > Pseudomonadota > Alphaproteobacteria > Rhizobiales > Xanthobacteraceae > Bradyrhizobium. The sequence continues at coordinate 74,662 of CAWFDN010000001.1, read as the reverse complement.
CCTGCTCGACATAGGACACGGCGGAACGCAGAACGTGATTATCGAGCTTTGCGGTTGGCACGCCGTCGATGAGCACGCGTCCCGATTGGGGCAACGTGAGCGCAACGAGAAGTCGGCCCAAAGTTGACTTCCCGCTGCCCGACGAACCGACGATCGCGATGCGCTTGCCCGGCGCGATTTGCAGCGCGATATCGCGGATGAAGGGACTCGAGACTTCCGCATGGCTGAATGTGAGGCTCTCGATGTCGATGCGTCCGCGAATGCTCGATGGCATTTCGGTGCTCCGGTCAGTACGGAGCAGCGGATCGGCCGCTTGGCCCAGCACGTCGTCGAGCCGCTCGATATATCCGCGGGCGTCCTGGAGCTGCGCCGAAAGCCCCACGAAGCTCGACACCGGCGCATTGAAATTGGCCGTGAGCGTTTGGAAGGCGACCAGCATGCCGACCGTGATGGCGCCGTCCATGACGCGAATGCCGCCGATCAACACGATTGCAATTCCCGTCACGGTGGTAAGCAGCATCACCAGTCCGCTGAGCAGGCGGCGCGAGCGCGTCATTGCTTGCTCGGCGCTCAACACTTTGGCGTGGGCACCGGCCCAACGACGAAAAAAAACGTCCTCGGTGCCGCTGGCGCGGAAACTCTCCAGATTGGCGAAGCCCTGGTAAAGCATCGCCTGCAGTCTTCCCTCTTCCTGCAGCATACGGCTATGTGCATTCGAGAGTCGCTGCGTCATGGCAAGGAGAAGCCAGAGATTGAGCCCGGCAAAGGCCAGCGCGACGGCTGTAAGCGCAAGATCGTAGCCCGCCATGATCGCGGCATAGACGGTGATCGCCAGGAGACTCACGAAGGCGGAGAGCAGGCTGCCGGACATCAAGCCGCTGAGCCGATCGCCCAGAGATGAACGGTTCGCCAGCTCACCGCCACTGCGCTGGGCAAAGAATGTCATCGGCAGATGCAGGATGTGCCAGAGCAGCCGGCCGTTGGAATGCAGCCCCAGCCGTACATTCAGGCGCCCGAGAATATGATGCTGCAGCCAGGTGAGGAGCATCCGCACCGCGGCGACGCCGAGCATGCCCCCGATGAGCCACCAAAGCCAGTCGTGCAGACCAGCCACGAGATAGAAGTCCGTAAACGCCCGTTGCAGTCCGGGGATGGCCAAGCCTGGGACCAGCATCAGGAACCCGACCACAACGATCGCAAACAGAGCGGTCCGAAAGGCGTACAGCCGTGTGCGCAGTCCATCAACGAGACTCGGCGGAGCTCCGCCTGGGATGAAGGCCGGTCCCGGTTCCAAGACCAGGACCACACCGGTGAAGGCCTGATCGAATTCCTCGATCGTAATGACACGGGGGCCGACCGCCGGATCATTGATCCACACGCGATCGCCTTGGCGGCCCTCGAGGACCACATAGTGGTTGAAATTCCAGAACACGATTGCCGGCATCGGCAAAGCGGCGAGATCGGACGTCTCACAACTCAGTCCGCGGGCGACCAGCCCGTAATGAGCCGCCGCCTTGACGATATTGCTGGCCTTCGTCCCGTCGCGGCTGACGCCCGCTACGGCGCGGATATGTTCAAGCGGCGTCCAGCGTCGATAATACCCGAGAATCATGCCGAGGCAGGCTGCGCCGCATTCCGTCGCTTCGTGTTGCAGGACAGTCGGCGTGCGTCGAAGTCGATCCGTTCGCCCCGGAATTGGTATCATCATCAGCCTGCCGTAGTCCGCGGGATATGCGTGGGTTGCGACAGGCTCGCAAGATTACGGAGTTTGGTGAGGAGCTGACGAATTTGAGGGATCGCGAGGGTGAGGATCGGAAGCGAGCGCACCTCAATGTCCGCGCTCACCAAGGTGCCGCTGTTTAGCCTGATGTCGGGCCCGCGCGACGATGACCAGCGATAGCCCGATGGGGTAGCGGGATCGGCATAGAGATCGATCACGGCCTCGAACGGCGCCGCGTTGTTTGAAAGTGTCTGTACCAATTGCTTATTCTTTAGACTGCGCTGCATTCCCTCAGCGGTCGAGGGAATATCTGCGACCATCCGGACGCGCCCAATCACGAACCCGAATTCTTCACGCCGTGCAGTCGATATTGCGAGCTGGACGACATCGCCGGCACGGATCTGCTTGCCGAACCTGGGTGCCACATACACGACGGCGGCGAGGGGACCGAATTTTCCTTGCGCCAAGTCACGCGGCGCACCCGTGGTCGGCACGTCCTGGTCTTTCGGCAAGACGGTGAAGAGCGAGGTGCCCCGCTCCATGAGCTCGCCGACATTGACCTTGAGCTCGGCAATCTTGCCTTCATACGGGCTTTTAACCTTCGTCTCGGCCTCGTAGCGTTCTCTGAGCGCTTCAACCCGTCGTTCGGCCGTAGTGACTTTGAGATCGAGGGATAGCTGTTCCTTCTCGTCATCGGTGTGCGCACGCACCTCTTCGTCGTTCAACTGCGCGAGACTGACGCGGTTGCGCGCCAAGTCTTCATTCTGGCGTCCGAGTTCGAGTTTGCTCTCCAGATATTTATCGCGAGTGGAGAGTCCTCTGTTGGCGAAATCCTGGCGAATGTTCAGACGCTCCGTCAGCAGAGCGTTGTCTTCCGTGAGCGCTGCGATGGTTTCGACCAGGGCTTTTCTTCGCTGTTCCGCCGAAGTGCCTCGTACCGTTTCGCGTCGTGCCTGAAATTTTGCGGTGCGCTCCCGCAGATCGATGGCGTCCCTCAGCTCCGCCTCCGCGGTCGCGAGTTCCTGGCGGAGTTGCGGCTGGTCGATTTCCGCGACGACCTGATCGGTACTAACAATGTCCCCAACGTGCGCGACGAACTTCAGGACACGCCCTTGACTGCCGCTCGTTACATCGAGCACCCCACCTGGGCTGAGAAGGATTCCATCGCCCTTTACCGTGACCGGCACGATCACAACGTAAGCCCAGATCACGCCGCCAACAACGAGCGCTATCATGCCCCAGATCAGGACCCAGCCCGCGGAGTTGACGACGGTGAGCCCGGCGTCGAGTTGGTCCGGCGTCGACAAACGCTCCAGGGCCGCTTCACGAAAAATGGCATTCTGAGACATGCGAGCTCGACTCTCAAATCAAGTACCACGGATGAAGCCGGGCCCCTTGTTTTCACTATCGGAGCAGTGTCGCCGTGCCAAGCATGTTGGAACTGACAGTGCGGGAATTCGGTGAAAACTTCTCAGTGTTGCGATGTGGCACAGCGCCGGTCACTTTTCACCTGAAACTTTCTGCGTGCAATTTTTTCTACCTTGCGCTGAGAGGAGCGTGAAGCAAAACCCCCTCGTGTCTCGGACATGTCGGGCGATCGGTCACGGCGGCCTGGTCCGGAAACGCGGAACGGTGCCGCGATCGGAATATTCATGCCATTGACGCAGGCGGCAAAGCCGGGGCGAACCGTGACCTGGCTGACAGCGTTTTTCAACGTCAGCGTTCCGACATGCCCGATCACCATCAGCCCGCTAAAGCCAGCCAGATTGGGATCGGAAGTGGCGTGTTTCGGGGAGATCGGATAGACCACGGTCGCCACGCCGCCGAGAATACCAAGCGCGGCTACCGGCGTGTTCACGGTGACGCCGTCATTGTGGCTGATCTGACCACCGACGAAGCGCAACGTGCCCGTGATCAGAGAGGTCAGCATCGTCCCGTGGTTCGTCTTCGGGTCATAGACATATTCGTCGATGACGAGGCTGCTGTTGCGGCCGATTTGAGAGTCGACTGATCTGGAAACAAAATCTGGGTAGAGCCCTGTGCCGAAGTCCGGATATTCTCCTTGTAGACGACACCCGCGCCGACCACGAGAGTATGCGCGCTGCCGTCCGGTGGTGTCCCGGTCGCATCCTGATTGACGGCGCCGACCTTGCCGAAGTTTTCCGCGAGCGCGCGCGTCATCGGCGCGAGTGCCGACAGCAGGATCGTCAGCAGCCGGGTAAGGACAGTTAGATGTGCGCGCAGGTCCATATCTCAGCCTCTCAGAAGCGAGCCGTCGGGCCTAACATGGCCGAGAAATTGTTCTGCCTGAAGTTGGGCCGCGCCGAATTGGTGCGGTCGTACTGCACGACCGTCGAGACCCCGAACGTCTTCGTTAACGGCGCTTCCAAGATGATGCCAGCGATCCATTCAGCGTCCGGGTAACGATCGGATCGATCGCGGGATTGGGCGCGTCGAACCCGGTTTCGATCAGCCGTACGAACGGGGAAAGATTCCAGTTTCGAGGAGCTCCGCCGAACGGCGGTGCAAACGAATAGGACAGGGCCGCCTCTCCGACCCACTGATTGTAGGATTGGAAGTTGAATTGCGAGTCGCCGCGCCGGTAGGAGCCCTTTATATCGAGACGTAGTTGTTGCGTGAGCGGAGAAGACAGCGCAAGTCCGGCGGTAAACCAGTCTCCCGCAGCGCGCAGGACTCGGACGCCTCGTTGCCGCCTATGATCCAGCCGAGAAAATCGCTCCGCAGATTGACGCCATGCTTGGAGACACCGAGATGGCGCGGCGGGCGATCGACGCTGGACAGCAACATCGCGATCTTTACCGCCGCATCGATGGTCCGGCGATCTTCGAGCGCTCGGTCAGCAAGCTTCTTGGTTAGTCCGGACGCGGTTCCTCCTTCGTCATCCGTTCGCGCGTCAGCTTGTAGAGTAAATCGTGCCCCGACATGATTTCGGCGAGGAAGCGGTCAAAAGCTTGCAGAATGGAGGGTTGGAGTTCGACCAGGCGTCTGGCGCGGCCGGACAGAGTGACGTCGCCGTGTTGCGCAGCGTCCTCAAGCAGCAGGCGCACATGGGTGCGCGACACGCCGAAACGGGTACCGATATCACGGTAGGATAGACCTTTGCCGTCACCGGCGACATACATTTGAATGAGCTTGATCAGGACCAGCACGCCGGAATCGCGGTTCATGAACCGCATTACGGTGGGATTTTCGGCCATGATTTCGGCGCCCTTGGCCGAAAACTCAAGCGTGACCAGCCTGTGAACGCGTTGGAATGCCGCATCGCGCGCGATCGGCTCGGGATAGCCAGGCTCCGGAAACATCACGTGCAAAGGCACATGATGATAGAACAGCCACTCCCGATCGAGCGACATCGTCTTGACGGTCGGCGTCAGGATGCGTACCCGTCTATCCTGCTCCGAGGGATGGGATTCGACATAGCCGAGGCGAACAAGCCGGGTCACCAGTGCATCGATCCGGCGCGGGCTCGCCAACCCGAACCGTCTTATTTCATCCTTGAGCCGCTGCGGCGTCGCCCATGTCGAGCGATCGGTCGCATTGTGGCGTAGATGCAGCGACACAATCAGGTTGAACGTCACCTGCCGAATCGTCTCGACCAGCAAGCGGCTATGGAACTGGTCACCTTCGTGTAGCGCGAGAACCGCGTCGATAAAGGCCTTCCGGGCGGCCGCAAAGCGCGGGTGGGCTAGAATCTCTTCGGAGGTATGAACCGTGCTGAGGACGGCTGGGGAAGGACCGGACATTCTGCGGCTGGGGCTTTGCGGTTTCGCTAAGGCTGCTTATCGGTGAACCTCACCCGATTCAATCGTTTCCCAAGGGAACTTGTAAATTTCGCGCCTCGCAGTCGTGGGGCAGGGCGTGCTGAGGCATGCTTGGTAACCCTCTCCGCCGACCTCGTCGCGTCCACGACCTTGGTCACCGAGCATACGCCCGGGCTTGATCTCGTGTTGGACAGCAATCGCATCGACGAGAGGGGCATGGAACGCGCGCGACGAAAGCTGACCGAGGCGCTAAAGGCGATCGAATATACCATGACGACGGGTGTCTCTTGACCATCCGGGCCCAGCTGACCTGCCCCCGCCTCATGCTCCCGCAGCACCCCAATAATCTGCTCTTCCGTAAACCTGGCTCGCTTCATCTGTCCGTCCTTGAGAAGGCCGGACTCTAACTGCAACTGGAGGAAATCGGCAGAGGTAGGTCAGGGCGTAGCAAATTCACCCTGAGTTCTTGGGCGTGATCAAGCATGAGCCGATGTCTCATATATCGGCACTTAGCGACATTCATCGCTTGAGGAAGGCGTCACCATCCTTGAGATGGCGAGGAATGCCCAACGCCTGTTCGATAGCGAGGAACCGATGCAGAAGCCGCGGCTCCTTAATTTAATTTCGTTGTTTCGAACTCCACATGGGCGAACGGAGAGCTGAATGCTAACTTACGCAAACCATTTGGATTTATTGCTGAAATGGCGGAAGTTTATTTCCGGCGGCGGTTCATCAAACGGGGCAAACTTCGCCGATCATTCTGGTTGGCTGGGGAACTAGGATTTGAACCTAGACAAACAGAGTCAGAGTTTGTTGTGCTACCGTTACACCATTCCCCAATAATTTCTGAATAACTTCAGACATTTACGTGGTGCGCTTAATATTCTTATGACAGATTAAGTCAACCCCGCGCAAGCGTGCGTCGTTCTACCCGCTCCCTCCCGGCTTTGGCAAGCGTGCGCTTCTTTTGGTGGGGTGCGCGGTGATGCTGCCGCCACATGCGGCGCGGCCCGCGTGGGTAAGTCAAGGCGAGGCCCATGAGCGTGTATTTCGAGGAGTTGGATTTTCGTTCCACGGCGATAGGCATGCTCAGCCTGCGACGTCGAAGGCAATTGTCCTCGGCGGTCGATATCTACGAAATCAAACTGGGCGACGAGTTCTTGATGTCGAGCGCCTTCACCGTCGCCGAGATCGCGCTGGCACAGTTGGGATTGGCGGGGCTGACGCGAGCCGGACTCGATGTGGTCGTCGGCGGCCTCGGGCTTGGCTACACCGCGCAGGCGGTGCTCGAAAACCGGGACGTCCGATCATTGGTCGTGGTGGACGCGCTCGCCGAGGTCATCGAATGGCACCAGCAGGGGTTGCTTCCGCTCGGCAAGCCATTGACCGATGATCCGCGCTGTCGTTTTGTCCACGGCGACTTCTTCGCGATGTCGCACTCCGCTGGGGGTTTCGATCCCCACATGCCGGGGCGCCGCTTCGATGCCGTGTTGGTGGATATCGATCACTCGCCCCGCAACCTGCTGCATCCGCGCCACGCGGCGCTCTATGAGATCGACGGGGTTGAAAGGCTCGCCTCGCATCTCAATCCTGGCGGTGTTTTCGCGCTCTGGTCGAACGACCCTCCGGATGACGCATTCGAACGCGTCCTGGCCGCTGCTTTCCCAACCACAGCCGCGCATGTCGTGACCTTTGACAACCCGCTTCAACATCGCCACGCCAGTAACACCGTCTATATCGGTATCAAGGCTGATCTGCCTGTCCGAAGGGCGCCGGTCGACGCGGCGTCTGGGCCCGATTGATCGGCCCACGATCGCAACCGCCGCTGTCTTGATGAGCGCTCCCAATGGAAGGAATCCGATTTCTCGGCACGCTCAGGCCAGTTATTTTATTTTGTCGTAGGTAGTGGCAAAATCGACCAGCGACATCGGGATCGTGATCGTTTCCTTGGAAAGGTTTTGAAACGAGACCTTCAACTGCTTTCCCGATTTGAGAGCCGCCAACAGATCCGGCACGATCTGGGTTCTGGCGTAGCAGCCATTGTTTTCGCAGGTCTGGATTTGCAGGTCGGTTGTCTTGCCATCATCGATCTGGAATCTGGCGCCGCCCGGCAGACTGAGTCCAAGCGGCAGTTGCACGAGAGCGAGCGGAGCATGAGTGTCACCGGGCACGCGAATGTTGATGAGAACAATCAGTTGTCCGGTTTTGCTCAGGACCGCCGTCTGCTCCATCACGCATTCAAGCGGTGCCTCGCGGCTCGCGCTGGTGCATCGCGCGGCCCAACCGACCGGCGCGGGGGTGCCCGCTGGCGCGGGGTCGATTGGCGGCGGGGTCGCCGTCATTTGTGGGCCACGCGGCCCGGTCTTGGGGGCCGGTGCCTGCTGAGCGTAGCCGAAGCCGTTCGACCCCAACACCGAGATCGCCGCGAGAATTGCAAGCTTTACAGAAAATTGCACTGGCCCGGCTCCGAGACGAAAAGCTTTTGATGGAGCCGGCGAGCGGTCAAAGTCAAAATCATTCGGCCGCTTGCTTGATGGACTCTTGGTCGCCCGAAGGCCGCTCGCGCGCGGCAGTTTCGGATCGTCCCCAGCCTGCAAACGCATTCGAGAGCCGGTCGAGGTAGAGGTACACCACCGGTGTGGTGAACAGCGTCAGCGCCTGGCTGACGATCAGGCCGCCGACCATCGCATAACCAAGCGGCTGGCGGATTTCTGATCCGGTGCCGGTGCCCAGCATCAGCGGCACGCCGCCCAGCAAGGCCGCCATCGTCGTCATCATGATCGGGCGAAACCGCAGCAGCGCGGCTTTGCGGATCGCCTCTGCTGACGACAAATGCTCGTCGCGCTCGGCCGAAATCGCGAAATCGACCATCATGATGCCGTTCTTCTTGACGATGCCGATCAAGAGAATGATGCCGATCAAGGCGATCAAGCTGAAGTCGAATCCGAACGCCATCAGGATGGCAAGAGCGCCGACGCCTGCCGAGGGCAGTGTCGAGAGAATGGTGAGCGGGTGGATATAGCTTTCGTAGAGAATGCCGAGGATCAGGTAGACCACGACGAGAGCGGCCAGGATCAGCAAGGGAACGGTACCGAGCGACTGTTGAAAGGCCTGGGCGGTGCCCTGGAAGGTCGAGTTCAGCGTGGCGGGCGCCCCCAGATCGCCCATTGCCCGCTGGATGGATTCGGTCGCCTGTCCGAGGGCTACGCCTTGAGCCAGGTTGAAGCTGATCGTGATCGCCGGAAACTGGCCCTGGTGGCTGATCGAGAGCGGCCGGACCGGCACGCTGGTCCATTTTGCAAACGCCGACAGCGGCACCTGATCGCCGGTGGTCGGCGATTTGATGTAGAGCGTATCGAGCGTGTCGAGGCTGCCTTGCAGTTCCGGGAGGATCTCCAGGATCACGTGATAGCTGTTGAGCTGCGTGAAATACTGGGTGACCTGACGCTGGCCGAACGCATCGTAGAGCGTGTCATCGATGAGCTGCGGCTGGATGCCGTAGCGTGACGCGTTGTCGCGATCGATCGTCAGCGCCAGCGTTGTTCCCTGGGTTTGCTGGTCGGTCGCTACGTCGCGCAATTCGGGCAGCATCTTCATCTTGTTCAGGATCTTCGGCGCCCATTCGTTCAATTCGGCGAGATTTGCGTCCTGAAGCGTGTATTCAAACTGCGTACGCGTTGCGCGACCGCCGAGACGAACATCCTGGGCTGCCTGCATGAACAGGCGTGCACCCTCAACCTTTTCGAGCTTGGGCCGTAAACGAGCGATGATCTGCTGCGCGCTGGCCGTTCGCTCGTCGCGTGGCTTTAAGGTCACGAAAACGCGTCCGGTATTGAGCGCGCCGCCATTGCCGCCGATCGCCATCGCGACGGTTGCGACATCCGGATCCGCCTGCACGATCTTGCCGAGTTCTTCCTGGTGCCGCTTCATGTCGGCGAAGGAAATATCCTGCGCCGCTTCGGATGCGCCGGTGATCAGGCCTGTATCCTGCTGCGGAAAGAAGCCCTTGGGAATGATCACGAACAGATAGACCGACAACGCCAACGTGGCAAAGAAAATGCCGAGCGTCGTCAGGCTCCACCGCAGCGACAGATCCAAGCCGCGCTCATAGGCATGAAGCATGGCGTCGAACGCGCGTTCGCTCCATTGGTAGAAACGACCGTGCTTGGTTTCCTTGTGCGATCGCAAAAAGCGCGACGCCATCATCGGGGTTAGCGTCAGGGACACAACCATCGAGACGAAAATCGCCATCGTCAGCGTCACCGCGAATTCGCGGAACAGACGCCCGATGATGCCGCCCATGAGCAGCAGGGGAATCAACACCGCGACCAGCGAAATGCTGATCGATAGAATCGTGAATCCGATTTCGCCGGCACCCTTGAACGCGGCTGCGAGCGGTGTCTCGCCTTCCTCGATGTAGCGCGTAATGTTTTCGAGCACGACGATGGCGTCGTCGACGACGAATCCGACGGAAATCGTCAGCGCCATCAACGACAGATTGTCCAGGGTATAGCCGAATACCCACATCAGCGAGCAGGCGCCGAGCAACGCCAGCGGAACCGTGACGCTTGGGATGATCGTTGCCCAGACGCTGCGCAGGAAGATGAATATCACCATGACCACGAGCGCGATGGTCAGCAACAGCGTGAATTGAACATCATCGACGGCCGCGCGAATGGTCTGGGTGCGGTCGCTCAGAATGCCGATATGGATGGCAGGGGGGATCGCCGCGACCAGGCGCGGCAGTTGCGCTTTGATCTTGTCGACGGTGTCGATGACGTTCGCGCCGGGTTGCTTGTAGACGACGAGGAACACGCCTCGCTTGCCGTTGGCCCAGGCGGCTTGTTTGGCGTCTTCAGGCCCGGAAACAGCCACGCCGATGTCGCGGATACGCAACGGCCCGCCGTTGCGATAGGCGATGATGACATCGTTCCAGTCCTTGGAATCCGGCAGTTGGTCATTGGCGTAAATGGTGTAACTGCGGGTTGGGCCGTCGATGTTTCCCTTCGGGCTGTCAACGGTCGTGATCGCAATCTGGTTGCGCACGTCTTCCAGCGACAAGCCTTTGACCACGAGTTTCGCCGGATCAATCTGAATGCGAATGGCGGGCTTCTGTTGGCCGCCGATCGTGACCTGCGCGACGCCGGAAATCTGGCTGATCTGCTGCGCCAACTGGGCATCGACAGCGTCGCTGACGTCGGTGAGCGGCAGGGTATCCGAGGTTGCCGACAACAGCAGGATCGGCGAGTTGGCCGGATTGACCTTGCGATATGTCGGCGGGTTCGGCAAATTCTTGGGCAATTGACCGCCCGCAGCATTGATCGCCGCTTGCACGTCATTGGCAGCGCCATCGATGCTGCGATTGAGGTCGAACTGGATCGTGACGGCGGTGGTGCCCAGCGAACTCGTCGAGGTCATCTGCGCGACGCCGGGGATTTGCGCCAGCTGCCGTTCCAGCGGCTGCGCCACCGACGCCGCCATGGTTTCGGGGCTGCCGCCCGGCAAGGTTGCGGCGACCTGGATGGTCGGAAAATCGACCTGCGGCAGCGGCGCAACCGGGAGAAGAGGATAAGCAACCAGACCGACGAACAGAATGCCCGCCATCAGCAGCGAAGTTGCGATCGGATATCGAATGAACGGTGACGAGATGCTTTCGTTCATGATCATTCGGCCTTCGCGGGGACCTGTTGGGAAGATGCGACGGTGGTCGCAACCGTCGATCCAGCCTGCACCTTGTATTGTCCCGCCACTATAACACGCTCGCCGGGCGCAAGACCCTGATCGACCACGGAGCGTCCGTCAATCGACTTGGACACCGTGACCTTGCGAAGCTCGGCCTTGTTGTCGGCATTCACCGTGAACGCATAAAGGCCCTCGGTTCCGTGTTGGACTGCCTCGTCCGGAACCACGGTCGCGTCTTTCAGAGTGGTCACCAATAGCCGCGTTGAAACGGATTGACCCGGCCACAATGCATGGTTCTTGTTGCCGAATACCGCCTTGAGGCGGATCGTGCCGCTCGTGGTATCGACCTGATTATTGACGACGGACAATTCTCCCTCGGACAGAACCTTCTTGCCGTCGGTCGTCAGCGCGATCACTTTCAACGGCTTCATCGACTGCGCTTCGTTGATGTAAGGCAGCTGTTCTTCCGGTGCGGTGAAAATGACGGCGATCGGCTCGATCTGGGCGATGGTCACGATCCCGGTTTGGGTAACGGCGTTGACGATGTTGCCCTGGTCGACCTGACGCAGGCCGACGACGCCCGAGATCGGCGCCTTCACCGTGGTGTAGTCGAGTTGGGTTTGCGCGTTGAAGATGGCCGCATCGTCGGCCGCGATCTGCGCCGTCAATTGCTGGACCATCGAACGTTGGGTGTCGAGCTGCTGCCGCGTCGCGAATTCGCCAAGCTTGGTAAAGCGCTGCAAGTCCAGATTGACGTTGGCGAGATTGGCTTCATCCTGAACCTTCTTGGCCTTGGCCTGATCAAGCGCGGCCTGGAAGGGCCGGGGATCGATCTGGGCAAGCAGGTCGTCCTGGTTGACCAACTGCCCCTCCTTGAAGGCGATCTTGTCGATCTGACCATCGACGCGGGTCCGCACCACAACGGTATTGAAGCCCTGGACGGTCCCAAGCCCTGTCAAATAGACCGGGAAATCGGCTTTTACGACCGGCGCAACGGTTACGGGGACGGCGGGCGCCCTCGCTGTCGCGGTCGACTTTTGAGCGTTGGCCGCAGAATCAGGTTCGCGAAATCGCTGCCAGCCGAAATAGCTCAGCAGCACAACGGCTGCGCTTAGCGAAACCCAACGGATCGTCCGCGACTTGGTCATAGGGGCTCATGGGTTCGAAATAAGAAGTACCGGGCCTTCAAAACGGTTCCCAGAACCTCCAGATATAATACGCGCGCACTTAATGTGTAAACACACTATGCCTTGAGAATCCTAAACAATTAGAAAGTTTTGGTGGACCGCCGAACCCTATGTCTCTTGAGAAACCCAAACCTGCCGATCTGAAGTCTCTCGATCTGAAGTCTCTCGATTTGAAGCGCCAGTTTGTTGCGCAACTCGTCGAAAGCTCGCGCCTGCTGCGTAACCATATCGAACACCGCGCCAAGGGGCGCGGCACTACGCGCGCGCAGTGGATCGTGTTGTTTCGCCTGCGACAGCAGGAAGGGTTGTCGCAGGTCGATCTGGCCGATGTGCTTGAGCTGCAACCGATCTCGCTGGTGCGCCTGCTCGATCGGCTGGTCGAGCACGGACTTCTCGAGCGGCGCCACGATCCCAGGGATCGGCGCGCCAACCGGCTATATCTCACCGCAAGCGGCCGTCAGCTTGTCGATGATCTCGACAGTCTGCGCGATTCCATCGCGGCCGATGTGTTGCGAGATACCCCGGCTGCCGAGATCGAAATCAGCCTCAAAACGCTCAGGGACGTCAAGGAGCGCATCAAGGGGCTTACCGAACCTCCCGGCCACGTCGCGGCCGAATAAATACCCGTCAATCGGCGCGGGGTACGAAGCGGACCATCGCTAGAGCCGTTCCAATCTAGAAACGCTCGAATATGCCTGTAGCTGCATTGTTGTGGGTCGCTATCGGCTGTTAGGAAGCTGTCGCGATATTCACCGCGAGCGCACCCCGGGCAGTCTCAGTAATGTTGAACGATTTGTCACGCCGACAGCATCGCGATGCTGATCGTCGCCCAACTGTCAATGAACGGTCTATTCCGTTTCGACGCGCAGTTGCGACGCTTGTGCCCGGGATTGGTGCGGGCCTGTTTTATCTCATCAATCCGATCGCGGCGACGGCGCAAGATAGTGCGGCGAAGGATGGAGCTGCGCTGCCGGCGATCGTGGTGGTTGACCCGAACGAAAAGCCGAAGCGGCCCCCGACGAAACGCACAGGCCCGACGCGGGCCGTTTCAGCCAGTGGCGCCGGCAATACAGGAAAGCCCGCGCAGGAAGCACCGGTGGCCGGAGCGGGGGCTCCCACGGCCGCGGAAGCGGCGTTGGACCGGAAGATGCAAGTGCTTGATCAATCGCGCGATCATCTTCTGCCCAAACTGGGGGCCTCGACCTCTACGATCGATCGGGCGGCCATCGAAAGCATGCCACAGGGGGATAACACCCCCGTCGACAAGCTGGTTCTTCAATTCCCCGGCGTGAACTATGACTCGGCGGTCTCCAACCCCAACTTTCATATTCGCAGCGAATACAACAACGTCCAGACCCGGATCAACGGATTGATTCTTCCGGAAGGCGTGTCGGGTCTCGGCCCTGTGATCGATACCAATTTCATCGGCAGCCTGTCTTTGCTGACGGGTACGCTACCAGCCCAATACGGGCTTCGTACCGCGGGGGTCCTTGACATCACCAGCCGGGCATTTTCCGCGCCCGGTGGAAGCGTCAGCATCTATGGCGGTAGCCAGGGCACGATCACGCCGAGCTTCGACTACGGCGGCAGCGTCGGCGACACCCAGTATTTCTTCTCCGGCCGTGGTAACTGGAACAACCTTGGCATTGAAAATACGACCTCGTCGGTCAATGCGCTTCACGATCACACCGAGCAGGGCAAGTTCTTCGCCTATGTGTCGACGCTGCTCAACGACTCGACCCGCCTGAGCGTAATTTCTGGCGCCTCCTACAGCACCTTCCAGATCCCGAACAATCCCAACCAGATGCCACTCGGCGATTTCGGGTCCCCCACTGCCAATTCATCGACGTTGAACGAAAAAGAGGTGGACCAATTCTATTACAACATCGTTGCGTTGCAGACCAAAGGCGACCTGGTCGATAGCCAGTTTTCGGTATTCTCCCGCTACGCCAAGGTGCATTTCATTCCCGACGTTGTGGGCGACCTCACGTTCAACGACGTAGCCTCGGACGCGACCCGCGCCAGCCAGCTTTATGGCACCCAGTTCGATGCGTCTTACGAAGTGAACAAAGCGCACACGTTGCGGGCCGGTTTCCTGATTACTGCGGAGAAGACCGACGTCTCCAACATCTCGACAGTGCTTCCGGTCGATCCGACCAGCGGCGCGATTTCACCGACCCCGATGACCGTGAATGACTCCACCTCCTTGCTCGGCTGGAATCTCGGCGCCTATGTGCAGGACGAGTGGAAACTCACCAACCAACTCACCCTCAATTACGGGATTCGCTTCGATCAATTGTACCAGTTCGTCACCGCCAACCAGTTCAGCCCGCGCGCCGCGCTGGTGTACAAGCCGTTCGACAGCACCACCTTCCATGCCGGCTACGCCCGCTATTTCACGCCGCCGATGCAGGCGCAGGCGACGCAATCGAATCTTGCACTATTCACCAATACGACGAACCAACCGGAAGTTCCGAACAACGATCCGGTCAAGCCGGAGCGGTCGCACTATTTCGACGTCGGCATCGACCAGAAACTGCTTCCGGGTCTCACCTTCGGGCTCGACGCCTACTACAAGATCGCCACCGATTTGATCGATGACGGTCAATTCGGCCAGGCGGTGGTCCTTACCCAGTTCAACTGGGCGCATGGGTACAGCGAAGGCGCGGAAGCCAAGGTCAAGTATCAGAGTGGCAACTTCAACGCCTATGCGAACTTCGCTTTCAACATTACCAGAGCGACTGACCCAACCTCGAACCAGTATCTACTTGATGCCGATGAATACGCTTTCCTGCTGACCCATTATCACTACACCGACGACTTCCAGATGTTGACGGGATCGGCGGGGGCGTCTTATCGCTGGGACCGCACGTTGTTCTCGATCGGAATGAGATATGGCAGCGGTTTGCCTACCGGATTTGCCAACTCATCGTTCAATGAGCCTTATGTGACCGCCAATCTTGGAATTGCGCACGAACTTCAGGCCGCCCCCGGCGCCAAGCCGCTTACGGTGCGGTTCGACGTCGTCAATTTGTTCGATAAAATCTACGAAATCAGGGACGGGTCGGGTATCGGTGTGTTCGCGCCCCAATTCGGCCAGCGTCGCGGTTTCTATGTGGGCCTCTCGCAAAAGCTGTAGCTAACCCAAATTATCTATCACAACCTTATCCGCACCGGATCCAAGCATGAACAAGTCACCTTTTCGCGCGGCATTTGCTGTCACCTTCGCGCTGGCGATGCTATCGCCAGTATCTGCACAGCAGAACGCGGCGCCTCAGTCTCAGCAGGCTCCCGCCCCGTCGCAACCGGCAGCACAACCCACCCCACCGGTACAAGCCCCGGGACCATCGGCGGTTGTCCCATCCGGTGCCGCGCCGGCCTCCGAGCTATCGGCAACCCCGGACGACGGCGCCAGCCGATCGCTGAAATCGACGGGGGCGACGCCGCGCGAGTTGTCGCCGTGGTCGATGTTCCTGTCGGCGGATATTCTGGTCAAGGCGGTGATGATCGGGCTTGCCTTCGCTTCACTGGTGACATGGACCATTTTCATCGCAAAAATGATCGAGCTGTCTTTGGCCCAGAGCAAATTGCGCACGGCGCTCGGCAAGATCAGCGAAGCGCGGTCGCTGGCGGAAGCGCAATTCGCGCTGGGCGCAAAGGACGGCGTGCTGTCATCGCTGTTGTCGGCGGCGATGCGTGAGGCGCGGTTGTCGGCCGGCATTTCCAGCGACGCCGGCATCAAGGAGCGGGCGGCATCGAGCTTCGCCGAGATCGTGCGCGCCGAAGCGCGGCGGATCCGGCTCGGCATGGGCCTGCTTGCGACCATCGGTGCGACGTCGCCGTTCGTCGGGCTGTTCGGCACGGTGTGGGGTATCATGAACAGCTTTATCGGCATCTCGAAATCGCAGACCACGAATCTGGCCGTCGTAGCCCCGGGCATCGCCGAAGCGTTGCTCGCCACCGCGCTCGGTCTGGTGGCGGCGATCCCGGCCGTCATCATCTACAATCATTTCGCACGCGTGACCAAAGGCTACCTTGAACTGGTCGGCCGCTCCTCGGGCGCGGCCGCGCGATTGCTGTCGCGCGATCTCGATCGTACCCATGTCAGTTCTGTTGGAAGCGCACATTCGCGCGCGGCGGAGTGAGAAAATGGGCAGTTCGATCGCAGATACCGAACTCGATGACGACAGCGACTTTGCGGAAACGCACGAGATCAACGTCACGCCGTTCATCGACGTCATCCTCGTCCTTTTGATCATCTTCATGGTGGCGGCGCCGTTGTCGACCGTCGATTTGCCGATCGATCTGCCGTCGTCGACCGCGACGGCGCAGAAGAAGCCGGACAAGCCGACCTATGTCAGCATCAAGCCTGATCTGGCGGTTGCGGTCGGAGAAACCCCGGTGAAACGCGTCGATCTGGTCCGCGCCCTCGATGCGATGGCCGACAGCAGCAAGGATCGCTTTATTTTCCTGCGCGCCGATCGCGCGGTGCCCTATGGCGAAATGATGGACGTGCTCGAAATCCTGCGAGCCGGTGGCTATGCCAAGATCAAGCTGGTCGCGCTGGAAGGCATTGCAGATGGCGGCTCGTTGCCGTCAGCGCCCGAAGCTTCCAAACCCTAAAGCGGCCTTATATCGAGATGTCCGACTTCGACAACGAACAAAAACCTTCCCGGCGGCTTTGGATATTCGCCGCCTTGGCCGCGCTCGTGCTTCACCTCGGGGGGGGTGCGCTGGCGCTTGCGCATCTGCGGACCGACGATTCTGACGATTCCCTTGGAGCGTCGGCGATCGAGGTTGGACTGGAGCTTTCGTCGCCGCATCTTGAAGCCACCGATCTGCCGGCCGGTCCGGACACGGAGGCTTCCGTCGCTTCGCCCGCGCTGGACGAACAAAAGGCGGAACTCAAAGAAACGGAATTGCCGAAGGAGGTGCCAACCGAAACCACCGATCCCGATCAGGTTGTGACGCCGAATGATTCAAACAAGCCCAAAGAAGACGATTCGAAAATCGCCAAGGTACAAACCTCGGCCTCGGTGGAATCGGTTGCGGCGGAGGCGACTGCGATCCCCAGCACCGAAGCTATTCAGGAGGGACCGCGCTCGGTCGCTCCCGCGCAGGGCACCGGAGAAAGCGCGCGGCGCATGCGCGCGACCTGGCAAAAGGAACTGATCGCCCATCTCGATAAGCACAAGCGCTATCCGGCGCAACGCTCGGAGAAGACCGCCGAAATCCTTGTCAGCTTCGCGCTCGACCGGATGGGGCATGTTCTCTCGACCAGCATCGTCAAAGGATCGGGCGACGCGGCGTTCGACGAGGCGGCGCTGGCGATGGTGCGAAGGTCCGACCCGGTGCCGCAGCCTCCGCCGCTTGTCGCCGACGAGGGATTGAGTTTCACCCTGCCGGTGATTTTTCGCGTCAAGAGCCATGGTTGATTTTGGCAGTGCTGATTTTGGCAACAGCGCGACTGCGATCTATCCGCGACCCGCGGCTTCGCATCACTGCATCAGATACCTGATGCCGACATAGACGACGACGAGGCAGGCAAATATCAACGCTACCGGAAGCCGGGATTTTGTTCCCTGACCATTTGCGGTGCTGCTGGTGGGCTTGGGCCGCTTGGGCGGACGTTTGAAGGCGGTCACGTTGCCGGTCGCGTCGCTCTTCGCCTCGCCCTTCGACTGGGGTGGAATATCGGGCGCGGTGCCGACCCCGCCCATTTCGCCGTAATAACTCCGGTAGATAAGGTTGATGGCGGCCTCGGTGGCCTCGGCCTCCGGCATCTCCTTGAGAAGCGCCTGATAGCTGACAAGGAACGTCTGGGCCGCAGCGGGCAGGGCAGAGGCGCCATTCAGCTTCGCCATCATTTTCCAGGTCGCAAAATCCGCCCTGGCGCGGGTGTCGGCCCGTCGCGCGATCATCATGTCAGCGGCTTTGATCAAAATGGCCTCGGTTCTCTCGGTGTTATTGGGGACTACGCATTGCCAGTTACCACGAGAAGCAGCCGGATCACATAGCCGGTCGAATTCCGCAGTATCGCCGAAATAACATCAAGATTTAGACCGAACTGGGAGCCGGCCAGCGGAAGGACGATCAGAAGTCCGATCAGGATCAGCATCCCATACGGCTCCAGCCGGGCCAGCGGGGCCGCCAGCACGTTCGGCAGCAACCCGACCGCGACCCGTCCGCCGTCGAGCGGCGGGATCGGGAGCATGTTGAAGATTGCCAGGACCACGTTGATCACAAGCGCATTTTTGAGGTTATCGAAAATCCATTGCGCCGCGCTCTCCGGGGCGTAGTTCAAGACATGAAACGCCGACGCCGCAAGCAGAGCCAGCGCAATGTTCGTGGCCGGTCCCGCAAGCGCCACCCACACCATGTCGATCCGCGGATGGCGAAGGGCGCGGAAGTTCACCGGCACCGGCTTGGCGTAGCCGAACAGAAACGGCGAGTGCGACAATAACAGCATGGCCGGCAATATCAGGGTGCCGAACGGATCGATATGCCTGAGCGGATTGAAACTAACGCGGCCGAGCTCATAAGCCGTGTTGTCGCCAAGGCGATACGCGACAAAGCCGTGGGCGGCCTCATGAAATGTGATGGCGATGATGAGCGGCAGTACCCAGACGGAGATGTCGTAAAAGTTAATGTTCAAGGAATATCCTGACCGGGTTCAATAATGGGACGGAAGCTACCATGAAATGCGGGAAAGAGTGGCCTCCGACCCTCCATCAAATTGGAAATGTTTCCGGATATTGCGGCAACCCATCGTCCAACTTTACCCAATTCATCTTCTCCGTGACCCAGATGTGTTCGGTTGGCGCGAATGCATTGCGGTCATCGAATACAGCCAGTGCAATGCCGACCGTATTGGCCTTTTTTCGCCAGGCAAACAGCCGCGTGCCGCAGCTCTTGCAAAAGACCCGGTCGATTGCCTCGGATGAAGCATAGCTCGCCGTTTCGCCCTCGATCGTCAGCGCGTTCTGGTCGAACAGCGCGCGAGCAAAAAACGGCGATCCCATCGCCTTCTGGCAGTTGCGGCAATGGCAGACGCGAACATTGATCGGCTCGCCATGCGCCTTGAACCGCACCGCGCCGCACAGGCATCCGCCTTCCCTGGTCATGACGGCGATCCTCTAATACGTTGCCCGCCCGCCTGAAATATCGAACACGGCGCCGGTCGAAAACGCGCACTCCTCGGAAGCCAGCCACGCCACCATCGCTGCGAGTTCTTCCACCAGCACGAAGCGTCCTTTCGGAATTTTCGAGAGCATGAAGTCGATGTGCTGTTGTGTCATCTGGTCGAAGATCGCGGTTTTAGCCGCAGCAGGCGTCACCGCGTTGACGGCGATTTCGTAACCAGCAAGTTCCTTGCCGAGTGATTTCGTCAGCGCGATCAGGCCGGCTTTCGAGGCCGAGTAATGCGCGGCGTTGGGGTTGCCTTCCTTGCCGGCGATCGAGGCGATATTGACGATGCGGCCGTAGTTCTGTTTGACCATCGAGGGCACGATCGCCTTGCAGCAGATGAAAGGGCCGTCGAGATTGATACGCAACACCTTGCGCCATTCCTCAAGCTCGGTTTCCCATACCGTCTTGTTGATGCCGGCGATGCCGGCATTGTTGACGAGAATGTCGATTTTGCCGAACGCCGACAGTGTCGCGTCGCGGGTTTTTTCAACCGCTGCCAAGTCCGAGACGTCGACCTTGAACGCGGTGACGCCTGTGCCGATTTCCTTCGCGGTCTTCTCTGCGAACGGAAGGTCGTGATCCCAGATCGCGACCTTGGCGCCCGACGCCACGAACCGCTCGGTGATTGCGCGCCCAAAACCCTGGGCGCCGCCGGTGACGACGGCGTAGCGGCCGTTCAGATCGATCTTGTTCATGGGCTTATTCCTTTGATCACAGCGTCCAGCCGCCGTCGATGATATGCGCGACGCCGGTGGTGAACGTGCTTTCATCGCTGGCGAGGTAGAGCGCGAGCGCGGCGATTTCCTCCGTCGTGCCGAGTTGTCCCATCGGCTGCCGGCTCACGAACATCTCGCGGCCTTGCGGACCGGCGGCGGCGGCGCGGTCGAGCATCGACGGCGTCTCGATCGTGCCGGGGCAGATACAATTACAGCGGACGCCCTTGGTGATGAAATCGACGGCGACCGCGCGGGTCAGCGCTGCGACCGCAGCCTTGGTCGCGCCGTAGACGTAACGGTTCGGCGCAGCCTTGAACACGCCGGCGGCAGACGAAATGTTCACGATCGAGCCGCCACCGGATTCCAGCATGCCGGGGAGAAAGGCCCGGATCGTGCGGTGCATCGACTTGACGTTGAGGTCGAACGAAAAATCCCAATCTTCGTCGGAGCATTCCAGCACCGTGCCGTGATGCACGAAGCCCGCCGCGTTGAGCAGGATGTCGATCTTGCCGACGCGTTTGGCCACCTCGGTGACGGCGGCACTGTTACGCACGTCAAGCCGCGCGATTTCAGTCACGCCGTCCTTGGCAAGCGACGCGAGGCCATTGTCGTCGATGTCGGTTGCAAACACGCTCGCGCCTTCGCGCGCAAAGGCGAGGGCGCAGGCGCGGCCGATGCCCGCGGCCCCCGCGGTCACGAATGCGCGCTTGCCCTTGAGGCGGTCAGACATGTGTTTCTCCCTTCACTTGGTTTCTTGTGTTGTTTCGTCATGGCCGGGCTCGTCCCACGGCCATCCACATCTTCTTTACGTCACTCCTCAAGCAAGACGTGGATGCCCGGCACAAGGCCGGGCACGACAGAAGGGTGAGCGGTCGCGTCTCTAATGATTGTGCCGCGCCGTGCCGACGCGGCCGGCAATGTCGTGATAGCGCGTGGCGAATTCCATGCAGGCGCCGGTGGCCTGCTGGCCGACGGTGGAGCGATAAAGCTCCTGCCACGGCGTCTGGTGGGCGGGATAGGGAAAGCCGCCTTTGGCCTTCAGTTCGGCGCGGCGCTGCTTCAGCTCCTCCTCGGAAATCAGGATGTTGGCGCTGCCCTTGTTGAGATCAATGCGAACCATGTCGCCGTTTTTGAGAATCGCCAATCCGCCGTCGGCGGCGGCTTCCGGCGTTGCGTTCAGGATCGAGGGCGAGCCGGAGGTGCCGGACTGGCGGCCATCGCCGATGCAAGGCAAAGACAGGATGCCGCGTTTGATCAGCGCCGCGGGCGGCTGCATGTTCACAACCTCCGCGCCGCCGGGATAGCCGATCGGGCCGGTGCCGCGCACGAACAAGATGCAGTGCTCGTCGATATTGAGCGAGGGGTCGTCGATCCGGTCGTGATAATCCTCCGGGCCTTCGAACACGATGGCGCGGCCTTCGAACGCGTTGGGATCCTTGGGGTTGATCAGATAACGGTCGCGGAACTCTTTTGAGATCACGCTGGTCTTCATGATCGCGGAGTCGAAGAGGTTGCCGCGCAGCACCAGGAAGCCAGCGTCCTTCACCAGCGGCTTGTCGTAACTCCAGATCACGTCGCCGTCGGGCTTGGCCGCTTCGCGACAATTGTCGCCCATAGTGTGGCCGTTGACGGTCATGGCGTCTTCGTGGATGCGCTTGTGTTGCATCAATTCGCGCACCACGGCCGGCACGCCGCCGGCGCGATGGTATTCCTCGCCGAGATAGAACCCGGCCGGCTGCATGTTCACCAACAGCGGAATCTCGTGGCCGAATTCTTGCCAATCGTCGATCGACAATTCCACGCCGATATGGCGGGCGAGCGCGTTGATGTGGATCGGGGCGTTGGTCGAGCCGCCGATCGCCGAATTGACGACGATGCAGTTTTCGAACGCCTTGCGCGTCAAGATGTCGGACGGCTTCAAGTCTTCCCAGACCATCTCGACGATGCGGCCGCCGGTCTCATAGGCGATCTGGCCGCGTTCGCGGTAGGGCGCGGGAATCGCGGCGCAGCCCGGCAACGACATTCCCAAGGCCTCGGCCAGCGAATTCATGGTGGAGGCGGTACCCATGGTGTTGCAGTGGCCGACCGAGGGCGCCGACGAGGCCACGATATTCATGAACTCCTCGTAGTCGATCTCGCCGGCGGCAAGCCGCTCGCGGGATTTCCAGACCACAGTCCCGGAACCCGTGCGCTGGCCGTCGTGCCAGCCATTGAGCATCGGCCCGCCGGACAACACGATCGCGGGCAAATTGACCGTCGCCGCCGCCATCAGGCAGGCGGGCGTCGTCTTGTCGCAGCCGGTGGTCAGCACCACGCCGTCCAAGGGATAGCTGAACAGGATTTCGACCAGTCCGAGATAGGCCAGGTTGCGATCCAGCGCCGCGGTCGGGCGTTTGCCGGTCTCCTGGATCGGATGCATCGGGAATTCCATGGCGATACCGCCGGCGGCACGGATTCCTTCCCGGACCCGATGGGCCAGTTCCAGGTGATGGCGATTGCACGGCGAAAGATCGTTGCCGGTCTGCGCGATGCCGATGATCGGCTTGCCGGACTGCAATTCGTGCCGGGTCAGGCCGTAATTCAGGTAGCGCTCGAGATAGAGCGCGGTCATGGCCGGGTTGTGTGGGTCGTTAAACCACTCGCTGGAACGGAGTTTACGCTTGGTGATCCCGGTTATCGGCTTGTTCATCGTTTCTCCCGCAGCGCACACGCCTTCTTTTTGTGCGACATTTCTTTTTGTGCGTCATTTCGTATCGGCGCTCAATGTTTACATGTCATCGCCTCGTTCGCAATGTTCGCGGTCCAAGGGGAACACCTACGACTTTGATCCAACGACATCGACAAAAAAGTCTGCTAAGACCCCGGTTAATTAACAAGGACGACCGCGGCATTCGCCGCGGAGGCTCAGGAATATCGGGGAGGGTATGTATGTCGTCGGTGCAGATTCGCGACGTGCGAAAATCGTTTGGCGGCTTTGAAGTCCTGCACGGCGTGTCGATCCCGATCGAAGACGGCCAGTTTGTCGTGCTGGTCGGCCCCTCCGGCTGCGGCAAATCGACCTTGTTGCGGATGCTCGCAGGGTTGGAGAACATCACCTCCGGGACGATTTCGATCGGCGACCGCGTCGTCAACAATGTTCAGCCCAAAGAGCGCGACATCGCGATGGTGTTCCAGAATTATGCGCTCTATCCGCATATGACGGTCGCCGACAATATGGGATTTTCGCTGAAGCTGCGGGGCGCCAGCGCCGACGAGATCGGCAAGGGGGTCGCGCGCGCCGCCGAAATCCTCGCTTTGACGCCATTGCTCGACCGTTATCCCCGGCAATTGTCCGGCGGACAGCGCCAGCGCGTCGCGATGGGACGCGCCATCGTGCGCGATCCGCAGGTATTTCTGTTCGACGAGCCGCTGTCCAACCTTGACGCCAAGCTGCGGGTGGCGATGCGCACCGAAATCAAGGAACTGCACCAACGGCTGAGGACCACCACGGTCTATGTCACCCACGACCAGATCGAAGCCATGACCATGGCCGACAAGATCGTCGTGATGCATGACGGCATCGTGGAGCAAATCGGCTCGCCGCTTGAGCTTTACGACCGCCCGGACAACCAGTTTGTCGCCAGCTTTATCGGCTCGCCGGCGATGAATTTCCTCAAGGGCAAGGTCAAATCGAATGGCAGCGCCAGTTTTGAGGGTCCGAACGGGGTGAAACTGCCGCTGGCCTCAGCGCCCGCCAATTCCGAAGGCCGGCCGGCGGTATACGGCGTCCGGCCCGAGCACTTCACCATTGCCGACGATGGCGCGGAAGCCGAAATCGTGGTGGTCGAGCCGACCGGCTCGGAAACCCAGGTCTTCGCCAAGCTCGGCGGTGAGCAAGTCGTTGCCGTGTTCCGCGAGCGTCATCAATTCAAACCAGGTGACAAGGTCAGGCTGAAGCCCGACCCCTCGCTGGTTCACCTGTTCGATGAGGCTACCGGCAAACGGCTTTAGTGAAGAAATAATTGGTCGAAGAACCAATCAAACAGGGAGACAGGGAAAATGAGCAAGATGACGAACTTTACACCGGATCGGCGGTCCTTGCTGAAGGGGAGCGCAACCATGCTCGCCGCCGCGGCGACCATGTCGAGCGAACAGTTGCTGGGCTACGCCAAGGCGTGGGCGCAGACCGCGCAGTGGAAGCCGGAAGCGGGCGCCAAGATCAACCTTTTGCGCTGGAAGCGCTTCGTCGAATCTGAAGACGTGGCCTTCATGAAAATCGTGGATGCCTTCCAGAAGGCGACCGGCGTCACCGTCAACGTTTCGAACGAATCCTATGACGACCTTCAGCCCAAGGCTTCGGTCGCGGCCAACACCGGGCAGGGCCTCGATATCGTCTGGGGTCTTTATTCCTTGCCGTTCCTGTTCCCGAGCAAATGCACCGATATGACCGATGTCGCCGATTACCTCGGCAAGAAAGGTGGTGGTTGGGCACCATCGGGCGAGGCCTACGGCAAGCTGGATGGCAAGTGGATCGGCGTTCCGGTCGCGGCCAGTGGCGCACTTGTGAACTACCGCGTCGCCGCCGCCGAAAAGGCCGGCCACAAGGAGTTCCCCAAGGACCTCGGCGGCTTTGCCGACCTGATCAAGGGCATGAACAAGAACGGCACGCCCGCGGGCATGGCGGTCGGACACGCCTCGGGCGATGCCAACACCTGGCTGCACTGGGCGTTGTGGGCGCATGGCGGCAACCTGATCGACAAAAACAACAAGGTCATCGTCAATTCACCGGAGACGGCGAAGGCGCTGGAATACGTCAAGGTTCTCTATGAGAACTTCGTGCCGGGCACCGCGTCCTGGAACGACAGCTCCAACAACAAGGCGTTCCTGGCGGGCCAGCTTCACCTCACCGTCAACGGTATTTCGATCTATGTCACCGCGAAGAAAGAGAATCCGCAAATCGCAGAGGACATGAACCACGCCCATCTGCCGGTGGGGGTGGATGGAAAGACCAAAGAATTGCATCTCGGCTACCCGATCCTGGTCTTCAACTTCACGAAGTATCCGCAGGCCTGCAAGGCCTTCACCGCCTTCATGCTTGACCCCGACCAGCTCAATCCCTGGGTCGAATCGGCGCAAGGCTATCTCTCGCCCTTCCTGCTCGGCTTCAACAAGAACCCGATCTGGACCGTCGATCCCAAGAACACGCCGTATCGGGACGTGGCCGAGACCGCGCAGACGCCAGCGGGTATCGGTCAGATGGGCGAAAATGCTGCGGCCGCGATTGCCGACTTCGTCGTGGTCGACATGTTTGCCAACTATTGTACGGGTCGCGAGGATGTGAAGACGGCGATGGCTTCGGCGGAGCGTTCCGCCAAGCGCATTTTCCGGTAGGCTGGCCGGCCGGCGCGGCCATCCGCGCCGGCTTGTTATTATCTAGCAATCCAGGCGCCGCTCGGCGCAAGACAAGCGAGTAGCCGGGCGTCGTCTTCTGATTTGGAGTTGGAGCGGAATGACTACCGTCCAGACATCGATGCCGGCGCAGGCGGCGAGCATTGATACGCCGTCGCTGTGGTTGCGGTTGAAAAACAGCCGCAACGTGACGGCGATGTGGTTCATGCTGCCGGCGGCGGCGTTTCTGATCCTGTTTCTGGCCTATCCGCTGTTTCTTGGCGTCTGGATGAGCTTCACCGATGAACGTATCGGCCGCGCCGGGGTCTTCATCGGTCTGGAGAATTACCAGTGGCTGTGGGATGATTCCATCTTCTGGCTCTCGGTGTTCAACACGCTGCTCTATACGATCGTCGCCAGCGCCATCAAATTCGCCGTCGGTCTTTATCTCGCGCTGCTGTTGAACCGGCACATGCCGTTCAAGGCGGTGATCCGCTCCATTGTCCTGATCCCCTTCATCGTGCCGACCGTGCTCTCGGCGATCGCGTTTTGGTGGATCTACGATTCGCAATTTTCGATCATCTCGTGGTCGTTGATCAAGCTCGGCGTGATCGACCACAACATCAACTTCCTCGGCGACACCAATTTGGCGCGCGGCAGCGTGATCTTCGCCAACATCTGGCGCGGCGTTCCCTTTGTCGCGATCACGCTGTTGGCCGGCCTGCAGACCGTGTCGCCTTCGCTGTATGAAGCGGCGACGTTGGACGGCGCCACCAATTGGCAGCGCTTTCGGTTCATCACCTATCCGCTGCTGACGCCGATCATCGCGGTTGTCATGACCTTCTCGGTGTTGTTCACGTTCACGGATTTCCAGCTGATCTGGGCATTGACCCGCGGCGGTCCGGTGAACGCCACGCATTTGATGGCCACCTTGAGCTATCAGCGCGGCATTATCAGCGGCCGGCTCGGTGAGGGCGCCGCGATTGCGACCGCAATGATCCCGTTCCTGCTCGCGGCCATCGCGATTTCCTGGTTCGGCATGCAGCGCCGGAAATGGCAGCAAGGATCGAACAATGACTGACTCCGTCGTGCAATCGAAAGCAGCCGTCTCCACCGCGAACGACGACAGCGATGGCATGAGCTATCTGGAGTTGTTGCCGCGTCGCGTGGTGACGCTCTATCTGCCGCTGTTCGTGATCCTGATCGTGCTGTTGTTCCCGTTTTATTGGATGGCGCTGACGTCCATCAAACCGGACGAACAATTGATCGACATGGACAAGTTCAACCCGTTTTGGGTGATCCGTCCGACCTTCAAGCACATCAGCAAGCTGTTGTTCGAGACCCAGTACCCAAGGTGGCTCTGGAACACGATGTATGTGGCGGTGGGCGCCACGACGCTCTCGATCATCGCCAGCGTGCTGGCGGCCTATGCCATCGTGCGCTTGCGGTTCAAGGGCGCGGACACGGTTGGCGCGCTGATCTTCTTTGCGTATCTGGTGCCGCCGTCGATCCTGTTTATTCCGCTGGCGTCTGTGATCCAGGCTTACGGTCTGTTCGACTCGCCGCTGGCGCTGATTCTCGTCTATCCGACGCTGCTGATTCCATTCTCGACCTGGCTCTTGATGGGATATTTCAAAACCATTCCGTACGAGCTGGAGGAGTGCGCGTTGATCGACGGCGCGAGCCGCTGGCAGATCCTCGTCAAGATCGTGGTGCCGCTGGCGATTCCTGGTCTGATCTCGGCCTTCATCTTTTCCTTTACGCTGTGCTGGAACGAGTTCATCTACGCGCTCACCTTTCTGCAATCGACGCCGAACAAAACGGTGCCGGTGGCGATCGTGAACGAGTTCGTCGACGGCGACATCTACAAATGGGGTTCGCTGATGGCCGGTGCGCTGGTGGGTTCACTGCCGCTGGTCATCCTCTATGCGTTCTTTGTCGAGCACTACGTCTCGGCGATGACCGGAGCCGTGAAAGAGTGAGCGCCTAAGGCCCGCGTCTGGAATTCAAAAAAATCAAAAAGGAGTCGGGTCTTGCATATTCTGGTTCTGGGCGCCGCCGGTATGGTCGGCCGCAAATTGACCGAGCGGTTGTTGCGCGACGGCCATCTTGGCAAACGCGACATCACCCGCATGACGTTGCAGGACGTGGTTGCGCCGGCGAAACCGGTCAATGCGGGTTTTCCGGTCGATACAGTGACCTGCGATTTCGCGGTTCCGGGCGCCGCCGACAAATTGGTCGCGGATCGTCCAGATGTGATTTTCCATCTGGCGGCGATCGTCTCCGGCGAGGCCGAACTCGATTTCGACAAGGGCTATCGCATCAACCTCGACGGCTCGCGGATGCTGTTCGACGCCATCCGGCTTATCGGTGGCGGCTACAAACCCCGGGTCGTCTTCACCTCGTCGATCGCCGTGTTCGGCGCGCCCTATCCGGAAGCCATCGGCGACGAGTTCTTTCACACGCCGCTGTTGAGTTACGGCACCCAGAAGGCAATCGGCGAACTCCTGCTCGCCGATTATTCGCGCCGCGGTTTCATGGACGGCATCGGCATTCGTCTGCCCACCATCTGCATCCGTCCCGGCCTTCCCAACAAGGCGGCTTCCGGCTTCTTTTCCAACATCCTGCGTGAACCGCTCGCCGGCAAGGAAGCGGTGTTGCCGGTGTCCGAGGAAGTCCGCCACTGGCATGCCTCGCCGCGCTCGGCGGTCGGTTTTCTCCTGCACGCCGCGACCATGGATAGCGCGGCGGCGGGCTCCCGCCGCAACCTCACCATGCCCGGCCTTTCGGCCACCGTCGGCGAAGAGATCGCGGCGCTGAAGCGGGTGGCCGGCGACAAGGTCGCGGCGCGGATCAGGCGCGAACCCGACCCGTTCATCATGGGCATTGTCGCGGGCTGGCCGCGGAATTTCGACGCCAGGCGGGCGGTGGAACTCGGCTTCACCACCGCCGAAAAGACCTTCGACGACATCATCCGGAACCACATCGAAGACGAACTTGGTGGTAAGTTCGCGGCCTGATCTGCCGGGAGCCTATAAGAATCTAAGGGAGAGCGGTCATGACAGCCAGCATTGTCGGATGGGCGCACACGCCGTTTGGCAAGTTCGATACCGAAACCGTCGAGAGCCTCGTCGTTCGTGTGGCGACCGACGCGCTCGCGGACGCCGGGATCTCTGCGGCCGAGGTCGACGAGATCGTGCTCGGGCATTTCAACGCCGGCTTCTCGCCGCAGGATTTCACCGCCTCGCTGGTGCTGCAGGCCGACCCGCAATTGCGCTTCAAGCCGGCGACGCGCGTCGAGAATGCCTGCGCCACCGGATCGGCGGCGGTGCATCAGGCGGTCAAATCGATCGCGGCGCGGACCGCTAGAATCGTGCTCGTGGTCGGGGTCGAACAGATGACGCGGACGCCGGGGCCGGAGATCGGACGAAATCTCTTGCGCGCTTCGTATTTGCCGGAGGACGGCGACACGCCTGCGGGCTTCGCCGGCGTGTTCGGCAATATCGCGCAGGCTTACTTCCAGAAATACGGCGACCAGTCCGACGCCCTGGCGATGATCGCCGCCAAGAATCACAAAAACGGCGTCGCCAATCCCTATGCCCAGATGCGCAAGGATTTCGGCTACGCGTTCTGCCGCGCCGAAGGCGAGAAGAACCCGTTTGTGGCGGGACCTTTGAAGCGCACCGATTGTTCGCTGGTGTCGGACGGCGCCGCGGCCCTTGTTATCGCCGATTCAGAGACCGCCAAAACCATGGGCAAGGCCGTCAACATCAGGGCGACTGCCCACGCCCAGGATTTCCTGCCGATGTCGAAGCGCGACATCTTGCTGTTCGAAGGTTGCACCGTGGCATGGCAGCGGGCGTTGCAATCGGCCGGCGTGCAGCTTTCCGATCTCTCGTTCGTCGAAACCCATGATTGCTTCACCATCGCCGAATTGATCGAATACGAAGCGATGGGCTTGACGCCGAGGGGGCAGGGCGCGCGCGCGATCAAGGAAGGCTGGACCCAAAAAGACGGTAAGCTGCCGATCAACCCCTCAGGTGGATTGAAGGCCAAGGGCCATCCGATCGGCGCCACCGGCGTCTCCATGCACGTGATGACCGCGATGCAGTTGTTGGGTCAGGCGCCCGAAGGCATGCAGATCAAGGATGCCAAACTCGCGGGCATCTTCAACATGGGCGGGGCCGCGGTCGCGAATTACGTCTCGCTGCTGGAGCCGGTGAGGTAAACGACCTCAACGACCGAGGGCTTGAGCGATGAACGTGGCCGAATGGCTGGCGGCGACCGCGCGGTTGCGCCCCGATGCGCCGGCCTTGCTGAGGGGCACCACCATCGAAGCCGACTATGTCACCTTTGCGCGGCGGGCCGCGGCGCTCGGCAAACAGCTCGCGCGCCGATACGACATCGCGCCCGGCGATCGCGTCGGTCTGTTCGCGGCCAACTGCACGCAATATCTCGAATGCCTCTACGGCATCTGGTGGATCGGTGCGGTCGCCATCCCGATCAATGCCAAACTGCACGGGCGCGAGGCGGCGTGGATTTGCCGCGATGCCGGCGCCAGGCTGACGTTTGTGTCGGATGACACAGTTGGAGCGTTGGCAGAAGCCGCGGATGACTTGCCGGCGGCGATGCAAACGCTGTCGGTCGACAGCGATGATTATCTGTCCATGCGAGCCGGCGAGGGGACGTCGGCGCCGCTGCCGCGCGAGACCGACGATCTCGCTTGGCTGTTTTACACTTCGGGCACCACCGGCCGGCCGAAGGGCGTGATGCTGAGTCACGGCAATCTGGTGGCGATGTCGCTTTGTTATCTCACTGATGTCGATCAGGCGACGCCGCACGACGCCTCGCTCTACGCCGCGCCGATCTCGCACGGGGCGGGTCTCTATCATTTCCCGCATGTCCGCATGGGTGGGCGACACGTGATCCCGGACTCGCGTGGTTTCGATCCGGACGAAGTGCTCGACCTCGGCAGGCAGCTCGACAATGTCGTGATGTTCGCAGCACCGACCATGGTGCGGCGTCTGGTCGATGCCGCGAAAAAGCGCGGCGAGCAGGGTGAGGGAATCCGCACCATCATCTATGGCGGTGGGCCGATGTATCTCGCCGCTATCAGGGATGCGATTGCGACCATGGGCCAGCGGTTCGTGCAGATCTACGGTCAGGGCGAATCGCCGATGACGATCACCGCGCTGAGCCGTGAATGGCACATGGCGACCGATCACCCGCGCTACCTCGAACGCCTCGCCTCGGTCGGCCCGGCGCAAAGCGTGATGTCGGTGCGCGTCACCGGCGCCGACGGAAATCCCTTGCGCGCAGGTGAAACCGGCGAGGTCGAGGCGAAGGGCAGCGCGGTCATGCTCGGCTACTGGAACAACCCGCAAGCCAATGCCGTGACGCTGAAGGGCGGCTGGCTCCGCACCGGCGATGTCGGACGGCTCGACGAAGATGGTTTTCTGACGCTGTCGGATCGCTCCAAGGACGTGATCATTTCCGGCGGCACCAACATCTATCCGCGCGAGGTCGAGGAAGCGCTGCTGACGCACGCGGACGTGCGCGAGGTCTCGGCGATCGGCGTTCCCGATTCCGACTGGGGTGAAATCGTCGTCGCCTGCGTGGTGCTGGAACACGGCGCTGCGATTGACGATGCCAAATTGGACGCACATTGCCTGGCCTCGATTGCGCGTTTCAAGCGGCCGAAGCGTTACGTCTATCTCGAGGCCTTGCCGAAGAACAATTACGGCAAGGTGTTGAAGACGACGTTACGAGAGATGATGGGGAAGACGAAACGGTAGGGTGGGCAAAGGCGCTTGCGCCGTGCCCACCGTTCTTGCGAGTGCATTGCATGGTGGGCTCGCTTCCGCTCAGCCCACCCTACGAAATCCCGCCGCGCATACCTCCATACGCCGGGAAGCCTTGATCTTCCCTTACTCCTATCGTTACTAGGTCCAAGAATAGCTGATGCGGGCGACAGCGCCGCGTCCGCATCACCGGGAGCAAACAGCATCATGGGACCGCTGGAAGGCATCAAGATCGTCGATATGACGACCGTGCTGATGGGCCCCTACGCCACCCAGATGCTCGGCGACTACGGCGCCGACGTCATCAAGGTCGAGACGCTTGACGGCGATGTGACGCGGCAGATCGGCCCGACCCGCCACCCCGGCATGGGCCCGGTGTTCCTCAATACCAACCGCAGCAAGCGCAGCATCTGCCTCGATCTGAAAAAGCCCGCAGGCCGCGACGTGGTGCTACGGTTGATCACCTCGGCCGATGTCTTGGTTTACAACGTGCGTCCGCAGGCGATGGCGCGGTTGCAACTCGGCTACGACGTGGTCTCGAAACTCAATCCGCGCCTGATCTATGCCGGCGTGTTCGGTTTCGGCCAGGACGGACCTTATGCCGCCAAGCCGGCTTATGACGATCTAATCCAGGGCGCCACCGCGTTGCCGGCGCTGATGGCGCAGACCAGCGACGGCGTTCCGCGCTACGTCCCCAACGCGCTGGTCGATCGCATCGTCGGGCTCACAGCGGTCGGGGCGATTTGCGCCAGCCTCGTCCACCGCGACCGCACCGGACGCGGACAACGCGTCGACATCCCGATGTTCGAGACCATGGCGGGTTTTGTGATGGGCGATCACATGGGCGGTCTCACTTACGAGCCGCCGCTCGACAAAGGTGGCTACGCGCGGCATCTGTCGCGCGACCGCCGGCCTTATAAAACCTCGGACGGTTACATCTGCGTGATCGTCTACAACGACAAGCAGTGGGAGAATTTTTTCAAAGCGACCGGCCGCGACGATTTGCGCCGCGACCCCAAATTCGCAACCTTCGCCGGCCGCGCCGTCAACATCGATATGGTCTATGCCGAACTGGCCTGTATTTTTGAGACACGCAGCACCGCCGAGTGGACCGAGCTTTTGGATGGAGCCGACGTCCCGGTGATGCCGATGCATGACCTCCAGGGTATGTTGCACGACCCGCATATCGTTGCCACCAACTCCTTTCCCATTGTCGAGCACCCGACGGAGGGGCCGATCCGCAGCACGAAGGTGGCCGCGACCTGGTCGGAAACCTCGGTCGAACTAAAGCGGCTGGCGCCACGGCTGAACGAGCATGGCGCGGAGATTTTGCACGAAGCCGGCTTTTCCGCCGACGAGATCGCGGCCATGGTCCGCGACGGCGTCACCAAAGCCATCGACGTCGCACAGGATTGAGGCGCATGGACTTCGCGCTCACAGCCAACCAGGAATTGATCCGCGACGCAGTCGGAAAAATCTGCACGCGTTTCGACGATGCCTATTGGCTGAACAAGGACAGGGAAGGCGGCTTTCCCGCCGATTTCCACAAGGCGTTGGCGGAGGCCGGCTGGCTCGGCATCTGCATTCCCGAGGCCTATGGCGGCGCCGGGCTGGGCATCGTCGATGCCGCGATCATGATGCGGACGATTGCGGAATCCGGAGCGGGGATGTCCGGCGCGTCCGCCGTGCATATGAATGTGTTCGGGCTCAATCCCGTGGTGGTGTTCGGCACCGACGAGCAACGCCGGCGCATGCTGCCGCCGATTGTTGAGGGCATCGAGAAAGCCTGCTTCGCCGTCACCGAACCGAACACCGGTCTCAACACCACCCAGCTCAAGACCCGCGCGGTACGTTCAGGCGACAAATACGTCGTCAACGGCCAGAAAGTCTGGATCTCCACCGCACAGGTCGCCGAAAAAATTCTCTTGCTGGCGCGCACCACGCCGCTGGAGGAAGTGAAGAATCCAACCCACGGCTTGAGCCTGTTCTATACGGATTTCGACCGCAGCCGCATCGCGGTGCATGAGATCGAGAAGATGGGCCGCAAGGCGGTCGACTCCAACGAGTTGTTCATCGAGAATTTTGAAATTCCGCTCGAAGATCGCCTCGGCGAGGAAGGCCGCGGCTTCGAATACATCCTGCACGGCATGAATCCGGAACGCATCCTGATCGCGGCGGAAGCGGTCGGTCTTGGTGCCCTCGCACTTTCACGGGCCGCGGCCTACGCGAAAAGCCGCATCGTGTTCAACCGTCCGATCGGCCAGAACCAGGGAATCCAGCACCCGCTGGCGAAGAACTGGATGGAGCTGGAAGCGGCGTGGTTGATGACGCTGTCGGCGGGGTGGCAATACGATCAGGGCATGCCATGTGGCCCTGCGGCCAACGCGGCGAAATATCTCGCCGGGGAAGCCGGCTTTCATGCCTGCGAGCAGGCCGTGATGACCCATGGCGGCTTCGGCTACGCCAGGGAATATCACGTCGAGCGCTATTTGCGGGAATCCCTGATCCCGCGGATCGCCCCGATCAGCCCGCAGCTCATTCTCAGCTTCATTGCCGAGAAGGTGCTGGGCTTGCCGAAGTCTTATTGAGGGGCGGTTTGTTTCGGCATCGTTCTCATCTCGCCATAAGCAATAAGGTCGACGCGCGGTTCGTCGGTCGTCTCGTTCCATGCTCTACAAGGACACCATCATGAACAATCTCAAGGCCGCGCTCGATCCACGTTCCGTCGCCATCATCGGCGCATCGGAAAATCCCAACAAGGTCGGCGGCCGTCCGGTGCATTACCTCGACAAGTTTGGATTCAAGGGCAAGATTTTCCCGATCAATCCGTCGCGTGCCGAGGTTCAGGGGCACAAATGCTACCACAGCCTTGCCGATTTGCCGGAAGCCCCCGAGATGGCGATCGTCGCGGTCGCCGGCGACAACGCCATCGGGGCGGTGGAAGAGTGCGCCGCGCGCGGCGTCAAGGTCGCGGTGGTGATGGCGTCCGGATTCGGCGAGGTCGATGCGCTCGTGGGCAAAGCCAAAGAACGGCGGATGGTCGAGGTCGCGCACCAGGCCGGCATGCGCATCGTCGGCCCGAATTCGCAAGGCCTCGCCAATTTCGGCACCGGCGCGATTGCGAGCTTTTCCACCATGTTCATGGATATGGACCGTGCCGAGGGGCATGTCGCAATGCTCAGCCAGAGCGGCGCACTCTCGACGGTGCCGGTTGGCTTCCTGCGCCAGCGCGGCATCGGCGTCCGCCACACCCACGCCACCGGCAACGATGCGGACATTTCCGTCGGTGAACTCGCCGTTGCCGTCGCCGAAGACCCCGAGGTCAAGCTCTTGTTGCTCTATCTCGAAAGCATCCCGGAAACAAAATATCTCGAAGAGCTTGCGGCCGTCGCGCTCGATCGCGATCTTCCGGTCATCGCGTTGAAATCCGGCCGCTCCGAGGCCGGCCGCCAGGCGGCGCAATCGCACACCGGCGCGCTCGCCAACGAGGACCGCGTGGTCGATGCGTTTTTTGAACATCACGGCATCTGGCGGGCGCCGGATATGCGCGGCCTGGTCGAAGCCACCGAGCTCTATCTGAAGGGTTGGAAGCCCCGGGGAAGACGGCTGGTCGCGATCAGCAATTCCGGCGCGGTCTGCGTCTTGACCGCGGATGCGGCGACCGCGGTCGGCATGCCGATGGCGAAGCTGGCGCCGGAGACCGACAAGAAGCTCAAGGGCATCTTGCCGAGCTTTGCCACCACCACCAACCCGATCGATCTCACCGCGGCTTTGTTGTCCAACGGCCGGTTGTTCGGCGACATCTTGCCCGTGATTGCCGAAGACCCCGCCGCCGACGCGTTCCTGATCGGCATCCCTGTCGCCGGGCCCGGCTATGACGTGGAGGCGTTCGCGCGCGACGCGGCCGCCTTCGGCAAGCAGACCGGAAAGCCGTTGGTGATCGCGGCGACGCAACGCAGCGTTGCTGATCAATTTTCGTCGGAAGGTTTATCGGTATTTCCGACCGAGACCGAGGCGGTCACCGCGTTGCACCAGTTCCTCGCCCATCGCGAGCTGATGGCGCGCACGCTTGCGCGCAAGGCGCAACGCGCTCCGGCACGTCCGGCAATCACGTCGGTTGCGACGACGATGCTGAACGAGGCCGACAGCCTTGCGCTGTTGGCGGCGCGCGGCATTCCGGTGGTGCCGCATCGGCTGTGCCGCTCGCGCGCCGAAGCCGTGGCGGCGTTCGAGGCGATCGGCGGGCCCGTCGTGGTCAAGGGATGCTCGGCCGATATCGCGCACAAGTCCGAACTTGGGTTGGTCAAGCTTGGCGTCAAGACCCGCGAAGAGGCCGGTGAAGTCTGGGCGCAGATGGAAGGCATCATCCGCAAGCATGGCTCGCGCTTCGACGGCGTCATTATCGCAGCGATGGCCGGCGGCCGGCGCGAAATCATGATCGGCGCGCACCGCGATCCCGTGTTCGGTCCGGTGGTCGCGGTCGGCGACGGTGGCAAATATGTCGAAATTTTTCGTGACACGGTGTTGCTGCTGCCGCCGTTTTCGCAAGACGATGCGAAGGCGGCGCTCGGCAGCTTGCGGATCGCGCCGCTATTCACGGGCGTGCGCGGCGAGCCGCCGATGGATGTCGACGCGCTCTGCGACGCGGTCCTCAAGATCGGCGAGCTGATGCTCGACCCCGCGGCCAAGCTGATGAGCCTCGACCTCAACCCCGTGCTGCTCGACAGCGCCGGCAAGGGCTGCGTCGTGGTGGACGCGGTGGTGTTTCAAGGGTGATTGAGGTGTGATTGCGAGAGTGATCTAGCTGCGCCCACCTTCGGCTTCTCGCAATGACCGCTACCGCCAGTAAAAAGCGACGCTGGCGATGACGAGCATTGCCGCCACCGCCAGCATTTGCGCGAGCGCTTCCGAGATCGCCCTCTTGGTGGCTTCCTTCATGCAGTTTTCTCCCTAGAGCTGGGCATGACTCATCGTTGCGCGAGAGCGCGAACAATGGCCATAGTTTTTTACTCGGAACACCCCACGACGACTTCGCTTTGACGAGTCCCCACTCAGCGAATATCGACCATGCCAAAGTCGATTAGTAATGCGGCGGCAATTTGACTCGCGCGTGACGAGATTTGAAAACTTTGAACCGGTGCGATCGGTCTCAACGATGGTGATCGGGATCCGGCCGTAACACGCGAATACTGAATGGAAACATCCCGATCCGTTTCACCGTTCGCCACTTTTATACCGCCACCGGCTTCGGGTCTCGCCTTCGGTGATTCCATTGAGGGCATGCGGGCCTAGCGCTTCCGATCGATAAAGCCTTGCATCAGCCGTTGCGGCTCGCCGGTGAGAAACGCGCGCCCGAAAATACCGATGCTGAGATCAATCAATTCTTTCAGCGGCAATTCTTCCCATTGCCGGAGCAAAGCCTTCTGTGCGCGCAACGCTTCCGGCGCGCATTCCAGAAGTGCGGCGACCGTGCGCTCGACCGCGGCATCGAGGCCGCCTTCGGGCGCGACCACGTCGACCAGTCCCCAGCCAAGTGCGGTGGGTGCGTCGATGTTCGCAGCCGTCATGATCAGCCAGCGAGCGCGGCCCCAGCCGATCAGCCGCGGCAACAGCGCCGCATGGATCACCGAGGGAATGCCAACCTTGACCTCCGGCATGCCGAACCGGGCATCGTGCGCAGCAATCCGGAAGTCGCAAGCTGCTGCGAATTCCAGCCCGCCGCCGAGGCACCAGCCGGGGATCCGCGCAATCACCGGCGCCGGAAACGCGCGCGCGGCCTCGCAAAGATCGCGCAAGCCGGTGATGAATTTCTCGGCGGAGGCCTGATCGAGCTTGGCCATTTCCTTGATGTCGGCGCCGCCGATCATGCTCTTTTCGCTTTGGCCGGCGATGACCAGCGCACGAATCTGCTGCTCGGCTGCAAGGATCTCCAGGCCCTCGCGGACGCCGTCGATCGCGGCCGATCCGAGGATGTTGAGCGAGCCGGCGTTGCAGATCGTCAGGCGAACGACGCCGCGCGGGTCGCGGTCGATGCCGCAAAACGGATTGAGCATGTGCATGGAGGGTCCCACTGAAAAGTGAATGCATCACTTCCCGGGCAAAGCGCGGCCTTGTCAAGGCCAATGGAACACGCCGCTTCTGGACCGGGAACCCCGCGCGAAGGAATAAAGACAGCTTTTCGCGGCGCGAGATGCTATTATATGATCACAAACATCTCATGGGATCGTCGATGCGCTATTCGAAAGAACACAAGCTCGAAACCCACGCGCGGATCGTGAAGAAGGCCTCGATCAAGATTCGCGAGAAGGGCGCGCATGGCATCGGCGTCGCCGACCTGATGAAGGATGCTGGGTTAACCCATGGCGGGTTCTACGCCCATTTCGCCTCGCGGGAAGCGCTGGTGATCGAGGCCTTTGCGTATGCGATGGATCGATCGAGGGAACACTGGCGCAAGCTCGTCGAGCAGACGCCGCCGGAAAAACGCCTGGGAGCGATCGTGGATTCCTATCTGACACCGGCGCACCGTGACGATCCCGGCCATGGCTGCGCGGTGCCGACACTGGGGGCGGAAATCGCCCGCGAGAGCCCGAAAACCCGAAAAGCCTTTGCGGCCAAGCTGGAGCAGATGATCGACATGCTCGCCGCGCAAATTCCGGAACTGCCGGCGAAGGCCGCGCGCAAGCAGGCGATGGCCTCGATCGCGACCATGATGGGAACGCTGGTACTGGCGCGCATCGCCGGTTATGGCGAGTTTTCCGAGGAAATTCTCGCCGCCGGGCGCGAGGCTGTGCTCGATCGCGCGACGTCGCTGAAGCCGGGGGTGATGAAGGCGGCTCCGACGAAGGCCGCCAAGCCCGCACGGCAATGATCAGGTCTCTTCGGGCACCACCTTCGACGTTGGTCATAGACAGCCGAGAACGCCGGCGAGGCCCGGTATTATGGCGCAACCACCACAAGCAGTTTAAAATGAAGAGGCTGACATAACCTACGCCGAGCTAGCCGAATGGATGAAAAAGCGCGGCTTAAAGGTAACTGAGGCCGGGATCACAATGAAGCTGAAACGGTGGACGTTTGCAGCCACGTTCTTTCTGGCCTGTCTTGCGGCCATGGAATTGGAGGGCGTGGCGCTGGAGGAGATTTAGTTTATTTCTCTTCTTTCGGACCAATAAGCAGCCCTATTCCATTATCAGCAACATTGAATCCCTCGGCGGCGCCAGCGGTAAACTGAATATTGGCCGATCTCAGGGCGCCAGCTAATGCAAGTGCTGCTTTGGGAGGGTTATTCATATCTTTGATGATGATCGCCACCCCATGGAAGTGGGGATTGATCCCTCCATGCATCGTAGTGAAAAGAGTTATTTTCCACCCAACGGATGGCGCAGCAAGCGCCTCAATAAATTCAGCGGAATATTCATTGCAATCGAAGCAGTCGCTGGGCTGAAAAACCGCAATCGAATAGGCTTCTCCCTCTGGAACTTTTGCGACCTGCTGAATTGTTTTTGTTTGCTCTGCCAATACGTGCCGGCGAGCATAACGAGCCGTAACACCAGTTAAATCATTTCGGGCCTCGTTTATCTCTCCCTTCTGAGTCGCCATTTCTGTTTCTTGCTGCTTAATTTGCTTGGCTTGAGCGTCAATCTGACCGCGCGCTGCGAGTAAATCTCCACTCATTCTGTCCAATGATGGCGAGACGTTTGTGTCGCGCTGGCGTCGAGCCTCGTCCCGCTCACCCGTTATCTGCTGGGCACTCTTCTTTGCTAATTCAGCCGCGTCATATTCATCACGGAACGCCAGATAGCTGGCACAGAAAAGAGCCGCAGCGGACATGGTGATCGCAATCCGTGTTCGAACGCGACGTGAGACGAACTTGTCGGCCCACTCTTTGTACCGTTCGATATTGTAGTCGAGGGTCGGTTCAATCATGAACAACAGCCCAAGAAGCCACAGATAATGATCCTGCAGCCGATCCAAAAAATGCAAGAAAACAGGCATGGTGGCCCCCACTCGAAAGCGGGGACTTTACGGCCCTTGTGGCGTTTACGCCATAATACGGATTATACCCCCATTTCCTCAAATCCTTCGCCCGCCGAAAACCCCTTTCCAAACGCCGCAAACACTGCAAGATGCCGCCAAAACCGGCACTTGCAAAGCTATGGGAGGAACGCATGCGTACAATCGGACATTTTATCGGCGGCCGTGAGATCAAGGGCACCTCGGGGCGGTTCGCGGACGTGTTTGAGCCGATGACCGGCGAGGTTCAGGCCCAGGTGGCGCTCGCTTCCAAGGCTGAACTGCGCGCCGCGGTCGAGAATGCTTCGGCCGCGCAGCCGGAGTGGGGCGCGACCAATCCGCAGCGCCGCGCGCGGGTGATGATGAAGTTCCTTGAACTGGCGCAGCGCGATTACGACAAGCTCGCTGATCTGCTGGCGCGCGAACACGGCAAGACCGTCCCCGACGCGCGCGGCGACATTCAGCGCGGCTTGGAGGTGGTCGAATTCGCCTGCGGCATTCCGCACCTGATGAAGGGCGAATACACCGAGGGCGCCGGTCCTGGCATCGACATCTATTCGATGCGCCAACCCCTGGGCGTGGTCGCCGGCATCACACCGTTCAATTTCCCGGCGATGATCCCGATGTGGAAATTCGCGCCCGCGATTGCTTGCGGCAACGCCTTCGTGCTCAAACCGTCGGAGCGCGATCCCGGCGTGCCGATGATGCTCGCGCAATTGATGATCGAGGCGGGCCTGCCGCCGGGTATTCTCAACGTCGTCAACGGCGACAAGGAAGCGGTCGACGCGATCCTCGACGATCCCGATATTCGCGCCGTCGGCTTTGTCGGTTCCTCGCCGATCGCGCAATATATCTACGAGCGCGCCGCGGCGACGGGAAAGCGCGCGCAATGCTTCGGCGGCGCCAAGAACCACGCCATCGTCATGCCGGACGCCGACATGGACCAGACCGTCGATGCCTTGATCGGCGCCGGTTATGGCTCCGCCGGCGAGCGCTGCATGGCGATCTCGGTGGCGGTGCCGGTCGGCAAGACCACGGCGGATCGCTTGATGGAGAAACTGATTCCGCGCGTCGAGTCCTTGAAGATCGGCACCTCGATCGATCCGTCGGCAGATTACGGCCCGCTGGTGACCAAAGAGGCGCTCGATCGCGTCAAGAATTATGTCGAGATCGGGATCCAAGAAGGCGCCACGCTCGCGGTCGATGGTCGCGGCTTCAAGATGCAGGGCTATGAGAACGGTTTCTACATGGGCGGCTGTCTGTTCGACAACGTCACCAAGGACATGCGGATCTACAAGGAAGAGATCTTCGGACCCGTTCTGTCGGTGGTGCGCGCCCACGACTATCAGGAGGCCTTGAGCCTGCCGTCCGACCACGATTACGGCAATGGCGTTGCGATCTTCACGCGCGACGGCGATGCCGCGCGGGACTTCGCGGCCAAGGTCAATGTCGGCATGGTCGGCATCAACGTGCCGATTCCGGTGCCGATCGCGTATTACACTTTCGGCGGCTGGAAGAAATCCGGCTTCGGCGATCTCAACCAGCACGGCCCGGATTCAATCCGCTTCTACACCAAGACCAAGACCGTGACCGCGCGCTGGCCCTCCGGCGTCAAGGAAGGCGCGGAGTTCTCGATTCCGACGATGAATTGAGCGAGCGCGTGATCTCTTAAAACCAGCGCGGACCGGAGATGCAATTCGCTCTCACCGAGGACCAGATCGCGGTTCGCGACATGGCGCGGGATTTCGCCGCGGAAAAAATCGCGCCGCATGCGGTTCGCTGGGATGAGGAGAAGCATTTTCCCGTCGACGTGATGCGGGAGGCGGCCGCGCTCGGCATCGGCGGCATCTACATCCGCGATGACGTCGGCGGTTCGGCGCTGACGCGGTTCGACGCGGCGCTGATCTTCGAGGCGTTGGCGCAAGGTTGTCCGACGGTGTCGGCGTTCATCTCGATCCACAACATGGCCTCCTGGATGATTGATGCCTATGGCAGCGATACCCAGCGCAAAAAGTGGTTGCCGAAACTGTGCACCATGGAACTCTTGGCAAGTTATTGCCTGACCGAGCCGGGCTCGGGGTCGGACGCCGCCGCGCTCCGAACCCGCGCCGTGCGCGACGGCGACCATTACGTGCTCAACGGCCAGAAACAGTTCATTTCCGGCGCCGGCGTGGGCGACCTTTATGTGGTGATGGTGCGGACCGGCGATGACGGACCCGGCGGCATCTCGACTTTGGTGATCGAGGGCGACACATCTGGGCTTTCGTTCGGCGCCAATGAGCGCAAGATGGGCTGGAACGCGCAACCGACCCGCGCGGTGGTTTTCGAGAACGCGCGGGTGCCGGTCGCCAACCGTTTGGGCGATGAGGGTATCGGATTCAAGATTGCAATGGCCGGGCTCGACGGCGGACGCATCAATATCGCGGCGTGTTCGCTTGGCGGGGCGCAAAGCGCGCTCGACAAATCGCTGGCCTATATGAAGGACCGGAAAGCCTTCGGAAAGCGTCTCGACGAATTCCAGGCGCTGCAGTTTCGTCTGGCCGACATGGCGACCGAGTTGGAGGCGGCGCGGACCTTCGTGTGGCGCGCGGCCGCAGCACTCGATCGCAAGGATGTGGATGCGACGATGCTGTGTGCGATGGCGAAACGTTTCGGCACTGATGTGGGCTTCGAAGTCGCCAACCAGGCGCTGCAACTGCACGGTGGTTACGGTTACCTCAGCGAATACGGCATCGAAAAAATCGTGCGCGATTTGCGCGTGCATCAAATTCTCGAAGGCACCAACGAAATCATGCGGCTGATCGTGGCGCGCAAGCTGATCGAGGGCGCGCGATGACGACTTCTGCCGCCGTGATGGCGGGTCCTGAGTCCGACCTGATCGCCCGGCGCGAGGGCGCGGCGGGTGTCATCCGGCTCAATCGGCCGAAGGCGATCAACGCCGTGACGCTTCAGATGTTGCGCGAGATCGACAAGGCGCTCGACGCGTTCGAGGCCGATCCGGCGGTGGCCGTGATCCTCCTGGAAGGCGCCGGCGAGCGCGGCCTCTGCGCCGGCGGTGATATCCGGGCGCTGTATGAGAGCGCAAAGGTAAAGGGCGACCTCGGCAAGATACTGTGGCGCGAGGAGTACATTCTCAACGCGCGGATTGCGAAATTCCCAAAACCCTATGTGGCCTTCATGGACGGCATCGTGATGGGCGGGGGCGTCGGTCTCTCGGCGCATGGCCGCCATCGCGTCGTCACCGAACGGACCAGGCTCGCGATGCCGGAGGTCGGCCTCGGCTTCTTTCCCGATGTCGGCGGCACTTGGCTGCTGTCGCGCTCGCCGGGCGAGATCGGCACTTATTTTGGATTGACCGGCCAGACCATGAATGGCCCCGACGCGATCTATGTGCGTTTTGCGGATGCGGTCGTGCCGTCGAGCAGACTGGGGGCATTGCGCGAGGCGCTCACCATGGCGCACCCGGGCGCGACTTCCGGCGAAGTCGAAACCTTGATCGATGGTTTTGCAACCGGCGAGACGGCCGGACCCATCGCGGCGATGCAGTCGCACATCGATCGCTGGTTCTCCCATGACCGGATGGAGGATATTGCGGCTGCGTTGCGGAGGGATGGTTCGGAGCAGGCCGAAGCGACGCTCAAGACATTGATAGAGAAGTCGCCGCGCGGTCTGGTGGTGACGTTGAAGCTT
This sequence comes from uncultured Alphaproteobacteria bacterium, assembly GCA_963814615.1. GTDB lineage: Bacteria > Pseudomonadota > Alphaproteobacteria > Rhizobiales > Xanthobacteraceae > Bradyrhizobium. The sequence continues at coordinate 31,519 of CAWFDN010000001.1, read as the reverse complement.
TTGCGGCTGGCACGGGCATCGTCCTCGCTGGAACAATGCCTGGTGCGGGAATATCGCGCTGCGCTGGAAGTGTTCAACAGCGACGATTTTCGCGAAGGCGTGCGCGCCGCCGTGATCGACAAGGACCGCAATCCGCGATGGTCGCCGCCGGGAATCGAGGAGGTGACGCCGGAGATGCTGGCGCCTTACTTCGGCGAAATCGGGACTGATGAACTGAAGTTCGACAAAGAAAAATAGAAACGCCTCAAGGCGGAGGGAGACAGGCATGGCAAACACAGACGTGGCAAACACAGACATGACAAGCATCGCATTCATCGGTCTCGGCAATATGGGGGGGCCGATGGTCGCCAATCTGGTCAAGGCCGGTCACAAGGTGACAGGATTCGATCTGGTGGCAGCCTCGCGCCATCAAGCCAAGGCCGACGGTGTCGGGATTGCCGACAGCGCGGTTGCTGCGGTGAAAGGGGCGGAGGTCGTGATCACGATGCTGCCGGCGGGCAAGCATGTGCTTTCGGTCTGGGCCGAAATATTGCCTGTCATGGCCAAGGGATCGCTGATCATCGATTGTTCGACCATCGATGTCGAAAGCGCGAAGGAATCCCATGCGCTCGCCGCCAAACATGGCATTGCCGCGGTCGATGCGCCGGTGTCCGGCGGCACCGGCGGCGCCAAGGGCGCGACGCTGACGTTTATCGCCGGCGGTGACGACAAGGCGTTCGCGGCCGCAAAGCCGGTGCTGGAAAAGATGGGCAAGAAGATCGTGCATTGTGGCGGCGCCGGCGCGGGGCAGGCGGCGAAAATCTGCAACAACATGATCCTCGGTATCTCCATGATCGCGGTCAGCGAAGCCTTTTCGCTCGCCGAAAAACTCGGCCTGTCGCATCAGGCGCTGTTCGATGTCGCCTCGACCTCGTCGGGCCAATGCTGGTCGCTGACGTCGTATTGTCCGGTGCCGGGGCCGGTGCCGACATCGCCGGCGAACAACGACTACAAACCAGGTTTTGCATCGGCTTTGATGGTGAAGGACCTGACGCTGGCGCAGGATGCGGCAAAGGCCGCCGGTGCGGCCACGCCGCTCGGCAAGCACGCGCAGGAAATCTATGAGGCGTTCGAGCGGGGCGGAAACGGCGGGGTCGATTTCTCCGGCATCATCCAGCACGTCCGCGACCTCGCCGCAAAAAGCTGACGCCGATGACCACGTTTCAGGAAGCCCGCGCATTCTTGCTCACGCACCGCGCCGATTACGATGCCGCGGTGAAAGGATTTCGCTGGCCCGAACCAACGCCGTTCAACTGGGCGCTGGATTGGTTCGACGCCGAACTCGCGCGCAACCCAGAGAGCAAAGATCGTTCGGCGCTGTGGATCGTCGATGCCGGCAACGATCACGAAACAAAGCTTTCGTTCGAGGCGCTGTCGCGCCGTTCCAATCAGGTCGCGAATTTCCTGCGCGCGCAGGGGCTCAAGCGCGGCGATCATCTTTTGCTGCTGCTCGGCAACGTCGTTCCCTTGTGGGAAACCATGCTGGCGGCGATGAAACTCGGCTTGGTGACCATCCCGGCGACCACGCTGTTGACGCCGGACGAACTGCGTGACCGGCTCGATCGCGGCCGTGCCAAGGTCGTGGTGGCGTCGCAGGACCAGATCGCGAAATTCGCTGGCCTCGGCGGCGATCAACTGATTCGCTTGGTCGTCGGCGCCTCCTCGAAGCACGAGGGCTGGCTCTCTTACGAACAAGCCGCCAATTTTCCGGAAACCTTCGAGCCGGATGGACCGACGCACCCCGACGATCCGATGCTGCTGTATTTCACCTCCGGCACCACGGCCAAACCGAAGCTGGTGCGGCACAGCCAGCGCAGCTACCCCGTCGGCGGATTGTCGACGATGTACTGGCTCGGGCTGCAGCCCGGCGACATTCATCTGAACATTTCCTCGCCGGGCTGGGCCAAGCACGCCTGGAGCTGTTTCTTCGCACCCTGGAACGCCGGCGCCACCGTGTTCGTGGTCAACCAGCCGCGCTTCGACGCCAAGGGGTTGCTCGCGACCATCGGGAGATGCGGCGTCACCACGCTGTGCGCGCCACCGACGGTGTGGCGGTTGTTCATCCAGGAAAAGCTCGCAAGTTTTAACGTCTCGCTGCGCGAAGTCTGCGGCGCCGGCGAGCCGCTCAATCCCGAAGTGATTGATCAGGTGCGGAGCGCGTGGGGTCTGACGATCCGCGACGGTTACGGCCAGACCGAGACCACCGCCTTGGCGGGAAATTCGCCGGGGCAAAAGGTGAAGATCGGCTCGATGGGCCGGCCGTTGCCCGGCTATCAGGTGCGGATCACGGACGGCGACGGCCATGTTGCGAAAGAGGGCGAGGTCAGTTTGGTGCTCGGGGCCGCGCGGCCCGCAGGGCTGATGCAGGGCTATCAGGGCGAGGACGGCAAAGTGAGCGGCGCGGACGGCGATCTCTATCGCAGCGGCGACGTGGTGTTTGCCGACGACGAGGGCTATCTGACTTTCGTCGGCCGTTCCGATGACGTCTTCAAATCATCTGACTATCGGATCAGTCCATTCGAACTTGAGAGCATTTTATTGGAGCATGAATTGGTCGCGGAAGCCGCGGTCGTCCCCAGTCCGGACCCGATCCGTCTGGCCATTCCCAAAGCCTATGTGCTGCTGGTGTCGGGCGCGGAGCGCTCGGGCGAGACGGCCTTTCGATCTTTCGGCACTTGCACACCCGGTTGGCGCCGTTCAAACGCATCCGGCGAATCGAACTCGTGACCGAATTGCCGAAAACGATCTCCGGTAAAATTCGCCGCGTGCAACTGCGCCGTCTGGAGCACGACAATGATCGCGGCGATGTGTTGCGCGGCCAGGAATTCCGCGAAGAGGATTTCCCGGAATTGCAAAAAATGCGACCCGTCGGGTCCGCGGAGAATTGACGGATGAATGAAGTGTGGAAGAAGCCGCCGGTTTCGCTTGCTGCCTATCAGGCGATGGTCGGCCACGAAGTCGGCGTGTCGTCATGGCATCTGGTCGATCAAAGCCGGATCGACGTCTACGCCGACGTGACTGATGATCATCAGTTCATCCATGTCGACCCCGAGCGCGCCAAACACGAAACCTCGTTCGGCACCACTGTGGCGCACGGATTCCTGACGATGTCGCTGATGAGCATCATGTCGTATGAGGTGATGCCGGTGATCGAAGGTACGACGATGGGAATCAATTACGGCTTCGACAAGCTCCGTTTCATCTCGCCGGTGCGCGCCGGTTCACGGGTTCGCGGCCGCTTTACGTTGGCGGAAGCGACGTTGCGCAAGCCGAGCGAACTGCTGTCGCGCACCCATGTGACCGTCGAAATCGAGGGCGAGGCAAAGCCGGCGCTGGTGGCTGATTGGATCGGCCTGATCTATTTTGCTTGAATTTCAGGAACGGCAATCATGACAATCAGGTTTGACGGACGCGTCGCTATCGTCACCGGCGCGGGCAATGGTCTTGGGCGGGCGCATGCGCTTTCGTTGGCGGGCCGCGGCGCGAAAGTCGTGGTCAACGATTTCGGCGGGTCGCGCGACGGCACCGGCGGATCGCTGACGTCAGCGGAAGCCGTGGTCGAGGAAATCCGCAAAGCCGGCGGCGTGGCGATGGCCGACGGCGCGGATGTCTCCAACTTCGAGCAGGTCACGGCGATGGTGGAGCGTGCGACCAGGGAGTGGGGCAGCGTCGATCTGCTCTGCGCCAACGCCGGCATCCTGCGCGACAAATCCTTCGCCAAAATGGAGATCGCTGATTTTGCGAAGATCCTGGATGTCCATCTCACCGGCACATTCTATTGCTGCAAGGCGGTGTGGGCCGGCATGCGCGAGCGAAATTACGGCCGCATCGTCGTCACTACGTCGTCGTCGGGCCTGTTCGGCAATTTCGGCCAGGCAAATTACGGTGCCGCGAAAGCCGGCATTGTCGGCTTGATGAATGTGCTGGCCGAGGAAGGCCGCAAGAACGACATCCGCGTTAACACGATCTCGCCGACTGCGGCCACGCGCATGACCGAAGAGTTGTTGCCGCCGCCGGCGCTCGCGCTGATGAAGCCGGAAGCGATCACGCCGGCGGTGCTGTATCTGCTGGCCGAGGACGCGCCGACCCGCACCATCATGGGCGCGGGGGCGGGCTCGTTCGCGGTGGTCAAGATCATGGAGAGCGAAGGCATCAACTTGAGCGCGTCCGACTGGACGCCCGAGGCGATATCAGCCCATTTCGCCGAAATCAGCGACATGGGAAAAGCGAAAGCGCTGGAAAACGCGTTCCAGCAAACCCACAAATATGTGGGCCAAGCCGCGGCGCGAGCGGGCGTGAAGCTGTAACCTGCCGGTAAATCCCTGGTTCGTCGAGCGTCTTATTGGAACAGCCAATTTTGCGGGCCCGACCGCGCGTCAAATGTCATGGCTCCTGCTCCGATTACCACCAACCGACGTTAGGCCGCCCGGCCTCGCCGTTGAGTGCCGTTATGAACGGCCCGAGCGCCGTGATAGCTTTCACGAAGCGGTCAAAGGGATCAGGTCGTTTCGCCACAGTCGGGTCTCCACGTGGTTCGCATCGGCCGCCAATATCTTCGCATCGGGAAGGTATGTAACGCACCGGGTACAGGTTTAGCCCGGCCGCAGTAGCTCACCCGAAAGCGGCGAAATTCGCTAGGAAGATTAAGATGCCCGCGCGGCCCCGCTTAATCTTCTATTTCTCATGAAGGGCAAGGGAGCGTTTAACTTCCCGGCGCACGACAGTGATTGCTTTTTTGCGCAAGCCAGGGCATGACGTTCTTTTTGTAATTGCACAATCGGGCCTAAACTCGCGCCATGTCTCCATCTTTTAAAAACGATGTCGCCGTCATCGGTGCCGGCCCCGCCGGCTTGATGGCCGCCGAAGTGCTGGCGCAAGCTGGCGCGCGCGTCACGGTCTATGACGCGATGCCGTCTGCGGGCCGCAAGTTTCTGATGGCGGGGCGCGGCGGGCTCAATCTGACCCACAGCGAAGCGTTGCCCGCGTTTCTTGCGCGCTACGGCGCGGCAACTCCGAATCTTGCGGCCGCGATCACGGCATTTCCGCCGGATGACTTGCGGCAATGGAGCGAGGAACTCGGGCAGCCGACCTTCGTCGGCTCCAGCGGCCGGGCGTTCCCGCAAGCCTTCAAGGCGTCGCCCTTGCTGCGCGCGTGGCTGCGGCGGCTGGACTCGATCGGCGTGCAATTTGCGCTGCGTCATCGCTGGATCGGATGGGAGCAGAACGGACAGCTTTCATTTCAGGCGCCGGACGGAAAGCGCGTTATTGACGCTCGCGCGACCGTGCTCGCACTCGGCGGCGGGAGCTGGCCGCGGCTTGGCTCCGACGGCGCATGGGCGGAAACGTTGGCTTCCAAGGGCGTGGCGATATCGCCGCTTCGGCCGTCCAATTGCGGATTCACCGTCGCCTGGTCCGAGATCTTCCGCGATCGCTTCGAAGGTCACCCGCTCAAGGGTGTTGCGTTGTCGTGGGGGCCACACAGCGTGCGCAGCGAAATGGTCATCACACGCGCAGGTCTTGAGGGCGGTGCGGTCTATGCACTCTCGGCCGAGTTGCGCGAGACGATCTTGAGTTCAGGGCAGGCTAAATTGCGAATCGCGTTGCGGCCCGATCTGGAGATGAACGACCTGGTCGTGCGGCTATCCACGCCACGAGGCAAACAGCCCTTTTCAAACTGGCTGCGCAAGGCCGCGCATCTGTCTCCCGTCGGCATCGGCCTGTTGCAGGAAGCGGCGATGCTATCTGGCACGGCGCTGTCGGCGTTGTCGCCCGCAGGTCTTGCCGGTTTGATCAACGCGGTGCCGGTCCGGCTCGATGGCGTGGCGCCGATCGCGCGCGCGATTTCGACCGCAGGCGGAATTTCGTTCGATGAAATCGATTCTGATTTCATGCTCCGCCGCTTGCCCGGCGTCTTCGCCGCCGGCGAAATGCTCGACTGGGAAGCGCCGACCGGTGGCTATCTGTTGCAGGCGTCGTTCGCGACCGGGGCGGCGGCGGGAAGAGGCGCGCTACGGTGGCTTTCGCCTATCTCAACTTCCCCCGTGCCGCGACTGGGAGCGTGCCGATGATCTCCTCGCCGCGTACCATCACCACCTCGTCCATCATGTTGACGACGACGCAGACGTGGTTTGGCACGATCCGCACGACGTCGCCGACATTGGGGCGCGTGTTGCTGCGGGTGAGGTCAAGAAAGCCATGCTCCTCGGCGAAGCGGGCGATCTTGGCTTCGGGATGTTCGAGGATGAGCCCGTGGCCGTCGAGTCCGCCGCCGGTATCGGAGGTGAGCGTCTTGGAACCGGCGTCGAGAATGCCGCGATCCGGACCGGCGCGGCTCACCACGGTCGAATAGATGTTCAACGCGCAATCATCCCAGGTGGCGACGCCGGCTTTGACCTGCATCCGGTCGTTATAGATGTAAGTCCCCGGCCGGTGTTCGGTCGCTCCCTTGAGTTTGCCGACATTCTTCAGGTTCGGCGTACCGCCGGTGGAGACCATCGTCGCGTCCAGCCCGTGCGCGCGTACGCCGGCCAATGCCTCGTCGTAAAATTTTTGCGCATCCAGCCAACCGGTTTCGGTCGGATACAGCATGAAGCCGGCGAACACCAAGCCCTTCGAGGCCGCGATCTCGCGCGCGAGCGCGATGGCTTCAGTGGGGGTTTCAACACCGGCGCGTTTGCGTCCGGTGTCGCACTCGACCACCACCGCAAGCGGCCGGCCGGAAACGCTTGCGGCCTGCGGCAGGCCCGCGATGACAACGGGATTGTCGGCGGCCACCGTCATGTGGGCCTTGGCTTGCAACGCGCCGAGCCGCGCCATCTTTTCCTCGCCGATCAGGTTGTAGCTGATCAGGATGTCCTCGATACCGGCCTCGGCCATCACCTCGGCTTCGCCAAGTTTCTGGCAGGTGATGCCCTTGGCGCCGGCGGCGATCTGAAGTTTCGCGAGCATCGGGCTCTTGTGGGTCTTGATATGCGGGCGGTTGGCGACGCCGACCGCGTCGCACGCGGCCTGGATGCGGGCGATGTTGCGTTCGACACGGTCCATGTCGATGACGGCGACGGGCGTGCCGTAGTCACGGGCGATCTTGGCGGCGAGGGGCGTGGTCATCGTAACGTCTCTTTTTTTGGCGCGCATTCTAATCGCAAAACCGGTATCCGCTTTTGCGGAATACGCGCTAAGCCTGTTCGATCTCTTCGCGAAGCACTTCAAGCTCCAGCCATTTGTCTTCGGCCTCTTGCAGGTCCTTTTGCGCTTTCGTGAGCGCATCAGAAGCTTGGTCGAATTTCTTGCGGTCCTTCTTGTAGAGATTGGGGTCGTCAAGAAACCGTTGCTGCTTGGCGATCTCGGCCTGTAGTTTGGCGATCGACTTCGGCAAAGTTTCGAGCGCGTGCTTTTCGTTGAAGTTGAGCCGGCGCTTCGATGTCCCCGCAGCCGCTCCACTTTTGGCCGTCTTGCCGGATTCTCCGGCAGCCTTGACCGCTTCGCGCTTCAGGTCGGCGCCGCGTTGCGCCAGCATGTCGGTGTAACCGCCGGCATATTCGGTCCAGCGGCCGTCACCTTCCGGCGCGATCACCGAGGTCACCACGCGATCGAGAAAATCGCGGTCGTGGCTGATCAGGATCACGGTGCCTTCGTAATCGCCGAGCATTTCCTCCAACACGTCGAGGGTTTCGAGGTCGAGATCGTTGGTCGGTTCGTCCAGCACCAGAAGGTTGGAGGGCTTTGCCAGCGCGCGCGCCAGCATCAACCGGCCGCGCTCGCCGCCGGAGAGCACTTCCAGCGGGGTGCGCATCTGTTCCTGCCCGAACAGAAAATCTTTCATGTAGCTGACCACGTGCTTCGGCTTGCCGCCGACCATCACGTGATCGCTGCGGCCGCCGGTCAAGGCCTCGGCCAGCGTCGAGCGGGGGTCGAGGCTTTCGCGATGCTGGTCGAGCGTCGCCATTTCGAGGTTGGCGCCGAACCGGATCATGCCGCTATCCGGCGGCTTCCCGCCGGTCAGCATTTCGATCAGCGTGGTCTTGCCGGCTCCGTTCGGTCCGACGATGCCGATACGGTCGCCGCGCTGAACGCGGATCGAGAAATCATCGACGATTTTGCGATTCCCATAGGTTCTGCCGATGTTCTTGGCTTCGATCACGAGCTTGCCGGATTTATCCGCTTCCGCGGCGGCCAAATTGGCGTTGCCGGCGGCGCCGCGGTAGTCGCGCCGCTGCTCGCGCAGGGCGTGAAGATTGCCGAGCCGCTTGACGTTGCGCTTGCGCCGGCCGGAAACGCCGTAACGCAGCCAATGCTCCTCGTTGACGATTTTACGATCGAGCTTGTGCTGATCGCGCTCTTCTTCGGCCAGCACCTCGTCGCGCCAGGCTTCGAACCCGCTAAAGCCGCGGTCGATCTGCTTGATCTGGCCGCGATCGAGCCACGCGGTCGCGCGCGACAGGTTCGACAGAAAACGGCGGTCGTGGCTGATGATGACAAGCGCGCTGCGGCGGCTGGCGAGCTCGCCTTCGAGCCATTCGATGGTGGTGAGATCGAGATGGTTGGTCGGCTCGTCCAGCAGCAGGATATCGGGCGAGGGCGCCAGCACCCGCGCCAGCGCCGCGCGGCGGGCTTCGCCGCCGGACACATTTGCGGGGTCTTCATCGCCGTGCAGGCCGAGTTGCTCCAGGATGAAGCGGGCTTGATAATGGTCATCGCTCGGGCCAAGGCCCGCTTCAACATAGGCCAGCGTGGTTGCGAAGCCGGAGAAATCCGGCTCCTGCGGCAAATAGCGGATGGTCGCGCCGGGTTGCACGAAACGGCTGCCGCCGTCGGCTTCGACGGTTCCGGCCGCGATCTTGAGAAGCGTCGATTTGCCCGAGCCGTTGCGGCCGATCAAACACACGCGCTCGCCTGACGACACCGACAGTTCGACACCCGCCAATAGCGGCGTGCCCCCGAAGGTCAACCTGATGTCTTTCAATTGGATCAGCGGAGGAGCCATGATTTTTTCGATTCAACTTTGTTGTTGCGCTGATTGATTTGTGCGCTGGCGCTGGATGCGGCGAATGGTTTGATCGAGCGCCGACAGGAACGACGAGCGGTCGCGCGGTGCGAATGATTTGGGGCCGCCGGTGACCTCGCCCGAGGACCGTAGATCGGTCATCAGGTTGCGAACCGCAAGCGTCATTCCGATCGATTGTTCGGTGAACGGCTTGCCGTTCGGGGCGATCACCTCGGCGCCGGCTTTGACGCAGCGGCTCGCCAGCGGGATATCGGATGTGATGACGATGTCGCCTTTTGCGGCGCGTTCCGCAATCCAGTCGTCGGCGGCGTCCATCCCGGCGCCGGCCGCGATCCGCTCGATCAGCGGGTCCTGCGGCACCCGAATGAAATTCCCCGCGACCACGCTGACCGGCAGGCCATGGCGGGCAGCGACGCGGTAGATTTCGTCTTTGACCGGGCAGGCATCGGCGTCGACATAGATGCGGGGGGTGTGCAAGGTTGGCGTCATCGGTTGGGGGATTTGGTCGGGAGCGCAACGGCGCTCTCCGGGGAGCGCAAACGGCGCCCCCAGGAACCGCGTGGTACCTCATCGGAGGCGGAATTGCGAGTAAAACACCGGCGGGAACCCGCTTGCCCCGGTATTTTCTCGGCGTACGATCGTCCAAAGAAATACCGTCAAAATCACGGGAAACGCGCATGACGAGCCGGCTCGAAACTTACCGCGTCTCGGCCCACAACACCGCGAAATCATCCGAAAACAAGATGCACGACGACACGGTGGCGCGCCGGTTCGGCTTTAGCGGCGGGCTCGTCCCCGGCGTCGACGTGATGGCTTATATGATGCACCTGCCGGTGGAGAAATGGGGCCGCGCGTTTCTCGAGCGCGGGCTGATCGAGGTGCGTTTCGTCAAGCCGGTCTATGACGGCGAAACCGTCGACGTGAGGCCTGCGGAAAGCGAGGGCGGGCTTTCGATCGAGGTCGAAAGCGGTGGACAGCTTTGTGCGACCGGTACTGCGTCACTGCCCGCATCCGCGCCCACGGTCTCGATCTCGGATTTCGTTCAAACCGCGGCGGCGGCCGAGCGAAAGCCAGTGAACGCGACGTCCTACGAACTCGGCAAATGGCTCGGCACGGTGCCGCGCGCGTGGGCCGGCGAGGCGGCCCAGGAATATCTGACCGAGGTGCGTGAGCGCGATCCGATTTACGCCAGCGAAGGACTTGGTCACCCCGGCCTCGTGCAGCGGGTGATGAACAAAGTGCTGGTCGACAATGCCATTTTGGGGCCGTGGATTCACGTCGGCAGCCGCATGCAGCTTCTCACGGTCTCGGCAAGCGGTGACGAATTGACGGGGTGGGCCAAGGTCACCGGCAATTATGAAAAGAAGGGCCACCGCTTCGTCGAACTCGACGCGCTGGTCGTCGCCAACGGCATCACGCCGGTGGCGCATTGCCAGCACATCGCGATCTACCAGCCGCGCGAGCAGGCGGTGACGTAGGGGGCCGGCGCAAAAAACTTCACGCCACCTTCTTCTTCGCATCCTCAATCGCGCGCCAGACTCGCTCCGGGGTCAGCGGCATGTCGATATGGGTGATGCCAAATTCGGCGAGCGCATCGACCACCGCGTTGACGATGGTGGAAAGACTGCCGGCGCAGCCGGCTTCGCCGCAGCCTTTGGTGCCCAGTGGATTGGATGTGGCAGGCACCGGATGATCGCCGACCTCCATCATCGGAATGTCTTGCGCACGCGGCAGCGCATAATCCATGAACGAGCCGGTAATCGGCTGGCCGTTCTCGTCGTAGCTGACGCATTCCATCAGCGCCTGCCCGATGCCTTGCGCGACGCCGCCATGCAACTGCCCGGCGACCAGCATCGGATTGACGATGGTACCGAAGTCGTTGACGCCGGTGTAGCGGACGATTTGCACAATCCCGGTTTCGGGGTCGATCTCGACTTCCGCGACATGGCAGCCGTTGGGGAAGGTCGACGGCACGGCTTCGCTGGTATGGTCGACGTCGAGCGACGACGGCACGCCTTCCGGCATCTTGCCGTCGCGCAGACGGCGCGCGAGCTCGATGATGTCGATGCTGCGATCGGTGCCGGCGATGGTGAAACGGCCCTGGCCGAATTCGATGTCACCTTCCGAGGCTTCCATCAGATGCGCAGCGGCGCGTTTGCCTTTCTCGATCACCAGCTTCGAGGCCTCGACGATCGCCATTCCGCTGGCGGTAATCGAGCGCGAGCCGCCGGTGCCGTTGCCGGTATGCACGAGGTCGCTGTCGCCTTGTTCGAGTTTGACGCTCTCGAAGGGGACCCCAAGTTGCGCCGAAAGAACTTGCGCGAACGGCGTCGCGTGGCCCTGACCGTAGTCGAGCGTGCCGGTGATGAGCCGGACCGAGCCGTCGGCTTCGAACAGGATCTTGCCGAGTTCGACGCCGGGAGGGGCGGTGACTTCGAGGTAGGAGCCGACCGCGATGCCTCGGAGCTTGCCGCGCTTGCGGCTGTCTTTCTTGCGCTTGGCAAAACCGTCGTGATCGGCGGTCTCAAGCGCCTTGTCGAACACGCCCTGGAAATCGCCGCTGTCATAGGTGACGCCGGAAGAGGCGGCGAACGGCATTTGCGCCGGCTTGATGAAATTGCGCTTGCGCAGCGTCAGCCGGTTGATGCCCATTTCGTCGGCGGCGCGATCGATCAGGCGCTCCATGTAGTAGTTGGCCTCGGGACGACCGGCACCGCGATAGGCGCCCATCAGCGTGGTGTTGGTCAACACGGTCTTGATGTCGACGGTCATCAGCGGCGTGCGATAGACGCTGGCGAGGTTCTTGCCGATGTTGAGCGACAGCGGGCTTGGTGCGACGCCGGTGATATAGGCGCCGAGATTGCCGTAGCCACTGACCTTGACCGCCAGGAACTTGCCGTCGCCGTCGAGCGCCAGCTCGCAGTGAATCTGCTGCGCGCGGCCATGGCTGTCGGAAAGAAAGCTGGTCGATCGCTCGTCGGTCCATTTGACCGGACGTCCCAGCGCCTTCGCCGCGTGCAGGATGCAGACATATTCGGGATAACTGACGTTCTTCATGCCGAACGAGCCGCCGACATTCGCGGTCAGCAGATGAACCTTTTCCTTCGGAACGTTCAGGATGTTCTTGGCGAGATTGATGCGATTGGCGGCGACGCCCTGGGTCGGAACCTGAATCGTGTAGCGCTCGCTCGCCTTGTCGTAGGACGCGAGACCCGCCCGCGGTTCCATCGCCACCACGGCGACGCGGGTGTTGACGATATCGAGCTTGGTCACATGCGCGGCGGCGGCAAAGACGGCCTCGACCTTGGCGGTGTCGCCGTAGTGGTAATCGAGTGCCACATTGTTCGGGATGTGATCGTAAAGCTGCGGCGCGCCGGGTTTTGCGGCTTCCGCAGGGTCGGTGACGGCGGGCAACGGATCGATATCGACCACCACGGCTTCGCCGGCATCGCGCGCCTGCGCCAGCGTCTCGGCCACCACGAACGCAACGGGGTCACCGACATAGCGCACCTTGTCGGTCATCAAGGCGGTGCGGTTGGTCTGCAACAGCGGGCTGCCGTCGCGGTTCTTCAGCGGCAGGCCGCAGGTAAAGGGCCCGTAATTGGCAGCCGCGAGATCGGTTCCGGCCCAGACGCCGAGCACGCCCGGCATCGCCTTGGCGGCGGATGTGTCGATGCCGCGGAGGACGCCGTGGGCGTGGCTGGAACGCACGATCCAGGCATAGGCTTGCCCCGGCAGATTGAAATCGTCGGTATATTTGCCCTTGCCGCGCACCAGCGTGTCGTCCTCCTTGCGGCGGACCGGCTGTCCGACGCCGAATTTCTGCAGTGCAATGGCGTTTTCGAGCGAAGACGGGGACGTGTGATCTTGCATTGAAAGATACCTGGAAGGCCCGGATTTTGCGTGATTTCACGCCTTTCACCCAGATAACGCACCGATATCCGAACCACAACGCCTGATTGGGCATGGTGCCATGTGAACGGCTGTTGCACCGCCCCGGTGCGCTGCTAGAGTTTGCACGAGCGGAAATTCCTCGTCGGCCTCAAGGGCTGCGGAAAGACATTCGATGAACAGTGAAGCTCGCGATGAACAATGAAGCTCGGCTTCGCGACGGTCCTGGGCCGCGTGGAGACGACGGCCAAGGCCCGCGGAGCGACAACCAAGGCCCGCGCGGCACCATCGAAGCGCCGCTGAGCGGCGACACACAAGCGCCGCTTGCCGGCAATGGAGCGGTGCCGCGCAGAAACGGGGCCGCGCCGGGAACCATCGATTCGCCGACGGCGGGAACCGGCGTCTACGCCGCGCTCGACCTTGGAACCAATAATTGCCGGTTGTTGATTGCCTGCCCGACCGGCGACGGGTTCCGTGTGGTGGATTCGTTCTCGCGAATCATCCGGCTCGGCGAAGGCATCTCGACCAACGGTTATATCAGCGAAGCCGCGACCGAACGCGCCATCGCCGCGTTGAGCATTTGCCGCGATAAAATCCGGTCCAGAAGGGCCGGGCGGCTGCGGCTGATCGCCACCGAAGCCTGCCGCGCGGCATCGAACGCCGACGGCTTCCGGGATCGGGTGGCCGCCGAGACCGGCATCCGGCTGGAGGTGATCGATCGGGAGACCGAAGCGGCGCTCGCCGTCCTCGGTTGTTCGCCGCTGCTCGATCCACAAGGACGAGGGGCGATTCTGTTCGACATCGGCGGCGGCTCGACCGAACTGGTTCGGATCGAGCGCAATCCGCGCGAGCAGAACGCCGCGCCCCGCATCAAAGCCTGGATGTCGATGCCGCTCGGCGTCGTCACATTGGCCGAGCATTTCGGCGGCAGGGACGTCACGGCGCAATCCTATGCGCGGATGGTGCAGGAGGTCGAGCAGCACGTCGCACCGTTCGCCGCCGACCACGATGGCGATCTCGAAGGCATGCACCTGCTCGGTACTTCCGGTACGGTGACGACGTTGGCCGGGATCCATCTCAATCTCGCGAGATACGATCGCCGCCGGATCGATGGCGTCTGGATGAACAATGACGAGATCACCGCAACCATCGCGCGCCTGCTCGGCATGAGCTATCAGGAACGTGCCAACAACCATTGTATCAGCGTCGAGCGCGCCGATCTGGTGCTGGCGGGCTGCGCCATTCTCGATGCGATCCGCAATGCGTTTCCGCTGCCGCGGCTGCGCGTCGCCGATCGCGGCCTGCGCGAGGGCATGCTGGTCGAAATGATGCGCGAGGACGGCGCGCTCAACGGTTATCGAAGCTAATCGCCCCGCGATGTGGTAGAGCATGATGTATACGCGAGTCCGGTCCTAACCTCTCCCCGCGAGCGGGGAGAGGGAGCAGTGATCTCAAGCGGCGCTCGCGCCCCCAAGGTAAGCAAAACCGACATGGCAAAAGACACCACCGGGCGGCTGCACGTCACGGTCAAAACCGGCGGCAAGCGCAAGCTGTCCTCGAAGCTCTGGCTGGAGCGGCAGCTCAACGATCCCTATGTGGCGCAGGCCAAGCGCGATGGCTTGCGTTCGCGCGCGGCCTATAAACTGATCGAGATCGACGACAAGCATCATTTCCTCAAATCCGGCATCACCGTGGTCGATCTCGGCGCCGCGCCCGGCGGCTGGAGCCAGATCGCGGCCAAACGTGTCGGCGCCGCCGACGGCAAGGGCAGGGTCATCGCGATCGATCTTCTTGAGATGCCGGAGATACCGGGCGTTGCCTTCGCGCAGCTTGATTTTCTTAAAGAGGACGCCCCGGACAAGTTGCTTGCGATGATGGGCGGTCGCGCCGACGTGGTGTTGTCCGACATGGCCGCCAACACCACCGGCCATCGCAAGACCGACCAGTTGCGCATTTTGGGCCTGGTGGAAGGTGCCGCCGCCTTTGCCGCCGACGTGCTCAATCCCGGTGGCACCTTTGTCGCCAAGGTGTTTCAGAGCGGCGCGGATGCTTCGTTGATGACCCAGCTCAAACAGGACTTCGCGACCGTCAAGCACGTCAAGCCGGCGTCGAGCCGAAAGGATTCCTCCGAGCGCTACGTGCTGGCGATGGGATTTCGGGGGATGGCGAAGGCGGCGGTGTAGGAAGTCTGGATTGCTTCGTCACTTCGCTTCTCGCCGTTACCCCAGCCGCTGATCCCTCGCATCTTCGGTCGTCTCGCTCGCCGCCTTGGCGGCTGCCTTCGCAACGCCTTTGCGGCTGGAAATCTCGGTCGCCTTGCGGCCGGAGATTTCGTGGCCGGCGTCATCCGGCATTTGGTAAAAGAAATATGCCGAAATCGCCGAAATGAGCGCGACCACGAGGAACGCCGGCGAGAAATCGAGCGCGCTGAGTTCGCTGACATGGCGCATCAGCATGGTGGATTCCACGCAGAACGCGCCGACCGCGACGCCGGCCGAAATCGCCAATTGCTGGTTGACGCTGACCAAAGTGGTGGCCCGGCTCATCTGCGCCGGCTCGACCTCGGCATAAGCGACCGTGTTGATGGCGGTGAATTGCAGCGACCGAAAAAAGCCGCCGACCACCAGAATGATCATGATCAACAACAGCGGCGTCGACGCCGTGAACAAAGCGCAGGCCGCGAGAAAGACCGCGCTCACGACCGCATTGATCACCATGATATTGCGAAACCCGAAGGTGCGGATGATGCGCGCCGCCAGCGTCTTCATGCCCATGGCGCCGACCGCGGACGCAAACGTCACCAGCCCGGATTTGAACGGCGACAGGCCGAACCCGACTTGCATCAACAACGGCAGCAGAAACGGCAGCGCGCCGATGCCGAGGCGAAACAGAAAGCCGCCGATGATGCTGGCCCGCAACGTCGGTAGCCGCAGCATCGAAAAATCCAGCACCGGCGAAGCTGTGCGTCTGGCATGGATCACATAAAGCGTCATGGAAATGGCGCCGATCGCGACCAGTGCGACCACGATCGTCCACGGCAACAGATTGAGGCCGGCGACCGAAAGCCCGAACGCGATACCGCCAAGCCCGATACCGGCCAGGACCAGCCCGTAGAGATCGAAGCGCTCGGGCGCCTCGCTGCGGATCGGATCAATGTAACGCAGCGCCATGAAAATGCCGAGCAGGCCGATCGGAATATTGATCAGAAAGATCCAGTGCCAGGAGAAATAAGTGGTGATGAAACCGCCGAGCGGCGGACCGATCACCGGCCCGACCAGCGCCGGCACGGTGACCCAGGCCATCGCGTTCACCAGCGCACTCTTGTCGATGGAGCGCAACAGCACGAGACGTCCGACCGGCGTCATCATCGCGCCGCCGACGCCTTGCAGGATGCGCGCGATGACAAAACCGGTGACGGAGGAGGATAGCGCGCAGCCGATCGAGCCCGCCATGAATACGGCGACTGCGATAGAGAACACGGCGCGCGCGCCAAAGCGATCGGCGGTCCAGCCGCTCGCGGGAATGAACACCGCCAGCGACAGCAAATACGAGGTGATGGCGAGTTTCAGCGTCAACGGGCTGGTGCCGATATCTGCCGCGATCGCCGGAAGCGAGGTCGCGATCACCGTCGAATCCATGTTTTCCATGAACAGGGCGGTGGCCACGATGAGCGGAATCAGGCGTTCTTTGTTCATCGAATTTGGGAAACGGCGGAAAGGGATAAAAGGAGGGATAAAAGGAACGTGAGAAGGCGCTGTACCATCCCATGACCACGCAGGCCATTGCGGAACGGCGGGAATGCCCTAAATCTTGCGTGACGAAGCCTTTCGGAGGTCCGCCGATGATTTACATCTTGTCAGCTTTGTTGCCGCCGCTTGGGCTGTTGCTGAACGGGCAGCCATTCGCGGCGATTTTCAACCTGGTCCTGATCGTCTTTTGTCTGATTTTCGGGCTGATTTTTCACGTCCTGCTGCTGGTGCCGTCCGCGCACGCGCTGATCGCGGTTCATATGAAACGGGAAGAGCGCCGGCATCGGGAGGTGGTGGAGGCGATCCGCCAGCACGGTCCGCCGCCTTATCCGCGCTGAGGCTGGATTTGAGGTCGAGGCCCCTTTGAATCTTGTGAATCGGCGAATCTTGTGAATCGGCTTGTGAATCCAGTTGAGGCCATGCTATCGACCACCGCCAACCCTACCGATGGGCTTTGATTCGACGGCGATGCCGATAGCGTCGCCGAAGAATCTGTTCATCTTGTCTTAGTCGCGGCGAACGAACCGCCGAATGGAGTTGGTGATGGCACTGGTGCAGGCACTTCAGGGGATACGCGAAGCCTATACGTTTGACGACGTGCTTCTCAAACCCGGCCTCTCGGATATTCTGCCCTCCGAGGCGGATATCCGCTCCTACGTCACCCGCGCCATTCCGCTCAACATTCCGATTATCGCCTCTGCGATGGATACCGTGACCGAAGCGCGGATGGCGATCGCCATGGCGCAGGCCGGTGGCCTCGGCGTCATTCATCGAAATTTCGATGTCGAGGGACAGGCCGCACAGGTGCGGCAGGTGAAGAAGTACGAATCCGGAATGGTGGTCAATCCCTTGACCATCGGTCCCGACGCGATGCTGTCGGATGCTCTCACGTTGATGAACGATCACGGCTTCTCCGGCATTCCGGTGGTGACGGGCGCGGCCAAGGGTGTTCCGGGCAGGTTGGTCGGTATTCTCACCAACCGCGACGTGCGTTTTGCGACCGACCCGCGCCAGAAAATCAGCGAATTGATGACGCACGAGAACCTCGTGACGGTGCGCGAAGGCGTCAGCCAGGACGAGGCGAAGCGGATGCTGCACCAGCATCGCATCGAGAAATTGCTCGTGGTCGACGATCAATACCGCTGCGTCGGGCTCATCACCGTCAAGGACATGGAAAAGGCGGTCGCGCATCCGCTGGCGTGCAAGGATGCGCAAGGCCGCTTGCGTGTCGCCGCCGCGACCACTGTGGGTGAGGGCGGTTTTGAGCGAACCGAGCGGCTGATCGACGCCGGCGTCGACGTCATCGTGGTGGACACCGCGCACGGCCATTCCTCGCGGGTGCTGGACGCCGTCAACCGCATCAAGCGGCTCTCCAATGGCGTGCAGGTGATCGCCGGCAATATCGCCACCACCGAAGGCGCGCAGGCGCTGATCGATGCCGGTGCGGATGCGATCAAGGTCGGTATCGGGCCCGGTTCGATTTGCACGACGCGGATCGTCGCCGGCGTGGGCGTGCCGCAACTCACCGCGATCATGGACGCGGTCGAAGCCGCCAAGAAAGCCAACGTCTCGGTGATCGCCGATGGCGGCATCAAATTTTCCGGCGATCTCGCCAAGGCTCTCGCCGCCGGCGCGGACATTGCCATGGTCGGCTCTTTGCTGGCCGGCACCGACGAAACCCCGGGCGAAGTGTTTCTGTGGCAGGGCCGCTCCTACAAGGCCTATCGCGGCATGGGCTCGGTGGGGGCGATGGCGCGCGGTTCTGCCGACCGCTACTTCCAGCAGGACATCAAGGACACGCTCAAGTTGGTGCCGGAAGGGATCGAGGGCCAGGTGCCCTACAAGGGTCCGGTCGGAAACGTTATGCATCAGCTCGCCGGCGGCCTGCGCGCGGCGATGGGATATGTCGGCGCCAGAAATTTGGCCGAATTTTACGAGAAAGCGCAATTTGTGCGCATCACCGGTGCGGGCTTGCGTGAAAGCCACGTCCACGACGTCACCATCACCCGCGAAAGCCCGAATTACCCCGGCGGGGGCTAGACTTTAAATTTGCGCATGATCTCCGCGCAAACGCTTCATGTTTGTCGCGAGGGAAAACCGGTTCCCACTTTTCCGGATCATGGCCCAACTCCGGCAAGCCTAGATTGCCGCCACAAGGCTGACGAAACGGGGTACTGTCCGGGCAACGGGTTGTTGCGCCGCCGAGGAATTCATGCGCGCATGGCGCTGCGGTTTTAGCGATTAATTTCAACGCAATTCGAAGCAACACAATTCGAAACGAGAAGGCGCTTATTATGGTCGATTGGTCGGACGACAGGATTGCCGCGCTTTCAGATCAGGATCTGAAGAACCTGCTGGTCAATGCGGAGCGGAAATCCGCCGCCGAACTCATCGCCCAATGCAAGGCCGAGATGGAAAAGCGCGATGCGGCCAAGCCCCGCAAGGCATCGAAACCGCGCACCGAGCTGAAAGAATTCGAGCACGAGATGTCGGCGCAGCTCGCCACGGTCGGCAAGCAAATGGCCGAGAAGTACGATCTGTCGGAGGAGACCGCGAAAGCAAACTCGGTCGGGGTGAAGGGATTTCGATCGCACAAACTTCTGGATGCGCAAGGGTACGCCAAGCTTGGCGGTCATCAACGCGACGGCACCGTCGCGGTCGATCGCTATATTTCTTACCGCCGCGGCAACGACATCGTCACGCTGGGCGTCTGGCTGTTGAAGGACGCTCCGGTCGAGGACCATGAGTTTCATGTCAGCGCACCGGCGCAAATGATCGAGGGCGGCAAGCTTTTCTCTGAAGTTCGGCCCGGGGTTTCGGAAAAGGATCTTCAGGAGACGCGCCACATCCGCGCCTTCAAGGATCTGCCGAGCGCCGCCGCAGCGTTCGCCGCGGCGTTGGCGAAGATCACGGCTTGAACGCAGGCTTGAGAGATTTGAGACCGAGAGATTTAAAACCGTCATTGCGAGCGTAGCGAAGCAATCCATTGCTACCGCAAACAGTTAAATTGCTTCGTCGCTTCGCTTCTCGCAATGACGAGTAGAAAAGAACCGGAGGAAACAATCATGTCCCTATCAGCCAAGCGCGTCGTTCTCGCTTCTCGGCCCGTAGGCGAGCCGACGGCGTCCGACTTCCGTGTCGAGGATTACCCGCTGCCGACACCCGGCGAAGGCCAGGTGCTGTTGCGGACCATCTGGCTGTCGCTCGATCCTTACATGCGCGGGCGGATGAGCGACGCGCCGTCCTACGCAGCGCCGGTGCCGATCGGCGGGGTGATGGAGGGCGGCACGGTATGCGAGGTGATCGCGTCAAACCATCCGGGCTTTGCCAAGGGCGACCTCGTGCTCGCGCGTGCCGGCTGGCAAACTCATGCGCTTTCCGACGGTAAGGGGTTGACCAAGATCGATCCGAACCTTGGACCGGTCTCGACCGCGGTGGGTGTGCTCGGCATGCCCGGCATGACGGCCTATGTGGGACTGCTCGAAATCGGAAAGCCGCAAGGCGGCGAAACCGTCGTCGTTGCGGCGGCATCCGGCGCGGTCGGCTCGGCGGTCGGCCAGATTGCGAAGATCAAGGGCGCGCGCGCCGTCGGCATCGCCGGCGGCAAAGAAAAATGCGAGTACGTTAAACGCGAGCTCGGTTTCGACGACTGCCTCGATCACCGCGATCCCGATCTGGCTTTGAGACTGAAGGAAGCCTGCCCGAAAGGCATCGACGTTTATTTCGAGAATGTCGGTGGCGCCGTGTTCGAGGCGGTGTTTCCGTTGCTCAATCCGTTCGCGCGCATTCCGGTGTGCGGCCTGATCGCGCAATATAATGCCACCGAGGCAGTACCGAAATGGGCCTCATCGCTAATGCGAACCGTGCTGACCAAGCGCCTGACCATCCGCGGCTTCATCGTCAGCGATTTCGCCGCGCGTCAGGCGGATTTTCTCCGCGACATGTCGCAATGGGTTCGCGAGGGCAAGGTCAAGTACCGCGAATTCGTCACCGAAGGGCTGGACAGCGCCCCCGGCGCTTTCATGGGGCTTCTGAAAGGCGCCAATTTCGGCAAACAATTGGTGCGCCTCGGGCCGGACAAGGCGTAGACGATTCAGGCTGATGTCGGGAAATGTTACGGCACCGCGCATCGGGGCATTGACGATCGACGGCACGCGCTGTCATCCTGCGATAAATGCAAAAGCAGCCTGATCAGGGCTGCCAAACCAAAAAACACCAAACGGGAGGCTCCAGTGCTCTTCAAGAGATCAATGCTGGCGTTGCTGGCTACGGCCACTTCGCTCTATGTCGGTATCGCCTATGGCGCAGCGATCGAAATTTCGTCCAACGATATCGGCGGAACTGTCGTCGGTGACAAAGGACCCGAAGCCGGCGTCTGGGTCATTGCCGAGACGAGAGATCTTCCGACAAAATTTTCCAAGATCGTTGTGACCGATGACCAGGGTCGTTTCGTCATTCCGGGGCTTCCAGCCGCCAACTACCAGATCTGGGTTCGCGGATATGGCCTGGTGGACTCGGCCAAGGTCGAGGCGAAACCCGGCAAGCTTCTGGATTTGAAGGCCGTGACCGCGCCGTCCGAGAAGGAGGCGGCGCAATATTATCCCGGGGTTTACTGGTACTCGATGCTGCAAATCCCCGGCAAAGAGGAATTTCCGGGAACGGGAAATAAAGGCAATAAAATCGTCCCGTCGATGAAAACCCAGGAAGCGTGGATCGATACGGTCAAGAACGCGTGCCAGTCCTGTCACGCGTTGGGAACGAGGGGCATTCGCGAGGTGCCGGCGCTCTTCAGCAAGGGCAATGATTCTGAAACGGCGTGGGCGCTGCGAACCCAGGCCGGACAGGCGCAAGGCTATATGGCCACGGTGCTGGGAAGCATGGGCCCGGACAAGGTCTATGCGGTGTTTGCGAACTGGACCGATCGCATCGCGGCCGGCGAGTTGCCGTTCGCCAAGCCGGAGCGGCCCAAAGGCGTCGAGCGCAATGCCGTCTACTCAATGTGGGATTATGCATCGCCGAAATATTATCAGCACGACGCGATCTCGACCGACAAGCGAAATCCAACTGTCAACGCCAATGGCTTGGTTTGGGGCTCGCCTGAAGAGAGCACCGATCTGATACCGACGCTCGACCCGATCAAGAATGTTGCGTCTTCGGTCAGGCAGCCGCTTCTCGACCCCAAGACTCCATCCCAGCTGGACGTGGAACACGGCGAATCCGCCTATTGGGGTGAGGATCCGATCTGGGATGGGCATGCGAGCATTCACAACCTCATCATGGATGAGGCCGCAAAGATGTGGTTCGCGGCCCGGATTCGCCCCGACGCAAACCCGGACTTCTGCAAGGATGGATCGAAGCATCCTTCGGCGGCGGTCGTGCCGCTGAGCACGTCGGTGCGCCAGCTCTCCTTCTACGATCCCGCGACCAAGAAGTGGGATCTCATCAACACCTGTTTCTCGACCCACCACGTCTACTTCGGACATGACGCCAACAACACCTTGTGGACCAGCGCCGGTGGCCCGCAGAGCGGCGTGGTCGGCTGGCTCAATACCAAAATGTACCGGGAGACCCATGACGAGGTGAAGTCGCAAGGCTGGACCCCGTTGATCATCGACACCAACGGTAACGGCAAACGCGATGACTATGTCGAGGCCGACAAGCCGCTTGATCCGACCAAGGACAAGCGCGTCATGGCGGCCTTCTACGGCGTGCAGCCGAGTCCGGTGGATGACGCGATCTGGGGGCAGTCCATGGATCGCGGCTTCTCGCGCGTCGATCAGCCCGGCTACATCATTCGCCTGATGCCGGGGTCCGATCCGGCGCGGACTTCGCTGGCCGAAATCTATCAGCCACCGGAAGGAACGTTCGGTCCGCGCGGCATCGACTTGGATATGAATGGCGTGGCCTGGACGGTGTTGTCGAGCGGACAACTTGCGAGCTTCGACCGCCGTCTGTGTAAGGGGCCCTTGAACGGGCCGACCACCGCGGAAGGAAAGCAGTGTCCCGAAGGCTGGAAGCTGTATCGATTTCCCGGCCCGCAATTCAAGGGGCTGGACAATTCAGGCAGCGCGGATCACGCCTATTACGTCTGGGTCGATCGCTACAACACCTTGGGACTAGGCCCCAACGTACCGATCGCCTCCACCAACGGCGGCGAAGCCTTGCTGGCGCTAGTCAACGGCGAATTCGTCAGCCTGCACGTTCCCTATCCGATGGGATTCTTCACCAAGAACGTGGACGGCCGCATCGACGATGCCACGGCAGGTTGGAAAGGCCGTGCGATCTGGACCACCTCCGGAACGCGCGCGAACTTCCATAGCGAGGGCGGCACGGACGCGTATCCAAAGGTGTTCAAGGTCCAGATGCGTCCCGATCCGTTGGCGCATTGAGCAATCGAGAACCGACCGTCGACCGGCACCGGTCGACGGTCAGGCAGAATCTGATCGGCACTTCGGACGATTTTTAGTCGAAGTCAAAACAGATCAGGTCGGAGACGCGAGCGGCTTGCCTTCCACGGCATAAATGCTCCTGACCTTCGCGTGGCGCTGCGACCGTAGTCCTACGGAATCTAAAATTAAGGAACCGGTAGCAGCCGCGAAGTATCGTTCAATGAGGGAACCAGCGCGGAAGAAGCAGAATAGCGACGGGGCGTCCGGCGTGTGAGCGCGATTGCTGGGAGCGAATTTTCATTCACGAAATATAGATGATCGATTTTTCTGAGCCGTGCGGCTGAAGGATTACGCCGACAACGGCAATCGCAATTTTTAAAGGGTCCCTCATGTTGTACTGGCGAACGTGGGCATGGCCGGCGGCATTTGTGTTCGGGCTTGCCCTGACCAGCAGCGGGCGCGCCAATGAGCTGAATTTTCGGCATGTTATGGATATCGGCGGCGGCGGTATCGAGCCGGGACAATTCAAATATGTCGAAGACTTTGCCTTCGGCAAGAATGGCGAACTGCTCGCAACCGACGCGTCGCACGCCTACGTACAAGCGTTTGACAAGAGGACGGGCCAATTTATTGCGCGCTTCGGCGGCAAAGGCGACGATGAGGGGAGTCTGGAAAAGCCGGAAGGGATCGATGTCGACAATGAGGGTAATATCTTCGTCGCCGATTACGCCAGCGGCTTTGTGAAGAAATACGACGCGTCCTACAAATGGCTGACCACTTTCAGCGGGTATGGCTCCCAGCCGGGCGAGACCATGAAGTCCGAATTCATGGATATCCGCGACGGAAGGCTTTACGTGCCGGACGCCGGCAACAATCGCGTCAACGTGTTCACCCTTGATGGCAAGCCGCTATTTGAGTTCGGCGGTCCGGGCAGCGAGCCGGGGAAGTTTATCAATCCCGAAGCTGCGAAATTCGACAGCAATGGAAGACTCTTCATCAGCGACCTCAAGAACGATCGAATCCAGGTTTTCGACGCCGAAGGCAAGCTGCTGAGATTATTCGGCCGTTCGGGGGAAGCATCCGGTGAATTCCGGGCGCCGGCCGGGCTGGCTATCGACCGCGACGATAATCTCTACGTCACCGAGATTGGCAACAACCGCGTCCAGGTTTTCGACAAGGCCGGAAAATTCCTGACGATGTGGGGCCGCAGGGGCTCCGCCGCCGGCGAGTTTGTCAATCCACACGGCATCATCGTCGATAGCGATACAGGCTACATCTATGTCGCCGACACGTCCAACAATCGCGTGCAGGTGTTTGCGCCGGCTCTTGGGGAGAATCCCATAAAATCCGGAAAGACGAAATGAAGGCGCTTCGGCCCATGTCCGCGTCTATTCCGCGAAAGCCAATGGCTCCCCCGTTGCGCAGGAAGCTGTTCCTTGCCTTCGCGGCTGTCGCGCTCGGCACCGCGGTATGCGGCGGGCTGAGCCTGTTGTTCGTCAATCGCATCGGCAACGCCATCACGGTTTATGCCGACGTTACCTCGCCGTTACAGGCCGAAAGCGCCGCGCTGATCGACACCGCCCAACGGATGCGTTTGTACGTTTTTAAATCTATCAGGAACGGCGTCGATCCTCAGGAGATCAGCGGGCAGTTGAATTTGCTCGACGAGGAAAGCCGAGCACAGTTGAGTAATTTTCGGACTCTGGCTGATCGAACCGTTAGCAAAATCGAACTCGACTCCGCTGGGCAAATAGAAGAACGATACGCAGCACTGTTGCGTGGTATCGTCGAGAATGACAGCACGGTAATTACCGCGGTCGCCCTCAATGAGAGGCGCCGCGCGCGCTTCGAAAGCCTGCGCCACAAGACCATTGATCAATTGCGCGAGATAGTCGACCGCGCCGATGGAATCTTAAGTGAGAGCGAGGAACAGGCGAAGATCGATTTGTTGACGGGCAAAGCAACAATAGCGAAACTGGCTGACGCCATTTCTATGCTCTTCACCGAAATAAATCCGCGTACACGGAACTCCTACAAGCTGATGCGAGAGATCGCGCGGCTCGACGATATCGTGAAGAGACTCGCAAATGGCGCGGCCATACCGAATGTTGAACGCACGACTATAGGTACGTTAAACACCATCGATCTGACCATGGCGCTGTTGCACGGCCGCATGCGCGACGCGGATGGAATCCAGGCGTTTGCTCGTCTGCAGCAAGGCATTGCAGACTTGCGCGAAGTTTTTCTCGGCGACGATGGGCTCCTCAATGGCTATCGTGAGATGCATTTGGCTCAGGCCGAGATCGTTCGGAGCCAAGAGGCGCTCAGTTTGATCGACGGGCAATATTTCGACCTCCTCAGCCGGGTGCAGCAGGCAGTCGCCGCACTCAACGCTAGTGCGCGGGCGACGGCGGCGACAGATGTTGTCAATGCGCGCAACGTCGTCCTCGGGGCCTCGCTTGCTGCCGTGCTGGGCGCGTTGCTGCTGGCGAGCGTTTTCGCGCACCGGATCACTGGCCCGCTGACCCGACTGGCCAATCATGCCGCCGCCATCCGCAAAACCGGCGAAATGACGGAGCTGTCGGACGACGTCGCTGTCGGCGAATACGACGAAGTCGAAAAGCTGCTCGACGCCTTCAATGCGATGGTTCGGGAGCTCGCGGACGCGCGTGCGCGTCTGATCGACTGGTCAAAAGGTGAAATCCGTACCCAGTATGAGAGGCTCAGCGCCGCCATCAACAGCATGCCGCTTGGCCTGTGCATGTTTGACACCGAGCAGAAGCTGATTGTCTGCAATCAACGCTATGCCGAGATCTATGGTGTGAGCGAAGAACACACGCGCCCGGGCACGCCGCTGGAAGCCATCCTGAAAAGCCGGCTGAAGGTTTCCGCCGATGCGCAAGCCACCGAACGTGACATGATGGAGCGACTTATCGCGATCAGAGCCGGCAAACCGTGGTTCTCGATCAATGAACTCAGCGATGGTCGCATCATCGCCGCGTCGCATCATCCCTTGTCAAATGGCGGCTCGGTCGCCACTCATGAGGACGTGACCGAGCGGCGCGAGGCCGAACAGCGGATCGCTCACATGGCGCACCATGACGCCCTGACCGACCTGCCCAACCGTATCCGGTTTCGGGAAGAAATGACCGCGGCGCTTAGCCGTGTTGAGCGCGGGGAAATGCTGGCAGTGCTTTGCATCGATCTCGATCACTTCAAGGACGTCAATGATACGCTTGGCCACCCGCTCGGCGATGTGCTGCTACGCCAGGTATCGGAACGGCTGCGGAACTGTGTACGGCCCTCCGATACGGTCGCGCGGTTGGGCGGCGACGAGTTTGCGGTGATTTAAGCCGCGGCCAGTCAGCCCGTAGCCACGACAGCGATGGCCAATCGGATCATCCAAGAATTGGCGCTGCCGTTCGATCTCGGCGGTCATCAGGCCGTGATCGGAGCGAGTATCGGAATTTCGGTTGCGCCGAGCGACGGCGATGACGCCGACGAGTTGCTCAAGAAGGCAGACATGGCGCTGTATCGCGCCAAGGAGGACGGTCGCGGCACCTATCGTTTCTTCGAGCCGGAAATGGACGCGCGCATGCAGCGGCGCCGCGCGCTTGAATTCGATCTGCGCAAAGCGCTCGCTCTTGGTCAGTTCGAAGTCAATTACCAGGCGCTGATCAATCTTGAGAGCGACCAAATCTCGGGCTTCGAGGCTTTGGTGCGCTGGCGTCACCCGGAACGCGGCATGGTGCAGCCGAATGACTTCATCCCGCTCGCAGAGGAGACCGGTTTGATCGGTCCGATCGGCAACTGGGTGCTCAACCAGGCCTGTAGCGATGCAATCACGTGGCCCGATCACGTCAAAATCGCGGTCAATCTTTCTCCGGTGCAGTTTAACAAAACGTTGGTGCTCGACGTGATCACGGCGCTTTCGAAATCGGGACTTTCGCCGAAGCGGCTGGAGCTTGAGATTACAGAAACCGTGCTGATGCAAGACACCGAGACGATTGTCGGCATACTCAATCAATTGCGCGATCTCGGTGTGCGCATCGCGATGGACGATTTCGGCACCGGCTATTCCAGCCTGGGGTATTTGCGAAAATTCCCGTTTGACAAGATCAAGATCGATCGCTCGTTCGTCAATGACATGGACGGGAATGCGGATTCAATCGCGATCGTGCGTGCCGTGGCGGGGCTCGGCGCTTCCCTCGGGATGGCCACCACCGCCGAAGGCGTCGAAACAATCGAGCAATTGCGCCAGCTCCGGCTGGAAGGCTGTACGGAGGCGCAGGGCTATCTGATCAGCAAGCCCAGGCCTGCTGGTGAGCTCGCCGAGTTGTTCGACCGATCACCGAAGGCCAGCAAGGCGGTCGCTTAAATTGTTGGATCCGCCGCGTTTTGCTGTGATCGCCGTTGATGCGCGCATCCTTCCTGCCGTCAACGATGCCCGGATCTTTCTGTTTCTTTTCCAGCCAGGTGAGCTTGCTCGTGAATTTCTCGCGCATCGAATGGGTCATTTCGACTTCGAGCAGAAAACCGCCGGCTTTGATGTCACTGATTTGGCCTTCGAACTTGCCGAAGTCGCTAAAATAGGATGTGAGGCGATCGCCGACTTTGCCCACCACGGGCACGTCAACCATCATCCGAAACGGGGAAACGCGGGTGGTCCGGCAGGCGAAGGTGCGCGGCTTTCCCTGTCTAATTTGCCGGACTGAGGCAGCAATTCGGTTTCTTTGTTGATGCTCAGAGCGCGGGGTAACGGGCGACTCTCTCGCGGTTCGTTGCTGCCCGTCTGAGGCGGAAATCAACGGAATTGCAGTGCGTTGGCCACCAGAACGATGATTGTGGTTCAATGCGTGTGGTGAGGATTTATTGTCAGCGGGGAGTGCGGTCGCTATAGCGAGGGCTCGCGCGCAATCCGTGGAGGATTCCAATGTCAGTTCAAATGGTTTTGCTGCCGGTCTTCGTTCTGGTCGCGCTCACCTTCGCGTTGCTGCTGGGGATGGCGGGTGCGCGCCGGCAGGCGCTCGTCGGCGGCGAGACCAAAATCAGGGACGTGGCGCTGGGGCAGCCGAATTGGCCCGCCCGCGCCACCCAGATCGGCAATTGCTTCAGCAACCAGTTCGAACTACCGCTGTTGTTCTACGCCCTGATTGCGCTGGCGCTGCCGCTGCGCCATGCGGATCTCGTGATCGTCCTGCTCTCGTGGGTGTTCGTGGTGACGCGGTTCGTTCACGCCGGCATCTTTGTCACTTCGAACGACCTCGGACATCGGTCGCTGGCGTGGTTTGCCGGCGTGCTGGTGCTGTTCGCGATGTGGCTCTACTTCGCGCTCCGGATTTTACTGTTGATCTGAGCGTCTCGCGTTCTCGAATTGAAAGTTTGGAATGACTCCTGCAGCCCGGCTCTCCGCAGCCATTGAACTGATCGAGACCATCGACGCGCAACGCGTCCCGGCGGCAAAGGCGCTGAAGGAATGGGGCACCGCGCATCGCTATGCCGGTTCGGGTGATCGCGCGGCGATCTCCGGCCTCGTCTGGGACGTGCTGCGCCGGCGTGCGTCGAGCGCGTGGATCATGGACGACGACACGCCGCGGGCGCGCGTCTTCGGCATGCTCAAGCTTGAGCGCGGCTTCGATGCCGAGGCGATTGCCGCGTTATGTGACGGCGGCCGTTTTGCACCGGAGCCGCTGACCGAGCGCGAGCGTGACGCGTTGACGTCGCGGTCTCTCAACGATGCTCCCGCGCATATCGCCGGCGACTATCCGGAATGGCTCGATACTCATTTGGCGCAGGTGTTCGGCGACGATCGCGTCGCCGAGGCAACCGCGATGGCGAGCCGGGCGCCGCTCGATCTTCGCGTCAACACCTTGAAAGCCAAGCGCGAAAAGATGCTGCCCTCGCTCGCCCATCTTGGCGCGCAAGCGACGCCGTGGTCGTCGATCGGCCTGCGCATCGAGCTTGGCGCCGACGCCCGTAATCCCGGCATCCACGCCGAAGAGGATTTCATCAAGGGCGCCATCGAGGTGCAGGACGAGGGCTCGCAGCTCGCGGCGCTGTTGTCGGCGGCGAAACCCGGCGAACAGGTGATCGATCTGTGCGCCGGGGCCGGCGGCAAGACCCTGGCGTTGGCGGCGATGATGCAGGGCAAGGGCCGGTTGATCGCCACCGACCACGACAAGCGGCAGCTTGCGCCGATCTACGAACGGCTGTCCCGCGCCGGCGTTCACAATGCCGATGTCCGCACTCCGAAGGGCGAGGCCGACACCCTGGCCGATATTCACGCCTCCGCCGACCTGGTTCTGATCGACGCGCCCTGCACGGGAACCGGCACCTGGCGGCGCAATCCGGACGCCAAATGGCGGATGCGCCCGGGGGCGCTCGAGGTGCGGCTGAAGGATCAGGCGACGGTGCTGGATCGTGCCGCGGCGCTGGTCAAGCCGGGCGGGCGGATCGCCTACATCACGTGCTCGGTGTTGCCGCAGGAAAACGGCGAGCAAATCCGGAGCTTTATGGCGCGCCATGCTGATTTCGCGGTGGTGCCGCCCTCGCAGACCGTCACAGCGCTGTGGGACAAAGCCGAGGATTTCGCGGCGGCCACGCTGCAATCGCCGGAAGGGCTCTTGATGACGCCGCGCCGGACCGGAACCGACGGGTTTTTCGTGTCCATCCTGCGGCGGGCAAGCTGAAGCCATGATCTCGTCATGCCCGGCCTTGTGTCGGGCATCCACGCCTTGCTTTTCCATCGGTTGATCGAAAGACGTGGATGGCTGGGACAAGCCCGGCCATGACGGGTTTTTGAGGGGTTGCGAGGCCGCCTTGGGTCGCGTAATTCCGTGCCATGACAGCAGCACAGCCCGCCCAAGAGTTGACGCCTTCGGTGGCCTCGGCGCATGACAAGATTCTGATCGTCGATTTCGGCAGCCAGGTGACGCAACTGATCGCGCGCCGGGTGCGCGAGGAGGGCGTCTACTCCGAGATCGTGCCGTTCCAGAAGGCGGAATTAGCCTTCGCGCAGATGAAGCCGAAGGCGGTGATCCTCTCCGGCGGGCCGGAGTCCGTGCATGCGGAAGGCTCGCCGCGCGCGCCGCAAGTGATTTTCGACTCCGGTGTTCCCGTGCTCGGCATCTGTTACGGCCAGATGACGATGGCGGCCCAACTCGGCGGCAGCGTCGAAGGCGGCCATCACCGCGAATTTGGCCGCGCCGATGTCGAGGTCAAGGCTGAAAGCCAATTGTTCGATTCCACGTGGGGAATTGGCGAGCGGCATCCGGTCTGGATGAGTCACGGCGACCGCATCACGAAAATGCCGCCGGGCTTCGTTGTCGCCGGCGTCTCCCCGAATGCACCATTCGCCGTGATCCAGGACGAGACCCGCAAATATTATGGGCTGATGTTCCACCCTGAAGTGGTGCACACGCCCGATGGCGCCAAACTGATCCGCAATTTCGTCCGCAAGGTTGCCGGCCTTACAGGCGACTGGACCATGCGCGCGTTCCGCGAGGAGGCGATCGAGAAAATCCGCAAGCAAGTAGGCTCAGGCAAGGTGATCTGCGGATTGTCCGGCGGCGTCGATTCCGCCGTTGCGGCCGTGCTGATCCATGAAGCGATCGGCGATCAGCTTACTTGCGTGTTCGTCGATCATGGGTTGTTGCGGCTCAACGAAGCCGAGAGCGTGGTCGATCTGTTCCGTCACCACTACAACATCCCGCTCGTGCACGTGGACGCCTCAAAACAGTTTTTGGGCGAACTCGCCGGCGTTACCGACCCCGAACTCAAGCGCAAGACCATCGGACGCCTGTTCATCGACGTGTTCGATGCCGAAGCGAAGAAAATCGCAAATAAGGGTGAAGGTCCGGCTGAGTTTTTGGCGCAAGGCACGCTCTATCCCGACGTGATCGAGAGCGTATCGTTCACCGGCGGGCCGTCGGTGACGATCAAGTCGCACCACAATGTCGGCGGTCTGCCCGCGCGCATGAACATGAAGCTGGTCGAACCGTTACGCGAACTGTTCAAGGACGAGGTGCGGGTGCTCGGCCGCGAGCTCGGCCTTCCCGAAATCTTCGTCGGCCGGCATCCGTTTCCCGGACCGGGCCTCGCGATCCGTTGCCCCGGCGAGATCACGCCGGAGAAGCTGGAAATTTTGCGCAACGCCGACGCCGTCTATATCGACCAGATTCGCAAGGCAGGTCTGTACGACAAGATTTGGCAAGCCTTCGCCGTGCTGTTGCCGGTGAAGACCGTCGGCGTGATGGGCGACGGGCGCACGTATGAATATGTCGTCGGCCTGCGCGCGGTGACCTCGACCGACGGCATGACCGCGGATTTTTATTCGTTCGACATGAAATTTTTGGGCGAGACCGCCACCCGCATCATCAACGAAGTCAAAGGCGTCAACCGCGTGGTCTATGACGTGACGTCAAAGCCACCGGGCACGATCGAGTGGG